>CALGUG010000059.1 GCA_937902315.1 uncultured Chloroflexales bacterium
GCTGCCCTCCCGCCTCCGGGGACCATTCCCCTAAAAAGTTCGGGATGACTCATGTACAACATCACCATTCACCCCCTCGCCCGCAGTGCGGGAGAGGGGGCCGGGGGGTGAGGGCAGATAACGCTGACCGTATGTCGATTTGTGGCTAATGTACAGCTCCCGCATTGCGGGAGAAGGGAGCGCTGCGAAACCCGCTTAAAGACTTGCTCGCTCGCAATGGGGGTAAAGCTGAGAGGGGTTTCGCACTAACGCGCGAAACCCCTCTCAACAAAAAAGTCAAGTTCCCTTCTGGCCAAAAGAATGTACGCAATTTATTGCATACAGCACCGCGTTCACACCAAATCTATTTAAAGACTTGTATTCTCTTGACACAGCACAACGAAAAGTCGCAACAAAGATAGTCAAGTTCCGCTCTGCCGCAGGCCAAAAAGAAAGTGATCTATCGGATTTGCTATCACTCGGCTTGGCGCGCCGCCTGCAAACGCGAGCGCAGCTGAATCGTTGCTTCCTTCAACAGATCTTGCTCGTTGGTATCGAATTGTGTGCCTGTTACCGCACGCCATAGCCAGTCGCGCAAGCGCGAGAGCGGTCGCTGGATCATATATGTCACAAGCTGCATCATCAGCCATCCGATGATTCCGCACACCAAGGCTTGCCACAGGCTAAACGCAAAACTGCTCTCGACCAGACCGATCGTGATCAGCAGACACCAGCCCCGTAAAAACCACTCGATGCTGCTGCCGAAGTAGATCATCGCGATCAAAAAGCCGAACACCAACGGCGCGCAGCCCAGACCGACGATCCGCAGCGCTACATCGAGCGGCTGGTTCGCCCCAAACAACAATACCGCGCTCAGCCAAGCGCTGCTCGCCCACAAACCCAAACCGACCGTAAAGACCAAGCCATACAGCAACAAACTATAGATAAAACGCAGCGGCGAGACGCGGTTAACGAACAAGACCACGCTCTGGCCTGCCATCAACGAGGCTCCGGCTAAAATGCAGATCGTCATAATCAACAGATCGCGCTCGGGTTCAGAGGCGATCTCTAACAGCAGATCGGGCTCAAGCCTCAGCGCCGCGCCCAGCACATATGACAGGTCTTGAATGAAACCGAACAAGCTAGTTAGCATAGACTTTCGCTTTAATCTCTTCTACGATCCCACTGATGGTCGTCACAGTATGCTCGACATGCGAACGGCCATCGCTTAAAAAGCTCGAGCGACTGAAGTAATCGCCTTTGCTCATATGGTTCATCGGCCCCATTGCGATTCGTGTACGCTTGCCAGCCGCCATAGCACGGTTCCAGGCCGAATTAGGAAAGATCGGCCAGCAGCCCGGATACAAAATCTGCCCCAAATAGTGGGTATGATCTTTGCTCCCCTCCAGATGGTAGACATGCTCGATCTCAAGAATGCTTGGATCGCTCGTTAGCACCCCTCCGATCGAGATCACCCAAATCGGCACATTCAGCAGACGGTGCAACACTGCACCGCTCCCCACCGCGATCTGGCCGCTGCCACTCAAGCCCATCACAATGATCGGTGCAGAAGAGCCGATCTCGTAGCCAGCATCGAGCAGCCGCAATAAAATAGCTCGTGCAACCCCAAAATTATAGACCGGCCCGTAACGCCGATCTGCCGACACCGCCACCTGAAAGGTATTACGAATCGCCACCAAGCGAAACACGTCGCGCGTCCAACGGCGGCGCATCGCCTTCTCGGCCCACGCCCAAAAGCGGCTCGAAAGTCGTGCCCCCGTCAGTGGGTTATTCACTGACGAATAAGGAAAAATGCCCCAGATCACCTCTGTATCGGCCAGATTTTTCTGAAGCATTTCGATAAAGTTCTGTTCTTTTGGAATAGGGCGCTCAGCGTTTGTGATTCCTACACCGCTGAGATAGATAAGATACGCTTTCTTTGGCTTGCCATTCTGTTTCGCGAGCGGAATTGGCGGAAGGCTCAGCGGATCAGGCCAGCGTTTACTCCAACCCGCCCACCAACCCAGTGCTTCAAATGGTGCAACCAAGGCAGCGATCATAAAAATCAATAAAGCGATCGTTACCACTTGCATAATTCCATCGAGCACAACAGTCATTCGGCACTCTCCTAGGTGGCAGATTTCGCGCTCTGCCACATCTCATCGATACTGATAAAACTGTAGCCTGACTCCTGCAGTCGTTTAACCAGTACTTCGCACAAGTCTGCCACCGAGGCGCCGCCCAAGCCTTCGTGCAGAACCAACACGCTGCCGGGCTGTATTAGGCTTTCGACTTGAGCTATACTGCGATCGGGAGTTTGAAGCCAATGAAATGGTACCACACTCCACATGATTGGTCGGTAACCCCACTCCACTAACGAACGCAGAATCGCTGGCGTATACAGTCCATATGGCGGTCGCACAGCGCAGATCTGTTCGCGCGGCAAACCGCTGATCTGGTACAGCAAACGTTGGGTATGTGCCAACTGTGCCCGCAAAGCCTCCGGCGCTTCCAGCGGAAAGGCGCGGTGGCGGTAACCATGAATGCCGATCTGATGACCGAAGGCGGCCGCTTGGCGCACAATCTCGGGGTTGCGTTCGACCCGTTCGCCAACATAAAAGAAGGTCGCCGAGATTCCCAAACGCTTCAAACGTTCGAGCACTTGTAACGAGTCCGTTTCGTCCGGGCCATCGTCAAAGGTGAGCGCGATCTGTTTACCCTCCTTTGAACCGATCCAGAGTGCGTCTGGAAACCAACCATGCAAAATCCGCTGCGACCAAGTGCTGGCATAGCCTCGGCTCGCTGTCAGCGGGTCGTGAACCTGTTGCGCCAGCAATCTGCGAATCGTGCTCATATACCGCAAAGCGGGTGTGAGAGGGTATTTAGCGTGCATATCGCCTCCTAACTATATCAAAGTATCTGTTATGGCATACGAAATCCGTTTGGGAACAGAGAGCGCTCGGAGCGACGCAAACGGATACAGACGTCGTGCGGCGGGCGGGCTGTTGGTAGCCGTAGGCGGACGCGGTTTGAGACTGTTTTGGGCTAGGGACCTTGCCGCTAGATCTATCACTTACTCAAACGGGCGAGCTATAGCTTTATTGTTGTGCCAGTTACCTCATACCAAATTCGTTTAAAGACTTTGTACTCTAGGAATGTAGAAAACAAAAACCGAGGGAAACAAAAATGGTCAAGTTCCGCTCTGCCGAAGGCCAAAAAGTAAGTGATCTACCGAATTTGGTATCACACAGTTTGAGAGCGAGCTTGTGCTGCCCTTTTGTATGCTAAGGCAGCAAAAAACGTGCACATAAAAAACCTTGATGTTAGCAGCAAGCGCGATCCAAAGCTTGCCAACACCAAGGTATATTTCAAGCATACCCAGCTCTGCTGCCGAGAGCGCAGCCTGTGTATGTTATCGCTTATCTTTAAGATGGTTAGGGAAGAGAAGGAGGAGGGTTCAGCGTCCATGCACAACCAAATTACCAGCTTTGAACGCCAACCCAGGTAAGAATGCAACCATTCATTTGGCGTATTTAGTTGTCTTGCGAGCGCGGTCGATCGATGATCACTTCGAGCGTGTGCTGTTGCGGCGTCTCAAAGAATGAGGCAACCACCTGATCTAAAAGTTCAGGTTGGCGGTCCAGTGTCTCTAGTGAGGTGTCGAGGGTAAGGCGCTCGCTCGTATGGATGATATGAGTATGAGTGATCGTAGCTTTGCTGGGACAACTCAGTGCTCTCACGCTTCTGCTCCTTACTAAAATCATAACCATACTATTTCATCACAAGTATAAAGACGTCATTTTTCGCCAATTTGTTGCATACTCGCTGAGATTTCGCCAAACTCAATAGTTCAATTTAGCTATTCTCTTATATATGCAAACGCCCTACCTTCTCAGCAGGCCAGAAGCACTATCACAAGTAGATCGCTCGGCTGGGGCGATCTTCCAACAACCTAAAAATGATTTTGAAAAAGCTCGAAAATACCCGTAACTAAGCCTGCTTTTTTTATGTATATACTTCCGACAATCGCAATTGGAGCGTATTGTCGAAGCATATTTTGCTTTGTCACAGGAGGATTAGATCATGGCTGATATCTCTGCCCAGTTGGACAAGGCCTATGAACAGAAAGAGTTCGTTGAATTGGCTGATGCTCCCGTTGATGCCATTGCTGGTGTGAGTGCAGCGGATGCTGAAGCGCTTCAAAAAGCGCTGAACATCAAAACCATTCGTGATCTTGCCGAAAATAAATATGTTCGCATCGCTCAGGCGATTGTCGCGTTAGCTGATACTTCGAAATAGCCGAAAACACTGCTCCCGCGTTTGGTGTTTTTCACATATCTTTTCTGATTTATTGATACAAGGAGGGGAACTCAGTTCTCCTCCTTGTATTCGTTGTGTGTAGCTAACATAGTCAGTTCCACTCTGCCGAAGGCCAAAGAGAAAGTAAACAAGCGGATTTGGTATCACTCCCTTCCAGAGCCTCCAAACCAGAGCCACTTTTTAATGCCAAGTTTCCAGAACTCTTTCTCGCCGGAGGAACAATGGTATACTGTCTCACATCGTTTTTCAGCTGTAAACTCTAGTTGTATTGGAAGCTTATGACACCCCATCCTCTCCCTGAGGCTGCCGCCATTGTGCCGCGCAAAGAGCGTATCGCAATCTCTTCCATCTTCCTTATCAATGGCATTATGGTCGCCAACTGGCTGATCCGCATCCCCGATGTCAAACAAGCGCTCCAACTGAGCGATGGCACTTTAGCCTTGGCCTTGCTCGCTTCCGCGCTTGGCGCACTGGTCGGACAACCCATTATGGGCGTTGCCATCAGTCGTTTTGGCAGTCAGATCACAACCACCGTCGCCGCCCTAGTCTTTTCGCTCACTATGTTCCTGCCCGGTCTGGCGCCCAATCTCTGGCTGATCAGTTTGGCGCTTTTTATCTTCGGGGCTTGGAACGGCTCGCTTGATGTCGCCATGAACGCTCAAGCGACCAAGGTAGAAGGCCTGTATGGCAAAACCATTATCAACTCCTTCCACGGTTTATGGAGTTTGGGCGGCCTGATCGGCGCGTTTATGGGCGGATACGCTGCTCAAACCCTCTCGCTTCAGACTCACCTCTCGATGATGGGCGTATTTGGTCTGATCGCCATGACCATCGCCACTCGTTTTCTGTTGGTCGACAAAGGCAACAACGAAGGTGAAGGCTTCAAGCTCTCGCTGCCGCCGCCCGTCCTTATTCCGCTCGGTATCATCGCCTTCTGTAACCTGGTTGCCGAAGGTGCGGTCGGCGACTGGAGCGCGATCTACCTGCGCGAACACCTTGGTAGTTCGCCCGCTATGGGTGCGGCAGCCTTCGGTGCCTTTTCGCTCTGTATGGCGTTTGGCCGCCTGACCGGCGACTGGGTCACTCGCTACGTGGGCACCTTTAAACTGATGGCGGGCGGCGGCGTTCTGACAACCATCGGCGCGCTGATGGTGGTAGGAACCACTGTACCGCTGATCGTGATCATCGGCTTTGCGATTATGGGTATTGCCCTGGCCTGTATCTTTCCGCTCGTGCTTAGCACGGCGTCGCGCACGCCCGGCATCGCACCGAGCATCGGCATCGCGGCTATGGCCAGCGTCGGCTACTCGGGCTTCTTGGCAGGCCCGCCCATCTTCGGCATGATTTCAAACTTCAGCTCGTTGCGCATCGCTCTTACGCTCTTGGTTGTCTTCGGACTGCTGATGATCCTCTGTTCCTTTATCGCTCGCAAGCAGGGCACGATCTGATCAGCGCTTTAGCGGCGAGGTCTTTTTCCTTCCATGCGGTCTCTTAGCGCGTCCGCCTACGGCTATCAACAGGGCTAGCCTGCCCTCATCCCCGACCCTTCTCCCGCATTGCGGGAGAAGGGAGCACAAGCGCCTGAGACCAAAACAGCCTCTGAGAGCTTGAACAATACCAAATTCGCTTAAAGATGTGCAGGCTCGCAACAAGGAAACAAAAACGCGAGAAAGCATTGTGTGCTATTTCGCGCTGTCACGCGAAATAGCACACAACAAACAACCTCTTCAACCGGGTTTGCTATCAATACGCTCAAGTCTTGAGCGCCGTGTTACTTGGTGCGCATCACAAATTCCCACTCATAACGCTCATCGCAGGTCTCCCACTCATCGCAGACCGCTTCTGGGCTGTACGCTCCCTTGATCCGGCGTCCATCGGCATCAACCGTGAACAATATGTCCTCCCCGAGATCCCAAACGTTCACAAACATATTCTCTTCGTTCGAGTCTTCGCAGGGCGGCGTTATGATATCCATATAAGTGTAGAGGTGTCCCGCGATGGCGCGCTGCGAGCTAGGCAGGTGCGGGTAGATAACCGGTGTCAGATGCAGTGCACCTGCACTTTCGGTCACCGCTTGGCTGCCGGTCGCTGCTCCGCCACAATCTAGCACTGGCCCATCTGTGCCTTCAACATAGCGCTCATAGCTCTCTTTAAACTGAATCGTACCCGAAGCCGGTTGGAAGCTATAGGGCAGCCATACCACTTGGTTGGGATCGATCGGGCCCTCAGGGATAGCTTGCCAAACGATATTGGCCGTGATCTCGATATGGCTGAAGCCCGGGAACTCTTTGTAGGCAGAGTTGCGAGTATGTTTGATCGTGCCCTCCCAGCGATAACAACCCACGTTCGAAGCAGTCAGCATGGGCGCCTCGCCGAGCGGTTTGAACTCCTTAGTACGATCTTCCCACTGGCTGTTGCTAACCACCAACACAAGCTCTTCGATCTTGTCTGCTGCACCGTCGAGGCAGAAGAACGAGAGCGGGCGCTCCGACCAATCTTGAGCTGGTTGCCAACTGCCGCCCGCCTTCACCAACGCTTGAACCTTGATATCCTTGGCTTCGTTGTTCGTCAACTCGTCGAAGCTATAGCCCCCGTTGACATCCTTGTTGAGTTTATAGTTCCAGCCGTTATAGAAGCTGACGCTGCTCATTCCACCAGCGAAACGATAGCGGTAATATTTGCTGCTTAGAGGGGCCAGGTTCACCTCTTTGATCAGCTCAACCGCTTTTCCATCAACCAGCCCAATCGTTTGATCGGCAGTTGCTTTAGCGCTTGAGGTTAAATTATCCTGTTGGTAATAAGCATCGACGGGCAGCTGGTTCCAGTTGTTGAGCGCGAAGGCTGGCCAATGCTTCTGCCAGCCATCGGGAATGACCCCGTTGATCGCTGCTAAACTGTTGAACTGCTCGTTTCTCTCCCAAATTTGACGCACCAGATCGGGGTTGCCCAGTTGGCGGGCCAGATAGAACGGCCAAAGATAACGTCCCGCCAAGGCTTTGCTGTTCTCTTGACTGTTGAGCGAAACTTCGGTCTTATCGAGATAACGGCTCGCCACCTTATGCTCATACTGGTTCTTAGCGAAGATATGGTCGTTGGCCCAAACAGCCGTAGCTGTACTGATCCAATCGTATTCCGAGCAGCTTTCGGCTAGATCGTAACTATACAAAAAGGCGAAAGCTAGTTGTGTGGCGACATTGGCCTCATCGAGATCGCTGTGGTTAAGCAGCACATACGAGGGAGTATCCTCACACTTCTCGTAGCTAACGGTGCGGGTCAGCTTTGCCACCAGATAGATATCATAGCGACCGTCTCCACCGTTGTTCTTCTTCAACACATCGCTCGGCGGTTCCAGTTGGAATAGTTCTTTCAGCTTCGGCCAAGCTTTATCGTTCGCTAGATCGAAAATAATTTGGGCGTTGCTTTTATCGGTCGCCCCGTAGCGCTCTTGATACCAGACCTTCACCGGCTTATTGGCATCGCTGATCGAACGCCACACAATCGGCTCATCGCCCTGCACCTGCACGGCGCTCGCTGGCCCCATCTGGCTTTGGGCATGCCAGCTCTCACTAGCCGTGGGCGGCTCGAAGAAGGCTTGCAGCTCTTGTTGCGTCTCTGCTTTGAGCTTGCTCCACTCTTGTTTCACCCAGCGCAAGGCGAGGTTAGCGCTCAGATCGTCGCTGTCATTGCCCTTGAAATCTGCGGGCACGCGACTATCGCCGAAGGCTGCGTAGGTGCTGAAGCGGGCGGCGCTATCTAGATCGATCGTTTTGTTTGCCAAGGCTGCGCGAATCTTGTCGTAGCTGCTTGGCGCGGCTTCGGTTGGAGATTGACCGTGTGATTCGTTAACAACCAAGGGGAGGAAAATCGAGAAATTGGATGTATTTTGGGCGGCTACAGGTTGTGGTTGGGTTGGAACAATAATGAAATTGCACACTACGACCAGCAGACTACAAATGAGTAGGGAGCGATATCGCATAGCTGTTTAGACCTCAGTTTCCTCATACTTCAACAGATGCTACAGATTCTTCTCAAGAAACAGTTCCAGTGACACAGACGCTCCCCTATCGTAAGCTATCGTCGCTAAATTTCTCTAGATCTTAGTACCTAAAATTTGTCCTGTCTCAAATAGGACAATAGCCTCATGACAAGCTCTAAGGCGCTCGTGTATAGTTAGCCCCATACTAATCGCGTTTATGCGATGAGATGCAGTGTTGTTTTGCTGGGCCAACACCGCGTCTTTTATTGTCGGGAACTATACCGTATGTGGTATGGCCCGATCCGTTGGCAGCGCTCTGTTTTTGAATGACCTATAGCTGGGAGTAGGTCGCATTGTGGGAGCCTGCTAACGTTCTTATCAAACACAACTTCCCCTCATTCTGCGGACGTGTCGAGTCGTTGCTGGGAACGATTGCTCGGCATGTATCTCCTCTACCTCTCCTCAACCGTGCCGAGTCGTCGCTGGGAACGAATACTCGGCACGCCCTTCCTTTTTTCGGCTAGCTCTTTGCGCCCTGTTCTTATTACCGCTTTAGCTTCTGTTGGCCTCAAGCTGCTCTGATAGCACATCCACTTAAAGCTTTGTCTCTTGCAACCCGAAGTAACGAAAGCCTTGAGAAGAGCTATATGCGATTGCATACTGCCGCGTGAACGCTCGCACAATAGACTAGCCCCGTTTCATCCTGCCAAAGGCCGCTTGTTTCAAACAGAGCGAAGGCTTTTTTAAGTTTGTTAACAAGATCTGGTATGATGTGCGCTTCTATGCTGTTAACGGGGCTGCTATACTAAATAATACCAAATTCGTTTGAAAGACGTGCATTTGCTTAACGCGAGAAAACAAAACGAGGGAAAGACGTTGTGTGCTATTTCGCGCGACAGCGCGAAATAGCACACAACAAAAAGAGCTACGTTCCACTCTGCCGAAGGCCAAATAGAAAGTAATCAACCGAATTTGGTATAAGGTTTTCTCATACAAGCTGCCCGAGACCTAGCTGAGGAGGATCGAACGAGATGATGCAAGGAAAACGCGTGATCATCACGGGTGCCAACTCGGGAATTGGCAAAGAGACCGCTGTGGCTTTAGCGGCGCAGGGCGCGCAGATCGTTATGCTCTGCCGCAACCGCGCTAGGGCTGAAGCCGCTCGCACAGAGATCATTCAACGGAGCGGTAACGACCAGATCGACATCGTCTTGGGCGACTTTGCCTCGTTGGCATCCGTGGCCGCAGCCGCTGAAACCATCAAACAACGCTATGATCGCATCGATGTCTTGCTCAATAACGCTGGGGCCTACTTTAGCAAGCGCGAAAATAGCCAAGACGGCTATGAGATGACCTTTGCTGTCAACCATCTTGCGCCCTTTCTGCTCACCAAGCTCTTGTTACCTGTGTTAGAGGCCAGCCAACCGGCACGCATTGTCAATGTATCATCCTTGGCCCATACCCTTACGGGCATGAACTTCAAGCAGCTTCAAGATCCAACAAGCTATAACGGCTTGTTTGTCTATGCCCGCTCAAAGCTGGCCAATATTCTCTTTACCTATGCCCTTGCCGAGCGCCTGAAAGGCCGTAATATCACGGCTAATACCTTGCACCCGGGCACAATCGCCTCTGGCTTTGCCGAAGGCGGCTCAGACCTCTTTGCATGGTTTATTCGCTTGGGCAGGCCATTTATGATCTCTGCAGAAGAGGGTGCTAAAACCTCAATTTATCTCGCTAGCTCGCCCGATGTTGCCCAGACTACGGGCAAATACTTTGTGAAGTCGAAAATGCGCCACAGCTCTGGCGCAAGCTATGACCGCGCCAACCAACAACTGCTCTGGCAACTGAGCGAAGAACTGATCGCGGCGAAACTTCCCCAAGTTCCGTTATAATTCGGCTGTAGCAAAGCTGCATCCATATGAGAACTATTCGCGCTTATAACAGAAGTTGGGTGATTCATGCGTCGTTTGATCGGAGCAACTCGTTTCTTTACGCTTATTCCTGTAGTCTGTGTATTCATCGCAGCGACTTTGCTGCTTTTTTACGGTGCAGCCGAAACCTTTATCGTTATCGTTAATGCCTTTACACACTCGGTCGATAGCAAAGGGGCTAAAACGCTTCTGCTCAGTTTCATCGAAATCGTCGATCTCTTCTTGCTTTCGACTGTGCTCTACATCATTTCGCTCGGCCTCTACGAGCTTTTTATCGACGACAAGATCGAGATCCCAGATTGGCTTGTGATCCATAACCTCGATGACCTTAAAAACAACTTGATCAGTGTGGTGATTGTGGTATTGGGCGTGCTCTTCTTGGGCCAAGTCATTAGTTGGGATGGTCAATCCAACTTACTGAGCCCAGGTCTGGCTATCTCGGTCGTGATCTTCGCGCTAAGCTACTTCCTGAGCTTGAAAAAAGGCAAATAGTGCCTGCCGTTTGGCTATGCAATACAAAACCATGGAGCATCGACGCTCCATGGTTTTCTACATTCCTTGTTTGAAAAATTGACGCCTTCAAAGAGAACATGTTAGCATACCAGTAATATAAGGTGCTCTAGAGCAAGTCTTTTTAAGCTACAGGTAATAAGCCCATGAGTATGACTCAGCTGCCTTTAACTGCGCTTCCTCATAGGAATAACCAGCTCTTTTCCGATCACTACCTCAATACCCTGCTACCGAGCCTTCCAGAATGGAGCCAACTGCTTAGCCAAGCTCAACCGATCTATGCAAAGTTGCAGCAGATCTATGCGAGTCGAGGCAAACTCAATGAGGCTCAGACCGAGCAGACTCTTATCATGCC
The DNA here is from genome assembly GCA_937902315.1 of uncultured Chloroflexales bacterium. Lineage (GTDB taxonomy): Bacteria > Chloroflexota > Chloroflexia > Chloroflexales > Chloroflexaceae > CALGUG01. Next base: position 11,072 of record CALGUG010000059.1, read on the forward strand.
AACTCTCCAAGAACTTGGGCATATTTTTGGTGTGCAATCGAGCCTGAGAGTAGGTACGACAGTTCAACGTCCCGACTATATCTTCTATGCTTCCCAAACGGACAAGTCAAATAACAGTGGCATTGTTCTAGACGACACACGCTTAAAAAGGGCTGCCTATGCGGTTGGAGATGCTAAGGCTTGGGATGTACAGCTTGATAAAACAACGAAAAAAACCGGCTCGCAAAAGCAAAATAACACCAATCCCAGCTATCAGATCGATACTATATTCGCTATAGCGGCTTAGATTGGGGCATTCTTACTAACGGAAGACTGTGGCGGCTCTATCACCGTTCAAGTTCGTTGTATCTCAATCGCTACTATGAAGTTGATCTGCCTGCTCTGCTTGATGCTGGCAATCTTCAAGATTTTCTCTACTTCTACGCTTTCTTCCGACGCGACGCCTTTCAACCGGGGCCGCTCAGCCTTGATACTATCTTACAGAACAGCACAAATCATGCGCGGCAGATCAGCGATAACCTCAAAGAGCAGGTCTTTACAGCGCTGCGCCATATTGCTCAAGGCTTTCTCGATGATAAGTCCAACAAGCTCCAAGCCGATCCTCAAACGCTCAAACAGCTTTACGACAATTCACTGATCATCCTCTATCGTTTGCTCTTTATCTTTTATGCTGAAGCGCGCGATCTCTTGCCGCTCAAAACCAATCATCTCTATCGCACAACCTATAGCCTCGATGCGATTAAGCGAGACACAGCCAACAATCTTGACAGCGGTCAGGGCCTGCTACGCGCTACAACGATTATGTGGCCGAGGCTGAAGCAGCTCTTTCAACTTATCGATAAAGGTGATCCAGCGCTTGATGTCCCGACCTTTAACGGTGGCCTCTTCGATGATCAGCGTTATCCCTTTTTACAAACCCATTCTATCGGCGATGCACGTCTTCAGCAGGCTATCGATCAGTTAGCGCGTATCGATAAGCAGTTTATCGACTATCGCGATCTGCAAGAGCGCCATTTGGGCACGATCTATGAGGGCTTATTAGAGTATCATCTCGAAGCGATCAAGACGGCCGACTGGGATATCGACCTGCGGGATGCCAACGGCGAGCGCCATCGCACGGGCAGCTACTATACGCCCGACTATATTGTGCAATATATCGTAGCCGAAACTATTCAGCCTCTGCTCGATCAGATTGTGACGCGCTATGAAGACGATGACGACCGTTTAAAGGCGATTCTGTCGCTCAATATCTGCGATCCATCCTGTGGTTCCGGCCATTTCTTGGTTGCTACAACCGAGTATATCGCTCGTTTTATTCTGAGTTTGGGGATCGTCGCACCCAACCAAGATCCCAATCAAGACGACTTAAGCTATTGGAAGCGGCGCGTTGTGCAAAGCTGTATCTATGGTGTTGACCTTAACCCGCTCGCTGTTGAACTTACTAAGCTCTCGCTGTGGCTTGCGACGGTTGCCGAAGATCGCCCGCTGTCGTTCCTCGATCATCATATTCGCAGTGGAAACTCGCTTGTGGGCACTCGCATCGCAGCCATTAACACCCAAACGGTCACAAAATCTGCTAAACGTGCGGCCCGCAAGCAAGCACAGGCCATGGCAAGCGGCCAAATGAGCTTTTTCTCTGATCCGAGCTTCCGTACTCATATCGCTAGCGCTGTTGGTTCACTCTTTTTGATCGAGGAAAACCCTGCGCTCACAATCGACGACATCAAGCAGCAAGAGCAGGTCTATAACGAATTGCGCGAGATCTTGGTCAAACAGTATCGCCGTCTGGCCGATCTTACAACCGCGATCGCTTGGGGCCAGCCGATCGATACAACTTTCTGGAAGCCCATCAGCGATTATGTTTCAGGGCGTAGCTTCACTCTTCCTCCGGCTTTACAACAGCAGGTCGATCAAGCTGAGCAGCTCGCCAAAGCCCAAGCCTTTTTCCATTGGGAGCTGGAATTCCCTGAAGTCTTTTTCGATAGATACGGGCAAGAGCGCGGTAGCGCCGCTGGCTTCGACGCAGTGATCGGTAATCCGCCCTATGTGCGCCAAGAGCAGATCACTGCTCTCAAGCCGTTTTTGCAGCAGACCTATCCTGAAACCTACCATGGAGCCGCCGACCTCTATACCTACTTCTACCATCAAGGGCTGCATCTGCTGCGCCAAACAGGCTACCTCTCTTATATCGTTACCAACAAGTGGCTGCGTTCAGGTTACGGCGAGGGCTTACGAGGGTTGCTTGCCGCACAGTCCCGTATCGTGCGTTTGATCGATTTTGGCCATGCTCCTATCTTTGCCGATGCAGAAGTTTTTCCATGCATTATCTTGCTTGAAAAGACCGAGCCTGATCAGGCTTTGGCAGCCAACCAAATCGAAGTTACGATCGTTCCAAGCGATCAGCAGAATCTAACAAATGTTGGATCCTACGTCCAACAACATCACTATACCGTTCCTCAGAGCCGATTGACTTCGGCTACTTGGAGCCTAGAGACTGCTGAGGTTGAGCAGCTCTTAACAAAGATCCGCCAGGTAGGTGTTTCTCTGATCGAGTTTACAGGCGTGCAACCCTATTACGGAATAAAGACGGGCTATAACCAGGCCTTTTTGGTCGATGAGGCTACCAAACAGCAACTGATCAAGGCCGATCCGCGCAGCGCCGAGCTGCTAAAGCCCTATCTTCGTGGCCAAGATATTAGCCGCTGGGCATCCGACTGGGATGCTCGCTGGATCATCTTGCTTAAGTCGAGTGAGAATCAGAACTGGCCTTGGAGCAATGCGGGTGCCCAAGCGGAAACCATCTTTGCTCAGAGCTATCCTGCGATCTATCAACACTTAAAGCAGTTTGAAACTGCTCTTATCAAGCGCCAAGATCAGGGACGTTTTTGGTGGGAATTACGCTCTTGTGCATACTATGACGTGTTTGAGGTTGGCAAGATTATTACACAGGATCTTGCAACGTATTCCTGGTTTTGCTATGAAGATCGGGAGATCTATCCCGTGAACACCTGTTATATTTGGCCGACCTCGGATCTCTATGTACTTGCTTGGTTATGTTCACCCATTGCCTGGTGGATCATGCACCATTCTCTCCAAAAAGGGATCAATGACACTTTACGCATGTTTCGTGAACAGGTGGAACAGCTTCCGATCGCAGTACCTAGCCCTGAGATACGTACTAAAGTAGAGGCGAAGGTTCAACGTTTGATCGCTATCGCTAAGCAAGAGCACGCGACCCGCCGTCTGCTGGCCGATTGGCTGCGTCTCACCTTTACGATCGATAAGCTCGGGCAAGAGCTAGAGCGCTTCACTGATCTCGACGAAAAGGGCTTTATAGAAGCTGTTCAGAAGCGCCAACGAACCTATACGCGCTCGCTTAGTATGCGGCAGATCAGCGATTTACAAACAACCTACCAGCAAGAGCTCTTGCCTGTTATCCAAGCTAAACAAGAGGCTAGCTTGCTGGAACGCGAGCTTGCAGATCTGATCTATCAAGCCTATCAGCTGACCGATCAGGAAAAGCAGATCTTGCTTAACACCGCTCCACCGCGTATGCCAATCTTCTAGGCTGTCTGAGCGCTTTTGTAGAGCTTTACTGAGCTTCGCTACAAAGCAAACATGTAGATCGGGCTGATCCTATGATCGGCCCGATCTTGTTATTGTAGGATGCGCTCCAGCATAAACCCGCAATTTTGGAAGCTCTCCCCTCTCGATAGTTCTTGCATGATAGCTCGAAGACGCTCGCTAGGTCGCGATAGTCGCCTGAAGCAGAGCGTGCTTAAAGGAGGACGCTCAGAACAACGCTGCCTCCTGTGAGGCGTTAAGGTGCACTTTGTTATTATTTGGTTATGAAATAAATTATTGCTGTATTCCTATAAAACTTTCTGTACATCTCCATTTTGGGCTATGAAAATAGCGCTCGTTCGATGAGATTGCTTTTAAATAAGCCAAGTGCTCTTTTTATTATATAATAGCTTAAAATGGTGTGTATCTGCTGCTAAATTGTTTAAAATGTGCAGATTTTATGCTGTGTCTCCACAAATTGCGAACCAAGTTGTAACCCAAAATAAGATGCTGTTTGGTCTATACTATGCACTACATAGTATCGAAATGATACTGTATGTCATTTTAAACGCAGATAAATCGCGATAGTTGTAATGGGACTTATAACAAAGAAAGGAGGATGACTAGAGGAACACAAGGACCAGCAGAAAACGGCACTGTACCATTTGGGAATCGCAGGTACCGTGTGGGAATCGCAGTGTACCACTTGGGAATCGCAGGTACCGTGTGGGAATCGCAGTGTACCGTGTGGGAATCGCAGGTACCGTGTGGGAATCGCAGTGTACCGTGTGGGAATCGCAGTGTACCGTGTGGGAATCGTAGTGTACCACTTGGGAATCGTAGTGTACCACTTGGGAATCGTAGTGTACCGTGTGGGAATCGCAGTGTACCGTGTGGGAATCGCAGTGTACCACTTGGGAATCGCAGTGTACCGTGTGGGAATCGCAGTGTACCGACAATCGATCGTTATGGGCCACTGTAAACGGAACAATATCAAGCCTATTTGTGTCGAGACAGTGTAGAAACGTTACCTCTTACGGTCGGATCGACCTCTTACTCCTCAATCGCTGCGCATTATGCGTCGTACATCCCTTTCAACTCTGATAACAACCAACCTTAATTCAGAAAAGGATGACGCTTTATGCAACGACCAAAACAAAAAATCGCAGAGAAACTAGCTGAGGCTCAGCTCTTTCTCAACAACGCTTCGCAAGATCCGTTTATCGCCGAATGTCTCGCAGCTTTTGGCTATGATACGGCTCGTATCAACCAAGGTTTTCAGCTCTATCAGCATGCGCTCGAAGCGACTCGCGTGCATGAGCGCGAATATGCTCGTCAGTATGCGGCTCGCGATCAATTTTTAGAAGCGCGTCGCCAGCTCGAAGAGAAACACCGCCCCTTGCTGAAGATCGCCCGAATCGCTTTTCAAGATGATCGGGCGGCCGATCAGCTCTTACATTTAAGCGGGCGCCGCAAACGCGAGTTTGCGCTGTGGCTCAATCAGTTGCACGCTTTTTATAGCAATGTGCAGCAGAATAACCAGTTGTTGGAAGGCTTGGGCGAGTTCAATGTTACGCACGGGCAGATCGAAGAGGTCGTTGAACTGCTGCGCGCCGTTGAGGAGACTTGGTATGGCTATGAGCGTGAGAAAGGCAATGCTCAAGCAGCCACTAAGGCCCGAGATGCTGCTGTAGCGGAGCTAAATACTTGGATGCGTAACGCGCGTCCTATCGCTCGTATCGCTGTTGCTGAGCAGCCCCAACTGCTTGAAAAGCTGGGTATCTTGGTGCGCTCCTAATAGCAAGCCCGTTCCCACGCTTTGTATTTCTGTATCCATAAAACACCGCTTCTGCATTAAAGGCGTTTAAACGGGTTTTGTATAACTAGAACAATCTTTTACGTGAACAGGCGCGCTGCTAGTAGTCGCGCCTGTTTGTTTGCATCGGCTTATAGCCTTGAGATGCAGCGCTTGCAGCTGCACAGAGTATGCATCGATGGGTCGCAGTGCAAGCAGCGAAAGACTTGAGGGCTTGTATGGTTGGAAAGCGATTTGATAGCCGTAGGCGGACGCGCTAGCAGCCGAATGGGGGGAAGAGACTATTCCGCACAGCCTAAAATGATAGTAAATCCGCTTAAAAACGAGCATTCTCGCAACATGGAGCAGCGAAAACCGAGAAAGAGTTGTGTGAGATTTCGCGCCGCAGTGTGAAATCTCACACAACAAAAAGAATCAAGTTCCACTCTGCCGAAGGCTAAAAAGAAATAGAGTAATCGGAATCGGTATGAGCAGCCACGTAAAAGAGAAGCGCGGCTGCTCGTTTGTTTGGCCCTATTCGTAACTGTAGACTTCGCAGATCTGGGTAGCGAGGTAGTGGGGCGAGAAGCGCCAGGCTCGGCCCTGATCATTTTCGTCGCCGTTTAACCTGCGTCCTGCGATCCAGCGCCCGTTTTCGAAGCGGCCTTCGTCGACCGAGGCCAAGCCCACTTTCACGTTGTTGCTCAGCTCTTGCGGATAGAAGTGAACGCGGAATCCGCTGCCAACCCCCAAGAAGCGATCGGGGCCATCGGCGATGATCAGGCCATAGCCGATCTCGGCATGCATATGGAAGACCTGATCGAGCGAGATCTCTAAGCGATAACCGTTCAGATAGCGGGTTGTCGAAGGGTGCTCGAGGTCGAGGTTAAAGCCCACCATTTTGCCGAGCCCTTGATGGGCTAAGATCTGCGGGCTGATCGACTCCAAAAGGGCGTAGCTCTTGGCGAGCGGCGTGTTCTCCGGCTCTTGCATATAGATATCGACCGCAAAGGGCGATGTTCCGATCGCGCTATGTTCGCCGATGGCATAGAAGACTTGGCGCGCGCCGACTTCGCTGGGCGTCATTTCGGGGATAAAGAGCGTGTTGCCCTGTTGGGTGAAGTCGCGGCACCAGCGATCGAAGTCGCTGGCATAGATATCGGGCGTGAGCAGATCGATATGCTCGGAACCGGCTAGCCAGAGATCGAACACATGCGGCAGCGGCCCACCGCTGGGGTAATCGCCCGGAGTATTGCTGGTGAAGTTTAGCCAAGCATTAACAAACAGCGGGATCTCATAGACAGCTCGGCCCGCCGCAGCCACTTGGTCGACATAACGACTGTAGTGCCAAGCCATAAAGGCTTCTTCTGCGCTGGGGCCATCGCCGAACAGCTCTGGCCAGCTTCCGGAGGTCTTAGCGCCGTGTGCTTCCCACAGCTCTTTAAAGGCGGGAATCAAACGATCGCGGTTGCCTTCGAGATAGCTTATCAAACGCTGCGGGACAGGGCTATGGAAGGCGGCTTCGGCCTCGGGGCTGTAGTCGCGCGGCATACTGAGGATACCGACCTCGTTTTCGACCTGTACCATAATCACAGTATTCTGGCGTCCATCGACTTGGCGCAGATGTTCCATCATAGCGGCGAAGGCTTTGGCATCGGCCTGCCAGTTCGCCTCCGCAAAGGTCGAGAGAATCTCGAGCGGCTCGCCGGTGCGGGTGCGTACCCGTGGGAAGCGTTTGTAATCGCGCTTGACCCAAGCGGGGATATAGCTCGACTGACCGTTCTTCCAACTGCCGAACCACAAGATAATTAGCCGCAGGTTATGGCGGCGCGCCCCGTGAATCAGCCCATCGAGCAGCGTGAAATCGAACTCGCCCTCAGCTGGCTCCACAAGTTCCCAACTGACTGGCACAAGCACCGTATTGATATGCAGCGCTTGCATACGTTGCCAGACCGGTTCCATATAGGCAAGGCTCGAACCGCTCGAATTATGCAGCTCGCCGCCTAAGATCAGATATGGTTTGCCATCGACGATTAACTGCTTGCTTGTACCCTGCGTGCGGAGGTGGGGAATCATTGTGTGCGCACTGCTATGCGCTGTTTCGGCACCCATGGCGTTAGCTCCTCTGCTAAACCCTAGATTGACGAATGGGGAATGGAACGGGGTCTATAATAACACACTCCGCTCGGATTCTTTCAAATAAGAAACCAATTTTATTGGCTCGCTAGCAGATAATCGCTCACCTCATTCTGCACGCTCTTTTCCAAAAGCACTCTGAAACCTTCTAGCTGCTTGCCGTTGGAAGGTTAGTGGTCAGGATGTCGGTAAGGAGTACGGGAAAGGGCACATATGCTTGGCTTTTAGAAGGGATCGATCTAGCTAAAGCGCTTTTGTATGGTCTAGCTCCAAGGCTGAGCGCGCAAAAACAGACAGGGTTCCTGCGCGCTCTTCTAGGTAGGCACGTTGAAGCCGCTAGCTCTCGCCGATAAAGAGCTCGTTCTTCATGGTGCGGAAGATATTGTTATCGGTGACTTGTAAGCCGTTCTTGTTGACCGGAATACCCTGAACGTAGGGTTTAAAGAGATTGACCGCGTAGGAGTAGTAGAGCGGAATATAGGCCGCCTCCTTAACCATAATACGCTCGGCCTCGATATACAGCTCGGCGCGTTTGTTACGATCGAGTTCACCCGCTGCGGCATCGACCAGCTTATCGAACTCTTCATTCTTCCAAGCGAAGCGGCGGCGGGCCGGGGCACCGTGCCAGATCGCCGTGTAGTGGTTGCTGGGGTCGGGGTAGTCGGTGAACCAGACATAAAGCGGCAACTGATATTTACCATCGAAAAGGTTGGTGATAAAGACGCGACCATCTTCGGGGTTTTCGATCGTGACTTTGAGCCCTAAGTTTTGCTGAAGTTGCTGCTGCAATACCTCGCCGACCAGCTTAATGGTCGGGCCGACCGGGCGCAGGGTCAGAGCGACTTCGGGCCAGTTGGTGCCGCCCTCGTAGGGTGTGCCTTTCAACAGGCTTTTCGCCAATTCGGGATCGTAGGTATAGGCTTCGCTGAACTCAGGATACTCTTCGGGCGGGATGGCGTAGGGCTGGTCTTGCGAGATAAGGCTATAGGCTGGCTCGCCCAGACCATAGATGACCTTGATGATTGTTTCGCGATCGATCGCATGTTGCAGCGCTCGGCGCACTTCGATCAGATCGAAGGGCGGTTTATTGACCTCGGGCGAAAGGAAGGCGGTCGCCGATTGAGGCACGCGCAGCAACTGTTTGCTATATTCGGGATCTTCCTGCAGGCGGGCGATCTCGCTGGCGGGAATGCCCGTATTAGAGCGGTAGTCGATTTCACCGCTTTCGTAGGGCAGCAGACCGGCGTTATCGGCGATGATCGAGGCGATGATCTTCTTGAGCTTGGGTTTTTCGGCAATGGCAAAGTCTTCGTTACGTTCGAACTCAAGCTGTTTGTTGTGTTCCCACTTCACCAACTTGAAGGGACCGTTGCTGACGATGTTCTCTGGCTCGGTCCACTTATCGCCGAAGGCTTCGACGCTGGGACGGTGGGCGGGTAGAGCCGAGGCGTAGCCGACCAACATAGGGAAGTATTCGCGCGGGCCTTCCAACGTGATCTCAAGGGTGTAGTCGTCGATGGCCTTTAAGCCCAGCTCTTCGGCGCTGCCGCCCGCGCCCGTATTCCAAGCTTCCGCGCCTTTGATATCGTATAACACCGCTGCATAGCTGGCGGCTGTGGCGGGATCGAGCTGGCGCGTGAAGCTGTAGACAAAGTCGTGAGCGGTAACGGGATCGCCGTTGGTCCAGCGTCCTTCGGGGTGCAGTTTGAAAATATAGACCGTGCCATCGTCCGAAACGCTCCAGCTTTCGGCAGCATAGGGCAGGGGTTCGTAGTCGGCCGATAGGCGGGTGAGACCAGCGAACAGGCTGGATTCGCCGCCGCAGTAGAGATCTTTATTGAAGTCGTGGCTGGCGGGGTCGACGTTATAGGCGATTCGAAAGACTTGTGTCTCTTCGGCGACAGGCACTCCGGTCGGCTCGCTCGAGGCGGCTTGGGCGGTCGGTGCTGCCGTTGGCGGCGGGGCGCTGTCGCTTGTAGGTGGAGCGGCGGCTCCTCCACCGCTGGGACTCTCTGCACCACAGGCCGCAAGGAAGGCGGCTGCGCTGCCTAAGCCGAGGCTTTGCAAGAAGTGGCGGCGACTGACACCGCTGCGTTTGGCAGCTTGGGCGATTCGTTTGCTGAAGAGTTCGCGCTGCTCGTCGTTTTCGAGCCATTTAGGAGTCTGCTCTGCCATGGGAAAACCTCTCTTTGTACAGGAATCTCTGCGAAAAAAGGGTACACAAAGCCAAGGGTGGGCTTGTCGCTTGTTTTCAAGCCACCGCACACACAAAACGCGATGAGCTTCTGGATACGCAAGACACGTATCCGCGCTTCATCGCGTTGGATTCAGCTAGGCTTGCCTAGAGACTACCGATACATACGAACGCTCAATAGCTTAGTGATTGCTTTTGGGGTCAAAAGCATCGCGTAGGCCGTCGCCAAATAGGGTGAAGGCCAGAATTGTTAAGCCTAAAGCCAAGGATGGAAAGAGGGCGAGATGCCAGGCCGAGCGGATGTAGAGGATGTTGTCGCTGACCATCTGGCCCCAACTGGGGACGGGTGGGCTAACACCAACACCGATAAAACTTAGGGTTGCTTCCGCCAAAATCGCCTGAGGTATGCCGAAGGTGCTGGCGGTGATCACCGCTGAAAGGGTGTTGGGCAGAATGTGCATAAATAGTACGCGCCAAGTTGGTGCGCCTATGGCATCGGCGGCCACTACAAAGTCGCGCGAACGGAGCGAAAGGGTTTGGGCGCGCACCAAACGGCAGAGCGTGAGCCAGCCCGTTAAGCTGAGCGCAATGATCACGTTGCCGATGCCAGGCCCCAACCAGGCCATCAATAAGATCGCAAACAGCAGGTTTGGAAAGGCATACAGTACGTCGACCACCCGCATAATGATGCTATCGACGCGCCCACCAAAGAAGCCTGCGATCAGGCCGAGCGGCACGCCCACGGCCAAGGCTGCGATCTGTACCAGAATGCCGACCATCAACGAGACGCGAGCGCCATAGATCACTCTGGCCCACATATCGCGTCCAGCCGCATCGGTGCCGAACCAGTATTCTGCGTTGGGTGCTGCGCGCAGATTGTTATAGTCTTGGGCTTCGTAGCCGCGTGGTGCGATGATAGGAGCGAAGGTCACTACCAGCAACAAGAGCACGATGTAGATCGCGCCGATCACAGCGAGGCGGTTGGCTAGCAGACGGCGAAAGGCATCGCTAAGCCAACTGCGGGGCGGGCGCTGCAAGATCGACTGGTCGGTCGCGTCTGCCGAGGAGAGACCTGTGAGCAGAACGTTTGGGGCGTTACTCTCAATACTCATTGTCGTGTTTTCCTTGCTTTAGTGTCGTGCTCGCGGGTCTAGAACACCGTATAACAGGTCAACGACCAGATTAGCGATGGCGAGGAAAGCTCCATAGATCAAGACTAGGGTCATAATCACGGGATAGTCTTTTGAAAAGACACTTGTGACAAAAAAACGACCCATACCGGGCACACTAAAGATTGTTTCGACCACAAATGAACCTGTTGCGATTCCAGCGAAGATCGGGCCAGCCACCGTGATCACGGGCAAGAGCGCGGCTTTGAGTACATGGCCGTAGAGCACAACTTGTTCGTGCAAGCCTTTGGCGCGTGCGGTGCGCACATAATCGCTGTGTAGCTCATCGAGCATGCCCGAGCGGGTGTAACGCGCAAAGAGCGCCAGCGGGCCGAGCGAAAGCGCTAACGTGGGCAAAACCCACGTGATCGGCTCTTCCCAGCGTACGCTTGCGGCGGGGAAGAGACCTAAAAAGAGCGAGAAGAAGAGGATCAAGAGCACACTTACAACAAAGTTTGGAAGAGTCATTCCCAGCATGGTAAGCAGCGAGAAGAAGCGATCGATCCAACTATTGCGTTTGGCCGCCGATGCTATCCCGATGGGAATACCGACGACCAGTGCAAGTACAAAGGCCATGCTGCCAAGCTGGAGCGAGACGGGGAAGGTAGAGCCGAGCAGCTCTGAAACCGTGCGCGATTTGTTGGCGAACGAATAGCCGAAGTCGCCGCGCACAGCTCCCCAGATAAAGCTGAAATACTGTTCGGGCAAAGAACGATCGAGACCGTACTTGGCTTCGATGTTCGCCAGCGCCTCGGGAGGAAGATCGTTGCCACCGAAGGCCGCAGGGTCGAACGGGCTTCCGGGAATGGAGTGCATAACAACGAAAGTGATGAGAGTCATTGCTAGCAGGGTCGGAATGATGGCGATGAAGCGTCTAATTAGGAAAATCCCCATAAACAGTTCACTCCGTTCCACTAAAATATGACATTCTTGATCATATTTTATAAGAATATACGTTATATACTTAGAATTGTCAACAACTTTATGGGAATAGTCTCATCTGCAAGGGGTATTCATTCCGTCGTTGGAGGAGATGCGCTTGGCTGGCAACAGTGGCAGGTCTAATTCTTGTGGTTTGACCAGCCAAAGAGCTGGAAATACCACAATGCAGAATGAACAACACGGTTCAAAATCTTCGCATTCGCGGCTATGAAAGTATGTACCGGGCTGTAGTTTTAGCCTACCTGTATTCGTTTTACTTGGCAATCAACGGAACCAACGGTATTTTTGTTGATTTATTTGTGTAAAATAACCGAATTGTTTTCAAAGATGTGAGGAGTATGTTTCTGGCTCATTATCGGCGCACGCTTGAATCTAATGCCGTACGATCTAGATCTGGCAGAGTGAGACGTAGCTGAGACTACAAAGGGGGCCTTTTGTTTGGGCGGGCTAGCGCGTGAGTGTTGGGCGCAAGCTGTCAATAAAGTTGGCGCTATAATGGCAGCACAGTCGATCCGCAATCCAATTTAAAGGGGCATTACGATGTCTCATCATTATGATGTTATTGTTGTTGGTGGTGGCGGTGCTGGTAGCGCTGCCGCCTATCATTTAGCGCGTGACGGTCGTCGGGTTCTCTTGTTAGAGCAGTTTCAGATCGGGCATGTGCGTGGCAGCAGCCACGGCCAGAGCCGGATCATTCGGCATGTTTATAATTTGGCAGATTACGCAAGTTTAGCGCCGATCGCATTTCACTATTGGAACGAGTTGCAGGCCAATAACCAAGCGCCCCTTTTGCAGATGACGGGCGGCATCTCGATCGACGATCCGCAAGCAGAGCATTTCCAAGCGATTGTGCAAGCTTTGGAGACGATCGATGCACCCTATCGGATCTACGATAAGCAAGAGGCAGCGCAAGCCTTCCCCCAGTTCCGGCTGCCTGATGGTTGGGTGGTGCTCGAACAGAAGGGCGCGGGCATTCTGCACGCTTCTAACTGTGTCAGAGCGATGGCCGATGGCGCTGTTGCTGCCGGAGCCGAACTGCGCGAAGAGTGTAGGGTGCTGAGCGTGCAGCCCGATGGTGAGGGTGTGCTGGTGCGCTTTGCGAGCGCGGCAGGCGAAGAGAGCGCTACAGCAGGCCATGCGATCGTGACGGCTGGGCCGTGGGCGGCAGGTTTCTTTCAACAGCTTGGTTTGCAGATCGATCTACCCGTGCTGCATCAGCAGGTGGTTTATTACGAAGTTGAAGACCCAGATAGCTATGCGGTGGGGCGCTGTCCGCTCTACCTCTATGGGCAAGGCAAAGAGCTGCCCGGCTTCTATGGCTTCCCGATCTGGGAGCGGCCCGGTCAGATCAAGGTGGCGGTCGAGATGGCCGAGCCGCCGATCGACCCGGAAAGTCCGCCACACCCTGTCGATCAGAAGGCGCTCGCTCTGATGAACCGCCAAGTCGAAGAGCTGATGGTTGGGGTGCGCCCGAATCCGACCGATGTGATCACCTGCCGCTATACGATGTCGCCGGACCGCGATTTTATTATCGATCGTCACCCAGAATACCCGCAGATCGTTTTGGCATCGCCTTGTTCGGGCCATGGCTTTAAGTTTACGATCACAACTGGACGCTTGGTGGCCGATCTGGTTCAGAGCGCACCTGGCGACTATAGCAGCCCGGTCTGGCGTGAGCGTTTCGCTTTAAAGCGCTTGCTCGCTGCCTAGTTGTTTGGCCGAAAGCATCGCTAGATAGCTTTTGTGTAAGATCAAATCTGTTTAAAGACATACGCCTTTGGAAGGTAGAAAAACAAAAGTGGGGAAGAGTTGAGTGACATTTCGCGTGACAGCGTGAAATGTCACTCAACAAAAAGAGTTAAGTTCTACTCTGCCGAAGGCCACATAGAAAATCATCAAGCGGATTTTGCATAAGACCAGTTAGCAAGGTGCGTGCGCTCTGCTAACTGGTTTGTACGCTAGGTTGCAGCCTTGGGCTAGCCTTTGTTGTCCTTTGGCAAGCTCTCAAGAAGGGCTGTCTAAAGGGCAGATACAGTCTGTTATGCTTTTCAATTCCGCTTACTATTTCCTCGAATACCAAAACCACTTGCATTCTTCAGATTGCAGCGGCTAGGTCTTTCCCCTTCCATTCGTTGCTTGGCGCGTCCGCCTACGGCTACCAACATCCCGCCCAACAAACGAGGGGTGTAGCTGTGTGTGCCGAAAGACCTCTCCTAAGCCGACAATTCAAACGGATTTCCTCTAATACCAAGTATGTTTTAAAGACCTGCATGCTCTCAACGTAGGAAAACGAAAGGCCGGGGAAAACAAAAAGAGTACCATTCCACTCTACCGAAGGACAGATAGAAAGGAAACAAGCGGATTTCGTATAAGATCGCTAGCGCGAAACGTGAGTACACGCTATACGGTACCAGATATTAAATTCAACTAGTGTGAAAGCAGATAGAATCTTTGATTGCTCGAACATACCCTTCGACAGGTTCAGGCTATGTTCATAGTAACAGGATGTATTCTTCGTTGAGTTTCGCCACAAAAACTGTTTGCTTAGAGTTTTGGTTTCGAGCTTGTTATCTCAGACTGGGTGGCTTATGGTATGCTTAATAAGCGGCACTCAAACCCTATAGGAAAAGGTGCAACTTTGGTTCCTCCTCATTCGTAAATGATGTGATATGACACAGTCGCAAACAATACTTTGTCCACGGTGCCATAAACCGGGCAGACGACAGGCGCGCTACTGTCTGCATTGCGGTTTCGATATGGTACTGAATAATCCTGGCCCTCGCTATTACATTACCCGCGTGATTAAGTCGGGAGGCCAGGGTGCGGTCTACGAGACGGTAGGCGACGACAATAAGATCTATGCTGTCAAAGAGATGCTCGATGACTTCACTGACCCCAAAGAGCGCAGTGAGTCTGTCGCGCGTTTTATTGCGGAAGCCGAGCTATTGGAGCGTCTTTCGCATCCGCGTATCCCCAAGGTCTACACTCACTTCCTCGATGAAGGGCGCAATTACCTTGCGATGGACTTTATTCAAGGCGAAGACCTTGAGGATATTGTCGAACGAGAAGGAGCTATCGAAGAGAGCCGGGTTTTAGAGTGGATAGAGCAGATCTGTGATGTACTGAACTATCTGCACGACAACGGTATGGTCTACCGCGATATGAAGCCTTCGAACGTGATGATCGATCAGCAGAATGGAGGGATTAAACTGATCGATTTTGGTATTGCGAAGGTATTCCAAAAGGGTAAGCGCGGAACACAGATCGGTACACCAGGCTACGCTCCACCAGAACAGTATCAAGGTTTAGCGAGCGTCGAATCGGATATCTATGCGCTTGCTGCAACCATGCACCACCTATTAACTGGCCGCGATCCGCGCGATCATCCGCCTTTCACCTTTCCTCCGGTTCGCAGCCTGAAACCAAATGTTTCGCAACGCACCTCAGATGCGATTGAACGCGCTTTGGAAATGCGGCC
Organism: uncultured Chloroflexales bacterium; assembly: GCA_937902315.1. Classification (GTDB taxonomy): domain Bacteria; phylum Chloroflexota; class Chloroflexia; order Chloroflexales; family Chloroflexaceae; genus CALGUG01. The sequence goes on from CALGUG010000059.1 coordinate 26,350, forward strand.
CGAGGATCGTTTCCACTCGTTGCGCGCTTTCTGTAAGGCTTTGGGTGTTAGTACAACTCCCTTGCCAAACATACCCGCCAATGGAACGGCTCAAAAGCCTTCGCAACCTGCATCTACTACGGTGTTGCCGCAGCAGGCTCCTTCATCGCAGCAGCCGCGCCCAGCGAACCAGCAGCCACGCTCAGCGCCTCAGCAGCCACAGTCGGCGCCTCAGCAGCCACGCTCAGCGGTTCAGCAATCAAAGCCGCAGGCAGCAGCGCGACCGCAGGCGCCTCAGCCTCAGGTAAGTTCGGCTCAACAGTCAGTTTTCCAGAGGTCAACAGGTAGCAATTGTTTGGGCATGCTTGTTGGTATGGTGATCTTTTTGGCGCTGTTGGTGCTTGGTGCCTATGCCTTTTTCAGCCCATCGCTCGGGGATCTGCCTATTACAAACCAAGCGACCGTCACGCCTCAGACCTTGATACGACGCCCCTTACAACAGCAGTTTGAGATAGTGGTTCCGGCTGGCACCAATGAGCAAGGACTCAGCTCTGCCTTCCAAACCGCCTACCTGAAACTAGCGCGCGAACAGTATGGCGAAGGTGTGCAGTTAGAGCAGGGCAGTTTGGTCTATATCGGTGGTGCGCCTCAACTAGTGAGCGAAGATAGCGACGGGCAACGCTATCGAGCGACCGTTTCGGGCTTTATTTTAGTGCCGCAATAACTCAAAGAGGAGAGGGATAGATGCGCTATGCTGATCGACTAGCAGGCTTGGCTGATTCGGAAGGTCGGCTCAATGAGTTTATTCGGCTGCGCGATGGCAAACTGGTGTTTGCCGATCAGATCGATCTCTTAGAGACGGTTCGTCAGTATGGCTCGCCCTTAGAGATCTCGTATTGCCCCCAGATTACGCATCGCGTACAGGCCATGCAAGATATTTTCGCCCGTGCGATCGCTCAGACTGGCTATCAGGGCCAAGCGCACTATGCCTATGCCACTAAGGCTAACTTTGCTGAAGAAGTGGTGCGCACGGCGATTCGGGCGGGCGCACATTACGAAACATCGTCGGCCTTTGATGTGCGAATCGCCCAGCGTCTATGGCAAGATGGCATTCTTCCCAGCGATCGTTTTATCTTTTGCAATGGCTCGAAAGAGAAAGCCTATATCGATGCCATCATCGGCTTGCGCAGGGCGGGCTTTGACAAGGTGGTGCCGATCATCGATGACCTTGATGAGTTCGAGCAGTTGCTGACTTGTCCCGAGCCTCTGTTGTTGGGCGTGCGCGAACGCAAAGACGAGGGCGATCTGGAAGAGGGTGCGACCTATGGCTATGACCGTTTCGGCCTGCTGCCTGAAGAGATGGAGGAACTTGCCAAGCGCCTCGCTGGCACAAAGCATAAACTGATCTTGTACCACGCTATGGTGGGCAGCCAACTCGAAGATAGCCACTTTTTTAGCAAAGAGATTATCGAATCGTTGCAGGGTTATGCTCAATTGTTGCCCTTTGCGCCCGATCTGGCCTATTTTAACTTCGGCGGCGGCATGCCGACCAGTGCTTATAGTCTCGACTTTAGCTTTGATTATGCTGGTTTTGTAGAATACTTGCTTGGCCTGATTAAAGCCTGGTGCGACGAGCGTCAGATCGTGCATCCCCATGTGGTGGGCGAATATGGACGCTATACCTGCGCCGATCACGGTGTACATATCTTTGAGGTTGGGCGTATTAAACGCGGGCACCAAGGCGCGCCGACTTGGTACCTCTTGAACGGCAGTTTGATGGTGGCCTTGCCCGACATTCTGATTGTAGAAGAGCAGCAGTTCATTGTATTGGCGCTGAACCAGCACGAACGCGAAACGATACCCGTGATTTTGGGTGGGCGGCGCACCTGTGACTCAGACGATTTTTATCCCCGCGATCAACACAAACCTCTCGAACTTCCCGATATTCGTCAACATAGTGATGGAGAGGGGCTCTACCTTGCCTTCTTTGGCACAGGTGCCTATCAATCGATGTTAAGCGGCGAAGGTGGCGCTCATCACTGTCTCGCACCAGAAGCACCGAAGCTGATTATTGAAGAGCAAGATGGTCGCTTACAGACTCGCGTGATCGGCGAGCAGAGCTGGGAGAGTGTGCTAAGCGATTTGGGCTATTGATGACAATCGCCTGCCGCTGCTGACCAGATCTTTTTGGAAGCCGCCTCTTGTGGGAGGAGTGATGACGATGCGACGAATACGAACGAGCTTGCTCTTGATGGCACTGCTTGGCTTGTTATCGGCCTGTTCGCTGGGCTTGGGTCAAGCCGAGCCGACCGAAGTGCCGCTTATTTTGGTAGCAACGACCGAACCGGAGGCCGGCACTACCCCTGCTCAGCCGAACCAGCCCGTTACAGATCCTTCTGCAACCCAAGGAAATGGGAGCGATAACCCAGCAGATGCTAGCCCGACCGCTGCGGCAAACACGCCGGACCAGCAATCGGACACACCTCTCGCCAGCAATGGGACGATCACCTTCGCATTCGATGCCTTTCCCAGCTACTACCCAGGTATTTTGATAGAGGTTGAAGGCTTGCTTGCAAAACGGGGCTATGAACTAGAATTGGTTCCCTTTGGCTTGCAAGAACAGAACGATTTCTCGGAAGTAGAGCGTTTTGAGAAGCTACGCAGCGGCGAGTGGGATGTTTTGGCGACCACGCTCGACGGTTTCGCGCGTTATGCCGACCCCAGCACGGGCGCGATCACTACGATTATCGATGAGAGCGCTGGCGCAGATAAGCTGGTGGCCAAACCAGAGATCACAACCATTAACGCTTTGCGCGGCCAGCGAATCGCCTATAGCGAAGGCAGTGTGGGCGAGTTCTTCCTCTACTACTCTTTGAGTCTGGCTGGTTTGGGGCCGAGCGATGTGGTCTTGGTGCCCAAAGAAAGCGTCACCGATGCGGTAGCCGCCTATTTGCGGGGTGAGGCCGATGCAGTTTCGGCTTGGGAGCCAGACGTTTTAGAGGCTGAACAGGCGGGCGCCCATGTCTTGATCGCTTCGGATCGTTTGCGCGCGATTTTAGATGTTTTGGTCAGCTCGCGCCCCAGCATCGACAATAAGCGTGAGGGCTTGCAAGCCTTCCATGATGCCTGGTACGAAGCGCTCAAGCTGATGACCGATAATCAGGCAGCAGCGGAACAAGCTTTGATCAGCTGGGGCCACGATGGCTGGAGCGGGATCGCAGCAGAGGGTGATCTGGCGGCCTCGCTCGAGAGCTTGGCTCAGGCCAACCTTGGCGCGAATCAGTTGGCCTTCCGTTCGAGCGACCTGCTGATCGATCGTTTAGACCAAGCCCAGACGATCTGGCGCAACGCAGGCCAGAATCCGCCCGAGGCCGATCTGAGCCAGATGATCGACGGGCGCTTTGTGAACGGTAGCGCCCAGCAACAAGAGCTGTTTGGCACAACCCCGCCCGTGAATAGCTCCTTCCTACTGACGGCGCGCATTGACCTGCCACAATTGAGCGATCAAGAGCAACAAAACGCCCAAGAGGTGGTGCAACTGCCGCTGGAGAAGATCGATTTCGAGCCGGACAGCCAGCGTTTGACGGCCCAAGCTATGCAAGATTTAAGCGAACAGGTCTTGCCCGTTTTGCGTAGCTCAAGTCTCTATCTGAAGATCGACGGCAGCTCGGCTTGGCCCGGCCCAGAAGGACGTTTCAACGCCGATGAGATTCGGGAATTCGCCTTGAGCCGTGCGAACAGCGTCGCGACGTATTTGGTACAGCAAGGTTTGAATCCGAATCGCTTGATTATTGGAACGCTCGATCCGAAGTTCCCCAATAGTGTCAATGAGGAGGAGCTGAGCCAAGATCGCATCGTGCGATTTACCTTGGTTGCTCCTGCGGGACGTTAGCTTTTGAGGTGTCTTGTGTAAGCGAAAGTGTGAACAGGCTTGCAAGGCTTGTTCACACTTTTTTGTTTGTGAGGGTTGGCTTTTGTACTAATACCAAATTCGCTAGATCACTTACTTTTTGGCCTTCGGCAGAGCGGAACGTGACTCTTTTTGCCTTTCCTCAGTTTTTGTTTTCCTGCGTTGAGAGAGTACGACTCTTTTAACGGATTTGGTATAACTCTGTTTGAATTGTGGCGTTTTCGGGCGCTGATGAGGCACAGCTAGCAGACTGTTGGAGCGAGCGCCCCGTTGGTAGCCGTAGGCGGACGCGCTAGAAGCCGAATGGGAGCTAGAGCCCTTACCGCCAGCGTTTTGGAAGAAAGAAGCGGATTGAAGATTACTCTTGTAGGATCTGGGCGGGACTTGTAAGGCCAAGGTAGCGAGCGTAGTGGTCGGCGGCGCTTTGCAGGGCGGCCTGTTCGATTTGATCGCTGGCCTCGAAGACTTGGGGCGTAAGGTTGAGCTGATCTTTCTTTAGGCTGCGCTTCCAAGTGCCAACCACGCGGCCACGATAGACGATGATCGGAAAGAAGACGCCGTTGCCTCCCGGCACAATGTAGTTGGCATGGCTGGGGTCGAGCACGGCATCGCGCTGGCCGTAACCGAGCAGGTATTCGTCGAAGCCGGGCAGCAGATAGAGCGCATCGGGCTTTGATCCGACAGGATCTAGCTCGCGATCGAACCAATAGGTTTGCTCATCGATGGTGCGGGATTGGAGCTGGCTGGCGACGCTTTCTAAGGCGCGGCGGGCTGCGGTGATAGGCATGCCCGACCAAGTTATAAAGTCTTGCAGGGTGGCGGGGCCGCGCGAGCGAAAGTAGCTGAGGGCCAGACGCTGCATGGCTTCTTCGCTTGGCAGAGGATCTTCAGGCGGGCAGATCTCGTCAATCAAAGCGAAGAGCGGATTGTTTTTGGCTGCATTGAGCTGACAGATCACTCCTTGAAGCGAGACCTGTTGCAGGATATGAATGCCGCGCTGGCCGCTAGTAACAATGCCCTCGGCTTCGAGCAGAGCAAGCAGGCTGCGGCGATCGAGGCGTTTGCCACCGCTTAGGGCTTGTTCGATGATCGAACGACTGCGCGTAAAGGTAGCTTGATCGAGCTCTAGCTCGCGATGGCGGCGGCCACGTTGTTGCAGCAGGCGCTCGGCGAACAGCCCGAGCATCCAACGCAGATCGCTGAGCGCCAACATGTGCAGTGTGCCGCGCATCAGCCAGGTGCGCACGATCTGAGTTTGCTCGATCAGCGCCTCGATCTGTTGCTCATTGACGGCGCTGCGCAGGCCGATGGCCCACTTGGCGTGGCCGTAGTCTTGGCCCTGAATCGCAACGAGCCTGCGCAAGATCTCAAGCGGCTGTTCGCTTTGGGGGCGGCTGATCGCTTGACTTGCGAGGCGCAGGCAGGCGAGTTCCTGAACGGACATGCCTTCTTCCTTTCTGGCTTTAACAGGTTGGGTTAGAAACGGCGTGAGACGAGCTTTATTCGAGATGAGGTGGTGTAGTTTTGGAACGGCTTCGCTGAGCTTCGCTGGCGCTAGAGCCGACGGTTGTGGCGATGATGTTGCTGCTCGATGCTTGTGGAAATGCGAAGGCTAGAGAAGTCCATAGCTGTATTGTAGCATCTTGGGCCGAACGCTTTGAGCTTGAGATCTTGATGTATAGTAGAGGGCGAACTGCCAAGTAGAATCTTGAACATGCTCGCTTGCATGGTAGCGCACTACAGAGCTGGCGCTATTTGTGGCGTGTCTCTAGGTTTGTAATACCAAATTCGGTAGATCACTTACTTTTTGGCCTTCGGCAGAGCGGAACGTGACTCTTTTTGGTGTGTGAGATTTCGCGCGGCAGCGCGAAATCTCACACAACCCTTTTCCCGGCTTTCCGTTTTTCTGAGCGAAGAGCATGCAGGCTTTAAATGGATTTGGTATCACTTACTTTTTGGCCTTCGGCAGAGCGGAACGTGACTCTTTTTCTTTCCTCGGTTTCTGTTTTCCTGCGTTGAGAGAGTACAACTCTTTTAACGGATTTGGTGTAAGGAGACGTTCTCGTGAAGATATATACGAAAACGGGCGATAGCGGCGAGACGGGCTTGTGGGGCGGTCAGCGCGTTCCCAAAGATTCGTTGCGCGTTGCTGCCTATGGCACGATCGATGAGTGCAATGCTGCGATCGGCTTGGCGCGGTCGTATGGCCTGCCCGAAGATCTCGATAGTGATTTGGAACGCATTCAGAACCAGCTGTTTGTGCTCGGTTCTGATCTTGCGACCCCGGGCGATAAGACACGCATCGAGCGGGTGGGCGACGAAGAGATCGCGTTTTTAGAGCAGACGATCGATCGTATGGATGCTGAGCTGCCCGCTATGCGCCAGTTTATCTTACCGGGTGGATCAACTGCTGCGGCGGCTTTACACCTTGCGCGCACAGTCTGCCGACGGGCTGAACGCGAGTGTGTGACACTGCAACGCAGCGAGGAGATCAATCCCAAGGTGGGAATCTATTTGAACCGTTTGTCGGATCTGTTGTTTGTGGCGGCACGGCTCGCCAACCAGCGCGCTGGCGTGCAAGACATCCCTTGGGATGGTGGGCGCCGTCGTTCTTAGCAGTTGATACCAAATCCAGTTGCTGAGTCTCTATGTGGCCTTCGGCAGAGTGGAACTTGATTCGCTCAAACGCTTTCCCCGTTTTTGTTTTTCTGTGCTCTAAGAGCGCAGGTCTTTAAACGGATTTGGTATGAGCCAGGTGAAGTTGATGGATAGCCTGAGCAGTAATCGCAAGAACGGTAGTATAATCGCAACGGCTGCTTAACGGGCGTGTAGGGGGAGATATGCCGGAGTTACGTCAGAACATTGCGACCCGCGAATGGGTTATTATTGCGACCGAGCGGGCGCGGCGACCCGAGGAGTTTGTCCAACCTGCGACCGAGAATCTGGAAGAACGACCAGCCTATTCCGATAGTTGTCCGTTTTGCCCGGGCAACGAAGAGATGGATCTCGAACAGCTGCGCCTTCCAGCTAGCGGTGATTGGCAGTTACGGGTGGTAAAAAATCGCTATCCGGCTTTGCAGGAAGAGGGAATTCGCCACGAGATCGATTATGGCATGTACAACGCCATTTCGGGCGTTGGTCACCACGAGGTGATTATCGAATCGCGGCTGCACAATACCTGCCCAGCCCTTGAGACTGTCGAAGAGGTCGAACGTACACTGTTGGCGTTCAAACTGCGGGGCGCTCTGATCCAAGAAGATCGCCGGATCGAGCAGATTATTTACTTTAAGAACCACGGTTTGACCGCCGGGGCTTCGTTGGTGCATCCACATACCCAACTGATTGCTTTGCCGGTTGTGCCTTACAACATTCTGCAGCGTGTAAATGAGCAATTGCACTATTACAATGCTCATCGTGAATGCGTGATTTGCCGTATGGTTCGCGAAGAGGCCGCAGCGGGCATGCGGGTGGTGGCCGAGAGCGAACACTTTATAGCATTTATTCCGTTTGCAGCCTATTCGCCCTTCCACCTTTGGATCGTACCACGCCGCCATATGGGCAATTACCTCGATATTAACGACGAGGAACTGCGTGATTTAAGTGTGCAGTTGCGCACGGTTTTGCGTCGGATCTATATCGGCCTCAACAACCCCGACTATAACTATGTGATCCGCACCGCGCCTGTGACGATGAGTCGCAACAATTATATGCACTGGTATGTAACGATCATTCCACGGGTGATGCGTTCTGCGGGCTTTGAGATGGGCTCGGGGATGTTCATCAATACGGCGCTGCCCGAGGAGAGCGCACGTTTTTTGCGCGAAGTGGTATTGCCTCCCGAATAGAGCCGAGCGCGAACAAGAAACGAAGAGGGATGCGGCGATTTTGCTCCATCCCTCTTGTGTTTTACAGGGGCGGCTAAGTTGATTTCCATCAAAAAAGGCTCTAACCGCGTCCGCCTTCGGCTACAAAGTCGCCATCCTCCCAGACGGGCGGCCTTTGCGCAGCTTGCGCAGCCTTGCGCTGCTTTCGCCGCTTTCTCCTGCTCAGCGCCTTATCATAGCGAATCCGATAGCTCTATTTCTGCTTGGCCTTCGGCAGAGCGGCACTTGACCATACAACTCTTTCCCAGCTTTCGTTGCTCTAGGTTGCGAGAACAAAGCTTTTAAGCGGATTTAGTATCGAGCTGGCGAGAATCCGAGAGCGTCGGAAGAGCAATGATACCAAATTCGTTTGAAAGACGTGCATTTGCTTAACCCGAGAAAACAAAACGAGGGAAAGACGTTGTGTGCTATTTCGCGCGACAGCGCGAAATAGCACACAACAAAAAGAGCTACGTTCCACTCTGCCGAAGGCCAAATAGAAAGTAATCAACCGAATTTGGTATGATACAAACAATTTTGGGGCAGCTTTCGGAACAGGCAGATAGCCCCGCGTTGTGGCGGGCAGGATGTTGGTAGCCGTAGGCGGACGCGCCAAAAGCCTCTTTGGGCTAGAGAGCGCGCCCGCCTGTGTTTTGAAGAACTTCTGCTGGATGTGATGTTAGCAACTCGCTGCGGCGATTCGCTTCGATTTAGCCGCCTGTACCGCGCACGAACACGTTCGGCCAAGGCTGGAAGCGAGTGAAGAATGGTTCTGGCTCGCCTTTGACGCCGTTAACGGTGACGGTGCGGTAGATCAGAATGTCGCGACCGCCACGAGCTGTGTCGCTTTGATAGATCGTGCCAGCCGGACGGGTCGGGTCGTCGAGATAGACCGCTTGGGTGGGGGCGGGAATCTCGTTGCTGATAACGGGCTGCGAGACTTCGACGCTGCGGTCTTTGGTGCCATAGAGCCGCACCGTCAGCACTTGGTTGACCTCATCTACCGTGGCCTGCATCAAGATCCAGTGGCCGGTGTTGTTGAGGAATTTCAGGTCGTTGACGCCGGTAAAGATGGCGGCATCGAGACCTGCGCCATCGCCGAGCTCGCCCAGACCGTAGCGATCGTACCAACTGATGTAGAACGAGTGGGCATGGCGTTCGGTAATGGGGAGACCGGCCCAGAAGGCCGCTCGGAAGACGGTGGTACTGTCTTGGCAGACGCCGCCGCCCCATTCGAGCTGGGTGCGATTGCCGATGATGGCGTAGCCTTCGACGAAACCGTTGGCTTCGGTGACTTCGCCGAGCTGGGTGTTAAAGGAAAATTCGCTGTCGGGCGGAATCAATACGCCGTCCATACGGGCGGCCCCCGCTTTGATGTTGGTGATGCGGTATTGGGCCGAGCCAGCAAAGCTGCTCTTGCCTTCGCCGATCAGTTCTACAATGCCCAGGCTGTCGAGCGTGTCGGCGCGCACTTGGGGCTTGAGTTCGTCGACGGGCAGAGCCAGCGTGCGGGTGATGCCGTGGCTCAGACGCAGGGTATCGCTGATGGCTTGCACCGCATCTTCTTTGCGCAGGCTCCAACCGGTTGTGCCCTCTTGAATGATGGTGAGCGCGCCGCCGTTGAAGCGGACACGCGGCTCGGCGCTGCCTGTATCGACCTGAATGGCGAGTTTATCGACCATTTTGCCGAGCCGTTCGGGCGAGATCGTGACTTGCAGCTCTTGGTCGACCGGGGTTAGGTCGATCAGCTCCGAGATGGTCTTTTGATCCCAGATCCAACTGCGTTCGCCTTGCAACAAGACCACTGGGCTGCTCAGCAGCTCGCTGGCGGTCTGTTGGGCTTTGATGAGCGCAGTGTCGTTGATGCTCGGCTCGAGTTCGCGGGTGCGAATAGCGACCTCGCTCGGTTGGAGGTATTGCAGCGCTTGCAAGATATCGTAGCTGGTTTCGTCGGCGAGCATCTGCAAACCCTTCTTCGAGGGTGTGCCGATCACTTTGCCTTCGGCAACGCTGAGCGCCGCATCGCTGGGCGGTTCTTCGATGGCCGCGCTGAGGCTTTGAAGGTAGCGTAGCATTGCGCCTCGGTCGGCGACGATGCGGGGCGCAACATCGAGACCGACGCGCCAGATCTGCCACTGGTCTTGTAAGCGTTTGAGCGGATTGCCGCTTCTACCAGCCGAGAGCACGTCGGCAACCGCGCTATCGAGATCGAATCGCACACCGAGCTGTTGGAAGGTTGGCTGCCAACGTTGATCTTCGAAGACGAGCTGGATCGGCTGATCAAGGAATTCACCGTAGCGTTCGGCTAACAGGGTGCGCAATTCGTCTTGATCGAGTCCTGCGACATCTTGCCCTTGCACACGAATGTTGGGCAATACGCGGTTCGCATAGGCGATGTCGATGCCGTATGGCAAGCCAAAGAGAACGATTGCCACGAAGCAGAGCAGCCAAAAGAGGCTGCGCAGAGGCGAGCGACGTTGTAGGCGTTGGGTGCGACGGGCCTCGACTCGGGCACGACTGTTGGGGCGCCCCGGACGCTCGGGACGATCTGGCTCTGGTTCTTCGTAATAGGTCTCTCTGTTTTGGCGAGCGCGACGAATATATGACTTAGACGAATAGTCTTCAATCGGCATTGTAGCCTCGCATGGAGAATTGAAGCGGAACCTGTAGGTATGTAGTGCAACATTATAGCATGGACAAGGCGGCTAACCCAGAGCAGTTTTTGAGCATTTTATTGCGCTCTTACGGCGTTGAGCGCTCGGGCGATGCAGCGAGCGAGAGCGTGGTGTGCTTTGGGAGCCGCTGTACGTTTGCTCTGCTTTGCTTGTGGTGATGATAGCGCAGCAATGGTCTGCGAAAATGGGAGCGGGTGTGCTACAATAGCGCTTGGTTCGGCGCGAAGACCAACCCTTCGCACCTAAATTGATCGTGATCGAGCAGAGAGCAATGGTGAGGTGAGTGTTGCCTCGCATTGCTCTTTGCGCGTCTATTCGAGAGGAATTGCAACGTGCAACAACCGTTTGAAGCTCATTTGAAGGGCTTGAATCCCGCTCAGTACAGCGCTGTGACAGCTCCGATCGGCCCGGTCTTGGTGCGTGCTGGTGCGGGCGCTGGCAAAACGCGAGTTTTGACCTTGCGGATCGGCTATTTAATCGAGAAGTGTGCTGCGCGCCCTCGCGATATCTTGGCTGTGACCTTCACCAACAAGGCGGCCAAAGAGTTGAAAGAGCGTTTGAGCTCGACTCTCGGCCAGAACGCCAAAGGTGTGACGGCTGGCACCTTCCACCGCATCTGCCTCGATATTTTGCGCAAGTACATTCAAGGGCGAATCGGCAACTATACCAGCGCTTTTTCGATTTATAGCAGCGACGATCAGCTCTTGATTGTGCAGCGTGTGATGGATCAGAGCAAGCTGACGCCTCCGACTATGGTCGAAGCGCCTCAGGTGTTGGGCGCTATTTCGCGCATGAAGAGTCGTTTGCAGACCCCTATGCGCGCTGCCCAAGCGGCGGGCAACGATCCTTTCCTCTCGTATGCGGCTCAGATCTATATGGGCTATCAGCGCAGCTTAGCCGAGGCCAATGCGCTCGACTTCGATGACATTATTATGCTGACGCACCGCTTGTTCGAGCGCCATGAAGATGTGTTGGAGGAGTGCCAAGAGCGCTGGAAGCATATTTTGGTGGATGAGTTCCAAGATACCGACCCGAGCCAGTCGAAGCTGATCGATCTGTTGAGCGGGCGCTTGGATGGCGGGCCGCGTTCGCTGTTTGTGGTGGGCGATGTGCAGCAGGCGATCTATAGTTTCCGCAACGCCGACCACCGTATTATGGCGGGCTTTGCAAGCACCTACCCCGAGGCGCAGATCATTGAGCTGCGTACCAATTATCGTTCGCGCGGCGAGATTTTGCAGGCCGCCTATGCGGTGATCAAACATAGCCGCGCTGTGACGCCCATGCCGCTCGATGCAGGGAGCACGATCCCGCGTTTGGTGCCGCCCGTGGTGTTTGCTACTTCCAAAGACGCTCGCAGCGAGGCCGAAGATATTGCAAAGCGCATCGCGGAACTGCGTAATGAAGGCCGCAATTTGAGCGATATCGCGGTGCTGTTCCGCACACGTATGATGAGCCGCGAGATCGAAACGGCCTGTCGCCGTCGCCGTCTGCCCTATGTGGTGCGCGGCACAACCAGCTTCTACGATCGGCGCGTGGTGCGCGATATGTTGGCTTATTTGCGCGCGCTGGCTAACCCTAACGATAGCATCAGCTTCAACCGTATGCTCAATACACCCGCTCGCGGTATCGGCGACGCGACCCAGAAGCATATCGCCGATGTGGCGCGCCAATTGAAGCTGCCCTTTATCGAGGTGATTATGCGCCCCGAGGCGTATGCGGGTTTAAGCAGCCGAGCTGCTGCGGCGGTGCGCAGTTTTGGCCTGCAGGTGGCGCGTTGGCGACGCTTCGTCGATGCGGGTCTGCCGCCCGCTAACCTCTTGGCCGATATTATCGAGCAGACGGGCTATCTGCGCATGCTCGATGAGCAGCTTTCGGACGAAGATCGCCGAGACGCTGAAGAGCATTTGAAAGAGTTGCAGATCGCAGCTGAAGAGCACAACAGCTTGAGCGACTTTTTGCAAGAGATCGCCCTAATGACGAGTGTTGATGACGAGGAAGAAGAGCGCGAGGCGGTCCAGCTCTTAACGATTCATGCTTCAAAGGGTTTGGAATGGCCCGTGGTCTTTATTATGGGTATGGAAGAGGGTGTGCTGCCGCACGAGCGCTCGATCGGTGATCCGATTGGTCTGGAAGAAGAGCGCCGCCTCTGTTATGTGGCGATTACACGCGCCGCCCACCAAGTTTATCTTTCGCGTGCCGAGAGTCGTTCACGCGGGAAGGTCGCCAAACCTTCGCGCTTCCTCGATGATATTGTGGCCCATGGTAAAACCTTGGCGCGCAGCTCATAAACGAGAGATTTGCCCGTTTAGATGAGCACTATTTCTTGTTTTATGAGTTTTTCAATTTATTGAAATTTGATTTCAATCATGATAGAGTGGTGTATCACTTCTGATCTTGAGCCACTAAAGAAGGCCTGTGATGCATCACTCGCTCGTCCTGCCGCTTCTCAGCGAAGATGAGCTGCAACAGATTTTTCAAGATGATCAGGCCGCGATACGGCGGTACCAGATACTTTCCGCCGTGATACATGGCCATGCTTCTGCCGAGGAAGCTGCCGCTCAAACTGGAAGCAGCCCTCGGACGGTTCGTTATCTCCTTCAACGTTACCGTCAAAACCCTAGCATCGACGTACTTCGCACCCAAACCCCCGGCCCACGCGGCTATCGACGTGGTAACCAGCAGGTCAATCAAGTTGTTGCAGAAGTTATCGCAGCGGCTCCACAGCTAAGCGCACGTGTGCTGTTAGATCAGGTCAATAAGCGTTTGGAACGCATGAATACCCAGTTGAGCCGTGCGACCTTCTATCGCATGTTGGCCTCGTTGCGCCAAGAACACGAAGCCTACGCCCAGCAAGATAAAGGTTTCCCCTTGCGGACGGCTTTGAACGCAGCTCTGCCGCTGTTGAGCGAGGAGCCGCCGATCGCGCTCGGCAATAGTCTGCTGGCGCGCCTGTTTACGCCACCTTTGCCGCAAGGCTCTGCACTGGAACGCGGTCAGATCTTGGCGCGTATCATTATGTCGCAGATCGCCTCGCTTCACCCAGGCCCCGATGTCGGCATCACCGATCCTCGCATGCGACTGTATGCGATTTTGGCTGGCGAGTTTATGAGCGGCGAAGATGTGCTCGATCTGCAAGCGCGTTTAGCGATCAGCCCGCGCACCTATTATCGTGCTAAACGCCAAGCGCTCGACCGTTTAGTTGATCTATTGCCAACTGCTTTAGAGGAGCTCACGCCGCCCAGCCTACAACCGATCGATCCCATTCCCGAAAGCGAGCCCTTCTTTGGGCGTGAAGATGAGATAAGCTACTATCAGTGGCGACTGCGGCGCGATAACTTAGCTGTGATCTGGGGTTTGGCTGGTATCGGCAAAACGGCTTTGGCGGCCAAGATAGCTGCCGAGGGACAGCGACTCGGCCAGGCGGTGATCTGGCATACGATGGGCGAAGACCAGCGCACAGTGGTGCGCGATGCTCTGAGCGCTTTGGCGAGCGGTTTGCTGGCGGTGGGTGGGCCAGGAATCGCCGAGGCTGTGCGTCATTGGCAGCAGGAGAGCATTAGGCTGCAACAGGCACAGCAGATGGTGCGTTTGATCGATCTGTTGGCGCGCCGCCATTGTGTGGTGGTGCTTGATAACGCGCGGCGTACCGATACCGATCCCGCTTGGGATCATATGTTAGCGGAGTTGCGCCGCCAAGCTCAGGCGGGCCAATTGCGTTTGATCGTTTTAAGCCGCGCCTTACCCGATTGGGCCAAAGGTGGAGGCTGGCCAGCCTTGGAAGGCTTAGATGAGCGCGCTGCGTATCGTCTGTTGGAATCGAGCGATATGCGGCTTGACGAGGCGACTTGGAAAGGCATCTATGAGCGCACTCAAGGCCACCCGCAGCTATTACGACTGGTCGAAGCCTGGTCGCATGCGCCCAGGGCCCAAAATGTTCCGCTTGCGTCGCTGCTCGACCATAGCGATATCCACGCCTACTTGGTGGCCGAGATGTATGGGACGCTCTCGCCCGAGGCCAACAAGCTCTTGCGCTGGTGCTGTGTATTGCGCCGCCCGCTCGATCTCAATTCGCCGATCGGGCAGGCTGCCATCAACGAAGCTGGACGCAGGCGGCTCGGCCTGCAGGCGGTAGAACAGCTAGTGGCACGCGCACTGCTAGTACAACCCGTCAAACATGTCTACTACCCACCCCCCTTGGTTCGCGAGCAACTTGTGCGATTTTATCGCAACGATATTCTGGCTTGGAGACGCCTCCATAAGCGCATCGCTAAAGTGTATCTTCGTATGGGCGATTACGCCGAAGCAGCTTACCATAATGCACAGGCTCAATAGGCTATGGGCCGAATAATAACCGTTCGGTTGCCAAATCGCTACTAATACAAACTGTCTCTTCATTGATTCGGAGGCGTTTAGAGCGAATTGGCTATGCTATAATGAAGCCGTGTTGGCCTTTGAAAAGCTACCCACCCGGTGTGAGCAAACCATAAGGCATGCCTTCGGGCGCATGCGACAGAAAGCGAGGAGGGGACAATGACGATCAACTCTCAGACCCATGTCAGTGAGCGCCTAGAACATTCCAACTGGGGCATCTTGAGCCCGCAAGGCTATGTGCTTGGCATCGACTTAGGCGGTTATGGGCTGCGTGCTGCCTTGGTTGATCTACACGAGCATACATGTAGCAGCGATATGCGCGTGCCTTCGAGCACCGATCCTGAAACGATTATCTCCGAAACCCTCGAACTCTGTCGTAGCCTGCTTGCACAGAACAATGTTGATGCTAACCGTCTGATTCGCGTAGGCGTGGGCTTTGGCGGCCCAGTTGATAGCGATGCTGGCGTCGTTTTGCTCTCACCTCGCCTTGCAGGCTGGGATGGCTTTCCACTTCGCGAGCGCTTTGAAGAAGCCTTCGATGCTGCGACTCTGATCGACAACGACGCTAACTTAATCGCTATGGCCGAGGCTACCTTTGGTGTAGGTCGTCAGGTCAACAACCTCTTCTATTTACACCTGAGCACGGGCGTAGGCGGAGGCATCGTGCTCGACGGGCATCTCTATCATGGCGCAACCGGCATTGCAGGCGAGATAGGCCATACCGTTTTTGTCACCAAAGACGGTTCATATACGACCTTGGAAGATTGCGTCTCGATCGGCGGTCTGCTTAAACGAGCGAGCGAACTGGGCCTACAAACCGATAATCTCGAGGATATCTTCAATGCTAATACGGTTGGGCGTCAGGTTGTTGAAGAAGCTGTCGATCTGTTGGCTGGTAGTTTAGCTCAAGTTGTCGGGCTGCTTGATCCAGAAATGATCGTCTTGGGCGGTGTTGTTGTTCGAATCGGCGGTGATGCCTTCGTACAAGCGATCCAAGAGCGCATGAAGAACTACATGCATCCGCGTTTTACTCGCCATATTCCAGTAGCTGCTTCAAAACTTGGCAGTTCCAGCATCGCCTTAGGCGGTGTCGCCTTAGCGCTTGAGAGCATCAGCGAGTAGTGCTCGACGGTATGACCGTTTGGAGACAAGCTCCCAATCGAACTTCGATGTTGGGCGTCGCGAATGCGACTCTCAACATCCTTTCCGCGTCGGCTGAATACCATTTCAAGAGAGCATCGGTCTGAAGAGGCCAAGAACCTGATGGCAAGGGCCTAATCTTAGGCGCTGCTGTCAAGAGTATTTGCGTCTCGTTCAGCCCGATGTTATAATACCTCTCTTAGATGCCGTATTATGGCGTGTTTTCGTGTGCGCAAGATCCTAAGCTAGATAATAAACGAGGCTCGATGGAAGCAAAACTGATCACATATGGTGAGACAGCATTAGATAAGCTGGCACAATGGCTGCGTTCGACTGGTCAACCACAAGATATTACCAGTGTGACGGAGCAGTATTTGGATTTGCTGCGCCAACTCGTAGTTGAGGATGAGAACAATGATTAGTCAGGACGGGGTCATCGCTCCTCCGACCTTTTTAGGAAACGAAGAGCAGCAGCAGTTAGCCAAAGAAATTTTCCAATTGATGGTTATGCAGGGCGCGCTTTTCGCGGTTGATGCTCCGATCCGCCAGACTCGCAGCAACCTTGTGCAGTTCTTGGCAGAACAGAAGCAGATCGACCCAGAGAGCTTAGCCGCTGCTATCGATGCTGCCATATTGGCCAATCCGAGCGTCTTCGCCCGTGAAGAGATCGAGGACGATGTTGTGTATATAACATCGCGAAGCGGCACCTATCGGCCGCAAACCGAAGATCTGAGCCATATGTTCAAAGATCGCCTATATCAGCCTGAGAAGCCGTTGCCGATCGATGATATTAGTGTAGTTGTTTCGACAACTCGTCCGGCTCTTACTACGGTAGAGCCTGTTTTCATTTCGGATTACTGGCAGATTCAGGCTGGTTTGGTGCCTGTACCTCGCGGTGTTCCGACCGAAGGTGCGGAGGAGTCTGAATCGATTAGCGCCGGACAACCCTCGCCTGAGACCAGCCTTGTCAGTGAAACGCCTGCTTTCAGCGCTTCTGTAGAGGAAGCTGTTGTAGCAGAAGCAGCTGCTGAGCCCGAGGCAGTTGACGCTCAGGAGAGCGACCTTGTTGCCGAGCCCGAAGTCGTTCGTTCCGCGACCGAGATTGTTGTTGATGGTCAAGTGATAGATCTGGCTTGGCCGGTCGAGCAGCTGATGGCAAGTTATGGTCCGTTGCTCGAACGAGCGCTTCTGGCAGCGATCGATCGCGATCCGCTCAATCAAATCGTGAGCTTTGGTCGCAATGTCTACCCGCAGGCCAGCCTTGTCAACCTTGGCAAGAACGACCTGCGCCGTATTCGAGACTATATTCTTGAAGTGGGCGAGCCGCTGCTCGACACTACCATCATCGCCGATCTCTACTATCACAACCCGCGTCAAGCCGACTACGAAGGTTTTCGCTTCTCGCTCAACTATCGCTTGAGCCGCGAAAAGGACTTCGATTTTGTTGGTGTTGAAGGCGCACGCCTCTGGTCGACCAAGGGTCTGCCGATTATCGGCACCAAGCGCGTCAAGGCCAGCGAAATGGGCCAGTTGACCTCCTACTTAGAGGAAGGCTTCGACGATAGTTTGGAGAGCCAGAGCGCCGAAGCGATCAAAGAGAGTGGCAGCGTCTCGCGCTTGTTAACCTTCTTTGAATGGGAATACGGCGTGCTGCCGTTCGATGAGAGCTTAAAGGCTCTCTTCCCACCTTTGATGCTGCCCGATCAGCGTAGCGCGATCTTCCGCATTGATGTGCCACAGCACTACACTAGCTATCTTGCAGAAGTGCGTGTGCCGACCGGTAGCCGTGGTGGTTGGTTGCAAGGTCTAGAGGACTTCTTCCGCGAGCACCTCGTGCCGGGTGCGCTGATCACTTTGTCGCGCACTGAAGAGCCGAATGTCTTTGTGTTGCAGTACGAGGAGGCCGAGTCTAGCGAAGATCGCCTCTTGACGCTCGATGAGAAGAAGAACAAGCTGGCCTTCACCAACGTAACATATTACTGTGTTGTCGATGAAGATCAGCTGATCAATCAGCAGCGCTTTGGGAAGTTGCGCAACCTCAAACTCTTCCCTATGGCCGATCGCCGCAAGGCAGATCTGCTCTTGGAACACATCTTCGAGACCGTTGGCGATCAACTGGGCAATCGCAGCGAACCGCTCTATTGGATCAAACTCGACGATCTGTATGTAGCGGCCAACGTTCTGCGCCCCTTCTCGAAGAGCTATCTGCGTCTGTTGCTCAATGAAGATGAGCGCTACTATGCTGACGACTCCGTTGCGGACGCTTACTTCTATAAGCCAGAACAGAAGCCTGAGCTGCTTGAAGAAGAGAGCTACGAGGAAGAGATTGACGACGAGGAAGACTACCCAAGCATGCGCCGGGGTGGCCGTCGTTTTCGCGATGACGATGAATAAGCATTTGGTGTAATCGTCCGAAACGTGCAACGCGAGTTCGCCCGCGTTGCACGTTTCGCATTTCTAGGAACCTTTATGGATATCGCAAAGACTATTCGTGAACTAGGAGATACTCGTCATCCTTTGGTTTGGGCACGTTTAAAAGAGCTTTCCAACCTTGGCAGCGAGCAGCGTAATGATCTGCGGGCTGCTTGGGCTCAGGTTGAAACGACGCGCCGCCAAGAGATCTGCAATGCTTTGGTTGAGTTGGCTGAAGATGATGTTGAGTTTGATTTTCGCGAGGTGTTTCTGATCGCATTGCACGATGACGATGAGCAGGTGCGAGTCAAAGCGATTGAGGGCCTGTGGGAAGATCTGTCGACTTCCCTTTTGAGCGATATGCTCAAGATGGTGCGTTTCGACCCATCGGGGCAGGTGCGTGCTTCGGCTGCGGTGGGGATCGCACGGTTCGCCTATTTGTGCGTGCTCGAAGAGCTGCCAAGCGATTATAGTCAGCAGATCTTCGAGGTACTCTATGCCACTGCGACCGACTCCGAGCAGCCCTTCGAGGTGCGCCGCCGCGCGATTGAGGCCCTAGGCTATTATGGCTCCGAGCCGAAGGTTAAAGCTTTGATCGAAGCCGCCTACGCTGATCCTGAGATCTTAATGAAAGAGAGCGCGTTAGCTGCTATGGGACGCTCGGTTGATGCAGTTTGGCTACCGACTATCGAGCATGAGCTTCAATCCCATTCGCCTGCTTTGCGTTATGAAGCGGTGCGAGCCATGGGCGAAATGGCCGAGTTGGCTCAGGACCATTTGTCGCGCCTGTTACCTTTGGTTGATGATGAAGATACCGAAGTTGGTTTGGCGGCCATTTGGGCTTTGGGTCAGATCGGCGGCCCGCATGCGCGGCGTGTGCTCGACCGTCTAGCGCGCAGCAAAAATGAGGCCCGCAGCCAAGCGGCTCAAGATGCGTTAGACGAGCTGAATCTCGACGCGGAAGTGTAGCTTGTATGCGTTAGGCTAAAGTTCTGTGGAAATTCGTGCAAGCGCGTGAAGTTTCATAGCGCATGTTGTGCTTCAACTACGGGCGCAGAGCTTGCGATATGCGCCCGTATGTGCTATATTCCGCATTATGAAACTGATTGTGCAAATCACATTACAACCGACACCAGAGCAAGCGCAAGCGCTGAAAGCGACAGTCGAAGAGACCAATCGGGCTCGTAACTACATCAGTAACATCGCGTGGGCCGGTCGCACGTTTGGCAAATCTGCCCTGCAAAAGATCTGCTACTACGAGGTGCGCAAGTTATTCGGCCTATCGGCTCAAATAACCTTTCGGGCCTTAACATCGGTCGGCGAGGTCTATCAGTTCGACAAGCGGACGAAGCAGAGCTTTCAGCCCTTGAGCCCGATCTCTTACGATGAACGCGTTCTGTCGTTTTCCTTGAAAGATCAGATGCTATCGATTTGGACGCTGAATGGGCGTGAGCGCATGCCGTTTGTGTGCGACGAACGCCAGCGCGACTTGTTGCGCAGACGCCAAGGAGAGAGCGATCTGGTGTTTCATCGCGGCCAATGGTATTTGCGCGTGATGTGCGAGTTACCCGCTCCTGAAGCACACGAGCTCGATGTCGCCCTGAATGTTGATGTAGGCCCAGCCAAGCCCGCCAGCCCTTCGAGCGAGATGCTTCATCAACACTAGATTCGCGAGCCAGTTTCGTTTTATAAGAATTATTTCAGGTTCTTGAGCCTGAAACAATGGTATCATAGAAGGAGAGTGTTAATAACAAAATCGTTTGCTTTCTTCAGATCGCTGCGGCAAGGTCTTTCCCTTCCATTCGTTCCTTGGCGCGTCCGCCTTCGGCTATCACCATCCCGCCCAACAAACGAGGGGTGTAGTTGTGTGCCGAAAGGCCTCTCCCAAGCTGAAAATGTAAACGAATTTGGTATAACTTCCTTAGGAGAACTGGATTGTCTCTCATCTCCCTCTGTTTTCGTCTCGCCTCAACAGGAACAGTCCTCTGTCTGTTATAGTTGGTGCGCTTGAGATCGATCACCTATTCTTCTAGCCTTTCTTCTTTCTTGCAGACGCCTTCTATGAACTGCTTGCAGGTGCTAAGGAACAGAGCAAATATGTTCTGTTTGTTAGGCGTACTATTTTAATGATCTCTGTAACGATGAATTAAGAGCTAGTACTACAGCTCTAAGCCAACTACTTGATTATATTGCTGGGTTTATTTATAATTAAATCAATTATTAATAAACTGTCAATTTTTCTAGGCTCTTTTAGGAATAACTACAAAGCTACAATTTTGACAGTCTTCTCAGTTCCACTTCTTAGAGTTTGGAATTAGCGTGTATTTCGAACCAAGAACGTTTTACGCATACGTATGAAGGTGAGTACTTTTTTAGCTTTTTTGTGTTTATTTTTTGGCTGAATCGCTCTCTATAAGATTGGAATGCTAACGAAGATCTAACAGTTCTTAGCAAGAAGTGAGAAGGCCTATGGTATAATAGTGGCATTTAATGACTTGGTACTATAGACCTTCTAAGACTATGCTCTTGCAATAGAGGGCTTAGGGTGTCCGTCTCTCTATTGGCAATAGTGAATATGCACGCGGGCACATTGGCACAGTACGAAACGCAAACTACGCTCTGGGGAATAAAAGAGTATGAGCCAGTTTGGTGATCAGCTTCGCGCGGCTCGAGAGAGCCAAGGAATATCAATAGCACAGGCTGCACTAGAAACACGCATTCTTCAACGCTATATTGTGGCGCTAGAAGAAGGTGATTTCCAACAATTGCCCGGTGATGTGTATGCACGTGGCTTCGTACGAAACTATGCAAATTATTTAGGTCTTCCCAGCGAAGAACTAATTGAAGCATATCGGCGTGAACGAGGTGCAACGGATAAAATTGTTGTTGTACCGACCGCAAAGATGCCCCGTGTTCATACCTATGTATTGCCCAACTTTCTGGGCGTATTTTTCATCACCTGTGCGATTGTTATTCTCGCCTATTTCGCGTTAAGTTGGCTTGGTAGAATCGGGAATCCCCCTGAGGTTGCTACGTTAGTAGATCCGACGCCTATGTTGCCTACACCCACGCCATTGGCGACTGAGGTGGCTAGCGCGACTCCGGTTGTGGTTCCCACTCTCGCTCCGACGACCTTGGCCCAAGTCGGCCCAACCTCATTGGTTGCGGGAGGTGTTGGGCAGGGCGGCTTGAGTGCAACTGTTCAACCGACCCCAACACCCGAAGCGCCGATTATGTTGAAAGTCACCATCAAAGAGAATACTATTGGTTCTTGGTTGCGTATTCAGGTTGATGGTGAAACGAAATTTGAGGGTATCATGGCCGGCGGAACGTCTCAAGACTTCCAAGCGAAACGACGGGTCTTTATTCGTTCGGGCAACCCAGCTGTTGTTTTTGTGAGCGTCAATGGTATGGAGCCGCAAGTGTTAAGTCCGCTTGCTGGGCAGCCCACCAACTGGGAGTGGCCGCCACAGTAAGCGCGTGTGGCACAGACGAGCTGTGATGCGTGGGGCCACCTCACGCATCTCTTTTTATGTCCACAGGAGTAATCGAACGATGCCAGCAGAAAGCACATTTGACATTGTTTCTGAGTACGATAAGCAGGAACTGCGCAATGCGGTCGATCAAGCTCGGCGCGAGGTGCAGCAACGCTACGACTTGAAGGATAGCAAGACCGAGTTTGACCTGAGCGACGACGAGTTGGTGATCAGCACCGATAGCGAAATGCACCTTGACGCAGTGCGCGACCTGTTCAAGACCAAAGCTATTCGCCGTCAACTGTCGCTGAAGATCTTCGATTTCGGCGAGGTCGAACAGATCGCAGGCGCGCGCGTACGCCAGCGGGTGAAGCTGCGCAAAGGAATCGCCGACGACCTGGCTAAGAAGCTGCAGAAGATGATCAAAGAGCAGTTCCCCAAGGTGCAAGCGCGCATTCAGGGCGATGCTCTGCGGGTTGGCAGCAAGAGCCGCGACGAACTACAGGCGGTTATTCAAATGTTGCGCTCGCGCGAAGACGAGATTCCGGTGCCGCTGCAGTACACGAATTATCGCTAAGGCGAGGCTTTATTTCTCGGTTTGGCAAATTATGCTATAGTTAGCATTAGGTACGAATTGGATCACACGACGAGGAATGCAACATGTAGCTCCTCGTCGTTGTGTGTTTCTATTAGATAGATAGCAGAACATAAGCAGAAATCAGACGCTCGCGAAGCGGCTGTCATTCTGCAACTTACGTCTATGAAATATCATATTATTACCCTGGGTTGTCCCAAGAACTCTGTCGATAGCGAAGGTATGGATAGCATTTTGTCGGCTCAGGGGCACGCTCCGGTTGCAGAGATCCAAGATGCTGACCTGGTGATCGTCAATACCTGTAGCTTTATCGCTGCGGCCCGGGACGAAACGCTTCAAGTCTTGCGCGAGATCGGGCAAAACAAAAAACCCAACCAGCGTTTGATCGCGGCCGGTTGTATGGCGCAGAGCCACGGCGATATCGTCAAAGAGGTGCCCGGCGTTGATGCGATTTTGGGTACGCAACAATGGATGCGGATCGGCGAACTGGTTGGCGCGCCCAATGCACCCAAGAACGGCGCCTTTATTCCGCTACAAACTGGACCGAGCGCTATTCCGCTCACGGCAGCGCCCCAAGCTGCCAGTTTACCGGTTCTGGAACTGAGCGCAGTCGCTCCGGCTGCATCCAGCGTCGAGGCATTACCATCTATCCCCGAGCAAGAGAGCAGCTACGCCGACTGGCGAACTGCTCCGGTCAAGCGCCGCGTCAGCAGCCCTTCGGCCTATTTGAAGATCAGCGACGGCTGCAACCTGCGCTGCGCCTTCTGTACCATTCCTTCCTTCAAAGGCAATATGCGCTCGAAACCGATGGGCGCGATTCTGGGAGAAGCCCAAGAGCTGGCAGCGCGTGGTGTGCGCGAGATCGTTTTGGTTGCTCAGCACTTAACCGACTATGGCCGCGACCTGCGGATTAAAGACGGGCTTGCAACCTTGTTAGAAGAGCTCTGCCAAGTGCTGCCCGCAGATACCTGGATTCGCCTGATGTACGCCTATCCGCACGGCATCAGCGAGAAGTTGATCCAGACCATGGCCGATCACAAGCAGATCTGCGCCTACCTCGACATGCCCTTGCAGCACGCTCACCCCGACACATTGCGCCGTATGCGCCGCCCGCCAGATACCGATCGCACCAAGGGCATTTTGCGCGATCTGCGCGCCGCTATGCCCGATATCGCCCTGCGTTCGACCTTTATTGTGGGCTTCCCGGGCGAAACCGATGCCGAGTTTAAGACCTTGTTGAACTTCTTAGAAGAGGTAGAACTCGACCGTGTGGGTGCCTTCCGCTTCTCGAAGGAGCCGGGTACACACGCCGCGACTCTGCCCGATCAGGTGCGCCCGCGTGTGATTGAGCGCCGCTGGCACGAATTGATGCAGCTTCAGCAGGGCATCTCCTTATCGCGCAATCGTCGCTGGAAGGGTCGCACCATCGATGTGCTGATCGAGGGCGAGGGCGAGACCGACGACGGCAGAAAGCTCGTGGTTGGACGCTCGTTCCGCGATGCGCCCGAGGTTGACGGCCAGGTGTTTGTTTGGGGCCAAGCTCCGGTTGGCAGCATTGTCAAGGTCAAGGTCACTCAGCCGACCGAGTATGACTTGTGGGGCAAACTAGTTAAAAGCTAGTGTGTATAAAGAAACATCCTTATATACGAAACCTGTAGAGATGGGAAGAAGCTTCACAGGAGACGTATATAAGGATGTTTTCCAGATCTGCTGGTTCAGTCAGGTTGGAGATGTGAGTAAGGAGGTATTAGGAATTATCCTCCTTCTCACCCTCTCTTCAAGCGTTGACACGGCGCTGCAAAACGCGGTGCAAGCGGCGCAGCTCGTTCGGGTTACGTCTGGCGAGATAATCGACCATATAGTCGATGGCCGTATCACTATAGTCGTCTAAAAGGCCGTCGAGAACCTGCTGCACAACCATCGTGACGAACTCTTCTTCGTTGATCGCAGGCGAGTAGACATAAGCCAAACCTTCGCGATGACGATCCAGAACGCCCTTCTCGTGCAGGCGGCTCATGGTGGTCATAACGGTGGTATAGGCGATTTCGCGCTGCTGCGACAGTTTGCGATGAACTTTCTTAACGGTGCTACGATCATCCTCCCAAAGGATCTGCATGATCTCAGTTTCAAGTGGGCCGAGTACTTTGACTAGGCCATCCTTGGCAGGGCTAAATCGAAAACGCATATTGAGTGGCATGTGATCTTCTCCTTTTGGATGGCGTCCTTCCCATTCCGTTCGAATGGGAGGTGTCATCACGGCTTGCTTGCGTCTAGTGTACTAGTCAGATACGCAAGCCACAATAGATTCAAATTACGCAAAGATTACATATAGGCAGTACTACAACGCATTGTAAAGACTGATTACTATGCACAATCGTATTTAAAGGCTCTAAAAGTGTAAATACTTTTTAATAATTGAAACAGTCGTAAATAGCTCGTAAAAGTGCAACTCCTTTCTCATAACTATTTCAATCAGGTATTTGTAAAACGTAAGAAGATAGGGTTTTCGATGACAAGATTGTGGATTGAAGGAGGTGTTTGTAGGGTGGTGCAGTAGGAGAGTGAGACTCTTCTACGTTTGTTTTGTTTAAAGTAGAGATAGAATCATTATAAGTCTTTTTCTGGATCCATTTTGAAAGATGACGAAAAGCAGATATTTGTTTCTGTTGTGTCAAGCACATTTCTATTTTTCGCTTATAGTAGAATCAATAATGTTGCTAGCTTTTATCAGATAGAAGGAACTGTCTCTATGCCTGCTCCTGATCTTCGAGCCCTTATTCAACAGGAAATGCGCGCCGCTTTTCCTGCAGCTGAAGCGCGAGTCGCTGACTTTTATGCCATGCAGGAATACCACCTTGGTTGGCGTGATCGGAACTTTGAGCCAGCTTCTTTTGATCCCGGCAAACTGTTGCGCCCGCAATTAGTGGTTCTGTCGTGTCTGGCAGTTGGTGGTAAACTCGAACACGCCCTCCCGCTGGCGGCTGCTATTCAACTATTGCACGACTTCACACTCATTCACGATGATATCGAGGATCAGAGCGATACACGCCGCGGTCGGGTGACGGTCTGGAAGGAGTGGGGCCTCGCACACGGAATCAACGCTGGCGATGGACTGTTTGTGGTCGCACACCTCGCAGCCCATCGTCTTTCTGAGGTTGGCGTGCTGCCTGCTGTCACGCTAGAGATCTTGCGTCGCTTCGATCAAACTATCCTAACGATTTGTGAAGGTCAGTTCCTTGATCTTAGTTTCGAGCATACCGTGAGCATCACCGAAGAAGACTACCTAGCGATGATCAGTCGCAAGACAGCTGCCCTGGTGGCTGCTTCAACTGGGCTAGGCGCGATCGTCGGTAATGCTTCTTTAGAAGCTGCACAAGCCTTATTCGATTTTGGTGAAGGTATTGGACTCGCCTTCCAAATCCAAGATGACCTGCTTGGAATTTGGGGTGATCCTGAAACAACCGGCAAGCCGCGTGCCGCCGATCTGATGCGCCGCAAGCTGAGCCTGCCGGTTATTCACGCCCTGCGCTATAGCGATGAGCGCGAGGAGTTAGCCGCGCTCTATACTCAGAGCGAGATGGACGCAGAGAAGGTCGAAAAGGTCTTGGCGATCTTAGATCGAGCCGGTTCGCCTGGCTATACCGAGAGCGTCGCTAACCATTATCATCAGCAGGCTTTAGCGGCTTTAGAGCGCGTTCCAAGCCCCAGCAGCGAAGAGGCCGCAAACGCCCTCGCTACCATCAAAAAGGTGGCAGCCTCGCTACCGGGCCGCAAGGTCTAGCTCACACGGCACAATCAAGCTTGCTCGAGGGGCATCTTGTCTTGTTCGACGATATGCCCCTTGTTGCTTTTAGCGTGCTGGCGGCTACGTCCTTCCCCCAAACAAGGCTTCTAGCGCGTCCGCCTACGGCTACCAACAGCCTGCCCGTCGCGAAGGGCTGCTATCTGGCTGTGCAACGAGGCCGCCCACAACGCTTCAAACAAAGCGTGTACTCGCACATTCGCTTAGAGACCATTTTGCGCTATCGTGCGAAATCTCACACCAAACATAGTCAAGCAGTGCTTGTTAGTATGGGTCGTAGAGTTAATAGCCCATAAAGCGCTTTCTAATGCCATAAAATGCAAAGGGCCTGCCGCAATTGGCGCATCTGTGCTATAATCAGCTAAGATGTTCAAGCGATTTGGTATGCGAAGGTAGGGTAGAAGATCTATGGCGACAAAGAGCTCAAAATCGAAGAGCAGCAGCCGTAGCGGCAGCAAATCAAGCACGAGCAATCGCGGCACAAACGCACGTAAAAGCAGCCGCAAACCAGCAAGCCCTCAGCCTTCTGCATTTGAACTGAAACTCGGGCCAGAACATCAGCGCGAGTTATTTGCGCTCTCTTTGTTGACGATCGCGATCGCTACGCTGATCTTCTTTATTACCGATAGCGCTGGCGGAATCGGTTCGTTCTATATCGAGACGGTTCAGCGCGCCTTCGGGCAAGGTGCCCTCGTTGTGCCGCTCGCTTTGGGCCTATTGGGCATTGCGATCTTGGTGCAAGAGCGCTTTCAAGACGCCAAATTAACCGGCAACAACATCCTCGGGACGCTTTTGGTTTTGACCGGCGTTTTGGGCATGTTGGAATTCCCGATCGAGCGCGTTGGCCCTCAAGATCAGGTCGGCAGTGGCGGCGGTTTAGTTGGCTATGTGATCGTCAATTTGCTTTCGGCGGCCCTCGGGCGACCGGTGACCTTTTTGATCATCTGTATGGTCGCGCTGTTTGGTTTGCTCTTAACCTTTAACCTGACCCTGCGCGAGCTTTTGATCGGAACACGCAACTTTTTTGTCGAGCTTTGGTATGTGGCTTGGAGCGGACCGCGCCGTCCGGTCGAGACCGAGCAGGTTACCCTGATCGAGCCGAAGCGCACTCGTTCGAGCGCAGAACCACGCCCTTTTCTGCCGCCCCCCGGCAGCAGCGACGACCCCTTCGATGACGATGAGATCATTGTAACGCCAGTGGCCGAACGCCCGACGCGCAAGAGCTTGTTTCAGCGTCCTGAAGGTTCGCCCGCCATTCTGCGCAACGGAAAGAGCGAGGCGCCTTCTACCAAACCAGAGAAAGCTGCCAAAGGCAAGGCCGCAAAGGCCGAAAAAGCTGCCAAAGTCGAGAGCAGTGTGGCAGCTCCTACAGCGCTTCGTTCGAGCGCCGAAGCGATCAACGAGAGCGTGCAGGAGGAGCTTGACATGGGCGCGCCCACGGTCTATCGCGCTTGGCCCCTGCCCTCGCTCGACTTGCTTGATCGTTATGTGGCTGGCTCGATCTCTGATGAAGAGAAGCGCAATAAGGCGCGCCTGATCGAGCAGACCTTGGCGAACTTTAAGGTCGAAGCGCAGGTGGTTGGTGTCAACACCGGTCCAGCGGTGACTCAGTTCGAGCTTCAGCCTGCTATGGGCGTCAAGATCAGCAAGATTACTACCTTAGAGAAGGATCTTGCGTTGGCGCTGGCCGCCCACTCGATCCGGATCGAAGCGCCGATCCCCGGCAAAGGTGTGGTAGGCATCGAGATCCCGAACTCGGCCATCGCTTTGGTAAGTATGCGCGAAGTGATCGATAGCGAAGAGTTTGAGACCAGTAAGGCCAAACTCAAGCTGCCACTGGGCAAGGATGTGAGCGGTCTGCCGGTGATCGCCGATATGACGCGCATGCCGCACCTGCTGGTGGCTGGTAGCACCGGCTCGGGTAAGTCGGCAGCTATCAACGCCTACTTGTGTGGTTTGCTGCTACGCCATAGCCCCGACGAACTGAAGCTGATTATGGTCGACCCCAAAATGGTCGAACTGATCATCTATAACGACATTCCCCATTTGCTTTCGCCGGTCGTGACCGAGCTAGAGCGGGTGGTGCCGACCTTGAAGTGGGCCACGCGCGAAATGGAGCGGCGCTACAAGGTCTTTGCAAAGCATGCCTGTCGTAATATCGATTCCTATCGTCAGCTTGCGCGGCGACGCGCCGATCTTGAACCGATGCCCTACATCGTGATCGTAATCGACGAGTTGGCCGACTTGATGATGATGGCCCCCGACGAGGTTGAAACTCAGATCTGTCGTTTGGCGCAGATGGCGCGCGCAACAGGCATTCACCTGATTATCGCGACTCAGCGCCCCTCGGTCGATGTGATCACCGGTTTGATCAAGGCTAACTTCCCTTCGCGCATCGCCTTCGCGGTGACATCGCAGATCGACAGCCGTGTGATCATCGATGCACCCGGCGCCGAGCAGCTGTTAGGTCGCGGCGATATGCTCTATATGGCCGCCGACGCCGCCAAGTTGGTGCGTATCCAAGGCACTTGGGTGAGTGAAGGCGAGGTCGAGCGGATTGTGCAGTTCTGGCGTTCGGCCCAGCGCCCCGAGACACCTGCGGGCCAAACTGCAGATCAATCGACTTCTGCTGCGACACCTAAAGGCACGAATGCCAACGCGAGCAACGGAGCATCCTATAATCCGAAGGCCGATAAACTCTCTGCTAAGCAGTCCGAGAATAGTTCGAGTGGTTCTTCCTTAGCCTTCACACCGCCTGGCGAGTTTCTCGATAAAGATGAAAGAGACGAGCTTTTGCCCCAAGCGATCAGCTTGGTGAAGCAGCATAAACGGGCCTCGGCTTCGCTGTTACAGCGCCGTATGCGGATCGGCTATAGCAAAGCGGCCCAGTTGATCGACCTTCTAGAGCAAGAAGGCATTGTGGGGCCAGCCGAAGGGGGGCGCTCGCGCGAGGTGATCGGTAACGAGGATCTCTAGCAAGCCTTTTGTAGAGCTTATCAAGCGCTCTGGTGAGATAGCGTTCTCGCCGGAGCGCTTTTGTGTTGTCGATGCTTGCTGCGAAGCTCATTGTTATCGTTGCGTTTTCGAGGCTAGCGCCTCGCGCACGATAGAACCTCGTTTGAGGGATGGACTGTTTGTAGCCGTAGGCGGACGCGGTTGAGACCGGATGGAAGGTGAAGACGGGGCCGCCAGAGCGCTAAAGGAAACTAGCTGTTATTTGCGCTACGATGCATGAATTGCCTTTTGCAAGCCCTGCACTTTACGTCGTGTGCAATTGGGTGTGCACATGCCTTGCTCTATACAGCTGCCGTCGCGTTTGCAGACCGATGGAACGCCGGGCAGGCCGCGCAGTTGGTTGTAGGCTTGCTGGAAGCAGGCGGTGAATTCCTTTGCGAGCAGCGAGCGGCTGCGCTGGGCGTGATAGAGCGCTACGATGGTGCGTTGGGGCGTGGCATCTAAGAGCGGGCGGTAGATACAGGTTTCGGCCAGATCGGTTTCGGCCAGCATGTTGGGCACTAGGGCAATGCCGAGGCCCGCTGCCACACAGCTTTGCACCGTCCAGAGGTGCGAGGTGCGACAGACAATCTTGGGGTTGATCTGTTGTTCGTAGCAGAAGTTATCGACCTGCTGACTCAAACAGTGATCTTCGTGAAGCGCAATAAATGGTTCTGTTCTGAGTTGGGAAACGCTCAATTCTGCACAGCTCTCAAGCTCGTGGTCGTGCGGCATGGCGACAAGCAGTGGCTCGTGAAAGAGCTTTTCGGTCTGAATGAGGCTATGACTGATGGGCAGACTAGCGTAACAGACATCGAGCTCGAAGTTTAAGAGTGCTTCGAGCAGCAGTTCGGTGGTGTGTTCGACCACTTCAAGCTCGGCCAGCGGGTAGCTGTTATGGAAGAGCTCAAGCGACTGAGGTAGTAAGAAGGGCGCAAGGGTTGGAATAATACCGACCGATACTTTGCCGCGTCCCGATGCTATTTCATCGTTGATGCTGCTTTTGATCGATTGGAGTTCGGCTAAGATTCGTTGGGCACGAGGTAAGAGCGCTTTGCCTGCTGGGGTGAGGCGCACAGTGCGGCCCAGGCGTTCAAAGAGCTTTTCGTCGAGCTCTTGTTCGAGCTTGATGATCTGTTGGCTCAACGAAGGTTGTGCAACATTGCAGCGCTCGGCAGCGCGGCTAAAGCCGCCAGTTTCGGCAACAGCGACGAAATAGTGGAGTTGATGGAATTCCATAGGTTCAGCCTATTGACGGTATAGGAAAGATGTTTTGCTTCTAAACAACCACTACGCTATAGTAGCTTTGTGACAAGGATGTAAGGAGTTGAATATGTTTGCGAAGCGTTTGAAACAAACGCTACTTAGCGATTCGGAACATTCCCCAGGAAGTTATGGTCGGGGCATTTATGCCGGACATAGCACCTTCGGACAGGACTTCTCCACACCCGGGAGTTACGGGCGCGGCGAATACGCTGGCCATAGCACTCACCAGATCGACTTTAGCAGTCAGGGGAGTTTTGGTCATGTTGAATATCGTGATCGTAACACACATCATATCAAAGTAGCAACCCAAGGCTGTTTTGCCTCTCGAACTCTGCCTATTTCGGATGCAGAAGCGAGCGACAAACAGATTTTTCATATTAGTGATCCCGCTGTAGAGCTGTAGTTATAAGGATGTTTAGACATGTCTGATGAGAAGAAGCCCCTACTGACAACCGCACACGGTCAGCCGATTGCGGATAACCAAAATTCTTTGACTGCTGGCCCGCGTGGCCCAATTTTGATGCAGGATTACCAACTGCTTGAGAAGATGGCGACCTTCAACCGCGAGCGCGTTCCTGAGCGCGTGGTGCATGCCAAAGGTTCAGGTGCCTATGGTCATCTGACCATCACCAACGATATTACCAAATATTCCAAGGCTGCTATTTTCTCTGAAGTTGGCAAGAAGACCGAGGTTTTGGTGCGCTTCTCGACCGTTGCGGGTGAGCATGGCGCTGCAGACGCCGAGCGCGACGTACGTGGCTTCGCTGTGAAGTTCTATACCGAAGAGGGCAACTGGGATATTGTTGGTAACAACACCCCGGTCTTCTTTGTGCGCGATCCCTACAAGTTCAGCGACTTTATTCACACCCAAAAGCGCCACCCCAAGACCAACATGCGCAGCGCGACTGCGATGTGGGATTTCTGGTCGCTGTCGCCCGAGAGCTTGCACCAGGTGACCATTCTGTTCAGCGATCGCGGTTTGCCGACCGACTATCGCCACATCAATGGTTATGGTAGCCACACCTATAGCTTCATCAACGCCAACAACGAGCGCTTCTGGGTCAAGTTCCACTTCAAGACCATGCAGGGCATCAAGACGATGACCAACGAAGAAGCTGCTAAAGTGATCGGTGAGGACCGCGAGAGCTCGCAGCGCGACCTCTACGAGGCCATCGAGCGCGGTGACTATCCGAAGTGGCGCTTCTGCGTTCAGATCATGCCCGAGGCTGAAGCTGAGACCTATCACATCAACCCCTTCGATCTGACCAAGGTATGGCCGCACGCCGACTATCCGCTGATCGAAGTTGGTATTCTGGAGCTGAACCGCAACCCCGAGAACTACTTCGCCGAGATCGAGCAGGCCGCTTTCGAGCCTTCCAATATCGTGCCCGGCGTTGGCTTCTCGCCCGACAAGATGCTGCAAGCTCGTATTATGTCGTACGCCGACGCCCACCGCTACCGCATCGGTGTGAACTACGCCGCTCTGCCGGTTAACAAGCCGCGCTCGGCTGTGAACACCTATCACCGCGATGGCCAGATGCGCTTCGACGGCAACGGCGGCGGTTCGGTCAACTACGAGCCGAACAGCTTCGGTGGCCCGACCCAAGATTCGCGCTACGCTGAGCCGCCGCTCAAGATCAGCGGCGACGCTGCTCGCTACGATCACCGCGAGGGCAACGACGATTACACCCAGGCTGGCAACCTGTTCCGCCTGATGAACGACAACCAGAAACAGCAGCTCTTCTCGAACATTGCTAGCGCTATGGCTGGCGTGCCCGAATTCATTCAGCGCCGCCAGATCGGCCACTTCTACAAGGCTGATCCGGAATATGGCCGCGGTGTTGCCAAGGCGCTTGGCCTAGAGACCCCTGAATTCGAGGCCTAGTTGTTGAGTTCGCTCAAGAGCTAACTGCCTTAAACAAACCAAAAGAGGATTACCCGCTTATGGGTAGTCCTCTTTTTTATGTATGGCCTTTCACAGACCCTGCCAACGAGAAATAGATACCGTACCCTGAGTTTGTCGAAGGGTACGGTACGCTGTTTTGCAAGAAAGAATAGCTTCGACAGGCATAGCCAAGGCAGCTTGTAGCCGAATGTGTCATAACAGCTTTTGCTCAAAGTCTCAGTGTTTCGCGTGGTGAGCCTTAGCGTTGACCTCGCCAAGCTGTCAAGCGAATCAACAAAGCTAGCAAGAAAAGCGTATAATAGAAAACAATACTATTCACGAGGAGTTTGCCTATGTCTGTAGAATCGTTTCGTAACCAAGCGCGAATGCTCCTTGATCAGATGATGCACGAGACACCGAAAGCAGATCCTGAACAGGTGCTTGATGCCTATGCGGATGCGCTTGCGCAGCTGCATGCGAGCGAATCGCATAGGCTGCTCAATGAAGTGATGGACGATGTGCGAACGCGCCTTGATGCGCGACTTTCGCCAGACCCGGTGCGTCAAACGATCGCCAGCGTTCAAACGACGGTGCAAGATTTTTGGCGTTCGCTCTGGCAAGGTTAAGACGAGCAGAC
The DNA here is from genome assembly GCA_937902315.1 of uncultured Chloroflexales bacterium. Lineage (GTDB taxonomy): Bacteria > Chloroflexota > Chloroflexia > Chloroflexales > Chloroflexaceae > CALGUG01. The sequence continues at coordinate 59,355 of CALGUG010000059.1, forward strand.
AACTCGCTTGGTAAGGTTCTCTCAAGGGCTGGACCGGCCGGATCGTAGGCGTAGGGCCAGCCTCTCTTTGTTAGATGCGTGGAGATTCATGCGAATTTTGATCCCAACCGATGTGTTCCCGCCCGGTGGAGGAGCGGCGTGGAGCACCCACGCTTTAGCGCGTGCTTTGATCGAACGAGAGCATACGGTAAATGTGGTGGTGCCGCAACGAGGCAAGCAGGGCTATAGCGCTGAAAATGCCTTCGATGTGCCGACTGTGCGCTGGGGCTACAAGGCTCCCAAGCTGCCCTTTGTGCAGAACTACGCGCGTTACGAACGCTTATGGCCGCGCTTGGCCGACTGGATCGTCGAACAGTATCGCGAGCAGCCGCCCGATCTGATCCACGCTCAACATGTGCAGACCAGTGTTCCGGCCATTTTAGCGGCTCAGCGCCTGAAGCGCCCGGTTGTGGTCACGATTCGCGATCATTGGCCTTGGGATTACTTTACGCTTGGTTTGCACGGCGACCATATCCCGTACCCGGGTCAGAGCTGGGCCTCCTTGGCGACCGAGCTGCCCGCTCGGCTCGGGCCGTTGAAAGGCTCGCTGGCGCTGCCCGCTATTCCCTATATGCGTGCCCATCTCAAGCGGCGCCAGCGCTATCTGGCTCAAGCCGATGCGGTTGTAGCTGTCAGTAACTACATCGCCGAGCGTCTAGAGGGGATCGTGCCCGCCGATCGGATCCATGTTGTTCCCAATCTGGTTGATTTGGCGCAGATCGAGCAGATTGTAGCCGAAGCGCCCCAAAACCTGCCGGACGAGCCGTTTTTGCTCTATGTCGGCAAACTGGAGCCGAACAAAGGCGCGGGCTTGTTGGGCGCGATCTTCCAAGCCTATCGTCTGCAAGGCCATGCTGAACCTCCGCGCTTGCTGATCTGTGGCAATGGCCCACTGCAAGCCAAGATCGAGCGCGATCTGCAGGCTTTGGGAGTGCGTTATAGCTTGTTGCAATGGGTTGATCACAACGAAGTGCTGCGATTGATGGCACGCTGTGAGCTGTTGCTCTTTCCGTCGCTGTGGGGCGAGGCGCTCAGCCGCGTGCTTTTGGAAGCCTCTGCGGCCCGTACAACGATGCTGGCGATGCCCACAGGTGGCACGCGCGACATTATCGAAGATGGCGTGAGCGGCGCTTTGGCGGCTACTCCTCAGCTGTTTGCGAGCCGCATGGCCGAGTTGTTGAACGATGCCGCGCTGCGGCGCAGATTGGCTGCTGGAGCGTATCAGAAGGCGCTGAGCTGCTTTGCAAAGCCGGTGGTTGTCGAGCGTTTTGAAACGCTTTATCGGGGCTTGATCGATCGATCTGCTGCTTTAGCCTAGATCTGTTGGAAGAAATTTTGTGAAAGGAACTGTATGAGCACGCTTTACCTGGAGTATTGGACCGAAGGCGACGACTTTTGTATCTCCGCTTGGGATGAAGAAGAGTTTGAGGAAGAGTTGACGCTGGAAGGTGAAAGCTCCGTTCTGCTCGGCCATATTGCGACCCTTTACAATATTCTTGAGGAGAAAGAGACTGAGCGTCTCAAAGAATTTGAGGCATCGCTTGCATTTGTGAGCGAGCGCTTGCTCAAGCCTTTCACTTCACAGATCGATACTCACGATTTTATTCGCTTTATCGTGTTTGAAGATCTGATACACGCGCCTCTGGATCTGCTTTTGTACCGTGGCCAATACCTCTTCTTGCAACGCCAAGTCTGTTACCAGATCGACGAAGGCTATGTCGACGACGAGCCCGAGGTCGAGATCGAGAGCGCACTCTTATTAGCCGATCTGAGCGCCGATCCTGAACGTGCCTGCGCCCAAGTTGCCGAGCTTGTCGAAGAATCGGTTTACGCCGAAGATGAAGATGCGCGGATCGAATTGTTGGAAGAGCATGGCGCCGAGGTTGATCTGATCGTTATTAGTGCACACGGCACTCTTGACGACGAGAATAGAGGCTTTCTCACTTTAAACGATGAAGATATCAGTCCCGAGCAGCTCGAAGATATCTCTGCTTGGATCGTTTACTTCGATTCGTGCCAGCAGGCCATCAATATCGACTATCTCGAGGCCTTCCAATATGCAGGCGATGTCGAATATTATCTTGCGCCGATTATCAGCAACGACGCGGGCGACTCGTCGACCAAGACCATGCTCTGGTTTACCCAAAAGGTGATGGCGAGCCAGAATCCGTTTCAAGCCCTGTTTGAGACCCGTCAAAGCCTCTTCAACTATTACACCAACGAAGAGCAACTTGACCCGATCAAAGTGCTCAACAAGGCTTTTGCCTTCCGCATCTATGAGTTTGTGGTCGAATACGACGACGAAGAAGACGAGGAGGAAGACGAGGAATAGTCGATTCGCTCGTTTTGTAGATCTCGACAAGCACCCTCTCAACAACTGATAACAGATCCGTTTGCTGATTTTCTAGCTCTGGCGGAGAGGTTTATTGCTCCCATTCGGCTTCTAGCGCGTCCGCCTACGGCTACCAACGGGCAGTCCGCCAAAATGGGCTGCTAGCGCGTCCAAGCGAGCGCCCGAGGCAACTAGCAAACATTAGGATCGTATCAGCGAGAGGGTGCTTTGGCGCTTTGGGGAGCTTAATCAGCGCTCGCTTGGACGCTATGGCGGTTTGTGCTAGCTCTTGCTGGCGGCGTGAAGGTTTGCGCTTGGGCAAGCTTGTGAAAGGAATACTATGAGCACGCTTTTTTTGTACTATTGGCTTGAAGACGATGACGTTTGCATGCTGGCTTGGGATGAGGATGGGGTGGAGGAAGAGCTAAGGCTGGAAGCTGAAAGCCCACTTGTGCTCCAGCAGATCACGACCATCTACGACATCCTTGAGGCGCCACAGATCGAGCGCGCTCAAGAGTTTCACACAACGCTTCGTCTTCTGAGCGAGCGCTTGCTCAAGCCTTTCGCTGCCCTGATCGACACGCACACGCTGATCCGTTTTACCGTCACTCCAGACCTCATCAAAGCGCCCTTAGACTTGCTCTTGCACCGCGACCAATATCTCTTCGTACAGCGCCCAGTCTGTTATCAGGTCGATATCGGCTTGGTTGACGATGAGCCTCAGTTTGAGATCGAGAATGCGCTCGTGCTGGCTGATTCGAACAGCGACCCATTACAAGCTTGCCTCGAAGTGGCCAAGCAGATCGACGGATCGCTCTATGCCGAAGGTGAAAACGCCATCGTTGCCGTGCTGGAAGAGCATGCCGAGGACATCGACCTGATCGTTGTGAGCGCTCGTGGCAGGCTCAATGAAGATAACACGGGCGCCATTGTGCTCAACGATGAAGAGCTCGACGCAGAGCAGATCGCACAGTTCGGAGCTTGGATCGTTTACTTCGATTCAAGCCAGCAGGGCATCAACACCGACTATTTGGGAGCCTTCCAATACCTGAGCAGTGTTGAGTACTATGTTGCGCCGATCATCAGTACCGAAGCGAATAGATCCTATAGCGATACCATGCTTTGGTTTATGGAAAAGTTGCTGGCGAGCAAGAATCCTTTCCAAGCTCTGTTTGAAACCCGTCAGCGCCTCTTCAATGACAACAGCGCTGAAGCGGGGAGCGATCCGATCGAAGTGCTGCGTGAGTCCTACGCCTTCCGCTTATACGAGTTCGTTGAATACATCGACGATGAGGAAGACGAGCTGGATGGAGCAGACTTTTTGTACGCTCCCACTGCTTAATAGCAAGTCTAGCTGATCATTGAAAAGCAGCGCGAGAAAACATCAGGCTTCACCTTTCAAGCTCTGGCGGCGAGTTTCTTACCGTCCATTCGGTCTTTAGCGCGTCCGCCTACGGCTATCAGATGGGCTAATCTACCCTCATCCCCGACCCTTCTCCCGCAATGCGGGAGCTGTACATTAGCCACAAATCGACATACGGTCAGCGTTATCTGCCCTCACCCCCCGGCCCCCTCTCCCGCACTGCGGGCGAGGGGGTGAATGGTGATGTTGTATGCGATTTCGCGTAGCGCATACAAGCTCTCCGCGTTCTGTGCTCTCAAGGATACTCCCGCGATGCTATGCGAACGATCGCCTGCTGCCGACGCGACTGTTGGGTAATGCATAGCATTGCGGGAGAAGGGCGAATGCTCTCCCGCTCATTCGCAATCTTCCAAACTGGCCTCCTATTCCACTAACCTTCCCGCAGCTTCGCAGCGAGAAGATTTTAGAGGGCTTTGGAAAGCGAAGTACACTATTTTGAATCTGCTTGCAGCAGGCAGATCGCAGCGAAGACAATGAAAGGCAGTGTGCCAAGCTTCTTGGTGCTTGCACCAGGAAGCTTGCATCGAACGCGTCGCAAGCAGCGAAACGAGGCGTCGTTTGGGAGGGCGGGAACTTGATAGCCGGAGGCGGACGCGCTAAAGGCCGAATGGAAGCTAGAGCACCTGACGCCTAACAAAACAAACACCCTCTCCCAACATTGGGAGAGGGTTGTTTGCTGGAGGTTGTTCGGAATATTATTCGAAAGCGGAAGCAACTTCCGAGATCGACTCGGCGACGGTGCCCAGACCAGCGTTGGCGATGTACCAAATAGCTGGGTCGAGGTAGACGATCTTGCCGTTCTTGGCAGCGTCGGTCGAGTTGACCAGCGCGTTGTCGAGCAGCACGGCGGCGGGGGTCTCGCTGGCTTCGCCAGTGGCGGCGTCGCGGTCGATCACAAACAGAATGCCCGGGTTCTTCTCTTGGATGAACTCGTAGGAGATCGCATCGCCGTGGGTAGCAGCGCTGATTTCATCGCTGTTGGTCGCAGCAGCAACACCCAAAACGTCGTGGATGATGCCGAAGCGCGAGCCAGGGCCGAAGGCGTTGACTTTGCCACCCGAGGTCATCAGGATCAGGCTGTTAAGGCCGCTCTCGCTAGCCTTAGCCTTGACGCTCTCGATCGAGGCGTCGATAGCAGCCAGCTTCTCGGCGGCATCAGCCTCTTTGCCGAAGATGGTCGCAATGGTCTCGACGTTCGACTTGAAGCTGTTCATGAAGTCCTTCTGGTTGATGCTCAGGTCGATGGTCGGAGCGATCTGAGCGAGCTCTGGGTAGACAGCAGCCGAGCGGCCGGCCACGATGATCAGTTCGGGCTTGAGCTCGTTGACCTTCTCGTAGTCTGGCTCGAAGAGCGTACCAGCGTTCTGAACCGGAGCTTCCAAGTACTTCGAGAGGAACTTGGGAGTGCTTGCGCCTTGGGGAATAGCGATCACACTGTCGCCGGCGCCCAGCTGGTCGATGGTGTCGAGCAGGCTGTAGTCGAACACGATCACTTTGCTGGGGTTCTTCTTAACGGTGGTTTCACCCTGAGCGTGGCTGATGGTGATTTCGCCGCCCTCTGTAGCGGCAGGAGCATCTGTAGGAGCAACTTCTTCGCTAGCGGTGGACTCTGCGGCGGAGGCATCGGTCGACGCCGGAGCTTCAGCGGCGGGTGCAGCGGTCGGAGCAGCAGCGGGTGCCGAGCTGCCACAAGCGGTTAAGAGCATACCCATCAGCAGTGCAGCTGCCAACAGGAGACGACGGCTAGTTCCAGCGATGTTCATGGTGCTCTCCTCAAAGAGTGTACATATTCTTTACGAGCTAGCTCGTAAATACTCCAAGCATTGTAAAGACAAGGATTACGAAAAATAGACACCGATACGATTGCCGTTGATCACTTCGATAGGAATATCCATATCGTAGATCTCGCGCAATGCGGACGTTTCGATAATTTGGCTGACTGAGCCGTGACGGATCAATTTGCCATCTTTGAGCGCCACAATTGAGTCGGAGTGGCAGGAGGCGAAATTGATGTCGTGCACGACCAAGATGATCGTTTTGCCCAGCTCATTGACCATACGGCGCAAGACGTGCATAATCTGCACCGAGTGTTTCATGTCGAGATTGTTGAGCGGCTCGTCGAGCAAGATATAGTCGGTGTTTTGGCAGATCACCATGGCAACAAAGGCCCGTTGGCGCTGACCGCCGCTCAGTTGGTCTAGGAATCGGTGTTCGAATTCGCGCAGGTCCATATAGTCGATCGCTTCATCGACGAACTTCCAATCTTCGTCGTTGAGCCGACCCTGCGAATAGGGGAAGCGTCCGAAACTGACCAGTTCGCGCACCGTAAGGCGTACATTGATATGGTTTTCTTGTTTGAGGACCGAGATCTTCTTGGCCAGATCTTTGCTTTTGACCTTTGAGATCTCTTGTCCATCGATATAGATCTCGCCAGCATCGCGCGGGATCAAGCGGCTGATCATGCCGAGCAGGGTGCTTTTGCCAGCGCCATTCGGCCCGATGAACGAGGTGATCCCTCCCTTTGCGATTTTGAGCGAGACATTATCGACAACGGCTTTGGAGCCATATTTTTTTGTAAGATTGCGTACCTCGATCACGCCTTTGCCCCCTTTAAGAGTAGGAAGAGGAAGTAGAGACCTCCAACGAAATTGACGATGACGCTGATGCTTGTCGAGAAGGTGAAGACCCGCTCTACAAGCAGTTGGCCGCCTGCAATAGCGATAATGCTGATGAGCGTGGCCGCCGGAACCAAGAAGCTGTGGCGGTAGGTGCGCATAAATTCGTAGCTCAGGTTGGCGGCGAGCAGGCCGAAGAAAGTGATCGGGCCGACTAAGGCGGTCGAAACCGAGACGAAGATCGCGATCACCACCATACAGCGGTTTACAACTCGGCTGTGATCGATACCAAGGTTGATGGCTTGATCGCGGCCAAGCGAGATCGGATCAAGGAATTTAAAGAAGCGCAAGCTATACAGCGTTGTCAAAATAACCAGCACCGCCGAGATATTGATCAGATCGCTGCTGACGTTGTTGATGCTGGAAAACATGCGATCTTGCAGCACGGTAAATTCATTGGGGTCCATCACCATCTGCATAAAGGTGGTCAGGCTGCCAAAGAAGGTGCCGAAGATCATACCGATCAAGATCAGAAAGTAGAGGTTGCGGCCTTCGCGCTTAAACAACCAGCTATACAGCAGCACGGCGAAGAGCACCATACAGCCGACATTCATCACAAATTGAGTCTGTTTGCTCATTTGGATCAAGGTCATGCTGCCAAATAGGAAGATGATCAGCGTTTGGATGAGCAGATAGACTGAGTCGAAGCCGATGATGCTTGGTGTGAGAATGCGGTTGTTAGTGACCGTCTGGAAGATAACGGTTGAATAGGCGATCGAGAAGCAGACCAACAGCATCGCAACGACTTTGATGCCGCGACGAGGCAACGCAAAGCCCCAGTCGGTCACGCCGATCGTCATGTACAGGCCGATGCAGAGCGCGGCGAGCAGGAACAAGCTCAAGAGCTTGGCCCATAACACTTGCGGGCTGACGTGGTAGTTCTGGCGCGGCTGTTCGCTCACAAAGCCGGTGCTTCCAAGAGCCGTTTGCTTGAGGGTTGCATGCCCTTCTTTGTTAGGCTTTGCTTGCATACGCCCCTCGCTTTGTGATCAGATAGATGAAGATGATGCTGCCGACGATACCGACCACCAAGCTGATCGGGATTTCATAGGGGTAGCGCACCAGTCGGCCGAAGATGTCGCAGATGAGCACGAAGAGCGAGCCAGCCAGCGCGGTTAAGGGCAGGGTGCGCTTGAGGTTATCGCCAAAGATGATCGTGACAACGTTTGGCACAACCAAGCCCAAGAAGGGGATAACACCAACCGTTAAGACCACGACCGCAGTTGAAAGCGCAGTGATGGCGAGTCCGATATTCATCACTTGTTTGTAATTTAAGCCGAGATTGGTTGAGAAGTGTTCGCCCATGCCTGCCAGCGTGAAGCGGTCGGCATAGAGGTAGGCGACGATCGTCGTGGGAACGGCGATATAGAGCATCTCGTAGCGCCCACTCAGAATGCCAGCGAAGCTGCCCGCCATCCAAGCGCCGAGCGATTGCAGCATGTCGTAGCGCAGCGCGATGAAGGTAGTGATCGAGCCGATCACGCTGCCGAACATAATGCCAACCAAGGGCACGAAGATCACATCTTTGTATTTGGCATAGTCCAAAATCTTCATAAAGATCATCGTGCCGATCAGGGCGAACACAAACGAGACGGCAGTGCGCCCCAGCACAGATGTCGAGCTGAAGAAGAAGGAGCTGATCAGAATACCTAGGGTGGCCGATTCCATCGTTCCGGCAGTTGAGGGTGAGACAAACTTATTGCGAGCGAGTTGTTGCATAATGAGGCCAACAACGCTCATACTCATGCCAGCGATGATGATAGCGATCAGACGAGGGATGCGGCTGACCATGAAGGTTTGAAGCTGCTTTGAATCGCCGCTCAGAAGACCATCAAGGGTTACGGTACTCACTCCAATAAAGAGCGAAATGCCCGAGAGGATGATCAGAAGTACGATAGCGATACCGATGTAAAGTTTGTTCACGACAACAGCACTACCACTATGTGAGAGAGTGGAGAGTATGTGAGTGGAAGTGGCATCATAAGGGTCTGATCAACACCATCCACTCAGTAGTTTTAAGGCTTACTACTGCTCTATACTCGCCTTTAGTATTTGCTAAAACTGCCGATTAGTCTAGATGAATATCTGCAATTTGTCAAGTTTTTACTTATTTAATATATTCTATTCAGAATATCCGATTTTAGCCCTTTGCAATCACGAATTTTCAAACATGCTATAATCTTTCTATAGCAAGGAGCTTAGTATGTATATTGTCTATTCTGAAGAACACAAACTGCACGATCCACCTTACGAGTTTCTTGATGGACGCCTTTCACCATACCACGAATCGCCGCGCCGCGCTGAAATCATTCGCGAAGCCTTGATTGAAGCAGGAATCGGTACCTTTATTGAGCCGCGTTCGTTTGGGCTCGAACCGCTTGTGGCTGTGCATAGCCCAGCGCTTTTAGCCTATTACGAAAGCATCTATGACCGTTGGGTAGCGGCGGGAGGCGCACCCGAGGGAGTGATGCCATCAAGCTTCGCAGTGCGTTGGATGCATCAATTTTCGCCAGATGCGCTCAGCGAGCCGGGCTACTACTGCTTCGATCTGAGCGCGGTGATCACGGCCACTACCTACCCCGCGATTCGTGCCTCGGCCAACTGCGCTCTGACGGGCGCTGCTCTTTTGCTAGAGGGCCAGCGTAGCGCCTATGCTCTCTGTCGCCCGCCGGGCCATCACGCTGGGCGCGACCTCTACGGTGGCTACTGCTTTTTAAATAATGTGGCGATCGCGGCCGAATATCTGCTGCGCCAGAGTGGCGCTGGGCGTGCCCAACGTCCCAAAGCCGCCATTTTGGATATCGACTTCCACCATGGCAACGGCACTCAACAGATCTTCTACGAGCGCGACGATGTATTTTTTGTGTCGATTCATGCTGATCCAGAGCGGCACTATCCTTACTATCTCGGCTCGGTCAACGAGCGTGGCAGCGGCAGCGGAGAAGGCACGACTCTCAACTTCCCGCTCGAAAAAGGCATCACCAACGATCGCTATTTAGACGTGCTTGATCAGGCGCTTCTGCCGATCGCCGAGTACGACCCCGATTGGTTGCTGATTTCGGCTGGCTTTGATACCTACGAAGGCGACCCAGTGGCTCAGAACGATTTCGCGCTGACGACCGAGGTCTATGCCGAGATCGGGGCGCGCATCGCCGCCTTGGGATTGCCGACCCTGCATGTGCAAGAGGGTGGCTACGCAGTCGAACAGCTTGGCCTAAATGTAGTATCCTACTTGCGGGGCTTTTTATCAGGAGCAGCAAGTTAAGCTCGAAAACGCTGGCTTGCTGGATAGATAAGTGAGAAGCATGGAACGTATCGGCGAAGTTATCGAGTCTTCGACAATCGGGTTTACAGTAGGTACCTACGAGCTGCTTCAGGCACCGGCATTTGGTTCGCTGGTGCGTGCTCAGGCGCGCGCCGAGGATCAGTCGATCTATGCCTTGGTTTACGATATTCGCACCGGCAGCAAAGAGCCGGGTGGGCGGGCCGTAGTGCGCGGCCGCACCTACACCGGGCGCGATCTCTACGACCACGAGATCTATCAAGAGCATCCCGACTTGGCGGAAGTGCTGCAGACCGAGTTCTCGGCCATTACGGTTGGCTTTAGCGAATATGGCAGAATCTATCAATATCTGCCGCCTCTGCCGCCGCCGGTGCACTACAGCGTCTATCAGTGCAGCAACGAAGAACTGGTAGAGTTTTCGAACAATAGCGACTTCTTTCGCACGATTTTGTTCGCTGCCCAACTGCCGAGCGACGAGCTTTTGTGCGCAGCGGTGCGGGCCTTCGCACGGGTGCAGCGCGATGGGCATAGCTACCTGTTACGAGCCGGACGTGAGATCGCCAATCTGCTCAAAGACGATTACGATCGTTTGGTAGCGATTCTGCGGCGCATTCAGCCCTAATCGAGGTCGCACTGCCTTGCTCCCTTCTCCCGCAATGCGGGAGCTATGCATTACCCAACAGTTGTGTCGGCAGCAACAGGCGATCGTTCGCATAGCATCGCGGGAGTATCCTTGAGAGCACAGAACGCAGAGAGCTTGTATGCGATTTCGCTACGCGAAATCGCATACAACATCACCATTCACCCCCTCGCCCGCAGTGCGGGAGAGGGGGCCGGGGGGTGAGGGCAGATAACGCTGACCGTATGTCGATTTGTGGCTAATGTACAGATGCGGGAGAAGGGCCGGGGATGAGGGTAGGAGCTTCCACCTGATAGCCGAAGGCGGACGCGCTAGAAGCCGAATGGGAGCGAGAAGCCCATCCGCCGAAAGAATCGCTTCGTTGGGCCAGCATCTTCACAAAAACCTGAGGGCAGATCGTACGATCCGCCCTCGCCTCGTTTTCGAAATCAAGCTATTTTAGACGCCTAGCGCGCCGCCACCATCGACCACGATATCTTGCAGCGTGATGTGGGAAGCCTGATCGGAAAGCAGGAAGAGCACCGCATTGGCGATCTGCTCGACCGAGGCCAAGCGCCCGAGCGGGATCGCGTTGCGGAACTTTTCGAGGCTGCCTTGAACCGCTTCGTCGACATCGCCGGGCTTCATGGTTGCGCGCAACTGCTGCACCATAGGCGTATCGGCGGCGCCCGGCAGCACGCTGTTGCAGCGAATGCCATACTGAGCCAGCTCGAGGCCGAAACAGCGCATCAGGTGCGAAACAGCCGCCTTCGAAGCGCAATAGGCGCTCTGTTGGACGCGCGGAATCAGAGCGGCATTGCTGGCGATGGTGACGATATTGCCCGACTTCTGTTGCGCCATCTGGCGGGCGACCAGCTGGGTCAAAACGAAGACCGCGCGCGTATTGACCGCGAAGACCAAATCGTAATCGCTCACGCTCAGATCGAGAATCGGAGCGCCCTTGAAGACGCCCGCCACATTGACGAGAGCGTCGATGCGGCCGTAAACTTCAATAGTGCGCTCGACCAGCGCTTGAATCTCGGCGTCGTTAGTGAGATCGGTCGGAACAGCCAAGACATCGGCTCCGGCGGCGCGCAGCTCCTTGCTGATTGCCTCCAGGGCCTCTTTATTGCGGTCAGCGAGCACAACACGCGCTCCAGAAGCGACTAGAGCGCGTCCGATACCTTCGCCAATACCTTGTGCAGCGCCAGTCACGATTGTGACTTTCGCCTCGATACCTGTGAGTTGCATAGCTAATAATCCCCTTGCGAAATAGGAAGTGTGGCGCAATTATACTGCGATCTTTTCTGGCGACTGCATCTAAATCGCCCTCTTTTTCGTCTAAAAAATGGTATCCTGATATGTACACCAAGGGACCATGCAACGTTTTCTCTTATGAGACTTAAAACGAAAGGAGGATGCGCTGCTTTGCTACCGAGGTAGTGCGCATACGCTATGAAAACAACCATTCGATTTGCTTCAGGGCTTGGGCTGATTGTTGTAATCGCTCTGTTGGCCCTTAATCAATTCCTATTTCCACGAGATGTTGAGGCCGCCCATAGCTGCAACGGCGGAAACGGCGTCTATCTCTATGAAGATCGCAACTACGGTGGGCGCTGTATTCGTTTGACTGAAGGGGTCGATAATCTAGCCAAAGAAGGCTTCGATGATATCATCTCTTCGATCAAGCTGAACGGCGACTGGATCGCGACGCTCTACGCTGATCCAAACTACCAAGGCGCGATGACGGTCTTTACCAGCGACGATCCCGACCTGAGCGACGATGAGATCCGCGTTAATCGGGCCTCTTCGGTGCGCGTCTATCGCGGGCGCCTGCCGAACGAGAACCGCTGTGACGGCGGCGAGGGCGTTTATCTGTTCGAAGATATCAACTATCGCGGCTACTGCATCAAGCTGACCGGAGATCAGCGCGACTTCAACTCCTTCGGCTTCGACAACGCCGTTTCGTCGCTGCGAGTCATCGGTGCTTGGAGCGTAACCCTCTACGAGAATACCCTCTTCCGCGGCACTTCGTCGACCTTCACCAGCGACGATCCCGACCTGCGCGATGATGCTATCAACATCAACCGAGCGTCGTCGGCTCGTGTAAGCAGCACGGTGCCGAGCAACAATCGCTGCGACGGCAATGAAGGCGCCTATCTCTACAGCGAACGCAACTACGCCGGACGCTGCGTGCGCATGACCAGCGATAATGTCGACTTGCGCACGGTCGGCTTCGACGATGCGGCCGCTTCGATACGCATTATCGGCAACTGGAGCGCGACGCTCTACGCTGATCTGAGCTTTAATGGCGCTTCTTCGACCTTTACAAGCGATGATCCTGATCTGAGCGACGACGGCATCGGCTACAGACGCGCCACCTCGATTCGGGTCGGACGCCCGGGCGCTGGCCTGCCCGCGCAATACGCCTGCGACGGCCAGAACGGTGTCTACCTGTATGAGCACCCCAACTACGCCGGACGCTGCGTGCGCCTTACCAACAGCATGGAAGATCTGCGGATCGTGGGCTTCGACGATCAAGCCTCTTCCTTGCGCGTGATCGGCAACTGGACGGTTTCGCTCTACCGTGACCTGAGCTACACCGGTATCTCGTCGACCTACAGCGCCGACGACCCTGACTTGAGCAACGACGGCATCGGCGATAACCAAGCGACCTCGATCTTGATCCACAATCAAGGCGGAGGCACGGGTGATTCTGGGCTTGCCTGCGATGGCAGCGAGGGCGTCTACCTCTACGAGCATCCTCAGTTCGGAGGCCGCTGTATCCGCTTCGTCTCCGATGCGCCCGACCTGCGTGTCTACGGTTTCGACGATCAAGCTTCGTCGCTGCATATCGTCGGCAACTGGACCGCGACGCTCTTCCGCGATCTGAACGGCACGGGTATCGCCACCATCTTCACCGAGAGCGACACCGATCTCAGCGATGATTCGATCGGCGATAACCAAGCGACCTCGCTGCAAGTGCGACGCCGCTAGCCGATCGGCCCGAAGCAAAAGCGACACCCCACAGAGAGGTGTCGCTTTTATTTTGTCGATCATCTGGCGGAGAGCTTGCTAGCTCCCATCCCGTCCTCACCGCGTCCGCCTTCGGCTATCAGCATCCTAACCTTCCATACGGCGCCTCGCAGCTTGCGCTGCGACCTGCTTGCTGCCAACAGCAAGCAGGCTCACAGCCCGCTTCGCTCTGCTTCATAACAAATCCGCTCAAAAACGTACATTCTTTCACAAAAACTGGGGAAAAGTTATTTGAGATGTCGCGCGACAGCGCGACATCTCAAATAACAAGAATAGTCAAGTTCCGCTCTGCCGAAGGCTAGTTTTGAAGCGCCTAGAGGCGCTCGAAAATGCCAGCCGCCCCCATGCCTCCGCCGATACACATCGTCACCAAGCCGTAGCGCGCTTCGCGCCGCTGCAGCTCGTTCAAGAGCTGGATCGTCAGCTTGGCGCCAGTGCAGCCCAGCGGATGCCCCAAGGCGATCGCGCCGCCGTTCACATTGGTCTTATCCTGATCTAGGCCGAGCTGGCGGATCACCGCTAGCGCTTGGGCCGCGAAAGCCTCGTTCAGCTCGATCAGATCAATGTCGCTGAGGCTGAGACCCGCCAGCTTCAAGGCTTTGGGCACCGCTTCGACCGGGCCGATCCCCATCACCTCGGGGGCGACCCCGCCCGTCGCGAACGAGACAAAGCGTGCCAGCGGCTTCAGCCCGAGCGCTTCGGCCTTATCGCGGCTCATCACCACCACGGCTGCCGCGCCGTCGCTGGTGGGCGAGCTATTGCCCGCCGTGACCGTGCCTTGCACGTGAAAGACGGGTCGCAGCTTGACCAGCGCCTCGAGCGAGGTGTCGCGGCGCGGGCATTCGTCGCGCTCGAAGCGAAAGCTGCTGCGCTGCAGTTTGCCATCGCGATACTCGTTGATCTCGACCTCGACGGGCACGATCTCGTCGTCGAACAGCCCGGCATCTTGGGCCGCGATGGCTCGGCGATGGCTTTCGTAGGCGAAGGCGTCGGCATCTTCGCGGCTGACCTTGTAGGTGCGCGCCACGTTCTCGGCCGTTAAGCCCATGTTGATGTAGATGCCCGGATCGTGCTCGGCTAGGTAGGGGTTGGGCGAAAACTTGTAGCCGCTCATGGGCACCATGCTCATGCTTTCGCTGCCGCCCGCCACAACACAGTCGGCCATACCGCTCATAATCTGCTGGGCCGCTATGGCGATCGACTGCAAGCCCGAGGCGCAGAAGCGATTGATCGTCATGCCGCCCACGCTATCGGGCAGGCCAGCCCGCTGGGCCGCGATGCGCGCCATATTCAAGCCCTGCTCGCCCTCTGGCATGGCACAGCCCAAAACCACATCGTCGATCTGATCCGTCTCTAGTCCGGCGGCGCGCTCGATGGCTGCCTTGATCACGATGGCTGCAAGATCATCGGAGCGTGTCGTGCGGAGCGAGCCGCGCGAGGCGCGCCCGACGGCGGTCCGTGCTCCTGAAACGATGACTGCTTCACGCATAAACTTCTCTCCTTTGACCTGCTAGTTTCGTAAGGGTTTGCCAGTTGCCAGCATATGTTGGGCGCGTTGCAGAGTGCGTTGGTCTTTGCAGAGCTCTACAAAGGCCGCGCGCTCCAGATCGAGCATATACTCTTCGTTGACCCATTGCGCCGCGCTCAAGCCGCCTCCCGTCAGCACATGGGCTAGGCGCGCTGCGATAACCGCGTCGTATTCGGTGGCGTAGCCGCTCTGCAGCAGCATATAGACGCCGACCTTAAGGGCGGCCTCGCCGTCGCGCCCAACGGCGTAGCAGCAGCGTTCGCGGCGCGGCGCTCGGTAGCCCGTTTCGACCAGCCTGAGCACGGTCTGTTTGGCCCGGCCCAACAGGTGCGAGCGGTTGAAGACGATCTCGTCGTCGGGGCGCAGATAGCCCAGATCGCGCGCTTCTACGGCGCTGGTGCTGACTTTGGCTTGGCCGATGGTTGTCATCACCTTTTCGAGTGCCTCTTGAACCGCCACCGAGCCGTAAGGCACGGCTGTGCTCACCACGCGCCGCACCAGCTCTTTGCAGCCGCCGCCCGCCGGGATCAAGCCGACGCCGAACTCGACCAGCCCAAGGTAGGTTTCGGCGGCCGCTACCACATGCGCGCCTGCGAGCGTGATCTCGGTGCCGCCGCCCAGCGCTCGTCCTGCCGGAGCGATCACAACCGGCTTGGGGCTGAAGCGAATCGCCATCACAAAGTCTTGAAAGCTCTTGACGATTTTATCGAGCTCGTCGAACTGCCCCATCATGGCGGGCTGGCCGAGCATCATCAGGTTGGCGCCGAACGAGAAGTCATCGCCCTCGTGGCCGATCACCATGCCCTGCCACTGCTCTTCCTTCAGCATCTCGAGCGCCTGCATGCCCAGCGCCATCATATCGAAGTCGATGGTGTTGCCTTTGCTGTGGAACTCGAAGCAGAGCACGCCGTCGCCCAGATCGATCACGCTGGCGCTGCGGTTGGAGGCCAGCTCGCGACCTTGGGCCTTCAGCTGGGTCAGGCTGATGCAGCGCGGATCTTGGGGCAGCGCTTCGTAGAGCTGCTTGATTGGGTTGTAGACCAAGCGCTGGCCGTTTTCGCTTTTGTAGAACGAGGTCGCGCCGCTGGCGATCATACTCTCGACCCAAGGGGCCACGCTGATGCCACGGGCGCGCATCAGTTCAGCGGCTTCCGGTACGCCGAGTGCATCCCAGGTGGCGAACGGACCAAGGCTGTGTTTGTAGCCCCAGACCATGGCGTTATCGATGTCGACGATGCTATCGCTGATCTCGGGGATGCGCCGCGCGGCATAGGCCAGCAAGGGTAAGATCGTATGCGCGATCAGTTGGGCGGCCCGATCGTTGGGGTCTTGATGGGCGCGCTCGACCAAAAAGCGTAGCCGCTCGGGCAGACTACGGATCTTTTGGACCTCTTCGGCCAGAGGAAAGCTTGGCTTCTTGGGCGGCTCGTACTCAAAGGTCTGTAGATTGAGCGGCCAGAAGGAGCGTTTGCCCTCTCCGCGCTGCTCTTTGTAGAAGCCGCCGCCCGTCTTTTGGCCCAGACGCTTGGCCGCGACCATCTTCTCAAGCAGTTCGGTCTTTTGGAAGGTCGCGATGCTCTCATCGTCGGGCAGGCTTTGGGCGATAATCTTGGCGACATGCAGCATAATATCAACACCGGCCAGATCGAGCAGACGGAAGGTGGCCGTGTTGGGCCGCCCGATCAATGGGCCGGTCAGCGCGTCGACCTCTTCGACCGTATAGCCATGCTCTTGAATGAATGCGAGGTCGTTGAGCGCGCTGAATGCGCCGAGACGGTTGCCGATAAAGTCGGGCGTATCTTTGGCGAGCACCACTCCTTTGCCCAAAACCTCTTCGCTGAAGCGGCGGATGGTGGCGACCACAGCGGGGTCGCTATCGGCGGTGGGGATCAGTTCGAGCAGGTGGAGGTAGCGGGGCGGGTTAAAGAAGTGTGTGCCCAAGAAGTGGGCGCGGAAGTTTTCCGAACGTCCTTGGGCAATTTGATGAATTGGGATGCCGCTGGTGTTAGAGCTCACGATGCTGTCGGGATTGCGAACGGCTTCGATGGCGGCCATCAGTTCGCGTTTGGCTTCGAGCTGCTCGACGATCGCTTCGATGATCCAGTCGGCGTCGCTAAGAAGCTGAAGATCATCGCTGGTGTTACCGAGGGTGATGCGTTCGGCATCGCGTTCGTGCATGAGGTTGGCGGGACGCGCTTTGCGCATGCGCTCGAAGCCTGCTTGCACGATACGGTTACGAACGCGCCGGTCGTCAAGTTGGAGGCCGCGCGCTTGCTCTTCAGGTGTTAGCTCTTGGGGAGCGACATCGAGCAGTGTTACACGCAGTCCTGCGCTGGCGACCAGTCCGGCGATGGCTGCGCCCATGGTGCCTGCGCCCACAACGGCGACATGCTGTATCGTTTGCCTCATTGCATATCATCCTTATTTTATGCGGTATTCCCTTTGCATCTATTGTAGCACAGCGCTCTTTCTAGATACACCGCCAGAAAGAAGAGAAAAATACGATTTGAAGATCTTGTGCTGGGTCGTATTTGTATAGTGGAGCTGCTCTATGCTATTTGTCAGTCTGTTTGTTGTTGCTACAACGATCTGGATCGGTTACTGTGTCTGGCAAGATCGACGTGCTATGGCTAGTATGCCGCTTTTGCTGCCCAACGAGCAAACCCTTCATTCAGCGCCGCTACTGTCGATCATCATCCCTGCTCGCAATGAAGAAGCGGTCATTCAGCGCTGTTTAGAGGGTGTTTTAGCCCAAGACTACCCCAACTACGAAGTGATCGTGGTCGACGATAACTCCAGCGATGCCACGGGCGCGATCGTCGAGCGTTTCGCCCAGCAGCATGCCAATCTCCAACTGGTGCATGGCAGCCCACTGCCGGAAGGCTGGGTCGGTAAGTGCCACGCCTGCCAGCAGGGCGCTCAGGCGGCCAAGGGCGAGTGGCTGCTCTTCCTCGATGCTGACACCGCGCCCCACAGCGGTTTGGCTAGCGCGCTCTACAGCTATGCGATCCGCGAAGAGCGCGATGTGGTGACGCTCTTCCCGTTTTTAGAGCTGGGCAGCTTCTGGGAACGGGTGATTATGCCGACCTTTGTGGCCTTGATACTAGTGGTCTTTCCGGTCAAGCGTCAGAATGCGCCCGATGTGCGCCCCGACGAGATCGTCGCCAACGGCCAGTGTATCTTTGTGCGAGCCGGCAGCTACTGGGCTATCGGGGGGCACGCTGCGGTGCGCAACGAGGTGTTGGAGGATGTGCGGATCGTGCAGTCTTTGCGCGCTTCGGGTGCGCGTACGGCGGCGGTTTGGGGCGCTCGCTTTTTGGCGGTGCGTATGTATGTCAATGGGACGCAGGTCTTTCAGGGCTTGGCCAAGCATGTGCTGGCCGGACTGCGCAGCAGTGGCGGGCGCGCAGCGAGAGGCGGCACACGCCAGTTTGCTCTGGCTTTCGCACCCATCTGGCTGATCGGCTGTGCTGTTTGGTTGCTGTTGAACGCAAGCGGGCCGCTGGTTTGGGCTGTGTTGGCTGTGGCGCTCTTGGGTTGTGTTGTGCTGCTGAGCTTTTGGGCGGTTTTGCTGCGTGAATATTACGCCCTGCCAGCGCGTTATGTCTTTTTGTGGCCGCTCGGCATGCTGAGCTATGGCAGCATCGCGCTCTGGTCGCTGTGGCGGGTCTGGAGCGGGCGAGGCTTGCCTTGGAAAGGCCGGATCTATTCCAAGTGATAGCGAAGTGCTTGATCGCTTGCGTTTTGGCTTTCTTTTTGTTTTTCCGCGTTGCAAGTGCGCAGATCTGTAAACGGAATTGGAGTGATACGAAATCTGTTGGGATATTTGAGGGCGCTTTCCATGCACAGTCAGATACAGGCCTGTGGTGGCGGAAGGGCTGTTGATAGCCGTAGGCGGACGCGCTAGCAGCCTGCTTGGGAAAGAGACCAAGCCGCTAGAGCGCTGAACGTAGTAAGCGGATGTGCTATCACAATACAAGAATGTTTGGCGAAGGCCAATGCTTAAGACCTAAAATAACAACAGACCCCACAAGCGAACTTGTGAGGTCTGTTTATTATCAGCGAAATGTGCTGGATTATTCGGCGCTGCTTTCGCCCTCGCCCTCAGCAGCCGGAGCTTCAGGAGCGGTCTCTTCTTCAGAAGCAGCTTCTTCAGCAGCAGCCTCGGTGCGGGAAGCGGTCAGGCTCACCAACAGTTCGTCGCCATCGGTCAGGATGGTGTAGCTGTCGGAGGTAGCCAGATCGCGCACGAAAATGCTCTTGTCAAATGCGTCCAGACCACTTACATCAACCTCGATGTGCTGAGGAATGCTGGTCGGAAGAGCGCGCACCTGCAAAATGTTGTGCGACAGGTTGATAACAGCCTCATCGCGAGCAACCAGGGGCGACTCGCCAACAATGGTTACCGGAACTTCTACGGTCACTTCTTCGCGCAGGTTTACGGCCAAGAAGTCAACGTGAATGATTTCGCGGGTCAGCGGGTGGCGCTGGAAGGTGTGTACAAAAACCGAAGTGGTCGGCTTACCCTCGATATTGAGCGAAATAACGCCAGTGCGGCCTGCCTTGCGGAAGATCTGGCCAAACTCGCGGCTGTTCACTTGAATCGTAAGGTTATCGACACCCTTGCCGTAGACGGTTGCAGGCAGAATTCCTTGGCGGCGTAGGCTTGCGACTTTCTTACCGACGACGGTTCGGGGGGATGCTTTGAGTGTAAATGTTTCAGACATCGTGTACTCCTCACAGAATTTTGACCACATCTGGCACACTTGCCGCGTTGTGGGTTACACGCTAAGTGACCGGCACAGGCGCGCCGGTCACTTCTAACTGGCAAGTATACCATACTATGTATGATTTTTCAAACGTGCCAGCTCGATGAAACGCTCGTTAGGCTGGCCCAGACGGCAGAGTTAGGCTTTAGCAGTTTTGCGTGCTGTTCATACTATTTATCCCTGTAGTTTTCTTGTTTGGCTCACATCTTGTCAGTATTTTTTGAGAGTGCTACAATAAGGTTCGGCATGGCAGATATAGCCATAACAGCTTGATGTTGTTGTGAAATAGCGCCTGCTTTCCCCGACCTTGTCCTCCCAACTTGCCCAAGAAAGCATAGCTCTAGCGACAGTGATAGCGGAAGACGGTAGCTCTGCTAAGCGATTCTGTTTCGTGTTAAAGCGCTGAAACCATATCTGTAAACTTGACATAATCTAGATATACTTTCAACCAAGCTTGAAATGTGAGTTTGGATAGCGATTTCAAGTCGACAGCATGTTCAAATGGAGGCGATCTGACCAGATCAGAGGAGATCTCTATGGGACGATTAGATCCTGTGCTTTTGAAGTGGTATCTAGAGGAGTTGCGTTCTCAAGGTTGGCGGGTGATCAGCCAAACCGAAACAACTGCAGAGGTAGAGCGGATTCGCGTTTGGAATCGACGCGGCCTGATCATTGCTGCTGTGCTCTTGCTGGTCGCTGCAGTACTTAAGTGGCTTGTGATCGCGATCGGAGCGATCTTGGTCTTGACCTTCGTTTGTATCGATTATTTTGTGATTCAACGCCCAACGCGTGGCACAGTGACAGCCCAGCAAGCCCGTGAAGCCGCCCGTCTTTTGGAAGGTGAATATCAAGGCGAGTAGGCGCGCGGCCCGCTTGAAGTTGGCGCTTTGATTGAGCATGTTGCTTATAGTGCAAAAGCTTCATTCAAAATAGTTAGCTAGATTCAGCAATAGACCTTGAACGCAACAAAAGACGAGCCGAGCGGCTCGCCTTTTGTGTGTCAAGCCACATTCCGATCTGGAACGCGAGAGCGGAATGTGACTCTTTTCTCGGTTTTGTTGTTACAGGTCGCGCGTGTGAAAGTCCTTCAGCTGATTTAGTATCAGATCGCGCTTAGAGCGCCGGTGTTCGGGTGTGCCAGTCGGTGGCGCGCTGATAAGTATCGCCGACACGCAACAGGGTCGCTTCGTCGAAGTGCTTACCGATCAGCTGTAGACCGACCGGCAGGTTTTCGCTGAAGCCACAGGGCACAACCAAGCCGGGCAGGCCCGCCAAGTTGATCGGCAGCGTACAGACGTCTTCGAGATACATGGCCAACGGATCGTCGGCGTGTTCTCCGATGCGGAAGGCGACGCTCGGTGTGGTGGGGGCGGCCAAGATATCGACCTGCTCGAAGGCCTGCTGGAAGTCGCGGCGAATCAAGGTGCGTACCTGCTGGGCACGGCGATAGTAAGCGTCGTAGTAGCCAGCCGACAGGGCATAGGTGCCGAGCATAATACGGCGGCGCACTTCAGCGCCGAAACGCTCGCCACGGGTGCGCGAGATCTCGTCCCACATGCTCTCGCCCTGTTCGCGCGGGCCATAGCGCACACCGTCGAAGCGCGCTAGGTTCGAGCTAGCTTCGGCTGGAGCGATGATGTAGTACACTGGCAGAGCGTAGCTGGTGTGGGGCAAGCTAACTTCGACAAGTTCGGCGCCCAGCTCTTGCAACTGCTTGAGCGCGGCGCGCACGGCGCTTTCAACGCCGGGCTGCATACCCTCAACGAAGTACTCCTTGGGCACACCAACCTTCAAACCGCGAATATCGCCCGTGAGTGCAGCGCGGTAATCGGGCACTTCAACCGGAGAGCTGGTGCCGTCGAGCGGATCTTGACCTGCGATGACCTGCATCACCAATGCTGCATCTTCGGCGCTGCGCGTGAAGGGGCCGATCTGGTCGAGCGACGAGCCGAAGGCGACCAGACCATAGCGGCTGACACGGCCATAGGTCGGCTTGAGGCCCGTTACTCCGCAGAGCGCGGCTGGCTGGCGGATCGAACCGCCTGTGTCGGTGCCAAGGCTGGCCAGCGAGCTGCTCGATGCGACCGATGCAGCGCTGCCGCCGCTGCTGCCACCGGGCACGCGGTCTGTATCCCACGGGTTGTAGGTTGCGCCGAACGCGCTGGTCTCGGTGCTCGAACCCATGGCGAATTCGTCGCAGTTGACTTTGCCCAACAGCACGGCTCCGGCATCTTTGAGGCGTTTGATGACGGTCGCATCGTAGGGCGGCACAAAATTTTCGAGAATACGCGAGCCACAGGTGGTCGAGGTTCCCTTAGTTGCGATGACATCCTTGATAGAGAGCGGAATGCCTAACAAGGGGCTGCGCTCGCCCGCCTTCAGTCGTTCATCAGCGCGAGCAGCTTGGGCCAAGGCTCCTTCTTCATCAACAACGAGATAGGCGTGAATCTGAGGTTCAACCTGGGCAATCCGCTCTAAGAGCGCTTTGGTTAGCTCGGTCGCCGACAGCGACCCGTTGTCGAGCTGTTCACGAGCAGCAGCGATTGTCAGGTTATGCAGTTCAGTCATTGTGTTTCCTTGATATTGAGCGGTGTCGTTTGCCGTACAATTTGCGGTAAGCTGGCGGCAAGCAGTGTTGGCAGCACAACCAGATTCGGTAGTTCATCAAGCGGAACCCAAACAGGGGTATAACTGCCCCGAGCGGCAATACGCGCCGCCGAGAATTCGACTCCGGTTCCGGTGCCAAAGACGCCACTTTCGACATGAGCCAGAAAGTAGAACTGTTTGCGACGTGCAGCTCGTGGGTGCATATCGACCAATTCAACTTGAGCAGCCAGCCGTTCGAGCACGACATGTACGCCAAGCTCTTCCAGTGCCTCGCGAATCGCTGCCTGCTCTGGCGTCTCCCCCGGTTCGATACCGCCGCCTGGGAATGTGTAGTAGGTTCGCTTTTCGCGCACCCGCTTGATCAGTGCCAGGTGGTTATTCTCGATCACGATCACACCGCTGCGCGCCATATCTATGCCTCCTGCCGTCTATTGTACCACGCCGTTACGGGCCCACTTCCAGTCTATTGTACCCGTTCTGGTCAGATTTTTGCTAGGCGAGGAAGCTAGCATACAAGCGCATGCGGGCGGCTCAAAGCTCGGCGGCTAGGTCCGCATTCTTTGGGCTGTATCAAGATTCTTGCGAACTGCTTGCAGAATCGAGCGCATAGCTCCTCAAGCAACTGCTATTGTAACAAATCTGCAAAGCGTTCCTGCATGTTGAATACCAAACCCGTTTCAAGCCGAAGGCCAAAAAGTATCTGATCTACCGGAGCAGCTATAACCTTGCAGGAATTGCTTTGGCTAGCGCTTGTTATAGCAAATCCGCTCAAAGACATACATTCTTTCAATGCGGAAAGATAAAAAACTGGGGAAAGAGTTGTTTGAGATTTCGCGCGACAGCGCGAAATCTCAAACAACAAAAAGAGAGCAGTTCTGCTCTGCCGAAGGCCAAAAAGTGTCTGATCTACCGGAGCAGCTATAACCTTGCAGGAATTGCTTTGGCTAGCGCTCGTTACATATACCAAGGGAGATCTTTTCATCTATAGATGTATCTTCGTTGTGGTCATCCATATGGATAATGATAAAAATGAGCAAAGTAACCGTTGTGGCCACACAAGCAGCAAAATAGAAGCTGAATACAAAAATGCTCCCCTCTTCGCCAAAAAGATAGATACTCAAAGGATAAACTGTGGCTGCTACAATCACAGCGATTGTTCGCCAGCGAGAGACGGCTTCGGGCGATTCAGGGACAGCAGGTTCAACACGTACAAAATCCCAATAGTCTCGTTTAACGATGATTATGAGGCTCGCTATAGTTGCACCGATCAGCATGGCAAGCCATTCACTAAGTGATGGCATACGTTCGCGGTTATAAAAGATCATAAAAAGGCCGCCAAGAAATATCCAACTAAAGACGAAAAAAGTTATAATGCCGCGAACCCTACCCATAGCATATCTCTTTCTTTGTTAAGCTTGCTATCATAAGAAGCTATCCTATTGATACGCTTTCTGGATTTTATTAGTTCTGCATTTATGTTGAATCTAAATAGCGAGCCTTAGAAACACTGCCGTATATTCCTGTAGATGTAATCAAGCGATGATTAGTGGGCTGACAGTAAAAAGAATGATGTTTGTACTATGTCGTTTTCGTCTTGGGTGCTTATTTACGTTTCTTCATGTACGAAGATGAAAATAATCTGGTTACCTATGGATTGTGATATCAAATCCGCTTGGTCACGTAGGTCATTACGTTGGCGGAGAGGCTTCTAGCCCCATTCGGTCCTCACCGCGTCCGCCTCCGGCTACCAAGCTCCTGCCCATCCATACGGGCTGTTACCTGCCTGTGCGCAAGGCCCCCCGAAAACCTGATGAATGTGCTACCCAATTCGTTTGCAGACTGGCATTCTCACGATAGGGGAAAAGCAAAACCGAGGAAAGAGGTGTGTGAAATCTGGCGCGACAGCCCGAGATTTCATGCGAAATCCGCTAGAAACCGTTGTATGTTGGGGGTCTTTCGGCACACAGCTACAACAGCGAGCTTACGGGCGAGCTGTTGGTAGCCGTAGGCGGACGCGCCAGTAGCCCTCTTTGGGGGAGGAGACCAAGCCGCCAGAATACTGAATCAATCAAATGGATTTGCTATCACACAACAAAAAGAGAGGTTCCAGAATGCATGCTGGAACCTCTCCGTCTATGTAAGCTCTTTGCTTCTAAGCGATCAATAAGCCCAAGAACTAGCGATTTTCGACCAGAATATCTTCAAAGCCGAGTGCTAAGAAGGCCTCTTCGCGATAGCCATACTCTTTGGGATCGAGCGCTGGCTCAAGCGAATGGAACTGCAGCCAAGTGATGCCGGCTGGCAGATCGAGCTCGATGCTTTCGCGGGCGGGCTCGCCCACATAGAGCGTGCGAATGTGCGTATCGCCGTTGGTAACTTCGACCTGGCGCGGAATCGCAAAGCTATTGATTGTAAACGAAAGCTCGACGCGGCCCGGCTCGGTACGATACAAGCCCAAGAGCGCGGTCTGACCCGTCCAGCGGTGGAGCGGTCGGCCCGGTTCGGGTTGGCGCGCGCCCTGCCAGCCCTTACCCAAGAGCACACAGGTCTCGTTAGAAGGGTTCTCGGGCAGACGATAGAGCCTGCCTTGAGGCGTATCGCTCACCAAGAACTGCTCGGGCGGCAGATGGGCCTCGATCTCCTGTTGGCGCAGGTTTTGGGGATCTTCCTGCGGGTTTGGATAGAGTACCAAATGGGTGATGTTGAAGGAGCGGTAGAGACAGCTCGGCCCATTTTGTTCGGCCATAATGTCGTCGAGCTTGTAGGCTTCGCGCAGATGCGCTAGCAGCGCTCCGGGCGGGTTATCGCGCGATAGCTCGCCGTACATCACCGGATGGTTGTGTACCAGCGCGAAGTACATGCCGCGATTCGAAGGGTTGGGCACTTCCAGCAGCGCGCCTGCATTGTCGAGCGTGCCATCGGTGAAGAAGGCTGGTGCTTGGGCCGGTTCATAGGCATCGACCGGTGCTGGCAGCAGCTCGAAGCAGAGCAGGAAGAAGATAATCGCCCACGGCACAAGTTGAGCGTTGGGCGCCGATAGAGCGCGCCGGCTCGCCAAACGTCCCAAGATCTCTTTAAGGCCGATCGCCAGCAAGACCGCCAAACAGAGAATGGTGATCACAACATAGCGAGCCGGCGCGCGCGAGATGCGGATGATCGGCAGTTGGAAGAGTGCCTCGTAGGGCAAGAGAATGCCCGTGTTGTATCCGAGCACCAAAAGCTCTGGCCCCATGGCCAAAATCAAGAAGATCAGGCCGCTGAAGAACCAGAAGCGCGACTCCTTCCAGCGCCAGCGCAGGGCAAAGAAGCTGATCACCATCGCTACATAGCTCAGGCTGACGACCGTTACCGTCACGCCTTCCTCTTGGATCGAGAGGCGCAGCGGCTCGGCCCAGTCGCGCCAGAGCGGGTGCATGGGGTTGGGCACCAAGAATGCGAAGAGATCGGCCGAATGGTAGACCGTATCGGTGCGTTTGCGCACCATATAAGGTTCTGGCCCACCCAATTCGTTCAACATCGGAATGACGATCGGTAGCACCGTAATCAGAAAGATCAGCTGCATCACGGCGGTGCGCCAGAATAGGTCGATAAAGGCTTTCTTCCACTCGCTGCGACGGGCGAACCACTCGGCAATCAGCAGCACGCCGGTGAAGAGCTCGCAGTAGACGCCGAACTGCCAGTCGTTGAGCGACGAAAGCGTTAGGCCGATCGCTGCCCCCAAGAGAAAGCGTAGACTGCCGCCTTGCAACCAGCGCCGCAGACAGAAGATATAGAGCGGGATAAACTCGACCGCGTTGAGGTTGGGCTGCCCCACTTCCAAATGGAAGATCTGGGTCGGCGCAAAGGCGAAGAGCGCGCCCGCCGCAATGCTGGCCAGACGATGCTTGCTGATATCGTAGGCCAAGAGATAGGCGGTGTAGGCCGAAAAAATGAAGGCCAGCAGACCGATCAGATTGTAGGCTACGATCAGCCCGAACAGCTCTTGAAAGGGAATCGATAAAAAGGCGTGTAACGGGCTAGATGCAAAGAAATAGAGACTGACTCCGGTCGGATAGTAGAGCCAAGTCGTGTAGTAGGGGTTGGTGCCTAACTCTAAAACCGCCTTACGCATCCACCAGAAGCTCCAAAGGTACTCTTCGGCATCGACCTCGAGGCCGACCACATAGCTGTTGAGGTGGGCGCCAAGTGGATAGGTGAAAAGCAGGGCTAGAAGGCTATAACCGAGAATAATCAGAAGATGGGTAATAAATGGACGTGTTTCAGGTCTTTGTAACTTATTACTCAAGATCTCTATCCAGAATCAGTAGGCATTCTCTTGTTTGCCCGTGATAATGTCACTTACGGTTCGAAGGATAATTTTAATATCGAAAAGCAGCGACCAGTTCTCAAGGTAGTACAGATCGTAACGGGTGCGCTCTTCGATGCTGGTATCGCCGCGCAGGCCATTGACTTGGGCCCAACCGGTGATACCTACCTTTTCGCGGTGGCGTCGCATATAGCGCGGGATGCGCTGGCTGAACTGTTCGACCCACACCGGCTGTTCGGGGCGCGGGCCAACCACGCTCATATCGCCCATTAGCACATTGATAAACTGGGGCAATTCGTCGAGCGAGGTCGGGCGAATAATGCGACCGACACGGGTTACGCGCGGATCGTTGGGTGTTGTCCAGTTGCCGATCGCTTCGGCGTTGATGTGCATAGAGCGGAATTTCAGACAGAAGAACTGTTTCTCGTCGACGCCGACGCGCAATTGGGGCCAGAAGACCGGCCCGGGCGAGTCGAGCTTGATGGCGATGGCGATCAAGATCATAAGTGGCGAGATCAACACCAACAGAATGGCAGAGAAGACGATGTCGAAACTGCGCTTCAAGAAACGGTTGAAGGGATTGTCGAGCGCCACATTTTTGATGCTGATTAAAGGCAGACCGCTCAGGTCGCCGATACTGATCTCGTTGTTGGTCAGTAGTTGGAAGGTATCGGGATAAACCTTGATCTCTACCGCTTCATCGACGATCTGATCGACTAGCTCAAGTAGATCGTCGGAGTTCTTCGAGACGGCGATGATCACTTCGTCAGCTTCGGTGGCATGCACAACGCGTCCCAACTGCGAAGTGCGCCCAAGCACGGGTAAGTCGTTGATGATCTCGCCCACTGCTTCACTGTCTGAGAGAAAACCTTGCACCACATAGCCTAGCTCGGGCGAGCGGCGAATGGTCTGCCAAACAGCACGGCCAGGCGCCTCTGAGCCAACGATCAAGACCCGTTTGGTGTCGATGCCGTGTTGGCGCAGATAATAAAGCAGCGAGCGATGCAGCATGCGCAAGACCAACACCGTGATGATCGCCGCGATCCAGCCAGCGGTGAGAATCTGGCCCGGTATGGGCAGCTCTTCGCGCAGGGTCTGCATCAAGAGTGCGTTGATCATAAAGAGCGAGAGCGTTGCCAGCGAGATTGCCGTAAAGACTTTGTAGGCTTCGTCTACGCGGCTAGCCCCGCGTCGCAGCGCATAGAGCCCATTGGTGGTGAAGGTGATCGAACAGACGATATTAAAGAGTATTAAAACCAAAACGAGTGTGTTTTGGCTTGGGAGTTTGTAGAAAGGTGCAAAATAACTATCGTAACCCCAAACAAAGGCACAGAGAAACGCCGCATTGGTGCCTAAAATATCACCAAGAATGCGGAGTGCGGCGATCAGTATGTGCCAAGTACGCTGTCGTGAGCGTGGTCGGCTTTTAGCCGACGTGGCGTGCTGTTGGGGGGAGGAGGAGATTACGGCCAAGGGCAAAGGCCTCCCTGAGGCTAATACCCAACTCGATCAGCAAATTGAGCGGAGCGGGTGTTGTTGCGGCGAAATGCTTCCGATGAAAAATGCGCATTGCATCATAAAAAGCGCGAATCGAAGGCAGGGCACGTCGCGTGCTCGAAGCTCGTTTGTAGTGGAAGACCTGCACTTTGGGATAGTATACCACGCGCCAGCCGTACTGTTTGATGCGATAGGCCCAATCGAGGTCTTCTCCATACATAAAGAAGGCTTCGTCGAGCAGACCAACTTCCTGAATAATGCTTGTGCGCAGCAACATGCATGCGCCGACCACAGCGTCGACATCACATTGGATATCGGGGTCGAGATAGGTCATGTTGTAGCGTCCGAAGCGTTCGCTCTTGGGAAAGAGCTTAGAAAGCCCGGTCATGCGGTAGAAGGCCACTTCAGGTGTTGGGAAGGAGCGGCGACAGGCAAGATCGAGCGAGCCATCGGGCAGAATAAGCTTTGGCCCCACGATACCAACATCGGGGTTGCTTTCAAGGAAGTCAACCATACCATCGAAGGCCCCAGCTGGGACGACGGTATCGTTGTTGAGTAGCATGACATAATCAGCGAGAGCGGGGCCAAAGCTTTGGTTAGCTGTAGCATCGTGCTCTGGCTGAGCGCCGATGATTGTACGTATGGCGAGATTGTTGCCATACGCATAGCCGCCGTTGTGCGGGCTAACGATCAGTTCGACTTGTGGAAAGAGTGTACGCACCATTTCAGCGCTGTTATCGCTCGATGCGTTATCAACAACCCATACGCTCAGATCGCAGCGAGTCGGGTGTTCGTAAATCGAACGAAGGCAATCTTCGAGCAGGTCAGCACGATTATAGTTAAGAATGACTACAGCCAACCGTGTCATAGGTCTAAATCTCCACAGGCGTCCACGACTGATCTTTTAGCCAATCGGTAGCACCGTTCGCATAGGCGTTTAAGACCTGGGCCAAACTCTCTTGGTCGAAGGTCTCATCAGCGGCCATATGGCCATACGAGTCGCTATATTCAAGTAAAAACAAACCCGGTTGCAAACGAATGGCCTTTGTAAAGGCGTTTTCCTCGTCGGTACGAATCACGCTGATCGATCGTGATTCTCCTGAGTCGAGTTTCGCAATCGCAGCCATAATATCGTCGCTTGACGGTTGTTCGATTTCTTGGTCTTCATCTATCCGGAGGCGTATCATAGCATCGTACTCCTGTGTATATGCCTTCGCGATTGGCACTATTATACTACACATGTGATTCGATGTACTATCCACACTCGGGGTGCGCCCTTGCAAAGCACTTTAATGACCTCTCTGTTCGCGAACAGAAATGCCTGTAAAATCTACACCCTTAGTGCTTTGCGCTCGGCTTGTTCTGAGAGATAATTGGTCTGTATCTCTCAGAACATTGCTTGCTTTAAGTCGAAGTGAAGCTCCTGCCTTAGCTCTAGTTATTGCTAGCGCTTGCATCACCGTTGGGGCGAGTGCGTCGTGGAATAGCGCTAATCCCCGGTCCTTCAACCGAACGTCCTGCGATTTCGGCGGCGAAATTGGCGGCCACAATGGGGTCGTTGGTTTCGTGGAGATGGATGGCAAAGGCAGCGGCGAAGACATCTCCGGCCCCAGTTGGGTCGCGCTCAATTGATGGTCGGGCTGGAATAGTATGGGGCTTCCCATCAAGATAAAGTGTCGCACCTTTGGCGCTACGAGTCAAGACGACAATCGGACAATCTTGGGCGTATTGTTCCGCTTTGCTCTCATCACCCAACACGTCTTCGATGCTCATAACGACCGCGCTGAGCTTGCGCAGCTCTTCAGGGCGCGGATCCCAAGTTTGGTAGCGAATCGGCGCTGGCAGCTGGCTGTCCCATTTGCGCATCCACCCTTGGGGTGTGAGGATAACGCGCGCCTTGGGAAAGAGCTCGACGAACGAGAGATCACATTCGTGCAGAACGGGCCCGAGGTGTACCAGCGGGGCATCGCGCCAAGCTGGGGGCAGATCGGCTGGCGAGATCCAAGCGGCTTGGGCGTGCAGCCACTGCTGACGCCCGTTAGAGCCGTAGCGATTTTCAAAAGTCGAGGTCTGCTCGGTTGGGGTCGAGACGATTTCGATGCTTTCGGGGTAGTTTTCGGGTAACTGCTTCGCTGCCGTAAAGATCGCCGCCCGCATGCCAAGCCGTTCAGCTGTAATGGCGGTGTAGAGCGCTGTGCCGCCAGCAGCTGTGCCTCCATCGGGCAGCAGGTCGCGGGTGATGTGTCCAATTGCTAGGTAGTCGGGAGTATATGTCATTGTTGTATATCCGTAGCTTCAAAGGTAAGGATGAACGAGCCTATCGCTCGGAGTGATCCCAAATTCGGTTGATCACTTTCTGTTTATGGCCTTCGACAGAGTGGAACCTGACAATGTTTCTGTTTTCGTTTTCACACGTTGCAAAAGGGCAGTCTGTAAGCAGATGTATACCAAATCTTTGATCACTTCAGCACTCTGGCGGTTTGCTCTCTTCCCCAAAGAGGGCTGCTAGCGCGTCCGCCTACGGCTACCAACAGCTCGTCCGTAACCACAGTGTTGTAGCTGTGTGCCGAGAGACCGCCCCCAAAATACCACGATTCAAGCCGAATTCGTATGAGTATGAGCGAACCCGCTGCCTGAAGACCTGCTTTCTGTCTGCAAGGCTGGCTATATCTGGTCGCTGGGTTATCCCCTAGAATACAAGAGCGTGCGATGAGGCTCCCTCATCGCACGCGATCGTGGTTGTATGGCAGTGGAAAAGTCTTACTGTTTCGCAGGGAAAATGACGATTTTGCGGTTTTCGCCTTCGCCAGTGCTTTCGGTATAGACGTTTGGGTCGTCGCGTAGCGCCAAGTGGACGATGCGACGTTCGTAAGCGCCCATTGGTTCGAGCATTAACGAGCGACCTGTCTGGTGAACGCGTTCGGCCATGCGGCGAGCCAAGCCTTCGAGCGACTCTTGGCGGCGCTGGCGATAGTTGCCAACATCAACCACGATTTGGGGCCATCGTTGTACCCGCCGACTGACCAACAAGTTGACGATGAACTGCACCGAACGCAGCGTTTCACCACGTCGTCCGATCAACAGGCCCATAGCCTCTTCATCGGCTCCTTCGACATGCAGCGTTAAAGTGTGTTCGATCTCGCCTCGTTGGCCTGGCACCTGACTGGTTACGGCTGTCACATAGGCTTGGATATCCATGCGCTCAAGCAAGTCTTCAAGGATGCGTCGAGCGATGGCGACAACCGCAGTGTGATCCTGCGTAGCGGTAGTGGCAGGGGTTGTGTCGTTCTCATCGTCATCGACTACCGAGACGCGAACCAGCGCCTCCTCACCACCTTCACCACCTTCGAGCACCGCAATGACGACCTCATCGCGATCCTTGCCGAGCTGCGCCAGAGCCAACTCGACGGCCTCGGCAATGGTGCGAGCGCTTATTTCAATGCTCTTCATCCTGCCCTCGTCATTGCTATGATCCTCTGGTACGTAGACTAGAAATTGACTGTTTGGCTACACTGTACCAGAGGATAGAACGGTCTTCAACATTTGCTTAACGGCGACGGCGTTGGCGGCGCATTTCGGCAGCGCGGTTGGTCTGGGTTGTGCGCGACTGCTCTTGATTGCTTGCCTCGGCCTCGCTTGCGCTATCTTTTTGAGAATCTGATTCTTCGACTAAGGGTTGCAATACATCCCAAAAGCCGAGCTTTGGTTGAGCTGCAACGGCTTCGCCGCTAGCTGTTACGCTGACATCACTGGTAGCGGGTGTCAGGCTTGGCATTTGGGGCGCTCGATCAGGAGGCAAGAACTTCAGGTAGTTTGCCAGCGAGCCCCAACCACTTGTAAAGTACTGTTGGATAATACCGATAACGTTACCTACCACCCAGTAGAAAACCGCGCCACTGGGGAAGGTAAAGGAGATATAGGCGAAGAAAAGCGGCATAATCAGCATCGCTTGGCTCATAGCCTTTTGCTGCGGATCTTGCACGCGTGGGATCGCCATAAGCTGTTGAACCAGCTGGAGGGTTACCGACAAAATCGGAAGCACCAGGTAGTTCCAGCCATTGAAACCGCTAAAGTTTCCTTCAAAAGCGCCTAAACCCAAATTAAGGCCCAGGAAGGGTTGTGTGAGTACCGCTACAACACTGGGATCCTTGAGAGCTTCTTGTACTCCAGCGCTCAGATATTGGTGGTTGGCTGGAATGGTTAGGTGGTAAACGGCTTGGTAAACACCAAAGAAGATAGGAAGCTGAAGAAAGAGTGGCAGACAACTGGCTGCCGGGTTGATTTTATAGGTTTGATATAGCTTAAGCGTTTCTGCTTGAAGCTTTTGTGGGTCCTTGCCGTACTTGCGCTGAAGCTCTTTGATCTCAGGCTGAAGCATCTGCATTTTGCGACTGGACTTAAGCGCAGTCAGCGTCAATGGCAGGATCACAAGACGAGCTATAATCGTAAAAATAATGATACCATAGCCAATGCTGCCTGTACTGGTCGAGAACCACAACAGCGCACGCTCAAGTATCCCTACAAACCCATGCCAAATGAACATAATGGTTTACATATTCCTTGGGGTCAACGACGAGGCGCACGTTAATTCAGAAGAGAAGTATGCGCCTAGTCGTATTCCCTGCGATGTTAGTTGGAAGTGATGTCATCTCGCCAGAGGCCAGCCTGGCGGATTAGCTGTTTGATGGTATCTTGCAGCAAAACAAATGAGATGTCTTCAACCTCACTGCGTCGTACCACAAAAACCAAGTCATACCCTGGTAGGATATGTGGGAGCAGATGGCGGACTGCTTCGCGAACACGTCGTTTAGAACGGTTGCGAACCACAGCGTTGCCGATTCGTTTTGCGACAACAAAACCGCAACGTACCTGTTTGCGACGGTTTGGTACACTACTAAGCATTACCAAACTATGTGTCCAGTTGCGGCCCTCGCGTCGAACCCGCTGGAACTGGTCTGGTCGGCGTAAGCGATCGCTCCGTTTCACGACCTAAACGCAAACAGATACATTCGCATAGCCCATCATTCTAGCGATGGCCACGTCGAACAATGCGGCGCTCATCACTCACCGTGAGCTTCCAACGGCCGGTGATACGGCGGCGGCGTAGTACGGCGCGTCCGTTCTTATCGGCCATGCGCGCCAAGAAGCCGTGCTTACGGCGGCGAGGGATTCGTTTCGGTTGCCAAGTTCGCTTAGGCATTGATCTATCGCTCCTTCACAATCTATCGGTCGGTAGATGAATTGCTGTTTGTAGGCAGCTTATTGTTGTGCGAACCGTTTATGTAACGACGCAACGGGCAAGTCTACAATTCAGCGTTACAATGAATAAACTCGCGCTATTATACCCTCTCCAGTAGGGTAGTGTCAAATAGTTGTGCGCGAAAACAGCTCGAATGTTTGGGGCTCTAAGCACACAACTACACGGCGGGCACCCTTTAGGGCGCCCGCCGTGTAGAGCGGGAACGAACCTTGGCTAACGCCTATTCGTCGTCCCCAACGCTCTGCAACGTGCGGCGGATAGCGTCGCGCTGGCGGCGTGCCGAGTGGCGATCACCATCATCGTCGTCGTCTGGCTGGTAGCGGCGATCCTTGCCTCGATTCGGGCCACCAAACTTGGTGAGCAGGTCCTCGAGGGTTGCATTGCCAGTAAACTCTTCCTCATCGCTGTCGTCAGCCGTCACATAGGCCTCGGTGGTACCCGTCAGGGTCGGGCGGTTGCGGCGCTCGTTGCGCTCGCTGCGGCGGCTGCGGCGCTCTTCGGTAGCGGTGACGTTGGCGAAGCGAGCAGCGGCACCAGGACCAGTGCGCGGCACGACTGTGCTAACAGGTGCGCTGTCCTCTTGCGGCTGGGGCTCGCGCGGGCGATCTTCCAGACGCATGGTCAGGCTGATGCGCTTGCTTTGAGAATCGACCTCAAGCACGCGAACCTTAACCTTATCACCCGGCTTCACAGCGTCTTCGACCTTGGCGACACGCTGATCGGAGAGTTCCGAGATGTGCACGAGGCCATCGCGACCCACACCGATATCAACGAACGCACCAAATGGTGCCAAGCCGCTGACGGTGCCTTCCATAATCGCGCCCGGCTCCAGCTGCTGCAGCTTCTGCTGGCGCAGAGCCTTGCGCAAGCTCAGGCTGATGCGGGTGCCCTCGGGGTCTACTTCCAACAGCTTAAAGGTGTGGCGCTCGCCGACCTGAACAGCGTCTTCAGGGCGCTCGACGCGACCCTCAGACAGTTCAGAGATGTGTACGAGGCCATCTTTGCCCACGCCGATGTCAACGAAGACACCGAAGGGAGCGATGCCCGTGATCGTACCCTCGACGGTCTCGCCGGCCTTCAGGTTGGCGAGAGCATCGCGATTGATCTCTGGGCGGCGCTGACCACCACGGCGGCGCTCGCGCTGGCTGCGCATGGTCAGGCTAATGCGGCGGGCCTCCGGATCGAGGCTCTTGATCCGCACTTTAACAGTATCGCCGATCTGTACAACATCCGACGGCGAGTCGATACGGGTATCGCTCATCTCCGAGATGTGTACCAGGCCGTCGCGACCCACGCCGATATCAACGAAGATACCGTATAGCGCGATCGAGGTCACGCGACCTTCCAACTCCATTCCAACCTCGAGATCCTTCATTCGGCGAGGTTTGCCATCTTCTTCGGCTACGGGAGTATAGCTTGCACCCTCACCGTCAGCCTCGCTGGCACCCTCTGCTGCCGGAGCTTCTTCAGCGCTGGCTTCTGCAGCGTTGACTTCCTGCTCCTGAAGATTCTCATCTGCTGTCTGCTGCGGTGCGGGGACAGGAACCTCCGTGGCCTCAGCCTCTGCGGTGGTTGTCTCTGCTGTGCTTAGCAGCTCGTTGAGCAGCTCTGGCTCAGCCCCTTCATCCCTGCGCTCGTGATCAGTCATGACCGACATTCCCTCCTACGCGATTCGGTGTACAATTCAAAAAATGTATCAATCAACTAGCTCACAATTGAACTAGTGAGTTAATAAACAGCTCACCTTTGCTCAAACGTTGGCTCTGGTGAAGGTAAACACTATGTTAACGAAGCTCGAGGCGGACCATTTCGGCCAAGCCACCTTCGCTGAGATCATCGAGGCGGTAGTACCGACCTTTTAGATGTTCCGCTAATTGGCGCGCCAGTCCTCGTTCGAAGTTCGGGTGTTCTGTGTCAATAACGATCGCACGAATATCTTGCTGAGCAACGAGATCGGCGATCTGGTACGCCTCCGTTTGAGGGGGCATATTGCTCATCGAAACATTCGCCTGCCCGTCTGTTAAAACTACCATTAGTGGCAGCACTTCGGGGTCAGTGCGACGTGCGCGATCTAACACTTCCAACCCGGTTAAGAGGCCGCGCGACAACGGCGTTTTTCCGCCAGTAGGCATCGTCTGCAAACGTTTCTGCGCCAGTTCAACGCTATTGGTTAATGGTAACAACACCGTTGCGTAATCGCGCTGGAAACTAATCAGACCGACCCGGTCGCGCCGTTGGTAGGCATCTCGCAGCAGCGAAAGTACTGCCGCTTTGGTCGAACGCATGCGTTCTTCCGCTGCCATACTCCAACTGGCATCAACCACAAAACAGACGGCATTGCGAGTGCGTCGTACGCGGATCTTCTGGCGTAAATCGCTCCGTAGTAATAATACTTTACGTTTGTTACCCGGAAACCGCTTACGACGGCTCACTTGATAGGGTGCTGCCTCGCGTAAGGTTGCGTCTAATGCGAGGTCGGTCACCTTCTCGGCTCGTTTACTGCCGATATAACGTCCCTGTTTGCGAGTTGTTCGGGTTCGCGAACGTCGTCCGGGCGAACGGCGCTGCATCTTGTCGCCTTGGCTTTCGATCTTCTGTTTGTTTAAGAAGGTCTGATCCGTGGTGACAGTTTTATCACTCTTGGTTTTATCGCCAGATTGACCTTGACCAGCTACCGATACGCCTGTGGGTTCGCCAGCCGAACTCTCTCCCGAGGTCGCCCCTTCTTCAGCGGGTTGACCGTTAGTTAGATCATCTTTTTTTTTACTTGGTCGCTATTCGAAGCGCCCTCGGCTTGCTGTCCACTTCGCTCAAGTGCCGCTCCGATCCTCGCCTCGTCTACCTTAATTTCGGTGAAAGGTTGGCGTCGCATACGGTGCGGGAGTGCCAGCTCTGCAGCCAAGCGAATATCTTCAGCTGTCAGCCTAATGCGGCTACTCCAAGCGGCGTGGGTGCGGGCCGTCTCGAGAATGGCAAGGTCGGCGCGGTGTCCGTCCACACCGAGATCAACTGCGAGACCAGCCACAATAGCCATATCGGTATCGTCGATTTGGACCTTTGGCAACAGTTCGCGAGCGTTTGCAATGCGTGTTGCCAATTCCTGCTCGGCCTCGCTCCATTGCTGAATAAAGGCCTGAGGGTCACTTTCAAACTCAAGGCGACGCTTGATGATTTGAACGCGGCTTGAAACCTCGCTCAAGCCACCAATCTCTACTGCCAGACCGAAACGGTCGAGCAATTGCGGTCGCAACTCGCCTTCTTCGGGGTTCATAGTACCTACGAGGATAAAGCGAGCAGGGTGCGAAACACTTACACCTTCGCGTTCAACCGTATTGACGCCCATCGCGGCTGCGTCGAGCAGCAGGTCGATAATATGGTCGTCAAGCAGGTTTACCTCGTCGACATACAGCAATCCACGGTTTACCTGAGCAAGCAGACCTGGCTCAAAACGGCGCTGACCTTCCGTCAAGGCGTGTTCAAGGTCGAGCGAACCGACCACACGATCTTCAGATGCAGAAACGGGAAGTTCAACCAGACGTGTAGGGCGAGTCGTGCTTGGGAGTGGTTCACCAGCTTTGGCACGGGCGCGACACTGATCACACCAAGTGCTTGGCTGGTTGGGATCACAGCTGTATGGACAGCCAACAACGACAGCGATCTCTGGCAGAAGCCGAGCGAGCGCACGAACTGCGGTGGACTTTGCTGTTCCTTTTTCGCCTCGAATCAGTACGCCGCCTACGCGCGGGTTAATCGCGTTGAGGATCAGGGCGCGCTTGAGACGGTCTTGACCGACGAGAGCGCTAAAAGGATATACGGGCCGTGGTGATGTCATGGGTGTAACAAGAAAAGCCCTCCAGCCTCAAAGGATAGGCAGGAGGTATAAGCGACAATGCCTCGTGTGAGTGATAACCATATTACGAGACACGGGCACCGACATAAACACGTGCATTACCTTAACAGACTAAATATACGTACTTAACGTTGTTCCAAGCGACATTGTCGCATAAACATAAAGAAAAGTCAAATTATATATAAGTCGTTTATCATCTAGTTTTCAGGGTCTAGATTAGGCTTTAGAGAGAGAAATAACCCTGTCGAGCAAGAGGCTTCAAGCCACACTATGCCTTTACAAGATGGCTCGAATTTCTTCATTTTGTTAGGCATTATACCAAATCTTGTCAATTCTTGGGATTGAACGAAGGTATTTTCAATGCGCATGCCTTCTGTGACAGGAAATAATTCTTTTATTTTGGGATGGTATGAAAGCTACTCAATAACAATCTGACGCAACGCTTGTTAAGATCTAGCGATTGAGTAGCTCGTTTACGATTATAGGCTTAAAAAGCGATCTAAGGCCTAATCAAGTATGGGCGGCTCGTTTGTGCGAGAGCGCATGTTGCTAGCGAAAATCTGTCAAAAGATTTGGGTTTCGCTTAGCGGCAAAGGTGTAAAACGATTTAACCAGCTTCATCGGCTATTCTAGGTTATCGATGAAAGCTCGCATATATTCTACCCACTCTTGCTCATTCACAAAGACAAAAGGCGGTTGATGGCGTGCTCCTTCGACTAGCTGAAGCGCTTTTGGCCCTTGTAGCGTTTGGAAGATCGCCTCTGCTTCGGCAGGCAGCACCCAAGGATCTTCGGCCCCACTCACAAGTAGGGTCGGTGTATCGATCGAGGCGGCGTATTCGACCGGATTATGGCTAAAGGCGTTGCGGCCAACCATAACGCTGCCCCAGAAGAGCAAGAGCTCGCTAAGCGGCCAGCTTGGCACCCCAATGTGTTCGAAGCGGTGGCGCGCGGTTGAAAGCAACCGATCGAAGACCCCTTCGAGGATGATGGCTTGCGGTTCGATCTGTTCGACGGCCACGGCCCGCATAATGGCCGAACCGCCCATCGAAACACCATAGAGGAT
Organism: uncultured Chloroflexales bacterium; assembly: GCA_937902315.1. Lineage (GTDB taxonomy): Bacteria > Chloroflexota > Chloroflexia > Chloroflexales > Chloroflexaceae > CALGUG01. The sequence goes on from CALGUG010000059.1 coordinate 97,644, forward strand.
GATCGGCTGTTCGGGCCACATGCGCTGGCTATAGTTAAAAGCCGCTACAACATCTTCGGCCTCGCGAATGCCTAAGGTGGTATCGTTACCGCTTGAACCGCCGTTGCCTCGCATATCGACCAGCAACACGTTATAACCAAACTGATGCATCCAAGCTGCGGGCGTGAGCAAGCTATCTTTGCGATTAATGTAGCCAGCGAAGCCTATCACAATACCGCGCGGCGCTTCATGAGGGATATACCAAGCCTCAAGATACTCGCTTTCGTTTAGTTGAATGGTATGGATTTCGTAAGGAAGGTTATGTTGGCTAGGGGTTTGCCTATTTTCTGGGCGCGCAATCGGTACGCCTGTGAAGAGATAGTTAGCCCATGTCAGCAATGATGTTTTGTCGACCGATATTCCTCGCAAACCATCGCTGCGAAAATGGGTGAAGGCATAGGCTTGAATCGCAATGATCAGATTAGAGAAGAGGAATAAGATCGTTACGAGCGTGGCAAGCCATCGGATCAGGTTAGACGTGCGGTTCGTGCGCTTGCGAGAAAGCTTCGCTTTTGGGTGCATTGGGGAGCCTTCTGTTTGTTTGGTGGTCCTAGTACGCAGGTTTGAAGACTAGTGATATGCGTAACAATCTTGGAATAGTATTTGCTGACACTAGCTTGGCTCGCTTGGTGGGCCGGAAAAATTAGGCTTCTGGTAGCCTAAAAGTGCAAACAGTTAGCTTTGATGATAGATTATAAATGAGAAAGCAAACTATTCTTCTCGATCTAGACAAGAAAGGGAGGACTAGTACAGCATGTGACAATGATACTATGTTGTAACTGAAGTATCTAGGTTACAATACGATTACGAGATAAACCTAACTATATTCAATTCATTACTACATCATAGGAATAGGTATGCTTGTACAGCAAGAACCGCCTGCGGAAATGCGTCCGTTGTACTATAACGTTGCTCTCGCCATTACCTTGGGCCTGAGTTTTCTTAATGTGCTAGCGCTTGGCATGCTTATCGCATCCCCTACCAGCAGTGGGAATGCTTTTTACATGTCGCTGATGAGCCTGCTCTCGATTATGATGTGGGTTGGGCTATTTGCGGTAAAGCGCGAACATGCGGGCAAAACTACGCTTCTGGTGGGCTTACCCTTGTTAGCGAGCACGGTTGTTGGCCTCTTGGTTGATGGTAGCGCGCTGATTGCGATAGTAAGCTACTGTATTCCCCTGATTGTCGCATCGATGTTTCTGTCTGCGCGCCACGTCTGGGCCGTGTTGGGTCTTTGTCTGGTGTTGAGCGCAGAGATCATCATCTTGGATGTGCGCGGCTTCGACAGTCCGATCGTACCTGGCAGCCCTTTGTATGTTTGCGGTGTGGCGACCGTCTTGCTGACGATGGTCTTAACCACCGTCTTCAGCGTTAAGGGGCGCGAGGCACTACGCGAAGCTCAATTGGCTGCTGAGCGCCAAGCTCGCGAGCTGGAAGTAACCCAGCAGGCTCTGTATGAACGCCAGCAAGAGCTCGAAGCGGCACAGCAGCAACTCAACAAGCACAACAAAGCCCTGCAATATAAACTGATGACGGTTGGCGAATTGGGTCTGGGTGTTGTACCATTCGCTCCGGGCGTGTTGATTGTGCCGGTTTTTGAGCAAGTGCTGCTCGATATGGCACATACCGTGCGCGCTCGCTTGTTGGCGGCTTGCACCTTTCAAGATGCCAAGATCGTGATTATGCATCTCTCGAAGGTCGATATTCGACCCGCCGCCGTGGTGGTGCTGACTCAAACGCTGGAAAGCATTGCGGCCTTAAATGTAGAGGTCATTGTTGCCGGCGAATATGAAGCTCTTGGCACCTTGCCCCCCGAGATCAAGTGCGTCGCCAGCCTCAAAGAGGCCCTTTTGGCGCTAGAAGCAGAGACAAACGAAATTGAAGCCCAAGCCCAAGCGGCCTAGGCTCGTAAAACATCTTCTCCGGCTTGCTTAGCATACAGGCTTCCAAGGCAACACGCCAAGGGGGCCTTTATGCTAGACAAGCATAGACGATATGGTGCGACACAGCTCGGAAGTAACCCCAGCTCTGCCAATAGCCCTGTATCTCATCGCTATATTCCTGCGGCGCGTTTTCGAGCGTTTGAGCTAAGGCAGGTAACTCTTCGACCTCGATCTCGCGGAAGGACTCGATCTTCTCATCTTCGTCGCTGACCACGATCTCGCTATCGTCGGTGTCGAGTAAGAAGATGTAGGTTGCGAAGTTGAGCAGATTGCTGGGAGTTGTATCGGCGTATTCGATCACGGCTAAGAAGCGGGTGATGCTCGCTTTGAGGCCGGTCTCTTCTTGAATCTCGCGCCAGAGTGCTGCCTCGATCGCCTCGTGATCTTTGATGCCCCCCGTTAAAAGCCGAAAACAACCTTTAGGATAGATCGTTTTGATTGCCGTGATCAGCTTGCCATTTGGGCGGCGAAGCACCATACAGACTTCGCCAGTTCGATCGGACATATTGAGCGGCTGCGTTTCGATATCGTCGAGCACAGCGCGGATACGTTCGGGTGCGCCGTATTGGGCGGCCAAAGCCTTGATTTCGGCCTCGCGTTCGGGCGATAACATAGGTTCTATCCTAAACTTTCAGCTACGATGTCTGATTCCAGATTAATTTGGGCTGATGCCGAAGCGTTCTAAGAAGGCGGCGCAATCGTAAGCCGACCAGCGTGCCAAAGGCTGGTTAGGGTGGTGTGAGTCGCTGCCTGCGGTGATGAGCAAGTTGTATTTTTGAGCCATCGTTCGATAGAAGGCGCGCTGCTCTTCGGAGTGGGCGGGGTAGAAGACTTCAATGCCGTCGAGGCCTGCTTGGGCGAGAGCTGCGATGTCTTCTTCGGTCGCAGGGATAGCGTAGATGCCTTTGGAGCGCCCCGGGTGTGCCAGCACTACCAAAGCGCCGAGCTTGTGGCCTAGGGTGATGATATCGGCCACATTGGGCGGGTTGTAGGCGTTCGGCACTTGGGTGAGCAGGTAGCGCATGCCTGCGCTCTCGTCGTCTTCGCCCGCTACGCGACCGGGCAGCTCGTTCGAGCGAGCCAGAGCGGTGCCAACATCGGCCACATTGGGGCTGCGCCCAAGTTTGTCCAAGCCTTCCAGCTTCCAGCCAGCGCGCGGTAGCTCTTCGATTAAGCGCTGGGCGTCGGCAGCGTTGGAGCTAAAGACCGAATCGCAGAGCGCCAGCAGTTCGGGCGCTTCGGGATCGGCCCCGTAGATCAGGGTGTGCCAGAGCTTGCCATTAAAGCCACTATCGATCTCGACCCCGCTGATCACATGCACACCGAAGCGTTTGCCAGCTTCCAACAGCGCTTTGACATTGCCCGTAGTATTGTGATCGGTGGCGGCGATCGCCAACATCTCTTCTTGAACTGCGTGTTGGGCAAGCTGTTCGGGTTGCCAGCTGGAATGGTGGGGTGTAGCTGTTGTATGGATCTGAAGATCAATGATTGGCTGAGCCATTGTAACCTCTGATATGAAACATGCACTTGCAGAAGCGCTTCTGTAGAGTCGCGTTCGGTTGCTTTATCGGCCTAGAAGCGGCCGCTCCGTGTGTATTATACCATCGCTGACTTGCGAACCCTCGCTTGCACTCAACAGAGTATTGCTCGAGTGTTTGCTTGATCGCTTGCTGTTTTTTAGCCTTCGGCAGAGTGGAACTGACCTCTCATACCAAATTCGGTTGATTACTTTCTATTTGGCCTTCGGCAGAGTGGAACGTAGCTCTTTTTGTTGTGTGCTATTTCGCGCTGTCGCGCGAAATAGCACACAACGTCTTTCCCTCGTTTTGTTTTCTCGCGTTAAGCAAATGCACGTCTTTCAAACGAATTTGGTATCATACCTCCTTCCCCGTTGTGAGGGCGGCTTCGTCGCTGGGCGCAGACTACGACCGTCTGGTGGCGGGCGGGATGTTGGTAGCCGAAGGCGGACGCGCTTAGAGCCTTGTTTGGGGTAAAGACCAAGCCGCTAGAGCGCTAAACTCGTTAAGCGCATGGGCTATCAAACAGCGACACGCCCGACCCGACTGCCGATCGAGGTGAGCACTTCGTAGGCGCTGGTATCGAGCCAAGTGGCGACTTCATCGGCCGTGATCTCGGCCTCGTCTTGTTTGCCGAGCAGAGTGGCGCGGTCGCCGACTTTGGCCGTGCTGATGTGGCTGACATCGCACATAACGTAATCCATACAGATCCGGCCTACGATCGGGGCGCGCTGGCCGTTGATGATCACCTCTTGCCAAGCAGGGCTGCGACGCAAACCGTCGGCGTAACCGACCGGCAGGGTGGCGATGCGCTGCCAATCGTGAGTGGTGTAGCGGGCGCCATACGAGATGCTTGTATCGGGCGGCAGATCGACGACGCGCGCGATACGGGTGTGCCACGAGAGGGCGGGCCGTAAGTCGGGCAGCTCTTCATCGAGGCTGGGACAGAAGGGCAAGAGGCCGTAGAGCGCGAGACCGGGACGCACAAGGTTGTGGCGCGGATAGTGGCGGTGCAGCCGCAGCAGAGTCGCGCTGTTGGAGGCGTGAATGTAGCGTGGCAAGATCTGTGCGGCGGCGAAGCGATCGAGAAGCACTTCAAAACGGGCCAGTTGGGTATGGGCCAAGACCTGCGCTTGCGAGAGTGTGGCGACCTCGGTGAGGGTGATGGCATGGCTTGCTAAGCTCTTGTCGTAGTAGGGCTCGGGCGTGCAAATCGGTGGGGCGTGTATCTCCCAATCGCCGTCGGCTGTGGCGAGATGCGTGTAGATCCCTTCGATCTCGATGCCCGGCAGGCTGCTAGCTAGTTGAGCGAAAGAAAGAGCGTGGTAGGGCAGCACGCCTAGGCGGCTCATGCCGGTGTCGATTTTGAGATGAGCGCGGGCCGTGCGCTGCAATTTGAGGGCGGCAGCGCTGAGGGCGTGCGCTACTTGGCTATCGAAGAGTGTGACCGAAAGGTTGAGCGCGATCGCCTCTTCGACCTGTTCGGGCGGAATGTAGCCCAAGAGTAGGATGGGTGCTGTGATGCCTTCTTCGCGTAGGGTTCTGGCTTCGGCGAGGGTGGCGAGGGCCAAGTGGGTCGCCCCGTTTTCGAGGGCAACAGGTGCGACCAGTTCGGCTCCGTGGCCGTAGGCATCGGCTTTGAGCACCGCCATCACATGGGCGTTCGGGCCAGCGTAGCGACTCAGTTCGCGCACATTGTGCCCGATTGCGGCGATATCGACCTCTACCCACGAAGAAAAAGTATGTGTACGAGCCATAGTGTCTATAAGTAAATACGAGGCAGGCCAGCCAGACCAGCTCGGGTTCGTTCCCCCAACATGTCAAAACGGCCTATCCTCGTGACGATCACTGCGTTTTATAACTAGGAACCTAAGGTTCCAAATGTCTAGATATGGTTATTGTACTGCCTACAAACTGATGGCAAACTGATGAGAAGCTGAGATTGAGCTGGTATAGCGGGGGTGAGCACGCCAAAGGCTCAGGAGTGGCGGGCCAAAAGAACCCGGAAACGTCCATCGCCGCGCACCTCTTGCACGCTCGCGAAGATCTCACGTAGCACTTGCTCGTAGGGCAGGAAGCGATTACAGACGATGAAGAGTTTGCCATGGGGCTGTAATTGCTGGGCCGATTCTTTAAAAAAGCGCAGCGCTGTGTCGGTTGTTTGCAGGCGGCCCTGATGAAACGGCGGATTGGTCACGATTGTGTCGAACTGCTGGTCGCGCACCGCGCTGCAGACATCGCTGACCAGCACACGGGCGTTGTTGATCTGGTTGCGTTCGAGGTTGGCGCGCGCTAGCTCGACGGCCGCCAAATTGCTATCGAGCAACGTCACCTGGGCTTGGGGCGCAAGCCGAGCCGCCAGCATGCCGACCAAACCGCCGCCACAGCCAAGGTCGAGAATCTGCAGTGCCTCCTCCACCTGCATCGCTTCGATCAACATCAGACTGCCATCGTCGAGGCCGCCGCGCGCGAAGACACCGTCGCGCAGCTCTAGGCTGAGTCGCTGGCCGCGCAGCTCGATATCGATCAGCTCTGTTTGGGCGGCTGCGCTCTGGCCCTGCCAGTGAGAAGGACGAACCGCTGTGATCACGCGGCAGCCTTTGGCGTACTGGGAGTTGCCAGCGCTTCCAAACAGCTCTTCCACATATGTACCGACCGACACAATGCCTTTGTCACGCGGGCCGCCGACGTAAAGCATGGCATTGGGTTTCAGCAGACGCCCAGCTTCGCTGATCAGGCGTTCGAGCAGAGCGCGGTTGGGGAAGGGCACAATATGCACAAAAGCCGCATCGAAACTCGCATCGGTGTAGTCGCCGAGTTGATCAGGCGAGATCAGCTTGGCCTGCTGGAAGGCAGTTGTCTTCAGGGCCGAAGCAGCCTTGGCGAGGGCGGCGCTATTGTAATCGGCGATCACGAGCCGACCGGCTGGCGAGAGACTGTTTGCGATCGCGCTGACAAGCCCGGCCTCAAGCAGACCGAGTAGCAAAACGTGCTGATCGCCTGAAAGTTCGGGAACATAGGAAAGAAAAAGTTTACTGGTCGGATCGAGTTTGTTAGCCATAAACGATTGAGTATCTCTGTGATAGCGGGCCATAAGCCCAATCTTACGACCCAAACGCACTGCGGCTTGCATCATACCATACGATCAGCAACCTTATGAGGAGGTTTTGCGTAGATCTAGCCGTGATAACGAAGCGAGGTTCGTTTTTTGCTGCAGATACACAGTCAGATCCTTCAGATGGCCGAGCAAGGTAGGGCAATTTTTCCCTTGTATCTGCAAAAGGCTCGTGTACAATTGCTGATGTTCAGTCAGTTTATGGAGGCGAAAGATCACCTATGGAATGGCTTACCAATCCTGATATCTGGATCGGTTTACTAACACTTACGGCCTTAGAGATCGTGTTGGGCGTCGATAACGTTATCTTTATTTCGATCTTAGCTGGTAAGTTGCCCGTAGAGCAACAAGCCAAAGCTCGCCAGCTCGGCCTTAGTCTCGCCCTGATCACCCGCATTCTACTTCTGCTTTCACTCTCGTGGTTGGTTGGCCTTACGGCCCCCTTGTTTGAGCTTCCGCTACCTTTCTTAGGTGAAGAAGCACGCGCTGTCTCGGGCCGTGACTTGATCCTGTTGATTGGTGGTCTATTCTTGGTTGGCAAAGCGACCTTCGAGATTCACGAGCGCTTAGAAGGTGAAGAGGCTCACGGTAGCGAAAAAGTGGTCACTTCGTTTGGCGCGGTCATCGTGCAGATCATTCTGCTCGACGTGGTCTTCTCGCTCGACTCGGTGATCACCGCAGTCGGTATGGTCAACGAGATCGGTGTGATGATCGCTGCGGTAGTGATCGCGGTTGGTATTATGCTCTTCTCGGCGGGCGCGATCAGCGACTTCGTGAACAAACACCCCACCGTCAAGATGCTCGCTCTGGCCTTCTTGGTGCTGATCGGTGTGAACCTTTTGGCAGAAGGCTTCGGCCAGCACATTCCCAAAGGCTACATCTACTTCTCGATGGCATTCTCGGTCTTTGTCGAGATGCTCAACTTGGCGGCTCGCCGCAGGAAGCCCGGCACTCAGCCGCTCAAGCTGCATACGCCCTATCTGGCCGAGGCTGAGCGCCGGATCGAACGCAGCAGATAGTTTGTTGACATAACCAAAAAGAGGAGATAGGTCGATGTGGCCCATCTCCTCTTTTTTTATACTTTCAGCGTTTTGGCGGCTAGGTCCTTTCCCCAAACAAGGCATTAACCGCGTCCGCCTACGGCTATCAACATCCCGCCCAAAACCAGAGGCGTATCGCAGTGTGGCGAGAGACCACCTCAAAACCTAAGGGATTATGACGCGCTTGTTCTGCTTGTTTGTGTTAGCGCTGTCTCTGTCAAACAAGGCTTCTGCAAACAGAAACAGCAGCTTTGGAACTAGACGAAAAAGGCTCGAATCTCTTCACAAACGCGCTCGACCTCTTCGCGGGTCAGCTCGGGGTAGATCGGCAACGAGAGAATATGCTGAGCATCGTACTCGGTTTGTGGCAGCGAGATCGAGTTGCCGAAGATGGTGGCGTAGGCGGGCTGCTTGTGGGCAGGCACCGGATACTGAATGTCGCAACCGATCTTGTTGGCGAGCAGGTGGGCCCGCAGGGCGTCGCGCTGGTCGCACGAGATCACGTAGAGATGGTAGACGTGACCCTCTTCGTCTTGGGGCAGCACCAGCGGCGTGCCAGCCAGACCTTCGCGGTACCACTGGGCACGTTCGCGGCGCAACTGGTTGCCCTTGTCGAGATAGGCCAGTTTCACCTGCAAGAAGGCCGCTTGAAGCTCGTCGAGGCGCGAGTTACGGCCGCCCTGTTCGCTGGCGACATATTTGCTGCTCCAGCCGTATTGGCGCAGACGGCGGATCCGCTCGGCCAGGTCTGGATCGTTGGTGGTAAGCGCGCCGCCATCGCCGATCGCGCCCAAGTTTTTGGTTGGATAGAAGCTCCATGCGGCGATAGCACCCCACTGGCCTGCCTTCTTGCCGTTGCGGCTGGCGCCGTGAGCTTGGGCTGCGTCTTCGACCACCGGGATGTTGTGGCGCTCGGCGATAGCACAGATCGCTTCCATATCGGCCAGCCGCCCATAGAGGTGTACCGGCATAATCGCTTTGGTGCGGGGTGTAATGGCCGCTTCGAGCTGCTTGGGGTCGAGATTGTGGCTGCTGGCCTCGATATCGACTAGTACTGGCGTCGCGCCCGTCTGCACGATCGCGGCGGTCTGGTAAGCGCAGGCGTTGGCGACGGTGATCACTTCGTCGCCCGGGCCGACTTGCAGCGCGGCCAAGGCCAGATAGAGCGCGTCGGCACCGCTGGCGACGCCGATCGCATAGTTGACACCGCAATAGGCCGCCCACGCTTTCTCAAAGGCCGCTACTTCTTTGCCGAACGAGAGAACATAGGCGCCGCTCTCTAACACCCGTGCTGCGGCAGCATCGAGCTCCGGTTTTAAGGCAAGGTACTGCCGCTTGGAATCCCCGAAAGGGACGGATTCAACAGTCATACTATTCCTCTAGCTTTGCAAGCATAAACAGCGCTGTGTAGAGTTGAAAAACTACCAATAGTATTCGCGGTTGGCGCGATAAAATTCTAAGGTGCGCTTGAGACCTTCGCGTAGGCTGGTGCGCGGCTCCCAGCCCAAACGGCTCTGCGCGAAGCGATAGTCGCTGTAGTAGTCGCCGATATCGATCTGTTTGCGCTCGCTGGGGAAGGGAATGATCTCGTAGCTGCCCTGGCCGTCGTTGACTTCGACCAACAGCTCGGCCAGCGCCTTCAAGCTGATCGGTTCGCTGCCGCCTAGGTTAAAGATCTGGCCGTAGGCCTCTTCGACCGTCGCGGCCAACAGCATTGCATCGACACAATCGTCGCCATAGGTGAAGTCGCGCAGTTGCTCGCCCGTGCCCCAGATCTGAATAGGCTCACCATCGATGATACGCTTGATCCAGATGCCCAAAAAGGTTTGGCGGTTGTCTTTCACACGCATACGCGGCCCATAGGTGTTGGTCAGACGCAAGGCGCAGGCCCGAATGCCATAGACGTTGTTGTAGAGAATGTGATACCACTCGCCAGCCATCTTGTTGATGCCATTGACATCGGTGGGGTGAAGCGGGTGCTTCTCGTCGACCGGTAGATAGTCGGGTTTGCCGTAGATCTGGCGGGTGCTGGCATAGACGACTTTGATCGAGCGGTTGTGTTTGCGACAGGCTTCTAAGATCGAGAGTTGAGCGCGGCAATTGATATCGAGATCGGTATAGGGGTCGTTCATCGAGTCGAGGTGACTCGTTTGACCAGCCAAGTTAAAGAGGTAATCTTGGCCCTGTACCAGATAATTCATTGAATATTCATCGCGCACATCGGCGATATTTACTCGAACTTTATCTTGAATGTCAATAATATTGCGGGTATTGCCACCATATTCGGGCACAAGCGAATCAACCAGAGTGATCTCGGCTCCGAGCGTGGTTAAACGATGAGCCAATGTGCTTCCAAGAAAGCCTAAACCTCCCGTGATCAGCACTCGCGCTCCATCAAAGACACCCTTAAATGTATGCATAGTTATCCTCAAGCATAGTGTTTGTGCTATGCGATCTCACCGCCCACATTGGTTGGTTGCGACAGCTACATAGCGTGTGCAGGTAAACTATACCATAGCACTCGGTTTCCCCATGCGAGCGTGCTCTCCCAAAAGAGGTAGGCCAGCAAGATCGTACAAATCAGTTGGGCTAGGCGGCCTTTTTGCCACAGATAGGCCATACCTGCTCCGGCCAGCAGCGCAATGCCCGGCAGGGCAAAGGTCATATGCTTGTTCCAGAGCCCAAACCACTGTTCGGCGATCGTCGTGGCCAGCAGGAAGAGCGCATAGCTCAGGCCGATATGGGTGATGAACTGCTTGGGAGCCTTGCGCAGCAGCAGGGCTAAGGCCATCAGGCCCAGCAGAATCGGCCAGATGCGGAAGTGGGCATAGAGGTGCTCGAAAGGTGTGTTGACGGCGGTAGCGTAAAGCAATTCGGTATCGCGCCCGACCGAGCCTTGGGTGGCGATCTGCTCGATGAAGGCAGGAATGGTGCGCTGAATGAGGATCAGCGTATAGTCGCGGTAATAGATTAGCCAGCCGCCAATGCCAGCGATCAGCAACGACAGACCGATTCGCCAAGCTGCGGCCCGCTCCTTTGCCAACAGCCACAAGCTTGCGGCGCATGATCCGAGCAGAAAGGGCACAAAGGCTAGATGGGTGACGTAGGAGGTAAGTGCCAAGCCCGCTGCCAAACAGCAGAACAGCATCGGCACCCAAAAGCCAGCTCGCCATTCAACCACATGCTCGCTACGATGGGTGCCAGCTTCAACCAACCAACGCAAGCACAAGAGCATCAGCACCACAAACCAGACACCGATTGTGGTGGGGAAGCTGCCATCGTGGAAAAAGAGATAACCGAGTGGCATGCCCGCATAGAGCAGGGCAGCGAAGGAAGCGATCAGTCGATCGGGCGAGTCGCTCCAATCCTGTTTGCGGCGTCTGTGGCTACCCTGCACCACCAAGCCCCAGAGCATCAGCGGAACCGTCGCATCGATCAAGGAGCTGGTGGCCGCGATCGCTTTCACCAGATCGTCGTTGCTGTACCACCAAGTGAGCGGTACCAGCATATCGTAGGTGATCAGCGAATAAGGCACTGGTTCGCGTGTTCCCCACTCATACTGCTGTTCCAGTTGTGGGCGCACCAGATCGGCCCGACCCGCCGCGATATTCAACAGTTGGTTGGCTCGCAAGCGCTGGTCGATCATAATGTACTGTGGGTGCAGCAGACCGCCGTAGCGGATCGCGAAAATAAACAGCAGGGCAGCAAAAACCGCTGCTGGCGGGCGTGCCAACCAGCGCGGAGCGTGCAGTCCATATTCGGCGATCGAAGAGAGAGCGCGCAGAATCAGGGCGATCAACAGCGTCCATGGCAAGACCCGTTGGGCGATCGTCAGCAGCAGAATCGTATCGAGGCGTGCGAAAGCGATCCCTACACTGATCAGCAGCCCGAACGAGATGGCGATTGTGGCTGCCAGTCGACGGGGCGTAAAGAGCAGCCAAAGCGCCAGATAGATCGCCAGTGCGCTGACGAGTAGTTCGCGGGTGCGTTGCAGTGGCGGCAGACGCAGTTGGTCTCCGTCGCTAATGGGCTGCAAGGTCGCATGTGTGAGAGCCACGCCCAACTCGCGCGGATCATCGGCTGCGCCCTTCATTGGCTCGATCTCGAGCGTGATCGAAAGGTCGCCGCTTTGGGTGTCTATCGCTTCGGCGGGAATCGCCAACAGCAACTCTTGCCAATCGGGTCGAATGACCAGATTAGCGAGCGGTAGACTACGGTTACGGGCCGACACATCAAGCGTGCGACCAGCTCCTGATTCGGCCCCGCCGTGAAAGCGCAGTTTGAGACTGTAAGTGCCCTCGCCGACCCCAACGTAACGCAAGGTTGTGCGGCGCGATGTCCAACGCTGTTTGTTTTCGCCCTGCCCTTCGCTCGGGTAGATGCCCGTTAAGCGAATGTGGTTAGGATGATCGGTGATCCGATCGTAACTTTCAAAACGAGGCTGATAGGCGCACAGAACCGCCAACAACAACAGCACAACTATCAGGCCTGCCAGTACCAAGCCTTCTCGCCATGCGAGCCAGTTACGCACTTCACCGGTCAAAAAGCGGTCGAAACGCGAGGGCGAGCGAACGCCTATCCGATGGAGGGCCATACTACTCTTTCGGCGTGAGCGACGACGCAAGGGCGGCGCGGCGGCGCGCTTCGATTCGAGGCAGATGTTCACGCCAGAGAACGAGCTTCCACCACAACACAGCCAAATGCGGGATCACGCGGCTAAGGCGCTTAAAGTTAAAGAACTGACTCTTGCCGTAGGTGCGATGATAGTGGTGAACTGGCACTTCCGCAAAACGGCACTTGGCATCTTGCAGCTTCTTGACCAGTTCCACACAGATCGTACCGTCGGGCGATTCCAGATCGATCATTTCGAGCGCGCTTCGGCGAATCAAGCGGAAGTCGCAGTCGACATCGCGCAGCTTGAAGCCAAAGGCGAACTTGACCACATGGTGATAGATTCGGCCGATGATCTTGCGGTGCAGCGGATCGCCACGGTCGATCTTCCAGCCGTTTACAACATCGATATCGTCGCGCAAGGCGTCGAGCAAGAGCTTGATCTCGCGTGGATCGTACTGGGCATCGCCGTCGGTGTAAAAGACCAGATCTTTGGAGGCTTTGGCAAAACCAACCCGCAACGCGCCGCCGTAACCAAGCGCTTGGCGATGGGTATAGATACGGAGACGGTCGTACTGCTGGGCTAATTCTTCCAACACGTCGACGGTATAGTCGGTGCTACCATTTTCGACAACGATGACTTCATAGTCGTCGGTAAGTTCAGCTAACGTATTAAGAGTTGTAACGACGAGACTGCCGATCGTACCTCCATCGTTACAAGCTGGAAAAAATGCGCTGATACTGGGGCGCTTTTGCGTCATGACTGGTTTATCCCTATGTTTACAGCTACTATGGGAGGGGATTATAGCATAGATAGCGCGTTCTCGCCTTCAAGCATCGGCGTGGTATAATCCGCTTCAGCTATTGTTTCGCCCTGCTTGTAATCCTGTCTGGTATCGATAGAAGGGGCAATTTTATGCCATCTATTGCTCAATTATTGCGCTCTGATATTGCCGCGCTCGACAGCTATACGCCGATCGTACCGCTCGATGTGTTAGCTCAACAGCTCGGCCTGCCCGTCGAGCGAATCATTAAACTCGACGCCAACGAAAATCCCTACGGTCCATCGCCGCGTGCCATCGCTGCGCTCAACGACCCAGCGGTTCACGCCGCCTACGCTGTCTACCCCGACCCCGAATGTCGAGCCGTGCGGGCCGCTCTGAGTAGCTATATCGGCCAACCGAGCGAACGGATCATCTGCGGTGCGGGCGCCGACGAGCTGATCGACCTGCTCTTGCGCCTGTGTGTCGAGCCGGGCGAAGTTGTGATCGACTGTCCGCCCACTTTTGGCATGTACTCGTTCGACGCTGGAGTGCAGGCCGCGAAAGTGGTCAATGTCGAACGCAAAGAGGATTTTTCGCTCGACCCCGAAGAGCTGGCCGAGGCCATCACACAACACAAGGCCAAGATCGTCTTTTTGACTTCTCCCAACAACCCGACCGGCAACCTGATGCCGCGCAACGATATTTTACGTCTCTTGGAGCTGCCAGTATTGGTGGTGGTCGACGAGGCGTATGCCGAGTTTAGCGGCGGGAGCGTGATCGATCTGGTTGGCCAGTATGAGAACTTAGTCGTGTTGCGCACCCTCAGCAAGTGGGCGGGTCTAGCAGGCCTGCGCATCGGCTACGGCGTGATGCACGAAGAGCTGGCCCAGCACATCTGGAAGATACGCCAGCCTTATAACGTCAGCGTTCCGGCCCAGGTGGCTGCGCTCGCTTCGTTTGATGATATGGATCATCTACGCGATACCATCCGCCGCATCATCGATGAACGCGCCCGTCTGTACGAAGGTCTACGCTCGATCGCTTGGTTGCAGCCCTACCCCAGCGAAGCCAACTTCATTCTCTGTCGGGTCGATGGACGCAGCGCCCGCGAGGTCAAGGACGCTTTGGCCAAAGAGGGCATCTTGGTGCGTTATTACAACAAACCCAATCTGCGCGACTGCATTCGCATCAGCGTTGGCAAACCCGAACATACCGATGCCGTACTGGCCGCTCTGCGAGCGCTCTAGTTTGAAAAAGGAAGCTTTCCATGTCTGAGAATCTCTCCGATCTGCTCAGTTTCGCTCATGAATTGGCTTGGCAGGCAGGCAAAATTACCCTACGCTACTTTCAAACCGGAATCACGCCCGATCTCAAGGCCGACGAATCGCCTGTAACTGTGGCCGACCGCGAGACCGAGCAGTTTTTGCGCGATGCGATCGCCAAGCGTTATCCGACCCACGCCATTTTGGGCGAAGAGTATGGCGAGACAGGTGGGGGCGCTTCCCATCGCTGGATCGTCGACCCGATCGATGGCACGCGTTCGTTTGTGCGGGGCGTGCCGCTCTATGGTGTGATGATCGGCCTCGAGCGCGATGGCGAGCCGGTGCTGGGCGTAGTCAATATCCCCGCTTTGGGCGAGATTGTGACGGCGGCCAAAGGTTTGGGCGCGCGCTGGAACGGTCGCCCTTGCCGTGTTTCGCAAACCAGCAACTTGAAAGAAGCGCTGCTGCTCTCCTCGGCCATCAGCCAATACGACGATCCGCGCAACTTGCCTGCCCTGCAGCGTCTGATCGAAGCGGTCGGCACCTTCCGCACTTGGGGCGACTGCTATGGCTATCTGATGGTGGCGACGGGTCGCGCCGAAGTGATGGTCGATCCGCTGATGAGCATTTGGGATGCGGCCGCCCTGCTGCCGATTATGCAAGAAGCTGGCGGCAGCTTTACCGACTGGAAGGGCAACCCGACCATTACGGCTGGCGAGGGCATTGGCTCCAACGGGGTGATATTGCCCGAATTGTTGAAGATTATCAATAACTAGTGCGCAATCCGTTTGGGGCGTTTGTCTTAGGGGCGGCCTCGTTCTGTCGCTTAGGCTGGCGTGATGGCTGACAAGCTGTTGATAGCCGGAGGCGGACGCGCTGAGGAACTTCTTGGGGGAGGGACCTCGCCGCCAGAGCCTTGAAGGAACCAAGCGGATTTGGTAGAAAGCTTTCTTGCCGATGCAGCGGCTCTGGCCCCTTGCTTGGCATTGTATTAAGGTAGCTATGACTTCACAAGCACGAACCGCAAGCGTCGCTCGTCGCACGGGCGAAACCGATATTACTCTATCGCTCAATATCGATGGCAGCGGCAAAGCCGATATCTCGACTGGGATCGGTTTTCTTGACCATATGCTGAACCTATGGGCCAAACATGGCCTCTTCGACCTGGAGGTGCGCTGCGTCGGCGACTTGCACATCGATGAACACCATAGCGCTGAAGATGTGTGTATCGCATTGGGGCGCGCTATCGACCAAGCTTTGGGCGAACGACGTGGCTTGGTGCGCACCGCCCACAGCTACGTGCCTATGGACGAAGCGCTGGCGCTGGTTGCAGTCGATTTGGGCGGACGCCCCTACTGCGTGGTCAAGGCCGACTTCATTACGCCGCGCGTTGGTCAGCTCGGCACCGATCTCATCCCGCACCTCTTGGAGAGCGTCGCTTTTCACGCTCGTATGAACCTGCACGCCCATGTGCTGTATGGACACAACGACCATCACAAAATCGAAGGTATTTTCAAGGCCTTTGGGCGCGCCCTCGATGCTGCCACCAAAATTGACGAGCGTCTGGCTGGCAGCGTACCGAGCACCAAAGGCGTTTTATAAACAAAGGGCGAGCCGATGTTTGTCGAGGACGAACCGCGCGATCTGCTGGTATTGCACAAGGTCGGCCTAGCACGCATCAATCAAGAGTGGCACTACCATTTGGCGACTGCAGCGGGCCGACCGCGTTGTGGTGCAGCCATTAACCGCAGCGAATGGCGCTTGCTGCGGGTTGCTCAGCCACCGAGCGATCTTTGTGGGCGCTGCGCGCGCCTTTTAGGGCCGCGCTTCAGCGGTTTGCGCCCGGGACGGAGCGAGCCGCCTTCGGCTCAACAGATCGCCTTGCCGCTTGACGACGATCAAGCGCCGCTCGATCGGGCGATCTCTCCATCCGATGATGATCTGCTCAATCAACTGCTCAACGAAGAGCCTTTCGATGAAGATTAATCGATCGTACCTTCAACCCAGTTAAGGAATAACCGATTTATGACTACCCTCCCTGTTAACGCCGATCAGTTTCTACTGCGGCCCGATATGGCCTTCCTCAACCATGGAAGTTTTGGAGCTTGTCCTCGTCCGGTCTTCGAAGAGTATCAGCGCTGGCAGCGTGTGCTCGAAGAGCAGCCCGTCGAATTCCTCGGTCGGCGCATGGATGAACGGCTAGCCGAGGCCCGCAGCAAGCTGGCTGCCTACGTCAACTCCGATCCCGATGATCTGGTCTATGTGCCCAACGCCACCTACGGCGTCAATATCGTGGCCCACTCGCTCAAGCTGCAGCCCGGCGACGAAATCTTGGGCACCAACCACGAGTACGGCGCGTGTGAGCGCGCTTGGCGCTTCAACTGCAATCGCACCGGCGCTGTTTATGTCACTCAGCATATTGACCTCGAACCCAAGAGCGCTGAAGATTTCGTCAATCAGCTTTGGGAGGGTGTCACACCGCGCACCAAAGTCATCTTCCTGAGCCATATCAGCTCGCCGACCGCTACGATCTTCCCGGTGACCGAGGTTTGTCGCCGCGCCCGCGCCGAAGGCATTCTGACCGTTGTCGACGGAGCCCACGCTCTGGGCCAGATCGACCTCGATATGCAAGCCATCGATGCCGACTTCTACACCGGCAACGCCCACAAGTGGCTGATGGCTCCTAAGTCGGCCGCCTTCCTCTACGCCCGCCGAGAATACCAAGATCTGCTCGAACCCTTGGTGGTGAGCTGGGGTTGGGAGAGCCGCAAGCCCTATCGCCCCAACTTCCTCGAATACTTCGAGTGGCGCGGCACGCACGATCCGGCGGCCTATTTGGCGGTGCCTGCTGCGATCGACTTCCAAGCATCCTACAACTGGCCCGCTGTGCGCGCCGCCTGCCACGAACTGGCCAGCCAAGCGCGTGCCCGCATCAGCGAGCTGACGGGCGTCCCGCCGGTACACGACGAGTCGACCACCTGGTGGAGCCAGATGACTCTGCTTTCGCTGCCCAGCGACTGCGATCACAGCGAACTCAAGGCCCGCCTCTGGGACGAATACAAAGTCGAGATCCCCGAGACGAGCTGGGGCGACCGCAAGTTCTTGCGCCTCTCGGTACAAAGCTACACCTCTCAAGAGCATATCGACCGCCTAGTGACTGGCGTGCGCAATATCCTCGAACTGGGTTAATAGCGCCTTCTGATGCCCGACAAAGCAGCCTCTCTCACAGAGGCTGCTTTGTTTACAAGCGCTCCTCCATTTCCTCCTCGCCATACACCTACTCGACATCATGCCTTTAGTTCGCTAGCGGCAAGCTCTCTTCCCCAACAAAGGTCCTTGGCGCGTCCGCCTACGGCTACCAGCATCCCGCCCGCCACCCGGCTATGCATTACCCAACAGTCGTGTCGGCAGCAAAAAACGATCGTTCGCATACCATTGCGGGAGTATCCTTGAGAGCACAGAACTCAGAGAGCTTGTATGCGATTTCGCGTAGCGAAATCGCATACAACATCACCATTCCCTCCTCGCCATACACCTACTCGATATCATGCCTTTAGTTCGCTAGCGGCAAGCTCTCTTCCCCAACAAAGGTCCTTGGCGCGTCCGCCTACGGCTACCAGCATCCCGCCCGCCACCCGGAAGGGCTAGCTGTGTGTCGAGGGGCTCCCCCAAAATACAAACCATCCAAGCATGGAAAGAGCTATGCAGTACCTAATCCCAAGACCATATTCCGCTTTGCCAAAGGCAAAAAACACAAGAACTGATCAAAAACGTTTGCTATCAGAGCGCCTAAACTTCGTTAATTAATAATCTGTAGATATAAGATCAATAATCTATTGACATCGATTCATAATCGACCTATGATGAAAAGGAACACTTCTCCAACAGGCTCATTGTCTTTATGATTATCCTTCAATTCTCTTCTCTTCCCCCTCAGCCTGATCGAAGAGCTCAGATTTCAACGACTTTGTCCATTGATTTAAGGAGGCTTGCATGAGCGCAAAAGAAGCTGAAATTCGTTCGAGAGCTGCTGCAAAGGCACGCCCTCAGATGGCTGTGGGCAGCCAAGAGATGAGTCTTTCGAGCCGAGAAGTCGCTCTTGGTGCTGTGTCGGGCGTTGGTGCTGGTATAGCCATGGGTCTGGTGGCAATGATCGTCGCCATCATGAACGGTATGAGTGTGCTAGCTCCCTTCCGCGATGTGGCGGGCGCGCTCTTCCCCTCCATCCTGCGCGCCGATGGCTCGGTGAGCCTAACGACTGTTTTGCTCGGCTTAGCCATTCACTTCGCGCTCGCTATTCTGCTCGGCATGCTTTTTACCATCATCTACAGCGGCCTTTTAAAGCTCACCTTCAACTTCGGTGTGCCCATCACGTTAGGCCTTGCATACAGTTGGATCATCTGGATGGTGGCTCGTTACATCATGCTGCCGATGTTTGGCACGGCGGTCTACGAAGTTCCAGCCTTTGTTATCGCTCACGCCGTCTTTGGTGTAAGTCTCGGCGTGCTCTATCCCTTGTTGCGGAGTCGCGGTGTCTTCCAAAACCTGGCCTAAAAGCCCACTCAAGCTTGTAAGCTTTGGACGGCACCCTATAATCTCTTGTTGAATGATATTTCGTGCTCTTAGACGAGATATCATTCAACAAGTACCGCTTGATCGCTGCTGAAATCCTGATTGCTTGTCGCCCTTCGCCCGAGTATACTAACACTACGCGCTTGTTGGGTACGGAGGCTGCATGAACGATCACGAATTGCAGGTTAGTCCAAGCGGAATCCATCTTGTCGAAGATAATCAGCGCAGTCGTCTGATTGCGCCAAACAGTCCCGAATGGTTTCACTGGTTTTCTGATACGAACAACCAGCGGATAGTCTTCGTTCACCCCACCCTTGGGCGTTTTGTGATGCGCCACGAGCGCAAACAGCGCGGAAACTGGTATTGGAGCATCTATCGGCGCAGCAATGGCCGCTTGCGCAAAGCCTATCTGGGCAAGGGCGAACAGCTCAGCTTGCAGCGCCTGCAAACGGTCGCTCACTCGTTTGAAGAAACCCAATCGTCTGTTGGCCTTAACCCCGCCCCCACGCCCAACAGTATGCCTCTGCTGGTCTCGAAACTTACGCCCCCGCCGATCGGACAGCGCTCGCTCGCACGACCGCGCCTCTTTCAGCGCCTCGATCAGGCCATCGCACAGCCGCTTACCCTCTTGGTAGCACCGGCTGGCTCGGGCAAGACGATGCTCTTGAGCTTTTGGGTGCAACAGCTCGAACGCAGCGGAGCAGATCAGTTCGGGCAGCCTATTCGGGTCGCTTGGCTGGCGCTCGATCGGCACGATAATGATCCGGCCCGCTTTCTGGCTTACTTCTGTGCCGCCTGCCAGCGTGTTGAGCCGCAAGTCGCCGAGATCTCGCTGGGCTTGTTACAAGCGCCTCAGCCGGTTACCGCCAGCGCGCTTCTGACCCCGCTTCTCAACGCGCTTGCCGCGACTAACGCTACGCTCGTTTTGGCCATCGACGACTACCACCTGATCGATAACCAACAGATCCACGAGGCTATCAGCTTCATTTTGGATCATCAGCCGCCCAACCTGCGCTTAGTCTTGGCGGGACGCAGCGAGCCGCCGCTTGCTTTGGCTCGGCGACGTGTCTATGGTCAGTTAAGCGAGATCGGCCCCAACGATCTGCGCTTTCAGCCCGAAGAGGTCCACCACTTCTTCAAGAGCTGTATGGGGCTTGCGCTCAGCAACGAACAAGAGCAGCTTCTGGCTCAGCGGGCAGAAGGCTGGGCGGTCGCGCTCTATCTCTTGGGGGTGATGGCAGGCCATCAGGAGCAAGGTCTGGCCGCCATCGCCGATCTACCCAACAGTCAGCGCGCGATCTTCGACTATCTGGCCAGCGAGGTCTTCGACCAGCAGCGCCCCGAAGTGCAGGCCTTTTTGCTGCGCACGGCTTTTTTAAGCGAGTTCTCTGCCTCGCTCTGCGAGGCGGTCTGTCCGAGCGATCCTACTTCCCCTGCCGCTAGCGAGATACTGAGTGAGCTAGAGCGAAGCAACCTCTTTTTAGTCGAGTTAGAGGGCGGCTGGTATCGTTATCATCAGCTCTTCAACGACTTTTTGCGCGACCGTTTGCAGCGTCAATCGCCCGAGATTGTGCGTGATGTGCGGCGACGGGCTGCACTGTGGTACGCCGACGAAGACATGATGCTCGAGGCGATCGACCACGCCCTAGCCGTTGATTTTGAGCTGGCGGCCGAGTTGATCGAGCGCTGTGGGCGCGCCCAACTGATGCGCAGCGCCTTGACCACTGTTCTGGGCTGGATCGAGTGCCTGCCGATCAAGTTGCCGACGTCGCGCCCCCATTTGGGCTTGATCGCCGCTTGGGCTTTGGCAGCTTCGGGCCAGCTCGATAAAGCCACACTCTTTATCGATGCGATCGAGCCGCTGATTTTGGCGCAGGGCGCCGACTCTGAGTTGTACGGCGAAGCGTTGGCGGTCCGAGCTGCTATCAGCGGTTTGCGGCGAGAGGTGCCCTCCACGCTCCAGATCTGTCAGCGCGCGCTTCAGCACCTCTCGCCTTCGCAGAGCTATGTGCGCAGCGTGGTTTCGCAGCTTTTGGGCGGCGCGGCCTATGCCTCGGGCGATGTGATCGGCGCCAGCGCTGCCTTGGCCGAAGCACTTCAACTGGCTCAGCTCAGCGGCAACCACTTCATCACGGCCTTCTCGACCCGTCAACTGGCCGAAGTGCGCTTATCGCAAGGGCGTGTCGAAGAGGCCGAACAGCTCTATCAACAGGTTTTGGGACTCGACCCTCAGCGTGGCAGCGAACATATTGATATGCCTGTGGCCGGTATGGCAGCGGTCGGTTTGGGCGAGCTGGCCTTACGTCGCAACCAGCGCGACCGAGCATTGGCCTTGGTTATGCGCGGTCTGCGAGCGGGCGAGCGCGGCCAAGATCTCGAGATCGTCTTGCGGGCCCAATTGGCGCTCGCCCGCATCTACGCGATCGCAGGCGACGCTCAAGCCGCTCAGCAGCATCTGCAAGAGGCTTCGCGGGTGGGTCTGGGCAATGCCCAGTGGTTCGACTTTTTGATTCAAACCGAAAGCGCCCGTTGCGCTTGGCTCTTAGGCGACCAGAGCCAAGCCATGGCTTGGGCTCAACGCAGCTTGTTCGACTTTCAGATGGTGCCGAACTTTATGTTTGAAGCCGCCTATCTGGTCTTCCTGCGCATTCATCTGCGCGAAGCCCAAAGCAGCCACGATCTGAGCACGCTCGAACTGATTGTGCGCCAGCTCGATCGGCTGGCAGAGCAGGCCCGCGCCGAACAACGCATCGCGAGTCAGCTTGAGATCGCGCTGATAATGGCAGAGGCGCTCCATCGTTTGGGTCAGATCGAGCGTGCCGACGCCCAACTAGAGCTGGTCTTGCGTCTCGGCGCACCCAGCGATTATCTGCGTTGCTACCTCGACGGTGGCAGCGCCATTCAAGCCTTGGTCTGGCGCGTTTTGCGCAACAGCAGCCTCGATAGCCAACAGCGTATGCAACTGCAAGCCCTTTATGAGCAGTTTGGCAAACGACCGCTCGAACCCTTGGCCGATAGCTATGAAGTTTTGACCCAGCGCGAATTGGAGGTTATGAAGCTGCTCGCTTCGGGTCGCACCAACCACGAGATCGCTCAAGCTCTGGTGGTCTCGCTTGCAACGGTCAAGAAACATCTCAGCAACCTCTATGCGAAATTGGGTGTTACAAACCGCACCGCCGCTATCGCACGTGCTCGTAGCCTCAACTTGGTCGACTGATCTTTAGCGCGTACCCAACAGCCGCCGCACGCCTCTTTCGTCCCTCAAGCCAGCCTGTTTGTTCCTCTTTGGGATAGTGTTAAAGCCCTTTTAACCAGCTATGCTTAGTTGTAGTGTTTAGGCTTTCAGATAGGTGATACGAAATCCGTTTGCATTGTTGGCTTTGGGGAGATCTTTCGGCACACACGCCTACAAGCCTCGTTTGTTGGGCGAGATGTTGGTAGCCGAAGGCGGACGCGCCAAGGATCTTCTTTTTGGGAAAGACCTCGCCGCAGCAAGCTGAAGCAAACAAGCGGATTTGCTATGAGGAGGGAGACGTGGAAACGGGACACGAGCAAGAGGCAACGCCTGCCGATGTCGTCAGGTTGGCCAAAGCTGGTCATCTCAACCGTGCCGGGCTTGAGCGGGCTTATAGCTTAGTCGGAAAATTGCCGGACCGCTCCTCTTGGGAGCGCTTTTTCGATCGTGCGCTTTTGCTGCTCGGTTCGCTCTTCTGTTTGGTGGGCCTGATCTTTTTGGCGGCCTATAACTGGAACGACATTCCCGGCCTGTTGAAGATCGCGTTGGTCGCTCTCTTGCTTTGTATTTTGACGATCGCGGCTTTGCAGCGCGGCCTCGATAGCATGCTCGGGCGCTTGTTGTTGGGCTGCGCGGCGGTGGTGATCGGGGTTTTGTTTGCGGTCTATGGCCAAGTTTACCAAACCGGGGCCGATTCCTATCTCTTGTTCCTCAGCTGGATGCTGTTTGTGATCCCTTGGGCTTGTGTGGCGCGTTGGTCGCCGCTGTGGATGCTGGTCATGCTGTTAGCCAACGTGAGCTGCTGCTTTTGGCTCGCCCAAGTTATCAGCCCATCGGTCGATATCCCATTCTCCTTTTATCTGCTTTGCCTAGGCGTTATCAATATTCTGTGCTTCTTTGTGGCCGACTTACTGGCTGAAAGCGGCTTTAGTTGGCTTAGGGCCTATCGTTTTCCCTCGCTGCTCTTTGGGGTTGGCTTGTTCTGCTTTACGCTGTTGATGATCCGTTGGTTCGACTTTCCGCTTAGCGAAGCGCCTCAGCTCTACAGCCAGCGCGGCTCGCGGCTGGTTTTAGAAGAACACGGCATCTCGTTGATCGGCACGTTGGCGTATTTAGGGCTGTTGGTTTTTGGCTTCTACTATGGCAGAGAGCAGCGCAACCTGTTTATGCTTTCGCTCGCGATCTTGAGCATTATCGCGGTGAGCACCGGTTTTAGCTTCGCACGCCTTGAGCGTATCGCGGTCGTCGCTTCGATTGTGGTGATTTTAGCCGAGAGCGCCTTTGCCATCTCGTGGCTGCGCAAGACGGTCTCTTCGTGGGAGCAAGCACTAATATGAAACGAACAGAACTGCTTCAACAACTACAGCTCGAAGGCTTTTTGAGCCTTGAGCAAGTCGAGCCGAGCGCCGCCCTCTTCGAGCGAGCCGCAGGCAGCGATTCGCACGAGACGCCGATCTATATCCGTTTGCTGGCCGGAGCGAGCGCTTGGCTTATCACCTCGCTGCTGTTCTATCTGATCAACGATCTCTTCCTTCTGTCGAGATCCGTGGCCCTTGTGATAGGGTCTATCTCAACGGTTAGCGCTGTGGCCTTGGCCTTTCTGTTTCAAAAGAACTCGTTTTTCAAGCCCTTGAGTATCGCTTTGGCTTTATTGGGCCAGTATTTAGTTGTTGTAGGGATTTTCGATCTGCGCCTCAATCAGCATGTGAGCTATGCCTTAATCATCGGCTATGAACTCTTCTTGTTGTGTATCTTTCCGGCCTTTCTTGTGCGTTTTGTGGCGACGGCTATAAGCGCTGTCTGCGCTATTTTCTGGTTGATGGCTAGCTTTCCCTTTAGCTACGATACTCTGTTTAATCTGCTCGTCGCTTTGTACATGCCGTTGGTTTGGCTCTTGTTCTCTTTCGACTCGCTCAGCATTGTGAGGCGGATCGACCAGATCACGCGGCCTGCTGGCTATGCACTGGCGGTGGTGGCGCATATCGCGCTTTTGGTCTCGATCCTGGTTGGTATGCTCGGTCATATCGCCTTGGTTTACACACAGTTTGAATTTTGGATCTTGTATCTGAGCTTGTTCGCCCTGATCTTGTGGCAGCTTGTCACCATCGTCGATAGCTCTTTCGCTTGGAGCGACCTTTGGGTGTGGGTCTTGCTTGTTCTGTTCATCTTGGTCTGTGTGGCCGCATCGCAGATGCCAGCCCTGTTAGCGCCTCTGAGCCTGCTGCTCTTGGCGAAACAGCGCGGCGAGACGATCCTTTTCTATCTGGCCTGCGTTTTTCTGCTGCTCTTTTTGGGCCTCTACTACTACAACCTCGATCTGACCCTTTTGACCAAGAGTTTGACGCTGTTGGGTACGGGCGCTCTGCTGCTAGGGCTGCGAAGTGTGCTGCGTTACTTGAGCGCCGAGCGGGAGGTGCTGTCATGACTTGGCGAACGATGCTTGTCGCGCTGAATTTGCTGCTGGTCTTGGCTTGGCTCGGTCTGGGCATTTGGAACAACGAGACGATTATCAGGCAGGGCGAGCGGGTTTTGCTCGAAATGAGGCCAGTCGATCCGCGCTCGTTAATGCAGGGCGACTACATGGCCTTGGACTATCCGGTTTTGGCGCGAACGCAGGGCTTTCCTCCGCGCGGTAAGCTGATCGCCAGCTACGATCATAACCGCGTGCTTACGGCAATACGCTACGACGATGGCAGCCGCCCGCTGGCTGACAACGAGCTGGTGATGCGCTATCGCTTGGAATACAATCGGGTCTGGGTGGTGAGCGAGACCTTCTTCTTTCAAGAGGGCAGCGGGCCGCGCTTCTCGGCTGCGCGCTACGCCGAGCTGCGGGTCGGCCCGAATGGCACAGTGATTTTGGTTGGGCTGCTCGATGAGCGGGGCCTGCGCATCGAGCCGAGCCTCGAGAAGTGAGCGCTTCTCTCGTGGTGCAGGTCGGCTCGCAGCGCTTCTTTGAATCATCTGGCGGAGAGGCTTCTAGCTTCCATTCGGCTTGTAGCGCGTCCGCCTCCGGCTACTAAACAGGGCTAGCCTGCCCTCACCCCCCGGCCCCCTCTCCCGCAAGCAGGAGAGGGGGAGTAACAAAAGCCGTGGCCAGCCCTTCGACAAGCTTAGGGACCCCCTTCGACAGGCTCAGGGTACGCTTCGGCGCTTTCAGCATGCTCCAAAGCGATCACACAACCATCGCAAGACAAATCCCTCAAAAGCCTCAGTGTCTCGTGTGGTGAGTACAGCGGCCCTCACCCCCCCCGGCCCCCTCTCCCGCAAGCAGGAGAGGGGGAGCAAGGCCCTCACTCCTCAAAAAGCCACACTCTGTCTAAAAAGCTACATCTAGCACACAAAGCCGTGCCCTTCGACATGCGCAGCTCTCTAAAAAACTCTGTGTCTTGTCTCAGTGTCTCTGAGCCTCGTGTGGTGAGTACAGCGGCCCTCACCCCCCGGCCCCCTCTCCCGCAAGCAGGAGAGGGGGAGCAAGGCCCTCACCCCTCAAAAAGCCACACTCTGTCTAAAAAGCTACATCTAGCACACAAAGCCGTGCCCTTCGACATGCGCAGCTCTCTAAAAAACTCTGTGTCTTGTCTCAGTGTCTCTGAGCCTCGTGTGGTGAGTACAGCGGCCCTCACCCCCCGGCCCCCTCTCCCGCAAGCAGGAGAGGGGGAGCAAGGCCCTCACCCCTCAAAAAGCCGTGCCCTTCGACATGCGCAGCTCTCTAAAAAACTCTGTGTCTTGTCTCAGTGTCTCTGAGCCTCGTGTGGTGAATAAATGTGTCTCAGTGTTTGGTGTGGTGAATAAATGTGTCTCAGTGTTTGGTGTGGTGAATAAATGTGGTGAGTACATATGTTGCTTGAGTCTTGTTAGGCTGCTTGTATTAAAATAAGCTTGATTGAAAAGCTGTTGGAAGAGGTATCCTAAGCGTAAAACTACAAGGTATGAGGAGATCGGTATGTCCAAGCAGCCTTCAGAGCGCGAGCCTGATCAAATCACTTTGCAGGGTGTGGGCAGCAAAAGCAGCATTCTAAGCATCGGAAGTGTCAATAGCATTTTGAGCATCGGCAGCGCTAACAGCATTTTGAGCATAGGTAGCGCCAATAGCATTTTGAGTATCGGCAGCGCCAATAGCATTTTGAGCATCGGCAGCTTCGTCAGCTTTATGAGCCTGCTTAGCTCCTGTAGTGCCTTCTCGATACTGAGCTTTTTAAGCTGGCATGGCTTTAAGTCGGTGGGCTATTGGAAAGGCAAAACCTGCGATTCGAGCGAAGAGTGATGCTGTAAAGCGGTCTTGAGCTTCGCTTTGCCCAAGGCCAAAACGAAATAGAGTAATCGGTTTTGCTAACAGAAAGGGCAGAGAGCGAGTACGGACACATAGCCCCTCGTTTTGTTGGGCGGGATGTTGGTAGCCGTAGGCGGACGCGCCAAAGACTGCATGGAAGCTAGCAAGCTTTGCCGCCAAAACCAGGGTTTGCACAAGCTAGCGAAGACCAAAAAGAAAAACCCCAACCTTAGAAGTAAGGCTGGGGTTTTTGTATGTTTGGCTGAAAACTAGATCAGCGCCTTCTCGGTCTCGCGATCGAAGACGTGCATCTTGTCGAGGTCGAGCGCGATCTCTACAGCTTGGCCAACGCGAGCGGCACTGCGCGGGTCGAAGCGGCAGGTCAACTCGACGTTGTCCTTCTTGATGTAGGCGTAGATCTCTGCGCCCAGCGGCTCGACGATCTCAACGTCTGCGGTGATCTTAGCGTTCTCGTAGACGCCACGCGGCATGTAGTGCGAGTCGTGTACGTCTTCGGGGCGGATACCGAAGTAGACGCTCTTGCCGATGTACTTGTCGAGCGCCTCGGCCTTGGAAGCCGGAACGGGCAGCACGGCAGCATCGTTGCCCAGAACAACCGAGAGACCGCCATCGGTGCGCTCGATGCGAGCATCGACGAAGTTCATCGAGGGGCTACCGATGAAGCCAGCCACGAAGCGGTTGGTCGGGTGATCGTAGAGGTTCTGGGGGGTGTCGAGCTGCTGCAAGACGCCATCGCGCATAACGGCGATGCGGGTACCCATGGTTAGAGCCTCGACTTGGTCGTGGGTCACGTAGATGAAGGTGGTCTTGAGGCGCTGGTGCAGCTTGCTGATCTCGACGCGGGTTTGTACGCGCAGCTGAGCGTCAAGGTTCGAGAGCGGCTCGTCCATCAAGAAGACGGCGGGGTCGCGAACGATCGCACGGCCCAGTGCAACGCGCTGGCGCTGACCACCGGAGAGAGCCTTTGGCTTGCGGTCGAGCAAGTGGGCGATCGACAGCATTTCGGCGGCCTCTTTTACGCGGCGGTCGATCTCTTGCTTGGGAACTTTGCGCAGCTTCAAACCGAATGCCATGTTGTCGTATACCGACATGTGGGGGTAGAGCGCGTAGCTCTGGAACACCATCGCGATGTCGCGATCCTTCGGCGGAACGTCGTTGACGATGCGATCGCCGATCATGATGTTACCATCGCTGATCTCTTCCAGACCAGCCAGACAGCGCAGAGCAGTCGACTTACCACAGCCCGAAGGTCCAACCAGCACGAGGAACTCTTGATCGCTGATGTCGAGGTTGAGGTCCTTGAGCACCGTCACATCGCCGAAACGCTTATACACATGGTCAAATTTAATTGAAGCCATCTCTCCTCCTTGATGTATCACCAGAGTGGTACACGTACAACAATGTACCTTGGATTACACGTGCGCAGTAGATCTTCGTATCATTAACCGCATCGGGATAATGCTGTGCGAGATCGTAGTGCTCTTCTGTTCGATCGATTCGATCAATAGGCGCGCTAGTTCCCTACCGAACGTATGTCGGGAAGCGTGCAGAGTTGTGAGTGGCGGATTGCTGTAAGCCGCTAAGGGCGCATCATCCCAACCCATCAAACCGATTTCTGGTCCGACGTTGATCCCTCGGTCTTGGAGCGCATGCAGTGCGCCGAAAGCCAGTTCGTCGCTGCAAGCCAACACTGCGTCGGGCGCTTCTGGCAAACTTAACAGCTCTTGCATGGCTTCGTATCCATCACTATGAGCGCGGCCTGCTTCCACGATCAATTGTGGATCAACCTCGAGAGCGTGTTCCTCAAGCGCATCGCAGTAGCCTAGGTAGCGTGGCTCGCTATCGGCCAATTCCGAAGGCAAGGCGATCAGTCCGATTCGTCGATAACCCATATTGAGCAGATGTTTGACTGCCATATGTGCGCCGGCCCGTCCATCGACCGCCACCGAAGGGCTGGCTTGATCTTCAGGGATCGGCCCTGCACAGACATGCGGAACCTTATGCTGACGCAAGAAGGCTGCCCGAGGGTCATCAACCAGAGCATCCAATAAGACCACTCCTTCAACTCGACCGCTGCGCACCAGCTGTTGACATAAGCGCTCTTCGGCTTGTTCGGCCTCGGCGGTCGCCAGAAGCAGGTAGTAGCCCTGTTCGGCTGCCGCTTCGGTCAAGCCCGCCAAGAGCTCGGCCAAAAGTGGGTCGGCTAAGCGGCCCGGGTTGGCAGAGAGCACTAGCCCCAAGGTACGCGAGCGCGTTCGAAGACTGCGAGCGGCGTAGCTTGGTTGGTAGTCTAACTCTGCTACAGCCTGTAAGACACGCTGTCGGACAGCTTCGGTAACTGTTCCTGTTCCGTTCAAAACATAGGACACAGTGGCTGTCGATACATTCGCCAAAGCAGCAACTTGTTTGATCGTCGCCACGAATCTTCCTCAGCGTGAAGTATTTAAAGGATTAAGTACTTAATGGATTAAGCGGAGTATAACAGAGCATCTGCGGCTTGTCAAGTTTTTTTCAAATCTTTATCAAAAATAATTTTGTGCTTGTTCGTTTGAGCTTGGGGCGAGACAGGAAAGCGGCTGTTAAGTGGTGTATGAGCCGCAGCAAAGCGCTGTGCTGTAGTAGCCCATAATTGCGAATTTTTGTCGATTATGTTGACATGGATAGGGCTTTGCGGTAACATACCCCTCACGTGTTACACAACTCCACGGATGGAAACTGCCACACTCTGATTACTTCTACAAACATTTGCTAGACCTGCGAAAGAGGTAGGTATGGATGAATATCTGAACCAGTTCTTGGTACATATGGCTGGTGAACGCAGTCTTTCGAATAACACCACTGCCGCATACCGTACCGACCTGGAACAGTTCCGCGCCTTCCTTGAGTCGCGCGGACGCACAACGTGGAGCAGCGTCGACCACGACGATATGCTTGCGTTCTTGTTGTTCTTGCGAGAGCGTCGCTATGCGAATTCCACCGTCGCACGACGCACTGCTGCCGTGAAATCGTTCTATAACTACCTTCATACTGAAGGCATTATAGCGATTGACCCCACGGAACAGATCGACTCACCGAAGGTAGATCGCTTCCTGCCGCGCCCAATCTCGACCCATCAGGTCGATGAATTGCTCGAACTGCCTCTGCGCTCACGCAGCGCCGAGGGTGCGCGCGACAAGGCCATGCTCGAGTTGCTGTATGCGACCGGCATGCGGGTGAGCGAATTGGTTGCACTCGATGTGCAACATGTCGATATGGCGAACGCTGTTGTGCGTTGTGTTGGCAAACAAGGCCGCGAGCGAGTGTTGCCGATCACGCCGACCGCTTTAACCGCTTTGGAAGAGTACCTCGATATCGGGCGACCCCAGCTGTTACGAAACGCCTCAGATACCGAAGCCCTCTTTTTGAATCACCGTGGTAAACGATTGACTCGTCAAGGCTTCTGGCTCATCCTGAAGGGCTATGCCGAAGAGCTCGGCCTTTCGGAGCTTACGCCACACACTTTGCGCCACTCATTTGCCGCCCATATGCTTGAAAATGGAGCTGAGTTGCGCGATGTGCAAGAGCGTCTTGGTCACGCATCGTTGTCGACAACTCAGATCTATACCCAGCTTGCTGAAAATAAGAATTCTCGCGTTGCCTAACAACGCTTGCCGATCCACCAAGGCTATTTAAGCCATTCTCCTTGGTTGATGTATTGTTCAAAACGATAGAGAGCTATGATCAGCTCAGGTGTGGAGCGATGAGAGCTTCAAGCTATGCTTGAGGTTTGATTTGTTTTCTATAGGAGCGGAAGTACGGCAGCTTTCGCCCTATCCAACCTGAGAGCTTTCCAGCTCATTTCGCTTTGGCTCGAAAGCTCGATCGTCGCCTCGATGGCCTCTGCTTGTGGCGGCTACAGACTAAGAGCGGCTATAACGACCCTGTGTTGATCGACACTAGCTTCGCTACGAGGAACAACCACACAACGAATCTCGTTAGGTCTGCTTGAGCTGTTTGGATACAGTTCGCGCGTGCGATTGGCTTGCGCAGAGCAGAAGCTTGGCTTTTGTCGCGTATGCCGACCAAGGCTCAAGCTAAAGGCTGATTGCATCGAACAGAGCGCCATGGTATACTGAAGAGCAGAGCGATGAAACAGAAGAGTACCCTGAGGGTCGATTGAACAGCGAGTCGGGTTTGGTGGAAGCCGACAGTCTGACGCAGGGGAAGGGCGCTGTGGAGCTTTGTTTCTATGAGGTGATCGTCCTGCGCGCACGCACAAGCGAGGCGCTGTTGGGGCGATAACTGGGGTGGAACCGCGCATTCTCTACTTTTTAAAGATGCGTCCCCAGGCGACATAACGTTGCCTGGGGCTTTTTGATGCCCTAGGCGTGAGTAGTCTGCATAGAACAAGGCCATATTCTATGCAGCGAGGAGCAAAAGGAATGCCTGCAACAAGTTTGGATCAGGTAGTATCGCTTGCAAAACGCCGTGGATTTATCTTTCCAAGTTCCGAGATCTATGGTGGCTTGCAAGGTGTTTTCGACTACGGCCCCTTGGGTGTCGAACTCAAAAACAACATTCAAGCCGACTGGTGGCGCACCAACGTCTACGAGCGCGACGATATGGAAGGCATCGATGCATCGATTCTGATGAATCGCTTGGTCTGGAAGTACTCCGGCCACGAAGAGACCTTCAACGATCCGCTGGTTGACTGTCGCAAGTGTCACAGCCGCTGGCGGGCCGACCATATCAATGGCAAGTGTCCCAACTGTGGCTCGACCGATCTGACCGAGCCGCGCCCCTTCAACATGATGTTTAAGACCTCGGTTGGCCCGGTGGCTGATCCCGATTCGTTCGCCTACCTGCGCCCCGAGACGGCTCAAGGTATCTTTGCGAACTACCTAAACGTGCAACAGACCATGGCGCGCAAGCTGCCTTTCGGTATCGCACAACAGGGTAAAGCCTTCCGCAACGAGATCAACCCGCGCAACTTTATCTTCCGCGTTCGTGAATTCGAACAGATGGAGATCGAGTTCTTCGTGATGCCGGGCACCGACGAAGAGTGGCACGAGCGCTGGCTCGAGGCGCGCTTGCAGTGGTGGGAGAGCATCGGTATCCCGCGCAGCAAGATTCAGGTCTACGATGTGCCCAAGGAAGACTTGGCACACTACTCGAAGCGCACCTTCGACCTAATGTACAATTATCCGACTCTCGGCTACGAAGAGATCGAAGGTATCGCCAACCGCACCGACTATGACCTCGGATCGCACAGCCGCGATCAAGAGACGCTTGGCTTGACCGCCAAAGTGCATCCGAACAACGATAGCATTGTGCGCATGACCTACTTCGATCCAGAATTGAAGCGCCATATCGTGCCCTTCGTGATCGAGCCGTCGGCTGGTGTGGGCCGCTGTGTCTTGGCCGTGTTGTGCGAAGCCTACGACGAGCAGAAGGTCAAAGAGCCTGCTGCCGACAAGCTAGAGGCAGTTGGACAAGCCCTGCAGAGCTTCTTGAAGTCGGTCGGACGCAACGAGAAGCTTTCTGAAGAGCAAAAGAGCGCTTTGAGCGAGCGGGGCGAGGCTATCGCTGCCAATCTTTCCGAGAACTTG
The DNA here is from genome assembly GCA_937902315.1 of uncultured Chloroflexales bacterium. Taxonomy (GTDB): domain Bacteria; phylum Chloroflexota; class Chloroflexia; order Chloroflexales; family Chloroflexaceae; genus CALGUG01. Next base: position 129,621 of record CALGUG010000059.1, read on the forward strand.
GCTCAGATCGAAAGCCTCTTGGCGATGTCGGGCGCCGATCAGATCGAGGTCGCTAAGAAGTTGCGCGGCCAGGCTCAGCCGCTGGTGGATGAAAACTTCCGCACTGTGCTGCACATCAAGCCCAAGATCGCCCCCATCAAGGCTGCGGTCTTCCCGCTCAAGCGCAACAACGCAGATCTAGTCAATACCGCCAAGTCGATCCGCAAGCAGTTGCAGCTCACCGGCATGCGCACGGTTTACGACGATACCGGCGCGATCGGCAAGCTCTACCGCCGCCAAGACGAGATCGGTACGCCCAACTGTATCACGGTCGACTTCCAGACCCTCGAAGACCAGACCGTGACGGTGCGCGACCGCGACAGCATGCAGCAGGTGCGCGTGGCGATTCCCGAGCTGGAAGCCTATCTGCGTGAGCAGATGAAGTAGTCGCCTGATCGCAATGGGCCTGAGTTAGGCCACCTGTCGCAGTGTCAGCTCGTATTGCATAACGCTGGCGGAGAGCTCTTCTCCCCAAGAAGGGCCCAAGCGCGTCCGCCTACGGCTACTAGGTCGGCCGTCCGCCGCAAACAGGGATATTTTCGCAGCGAAGGCTAGCGTCACACGACGCTAGCCTTCGCTGCGTTATGAGCGATTTTGCGTGTCGTTGCGCAAAATCGCTCATAACAAAATTCAACACCCCGAAAAAACAGCTCTAGACTTTCAAAATCTTGATTTATTGTATGTTATAATTTGTTGTATTAGCGTTTGTTACCATCGAACTGTGATGAGACGCTTCTTCCATCGACTTGTTCCCTAATCGAATGCCCTTCGCTCTTCGCAGCAATCTCCTAGGCTTTCGTTGAAGTTAGGCCCTGATGTTCAACTAGGCTTACGGCCCGCCTCTGCTCGTGTTCTGCTGCCAAATCAAATCCGTTTAAAGATTTGTGCTTTTGTAACGCAGAAAAACAAAAACGGGGAAAGGCAATAGTCAAGTTCCACTTTGCCGAAAGCCAAATAGAACGTAATCAACCGGATTTCGTATCATTGCTTGCTGATTAAGCCATATCAAGGCCTGTTTCACAGATCGTGCTTAACCAACGAATCTTTTTCAGCTTTCTACGATAGATCTGATTGAAAAGAAACTGAGTGGGGGAAACTTATGCCATCGATCTCGTTGGTTGTTTTTCGCCTGAGTGCCGCCGAAACGCTTGCATCGATCAAACAGGCCGAGCAGATGGGAATCAAAGCCTGTTGGGTTCCGACGCCGCCTTTCAGCTTCGACATCATTCCGGTCTTGGGCGCGGCAGGTGCGGTCACATCGCAGATCGTAGTGGGTTCGGGCATTACGCCCAGCTATCCACGCCACCCGATCGCCTTAGCGACCGAGGCCCTTTCGGTCGCCGATCTCACGCAGGGGCGCTTTCGCTTGGGGGTTGGGCCAAGTCATATCGCCGTGATCGAGGCCAGCTTGGGCCTTCCGTATGCCAAGCCGCTCAAGCATTTGCGCGAATATATCACGGTCTTGCGCGGCTACTTGCACGAGGGCAAGGTCGATTTTACTGGCGATTACTATCAGGTGCGCGCCGCTCTGCCGCCTTGGAGCAGCCCACCTAAGACGCCTGTTTTTCTTAGTGCCAACCGCCCCAAAGCCTTTCAGCTGGCTGGCGAAGTAGCCGACGGTGTGATGTCGTCCTGGGAGCCGATCTCGTACCTGCGCGAGATCGCCCTGCCAGCGCTCAGGCGCGGCGCAGAGCAGGCAAGGCGTCCACGCCCGCGTTTGATAGGCCATATCGCCGTTATCCCCACCGAAGATCGCGACACAGCCTTCCACGTCGCCTACCAAACTTGGGAACACGCCTATAAACCTATGAGCGAGCCCTATGTCGATAGTTACCGCTTAGTTGGCCTCTCGCTGCTTGAAAATGGCTCGTTGTCGAGCGAGGTTTTTGATCAAATCTTTGTGTATGGCTCGGAGGCGCAGATCCGCCAGCGTTTTTACGACATGTTAAGCGTCGACGGCATCGATGAGGCTATGGTAACTATTCACCCAGCCGGCGATCCGGCTCAAGACGAACTGCGCGTCTTGCGAATTATGGCGGAACTGGAAGAAGAGTTCGCTGGGCGCTAAGAGCGAAGCCGCTGGCTGCTTCGGGTTCCACTTCAGCTTTTTGTTAGTCCCCCCGTTTCAGCTTTTGTTAGTCCCCCGTTGAGTGAGATTTGGTGTTCCTGCCAAATCTCACATTCCCCTCTGTGGTATCTGCCTCTTTTTGGCTCGTCATTCGATAGCTGCTGGCTCTAACATTTCTGACAATTTTTCAATTTTTGGGCTGTAAGGAAGCAAAATAACCGTCAAAATCGACGCTCAGAGCGTGGGTTCAGTTGTCAAGTTTCGTAATAGATTACTGCTTCTGAAACAGTAAAACCATGCTCTGGCCAAAGTTTTTCCGACAAAAGGCTATACACCTTTTGTAAGAGATTAATAGTATCGCCCGTCTTTATGGTATATGTAATAGTACTATAGAAAGTAGTGTAAAATAAATCGCAAGGACGGGCCTGTTTGCTCGTTTGCTAGTCTCGCTGTCAGCTTAGGATTTGAGCGACAAAGTCTTTCTATTTGTGTAGGAATTGTGGGGATAGGAGCCATTTTACTAATCTTATATCTATGGTATAATTCTGCCGCATTTAAAAAAGAAAACAAATTTAATATTTGATTGTCTCATTTATGGTGTTTTCAGACACTAATGATCTGTCTATTTGTGTTTTTATTGGTGCTTTGTTTTGATTGGAAAAATATAGACCAAAAAGCTAAAAATTGATATTTTCTTGCTTGATAAGACAAGAATGAGACTAAATATATGTGCTTTAGTGTGAATTTATCATCTTTGTGTAATCAACGGTAGGATCATGTTGAAGTCCCTCATTGCAGCAGTACATTGAAACTGGGGCTATCAAAGGTCATTTTGATATTCGTCATCTATACCAGTCTATGGTGTGGAATGTTATAAAGTCGTGCTGTCTAAGTGAGGAAAGACATGGCATCAATTTCGTTGAACATCTTCCGCTTGAGTGGCTCGGAGACAGTTGCCACCGTTAAGCAAGCAGAACAGTATGGAATCAAGGCTTGTTGGATTCCGACCCAGCCTTTTAACTTCGACGCTGTTCCGGTTATGGCCGTAGCAGGGGCCCAAACCACAGATATGATCGTCGGTACAGGTATTACACCGACCTATCCGCGTCACCCCGTTGCTTTGGCGACGGAGGCTATGGCGATCACCGAAATGACCGGTGGCCGCTTCCGCTTGGGTGTTGGCCCAAGCCACGCGCCGATCATTGAGACTGCTTTGGGTATTCCTTTTGGCAAGCCCGCTAGCCACCTGCGCGAGTATGTGACCATTTTGCGCAGCTATCTCCAAGAGGGCAAGGCTCACTTCGATGGCAAGTACTACAATGTTCACGCCGAGCTGCCGGTTTGGGCCCAACCTTCCAAGACCCCTGTCTATTTGAGCGCTAACCGCCCGAACGCCTTCAAGTTGGCTGGCGAACTGGCCGACGGTGTGATGTCCTCGTGGGAGCCGATAGCCTATCTGCGCGAAGTGGCTCTGCCCACCTTGAAGCAGGCTGCCGAGTCTGCTGGTCGCCCGCGCCCACATATGATCAGCCACATCCCGATCATTACGACCGAAGATCCCGATCGCGCCTTCCAGATCGCTACCGATGCTTGGGCTCAGTTCTACAAGCCGCTCCACAAGCCGTATTCCACCACTTATGGCATGGTCGGTCTGTCGCTGCTTGAGGACGGCTCAATGTCGCCCGAGGTCTTTAAGGAAGTGTTCGTCTATGGTTCGGAAGCTCAGATCCGCCAGCGCTTCTACGATATGCTGTCTATCGATGGCATCGATGAAGTGATGGTGACCGTCCATACGGCAGATAACCCTGCTGAAGAAGAAGAGCGTGTATTGAAGATTTTGGGCTCTTTGGAAGAGGAATTCTCGAAGCGCTAGTGCCTAGCTGCGCGCTTGCGCTTTTAGGCTTTAGCTGTTTATAGGTTCGATAAAACGGATTGGTGGTCTCTTGTAAATAGAGACCACCAAAACAGATGCTGACGCGAAATTGGCATAAGAAAGCGGAAATAGGCCTTAAAAGTTCCATCTAAAAAGCTTTTTGATTCAACAGTAAGTATGACACGTGCTACGGTGTTACGTTTGCGATATAGGCCCGGATTATAATGAACATATCCAATGTCGTTTTTTGTGGCCTTGGAATGGTTTTAAATATGGTATTCTTTGGCTTTAACATGGATTATTCACAAGAGTGAATAATTCTGGAATATCGTGTTGGGTTTTCAGCCTGAAGCATCGCAACGATACTAGCAACGAGGAACTCAATGTCTTCACAAACCGCGCTTGCTCCTGATATTTTGAGTAAACTCTTCGAGCGATCTCCCGATATTATTCAAGTATATGACCTACATAAGCAGCAAATCGTTTATGCCAACCGTCCTATTACGAAGCTGCTAGGGTATTCGAGTTTTGAGAGTGAGGCGCTCTTAGCTTCCAACACGGCTCTGGAGACCCTACTACACGAAGAAGATAAGATAGCCTATCAGACGCAGTTGAAGCGCGCTGCTCAGCTAGCTGATGAGGAAGTGCTGACGGTAGAATATCGGTTTAAGCATAAGGATGGGTCGTGGAGATGGTTAGTCACTCGTGATACACCCTTCGAGCGTGACGCAAAAGGCGAACTTATCAGCATTTTGCGCACGACTTCGCTCTCTCTAGAGCACGAGAAGGAGAACTGGTCGCGACGCATCCTCGAACATATCCCAATGCTGGTCTATGTCTACTCGCTTGAACGAGGTAACCTCTATGCCAATCAGCAATTAGGCGATATGTTAGGCTATAGCGAGGCTGAAGTTCAGGCTATGGGTGCCTCTTTCTTGCCGAATACCATACACCCTGATGACTTCCCGAAAGTGCTAGAGATGCAGAATCGTCTGCGCCGAGCTAGCGATGATGAACAGGTCTCGTTCACCTATCGCATCAAGCGCGGCGATGGCGAATGGTGTGTCTTGGAAGACACCATGCGCATCTTCGAGCGCAATGAGAAGGGTGAAGTGACGATATACGTGGGTGCGACTCAAGATGTTACCAAACGTGTTGAAACAGAGAAAGAGCGCGAAGAGCTTCTGATCGCTTACGAACAGCAGCAAAATGCTTTGCGCGAACTCTCGACGCCGCTCATTCCGCTCTCGGATGAGGTTTTGGTGCTGCCCTTGATCGGTACGATCGAAACCCAGCGCGCTCAGCAGATCTTAGAGACGCTCTTGGAGGGAGTATCGTCGCACCGTGTTCGCACCGTGATCGTCGACATTACCGGTGTGGTCGTAGTCGATACCCAAGTCGCCAATGTGCTACTCCGCGCCGCTCAAGCGACCCGCCTCTTGGGTGCCGAAACTATTCTGACCGGTATTCGCCCCGAAGTTGCTCAGACCTTAGTGCAGTTAGGCGCCGATCTCAGCGGCCTTGTAACCCGTTCGACCTTGCAGAGCGGTATCACCTACGCTATGGGTTCTAGCATTGGCCGCTAGCTAGGTGTTAGCTCGCTCCTGTAACCTTCTGTACTGCCTTAAAAGCAGTGCAGAAGGTTTTTTATGTTTTGAAGCCACCGTGTTCAATACCTAAACCGTTTGATCACATCAGCGCTCTGGCGGCGAGGTCTTTACCCCAAACAAGCTCTTAACCGCGTCCGCCTACGGCTACCAAGGGCCTGCCCGCCACCCCGAGGTCGTATCTGCCTCGCTGGCGAAACCGCCCCCTATCACACAAACGATTTCGTATGAAAACGAAAAACGGGGAAGGTGTTGGGTTCCGCTCTACCGAAGGCCAAAAAGTAATAACCTAATCAGATTTGCTAGGCGCGTATCAAGCGGGTTTGTTAGCTTTCCTTTTTCTTCAACAGCTTTTGGCTGACTCTGCATGTTTAGATACATTTGGTATCATAACAATCCGGGCCGATGTGTGGATGGCCACAGGATTATGGCCCATAATCTGCTGACATAAACTCGAGGGCTTGTTTTTGTAAACAAGACGAGGAAAACAAGCCATTATCAGAAAGCGTGTAAAACACATCTATGGGACGACCGCATCGGCAAGAGTTTGCCGTTATCGGCTTAGGACGCTTTGGTATGAGCTTGGCTGTCAGCCTGGCGAAAAGCGGCCACAATGTGCTTGGGATCGATAAAGATAAAACTTTGGTGCAGCGTGCAGCCCAAGAGTTGACGCGGGTGGTGATGCTCGATTCGACCGATGAGCAGGCCCTCAAGGCGGTCGATATTACCTCATTCGATCAGGTAGTCGTGGCGATCGGCAGCGATTTCGAGAGCAATCTGCTGACAACGGCTGTTCTGAAAGACTTGGGCGTCAAATCGATCGTTTGTAAAACAACAACCAAACGCCAGCGCGATATCTTGCTACGCATGGGTGCCGATCGGGTGGTGCTGCCCGAATACGAGGCTGGCCAGCGCTTGGCGCGCTCGTTGATGGTGCCTGGTGCGCTCGATATGCTCGATCTCGGCCCGGGCTACAGTGTGGTGGAAGTGCGAGTACCTCAAAATCTTGTCGGCCAGACTCTGGTCGATTCTGATCTGCGACGCGGTTTTAACCTGATTGTGCTGGCGGTGCGGCGAGCCAACGAAACCGTTGTTGTTCCTCAAGCTCGCTTCACACTCTCTGCCGACGATACCATGGTTTTGGTAGGGCCAACCGAAAATATCCACCGCTTTATGGAAGTGCTTTGAACGCGATCTGAAAGCTGGGAACGCTTTGTTTTTTGCTTGAACCTGAAAGAAGCGGGTCACTAGACATGCTGAAAGATCGATTACGTTTACGCTTTCGATCGCTTTTGCAACTGCAACATCTTCCGATCGCCCTCCAATGGCCGCGTTCGCCAACCCTCTTGATCTGCAGCGGTTTGGTGATAATGACCATTATTGGCACCTTACTGTTGCTATTACCGGGCGTTGGGCGAGGGCGTCACTTAACTTTTGAAGAGGCGGCCTTTACGGCAGCTTCGGCGCTGAGCGTCACCGGTCTCTCGGTGATCGTACCGCAACGCGATCTCACCACCTTCGGCCAGATTATTTTGCTGGTGTTGATTCAGATCGGCGGCGTTGGTTTTATGGTTTTAGCCGTCGTGCTGTTTCAGATGTTAGGCCGCCATGTCTCGATGGTCTTTCGCTTGGCTTTGAGCGAATCGTTCGGCCTGCCGACGCCGGGTGCGATTTTAGCCCTGCTGCGCAACGTCTTGATCGGCGTTGTTGTGATCGAAAGTATGGGCACTCTGCTGCTGTGGGCACATTGGAGACCGCTGTTAGGCAACGAACGGGCGCTCTACTATGCGATCTTTCACTCGATCTCGGCCTTTTGTAGCGCTGGTTTCGAGCTCTTCACGGGTTTGCCTGAATTCCCCAACGGTATGCCCGACGACGAGATCACCATGGCGATCATCAGCGTGATGATCTTGTTAGGCGGCTTAGGCATTCCGGTTATCTCTGACTTGGTGCGCTGGCCTTGGCAGCGGCGGCTTTCGCTGCATAGCCGCCTGACCTTGATCGCGGTCTTCTCGCTAATACTGATCGGCTGGATAACACTGTGGCTGGTCGAGGCAGCTGCGGGCGGAGTATTGAGCAACGAGCCTCTGGGGCGTCAGTTTTCGCTCTCGCTTTTTCAAGCGATCTCGGTTCGTTCGGCGGGCTTTACGGGCTTGCCGAGCTTTGAGTTTCTCTCGCCTGCCAGCCAGTTTCTGCTGATGAATCTGATGTTTATCGGTTCGGCTCCGGCGGCCATGGGCGGAGGCATCACAACCGGCACATTTGTGGTTTTGATCTTGGCAGTGGTCAGTTATTTGCGCGGTAGCAACTCGCTGCAAGTGAGCGGACGAAGTATCGGCTTCTACATTGTGCAACGCGCAATCGCGGTGCTGCTGATCTCATTGATTGTGGTAACGATTGCGACTTGGCTTATTTTGATCAGTCACGATGTACGCCTCGAAACCGCTTTGTTTGAAGTGGTCTCGGCCTTTGCGACCTGTGGCCTAAGTTTAGCCGTTACAGACCAGTTGAATAGCTTCGGCAGGCTGGTGATTATCTGCATGATGCTGTGGGGCCGTCTAGGCGCGCTTACGATTATGATCGGCTTTGCTACTCGTCAGGTCAAACCGGATCTGGTCGAGTATCCTGAAGAAACGATTTTGATCGGCTAAAGGCCATTAAACGCTTTCGCACGACAATACGAAATCCGTTTGCGCTAGTGGTTTGGGGGGCGGCCTCTGTGCACACAGCTACGCCCCTGGGGTGGCGGGCAGGATGCTGGTAGCCGTAGGCGGACGCGCCAAAAGCCTTTTTGGGGTGATGCCCTTGCCGCCAAGCTATGCGCGCCTTGAAGAGAACTAGTGGATTTTGGCAGAAGAGAGATGGAGTAGCAATATACCCCATCTCTCTTTTTTAGCGCTGCGATGGTTTAGATAAAGACTTCGTCGACTGCCGTGCCCTCCCAGAAGTGGTTGGGCGTGACACCGAACAGCTTGACGATCGTGGGCGCGGTATTGATCAAATTGACGGGCGATGTGATCGTGTGGCCTTGGCGGATCGACGGCCCTGCGATGATCCACGGAATGGTCATATCTTCGGGGCTTTCGGTGCCGTGGCTGCGTTCGTGGCCGCCGTGGTCGCTTTGTACGATCACGGTTGCGTCGGCGGGCATGGCTTGCAAAACCTTGCCGATCAAACCATCGACGCGGCTGATCTGCTGGAGATATTCGGGCGACATCCAGCCATAGGCGTGACCGGCGGTATCGATGCTTCCAAAGTAGATAAACAGGAAGTCGTACTGTTCCTCTTGCAACAAGCGAACGGCTTCTGCTCCGACTGCATCATCGTAGCTTGCGTCAAGCGGAGGCTCACGGTAATAAGCGTAGCTGATGTTTTCTGGGCGTGCGAGATCGCGCAGCGGTTCCCAGTTATAGACAAAGGCGCTGCGTTTGCCTGCGCTACGCAGAGTCTCGATCAAGCCGGGGAGCGGGCGCGCCATAGGCAGATAGAGGTTGGCTGTGATGCCGTGGCGCGTGGGCGGAACGCTGTGGAAGATCGACATGTGGCAAGGTAGCGTGATCGAAGGCATCACGCTGGTTGCCGTCATGGTTGAAGAGCCGCGTTGGATCAAGCCCTTGAGATTAGGGCATTCGGTTTGATCGAGAGCGTCGGGCCGTGTGCCATCGATCATAATCAGGATAACCATACACACCTCACTGTGTTGACAAGAGAACAGCGATGCCTTAGTATACCGCGACTTTTTAGATCGCTTTTATAGTCAAGATTGACTAAACTGTGTGATACAATATACAAAGAATTCTTGAAGCCCATCTATATGTAAGAGGAGACTATGGACATTATTCGAACGATTCACAGTGTGTTCGGTGAGATGGTTCTGCCGCTAGTGACGATCGCTGTGGCGGCGTGGCTGACTGCTACTTGGAAGCCAGACCAGCCAGCTCAGGTTCTTGGTCGTATCTTCGCAGTGCTTGTTGATATTCAGGTGGCGCTGGGTATTATCTACTACATCTACGGCGTGATCGCAGGTGGCAGCTTGGGTGCTAAGATCACCTCGATGCCCTTCTTGATCCACCCAGTTTTGGGCATTTTGGCTGCTGGTGTGGCTCATATGGCGGTTAAGCCCGATGGCCCGTTCCGCAAGCTCGGTCGCTGGTCGGTCTTGGTCGGTCTGATTATTGTTGTGATTTTGATTGTTTCTGCAGCTATGGTCGCTCGAATGGCCTAAAGGCTCGTTCAAGCCTGATCTAAAGCGAATAACAAAGGGTATGGCTTCGGCTGTACCCTTTTTCTTTTCTTTTGGCGGAGAGGCGGCTAGCTCCCATTCGGCGTCTAGCGCGTCCGCCTACGGCTATCAACATCCTTATCCAAACATTCGGCTATCGGCCTTCGGCATAGCGCAACTCAGCGCTTACTCAAAGCGAGCGGTCGTGCCCTGAGCTTGTCGAAGGGCACGACCGCTCTTTTCATACCAAATCCGCTAAAAGACGTGTACTCTTTCAGCGCAGGAAGACGGAAATCGGAGGAAAGAGTTATGAAGCAGCTTCGAGCGCTCGCATACGATCAGGCTGATTGCTCTTGAATCGCCTTTAACACCCGCTCAGGAGTCATCGGCTGTTGGTTTAGCCAAGCACCAGTGGCATCGTGAATGGCGATCGCGATCGCAGGGGCCAGCGCCACCAGCGGCATCTCGGCCATACCACGCGCGCCGAACGGTCCGTTAGTGTCAGCAAGCTCCAAAATCACGGGCGTAATCTCAACATCCATATCGAGCGCGGTCGGCAGCAGATAGCTGCTGAAGTGGGGTGTGAGAATACGGCCATCGCGCATCTGGAAGTGCTCCATCAGGGCGTAGCCGATCGCCTGAGCCACACAGCCTTCGATCTGGCCTTCGACCTGCTGGCGGTTGATGGCGCGCCCCACATCGTGCACGCTGATCACCTTGAGCACCCGCACTTGACCGGTTAGCGTATTGACCTCGACCTCGACCGCTTGAGCGGTGTAGCCGTAGGCGTAGTTGGGCGTGCCCGCTGTGGTCACCGGGTCGAAGGGCGTCGTCGCAGGCGGGCGGAACTGCACCGTCGCTTTGGCGGGGCGCTCTTCGGCCTCCCAGGCCTGCTTGGCTGCCAACGCCGCATCGTGCACGGCCCGCCCTGCCATCAGCGTAAGGCGCGAAGCCGAGGCGCTGCCCGCGTTGGGCGCTTCGCTGCTATCGTCGGTGATCATGCTGATCTTCTCGAAGGGAATGCCCAAGACTTCGGAAGCGATCTGACGCAAAATCAGATGGGTGCCTTGACCGACTTCTGCCGCTCCAGCCCGCACATGGGCGTGATCCATGGTCGCCCCACCAAAGATCTCGACTGTGGCGGTCGACTGTTCGGGATAGCCAAAGGAGTAGCCCAAGTTTTTGATGCCGCAGGCGATGCCTATGCCGCGCTTGAGATGGCTGGCGCTGCTTGGCGCTGTGCGGTCGAAGCGTTGGGCAACCTCTTGCAGACAGGCTTCGAGGCACTCGCGCACGCTGACGCCCGGTGGGAGGCGGTTCTGGGTCGGCTCGATGCTACCCTCGCGATAGAGATTGATGCGGCGCAGCTCGATCGGATCGATCTGAAGCTTTTCGGCCAAGCGGTTGATCATAATTTCGCTGGCGAAGTGGGCTTGCGGCGCGCCGAAGCCACGGAAAGCACCCGATGGGATGTTGTTGGTGTAGACGGCATAGGCCCGTACATCGATGTTGGGCACTTCGTAGCAGCCGCTGGCGAACAGGGCGGCCACCTTGCTCACCTCGGCGCTGGTCGAGGCGTAGGCGCCGCTATCGGCGATTACTTCGCACTCGACGGCAGTGATCTTGCCATCGCGTGTTGCGCCCCAGCGGCAACGAAAACTGATCGGGTGGCGTTTGTGGTGCCCGATCATCGACTCCTCGCGATCCCAGATCAAGGCTACCTTACGCTTCAGCTTCCAGGCCGCTAAAGCCAAGATATGCTGCACCGAGAGATCTTCGCGCCCACCGAAAGCTCCGCCGATGCTGGCGTAGCGAACAACAACTTGCTCTTCGGGGATCTGAAGCATTTGGGCGATCTGTTTACGATCTTCGTGCAGCCACTGGCCTGCCGTTTCGACCACAACCCGCCCATGTTCATCGATATAGGCGATACCCGCTTCGGGCTGCAAGAAGGCGTGTTCCTGCCACGAAGTGTGGAATTCGCCTTCGACGACTACGTCGGCCTCATCTAGGGCGCGCGCGGCGTCGCCTTTGCGAATGGGCTGTTCAAACAGGATATTGCTGCCGCGTTCGGGGTGGATCAGGGGCGCATCGCTTGCCATCGTCGCGCGCGGGTCGCTCAGCACCGGCAGATCTTCATAGATCACGGTCACTAGCTTGCTAGCAGCTTCGGCCGCCTCTTGGCTTTCGGCTATGACAACGGCGACTTTATCGCCCTCAAAACGAACAACATCGCCACAGATCACTGGTTGGTCATGTTCGATCAAGCCGAAGGCGTTATAGGGGATATCGTTGGCGGTCAAGACCGCGACGACGCCCGGGTATGCGAGGGCCGCTGAGCTGTCGATTGCGCGGATGCGAGCATGGGGACGGCGGGCGAATACTACTTTGAGATGCAGCATTCCAGCTTGCACAAGATCGCCCGGATAACGTGCTTGGCCCGTCACCTTGCCAAAAGCATCGGGGCGGGCAATCGATTCACCAATCAACGTGCTCATGGGCATATCCTTTATGCTCTATGCTCTGGTGCTTTATCTGTTAATAACTTTTATTCTAAACGATAATCTTTGATCGGTGAAGGATTGCTTTGTATAAAAAAGCCAGTAGCAGTGTGTTGGCGGCACAACTGCTACTGGTTCATACCGCTCTGCTGCTCTCCTGCGGCCTAACAGGATGGGCGTTGCAGCGAATAGAGGGTACAAGATATATTCTAGAGCATATTGGCAACTCTGTAACAGGATATCGCCCAGAAAATAGCAAATTATCGTGTGTGATTAAGCGCGTAGGCGATGCCCCGCTGAAGCGTGCTGCGCGTAATAATGTCGCCCAGCTCGACTCCTAAGCCTACCAGCGTTTGGGCGATCTCGGGGCGGATGCCTGTAATCACGACATCGGCACCTAAAAGTCGAACGGCCTGCGCTGTGCGAATAAAGACATTAGCGACTTGAGTATCGACAACCGAAACACCTGTGATGTCCATAATCACGATTTTAGCTTTGCTCTGAGCGATATCGTTCAGCAGGGTGTCCATAATTAACTGGGCACGCTGCGAGTCGATTGTGCCGATCAAAGGCATAATCACAGTGCTGTCGTTGATGGCGAGGATCGGAGTCGATAGCTCTTGAAGGGCCGAGGATTGCTGTGCGATCATCAGCTCGTGGCGTTGTTGCCGTTCGAGTTCGAGCAATTTAGATTCGGTAATATCGAACGAGAACTTGACGATCTCGCTGATTTGCTGCTCATCATCAAAGATAGGGCAGTAGACCGACTGAAGCCACATATCTCGATCTGGCAGCTTAATGTGATATTCGGCTTGCAAGGTTTGTTTCGATTCCCAACACGCGGTCAGGTTATCGATAACCGCCAGAGCGCCTTCGTCGCGCTTCGCTAGCCAACTATTGCTCTCTTCAACGGTCATAGCGAAGAGATCGGTGGCGCTTTGATTCTGTTGAGTGTAGATAAATTGTTTGGGAGTTTTTGTGATAATCGAAATCGGGATATTGCTTTTATGAAAAATAGAGGTGTACGCTTGGACAGCCGCTTGTTGAGCCTGAAGTTGCTCTTGAAGGGTGGTTATTTGCTGCTCAAGGTCTGTTATTTTTGCCAGTAGCGCCTCGGTTGACGGCGTTTGGGAGCTATGATCGTTCTGGTGAGAGGTAGTTGTATCCATGTACTGCTGGCTCAATATTGGCTAAAAGACTACAGCGCGGGAAAGATGTTCCTAGTTGTTGTAGTATAAACTGTGTTTATTACGGATTCCATAACCTTTTTGTACTTCCAAACTTTAGTACATTTTTCTCCTCAGAAGCGCATTTTTCGTCTATATTGTGGTGTTTTCATAGAACATTTTAAAAAGATAAGTTTTTATTTGGAAATAATTTTTGCATAGGATCGATCTTAATTTAGCTGAAGTTTTTATTTGTTGAACCAGCCTACACAAGCACGAGGAAGCATACTGCGCTTATAGCGAATCTGTCTTGTGGAAGCCTAATAAAGAACTCATGCGATTAATACCAGATCCGATAGCTTACTTTCTATTTGGCCTTTGGCAGAGTGGAACTTTTTTCCTCGTTTTTGTTTTTCTGGCTTACAAGGGTGCAAGTCTTTAAACGGATATAAGCAGATGTGCTATAAGGGCTTAACGAGGGCTTGGTTGCCTTGAATTTTAAAGTCTGGTATTCTGCCCAATAAAGCAAAAAATCATTTGAGAAGAGGTTGTAAGTTATATGTCGTATCAACCACCATTAGTCGCCATGGATTTGGAAGGGGTTTTTATCCCTGAGATCTGGATCGCTGTAGCGGAAAAAACCGGGATCGAACGTTTGCGCCTAACTACTCGCGATATCCCAGACTATGATGTGTTAATGCGCGGTCGCCTGCAGATTTTGCGCGATCAGGGCCTCAAGCTGGCCGATATTCAAGCCGTGATCGAAACCCTTGATCCACTCCCGGGGGCGGTAGAGTTTTTGAACTGGGTGCGTGCTCGTGTGCCCCTGGTGATTCTCTCGGATACCTTTTATCAGTTTGTAGAACCCTTGCTTCCGAAGTTAGGCCAACCGACCATCTTTTGTAATTCGCTGCTAATCGATGATCAGGGCATGATCTCGGACTATATTTTGCGCCAAAGCGATGGCAAACGAAAAGCCGTGCAAGCCTTTAAGCAGATCGGTTTTCGGGTCTTTACCTCTGGCGACTCTTACAACGATACGACCATGTTGCTAGAAGCCGAGAAGGGTGTGTTGTTCTGCCCGCCCGCCAATGTGATTGCCGAGTTCCCGCAGTTGCCTGTTGCGACCGAATACAGCCAGCTTGAAAGCCATATCAGCGCCTTTTTGGCAGGCTAAAACGACATTCGCTTGATGGCTTTCTGTTTTGGCCTTCGGCGGAATTTTTTGTAGAGAGAGGTTTCAAGCATCAGCTCGAAACCTCTCTATCTTTTCCCCGATATCTTTTTTATGCTTGAGAGAGCAGGTCTTGAAGCAGAGTTGCTAGAAGACGAACTCGGGTTGAAATGTTAGGTTTGGGGCGCTGAGGACGCAGATAGCTGCCTATTTTGGTGGGCGAGAAGTTTGTAGCCGTAGGCGGACGCGGTAAGGACCTTTGTTGGGGAGGGGACTCAGCCGCTAGAGCATTAAACGCTGCAAGCAGATTTGGGAAGTGTTTTCTAGGGTCGGGCTTGGAGAGAAGCTTCCAAGCCCGATGTTTTAGGCCTTGCGCCGCTCGATGATGCGGAAACCTCCGCCCTTTTCGACCTCGATCAAGTGGCCGCGCCAGCGGATGCGTTGGGGCGAGCAGAGCGCCACCAAGAGCTGAACGGGCAGCAACAGCTTGAGCAAGGGGATCAGCCAAATGTGACGCCAGCTGGTCGCGCCCTTGAGTAGACGACGGTTATAGACCAAAAAGGCGCTGAGATCGCCCAGTAGAAAGAGCGCCAGCCATGCGCGGGCCGAGCGCGACCATAGCGCGGCGAGCGCTAGCAGCAGCGGCCCCAGAGTGGGTAGCACCACCAGCAGATAGAGCAGGCCCTGTTCGCGCCATGAGAGGTGACGCAACAGCGATTCGCGCGGGAAGATAAACCAGCGCTGAATCAGGTTGAAGTAGCTGCGTCCATCGGGGATAGTAGTGTGGATGGCGTGCAGCAGCGGAGTTTGGGCTAGCTGTAGCCCATGGGCGCGCACCCGTTGGGCGATAGCGAAGTCGTCGGCGAGCATGCTTTCGAGGCCAGTGAAACCGCCGATCTGTTCGAGGGTGCTGCGCTTGAGGGCAAAGAACATGCCGTTGATGCTGAAGGGCTGGCTGAAGAAGGTGTAGGGCAGATAGGTGACAAGGCTATTGCTGTTGACGAAACCTGCTACAAAACTCGACCAGATGTTGCTAAAACTGGTGTAGTAGGGCAGTCCGAAGGCCAGGCCAACTTCGGCGCGTTCGAGGGCTGGCAGACACGTTGCCAGGCCGTTGTCGGGCAGCATGGTGTCGTCGTCGAGCACGCAGATGATCTCGCCTTGGGCGATGGCAGCGCCCTCGATCAGCTTGACCATTTTGGGGCTTTGATCTTCGGGCGGGTTCGGTAGGCTGACCAGCCGTACACGGGCTTGCGGATTGCGTGCTAGCAACTGGCGGCAAATGCTGTGGGCTTGGGGATCGTTATCGTCGATCAGCCAGATAAATTCGAGCGGATAGTCGCTCTTGATGCGCAGATTGTGTTCGAGGCAGGCGGCTAAGTGGTTATCGCCGCTGAGAATCGGTTGCAGCACGCTGACGAGTGGCAGAGTCTCTGGCTTGGCTGGCGAAGGGGTGCGAGCGCGTTGGAAGAAGCGGAAGACCAGCGCGATTCTTAGGGCTTGAAGCGCACAAAGCCCAGCAGCCACGAGATCGAGCAAACGCTTGATTGACATACTACTCCTCTGGCTAGTCAGAAACGAAACGCTTAGGAAGCTTGGGCGAACCAACGTCGGAAGAGTTCGACTTGGAAACGATAGCCTTCGGCTGTCTCTTCGATGACGTCGCGATGCAGCAAGAGCGCGATGGTAGAGGAGAGATCTGTGCATGCAAGCTGAGCTGCTAAGCTGGCGCTATCGAGGGCGGCTTTGGGGCCATGTTGGGCGAGAGCGCGCAATACAGCTACGCCATCGGGGCCGATCTGCTGGCAGAGATCGGCGAAAAAGAGATCACCGGTGTGAAGCGCCTCTTGGAGCGCGCCTTCGACGTCGTCGAGCGTGACCAAACGGCGCTGAGCGGGCGGCTGCTGGTTTTTGCGCTCAACGATCTCGTAGCAGATCAGTTGCACAAAATGGGGATGCCCGCGAGTAAGCTCGATGATAGCTTGGCTAGCTTCTGGTTGGTATTGCAGAGCGAAGTCTTTGACAGGGTGTTCAATCAACCTGAGGCAGGCTTGAGGCGAAAGATAGCTGATCTTGATCACTTGCATATTGATCAGATAGCTGGCCCAATGGCGAAACTCGTCGAGAGTGTGCGAGCCAGCCAGCAAGACTTTGAAACGTGGGCGGTGTTGGGCCATATGGCGCAGCAGGCGCAGCATATTGTCGATCGAAAAACGCCCGTGTTGGCCCATCACGTCGAGCACCTCAAATTCATCGAGCGCCAAGAGCGCGATGCTCTTCTGTTCTTCGAGCAGTACTTCAAGCTCGTCGAGCCATTCGTTGAAGCAGATGAATGGACTGTCGTTGAAGGCGGCGCGTTCGCGGCGCGGTAAGTTCAGCTTACGGTGGCGTTCGGCCGAGCGCACCATAGCTGAAGCGATCGCATAGAGCAGATCGGCGTCGTTGACGGCTCCGGCGATGCCTTCGCCATCAACGAAGAGCGGAACAGTGCTCGAGGGCAGCAAGCGGCCTAGGTTGCGCAACAGCGAGGTTTTACCCATACGACGCTGGCCATAGAGCAGCAGCGGCGGGCTGCGGCGGTCGCTGAGGTAGAGTTCGATGCGGGCGGCTAGGTCAGAGCGGCCTACAAACAGCTCTTCGTCTTGGCCGAGTGGCACGCCGAAGATGTAGGGGTTTTCGAGCTCTTGGCTGCGCTCGACTTCGGCGGCCAGTTCGTTGCGGGCCGCGCCAACCACTTGTTGCCAGCGGCTCATAATGCTTTGAAAGCGCACCACATACGGGCCACTGCTCTGTATCAGGTCGCGCAGCGCTTGCTCGATCTGGGTTTCGACATTGCTGAGCGCGAGCCGCTTGTGGTAGGTGGTCGAGCCGTTCAGAGCGGCTTCGGTGGCTTGGCTGATGCGACTGAAACTGCGCAATACCATACTGATGGGGTCACTGAGCTCACCTGCGGCTAAGGTGTGGTGGATTGTGCTGATGGCTTGCAGGCTGTCGCAGGCTTCGAGGCGCCGCGCGTCGAGCTCGATCTGGGCGCTTTGGGCGGCATGGCGCTGATAACCTGTGCTGAGGTAGCTGATCGCTTTTTGTCCCTCTTCGGGCTTGCGTTCGGCGATCAAGACCAGATAGTTGTCGAGGTTGAAGAGCGGGAGTTGATGGGTTTCGTCCCAGAAGGCGCTATGGTAACGGAAGAGGCTTGGGCGATCGGCTGTACGCTTCTCATCGAGGCGATAGAGCATTTGATTCCAGAGCAGCCAGATCGGTGCGACCAGATAGGCCGCCCACTTAGTGATGGTCGCTCCTGCCGCTAGACTGATCAAAACCAGGGGAAGTAGTTCCCATTTCGACAGGCTGACGGCCTGCACCATCCAGGCGATCCAGCCGGTGCCCGCCCCAAGCACACAAGCGATGCTGGCGTTTTCAACCCCCATAATCCGTTCGGCGATCAGATAGGCCAGCCCGAAGCTGCTGATAAAGAGCAGTACAAAGCCCATCGAGGCCGCCTCGACATAACCGTAGCTATAGAAGCTGAGGAAGGCGAGGCTGATGATCAGCACAATCAGATTGCACATCAGCGTCCAGAAGGCCGAGCGTCGCCCCACCATGCTGATATCCAAGCCAGCGATCAGCAGCAGAATGCCCAGCGAGATAATCCAGTTGATATGGCTTTGGAGATTTGGGAAAGCCCCGAACAGCAGCCAGCCGAGCGTATGCAAGAGGTTGAAGCTGCTCGCGATGGTGAGCGCGCTGAGCACAAACGAGACCCCCGCGCCGGTGAGCAGCTCCATACGCCAGGAGATGGGGCGGTACTCGCTGGTGTAAATCGCGATATTTTGGGTAACACTGTGCACAATACTGCCACTTAGGCCGATCAGCAGGCCAGCCGCAACGGCCAAGGAGCTTGTCAGGCCGTCTTCGAGCCCATTGATCGCAGCGAAGGCGATCGCAAAGGCCATGCTGGTCAGTACACTCAGCAGCAACCCGATTGGCAGGCCGAACCAGCGCCCTCCGCACTGAAAGAGCAGCACCATCAATATCAGCGGCATAAGCATGCCAACCCAAAAGACTTCTCCGCTGCGTTGAAAGATGCTGAGCGCACCCCACGAGACCAGCAAGATCAAAACGGTATAGACGCTGTAAGAGTTGATCAAGCCGCGCAGCAATGGATTGCGCCAGTCGTCCTTGCTAAGCTCGGCGAGGCGACAGTTGGGGTTGAGGTTCGGATTGATTTGGTGGATGAAGCTCTTCCAAGCGCTGGGCCGGAAGAGCGCCCAGAGCAAGAGTTGGAAGCTTCTGATCAGCAGATTGGCATGCGGTTTCGGCTGCGAGCTGTAGGGATGCAGTGCCATAATCGCTACCCTGTATACGCTGCGAGCAGCTGGCGGTAGCGCGCGATCTGTTGTAAGCCGTCTTGGCGCCATTGGTCGTCAGCCTCTTCTAGCTCGAGTGCCGTCAGTCGGGCCAAACAGAGCGTCTGCAGCATCAACGGCCAGCAGTCGCTCTCGTTGATAATCCACTCCACATCATCGGGCGGGAAGGGAATGGGCGAGGAGGCGATCAAGGCCCGAGCCTCGTGCTCTTGGAATTTGCCGATGTTCAGGCAATAGAAAATATTAAAAAAAGGCGAAGGTTTGCCGATATCTTTAGCATGCTGATCGGGCGGACGTTGCGAGGTTACGATACAGGCGATGCGTCCCTCGGTGAGATTGGTAATTAATGAACGTAAACTCCACCAAAAATGTTGATCAAAAGCCGCTTGTTCGAGTGCGATCCCTACTTCATCAAATAACAACACGGTCGGTTGGCGCACCTCGTTGCTCATACGGTCGAGAAAATCGGTCAAACTCAGATCGTTTTCACTTGTTATCCCCAGACTTTGCAAAATATGTTGAAACAACCTCGCTTGGCTATTCATGCGTGCATCTTGGAAGTCCACAAATACCCAGCGATAGCTCTCGGGTTGGCTGAGCCAGTCGCGCTTTTGGTCGGGACGACAGCTCTGGGTCGGCGCGGTTGTGATTTGGCGCAGATAGTGCAAGAGCGAGCTTTTGCCACTGCGTTGTGGCCCGATCAAAGCCATATGTCGCAGCGGAAGTCGATTGAGCCCCGAGAAGATTCGTTTGAGCTCGCGCTCGCGTCCCCAAAACTGGCGCACATGGGTGATCGGAGATCCCGTAACAAAAGATGAAAATTCTAGCGAATCGGTACTAATAGAGTAGGACTCATTAGGTGCCTGGTTTTGCTTGTGTTCGTTTCGTGCCGAGTTCGGGAAAAGTTCGTCGGATAGAGCACGTGCATTCGGGTATTCAGCTTGAAAAAGGAAACGCTCTAGCCAAGCCGGACCAAGGTCGCTTCGTCGAACGATCTCGCGCGCAAGCTTTTCAACGTCTTGAGGTTTTGGAATATGACCCTTGCGCCAAAAGTCAATCGCGCTGCCACCTGTTCGATCGAGGGCGAAGCCCAATTCATCTTGAATGACTTGAATCGTTCTCGACTCGTGAAGAGAGATACGGTGTACGCCTTCGCTAAGGAGTTTGCCGAATTCACTCGACTTCTTCGCCATTGTAGCGCTTCTCCTCTCCAGAAAAATGGAGTGAATCTGGAGTTTAAAACTCGAACATTCTAGAGTGCTTATAACCTAAAGTGGCATCGTCGCAGCACCAATTACCGAGAGACAGTAACAGCGGGTAGGTACGAGAGGTGGAGAGCTTCCTAATAAGCAATAGGCCTCATCTTCTTCATACTATCATACCTAACAGTTCAAGTGGCGAAAAGGAGATAATGCACATGGAACAGGTAGCCGCCTATACATCGAGCAAACAACCGGTTATGACGGTGCTCAGTGATACCGAGATCGCTCAGATGGGCTTGAACAGCTTGGTGAGCTACTGTATCAACGAGCGCAACCTCTACCGTCGGATGCGCCAGCAAGATACACGTTATGCCTTTGAACTCTTCCGCCGGGCCTTGGTCGAGCGCGATCAGTTGGCTTGGGAACAGGTCTATATTCAATATCACGCGCTTGTTGAGTGCTGGATCAAACGCTGTAGCGCTTTTATACACTGCGAAGAGAGCTGTGAATCTTTTGCTTCAGAAGCTTTCACGCGCCTGTACCGCGTGATCACCCCCGAGCGTTTTGCTGACTTCCCGAACATGGCGGCCCTATTGCGTTACCTACATCGTTGTGCTGAAAGCGTTGTGCTCGACAGCGTGCGCAGCCAGCGTTTCGCCGAGAGTCTGCCCGAAGAGGCGCTGCTCGAAGAGAGTGAGCATTTGCAGCAGTCGAGCGAAGATGTCGATAGCCGCTTGGAGCGCCAAGAATTTTGGCGCACGATTATGATGCACCTCCACGATGAGGCCGAGCGGGTAGTGGTATTGCGCTCGTTCATGCTTGGCATGCGTCCCAACGACATCTACCGTGAGCGGCGCGATCTGTTCGCCAACGTACACGAAGTCTATAGCATCAAGCGCAATGTGCTGGTACGCCTACGCCGCAATCCTCAGCTCCAACACCTCTGTAATTAATGCCCAACAGATCAATCAAGCCTGTTTGCAGCATGCGAAGAGGAAGGGAAGCCTGTCGCTCAGATAGATCCCCTCCTCTTTTTCGTGTAGCAAACCATTGCCCAGACAAGCGAGCAGCTAGATCAAGCGGCGGAAGCGGCTCTAGCATCAATTCGATCCTCACCGCGTCCGCCTACGGCTATCAGAGCGGCTAGCTGCCCTCATCCCCGACCCCGCTTCGCTATGCATTACCCAAAAGTCGTGTCGGCAGCAAAAGGCGATCGTTCGCATACCATCGCGGGAGTATCCTTGAGAGCACAGAACGCAGAGAGCTTGTATGCGATTTCGCGTAGCGAAATCGCATACAACATCACCATTCAGCCCCTCGCCCGCAGTGCGGGAGAGAGGGCCGGGGGGGTGAGGGCAGATAACGCTGACCGTATGTTGATTTGTGAGTAATGTACAGCACTGCGGGAGAAGGGCCTATGCGCTCCCGCTTATTCGTGATCTTCCAGACTGGCAGCTCGACCACTAAGCTTCCCGCAGCGAGAAGCAGCGAGAAGCTCTCAGAGGGTTTTGGGCAGCGAAACGCAGTGTACCAACTGGCGCGCTGCTTGCACCGGACAGGTCGAAGTGAAAGCAGCGAAATGCAGCGATACGCTTGAGACGCTGCATGGCTGGGCGGCGACTTAATAGCCGTAGGCGGACGCGCCAAGAACTGTATGGAAGCTAGAGGCTTGGCCGCTAAAGCGCTAAACGCGATCGCACGATGCGTTATCTCAAATTCGGTTGATTACTTTCTCTTTGGCCTTCGGCAGAGTGGATCTTGATCATTTTTCCCGTTTTTGCGTTACAAGAGCGCAAGTCTGTAAACGGATTTGCTATTATCGGTCGGTGGCGAGCGCATACAAAAGTCCGAAGAGCGACACTCTTCGGACGAACAAACAGATCGATGAACAGCGGCTTTGGAATTTAAGGGCGCCCAAGCGGGGCGACCGGCTCGGCATGCATCAGCTCGGGCGGATACGCTTGCAACAGATCGTGCCAAACGTGCGGGCCAGCCTCGGAATCTAGCCAGAGCTGTTCGGTTTCGGGCGTGAGAATGACGGGCATGCGGTCGTGGATCGGTTTAATCAGCTCGTTGGCGCTGGTTGTGATGATCGTGAACGAACGCAGCTCTTTGCCGTCGGGCTGCTTCCAGCGTTCCCATAGGCCGGCGAAAGCGAAGGGCTCTTGCGATTGAAGCGAGAAGCGAATAGGTTGCTTACCGCCGGCGGTCTTCTGCCATTCGTAAAAAGCGTCGGCTAGAACCAAGCAGCGTCGGCGCAGAAAAGCATCGCGGAAGCTCGGCTTCTCGTCGATCGTTTCGCTGCGCGCATTAAAGAGCTTGTTGCCGATCTTGATATCTTTGGCCCAGCGCGGCACTAACCCCCAGCGCAGCAGCTCGACATGCAGCGAGCCATCGTTGAGCAACACGGGAAGATCTTGGGTTGGAGCGGCGTTGGTATTGGTTTGAACGAGCTCTTCGGGAAGATCGACTTGGAAGCGCTCGGAGAGTTTTTCAGCGCTCGATGTGATCGAATAACGTCCACACATAACCAACTCCTTGATGACGATCGCACAAGGCGGTACGAGGAAAAATCCTCTTTCATTATAGCATATTTCAAACGTTTGTGCTAATTTTGCGCTCTTGATGCGAAAAACGAACAAGCGAGGTAAAGCGTTATGTGAGATTTTGTGCGTCGTTGCAACATCTCACATAACAGGCAGGGGGATATTTGATACAGGCGAAGGTTTGGCTGAGAACCTGTGGCCGCTCGATCTGAACCTATCGAGCCGAAATCGCTTTTATGTGCTCTGGGCTTGGATAGCTTTGCCGCGCATCAACCACTGGTAGAAGCAGAAAGAGATCGGCAGTAAGATCCAGAAGTTGAGCATGCGGAAGATCACAGCGCCCGCGATCGCTTCGTTACTGGCTACACCCAACTGAGTCAAGGTCAGGGCTAAGATCGCTTCGACGGTTCCGCCGCCGCCCGGCAAGACGTTGAAGGTGCCAGTGATCAGGGCGATTCCGAAGGCGGCCGCGACCACAAAGAACGAGACTTCTACGCCCATGCTCCAGAGCACGATCATCAGCGCGAAGCTGTGCCCTGTGAAGGTGATCATCTGAATGCCGATCAGCAGAATCACGACCGGCCATTGGTTGACGATGATCGCTCGAGCCACGCCTACTTCTTGCAAGAGCGGCTGAATCTGCTCGTCGCCCCAAGGCTTGCGCAGCAAACGCATCACTGGGCCGCCCAGCGTTAGCAACCAGCTTCTGAGGGTTGCGTCGGGGCGGGTGATCACAAACACAGCGGCTGCGCCCACCAGCAGTGCTACGCCTCCGGCTGCGATGCTACTGCCAAGCGCGATCTCGCCGTTGCTATGAAAGATCACAAAAAAGATCCCGAAGAAGAGGTAGACCAGCATTGCGCCCACATACGAGAGCACTTCCATCATCATAACGAAGCTGGCATGCGCGACCGATACACCTTTGCGGCGGAAGGACTCGACCAAAAAGGCGCAGCTAGCGATACCTCCGGCAGGAATGGCTTGGCTGAGCAGAATGGCTACGATGGCTGTCGCCCAGAGCCGCAGCAGTTTGAGCTTGTGGCCTGTGGCGCGCAGTGCGCGGTCGTAGACGTTGGCGGCGCTAAAAAAGCTGACCAATACAACCCCAAATGCTAGGGCGATCCAAGCGAGGTTTGCGCCGCGCAGCAGTCGAAACGCATCGATAACTTCGTGGCGTTGGGTATAGGCCAAGACTGCGATTGCGAGGCTGATGAGAATACTTATGATAATTCGTCCGTCGAGACGTTTTGCAACAGGTTGCGGAGCCTGCTGTTCAGCTCCTGCTGGCGGAGTGATTGGTTCGATCATATGCTGCCTCGGGTCATCGCTGTGGCTAGTATTGTGTTTTAGCATCCTGTAGCTAGAGAGACGTTCAATATGCCATAAAAGTTGCAGGCGCACATTTTTGGCAAAAGCGAACCCTGAGAGCGATGCAGCTCTCAGGGGCTCATGATAAGGGATCTTGTGAAACCGATCTGTAACACCAAACCAAACGATGCTATCTCTTTTTGGCCTTCGGCAGAGCGGAGCTTGCCTCTTTTTGTTGAGGGAGATTTTGCGCGGCCGCGCGAAATCTCCCTCACTCTTTCTCCCGTTTTGTCCTTTTCCCGCCTCGCAAGCATGTACGTCTGTAAGCGGATGCGGTATAACCTAGCGATAGGTCGCTGCATAGCTGCTCGTTACTCACTCGTTAGCTTTGCGAGCTGCTAAAACAGCGTCGAAGATCTTACGATAGCCCGTGCAGCGGCAGATATTTCCGCTGAGCGCCATCTGAACCTGCGCGCGTTCGGCATCGGGCTGTTCTTCGAGCAGTTTGGCCCCCGCCATCAGCATGCCCGGAATACAGTAGCCACATTGAACCGCTCCATGCTCGATAAAGCGCTGCTGCAGCGGGTGGAGCGTCGCGCCTTCGGAGACAGTTTGCGCGTTGCTGAGCGCCAAGCCTTCGATGGTGGTCACGTGGGCATGGTGGGCTTGGGCGGCGGGAACCAGACAGGCCATTACGGCTTGGCCGTCGAGCCAGACGGTGCAGGCTCCGCACTCGCCTTCGGCGCAGCCCTCTTTGGTGCCAGTTAGGCCACCGTTGTAGCGCAGCGCGTCGAGCAGGGTTTTATGCGTGGCGTCTTCCCAAACCTGGGCTTGGCCGTTGACCGTGGTTTCGATTTGGGTGAGCGCTGCGCTTGAGCCGTGCTGGCTTGTGAAGCTGCTGCGTTCGCCGCTGTCGAGCAGCACCGGTCGGGTGGGCCAATCGGCGGCTTGTTGATTGGCAGCCAGCCGTTCGAGCGCATGGCTGAGCAGCGAGCGGCAGGTGCTGATGCGATAGGCTGCACTTCCGCGCAAGTCGTCGATCGGTTTGATCAGACTGGCGGCTAGCTGGCCCGCTTGTTGGCGTGTCGCTTCATCGAGCTGTTTGCCTTGCAAAAACTGTTCGACTTCGGGCAGGCGAATCACCGTCGGGGCCACGCAGCCGACTGCGACCCGCGCCTCTTTGACCGTTTCGCCATCGAGATCGACCACTACCGCAAGATTGATGACCGAGATCGCTTGGGCGCGGCGTAGCCCGAGCTTGAGGAAGAGGCCACGCTGGCTTGGGCGTAACTTGGGAACGCGCAGTTCGCGCACAAGCTCGCCCGCTTGCAGGGCGGTGCGGCGAAAGCCCGGGTAAAAATCTTTGAGCGCGACCCGACGATCGCCAGCGCTGCTGCTGATGATAACCTCTGCATCGAGCGCCAAGAGCGGCGTGATCGTATCGTTGGCGGGCGAGGCGGTCACAATATTGCCTACCACCGTGGCCCGCGTGCGGATCTGAGGCGCGCCCACTTCCCAACAGGCTTGAGCCAGGGGCAAGAGATTGGCGACGCAGAGCGGTGATGCGATCACATCGTTATGGCTTGCTAGGGCGCCGATCCGCACATAGTCGCCTTCTTCCTCAATAAAGTGGAGTTCGGCGATTCGGCTGATGTCGATGAGGGTGCTGGTAGGTCGCACGCCTCGTTGCAGTTCGACGAGGACGTCGCTGCCGCCAGCGATGATACGACTGGAGGCAGCATGCTCCTTGATAAGCGCTAAGGCAGCATCAAGTGTTTCTGGTTGAAAATACCTTTGCCACATAGGCTTCCTAACTTCGCTCAAAAGTATAGTAATTCTCACATTATACCGAGATTTGCAAGTGAGGAAACCGTAATTATTATTTTCCTCACAGGAGAGCCAAAGATCTGCTCTTTTGCGCATCCGACCGAGCTCGTAGCCTGATTGCTTCACGCTGTAACTTGTTTCGCTTGTATGATCTTGTTCGCTTTAAGAAGTAGAATAACTGACAGTGATCTAGGCCGATCTCTGATCATGCAGGTGCTTTCTTGTATCGTAGCCCGAGATAGGCAGGGAATCTAAAGGATTGTATTGTAATCCACCAATAATTACACTCAATCTTTAATAGCCCTGTTTGGTTATCATTTCAAAACGATTCTGTACAAATACGACACAGCATGCTATCTTTGACACAGCATTCGTGTGTCTGTTGGAGGAAAGGCATGGCCATTAGTAAACGTATGCTGATTGGGGCAATCGCTTCGAATCCTGGTCGCTATGATGGGCCGGGCGAGTATCGCTATTCAATCAAACACAAAGAGATCTACTATACCAGCGCTGAACGATCCGATCCAAAAGATGCTGAGCCTTGGTTTGCGCTGCCCGCTCTCAATCCCGACGGTTCGAAACGTATGGAAAAAGCCTTCCAGAAATTTATCACCCTCCGCTGGCGTCCCAGCCGTCAAGCGGAGATTGAGAAATTTGCCAGCCGCAAAGGGTGGGATCTGGCCATGGAATTGCGCTATGGTGGCGGCGCCCTTGAGGATGAGGAAGCCAACGAATGGCAGTTTGTGGTCAATCGTGAGCTCGATCGTCTGGCCGAGAGCGTTTTACAACAGATCCGCGAGATCGAGGAAAAAGAGCAGGCTGGTTAGGATCGGAGCTTGTTAGAATGTTTTTGTAATTGGATAGGGCAGAACCTTTTCGCTTGAAAGTTCTGCCCTGTCTTGTGCATATCGAGTTGTAGTTTATATCTTCTTCTGCCCGTCATGCACAAGAAAACAACAGGCATAATCATGGTCCACTCTGCCGAAGAGCAAAATATATAGTGATCAGACAGGATTTAAGATTAGATCTTGTTTTGAATGGGAAGCCTAAACCAGAAACGGCTTCCGACCTGTGGCAGCGAATTGACGCCGATCGTACCGCCGTGAGCTTCTAGCACGAGGCGGCAGAAGAAGAGACCTAAGCCGGTGCCATTGCGCCGTTGAATCTGACTGGCTTGAACGTATTTATCGAAGATCTTACTCTGAAACTCCTCTTTCACTCCCACGCCTGTATCTTCCACCCAGACCTCTAGCCAATTATGCCCCGCATCAAAATGTGCGCCGAGCGTGATCGTGCCATGCTCGGGCGTGAATTTACAGGCATTACTCAAGAGGTTCATAACCACGCGACGCACTAAAGCCTGATCACAGACGCAAAGCGGTAAATTATCGGGGATACGGCTAATAAATGTCTGACCAGAGTGTTTGAAGATCGGCAAAAACGGGCTCATTGCTTCAAACAAGACCACCGACATATCGCTCAAGGTATACTCTAGTTGCAATTTGCCCACTTCGATCCGATTAACATCAAGGATGGTTTGGACTTGATCGTTGAGCTGATTGACCGAGTATTCAAGCTGAAGCAGAGTTTCATTATCTTTTTTTGAAAAGCGATCTTGAAAATCGAGCTGTAAAAGCCGAAAGCCGAGCGAAAGCGATGTTAAAGGGGTGCGTAGGTCGTGAACTAAGGAGTGTACTAAATCGGTCCGCAGATGTTCGCGTTCCATACGATCGCTTATATCGCGGAAGGAGATCAGGTACGCACCTTGCAACAGGGTATAGCTCCATTCGAGATAGCGGCCATCGTTGAGATAGAGCTGCCCAGAATGATTATGGCTTAGGTCGCGCCAGGTCTGAATAAGCTTGCGTATGGTATCAAGTGATACCAGTTGATACAAGCAGCGACTCTGGCGCATAAGGCGTCTCCAAGATTGGCCATTAAATTCGGCTTTGGGCAGGCCGAGGAGATCGTGTAGCGCTTGATTGAGCATAAGCACGGAGCCATGGCTATCGATCACAAGGAGAGCATCTTGGATACCATTAAACAGCTGACTTAAGAAATTTTGAGATCGTTTGAGCGATTTTAAAAGTTGCGAATTGTGCAGCGCTAACGAGATATGCAAAGCCAGAGCAGAGATCACCCGTATGTCTGTATAGGTATAGATCGCTTGGTTATGGCTGAAGAAACAGATCACACCGAGCAGGCTGCGCTCATGGCGGAGCGGGACGAGCAAACCAGATTGCATCGTGGGTGGAATGGTTTGATCGGATGGTAAGGGCTGGAGAATCTGTTCGCTGCCACAGAGAAAGGTTTCGCCTATAACGCCATAGTGTAAAGGGAAAGTGCCGATATGTTGCGGTGGAATGGTTGGCGATAGGCGCAAAAGTTGATACGAATCATCTATGCGAAGCGCAATAGTACAATAATCGAAATCAAGCAACCAATGAGCTTGGTCGGCTATTGTTTGCAAAACTGCATTAAGTTCAAGCTGTGATTGAAATGCTAGTGCAACATCATTGAGCATAGCAAAACGGGCAGAAAGTGTCTGTGCACCAGCCAGCAAGGTCTCTAGTGATTGTGACGGCTCTTCAGCTATGCGCTCAGGCGCGAAAGCTAAAGCTGATTGCCGATGGAGGTGTAATCGCATAACTAGGCCATTATCTGTATGTATGCATTTTTAATAGATCTGAGAAGTGACTTAATAGCCCATAAAGGGTGTTTTGAAGCGTGATATTGAGCGGAGCAGCTGAAGATGATGACATATATTAACGTTAATGAACAGAAGATCTCGATTGCTTAGTATAAGCATAAGCTAAACGAACTCCTTCTCAAAATATGTGATTGAATAGAGTTAATACATGCGCCTGTCCACTTTTTAGCAACAAGTGGGCCAGAGAATTTTTACGTATATTTCACCCCTCAAGGACGCTTGCTTGGCTAAGAAAAGGCATAACTTGTCTCTACTTATATGAATATAGTATCAGAGAAGTATTACCTTTCTTTTAAATATGAAAAACTTTACCTAATTATAACAAATAAATCGAATGTAGCATGGGAATTCGCGCTTTTTTTGTTGAGAATGGCTTAAAATCCACTTAGTAAATAAATAGGAATCGAGAATTCGCTTGTGAAGCGAACTTTAAGTACTTCTGATGGTAGTACTACTTGCTGGAGTATAAACGAAAGTTTGACCTGTTTTTTAGATCGAATTGTGTTGCATAGTACCTGCAATTCTCCTGTTTTATTTGGGAACTGAGGCCTGATACGGAATCTGCTTATAGATTTGCCTTGTAATGCCAAATTCGCTTGAAAGGATTGCTTTCTTGCAATGTGGAGAAATGAAAAATGCAGAAAAGTGTTATGTGAGATTTCGCACAACAGCGCAAGACCTCACATAACAAAAGAGCTAGCTTCCATTCTGCCGAAGGCTTAGCTCAAAGCTCTGACGTCAACAGCTCTCCCTTCCATTCGTTTCTTACCGCGTCCGCCTACGGCTATTAAGTCGCCGCCCCACAACAGAGGCCGGCACGCGCTTTGCTTGCATTGCGAGCTCCTTGCTTCAAACGCTGCATTTCGCTGCCAATCTCGCCGAAACTCTGCCTGCCAAGGCCTCTTCGGCGATAAATTGACATAAGACGAGAACGCGAATCGCGCAAGAATTTCTTTCCACTGGATGCGCTATCGATGCGTTTGGGGGTGCTTTCTGCGCACAGCCAAATACACCCCTGTGGCGGCGGGCGGGATGCTGATAGCCGAAGGCGGACGCGCTTGGTGTCTTGTTTGGGGTAGAGACCATACCGCTTGCGGCTAAAGTAAGCGGATTTGGGATCGCTGTTTTGTGAGGCGGCCAGAAGTGCAGAAAAGGTATGTGGATGTTACGCTAAGGCGCAATACTCCACATACCTTAAGCTGCAGATTTGTTATAACAGTTTCAAAATGCGTTCGGCACGTAGGGCATAGGTGTGCTCGCTGGCGACCTGACGGCGTTGCTCCTGAGCTGCTTGCGATCGATCGGCCAAACCGGCCAATAGGGCTTGGCGCAGCTCGTTTAGATCGCGGCGGGTGAAATAGTGGGCGATCTGGGGCGAAATGATCTCGCGCAGGGCAGGCAGATCGGGCAGTACCAAGGGCTGACCGAGCGCGAGGTATTCGAACAGCTTGAGCGGTGAGGCGGTCACATCGCTGACGGTGTCGGGAATGACCAGCAGATCGGCGGCTCCTAGGTAGTTCAAGACCTCGGCTTGGGGCAACTGGCCCGGCAGCTCGACACGATCGGCGATGCCCAAACGCTCGGCCTGTTCGCGCAGCTGAGCGGTCTCGGCAGGGCGCCCGCCCACCAAAGCCAAACGCAGACGCGGATTGTTGCGCATCAGCTCGGCGGCGGCCTCGAGCAGACCGTCGAGCCAGCGATAGGCGAAGGTCATGCCAGCGTAGACGATCAATTGAGCCTCGGGATCGCAGTTGATAGCCTTACGGCACTGGGCGCGATCTTGCGGGCCGAACAAGGTCTGGTCGTAGGCATCGGGCACGATGGCAACTTCGCTGGGGTCGCGCCAGCCTACTTGGGCCAGATAGTGGCGAAAGTCTTCGGTCAGCGAGACGATCTTGCTGGCGCGGGTGAGCGCCAAACGGTCGAGCAGATGGAGCGGGCCATGCACCCAGCGCTCTTTGGCGCGCGAAGGGTTGCGCGATTCGAGATCGTGCGCTTCGTAGATCACGCGCGCTTTGAAGAGCGGGCCGAAGAGAGTGGTCCACCAGCCAGCGCAGATCACGTCGCGCACATAGACCGTGCCGCCCTGCCAGCCGCGCAGCAGCAGATAGAGCGCGCAGAGCCAGGCGAATAGGCTGCGCTCGGCGTAGTACCAGAGGGTCGAGCGGTAGAAGCGCGAGCATTTGCCGATCGGGAAGCAGAGCAGATGAACTGCGCCCACTTCGTGAAAACGCGAGGGCGTGCGGTCGCGGCGCGGCACCAAGGCGATCAGATCGGGGTCGCGCTGGCGTAGCTCGCGCAGGGTGGTGTAGGTTTGGATCGCATTGGCCGAACGCAGATTTAGGCTGTTCGGAAAGGCGATATAGACGTGCGGCGCTGCTTTGCTCATCAGCGTGGCTCCCCATTGGCTAGACCAGCGGCGCGCAGATAGAGCGGCAGCAGCTCTTTGGCGCGCTCCTCGGCGCTGAAGCGCGGCCCTTCTTCGTAGGCGCGTTGGGCTAGGCGTGCGCGCAGATCGTCGTTGCCGAAGATCACTGCCAGTGCATTGCTAAAGGCATTGGGCGCTTTGGCGATCGGCGGCGTGGTCAAGCCAGCATCGGGCAAGAAGGCGGGCGTACCAGCGGTTTCGGTCGCCACAAAGGGCGTTCCAACCGCAGCGGCCTCCATCACAACCTTGGCGCCGCCCTCCATCACCGAAGGCACCGCCAAGGCATCGGCGGCAGCCAGGTGGTCGCGCACATGCTCGTGTGGCAGCTCGCCCACGAAGTGAACGTAGTCGGCGACCTCGCACTCTTTGGCTAACTTTTCGAGATACTCGCGGTAATCGCCAATGCCTGGCACGGGACGGCTAGGGCCACAGATCAGCACATCGATCGGCGCGCCGAGCCGCTCGAAGGCGGCTGGCAAGGAGCGGATCAGACCATCGAAGCCTTTGATCGGCAAGAGACGGCCCATAGTGATCAAAAGATGGGGCGCTGTGAGCTTGTAGCGCTCGCGAATCTCGGCACGCACCCGCTGGCGATAGCTGGCCAGATCTTCGTCGCTGGGGGGGTAGCAGACCTCGCCGATGTTTTGGGCCACAACCGCGATCTTAGCAGGGTCAGCGCCGCGTTCGATGGCTGCATCGCTGGCTAGC
This sequence comes from uncultured Chloroflexales bacterium, assembly GCA_937902315.1. Taxonomy (GTDB): domain Bacteria; phylum Chloroflexota; class Chloroflexia; order Chloroflexales; family Chloroflexaceae; genus CALGUG01. The sequence goes on from CALGUG010000059.1 coordinate 161,367, forward strand.
TGCGAATAGGTGCGTAACAGAACTGAGCGCTGTAAGGTCATTGCGAGCAGACGACGCGCGATCGGGTAGCGCCCAAAGCCGTAGTTGGCTGCATCTTCGCGGTGCATATCGCCGCCCTGCAAGACGACCGCCAAAGGCTTGCGCAGAATCGGCTGCCAGAGCGCGGCGACCGAGCCGAGCGGATAGCCACCCTCGACCAGCACCAGATCGACATCGCGCAGCTTCGACATCAAGAGCGGCCCATACGAGCGCAACATAAAGAGAAAAGGCTGGTAGTGGAAGATCCGCGTGCTGAGCGCGCCCTCGGCGCGGGCCAAGAAGTCGCGCCCTTGGCCGAGCTCATAGACCGTCACGCCCTTGTCATCCCAGATGCGCAGACCGCGCTTGGCTTTGGCTCCGCCCATGGTGATGACGCTGTAGCGATGGCCGCGGGCAATGATCGCGCGGGCTAGCTCGCCGTGAATTTCGTTTCCGATATATTGAGGCCCGTAGGCACTGATCAATTGCACAATATGCATAACTGCTCGTTTCGTCTCGCGCTGCTGGACTACTGCTGAGCCAACAGCCTCATTGTTGCTATGGATTGTGGATCAATTCGACACTGGCATTGGAGATATTCACGCTCAGTGAGCGCGGATCGTTTGGATCGTTGGTTGGCGTCGCTGGCTCAAGGCTGCGGAAGGTGACACTGTTTTCGCCCGCTTGTAGCGGCACAACCACTTGGAAGCTGCGCAGTTGGCCGAGCGGCAAGTTGAACTGTCCTGCCGAAACGCCGTTGACGGTCACTTCGATCGTGCGGTCTTGACCATAGCCATAGGCTTTAAAGCGTAACAGGGCGCTGCCCGGCTCGTCCATCGAGGTACAGGGGTAGAGCAAGATCGTTCCCTGATCGTTGAGCATCCAGCGGTTTACCACTCCGTTGGCATCGATCTCTGGCTCGTACCAATTGGCCTTCGAGGGCGTCCAGTAGGGCGTAAGGTCGCTGTTCGCTGGTACTTGGTAGGCGCGCAGAATCTCGTCTTCGTAGATCGGAGCGATGCCGCTGAACAGCAGCGGTTCGAGTGCTGCGCTGCCCTTCTTCTGTTGTGGCTCTAGGCGCTGTTTGTAGAAAACCACATAACGAATATTTTGGCAGGCCAAGGCTTGCAGATGAGCCGCTTGGCTGTTATCGCTGCCGATATCGAGGATGGGCTCTTCGCCACGGATCATAGCGCCGAAGAAACGCGCTCGGCTCCAAGGGTGCGATACCTCGCGTGCGATGCGGCCGCCCACCGTGATTTTGCCGTGATGGGTTTGGTAAAACATCGAAGGCACGCCCTTGTAGGGAATCTCCAAAATGGGGTACTCTTCGGGATCTTGGGCCAATTGGCGGTAGAAGGCCGAGACCTGCTGATCGTCGATTGGCGTAAGTGGGATAGCGTTGGGCCAATATTCAAACAGCAACAAGGCTACCAAAGCGCCGTAAGCGATCTTTTGACTATTGGGTGAAAGGGCCTGCAAGCGCGGCAGCCTGCTTAAGGCCGATACTCCGAAACCTGCCAAAACCGCCAGCGCCAGCATCACAACCGCAACAAAGCGGCTTGGAATGCGCTGGATATTCATAAAGGGCAGCTTGTTGAAGTAGAGATAGGGCATCGGAATCGGCGTGGCTGTATCGGAGCTATTGACGCCGCCGACTTGTAGATAGGGGCCGAGCGCCAGCAGGAAGAAGCAGACAAACATCACGCCATAGAGCAGCGTGCGTTTGCGATCCTTCCAAACTGCCACAATCGCCAGCAGCATCGCGCCATAGCCTAACGTCGCCATACCGCCGGTGATGTACGAGGGCACTAGGCTATAGAAAATATCGGCGGCCCACTCGCCCCAGAGCGGGTGATAGATGCTTGGAATAAAGAAGGCTAGCAGGTCGGTCGAGTGCAAAATGCTGTGATAGAGCGGTCGGACAGCGTAAGGTTGGCGCTGTAGCTCCAAAATCATCGGCACCAGTACGGGCGAGATCGCTATGCCGAACAGCAGGCCGACAAGGGCGAATTTGGCGATGACTGCGCCCCAAGCACGCTCCAAAAGCGGACGCCAAGCAGCAGAACTATCGGCCTGAGCGCGCGTCTCGAAGAGCATGCGCAACAGCTCGTAGAAAGCCACGATCGCTGTGATCACTAAGGCGTAGGAGGTGTAGTGCCAATCGGTATAGCCGACCAAGGTCAAGAACAGGGCTGCGATCGGCAGGTAGCGCCAATGGTCGCGTAGGCCGCGCAGCAGAAAGAGCAGGTAGAGCGGCAGCCACTGCACCGAGAGCATAAACGGCTGGCCGACCCGCAGGTGAAACTCCATATACGGGCTGAAGGCGAAGATAAAGCCCGCTACAAAGGCCGCCGAACGCTGCTTGGTCAGGTAATAGACCAGACTATAAGCGCCGATCCCCGCCATTACAAAGGCAAATAACACTAGCAGGTTGTAGGCAACCGCAGTGTTAGAGAGCGCCTGCAAGGGCAGCGAGAGAAAAGCGTTGAGCGGATTGTAGGTATGGAAAAAGAGCGGCAGCCCGAATGGATAGTACATAATGGTCGATTCGAACGGGTTTTGATGCCAATCGAAGACCGCTAGGGCTGTCCACCAAAGGTTCCAGTAGTTTTCAAGCGCATCTTGCTCGCCGCCGATCGCCGTGCTGAACGCAGTGATCATGGGATAGGTGAAGATAATCGCCAAGACCAAGTAGCTGATCAGCATCAAGCCGTGGCGGCGCAAAAGCGCGCCGAGCCGCTGGGCGAAGGGCCGTTTGTGCGAGCTGTTTTCAGAGCCAGTAGCCATGTGCATTATTTCGGTTCTAGACCCGTAGGTTGGGTGCCCAAGATGAACAATTTGCTGGCACGACCTTCGGGGCCACGGATTTCGATCTCGTGATAGTTTGCTTGAAAGCGCGGATTATTTTGGAAGGTGCCCGATGTCGAAAAAGGGATGATGTGGGGCTGCTGATCGAGCACATACTCCACATCGGTCTTTTCGGCACCGGCGATGCCCGCGCCCATGTCTTCCACTTCAAGGTGGGCGATATGCAGATCGTTCAAGCCGAGCGTGTCGATCACGCGTAAGCCGCTGTAATAGGGCAAAGCGCCTGCGATACCAGTGGCAACCACTGTATCGGCGGGCGTGTTATCGCGCAACCACAAGCCAAGTTCACGATTCTTTTCGACCACATTATACTCGCCCCGCACCGGCGACCATGCAACCCCGATATCGCTCGACGGCAACTGATAAGCCGTAAAAACGAGATAGAGCAGCGCCAGAGCCAGCGCTCCAAGCGGAGCAGGCCACGTTTCCAGCCCTTTTAACAGGCCGATGCGCAGCTGCGCTATGTTTAGCAAAGCCTGCTGAATCAGAAGCGCGATCAGCGGGATCAGTGGCACAAAGAAGCGGAAGCCCGGGAAGTGATCGCCGCCCACATAGATGATGTAAAGCAGGTAGAGTGCTATCAGGCCGATTACATGCAGCGTCTCGAGTCTGAGCACTTGCCAGTTGAAAGCTTTGCCCCTCCATACGCGCCACCACACGGCGATCAAGCCGAGCAGAAAGACGACCGTCAGAAAACGCCAGCCCATCGAGGCGGCGAATTCGTAGCTGTAGTTGAGGCCGCGCAGATATTGTGCCCAGCCGCTGCCGACCTTGGCATAGAAGGTATTCGGCAGTGGATAGCCGTAGTACAGGTAGCGCCAGAGGTAGTAGGGGCCGAAACAGATCAGAAAGCCATAGACATAGCTAGCGAGCGGCGAGCGCAGCAGCGCTCCCAAAGACGGGCGCGCTTTGAGCCAGTCGGGCAGGCTGCGCGCCAAGAGGTAGAGCCCGGCCATAGCGACGGCCAAGACGCCGTCGGGGCGCGTCATCACTATCAGGGCGAAGATCAGCCCAGCCCTAAAGCATTGGCGCGCGCTGCCTGCCTCGTGAACCGCCCAGCTGCCAGCTACCAGCAGCAAACTGAAGAGAGCCGTCTCCATGCCGCTGCCGCGCACACCATAGAGCATAAATGGTGTATTGAGCGCCAACAGCAGGGGTGCAGTCAGGGGCAGAAGGCTGTGCGCCAAACGCTGAGGTATGCTTGCGCCCTCGTGAGCGCTTGTCAAACGCAGGCCCCAAGCGTAGACCAGCCAGATCGTAGCCAGACCGATCAGCATGGTTGCAATCGCTGAAGGCAAGGTCGGGTCGAAACCCAAGCCGATCGGAATCGCCATCAGCATGGTCCAGAGGAAGTTGGTATAGCCTTCGACCCGTTCGCCCGGGTTAAAGACCAGCCCATGGCCCTGCAGCATATTGAGCGCGTAGCGAAAGGAGATATAGGCGTCATCTAGAATCCAAAAGCCGAGGATCTGCACCGACCAGACCGACCACAGGCTCGCTAGAGCTAGGCCAAGCCGCTGAGTCAAGTTGCGCCCGATCGCGAAGCTGCCCCAGAGCGCGACCAGACAGAGCAGCGCCAGCAGCGGCGGCGTAAAAATATGCGGGCGATAGACGAAGGGCAGGCTCAACAAGATGGCCGCCTGCAATACGAGCACGAGGGCCGTCGACCAGAGCGGCAAAAAGCGCCAGCCCAGCAACAGCGCTCCCAGCATTGCGCCAGCATAGAGCAGCCAAGCCAGCCAGAGCGGCAGCCCAAAGATCTGCCAGCCGTCAACGAGCGGCGCTACCCGTACCCAGTCGAGCCGAATGCCCAGCTGGCGAGGAGGCGCGCCGGGTTCGCTGTTGGGTACTTCAAAGGTGTTGCCGCGCAGCTCAAGGTAGAGATCGTTGCCATAGTCGGAAGGTTTGTGCGGCACCAGAAAGCGGTAGGTGCGGAAGTTCCCGTCGAGCGGCAGCTCCAGCGCGGGGGCATAGTTGAGCCGCAGTGTGCTGGTGGCGGCTTGGGTCTCGGCGGGGCGACAATCGCAAGCCCGCAATTCGAGCAGCAGCGGCTCGCCGAGCGCGAAATAATTCAAAAAGCGCAGGCTCGAAAAAGCTTTGGTCCAGCGAAAGCTCTGACCGTTTTCATCGGCCTCGGCGTAGTTCATATCGAAGAGGTAGAAGCCTGCGCGACTCTCGCCGTAGTCGTTGAGAGCCTCTTCTGCTCCGATATCAACGAATAAACGCTGCTGGGGTGGCTGCACAAGCAATGGCAGCAACACGGCCAGCAGCCAGAGGCCGAGGCATAACAAGCCTTGGCGCGGCCAAACGGCCTTTTCCAACAGCGATCGTGGCCGCACTAGTTCAAAACGGTCGCTCTTCATGGGCACTCTTGGAGGCGCATCAGCGCAAACGGAAAATTGTTACCGCAGCGCTCGAACCGGGCCGCAGAGGGAAGGTCTGAAAAACGGGTGCGTCGGCGGTAAACGTACCTTGGCAATCGTCGGGCACGGGCGCATCGAGTTGCGGGCCAGACCCAATACCAAGCTTGCGGAGCGCCATGCTAACATAGATGCCCAGTTTGTCAAAACTACTGACCTCGGCGTGCGGCGGCGCATCGCTGTATTGATGGCTATAGAACTCGATATAACCGCAAACCTGTTCGAGGTCGACCACATATTCGACCTTGTTGGCCCGCAGGTAGTCCATCAGGCCGCGCTGTTCGAGTACGGGCACGATCTCGTGGTTGAGCTTGCCGTCGATATTGATCACCAAATGCTCGCTGTAATACTGGTAGATGCCGCTATTGCGCGCGGCGATCACCGCTTCGGGTGGCAGAAACTCGCTCATCCAGCGCGCGGCTTGATACATCGCAAGTTGGCTCGACGTTTCGTCGCGTTGGCGCTGATAGAAGGCGAATGGCTCGAGCGTATTGCCCGCTACGATCAGCACAATCAGGGCGGGCAGCACCACACGCCCCACCTGCGTGGGCAGTTTCGTATCGAGGGTTTGAAGCATCACCGCGAAGGCCACCAGCAACAGCACCGAGATGCCCACATAGTAGCGTGGGTTGCCCTGCTGCTGCAGATAGGCATAATAGCAGGTCTGAATCGGAATAAAGATCCAGATCGGCAGTAGCTTCCAAGCGATCTGGCGCGGAATCAGTAGAACGCCCAAGATCAGCATCAGCACGATCAGGCCGAAAGCCAGCGCTGAGGATGTGACAAACGAAAAATTGAATAAAGAGTTGTAAGCGACGATTTGGGTGCCGCTGGTCAGCGCGAACGAGTCGACATAGCTGTGCATATAGGCCAAGGCCCGCCCACTGCTGGGCGTAAAGCTGCCAAATAAGACGCGGTTGCGCGCAAAGTAGGGGATCAAAACGATGGTCGCCACGATCGCGAACAAGAAGGGCAAACGACTAACGGCGATCAGGCGCGCTAGCACAGGCTGCTCGCTCGAATCCGCTTTCCAAGCTTTCCACAGCTCGCTGATCAGCCAATAAAAGCCGACCACCGCCGCGATCAGGGCGATATCGAGGCGCGCCATGGTGGCGAAGGCCGCCAAGATGCCCAAGACCACCACAGCTTTGGGGCTGTTGCGATCGAAGGTGTACCAGTAGTAACAGAAGCTGACCAGCATCAACAAGGCCAGCGAGCTCTCCATAGCGTTGACGCTCAGGCGCACCTGATAGGGGTTGAGCGCGAACAACAGCAGGGCCAGCAGGGCGTACTTTCGCTCGACAAACTGACGCAGTAGGCCAAACAGCGGGAAGACAACCAGCGCGTTCAGCAGGGCGCACATCACCATATTGGCGCTGAAGCCGAAATCGAGGTTGTTTGGAGCGATAAGATAGGGCAGGCTGCCCAACAGCACAGGGTAGAGCGGGTGGAATCCATTGGTTGGATGCACACCGTCTGCGCTCATGCCATTGCCGATCGCTACATTGCGTGCGATCGCCGTCACCATCCAAGCATCATCTTCCAGCATCAGAAGATGAACGTTGAGCGGCAGCAAAGCGAACACAAGCCGTACAAGCAGGGCGAGCGCAAATAAGATCCAGACCTTCGTATCGCGAAACAGGGCACGGAGCGCCAACGGGGGCGTCTGCTTCATAAGAACAACTACCTCTCGCGGACTATAATGGGCGGCTAGAGCGTCAGAATACGCGCTGAGGGTACGCCGTTCTGTACCTCAAGCAGCGCGATCGACAGGCCGCCGCCAAAACGTGGGCGACCCACAGAGCCGGGGTTCAAAAAGAGAACTCCCTCGCGCTCGTCGTGGAGCGCCTCGTGGGTATGACCAAAAATATAGACCCGTGGACGGGGTTCAGGCAGAGCTTTGAGAAGCTGCTCCGGCTTGCCGCCGATATGGGTCATAAAGATCGGCACGCCTTCGAACTCGAACGAGAGCCGAGCCGGTAAGCGGCGCGCAAGCGGTGGGCTGCTATCGGTATTGCCGCGCACAGCGTGTACGGGCGCGATCTGGGCCAGACGCTCGAGTATCGCTTGGCCGCCAACATCGCCCGCGTGCAAAATCAGTTCAACACCCTCCAAGAGCGGAAAAGCCCGAGGGTCGATATAGCCATGGCTATCTGAAACAACACCGATTAGCATAACAGCTCCTTCCGTGCGGCATATTAACGCAGTCAAGTGCTCTCTGCAAGTTTGCGTTGCTAACGAGAGGTTCTGAGGGGAATGATAGCGGATCTGCTGGATTATTTCAAAACTCAGGCGGTCTGCTCTCTAGCTTCCATGCGTTCCTTGGCGCGTCCGCCTACGGCTATCAACATCCCGCCCTCTACAATGGGCGATCGGCCTGCGGCAGCGCTAAACCTTGGTATGCTCGTTGCCGCCTCGCGCTACTTTGTATGGCAGCGCGGTAGCGCACAGTCTTACACAGCTTTTTCGAGGGACACAGCGTTTGAGGCTGCTGGCTGCGCGCAGCCAGCAGGTCGCAGCGCAAGCTGCGACGTAATGCTTGGATGGGAGATAGGCGACTTGGTAGCCGCAGGCGGACGCGGTTGAGAATGGATGGGCGCGAAAGACTTCGCCGCCGATGTGAGCCAACAAGCTGTTTTGTCGGGTGCCTACAAACCAGTTTGCAGATTGGTGTCGCTCGCTTTGGGTGCGTCTACCGCTTCGACCTCGTCTTCGTTCTCGAGCACCAGCTCGGCTTGCACCATCTCTTCGGGTGGCGTGCCGGGAGGAGCCGCCCGCGACGGTTTGCGCCGTAAGGAGGGCAGAACAATTATCGCCAAAGCCCGTCCATAGACCACCGTTAAGGAATAGCTGACGATACCGAGGCCCAGCGAGAGCACTAGCAGCCAAGGGCCGCTGTGCCACCAGTGGTAGAGCGGGCTAAAGATGCGCAGATTGATCACAGGCGCGAGAAAGAGCGCAACCAAAACGCCGGTGAAGACGATCAGGCCAAAGACTTGATGGCTCAGCGAATTGCTCTCGGGGGCCAACCAAGGCAAAAGCAGGTCGAAGAAGATCACGCCGATCGCTATACAAGTAGCCATCAGGGCCAGATAGACCAGCATATGCGAGCCAGCGCTATGCCAGCCGCGCCCCGAGAGCCAGCGCACCAGCAGGGGCGTTATATCGACATGGTCTGCGGGGTTGCCAAAGAACTGAAAGAGGTTCGCTATGAAAGCCCACGATCCAGCTAGGGCCGCCGCCCCAGCGAAGCTGGCCACCACCAAGGCGCTCACCACACGCCAGCGCGAGGGAGGGAGCGGGTGCTCGGCGTGGGCACGATAACACAGCCACATCAGCAGGCCGGGCAGACCAACTGCCAAGGCCAGCTGCCAGCACAGGCGCAAGAACAGGCCGGGAGCGTGGATCTGTTCCAGAATCGGTCGTCCGAAGATCGCGCCCAAAGCCAAAAAGACAGCGATATAGATCGATGAACCGACCACATGTGCCGTTACAAAGCGCATATAGGGCACATTCAACAGACCGCAGGCGATCACGGTTACATAACGCAGACCTGGAATGGCACGCCCAACGGCGATGCCTAGCCAGCCGCTGCGTTGCAACAGCGCCTCGCTGCGCGCCAGTTGTGCTGGCCCTAAGTGTACATAGCGCCCAAAACGGTCGACGAGTGGCCGTCCTCCCCGCCGCACAATCATATAGAGGCCGCTTGCGCCAAAAGCCGATGCAATATTTAGTACAATAAACCAGAGCACTAAGCGTGGTAGATTGCCCGTCCCTTCAATCCCAGCAAAGACAATTAAGATATCAGTTGGGATGGGCATGGGGATACCAAGTTCCTCCAACAGGATCGCAATAGTGATCGCTAAAAAGCTATGTTTCCCGAATAGGTTCTCCATGCATATCCCTAGCTGAATACGATACAACTGGATTGAGCGGGTGAGAGGAGCACTCTAAATCCCTATTTGTATACTATACCATCTATAGGTATCAAACGAACTATTTGTGATTTCTGTTCCAATCGCTAACAAATAATGCGAAACTATCGAAACAGACATCAGCAGAAGCCTTTGTAAACAATTTGCGTATTATTTTTTAGATAAGCCCTTTAAGTAACGAAATCAGCTCTATGCTGTCGTAGCGCCCCGAGTTCATCAGTTTTGCGCTCTGGCGGCGAGGTATCTTCCCCAAAGCAGGCTTCAAGCGCGTCCGCCTACGGCTATCAACAGCCCGTCCGCCACCCCGAGTATGTATCGGTGTGCCTCGCAGTTGTCGGCGCGCTCAAACTTATAAACGCAATCTGTATTCCAAAAACAAGGTTTCATTCAGCTCAATCCAAGCGGATTTTTCTTGTACAACGCTTCCGAGTGCCGAAGCATTCTATCTTACGTAGATTATCGCAAGAAAGTTGCGTTCGCTCAAGCAGTATTCGGCCTCAAGCGTATTGACGAATATGGCAAAGACGTGTACTATTAGTGCATCTCTTGAAAAGATCGCAGCGAGCGATCTAGCCTATTGATGCGCTTTTAGATCAGTTGAGAGGATCGGCCAGTGCTAGAGCGATACCACAACCGAGCACCCCGCCCTGTGTGGCTCGCCATCAATGGGTTCATGGCGGGCTAGCCGCCATTTCTTTTCTCCTCCCCCAACAGTTACATTGAGTTTTTCCCACAAACGTCAGAGCATACACGTATAACGTGTGTGATGAGCCTTATTAATCGGCAGCAAAACGTCGCTGTTTCGTTTTTGCGTGTCGTCTTGCGATACAAAGCGCTTTCAGCAGGAAGCGAGGAGTAGAACATGCCTAAGCATATTTTAGTTGCGGTCGCTTGGCCCTATGCCAGCGGTCCTCGTCACGTCGGCCACGTTGCTGGTTTCGGTGTTCCTTCGGATATCTTTGCCCGTTATCATCGTTTGAAGGGCAATAACGTGCTGATGATTAGCGGAACCGACGAGCACGGCACCCCGATCACCATGGCCGCCGACAAAGAGGGGATCAGCCCGCGCGCATTGGCAGATCGCTACAACGAAGTGATCGGCAACGACCTCTATGCGCTTGGTCTGTCGTACGATACCTTTACCCGCACTACAACCAAAAACCACTATCGTATCACCCAAGATCTTTTCAAAACACTGCTTCAGAAGGGCTATCTCTTCACCCAAACCTCTTTGGGTGCCTTCTCGGCCAGCACCGGCCAAACCCTGCCCGACCGCTATGTCGAGGGTACCTGTCCGATCTGTGGTTACACCGAGGCCCGTGGTGATCAATGCGATAACTGTGGCAACCAGCTCGACCCGATCCAGTTGATCAACCCGCGCTCCAAGGTCGATGGCAATCCGCCGATCTTCCGCGAGACCGAACACTTCTTCCTGAATCTGCCCGCTTTCGCTGAACAGCTCAAGGAGTGGATCAGCTCGCAAGACCATTGGCGTCCCAATGTGCGCAGCTTCTCGCTCAACCTGATCGAAGATCTCAAGCCGCGCGCCATCACTCGCGACCTCGACTGGGGCGTGCCGATCCCGCTCGAAGGCTACGACGACAAGCGCATCTACGTTTGGTTCGATGCCGTGATCGGCTATCTTTCGGCCAGCGTCGAATGGGCACACAACCGTGGTACGCCTGAAGCTTGGCGCGACTGGTGGCAGAACCCCGAATCCGAGCACTACTACTTCATGGGCAAAGACAATATCGTCTTCCACAGCGTGATCTGGCCCAGCATGCTGCTCGGTTATGGCAACGGCGGCGAATTGGTCGGCGGCACGGGCGAGCCTTTGCAACTGCCCCACGAAGTGGTCAGCAGCGAGTTCTTGACCATGGAGGGTAAGAAGTTCAGTAGCAGCCGTGGCATTGTGATCTATGTGCGCGATGTGCTGAGCCGCTACGACGCCGATGCCCTGCGCTACTATCTGAGCATCGCCGGCCCCGAAAACCAAGATACCGACTTCACTTGGGCCGAGTTTGTGCGCCGCAACAACGACGAGTTGGTGGCTAACTGGGGCAACTTGGTCAACCGCACCCTGACCAATGTGTTCCGCAACTTTGGCAGTGTGCCGCAGCCGGGCGCCTTCACTCCTTCAGATGAAGCCCTGTTACAGGCCACCAAAGACAGCTTCGAGAAGATCGGCAGTCTGTTGGAAGATGCCCGCTTCCGCGCTGCCCTAAGCGAGGCCATGGAGCTTTCGCGTCAGGCCAACGGTTACTTGAGCGAACACGAGCCTTGGAAGCTGATCAAGGGTGACGACGAAGCCAAGGCGCGCGCCGCGACTGTGCTCTATGTTGCGCTGCAAGTCGTCAACAACCTGCGCACGTTGCTGGTGCCCTTCCTGCCCTTCAGCAGCCAGAAGTTGCATGAACTGCTTGGACACGAAGGCCAGATCGCTGGTCCGCTCGAGTTCAAGGAGATCGTCGAAGAGGGCGATGCTAAGCACCGTGTGCTCACCGGCGACTACGCCAGCTGGGTCGGCAAGTGGGAATATAGCGAGCTTCCGGTTGGACAAGCTCTGCGCAAACCCGAGCCGCTCTTTAAGAAGCTAGACGAAAAAGTTATCGAAGAAGAGCTGGCACGTCTGGGCGCATAAACCGCTTTGCTCTCGAACTCAGACCAGGCAAAAGCGGGAAAGAGTTGTGGGGAATTTCGCGCTACAGCGCGAAATTCCCCACAACAAACATAGTCAAGTGCCACTCTGCCGAAGGCCAAAAGTAAACAATCTCATCGGATTTGATATCAATCACAAACCGAAGCCCCTTGTCGTGCGACAAGGGGCTTCGGCTAGAAAGAGAGGTACGGTATAGGCTGCGTATGGGCTAGTATGCTAGGCAGTAGCTGTAGCTTTGTTTTCCTTGTGATGCAAGTGCTCTTTCCAGGTCCAAGGAGTACCAACGTACTTGAGCAGATAGCGGTCGGCGCCGTACCAACCAGCGACCTTCCAAGCCAGCATCAGCACAATCGCGATGGCGAACAAGAGCGCGTTGGTGCTCGCTGTACCTGCCATAATGAAGTTCCAGTTCAAAGTGGCGCCGAAGAAAGCAGCGATACCGACAAAGGCGCCCGTGATCAAAGCGATACCGATCAGAACTTCACCGAAGACCACTAACTTGGCGAACCAGGTGTACCACTCGTTGTTGAGCATGAACAGAATGAACTCGCGGTACCAGTCGAAGGCGATCGGCGGCTTACCCGTTTCGGGGATCTTCACTGCATTGGCCCAGAAACCTTGCAGTGCCGTGCCACCGTCCATCCAAGCGGGGTTGCCTAACTTACCCCAACCGCTGCTCAACCAAGTCCAACCCAAGTAGATACGCAACAGAGTCCAAAGCCAAGCGAAGCGAGTGGTGCTAAACAAAACGTGGGCAATCGGAGGATCGGGAATGGTAATTTCGCCCTGTTTGTTCACGATTTGTGCTGCCATTGTCTTCCTGCCTTTTCTATCGTTGCGACGTTCGTACGTCGTTTATTTCATCTGGCCCTATGATAGCAACTTTTGTGTGGATTTGAATAAATTTTCCGCAACCAATAATGGTGGATTCGCAACAGTTTGTTAAAAATTTCACAACTGGTGAAATTGGGCTTTCTGAAGCGGTTTCCTATTAACTTTTATTCACCACAAGGCGGTTTTTATGCACCACACGAGGCACGGAGACACTGAGCCAAGACACTGAGACTTTTAGAGAGCTGCGCCGAACCGTATCCTTCGACAGGCTCAGGGTACGCCTTCTTTGGTGGAAGGGCCGTGCTCCCTTCTCCTGCTTGCGGGACAGTACATTAGCCACAAATCGACATACGGTCAGCGTTATCTGCCCTCACCCCCCGGCCCCCTCTCCCGCACTGCGGGAGAGGGGGTGAATGCTCTCCGCGTTTTGTGCTCTCAAGGATACTCCCGCGATGGTATGTGAACGATCGCCTTTTGCTGACGACACGACTGTTGGCTAATGCATAGCTTGCGGGAGAAGGGCTGGGGATGAGGGCCTATATATTCACCACGCTAGACCCGGAGACACTGAGTCAAGACACTGAGACTTTTAGAGAGGTGTTAGGCGTTGGAGTCTTTTCCTTCCATACGGTCTCAACCGCGTCCGCCTACGGCTATCAACAGCTTGACCACTAAGCTTCCCGCAGCTTTGCAGCGAGACGGTTTTGGAGGGCTTTGGGCAGCGAATCGCAGCACTTCCACCTAGCAGGTCGCAGCGAGGGCAGCGAAGACAGTGAAGACAGCGAAAGCAACGAAAGCAACGAAAGCAGCGCTTGAGAAGCCACCTGGATGGACGGCCGCTTTGGTAGCCGTAGGCCGACGCGCTAGGGATCTCTATTGAGGTAAAAGCTCTTTCCGCCAGTGCTAACAACGCAATGTTGATAAGCGATAACCGAAAGAAGATCTGCTCTGCAGTGACGCTAGGGGGTTATGTGCGAAAAGGGCAAGCACCACGAAGGTACTTGCCCTTTCCAGTTAAGGGTTAGGGATTCATCACAGTCGGCAGGTAGATGGTGAAGCTTGCGCTACCGCTTATACTGCCTTTGTGGAAGTCGCCGATCGTTAGCACAACCAGCACTTTGACGCTTTGGGCAGGTGTGTCGTCGGTGGCTGGTACCGTCAGGGTCAGGTAAGCGGCGTGACTGGTGTTGGGCGCCAATCCGCTCGGCGAAGCCTTCAAGGTCAGCTCCTTGAGGTCGCCGTTGCTCACGCTTCCACTGCTCTCGCTTACGCTCAGCCAAGGCTGATCGCTGCTGGCGGTCCAGTTCATCGCGCCGCTGCCAATGTTGCTGATGCTGATGGTGGCGCTCTGTTCTTCGGTCGCGCCGACGGGCAGATCCCAGGCGATCTGGTCAGGGCTGGCTGCGATCACGACCCCAAGATCATCCATATCGTCGTCGACGATCACGGTGACCTGCGCGCTGCTCTTGAGGCCGAGGCTGTTGGTAGCTTCAAGCGTGATTAGATTGCTGCCGATGGGCAAATCGTCGAGCGAGATCTGAGCACCGCTGCCTAGCACTGTCGATCCAAGCTTCCAGACGAAGTTTTCGGGGGCGACTGTGCCATCTTGAGCATCGAGCGCCAGCGCGTCGAAGTTGACCAGTTGCCCGTAGTGGACGCGAGCCTTGTCAGCGGGCTGCAAAATGGCGACTTCAGGGGCCTTGTTGGCCATCACGAAGTTGGCGCTTTCGGCACTGCCGAGATTGACACCATCGCTGGCGACGACTCGGAAGCGCGCGTTGGCGCTGCCAGCTAACGATGAGGTATCGATGCTGGTGCTATTGCCCATCACGCCCAGCTGAACCGGAACGAAGTTGCTGCCTCCATCGGCACTGTATTCGATGTTGAAGCTAAGAGTGTCGCCATCGGCGTCGCTGGCTTGCCACTTGAGGGTGACCTCGCCGCTGACCGGGTTGGGCGCGCCTTCTAAGGCCACGTTGCTGACTACGGGTGCATTGGCGCTGACCAAGTGCGCGCCGAGCACTTTGTTGTCGCTCAGACGCACGATCTCGATTTTGCGCGTGCCAGGCTTGAAGTCCACGATCTGGTCGAAGTCTAAGAGCTGTTCGTCGATGTGCGACTCGTGGGGCGTGAAGGCGTAGGAGGCCAACTGATTGTTACCCGCATCGAGCAGACGAATGGCGTAGGGGCCAGCCACCAGTGGCGGAAGCGAGTTAACCTCGCTCAGGCGCTCTACGAAGGCGAAGCCTGCGCTCTCGTTCGTCAGAGCGATCACACCCGAGACTGAGAGCAGATCACCCACGACGGCGGTCTCTCCGCCCGCCAGCAAGGAAGGATTGGCCTTCATGAAGTCGTACATGCCCTTGTAGGTGTAGTCGCTGACCCACTGGTTGCTACAGTAGCTCATCACATCGTTCCAGGTCGAGCTGGGCAGCACGCGCCGTGGGATGTTAAAGGCGCCATTTCCGGCATCGAAGCCTTGAACAGAGCCATCGCTAGGGCCGATCGGCGCTCGCGGAGTGCTGGTATTGCCATAGGGATAGTTTGAATCGCTACGGCTATGGCGGCAGTTCTCTCGTACTCCTGGGGTGGCTGGATCGTCCGATCCGGCGTTGGGGTGATTACGTCCAAGCGAGTGACCGATCTCGTGGCCAGCATACCAATCGGCGTAGGTATCATCGGTGTCCCAAGCTACGAGAGAGACTCCTGCTGGGCCGACTGAGGTCTTGGTGTAGTTGGCTTGGCCGCGTGGGAACGCCAACTCGTCCGAGATCATACCGTAGTAGAAGGCGTTGGGTTTGAGGCCAACATTCAGATCACCCGATATGGTTCTATCACGGTAGGATTTTAGCCAATCGTTAGCTACTTTGCTCGCACACAGACTACGATCTGTTCCTGGAGGATAAAGCTCAGCACAGATTGGTGCGCTTTGATCAACCAGATTGGCTAGGGTAAGCCCTCCCTCTACTTGCCACAGACGCGGCTTAAAGTTCTCGCCAACCGCGCCGCCGATCGGATAGGCGCGTTGTATCCACGAGTAGGTCATCAACACATCGGTCGAGACGCGGGGCTGATAGTACTTGCCATTCTTGGCGTAGGTCAAGAGGAAGAACTCGACCGAGAGCTGAGGCGAGTTGACGAAGTTAAAGGTCTTGGTCAGCTTGTTGTCGGCGTAGTTCGGCTCAAGCTGGGCCTGGAAGGGGTTGAGGTTGGCCTCGAGAGTCAGGCTATTCTGGTTGATCCACTCCCAAGGCAGCTCGAACAAGAAACTGTGGTCGATCTGGTTGCGGTCAGGGTTGGGACGAACGCTTAACTTCGTGCCGACGCTGTTGACTGGCAGCAAGACCTGCGCTTTGGAAGGCGATGAGAGGCGCATAGTGACGTTGTTGACCACCGCTCCATCGGACTTGACATGCACGCGCACGAAGGTGCGTTTGCCCTTGATCAGCACCACGCTGTTATTGATCGACTGAATGCCTTGAGTTACCTCGATGCCCGTGATGCGCATGTTGACGACGGGTAGAGCCGAGGCGTTGATCGGCAGACGCTTCAAAGCGCCGTTTTCTTGCCAAAAGATATGGCTGGCAGAGTTCTTCAGATTATAAACTTGGGTCCAGAGAGCGCTTTCGGTGTTGTAGAGCGTTGACAAGCCACCACCGCCATGGTTGATGCGGTTGATGTAATTGGTGCTCATGTTGATACAGGGCTCTTCGTTACAGGGCTGTGTTCGCTCTTCAACGAAGATGACGTAGAGGCTGGTGGTGACGAGTTCTAAGATTTTTGCTTGGGCGTTGCTGCTGGTGTAGAGCGCGCCCGAGGTGGCGTCGTTGCTGTTGTTATAGCGGAAGACCTTATTATCTTTGGAATAGTAGACGTAGTCGCTGGCGGCACACTGCTGCCCTGCCTGACAGATCGGCAAACGTACACCATCGGGGTAGTAGGCCCTGACGCCTGTGGCGATATTTTTGATCGCATTGTTGTTACTGGTATCGATGCGGCGCAGCGTGCCGTTGTCTAAGCGATAGTAGACAAACGTGCCCTGAACTTTGAGGTCCGAGCCGAGTCCGCTTTGGTTAGCGATCAGGCTATTGGCGGCGTTGGATTTGGCGATTTTGCGAATCGTCGTTGTGTTGCTGTTTGAGTTGCGCTGCAAACCATAGACCGCATCGCTTGAAAGTGCGATTTCATTATAACCCTTCAAAGCGGTGCTAAACAGTTGTGGTTGGTCGCCCAGATTGGCCGAGGTCGAAAGACGCATCAGGCCCTCGTTGCCTAACCAATAGATATAGTTCTTGTCAGCCACAATATCCGAAAGGATCTCATTCTGGCTGCAAGCTCGCTCTTTAGAGTAGAGCGTGCGAATCTCGCCGCCCGACAGCGCGATTCGCTTGATCATTTCGCTTTCTAAAGCAGTCGGCTGAGCGAGACTATCACCCTCTACCAGTTGGGGTAGGCACATCGTTACGCCCGTATGCCAAAACAGCTTGGGCTCGGCGATGCTGTAACTGCTAAGCCCCGAGGAGATGAACGACGTGGGCGTTTCCTGAATCGTGTTTTGGGCCACGACAGGTTTGGGGACAGCAGTTGGAAGGAGCACCCCCAAAAACAGCACTAACGTAAAGAGGGACAAGACGACCGAACGTTGAGGTAACATGGACTTCTCCTTACGATGCTATTGAGTACCATTTGCACTCACCCTCAAGACGTTCGCTTTTTAATGAACTTTCCTACAAAATGGTCTTATTTGCTTATTTCAGAGCTGATATCTACTTGTTAAACTTGATTTATACAATATTGGTTTTGTTTTGGGATATTAATGGTTAAAATTGTATTTATAGTGTGAATTTGTGTGTTATGACTATTTATTGATTTTTGTGTAAGGTTTTATTGTCAGTGCTACGTTGCATAACAAAGTGAAACCCCCTTGCCTGCGCCGCAAGGGGGGTTTCACTTTGAAGGAGTGGGGGGTGATTAGCTTATGGGAGCTGTTCCTTTAAGCCGCTGTCGGTTTATGAAGCTTGAGATTGAATTGTTCCTTCCAGGTCCAAGGAGTACCGACGTATTTGAGCAGATAGCGGTCTGCGCCGTACCAACCAGCGACCTTCCAAGCCAACATCAGCACAATCGCGATCACAAACAGGAGGGCGTTGGTGCTCGCCGTACCAGCCATAATGAAGTTCCAGTTCAGGGTTGCGCCGAAGAAGGCTGCGATACCGACAAAGGCGCCCGCGATCAAAGCGATACCGATCAGAACTTCACCGAAGACTACCAGCTTGGCGAACCAAGTGTACCACTCGTTGTTAAGCATAAACAGAATGAACTCACGATACCAGTCGAAGGCGATCGGCGGTTTGCCTGTTTCGGGGATCTTCACCGCATTGGCCCAGAAGCCTTGCAGTGCCGTACCGCCGTCCATCCAAGCCGGGTTGCTCAACTTGCCCCAACCGCTGCTCAACCAGGTCCAACCTAAGTAGACGCGTAACAGTGTCCAAAGCCAAGCGAAGCGAGTGGTGTTAAACAGCGTGTGTGCAATCGGAGGATCTTGGATCGTGATTTCACCGTTTTTGCCTACGATTTGTGCTGCCATTGTCTTCCTACCTTTTCTATCGTTGCGACGTTCGTACGTCGTTTATTTCATCTGGCCCTATGATAGCAACTTTCGTAGAGAGTTGAATAAATTTTTCACAACCCATAATTACAGGCTCACAACATTTTGTTAAATATTTCACAATTGGTGATATATGCCTTTCTGAAGCGCTTTATCATTTAAGGTGTGTTCACCACCCGGGACACGGAGACATAGAGTCAAGATACTGAGACTTTGAGAGAGGTGTATCGAGACGCCCGGCCCTTGTCGAAGCCAACAATGAGCTTTAGGCGGTAAGGTCTTTCCCTTCCATGCGGTCGAGCTTGAATGGATGCTAAAGATTGGCCGCTAGAGCTGCGTAACGAGCGCTGTTGTAAAGGCGGAAAAACCGTGAAGAAAGCAAACCAAGGGAGTTTGGCACTGTTGAGGGCGAAATAAAAACGGGCTAGATCAAGGCTGATCTAGCCCGCGCGGAAGGCTTAGAACGGTTTAGTTCTTGATTACAAGCGGTAGATAGACCGTATTTCCGCTCGGTTGAGCGACGTTGTTGGGAATATCGAAGATATTGCCGATGCTGAGCGTGACCAAGACCTTCACCGTTTGGGCTGGCGAGCCGCCCGAGGCTGGAGTCGTTATGTTGAGGTTTGCGGTATGGGTCGTGCCTTCGGCCAGACCTGTGGGCTTGGCGGTTAGGGTTATGGTCTTGCTATCGCCGTTGCTGATGCTGCCGCTGCTCTCGCTGACTGTCAGCCAGCTTTGATCGCTGCTGGCGGTCCAGTTCATCGCGCCGTTGCCCGAGTTGTTGATGATCAGGGTGGCAGTTTGATCGGCGCTCTCGCCCGCAGCGATATGCCAGCCAACGTGGTCGCTCGATACCTCAAGCACTACACCGGGGGGATCCATATCGTCGTCGACAACGACTGTCACTGTTTTGCTGCTCTTGAGGCCGACACTATTGGTGGCTTCAACCGTGATTAGGTTGCTACCGACCGGCAGATTGTCGACCGAGATCTGTGCGCCGTTGCCCAAAACGGTCGAGCCCAGCTTCCAGACGAAGTTTTGGGGCACGACCGTGCCATCTTGGGCGTCGAAGGCCATCGCGTTAAAGTTGACCAACTGCCCGTAGTGGATGTGAGTGTTGTCGGCCGGTTGCAAAATGTAGAGGTCGGGCGCTTTGTTGCCCATCACAAAGCTGTCGCTTTGGGCGCTGCCGACATGCACACCGTCGCTAGCGACGACTCGGAAGCGAGCGTTTGGGCTGCCTGCCAGCGAGGCTGTGTCGATGCTGGTGCTGGTGCCAGTCAGGTCGAATTGCACTGGAATATAGGTGGTGCCGTTGTCGGGGCTGTATTCGACCGAGAAGCTGAGGGCGTCGCCGTCGGGATCACTGGCCTGCCACTTGAGGGTGACCACGCCGCTGACCGGATTGGGCGCGCCTTCTAAGGCGACATTGCTGACACTGGGCGGATTAGCGCTTACAGGCTGACTGGTGAGTACCTTGTTATCGCTCAGGCGCACGATCTGGATCGAGCGGGTGCCGGGTTTGAAATCGACGATTTGGCTGAAACCTAAGAGCTCGCTGCCATCGTGAGGTTCTTCAGGTGTGAAGGCGTAGGAGGCCAGTTGGTTGTTGCTGCCGTCGAGCAGACGAATGGCGTAGGGACCAGCTACAAGCGGCGGCACTTCGTTGGCTTGGGTCAGACGGTTGACGATACCGAGACTGGCGCTGCCTTCGGTCGGGTCGATCAGCCCTGCGATATAGAGCAGATCGCCGGTGGCCGAGGTGTCGATGTCTGCTAACAACGAGGGATGGTCGGCCATGTAGTTCAGCATGGCTTTGTAGGTGTAGTCGCTGATCCACTGGTTGTCGCAGTAGCTCATCAAGTCGTTCCAAGTGCTGTTGGGCAGGATGCGGCGGTTGATGCCGAAGGCTGAGTCGCCTACATCGAAGCCTTGGGTGCTACCCGCTCCGATCGGGGCGCGCGATCCGCTGGCTGTACCATAGGGGAAGTCTGGATCGCTATTGCTGTGACCACAGCCGCCCGAGCCAGCACGCGGGTGAGCGCGCCCAAGCGAGTGACCGATCTCGTGGCCTGCATACCAGTCAGCATAGCTACCATCGGTATCCCAACCCCAGGTGCCGCTGCCGGTTGGGCCGACCGATGTTTTGCTGTATATCGCTTGACCGCGCGGGAATTCCAGACCATCGGAGATCATGCCGTAATAGAAGGCTTTGGTTTTCAGGCCAACATTCAAGAAACCTAAGGTTGTGGCGATGCGGTAGTAAGCCAGCCATTGATTGCCAAGATAACTGGCACAGAGACTGCGATCAGAGGCCTTTTTGTAGATCTTGGCGCAGTCTGAATGGGTCTGATCCACCATACCAGCTAGGTATGTCCCGCCGTCAACATCCCAGAGGCGTGGTTTAAAATTCTCGCCGACCGCTCCACCGATCGGATAGACGCGCTGAATCCACGAGTAAGTCATCAGCACATCTTCCCAAATACGTGGCCGATAGGTGGTGCCGTTTTTGGTGTAGTTCAAGCGGAAGAACTCGACCGAGATGTGGGGAGAGTTGCGCAGCGTGAAGGAGCGAGTCATAGTGTTGTCGGCGTAGCTTGGTTCGAGCTGACTGCGGAAGGGATTGAGCTCGGCCCGCAGAGTCAGGCTGTTTTGAGAGACCCACGACCAAGGTAGCTCGAATAGGAAGCTGTCGTTGATCTGGTCGCGGTTGGGATTTTGACGGACGGTCAGTTGGGTACCAACAGAGTTAACTGGCAGCAACGCACTACTTCCATTGTAGAGCCGCATGGTGACGTTATTGACGGCGTTGCCATCAGACTTCACATGCACACGCACGAAGGTGCGTCGCCCTTTCACCAAGGGTACCGTGTTCGAGCTATCTTGAATACCCTGCGTCACCTCTATGCCCGTAATGCGCATATTGATATTGGGCAGAGCTGTGGCGTCGAAGGGCAAACGTCGAATTGTAGCGTTCTCTTGCCAGAAGAAATGCGTGTTGTTCGAGCTGATATTTGTGATGAGGGGATAGAAGCTAACGCCGCCATTGTAGAGCGTTCCAAAGCCGCTTCCGCCTCGGGTAATGCGGTTGATGAGATAGGTTGATGAAGCGAAGCAGGGCTGCGGGTTACAAGGTACAGGGCGTTCTTCCAAAAAGACGAGGTGACTAAAATTACTGGTGATCTGCGATATTCGGGCTTGGGGATCGGAGCTAGTGTAAATAGGCGAAGAGCTGGTTGTGCCCGTTCGGTTGTTGTAAATGTAAATGGCGTTATTCTTCGAATAGTAGACGTTATCGGTGAAGGTACACGGGCCGTTGAGCTGGCATAAGCTGAGACGCGTTCCTTCGGGGTAAAAGGTGCCCACACCTGTAGCAATAGTTGTCGCTTGATTGTTTTCAAGATTGACCCGCCGCAAGTTGCCAGCAAGAACGTAGTAGAGATATGAGCCTTTAACTCTAAGCTGGCCGCCAGATCCGCTTTGGGAAACGACAGAGCTAAGACTGCCATTGGCTTTGCTAACTTTGCGAATGGTGGTTGTATTTGAAGCGACGTCGAGGGCATAAATGGCGTCATCGCCAAGCGCGATTTGATCGTATCCCTTTAAGCTGGCATTAAAAAGCTGAGGTGTATCGCCAACATTTGCGCTGGTTGATAGACGTAACAGGCCATCGCCACCAAGAAAATAGATATGATCAGCATCAGCAGTTATTGAGCTATAGATCAGATTGCCATTACAAGGACGCTCTTGAGAATACAATGTTCTGATCTCGCCGCCAGTGCTGGCGATTCTGCGGATCATCTCGCTTTGATTGGCAGCAGGCGCAGGATCGCCGGTCACCAAATGGGGAGGACAAGGATCGACTGCAGTGTGCCAAAAGATTTTTGGCTCGGCCAAGGTATAAGAGGCTACACCAGAAGCGACCAGATTGGTTGGCGTGTCTTGAATAGTGATCTGTGCTTCAGCAGGGGTGGGAAGTGCTGTCGGGATGAGGCTCAAAAGCAGCGAACTCAAAATAATCAGACTAACGCGACCCATATGTCGTATAAACATACCACCCTCCTCGCAAAACAAACGCCAGTAGAGAGTTGACATGCTTATATGACGGGCCTGTCTTACGAGTCTTTCCCTGTTTGACGACGCATATGAGGTTTAGCGAGCAATTCTTCCACCGGTTGGCCGGCGAGCAGATGTTGACGCACAATCTGCTTGATCTTGGCGGGAGTAAGCTCGACATAACGATACGGGCCGGGCCAGATCTGGATATTCGGTCCGAAATCGCAGTGGTCTTGGCAGCCGCTACGGCGTAGCTCGACGCGCTCCGAGAGCTTTGCAAGCCAGATCTGCTCGTCTAGAACCCTCCAGATATCGTCGGCGCCGCGCGCTAGGCAATTGACATTTCCGCAGCAGTAGATTCGAAAGTGAGTCGCTTCTTCATTCATCTTTGGTTCGCCCTTTTGCTTCGTTTTCGCCATGATAAGGGCAAAAACAAGATCGCTGCCTAGCTGCTTTCGTTCAAGCTTGCACTTGTAGCTCATGGTTGGCTGGAGCTAGCTTTAACGCCATAATTACAATAAGAATAGCGATATGCTTGCTCTGTTACTATTTTTTGATGTTGAGACACCAGACGAGCAGGAACTACAGAGGAAAATATAGTCTCTGAGTTGTTTGTTAGTGTGTCGTACGTATGTCTGAAGCATAACGCCTCTTTTGATGATCCTCAACAGCTTGGCGAACCTGATAGCCTTGCGCTCTTCCGCCATTTACAGTTGGCAGTCCACGTCTTGTCGCAATGTTATACACGCTACATAAGGAATTCTCTTTTATGGAAGCGGGCAGTTGATCTCAACTTCAACTGTTAGCTCGTCGTCCACATTACAAATTATTTGTAAACAAAAATCAAGAAATAGTTTATAATTATAAATGCCCATCGTAAAGCATATCAAGGAGGCGTTGATGACTTCTCGCAGATTCTTATTGGATATGGATGTGGGTGTCGATGATGCGGTTGCGATTATTTCTCTGGTTAGGCAAGCAAATGTAGAGATTGTTGCCCTTGGTAGTATACATGGAAATGTCGATTCACCAACGGCCGCTCTGAACGCAATCCGCACCTTCGAAGTATGTGGACGATATGATATTCCTGTAGCAGTTGGTGCTACGGAACCGCTAAAACGACCTCTTGAAATTGCAGGCTTTGTGCATGGCAGCGATGGTTTGGGTAATACAAACCAACCTATGCCTCAAGGCCGTCCTACCTCTGAGCATGCTGTAGACCAGATGTTGCGCCTTTCACGCCAATATCCGGGCGAACTTGACTTGCTCGCTACTGGACCGCTTACGAACCTCGGTTTGGCGCTGCAGCGCGACCCCGAAGTGCTGACCCGTTTCCGCTCGACGGTGATTATGGGCGGTGTAGGTATAGAACAGCCAGCTGGTGAGGAGCCTTACGGCGTTGACGCCAATACCGATCATGATCCCGATGCTGCTGAGCTCGTTTTTGCAGCACCAGGCAATAAAGTCATAGTCGGTGTTGATGTAACTATGACGACCATATTGACAGGCCAAACGCTTGAAGCATTTAGCCAAACGACAAGCCCTCATGGCCGTTTCGCTTGGGAGGTGTCGCAGTTCTATATGGATGTCTATGAAAAAGGTTTGGGCTTCCGTGCCTGTGCCTTGCACGACTCTGTAGCTGCTGCTGTAGCGCTCGACTTTGATTCATTTGTCACTAAATATGTCGAAAAGCCGGTCGAGGTGGTCCAAACCAGTCGAGATAAACGTGCTGTTGTAGCGCGTGAGCCTCGCTTCCCTGATCGTCCGCCCATGCGTGTTGTAACTGCGGTCGATGTTCCCAAGTTTATCGATTGGCAGCTTAAGGCTCTAGCCTAGAAACGAATTAAGGGGAAGCAGCGGTTCGGATGCGTTACGATAAGGACGCACAACTGCTGCTTCCCCTTAATGTATTCCGGTCTCGGTCTATCTATGCGTGAGCGAGACTCGAGCAATTCTAGATCCGGCTACTTTGCTGCTTGTTAGCCTTGGGCAGAGTGGAACTCTCTTTCCATCGTTTTGTTTTCCCGTTGCCAGCCTGCATGTCTTTAAATGGATTTGCTATTACGTGCTTGCGGCTTGTTCGTTATGGCCCCAGGTCCAAGGGGTGCCAACGTATTTGAGCAGATAGCGGTCTGCGCCGTACCAACCAGCGACCTTCCAAGCCAACATCAGCACAATCGCGATCACGAACAAGAGCGCGTTGGTGCTGGCTGTACCAGCCATAATGAAGTTCCAGTTTAGGGTGGCGCCAAAGAAGGCAGCGATACCGACAAATGCGCCCAAAATTAAGGCGATACCGATCAGGACCTCGCCGAACGTCACCAACTTAGCGAACCAAGTGTACCACTCGTTGTTGAGCATAAACAGAATGAACTCGCGGTACCAGTCAAAGGCGATCGCCGGTTTACCGCTCTCTGGGATCGCAGTCGCATTGGTCCAGAAGCCTTTCAGCGCCGTACCACCGTCCATCCAAGCTGGATTGCCCAACTTACCCCAACCGCTGCTGAGCCAGCTCCAGCCCAAGTAGAGGCGTAAGATCGTCCAGAGCCAAGCGAAGCGAGTGGTGCTAAAGAGTACATGCGCGATCGGCGGGTCTGGAATGATCACTTCGCCCTGTTTGTTCACGATTTGTGCTGCCATTGTCTTCCCTTCCCTCTCTCTATCGGTTGAATACCGCTATTCCCTGCTTCCTGAATGTATCATACTGTCTTTTTCGAATTATTGTTGAAATTTTTCACAATTTTGCGTTGTTATGTGTTTACGCAGAATAACGGCTCTTCGGCGTCTCTCAAACAGGCTCTGGTATAATGCTCAAAAAAGCACAACAATATGAGTCGCTTGAGCAGTGGACGAGAAGAGACAGTGGTGGAGTGGAGCGTGTGAAGCATTCAGATCAACACGAAGAGCATAGTATCGTCATCATCGGCGCTGGAGCATCGGGTTTGGCTGCCGCTCAACGCCTGCGCAAAGCAGGTTACGAAGCGCTCGTGCTCGAGGCGCGCAAGCGGATCGGCGGGCGAATCTGGACCGATCGCAGCCGCGCTCCGGTCGAATTTGGGGCGGAATTCATTCACGGTGAATACGCCACAACTTGGGAGATCGTGCGCGAACATCAGATCGAGGTACAAGCTTGGAACGGGCCGCGCCATTATGCCTACGATGGTCGAAGACTGCCCGAAGAGCAAGACAAAGCCCTTAACACTCGCACCAACCAACTCTACAAGCTGATCGAAGATTATGAAGGACCAGAACAGAGCATCGATCAGGTGCTAGCGGCCAACTGCCAGCCCGACGAGCTTGCGCTCAGCTATGTTCAGCGTTGGTTCGCCAACCTCGAAGGGGCCGACACCAGTCGGCTCAGCGCCAATCGCATCGCCTATGAACATCGCGCCAACACGGCTGGCCCCAGCAACTTTCGCTTTGTCAACGGTTACGATCAGATCCCCCAAGCCTTGGCGCAAGGTCTTGATATTCGCCTCGATAGCGCTGTCGAAGGGATCGAATGGAATGAAGAGGGCGCGACGCTTACGCTCGCCAAGGGTGGATGCATCTCGTGCAAGAAGCTGCTGATCACGATACCGATCGGTGTGCTACAAACGGGCCGTCCTAGTTTTGAACCTGCCCTGCCCGCCGAGAAACAACAAGCGATCCACGCCATTCCGATGGGGCACGTTACTAAAGTGATCCTTTGGTTTAAGCAGAGCTTTTGGGAGCCATTCGGCTACCTCAGCACCAACGGCAAAGTTGCCACGTGGTGGCCGAGCGGAACGGCCGATCAACCAGCTCTGACCGGCTATACCGGCGGTTTGCACGCCTTAGCGCTCGATGCGCTTGAAGAATCGAAAGCGATTGCGCTCAGCTTGAGCGAAGTCGTCTCGTTATTTGGTGACCAGGCGCGCGAATACTTTTTGGGTGGCCAGCGCATCAGTTGGTCGAATGACCCTTGGAGCGAAGGTGCCTATACCTATTCGCAAGTTGGTATGGGCGATGCACGCGCCAAGTTAGCCGCTCCTGTTGCCGATACGCTCTTTTTTGCTGGCGAGGCCACCTTGACCAACGGGCACCTTGCGACCGTTCACGGTGCGATCGAAAGTGGTCGACGGGCCGCCGATGAGATTCTCTCTGCACTCGCACATACAGTTTAAGGGAAACAGGCATGGACTTCAATAGTTTTAAGGCTTCTTTAGAGGCAAATGAGCCGCCAGCGGGATTAAGTCTCGCGCTGCAGGCGCTCTGGCACGATGGACGAGGCGACTGGACAGCCGCCCACGACTGCTTGCAAGACGATGAGAGCCGTGAAGGCGCATGGGTACACGCCTATCTCCATCGCAAAGAGGGCGATCTTCCCAATGCCTACTACTGGTATCAACGCGCAAGACAGCCCGTCGAGCGTGGCCCGCTCGAACAAGAGTGGAGCGAAATTGCGCGCAAACTGCTCGAAGCCAACTAGAAGCTGCCTAGCGTTCGTGCAAGATCGCGCAATAGGCCGCTGAAGAGAAGCGTTCGACACAACGAACGAGGCTAAATAAGCACGCGAATGTGATATTACTGGCCAGAGGGCGACGCTGCGATGAGTCGCCCTTTGCTTTTGAAAGGACGCACCGATGCGCCACCTGCTTGAAGTTACCTTCCGCAGCCCTCCGCCAGAACAGCAAAACCATTTCCCCTTCAGTGTGCCGAGTATCCGCTCGCTCTTCGGTCAGACGCTACGCTTTGAACAGCCCGTCTGCCTGTTTATTGGCGAAAACGGTTCGGGAAAATCGACCTTGCTGGAAGCGCTAGCCGTCGCGGTGCAGGCTATCACGGTGGGCAGCCAACATGTTGAGCACGATGAATCTTTAGAGAAAGGTCGACAACTGGTGCGCCAACTTAAGCTTTCTTGGAAAAAGCGCACTCATCGCGGCTTTTTTATGCGTTCGGAAGATTTCTTCGGTTATGCCCGCCACATGCAGCGCATGCGCGAGGAGTATGCCGAAGAGCTGCGCAAGCTTGAAGCCGAAGAGGGCCTCTCGCAGTTCGCGCGTAACCAAGCGCGTCTGCCGATCGTCTCGTCGTTGTATGGTATCGATCAGCGCTACGAGGCCGGACTCGACAGCTATTCGCACGGCGAAAACTACTTCAGGCTCTTTCGCTCGCGCTTTGTGCCCAACGGCCTCTACCTGCTCGACGAGCCGGAGGCGCCGCTTTCGCCCATGCGCCAGCTCGGGCTGCTGGCCCTGATCAAAGAGATGGTGGAAGAGAAGAACGCCCAGTTTATTATCGCCAGCCATTCGCCGATCTTGATGGCTTATCCGCAGGCTCAACTGCTCTCGTTCGATGAAGGGGCGCTGCGGCCGATCGCTTTCGACCAGATCGAGCATGTCAATCTGATGCGCGACTTTCTCAACCACCCACAGCGCTTTCTACGCCATCTCTAAGCCTGAGATCAGGCAAGTGATATTTTTCGCCATTGGGTCAGATAAGCGCGTTGAGGAAGAGCGATTTGGGTCAAGTCTTGTCGCGCTTATAACCGAATCGTTGTATCATAGAATGGTTTGGTTATAAATTTGACACTTCCTGCGTTTAACGTATGATCGATAGCGGCAAGTAGTAGAGCGGCAGAACAACATGTCGCGTGACCCTTTGATGAGTGAGGGTGGGATTTAAGGATTGAAGGATAATGGCTGAGACGGCAATTGTCGCCCAAGGTTTGCGTAAACACTATGGCGACACAATCGCAGTAGATGGTATCGACCTTGAAGTAGCGGCCCATAGCATCTATGCACTGCTCGGCCCCAACGGCGCGGGCAAAACAACCACAATCAACATGCTGACGACTCTGGTGCCGCCCAGCGCGGGCAGCGCTCAGGTCGCTGGCTTCGACATCGTAAAAGCGGCCGATCGCGTGCGCGAACGGATTGGCGTAACCTTTCAAGATATTGTGCTCGACCGCGACTTAACCGGACGTCAACTGCTCGACATTCACGGGCGGCTTTACCGTCAGAGCGCGGCCGAACGTCGCAAACGCATGGCGGATCTGGTCGATCTCGTGCAGCTGAACGATGTGATCGATCGACGGGTCAACACCTATAGTGGCGGCATGAAACGCCGTTTAGAGCTGGCGCGCGGTCTGATGACCGACCCCGAAGTGCTCTTCCTCGATGAGCCGACCCAAGGGCTCGACCCCCAAAACCGCGTTGGAATCTGGGAGTACGTGCGGCGCTTAAACAAAGAGCGCGGCCTGACGGTGCTGCTCACGACCCACTACATGGATGAGGCTGAAGAAGTGGCCCATCAGGTTGGCATTATCGACCATGGCAAGCTGATCGTTTCGGGTACGCCCGCCAGCTTGGTGAGCAACGAAGGCGGCGATCTGTTACGCATCACGGCCAGCGGCGATCTAGAGGCGGCGGCGGCCTGCTTCAGGCAGCTTCCTGTTGTGCAGAGCGCCGAAGTATCGCCCAGCAACAAGCAGATCGAAGTGCTGCTCGAACACGCCAACAAACATTTGGCGGCGCTTTTGGCTGCCAGCGCCCAAATCGATTTTCAAATTGAAGAGATTTTATTATCACGCCCTACGCTCGCTGATGTGTTTTTACGTTACACCGGCCGCGCGTTGCGAGACTAGAAAAGGCAAGGGTAGAACATGCACGCAACGTTCACGATCTGGTCGAAACATATGGCGAAGTTTGTGCGCAACGGCGAAGAATCGGTCGGTTTGGCGCTGCAATCGGTTCTGTGGGTTGTGCTGTTCGGTGTCGGTATGCGCGGCATGGTCGGCGAGATCAACGGCAGCGACTATATGTCGTATGTCTTGCCGGGCATTATCGCGCTCAGCGCCTTGGGCGGCGCGGCGGGCGGCGGCATCATTCTGCTCGACGAGCGCCTGCGCGGCATTATGAAGGAGTATCTGGTCGCGCCTATCCCGCGCCTGAGCATTCTGCTCGGCAACGCGGCCAGCACGGCCACCAAATCGCTGCTACAAGCGCTGGTGATGCTGATCGCAGGCTTGCTGATGGGCGCGCAGCTCAGCTTCAACCCGCTGGGCTGGCTGGGCGCGATCGTCCTGCTGATCATTTTTGCGATCGGCTTTGCGGGCTTGGCGCTGGCCGTGGCATCGGTGTCGCGCACGATTATGGGCTATCACGGAATGATCTTCCTCTTCAACATTCCGCTGCTCTTCGCCTCGAACGCGCTCTATCCGATCGATGTGCTGCCGAGCTGGATGCGTTGGATCGTGCTGGTCAACCCGACCACCTACCTGATCGATGCCATTCGCACTTTGGCCTTTGGCTCGCCAGCCAGCCTCTCGTTGTGGCTCTCCTTCAGCGTGATCAGCATCTTCACCGTCATCAGCATGTGGTTGGCGCTGATCGCCTTCAAGCGCTCGGTTCGCATGTAGCTTGCGACCCACTTCGCCTGATCTACGATCACAAAAGCCATTCCGCCGAGCGCTGCGGGATGGCTTTTGTGTGTGCTATCGCTCATCATAAGGCGGAGTGTTCCTTTCCTCCCAGCCGATCCATGGCGCGTCCGCCTACGGCTATCAGATCGCCACCCTCCCATGCAGACGGTATCTCTGCCGCAAGCGGCAGATCGCCGCTGAACAGCGCCGCTCGCAGAAACACTGAAAGCATTGTGCCGCTTTGCCGAAGGCGAAGAATGAGCCGCTGAGAGTGAGGGAGAAGTGATTGAGTCGCTGTGGGGCGCGGAAAGATAGCACACTATTTCGAAGCTGACCCCGTTGGTAGCCGTAGGCGGACGCGCTAGGGAACGAATGGCAGCTAGAGCCTTGACCGCCAGAGGTATACGCTACGAGCTAGCAAGCACTGGAAAAGTGCAGGGCGCCTTTTCGCGTTCAGAATGCCTTAGATTGCCTCTCAATTGCTTGACATAGAACAATTGTTCTGTTATAGTGATAGCAGCAGAAAAGAAGCAGAGAGCGAACAGAATTCCCATTCTCAACCATACAACGCTCGTTTTGGTGTTGTTTGCTCGGTTATCCAACGGTCTTGAGGCGCCCTCAGATCGACCCAAACAAGAGAGGCTGATATGCACGGAGAGATGTTAGTCGGTGCAGGAAGTTGGGCTACAACACGTTATCGCAGTCGTTTGCAGGAGCTTTGGGCGCGCCTGAGTGCCTGGCTGCGGCCAAACGAAGCGATCGAGATGTGTGTTCAACGCTATGGCTACCAGCCTCAACACTTTCGCTGGCATGGCATTGTGATGCGGGTGGGGCATATCGAAAAGGTTTGGGAGGAAGTTAAACGCCAACAGGCCCGCCGCTACTTTCGCGTGCTTTGCCAGAACGGCCAGAGCTATGTTGTCTTTCAAGATCTCCGTCTGGGTGCTTGGTACATGCAGCGATAGCTAGTCAGGAGCCGTCAAACCGCACACTGAGCAGCGTTGTCGAAGGGAACAGAGATGGTACCAGAAGTCACAAGAACGATGAAGAAGAAACAACCGCGGTATCTGTTATGGTACGACGATGACCCGCGCATCCCGACGGCTCAGAAGATCGCCGAGGCCATTGAAGCATACAACCGTAGCAAGCGCTGGAGACGCCACCCGAACCTTGTGTTGGTGAACGCGGCCGACCATGTCGAGCTAGAGAACCTCACCGTTCGCATCGCCTCGCACGTTCAGCGCAACCACTTTTGGATCGGCTACGAAGATACGCAAAAGGCTAGCCAGCTCCAAACCGAAGCGCGAGACACGAGCGTAGCAGAGCAGGTAGAGTCGAGCCAAAGCAGCTTGGCCGAGACTCCCACCGCAAAAACGAGCCGCAGACGGCGCTCTAAAACGATCGATGATCTTGTTTTGGCGCGCGTCGCCGAGACGGTCGCAGAACCAGCAAACGAACAGCCTGCTCGCAAACGACGCCGCAACCTTAGTCCGCTCAGCGCCCAGCCGAGCGCGCAAGCTGCGCCAGCGCTTCCAGAGGCTGTAGCAGAGCCTGTTGTTGAAGCCGAGGAAGAACTGATTCCACCAGTAGTAGAAGCGGTTGCCGAGCCAGTGAGCGAGAAGCCCGCTCGCAAACGCCGCGCCAAGGCAGAGGCGATAGAAGAAGCTTTGCCGCCAGTGGTTGAAGCGGTAGCGGAGCCAGCGGTTGAAAAGCCAGCTCGTAAGCGTCGAGTTAAGGCTGAAGCGGCAGAAGAAGTCTTGCCGCCAGTGGTCGAAGCGGTAGCGGAGCCAGCGGTTGAGAAGCCAGCTCGTAAGCGCCGTGCTAAGGCTGAAGCGGCAGAAGAAGCTTTGCCGCCAGTGGTTGAAGCGGTAGCGGAGCCAGCGGTTGAGAAGCCAGTTCGTAAGCGTCGAGTTAAGGCTGAAGCGGCAGAAGAAGTCTTGCCGCCAGTGGTCGAAGCGGTAGCGGAGCCAGCGGTTGAGAAGCCAGCTCGTAAGCGTCGAGTTAAGGCTGAAGCGGCAGAAGAACTGCTCCCGCCAGTGGTAGAGGCAGTTGCCGAGCCAGCGGCTGAGAAACCCGCTCGCAAACGCCGTGCTAAGGCTGAAGCGGCAGAAGAACTGCTCCCGCCAGTGGTAGAGGCAGTTGCCGAGCCAGCGGTTGAGAAACCCGCTCGTAAGCGCCGTGCTAAGGCTGAAGCGGCAGAAGAAACTTTGCCGCCAGTGGTTGAAGCGGTAGCGGAGCCAGTGGCAGAGAAACCAGCTCGTAAACGCCGAGGCAAAACTGAAGTGCTAGAAGACGAGCAGCCCGAGACTGCTATGATGATCGAGATCCCTAAACGAGCTACTGGCAAGCGCAAAAGCTCAAAACTTGAAAGCCTAGCGCTTGAACAAAGCAGCCTGCCTTTATGATGATACCAAGAGTTCGCTGGCAGTTATAACAAAGCCCGCTATCCAATTGAAGGAAGCGGGCTTTGTTTTGGGCTTAACCGTATTTCTGCTGCAGATAGCGCAGACCTTGTTGAGCGTAGACGTTATCGGGATCGAGCGCCAACACATTTTCAAGCGCTGTCTGCTGATCCTCAAGGTCTTCGACTGCCCCGCTCAGCCAGAGCCAAGCTTCGGTATTCTCTTCATCGTACTCGACCACCTGAAGCAGCAGTTCACGGGCGCGCTCTAGATCGCCTTGTTGAACGGCCACCGCGCCATCGTAGAGCATTTGCGCAAGCTGTTGTCGATCCATAGTGCCTCCTTACTTGGGGTGCAGTGCGAACTGGTCTAGGCGTTACTACGCATCGTTTGAACGATCTCGGCCAAAATGCTGAGCGCGATCTCTTGAGGGGTGCGCGCACCGATCGAGAGGCCGATCGGGCCTCGAATGCGAGCCAACTCCTCATCGCTAAAGCCTTCGGCCTTCAAGCGTTCGAGCCGCGCGGCGTGGGTGCGTTTGCTGCCCAATGCTCCGATGTAGCGCGCCGACGAGCGCAAGGCTACCCGCAGCGCTGGATCGTCGAGTTTGGGGTCGTGGGTCAGCATGGCGACATAGCTGCTCGGACCGAGGCGTCCTTCCAAGGCTTCGTCGGGCCACAGTGTCACCAGCTCATCGACATCGGGGAAGCGCTCGCTGGTCGCGAAGGCTTCGCGCGCATCGACCACCACGGTGCGGAAATCGAGCACCTTAGCCAGCTTAACCAGCGCCGAAGCGATGTGGACCGCGCCGACGATGTAGAGCACCGGAGGGGGCACCAGCGATTCGATGAAGACATCGACCTCGCCCTTGGCACTTTGATAGCTGCGCACTGCGTTGTCGCCCTTTGCTAACAGCGCTTGGGCATCGGCAGCCAGTGTAGCATCGAGTTCAGGATCGCCGCTGCTGCCTTGGGTCGCGCCGTCGGGCGCTACCAGCAGGCGCGCGCCGGGTCGCAAAGCGCCGCGCAAAACCACCACCGAAGCCAAGGGGCGCTGGTTTTGAATCGCATCGCGCATGGTATCGAACAGCGGGGGCAGCGGCTCTACAAACACATCGATCGTGCCGCCACAGGCTAGGCCGACCTCCCAAGCCGTTTCATCGGCCACGCCGAAGTGCAAGGCTTGGGCTTCGCCGCTGCTGATCGCCTCTTGGCAGACCTCGTAGACTGCGCCCTCGATACAGCCGCCGCTGACCGAGCCAGCGATGCTGCCGCCCGTCGAGACCGCCATCTTGGCACCAACTTGGCGCGGCGACGATCCAAGCGCTTTGATCACAGTTGCGATCGCGACTTGCTCGCCTCGTTCGCGCCAACTTTCTATCGCTGCAAGCACATCGTTCATGCTCAGCTCCTTGCGAAGAAATAGATCCCACTAGTATTGTAGCACACCGGCTTTGCGAACGGTCCTAGAGCCGTTCGCGTAGGGGTTGCTGGCGACGCTCTGGCTTGCGTTTGCCAAGCTGCGAGAGCTTTTCGCCAAGCTGCTCCAAGCTTACAAGATTGTGCACGGGCAGGAAGTCATCGATATGCGGCAACGCAGCCTGCATACCCACCGTCAATGGTTTGTAATCGGGACTGCCCAGCAGCGGGTTGAGCCAGATCAGACGGTGACACGAGTGCTGCAAGCGATACATCTCGCGCCCAAGCAGCTTGGGATCGCCGCGATCCCAGCCATCGCTGATCAACAGCACAACTGGGCCGCGCCCTAGCACTCGTCGGCCCCACTTGAAGTTGAACTCCTTCACGGCATCGCCGATGCGCGTTCCGCCACTCCAGTCGAGCACCTGCTTCGAGACTGCCTGAACCGCGTCGTCGATGTCGCGCGAGCGCAGTTGGCGCGTAATGCGCGTGAGGCGCGTGCCGAACACAAAGGTTTCGACATCGCGCAGGCCGTCGCTGATGGTGTGCAAAAAGTGCAGCAAAATACGACTGTAGCGATCCATCGAGCCGCTAATATCGCATAGCACAACCAACGGGCGCTGATGGGTGCGCACATCGCGCCAAGCTAGGTCGAGCATTTCGCCGCCATTGTTCATACTGCGCCGCAAGGTACGCCGCATATCGAACTGGCTGCCCAACTTGACCGGCCGTTTGCGGCGAGTAGGGCGCTCTTCGATGCGCCATTTGAAGCGACGCATCATCTCCTTGGCGGCTTGCACCTCTTCCCAACTAAACTGGCTGAAATCTTTGGTGCGCAGCGTCTCTCTGGCGCTAAAGCTCAACTGCATATTGATCCGCTCTTCGCGCTCTTCTCGGCTTTTGCTCGGATCACCTTCCGAAGGACGGCTCGGCAAGCGCAGTTGGCGCGGGCGCTTGACTTTCATTGTTGAAAGCACATTGCGCGGCAGCTCTTCTTCAGCCTCGCTGCGGGTTAGATTGCGCCAGAAGAAGTCGAAGGCGGTATCGAAGACGGGCAGATCATCGCGGCGCAACACCAAAATACAGCGCGCCGCCGCTTTAAAGTCTTCTCGCTTTCGAATATCGACATGTTCGAGGGCTGTAACCAGCTCGACCATTTGGCTGGGGCCAGCCGGAATGCCGACTTCGCGCAACAACTGTCCAAAGGCGATCAGATGTTGTAAAAGATAGCCCTGTTCCATTCGTTTCCCTCTAGATCAAGGTCTTGAGCCTTGATCCAGCTCCCTAAAGGTTTAGGCTGTTACTTTCGCCAACAAAGCCCGCACCGTGCTGCCCTTGACCTGGGCGATATCGTCTTGATACTTCAGAATCGCACCGAGGGTGTCTTCTACCATATCGACCGACAATTCGGTCTGTTCCAGTGCGGCCAGAGCGGTCGCCCAGTCGATCGTTTCGGCCACGCCCGGCAGCTTGTAGAGATCGAGGTTGCGTAGCTCTTGCACAAAAGCCACAACCTGCTGGCTCAAGCGCTCGGAGGCGTGCGGCAGACGGGTCTTCACAATCGCGAGCTCTTTTTCGAGGCTTGGGTAGTCGACCCAATAGAAGAGGCAGCGGCGTTTGAGGGCGTCGTGTACCTCGCGCGTGCGGTTGCTGGTGATGATGACCGTGGGCGGTTGCGCAGCCCGAATCGTGCCAAGCTCGGGGATACTGATCTGCCAGTCTGAGAGCAGCTCTAACAAGAAGGCTTCGAACTCTTCGTCGGCGCGGTCGAGCTCGTCGATCAACAGAATCGGCGGCTTTTCAGTGCTCGCCTCGATCGCCTGCAACAAGGGGCGCTTGATCAAAAATTCGGGGCCGAAGATATTGCTGAGCGCTGTGTCATCTTGGGCCTTGCCAGATGCCTCTAGCATGCGAATCTGCAGCATCTGACGTGCATAATTCCATTCGTAAATCGTTGTATTTACATCGAGACCTTCGTAGCACTGCAAGCGGATCAAATCGCGCCCCAACATGCTGGAAAGGGTCTTAGCGATCTCGGTTTTACCAACACCTGCTTCTCCTTCAAGCAAAAGCGGTTTGTTTAGCTTTAATGCAAGAAAAATTGCAGTTGTTAGTGGACGGTCAGCTACATAGGAGTGTTCAGCAAGTGCTGTTTGAAGTTCGTCGATCGACGCGAACATAATTCTATCCTTATCCTGCTCTATACCGCATCTTCACACATTACAAAAGCTTCGGAATCACACCGACCATCAAGTGAGCTTTATAAGCTTTACAGGCATTTGAGGTAGGTATGCACGTATTGTAGCACAGCCATGCTTAGTTAGCAGCTTTTGCGCTTGTAAAGATACAAAATAAGATTGCGTAAACAATAGAGTAAAATTTATTTTTGTGGTTGAAAGCATTCTCAAAGTGGCATACACTAACAGATATAGAAGCTAGCGACGACTCGAAACCAAACATCTGTCTATCCATGCCACGTTACGCTACAACGCTGGCACCCTTTTTGCATTCTAAAGGAGCAAACAGTGATTGAACAACGAGCCTTTGGTGCGACTGGTCATCTAAGCACTGCTACCATCTTTGGGGCAGCTGCGCTTTCAGATGTGACACAGGCTGAAGCTGATAAAACGATGGAGCTGGTTATGTCGTATGGCGTCAACCATATCGACACTGCCAATAGCTATGGCCGGGCCGAAGAGCGTTTGGGCCCTTGGACAGGCCGCTACCGCTCCTCGTTTTTCCTTGCCACCAAGAGTGGCGATCGCACATACGCGGGGGCCAAAGAGCAGCTTCAGCGCTCGCTCGACTTACTCAAAACCGATCACATCGATCTGTGGCAGTTGCACAACTTGGTCGATGAGGCCGAATGGGAGCAAGCTATGGGCCCGGGCGGCGCTTTAGAGGCTTTTATCGAAGCCAAAGAGCAGGGCTTGGTGCGCTTTTTAGGTGTAACGGGCCACGGTCTGCAAGCCCCGGTAATGCATCGCCGTAGTTTAGAGCGCTATCCGTTCGATGCGGTCTTGCTGCCCTACAACTACACCATGATGCAAAATCCGCAGTACGCTGCCGATTTTGAAGCGCTCGCACAGCTCTGTACAGAGCGCAACGTCGCTATGCAGACCATCAAGGCAATCACCTTAGGCCCGTGGGGCGAAAAGCCGCGTACCGATGCCACTTGGTACGAGCCGCTCCACGAGCAGGCAGATATCGATCTGGCGGTTAATTGGGTCTTGTCGCGTCCCAAGATCTTCCTCAACACTGTGGGCGATATTCATATTCTGCCCAAAGTGCTTGAGGCTGCGAGCCGTCCTATCAGCAAGCCGAGCGACGAGCAGATGGAGACGCTGGTCGCCGAGCGCGGCATGCAAGCCTTATTTAGCTAACGGTCGGTGTTGTAGAGCTAGCCTTCGTAAGTGTGCATCTGAGATACAAGGATTGCCAGTATGGCACGCCCAAGCTATACCATCGCCGATCTCAACCAAATGGATCAGCAGAGCTTCGTTGAGGCGATCGGCTTTATTTTCGAAAACACGCCTTCGTACGCAGAACAGGCTTGGCACGATCGCCCCTTTCGCGATCGCGAGGCCCTCTTCGCTTGCATGCTCGAGCGCCTCGATGCCAGCAGCCAAGAAGAGAAATTGGCTTTAATTCGCGCTCACCCTGATCTAGTCGGGCGAGCTGCGTTAGCTGGCACACTCGGGCCCGAATCGACCAACGAGCAGGCTTCGGCTGGGCTGAACCGCTTATCGTCAGACGAGGTCGTTCAGTTTCAGGCCTTGAATAAGGCCTATTGGGAACGTTTTGGCTTCCCATTTGTGATCTGTGTTCGCGAGAATAAGAAGGCGGCTATTCTAGCTGGTTTTGGGCAACGGCTCGAGCACTCGCGCGAACACGAGATCGCAACTGCGATCGAGGAGATCAAAAAAATAGCACGTTTGCGGCTCTACGACGTCATAAAGGAGTAAGGAATTCATGGCTAACCCTCACCCATTCGCTCGCTTAACGCGCCGCGCCAAACAAGCGCTTCACTTCGCTCACGAAGAAGCGAATTTGCTTAGGCAACCTATCGTCAACGACGAGCATCTTTTGCTTGGCCTGATCCGCGAAGGTGTGGGGGTTGCCGCACGTGTTTTAGAGGATGCCGGAGTGCAGCTCGAAGCGGTGCGTCAGGCCAGCATCAGCAAATTCGGCAGAGAGCTGAGCGCCTCAGCGGAGGATCAACAGCTTTCGCTGAGCGCTCATAACTTGATTGTGCAAGCTGTTCACGAGGCAGAAGCGCTCGGGCATACCTATGTGGGCACCGAGCATCTGCTGCTCACCATCTTGAGCGATCCCAATAGCCATAGCGTGTTGATCTGTCGACAGCTTGGGGTCAATACCGACAAAATGCGTCAACAAGTGCTTGAAGTAGCGGTCTCGAACCCAATGCAAAGTACAACCTTGCTCGAACGCAGCATCGGCTCATTGCAGAGCGGCGCTCAGTTCAGCGGTCTTGCAAACGATTTTGGAGATGCGCAACCTCTTATGAAAGAGCTTCAGACCGGTCGCCTCACGACCCATGT
Source organism: uncultured Chloroflexales bacterium (assembly GCA_937902315.1). Lineage (GTDB taxonomy): Bacteria > Chloroflexota > Chloroflexia > Chloroflexales > Chloroflexaceae > CALGUG01. The sequence continues at coordinate 199,534 of CALGUG010000059.1, forward strand.
ACTCGACACCAGCCAAGGCCGTCCTGCTAGCCACATTCGCATCGAATTGTGGTGGCTTGGCCCCGATGGCAAACAACGAACCTTACTCAAGGCCACTATGAGCAACGAAGATGGCCGTACCGACGAGCCGCTACTCGAAGGCGGTCTGCTCCAAAAGGGTATCTACGAGATTGTTTTTGCTGTTGGAAGCTACTTCGTTGAACAAGGCTTTATCTCGTCTAGCCCAACCTTCCTCGACGAGGTACCGATCCGCTTCGGCATCGCTGATCCAAACAAACACTACCATGTGCCGCTCTTAGTTTCACCTTGGTCATATACAACCTACCGTGGGAGTTAAAGCTTTTCAAACGACATGCGTTTTCAGCGCATGTCGTTTCTTTTAACAGACCAGAGCTATGATCCCTACAGATTCAATCACCGCCCGAGTGTTAGAACGTATCGACCAACTCGCGTGCTTTAGCGAAGAAGCAGACGCCCTCACACGGCCTTACCTCTCGCAATCGATGCTGGCGGCTTGTGCTCAGTTGAGCGAATGGATGCAGGCGGCAGGCATGCAGGTGCGACGCGATACGGTGGGGAACGTGATCGGACACTACCCTGCCAGTCGAAGTGACGCACCTATCCTTTTGATCGGATCGCACATCGATAGCGTGCGCAACGCAGGCAAATTCGACGGCCCACTGGGGATCGTCTTAGGCCTCACTTGTATCGAACAGCTCCACCGGGCTGGGCGCCGCTTCCCCTTTGCGATCGAGCTGGTCGCTTTCGCCGACGAAGAAGGTCTGCGCTACAACAGCACCTACTTGGGCAGCCGAGCGCTGGCAGGGCGCTTCGACAAAGCACTGCTGGCACGGCGTGATAGCGAAGGAATCAGCATCGCCGAGGCGATTCGCAGGCAGGGCGGCAACCCTGATCTGATCGCTAACGACGCGCTCGATCCAAGCAAGCTGCTGGGCTATTGTGAGATTCATATCGAACAAGGGCCGGTGCTCGAAGAGCTCGACCAACCACTGGGGGTGGTCAGCTCGATCGCAGGCCAAAGCCGCCTACTAGTTACCTTTACTGGTCTGGCGGGCCACGCTGGCACCGTTCCTATGAAGATGCGCCACGATGCCTTGGTTGCAGCCGCCAGTTTTATCACCAGTGTTGAGATGCTGGCCCTTCAGCATGAGGGTGCGGTCGCGACTGTGGGCCAAGTGATGACCTCGCCTAACGTCAGCAACGTTATTCCCGGCCAGGTGCGTTTAAGCATCGATGTGCGCCATCAAGACGATTCCGTGCGCACTAATCTCTGCAGCCAGCTACAACACAGCGCCCGCACCATCGGCGAAGAGCGTGGCATCGATGTCGCTTGGGATCTGGTTCAAGAGAACCCTGCGGTCGCCTGTGATCCCCACATGCAGCAGCTTTGGGCGCAAGCGATCGCCGACAAGGGTTATGTGCCTCACACGCTCGTCAGTGGTGCAGGCCATGATGGTGTGATTATGTCGCAGATCACCCCGATATCGATGCTGTTTGTGCGCTGCGCGGGCGGGATCAGCCATCACCCCGCCGAGGCAGTTCGCAACGATGATATCGCCGCTGCCTACGCTACTTTAGAGCGATTCTTAGAAATTTTTGCTAAAAACAAAGATTTTGAATAACTAAGAGCCATCCTGTGGTATGATACAAAGCATCAAAGGAGAAGGGCCTAAGCGGATAGATTGGCAGGGGTAGCGCGAGCATGCTATACTGCTATAAAGGTATAGGAGCCGTTAACCAGTTTTGACAGAGGCTATTCTTCAAACGTTACAATTGGCTAATGCCATTCGGCAGGAGCGCTCTATACATTATGTTTGATGTTGTGATCCGCCAAGGTACACTGGTCGATGGTGCCGCCTTGTATCGAGGAGATATAGCCATCAGCGATGGTCAAATCGTCGCGATCGGCTCTGACTTGCCCGGCCAAAGCCGTAGCGAGATCGATGCCTCTGGCCTCCATATCTTTCCTGGGCTGATCGATGCCCACGTCCACTCTAACGAACCGGGTCGCAGCGATTGGGAAGGCTTCGCCACGGCGAGCGCTGCTCTAGCAGCCGGAGGCGCCACCACCTTCTTCGACATGCCGCTCAACGCCCATCCTCCCACTATAAACCAAGCTGCCTTCGAACAAAAATACGCTGCCGCCCTGAAAAGCTCGCGGATCGATTTCGCGCTCTGGGGTGGAATCGTGCCCGGCAACCTGGCCGAGCTACCCAAGCTGGCCGAGCGCGGTGTGATCGGTTTTAAAGCCTTTATGTCCGATAGCGGAATCGACGATTTCGCGGCGGTCGACGACCTCACCCTGTTCGAAGCCATGCAGATCGTCGCCGAGCTTGGCTTGATCGTGGCTGTTCACGCCGAGAGCGAGGCTATTACCAAAGGTCTGGCTCGTCGCTTGCGTAACCAAGGGCGCAGCGGTATCCGCGCCTTCCTCGATTCGCGCCCGATCGCCGCCGAGCTTGAAGCGATTCAACGTGCGATCAGCTTGGCCGAAACAAGTGGATGCCCGCTACATATCGTGCATGTCAGCAATCGAGCCGGCGTTTTGTTGGTGGCTGAAGCCCAAGCGCGCGGCGTCGATGTGAGCTGTGAAACCTGCCCGCACTACTTGGCCTTTAACGAAGAAGATCTCGAACGATTGGGCGCTCTAGCCAAATGTGCGCCACCGCTGCGCTCTCCAGCCGAGCAAGTTGCGCTCTGGTCCTTGCTCGAGGCGGGCACCCTGCCCATGATCGCCTCTGACCACTCGCCCGCGCCAGCCGAGCTGAAAGGGATCGACCCTGTTACGCTGCAAGCGCTCGACCCAAGTGGCGCCCAGTTCGAGCGAGCTTGGGGCGGAATCTCGGGCTGTCAATCGAGCTTGGCCGTATTGCTAAGCGATGGTTATGCCAAAGGCCGACTCTCGCTTGAGCGGATCGCTGAAGTTAGCGCAGGTTTCGTCGCTCATCGTTTTAAGCTCGCTAACAAAGGTCGCATCGCTGTTGGCTATGATGCTGATCTTGTCGCTGTCGACCTGAAGCAAAACTATCAACTCACCGCTTCAGACCTCCATTATCGTCATCGCCATAGTCCCTATCTTGGACGAACCGAACAAGGACGTGTTCAGTTCACGCTGCTGCGTGGCGAGCCTGTCTTTCAGCATGGCGCTGCTTTGCCTCCCAGCAAAGGGAGATTCGTACGCCCTCGGTTAACGGTAGCTACGAGCTAGCGAATCGCAGCCCTGCAGGCTTTGTGTATGTGAGCACATTTTTACAGTTGGGGTTTCTTTCTTGTAAATAGCTAGTATCCAGTGTAGTATACCAATAAGCGCTAAGAGTATAGTAAAATAGAAGCACTCATGAAAGCGGTTTCGTCTTTGTAAGCTAACATAATGCCTAACGTATGTAGAGCTAAAGACGAGCGAGATAACAATCTAGAGCGTGGAGAAACAAGTCTATCTCACAGAGCTCTACCTTAAAGCTATACAGCTTTGTGTAGGGCAACAATAAGGGCGATTCTCTAAAAGATGATACGGCTCGTGTGGTAGTGAAGCTGATCGATGTGATGTAAATGATTTCGCTAGAAAGCTCGTGTACAATAGTGGAGTTTAGATAATCAATGAGTGATCTTTTTGGTTTCACACGCAGTATCGTCAAGCACAATTATGCGCTCTTTACACCAGATGGTTTAGTAAAAAGTCCGCTGCAGGGCTGGCATGATTACGAATGTTATGTTGTCATCAGCCCATCACTTGGAGCCCGTTTTGTTCAACTCTTGATCAACTTGGGCGGCGAAGGGAGAGGTAGCAGCCCCGCAAGCCCCCAAGAAATGGTTGTGTTCGTCCTTGAAGGTGCAATCCAGTTGACGGTGGGTACAGAAAGCACTCAACTCTCAACAGGAGGGTTTGCGTATCTGCCACCACAACAGGCGTATACACTTCAATCACAACAGGCTCATACGCGCTTGTTAGCATTCCAGCGAACCTATACGCCGCTTGAAGGACACGACGTACCTGGCTTTTTGGCAGGTAACGAGTCCGAGATCGAAGGCGTCCCTTTTCTTGGTGATGAAGCAGCACTGCTGAAGACACTCTTGCCCGATATTCCTGCCTTCGACATGGCAGTCAATATCTTCACATTCGCACCGGGAGCCACCTTGCCTATGGTTGAAACACATATTATGGAACATGGTATGTTGATGATCCAAGGGCAAGGAATCTATCGTCTCGGCGATGATTGGCACCCGATTCAGGCAGGTGATGCTGTCTGGATGGGGTCTTACTGTCCACAATGGTTTGTTGCGACAGGCAAGACTCCGGCACGCTATATCTACTATAAGGATGTCAACCGCGACCCGCTAACATCCCAATAGTGTTCGGCAAGCGGACTGATCGATTCGACGCGCATTCTGTTCTTTGCAAAGTGGATTGAACGTGTAATGACGGCCACAATTCGCACAGCTCAACCTGGTGATGTTTTTGTGCTGCTTGAGCCAAATATCGAAGAGGCCAATGAAGTTCGTCGTCGACAGATGGAGCTCCAGGCCGCACTAGGTGGGCGTATTTCCGAACCACTGCATTTGACCTGCCAACGGTTTGAGGTCACCGACGAACGTCGTTTCGACCATGTGCTCGAGACGCTCAAGTCGACCTTACAAGAGCTGCCAGCCTTTGCGCTCACCGCCAATGGCTACATACCGCTCTTCTCGCGTTTCCGTCAGACCTATATTCTCAAGTGGTATGTGCAAGAAACGCCTGCGCTGCGCCATTTAGGCGCTTTGCTGGAAAGTACCTTGATCACTGCTCGAGCCATACCCTATTTTCGCTACTCGGCAGGTTGGATAGCAACGCTGATCACAGCACTGGAAGGATTGCCCGACCTACCAGACGATCATCGTTTATCGCGGAACGATTTTCCGTTCCACCTGTTCACCGCTCGCCACGTTTTGGTAACACGCCTTCGCAGCGGGCGAGAGTTTGAGACGATTATGCGCTTTCCTTTGGCAGAAGGCGATTCATGACGCAGAAACTGACAATCGACCGCGACCGCCTACTCGATGAACTGACGCAGTTGGCTCGCTTTTCCGATGCGCCAGCGCCAGCCGTAACGCGCATTTTGTGGAGCAAGACCGACCAAGAGGCGCGCAAGTACGTTGCCGAGCTTTGTCGCCAAGCGGGTTTATCGATCCGCGAAGACTCGGTGGGTAATCTTTTTGCGCGTTGGCAAGGCGGCGATCCCGAGCTGCCTGCCATTGCGACCGGTTCACATATCGATGCCATTCCGAACGCTGGTATGTACGATGGCACCGTAGGAGTGTTGGGGCCGATTGAGGCCTTTCGGGCCTTGCAACGAGCGGGCTTTCAACCGCGCCGTTCGTTGGAACTTGTGCTCTTTAATGCCGAAGAGCCAACCCGTTTTGGCATAGGCTGTTTAGGCAGCCGAATCATGGCGGGCACGCTCTCTGACGAGCAACTTTTTGCGTTGCACGACGCCCAAGGGGCAAGTTTTGAAGAGCTACGCAGTCAAGCGGGTTTTGGTGGGCAGCCGATCGATCAAGCGCGGCTTCATCAAGGGCACTACGCAGCCTTTATTGAGCTGCATATCGAACAAGGGCCGCTGCTCGAACGGGCTGGCATCCCGATCGGGATCGTAAAGAGCATTGCAGCCCCGAGCAGTTTGCGTTTACGCCTCACGGGCGAAGGGGGCCACGCTGGCGCCGTCTTGATGCACGAACGACGTGACGCTCTCTTAGCGGCCGCCGAGATCGCACTGGCCGTCGAGCGCGCCGCCCTCGAAAGCGGAAGCCCCGATACCGTCGCCACCACAGGCGTATTGCAGATCGAACCCGGCGCGATCAACAGCATTCCGCATAGCGCTCTGCTCGAAATCGATCTACGCGATGTCTCGTTAGACCATCGCAACAAAGCCCTTCACCAGCTTCAAAACGCTATCGCTTCGATCTGTCAACAACGCTCCATCAGCTGGGAACTCGAAACCTTGAATGCAGACCCGCCCGCAACCTGCGATCCACGCCTTATCGCGACGATCGAACAGGTTTGCCACGACCTCGCCATCGACTACCAGCAGATGGTCAGCCGCGCCTATCACGATACGCTCTTTATGGCACGCCTCAGCCCGGTGTGCATGATCTTTATTCCGTGCCGTGATGGTGTCAGCCATCGCCCCGATGAGTACGCAGCTCCCGACGATATCGCGCGCGGCGTTGAGGTACTCGCTCATAGCCTCCAGCGCCTCGCTGCTTAGCGAACCTTAGCCTTAACCCTAGACACGACAGGACGTTGTAGCAGGCGGCGTCCTGTCTTTTTTTCTATCGAAGCAGCATGCAGCTTCGCGTGTCTATACCACATTTGCTAGCTGCCTTTAACGCTCTGGCGGCGAAGTATCTAGCCCTCATCCAGCCCTCACCGCGTCCGCCTACGGCTATCAGAGCGGCTAGCTGCCTCCTCCCCAGCCCTTCTCCCGCCATTGCGGGAGCTATGCATTACCCAAAAGTCGTGTCGGCAGCAAAAGGCGATCGTTGGCATACCATCACAAGAGTATCCTTGAGAGCACAGAACTCAGAGAGCTTGTATGCGATTTCGCTACGCGAAACCGCATACAACATCAACATTCACCCCCGAGGGGTGAAGGCAGATAACGCTGACCGTATGTCGATTTGTGGCTAATGTACAGATTGCGGGAGAAGGGAGCGCGCCCGTGCTAGAGCCAAAACCCTACAATTCCATATCCGCTCTTTCTGTTTGATACGAAATCCGCTTGAATCGTTGGATTTTGGGCTGGTCTTTGGGCACACAGCTACAACAGCGTGGTTTTGGGCGAGCTGTTGATAGCCGTAGGCGGACGCGCTAGCCGCCCTCTTTGGGGAAGGGACCAAGCCGCCAAAGTGCTGAAGTGGTCAAGCCAATACGCCAGCATAGGAGCTGCTTGCCTTTTTGCACTGTGTCTCTATGGATAAATATGCTATAGTTATGCTGGCAATTCTCTTCGTGATATGAGAGATCTCTGGTAGTCGCTTTATGAGATATCTATCTATGAATGTAGCCGTTGTACAGCGTATTGTGCATGTGTCGCTTGTTATGCTTTTTTGCGCATCGTGCACAATGCTAAGTTCGCCTGTGGAGCCATCGCAGGTACCGACTGTACCTGAGCTGAGCGTCGTAGAAACGCCAACCTTGGAACCCATCCCCCCACTCGATGCCGAATTCCGTTCAACAGCTGGTGGTTTCTCCTTACGCTATCCCAGAGGCTGGGCGACCGCCGAGGAGAATGGGGCCTTCACGCTCGCCGCTAATCAGCAACAGTTGCAGACTAGCGTGCCCGGTCCGACCTTAATCCTGAAGATCGATTCCGTTCCGCTCGAGTTGCTGGCCGCTCAGTATGGCGAAGACGCCGTCAAAGAGGCCGAGAACTTCTTTGGCGTGAGTGTAGCGGGCATTCAGAGCACCAGTGTTCAAATCGGTGAGCCGAGCGAGACAGCTGTTGGCGATCAAACTGGCCTCGGCGCGGACTTAGTGAGCGAAAGCCTAAGCGGCCGCATCATCGCCGTACTGGCACCCTACCAAGGGGTTCGCATTTTGGCTCAGTCGAGCCCCTACGCTTGGGGCCAGCAGTCGCAATTGCTCGATCAGATCTTGGAGAGCATGGAGTTCTTTGCTCCTCCTCCGCCGCCAACGCCCACCCCTTCGCCCGATCAGGCCATTCAGCCCGAGCTGTTAATGGCTGCCGATGCCCAAGACATTCAAGATGAAGGCTTTGTCTTGCGCTTGGGCGGCTCAAGCGGCCCCAGAAACGCTCGCTTTGCCAGCGCGCGCGGTCTGGCGCTCGGCCCCGATGGCATGCTCTATCTAGCCGAAAGTAGCCAAGGCGTGTGGGTCTTCGAGAGCGATGGAACCTTTGTGCAAGCCTTTGGCAAGACCGATCTGCTCGATGCCTACGATGTGGCTGTCGCTGCCAACGGCGATATCTACGTGGCCGACTTTGGGCGCAATGCGGTGGCGCGCTTCTCGTCCGATGGCAGCTACTTGGGCCGCTGGGGCGAAACGGGCGATCAACCTGGCCAGTTCGGCCTCTTGGCTCCGCAACGCATCGCGATCGGCGCCGACAACACCATCTACGCGCTTGATAGTCGCGTTCAGCCCGACAACACAACCATCAGCCGCGTATTGCAGTTCAAGGCTGAAGATGGCAGCTTCATTCGCGAGATTACGCTGCCGAGCGGATCTTCGCCCAACGACCTGACCGTCGACGGCGAGGGCAATATCTATCTGGCCGAGACCTTCGGTGGGGTTGTGCTCAAGCTCGACAAAGATGGCAATCTGATCAGTCGACTGGGCGACCAAGCTGTGCCGCAGGGCATCACAGCGGGCGCGCTCGACCTCGATGCTCAAGGCAATGTCTACGTTGCCACTTGGGGCAGCGGCATCGTAAAGATCGCTCCTACCGGCGCGCTCTTGGCGAGCGGCGGTGTGAGTGTGCGCGAGGGCAATGTGCCCAAACCGGGCGAATTTAGCTTGCCCAGCGGCATTGCGGTCTTGCCGAACGGCACCGTCTGGGTCAGCGATAACAGCGGTGAATACAGCGCGATAACCGCTATGCGCTTGGTCAACGACGCTCTAACCGACCCGACCGCCCAAGCCCTGGCGACCGCAGCGGCCATCGCCAATGCGACCCCGACTCCGGTGCGCAGCCCGGGCCAGTCGTGGGTTGCCAGTGCAACCGCTTCGAGCGAGTACGACCTCGACTACTCGGTCTCGAATATCATCGGACCTCCCAATGTAAGCGGCTGTGTCTCTGGCGGCGGTTCATGGGCCTCAGCCGATCCCAACGGCCTTGAGACGGTTGAAGTGCGCTTCACCGAGCCGCTCTTTGCAACCGGCATCAACGTCTATCAGAACCATCAGCCGGGCTTTATCACTCAGATCGAGCTGATCGATGAGCGTGGCACCAGCACACAGGTCTATAGCGCCACCGCGCAGCTGAGCCCGACTTGTCCGCTGGTCTTGACCGTGCCCGTCTCGCAAACGCTCTTCCGGGTGGTGGGCGCTAAGCTTACGGTAGACCAACGCAGCGGCGCCAGCTGGAGCGAGATCGACGCGATTGAGCTGGTTGGCTTCAAATAGTTCGCAAACCTTGTAGGGCCTAACAAACGGTCTCTGTTGCCAAGCACGGCAGCAGAGACCTTTTTTTGGCTATTACCAAATCCATTTAAAGACTTGCGCTTGTATAACGCGGAAAAATACAAGTGGAGGAAAGGCTTGCGCGGGATTTGGCGCTACAGCGCGAAATTTCACACAACAAAAAGAGACAAGTTTTACTCTGCCGAAGACCAAATAGAAGGTAATCAAGCGGATTTGTTGTTATAACGCGGAAAAATACAGGTGGAGGAAAGGCTTGCGCGAGGTTCGGCGCGCTAGAGCGAAATCGAACAAACGAAGCACGCTTGCATTGCGGGATTTTGAGGCGACCTTTCGGTACAGCTATAGACCTCGGGTGGCGGGCGGGATGTTGGTAGCCGCAGGCGGACGCGGTTAAGAGCTTTGTTGGGGAAGGGACCAAGCCGCTAAAGCGCTTGATTGATAAGTCGAATTAATCTTGCAAATGTAGTGTCACATACTAAAAAAGAAGAACCTTATTTTTTTTAATCGCTATTAGCAAAAAGCTTTTCTGTTGCTGACTACGATGGGCTTTCGTAGGATTTTTCTGAAAAATATTGCTATTCTTTCGTTTGATCTATAGCAGTCGCTAGCTTGTTGATATTTTCGATCATATTATGTTTTATTCTACATTCGTTCCATAAAAATAATTTTTCGTGATACAAAATTAACTGTGTTATAATTTGTTTCATTAATGTTCAAATCAAAAGAAAAAGTGAATATTATCGATATTAGTAGAAAATGCTCACTTTTTCATGCTAAGCATCAATAACAGTGACTTAGCGAGATTTCCCTTATCAGTATAGCCGAATCGGCCATTAGTGACACATACTTGGTTGAGCATAGAGATTGTTGGCTTAGGATCTATTGAGTGGAGATTGTTGCATGATGGATGTGCAGGAGCCTAATAACCCCTTTCTGGTCTCAAAGAACCTCATTATGGACGTGCCCCTTGCACTGGCGGTCTACGATGCCGAAGGAAATTTTCTCTTTCATAACAAAGCCTGCGAAGCGTTCTTAGGAGTCTCTGCTGCGGAACTGCAAGGGCACAATATTTTGCGAGATCCCCAAAGCGCCCAGAATGGCTCACACGAGATGTTTAAGGAGGTGTTGGCTGGTCGGGTCTATGACCGTGGGACGATCTCGTTGTATAAAAATGTCGGGGGTGTTGAAGGTCGCGATCGTTGGTTGAGTCCGCTCGCTTTCCCGCTTGGAGACGTACAAAACGGCGTGCCTTATGTGGCGATCTTTTATCGCGATGTGACCGCACAGGTCGAACAACAAAACATACTCCAACATGCTCAAGAATCCTTAGCCGAGCAACAGCAGATCATTCAAGAGCTCTCAAGCCCGGTGGTGCGCATTTGGGAAGGCATTCTGTTGCTGCCGCTGGTGGGCGTGGTCGATGCTAACCGCTCGATGCTGATTACCGAGCGCTTGCTCGAGGCGATTGTGCGCTACGAAGCCGAGTTCGTGATTGTCGATATCACGGGCGTGCACGCTGTCGATGAGACGACCGCTCACTATCTGCTGTTGTTAACCAAGGCGACCAGCCTGCTGGGCAGTACGGTCATTTTGGTGGGCATTAGCAGCGAGGTGGCCCAAGCGATCGTCGCCCTTGATGTCGATCTCTCACAGATCCGAACCTTTGCCGATCTGCAGGCCGGTTTAGCCTATACCTTCTCGGAGCTTAACTTCGAAGTAGTGAAAAAAGCAGCCTAACTCGCTGCAAAAAAACCTCAACAGTAGCTAAAGAGCGCGAGGAGTGGTGCTTATCGATGCACCACTCCTCGCAATAAACTCGTTTCCTCTCTCGCAGGCTAAAAACACAAAGTGATCTATTAGCCCAGAGTCAATTGCATTTGCAGTTGGGTCAGCTCGTTGCGCACAAAACCGGCCCGTTCGAGCGCAGGGAAGGCCAGCTCTTCGGGCATAATCGCCGAGATGCCCCAGGTTTTGCCGGGGAAGAGCTGGAAGAGGCCCGCCAGCAGTTGGCTGGCCTGACCCTTGCGGCGCGCCTCAGGTTCGACGACCACGCTGCGGATGTCGATGCGTGGCTGGGAGGGGTCGCTGATCAGGGCGTAGGCTTGGCCGAGCCGATAAGCGCGCGCTGGCGGCGTGAACTGGGCCAAGGTTTCGCCCGAAAACTGCCAAGGCAGATCGCTGAGACCGTAACGAGTGACCATCTGGGCGACCGTGCGGATATCGATCTCTTCGGGCAGAACGGCGGGCGCTTGGGCCTTGGGCTCTTGGGCGGTCAGGCCGACCAGCCGCCGCACGGTCTGGAAGCCGACGCGCTGATAGAGCCGTACCGCCGAAGTGTTCTGCTCGATCACTTCGAGTACAAAGTTGCGATCGTTGCGCTTGCGCGCCTCGCTGATCAGATGCTCCATCGCTTGGCGACCAATCCCCTGACCTCGACCTTCGGGCGCGATACCCATGGCTGCCAGACGCGAAGTCCAGCCGCGCCGCGCGATCAAAGCGATGCCGGTCGGCTGATCGTCGCTGAGAATCACTTGGCTTAAGCTGAGATCGACACCATCGAGACGAAACATACGGGCGAGCAGCTCGGGATTGAACTGCATGGGAACGAAGTAGCCAGTGAAGCCGCGATTCATACAGTCGGCGAGCTCGGCGAAGTTGTAGCTCAGGGCTGATCGAAAGCTGATACTCATGGTTTCCTTTTCACACACTAGAAGGTTTCATCAGATAGCGGGCTTGTCGAGGCTGGGAAGATCTTGCTGACTCGAACGAGACCGCTTGTTCAGATAGATATCGAACAAGAGTATAGACGCGCCTATGGCCGTAGCTGTTGCACCGCTGAGAAAAAGCATCGAATATCCGAACTCGCGGTAGAGCCAACCGCCGGTCAGATTGGCGATCACACCCGAGAGGCCGAAGAAGACCGTGCCAAACAGGCTTTGGGCGGTGGCCTCTAGGCCGCGCGGCGCCATACGCTGTGCCTCAAAGACGCCAGCCGTCCAGAGGAAGCCGAAACAGAGGCCGTGCAAAAGCTGGCCCGCGATCGCCCATGCGGGCGAGGGTGCGAAGGCGTAGAGCACGCAACGTACAACCAAGGTAATGCCACCAGTGACCAACATGGGGCGCGTGCCCAATTTGCGCAGCGCCAGCGGCGCCAGCGCCATAATCGGCAGCTCGGTTAGGCTGGTGATCGATACGGCTAGGCCGATCAAACCGCCCGCCGCGCCCAGATCTTCCATATAGAGCGTGAAGAAGCTGTTGATCGACGACGAGGCGCAGCCGATCAAGAAGATTCCGCACAGGAAGACCCACCAGCGCCGATCTTGCAGCAGCTCTCTGGTGGCTTGGCGTAGATTGACTTGCACCAAGCTCGCGCCCGGCAGCAGACAGGCGATACAAGCTGTGATCAGACCGAGCACAACGTAGCTTGGGAAGATGACCCACAGACCCGACCGCTCCATCACCCAGCCAAAAATCAAAGTGCTGATGCCCCAGCCTACGCCGCCCCACAGGCGTTGGGCGCCGTAGCGCTCTTTGCGCTCGCCCAGCATGGTGAGCGTCGCGCTGTCGGCTAGCGGCGTGATTGGGGCCATAAAGACCGACTGAATACAGACCAAGACAATGATGATCCCGAAGGTGGAGAACTGACCGATCAGCCATGTCGGCAGCAGAATACCGACGATCGCGAGTGGCAAGAGAATGCGATGGATGCGCAGGGCGTCGGCGATAAAGCCCCAGATTGGGGAGGCGACAAATTGAATAAAACCCGGCAGTGCGGCTAGTAGACCGATTTGGGCGAGGTCGAGCCCGATGTCGCGATAGTAGAGCGACAAGTAGGGAAAGGTAGCGCCTACGGCGAGGAACCACCAAAAGTAGAAGAGTTTTGGTGGTAAGAGCAGTCGTTGCATACAGGTGTACGTTTCTCGTCGATGAGGGCCGATTACAGAAAGGGAGACATACTTGTATCACACAGCACCCGGCCTGTCAATCTGCTGATCTGGAAGCGTTTTATGCCACCGCTGAGTTTATGTTTTGGCCTTTGACAGGGTGAAGCGTACTCGGTTTCTCGTTTTGGCCCGCGCAAGAAGGCGAATCACTGCTTCCGAGAGAAGAGCCAAGTTCGACCCTGCCGAAGGCCAAAAAAGCGATCTACCAGATTCGCGTTACTGCTAGAGTTGCCGCTGATCGGAAGCTCGCGTACAATGCCAGAAAAATTACTAAGCAATCCAATCAACTGAGGAGCGTGTATGGCAAGAATCTATCTTGTACGTCATGGCGAAAATCCGGCCAATATTCAGCATCTCTTTTCGAGCCGCCACGTCGATTTCTCGCTGACCCCCAAAGGCGTCTTGCAAGCTGAGTGTACTGCCACCTATTTCAGCAATCTGGGCTTGCCGATCGATGGAGTCTATGCTTCGCCGCTCAAGCGCGCACGCGAAACGGCCGAGGTGATCGCTAAGGCTCTAAGCAAATCGGTAACGATCATCGATGGCTTTCGTGAGGTTGATGTTGGTTTGCTCGAATTTGAAGAGGGCACCCGCGAGCGCTGGGACTATCACGATTCGATCTTTCGCGATTGGTTCGCGGGCAAACGCGAGAGCCGCTTCCCAGAGGGCGATGATCACTTCACGCTCACTCGGCGTATGCACGATAGCCTGCGCCAAGTGATCAGCGAGCATCCCACCGGGCGCAGCATTGTGGCCTCGCACGGCGGCATCTTCTACGCCACCATTCAAACCATCTGCCCCGATGTCGATATGGAGAAGATTTTGACTCAGTGGGTGCGGAACTGTTCGATCACCGAGCTAGAGTTAGAACTTGTTGACGGTCAAGTGCGTGGAGAGTTGATCCGCTGGGGCGATGCGTCGCATCTTACTGAAGATCTACTATAAGCAGCCAGAGGAATGGTGATGGCCGCCGCGTGCTCGTTTGAGACGCGGGCCATCGACCATCTGAGGCGAAGCAGCGACCGCTACCAGAGCGGCAGCACTTTTTTAATTGCTGGCTGATCGATCGTCCAGAGCCAGCTCCCATCGCATTGGCGGCGCGCGATCTCGGCAGTGACGGTGCCGTCGGCGAAGCGCGATGAGGTGAGGGCCAGGTCTCCGTGGCGCAGAGCTGGTTGCAGCATGCCGCCCACAAAACGGCGATGCTGTGCAAGCAGTTGTGCATAGAAACCGCGAATCGCGTCGCGTCCAACGATCGGTCGACCGTTCTGGTCGTTCACGATCGCATCGTCTTCATACAGCGCGACGATTCCCTCAACATCACCTTCGTTTGCTCGCGCGATAAAAAAGCGTATTAGATCTTCGGGATTCCGAGCTTGTTCTCGCATACGCTCTAACATCATCCACCTCTGTCTCTGAATACCCCTTGGTGTTCGTTACTCTCACCGTGTCAGGTAGAACAAGTGTACAATAAGCTTGTGTCAGGGAGCGTCACAAATCCACTTTTTTGACGACTTTTTAAGCAAATCTTCCGTCTCTAGGCCGAGCTTATTCCCGCCCTAAGAACGATGTTGTGGCGAATTCATAGGCTTCGTTCATCTGGCGGAGAGGCGGCTAGCCCCCATTCGGCTTCTGGCGCGTCCGCCTCCGGCTATCAACGTCCTTTCCAACAAAAAAGGCGTGTCTGCGCTCCTTCCCGAGGCGCATTGACACACCCAAAACGCTATGGTATTCTTTTTTCCAATTAAGCAACGATAAACGTTGACGAGGAATAGTAGGCATTGTTTGGTCTCTTCAGCGAGCCGGGTTTGGTGGAAGCCGGTGAGACCGATGGTGTTGAACCCGCCTCTGAGTTGCTTGTCGCAAAGCGATACGCATAAGGCAAGCCGGTACCCGTCCTCCGTTACCAGGGCGCGACACACGCAGCCGTTTGGCTGTGCCTGTCGGTTGAGTGGGGAATAGCATCTATTCCCAAGCAAGGTGGTACCGCGCGCCATTTGGCCCGCCCTCGCAGTGAGGGTGGGTTTTTTTGTTAGAGCTAGCTTTGGAGAATAGTATGCGCCAATCGAATCTCTTTGGACGAACCTTACGCGACACACCCAGCGAGGCCGAAGTTGTCAGCCATCAGCTGCTCTTACGGGCTGGGTTTATTCGTCAATTGATGGGTGGAAGCTATAGCCTGCTGCCGCTTGGCTTGCGGGTAGCCAAAAAGATCGAAGCGATTATTCGCGAAGAGATGGACGCTATCGGCGGCCAAGAACTCTTGTTGCCCGTGGTTCAGCCGGGCGAGCTCTGGCGCGAGAGCGGGCGTTTCGATCTGTACGGCGATGATCTGGCCCGCCTGAGCGATCGCAACGGGCGCGATCTGGTGATCGCTCCCACCCACGAAGAGGCCATCACCGATACAGCGCGGCGCGAACTGCGCTCCTATCGCCAAGTGCCGCTGCTGCTCTATCAAATTCAGGTCAAGTTCCGCGACGAGCCGCGTCCGCGCGCGGGCCTGCTGCGGGTGCGCGAGTTCACCATGAAAGATGCCTACAGCTTCGATCGCGACGAAGCTGGCCTCGAACAGACCTTCCGCCGCGTCGAAGCGGCCTACAGGCGGATCTATCAGCGCTGTGGCCTCGATGCCATCGCGGTCGAAGCATCGTCGGGCATGATCGGCGGCAGCGATACCCTCGAATTCCAAGTGCTCTCTTCGGCGGGCGAAGATAGCTTGATCATCTGCGAGAGCTGTGGCTACATCGCCAACCGCGAGGTCGCTCGCTTTGCCAAAGAGCGCAGCGAGGCCAGCGATACCCCGCCGATCAGCGAGGTGCTGACGCCCGAGTGCAAGACGATCGAGCAGCTCGCCAACTTCTTGAATATCGAAACCAAACAGACGGCCAAGGCGGTCTTCTTCTTCGCGCCCGAGCGCGGCCTGATCTTCGCTGTTGTGCGCGGCGATCACGAAGTCAACGAGGCCAAGCTGGCGGCCTTGGCCGGCGTCTCGAGCATGCGCGTCGCCACCGCCGAAGAGATCGAAGCGGTCGGCGCTGTGCCGGGCTATGCCTCGCCGATCGGTGTGCAAGGTGCCTTTGTGGTCGCCGACGAGGCCGTGGTGAACGCCGCTGGTTTGGTGGCGGGCGCCAACAAAGCGGGCTACCACCTGCTGAACGTACTGTACGGGCGCGATTGGCAGGCCGATCTGGTCGGCGATATCACCTTGGCGCGGGCCGGGGATCGCTGTCAGCAGTGCGGCGGCGCTCTGGACGAAAAGCGCGCCATCGAAGTCGGCCATATCTTCAAGCTCGGCACGCGCTACTCTGCTGCAATGAACGCCACCTATCAGGATGAGCAGGGCAAAGAGCAGCCCTTGCAGATGGGCTGTTACGGCATTGGGGTCGGCCGCTTGATGGCGACTGTGGTCGAATGCAAGCACGACGAGCGCGGCTTGATCTGGCCCGAGGCGATCGCTCCCTTCCAGGTTCATCTTGTGCGCCTTGGCAATGGCGACGATATCAACGCTGTCGCCGATCAGCTCTATGCCGATCTGCGCGCCGCTGGTATCGATGTGCTCTACGACGACCGCGATGAGGCTGCGGGCGTCAAGTTCAACGACGCCGATCTGATCGGCATTCCGTGGCGGGTGGTGGTCAGCGCTCGCAACCTCAAGGCCGGTCAGGTCGAGCTCAAGCGGCGCGATTCGGAAGAGAAGCAGTTTATCGCGCTCGAGTCGCTTATTTCCCATCTGAAAGCTGTTCAAAGCGCTTAATCATTTGCGGCGGCGATGGGCGGCGTTTGACCTGCTTGGTGTGCGCACCAAGCAGGTCGCAGCGCAAGCTGCGAGATGCCGCTCGCATGGATGGGCGGGATGATGGTAGCCGTAGGCGGACGCGCTAAGGATCGAATGGGAGTTAGCTGCCTCTCCGCCAGTATGAGGTCGTTTAACGGGCCCTGCAAGCCTGCAAAGCTGGGCCAAAAACGCGCTATACTCGCAGCGTGCATTCACCATCTCAGCGAGGAGATACTTTCCATGGCAGAACAGAAATTAGCCGGCAAGGTCGCTTTGGTAACGGGCGCAGCTCGTGGTTTGGGTCGTGCCTATGCACTTCGTTTAGCAAGTTTGGGAGCCGATGTTGTCATCAACGACATCAACATTTATGCAGCCCGCGAATACAACGAGCCGTTGACCAGCGATGCCCAAACAGTGGGCGAAGAGATCCGCGCGATGGGCCGCCGTTCGCTCGATATCGTAGCCGATGTCACCGATCCGCAGGCCTGCAAAGATATGGTCGCTCAGATCGTCGAGGAGCTAGGTAGGATCGATATTCTGGTCACTAATGCTGGTGGTCAGCTCGCTCCCAACGAGCGCAGCTATGCCGCGACCATGCCGCCCGAAGACTTCAAGTGGATTATGGATATTAATCTGGTCGGCACGGTGAACTGTTGCCAAGCGGTCGCGCCCTATATGAAAGAGCAGCGCAGCGGCAAGATCGTTACGGTTGGTTCTCAGGCTGGTTTGCGCGCTGGCGGCGATAGCAATGGCTTTTTCGCTCACTATGGCGTAGCCAAGGCGGCGATTCACCAGTACACCCGCCACTTGGCCGCCGAAATGGGCCCTTACGGTGTTAACGTCAACTGTATTGCGCCCGGTTTGATTCTCTCTTCTCGTGCTATCGCTGGTGGACGCAATAGCGACGAAAGCCGCGCCCGCGCCGAGCCGAATATCGCGCTGCGACGTATGGGCTGGCCCGAGGATTGTGCTAAGGTGGTGGAATTTCTTGTGACCGATCTCTCAGACTACGTTACTGGTCAAGTGATCGTGATCGATGGCGGTATCAATATGTTCTGATAATGGCCGGAAACGCACAGATGACACCTGTGATGGTGTCATCTGTGTGCGGGCGTTTGTTCGGTTGTCATGGCGCTGACTCGTTTCAATCGTACGAACACCATATCAGCCTACGTCTCGCAGCCGACCGGGCGAATCAAACGCTCCCCTTATGAGATTAAGTTATCGATTGAGGATTATCGATAGCGCGTTCGGATTCGCCCGCGTGTGAGGTCATAAGGAGAGAGTTCAACTAACACTCGGTCGCCCTTGAGGATACGGATATAGTGCATACGCATTTTACCCGAGATGTGGGCTAAGACCTCATGACCGTTGTCCAACTGTACTTTGAACATTGCATTGGGAAGTGGATCGATTACGGTGCCTTCAAGTTCGATAGCGCCGTCTTTCGGCTTGGGCATATTCACCTCGTTTGTTTCAAAAAATCTACGATTTACTACGTGTGTAGCGACACCCATTTTACACTATTTTTTCTATCAGTTTGTAGCTGATAGTGTCGTGTACATGAGCTCTACACACCTAGAAACTATACCATGTCAGACTGCTGATGACAAGCGACCTAAAACCGATCTGAGAAGTCGAATAGTTAGTTTTGCTGATCTGCTGCTTCATTCTTGCTCTGATCAAGGCCGCAGGCGGCTCGTAATTCCGTTTCGACATACCTGATATAGTTTTTATCGCGCGACATCAGTCGATCGGCGCTGCCATCTTGGTCGGTGATTCGCATAATATAGCTGCTAGGGATCGCAAAGAAGAGGCTGAAGATCAGCAAGACCGTGATGGCGAGCGTTACAACAGCCCCTATGAGCCATTGGGTGCCTAACAAAACAGCAAGTACTGTTCCAATCGTGAGCAGGGTCAATAGAAAACGCCGGTTATTGGTGACCTCTCGCACTTCGATGGCTCGAATATCGCTCAGCTTATACAGTTTGTTGTTAACTTGCGCATGCACATCGCCGATCTTTATCCCTCGTAGCTCAACATGAACCACATCGTCGGGGAAACGCGGCCACTCAACTTTCGGTTTATGCTCTATCTCTGTGTCTTCAGCATCAGTCTGCGCTAACTGCTCTTCAGCCGGCTTAGGCTCTGTTTGAGTTGATGCGATCATACCTAGACTCCTTTCAGATCTAGCCTAACTTCTAGAGATAAGAAGTATGTGATGGCCGTCTTAACAAGCTTCGTTAGCAAGATCCATGCTCTGAAAGGTGAAGCTTTTCTCACCAGCGCGCCGATAAGATGAATGAGGGACAGGGATACGACAAACGCTGAGATTACTTTTTATACATGTAAGGTAGCCCGCTATGAACTTTAGAACAGTTTCGCGGCTTTAGCCGATCGCGCTCTCCTTCGGTCGTATACAAAGCCCAGTTGATCAGCTTATACCAAATTCGTTTTAAAGATTTGTATTCATTTAACGCAGAAAAGCAAAACTGGGGAGAGCTACGTTCCACTCTGCCGAAGGCCAAATAGAAAGTAATCAATCGAATTTGGTATGACATAGGCTGTTCGTTCTTTTAGGCAATACACCTTCAGCCAAGTGCCATGCTGCGCGATAGCTTAACATTCCACACTTGTTTCTCCATGTTTCATTAAACGGGGGAAGGTGTTGAAATTTTGTGCTTTCATACAACAAACATAGTCGAGCTTTGCTTTGCCGAAGGCCAAAACACAAAGCGATCAGCCGGATTTGGTGTGACACAATGCCAAAAGCGCGCTTACGGAACGTGGGCCTCATTTGCACAACAAAGAGCGAGACTTCAGATCTCTGAAATCTCGCTCTTGCTGATTGAAATGCGCTCGAATGGAGCGCTGCCTAATCTATTTGTGCCCTGCCGCTGTTTTGTTTGTGCTTCTCGATCGCTTGAGACAGGGCGGCGTGGGTTCGTTTGATATAGTTTGGATCGAGCGACATCAAAACATCGCTTTCTCCTTCGGGCAGGCTAACTCGCAACACATAATTTGGTCGAATCACCAAATACAAGATCAATATAATCAGCAGGCTGCTACATCCAACGATTAGGGCGACGTAGGAGAATTGAACCATAACCAAGAAGAAACAGAACAGGGCGAATAGCCCTAAACCGACAAATACTCGTTTGCGTACAGGCAAAGCCCGGTATGATACATGACGTATATCGCTAAGATAACAGGCTTTCAGACCTGCAAGAAATCGTTTTTGCGTGATATAAATATAAGCATCCTTGTACTGGATCTCTTCGTCAGGAAGGAGGTCTACAAAGGGTGGTGGCACTGTTTGAGGTTCGTGCGACTGACTAGAAAGAGGTGCCGCCGTCGTTTCAGCGATTTGCTGGCTGGGGATCAACGTGGCGCTCCTTTTTTCAATTGGAAAGTTCCTGATTACAGCCAAAAGTATAGACCGATAGGTTGACAATCTTGTGAGTAGTTAGCACGTGAAGTTAAATATTCCGTTAGTCTTCTCTCAGAGCATAAACAATAGTATAGTACGATTCATCTTAGTTTCAAGTCGGGGCTAGTCACAATAGAAGAGGGACAGTATAATTTTAAAGAGCGCTTGATCGTTGTTGTACGCGTTCGTACACCTGCAACGAGCATATGCTCAATCCTTAGCGTTCTCGGCTCGATGAGTGTTCTTTTATGCTCAGACCAAAAAAGCAGCTTTGAAAGAACTTGCTTAGCTATACGCTGGTCGCTTCGAGCCAAAGCTGTACTGATGCCGAACTGTTCGGCAGGGTAAGGACGGAGTGGTATGGATAGACGTTTAATGGATGCCCTGCGTGTCGTTGGACTTGAGCTTATCCAGCATCCCCACGATCCTAAAGAGAACGAATGGTTTTGCAACACTCCACTCGGTCGGATCGGTCCCTATCGGAGCGAAGAGTGGGCGCTGGTTGAGGGTGTTCGAGCGTTATGTTTGCACGCGAGTGGTGCCAACGACTCGCTCGATGAGTTACCATTGCCTTTTGAGCGTTTTCTTAACGAACTTGAGGCTGATCGGGCACGCCGTGATCGCGCCCGTATAGAGTTTGAGGAGTAAGTGAGACAATGACCCAGCGAGACCGAGGACAGTTTACTCTTTCGACCCGGATCTTCTTAACAGAGGCCCGTCGCCAGCGCTTACAACACTTAGTGATGCGCGAAGGAGTAGACTTGCCCGAGTTATTAAGCGACCTGCTTGCTGATTATCTCGACGAACTGCCAGAGGTTGAGCCAGAGCCAGAGCCGAAACCCGACTATTCTGAAGAGATCCGTCAGCGTCGTATGGAGCTGCGTCGTGTGCGCGCTCAGCAACGCGCTGCTGGTGAAAAAGCTCCCGCCTGGTTGACAAGCTATATCAGCGAACTCGAAACAGAGATCGCGCGTTTAGAGAGCTTGGCCGCATCATAATTGTTACGCTTAGGCTGGCTAGTGGAGTCTGAAACGAACATCTGGTGCGGTTCTGTCTGACGATGGCCCTGTGGCAGGAAGAGGCGAGCGCTCGATCGGGGCTGCTATGCCAAATGCGCATGGCCGCTTTCGCTTGGGCTAAGCAGCATGCCACCCGTATCGCCGCCTATCAAAAGTTGGGCACAGCCTAACGATTGCTGCCAACTGCAGAGAGACCTGTTAATCCGCTTCTACTCTTCTGTTGCAACTGCCACATTCATAGCCATCGATCGGCAACCCACAAGCAGCCCAAGATGTCTCCAAATCTGCTTGATACCTTCACTCTTCTGGCGGCGAGGTCCCTTCCTTCCATACAGACCTCAACCGCGTCCGCCTACGGCTACCAGAGCGGCTAGGCTGCCCTCATCCCCAGCCCTTCTCCCGCAACGGCGGGAGAAGGGAGCCTGCCTGTACTAGGCCCAAAAATGCTTCACGAGCCAGGCGCTTCCTCAGTCGCTCCCACTGTTTGCTAGCGAATCCGCTTAAAGACTTGTGCTCTTGTAATGAGGAATAAAGAGCTACGTTCCACTCTGCCGAAGGCCAAATAGAAAGCAGTCAATTGGATTTGGTATGAATTGTTGACTTGGCAGAGCTCTTTCGGCGCACACAGCTACACGCCTCGTTTGTTGGGCGGGATGTTGCTAGCCGTAGGCGGACGCGCCAAGGACCTTACTTTTTGGGAGAAAATCTAGCCGCAGCAATCTGAAGCAAGCTAGCGGATTTGTTATAGTGCGGGAACCAAAAAACGCCAAAAGCTCAAGTTTCGCTTTGCCGAAGGCCAAAAAGCTGCAACGTAATCGGATTGAGTATAAGCCAAGAAGGGTTGCTCGCCTGAACGAGCAACCCTTCTTTTGCCATATCACAACAAATTTAGCTGTCGAGCAAGAGCGTTTCGGGATCTTCGATTTGCTCTTTGACGCGCACCAAGAAGCGCACAGCCTCGCTGCCATCGACGATGCGGTGATCGTACGAAAGCGCAATGTACATCATCGGGCGAATCACCACTTCGCCATTGACGGCGATCGGGCGCTCTTTGATGCTGTGCATGCCGAGGATACCGACTTGAGGCGCGTTCAAGATCGGGGTCGACATCAACGAGCCGAAGATGCCGCCGTTGGTGATCGTGAAGGTGCCACCTTGCAGGTCGCTCAGGCTCAAGGCGTTGTTACGGGCCTTGGTAGCCAGATCTGCGATGCCCTTTTCGATACCCGCGAAGTTGAGGCGCTCGGCGCCGCGCAGCACGGGCACAACCAAGCCTTCTTCGGCTGCTACCGCGATACCGATATCGTAGTACTTCTTCAGCACCAGTTCATCGCCTTGGATCTCGGCGTTCAAGCGCGGCTGGAACTTCAGTGCGCCGACCACGGCCTTCACAAAGAAGGACATAAAGCCGAGCTTCACGCCATGGCGCTTCTGGAACTCTTCGCCGCGTCGCTTGCGCAGCTCCATAACGGCGCTCATATCGACCTCGTTGAAGGTCGTCAGCATGGCGGCGGTATGTTGAGCCTCGACCAGGCGCTTGGCAATGGTCTGGCGGCGGCGCGACATACGGATGCGCTCTTCGGGGCCGAAGCTGGCAGCAGGTGCGGCAGGCGCAGCGGGCTTGGCAGCCGGGGTAGGAGCAGCCGCCGGAGCAGCAGTGGCAGCGGGTGCAGGAGCGCTTGCAGCCTTCTGATTGCCCGCGACCTTCAGCACATCGTCTTTCATAATGCGTCCACCGGGGCCGCTACCCTGAATGGTGTTGATATTGACGTTCAGCTCGTTGGCTAAACGCTGAGCGACCGGGGAAGCAACCGGGCTGTTGGCGGCGCTGTTGGCGTTCGCAGCTACCTCGGCAGGAGCGGCAACCGGAGCCGCGGCAGGAGCAGCAGCCGGAGCGGCCGTAGCGGCAGCGCCATCGGCGCTAATCACACCCAAGGTCTCGCCTACGGTGACGGTCTCGCCCTCGGCCTTAGCGATGCTGCTTAAAACACCCGCCTGATCGGCAGTTACTTCTAGCGATACTTTATCTGTTTCGAGTTCAACCAGAGGGTCGCCTGCGTTGACCGCATCGCCACTCTGTTTTAACCATTTACCCACTGTCGCTTCGACGATCGACTCGCCGAGCGGTGGAACTTTAATCTCAAAAGCCATAGAGATCTCCTAAATAGTTCATTATTTTACATGATACACCACAAGTGCGATCAGTAAAACTTGTTCTGTGGTTTTCAAGCGCATTCAAAAGCGCGAAGTGAGGTAACCAGTCTCTTCTGGTTACCTCACACGCTATTAATTATCCGATTTGCTACTGACGGTCAGTGTCTCTGGGGTGTCAAATGAGGCAGTGAGCGCTTGCTTCACGATATAGGCCTGTTCGGCAGCGTGCTCGGGCAGAGAACCTTCGGCGGTGGTAGCCGATTCGTTGCGACCGACGTAGTAGAGCGGCAGATCGGGCGGCAGCAGTTCGCGTAGTCGCGGCTGGATATAGCTCCAAGCGCCCATGTTGCGCGGCTCTTCCTGCAGCCAAACCACTTCGCGCAGGTTGGGGTAGCCGCTGAGTACTTCGCGCAGCTCTTTGTCGGGGAAGGAGTAGAGTTCTTCGATGCGCGCGATCGCCACTTCTTTAGCTGCTGCGTATTCCGGCGTGCTGGTAACGTCGATATAGACGCGACCCGAGCAGAATACCAAACGGGTGACGGCGGCAGCGCGCTCGCGGCCCGTCGGATCGTCGATCACGCGCTGGAAGTGACCGTTGGCTAGCTCGTCCAGAGACGACATAGCGCGCGGGTGGCGCAGCAAGCTCTTGGGCGCCATCACGATCAGAGGGCGCGGGTCGCTGGTGAGCAGAGCAGCTTGGCGGCGCAGCAGGTGGAAGTATTGAGCGGCGCTGGTACAGTTCGCCACGCGGATATTGTCATCGGCAGCGAGTTGCAGATAGCGCTCTAAACGGGCCGACGAGTGTTCGGGGCCTTGGCCCTCGTAGCCGTGCGGCAGCAAGAGCACCAGAGCCGGCAACTGACCCCACTTGGCGCGTCCGCTCACAATAAACTGGTCGATGATCACTTGAGCGCCGTTGGCGAAGTCGCCGAACTGAGCTTCCCAGAGCACCAAGGTATTGGGAGCGTGTGACGAATAGCCGTACTCGAAGGCCAATACCGCAGCCTCAGACAACGGGCTGTTGTAGACCGCAAAGGAAGCCTTGGCCTGTGGCAAGCCCTGCAGCGGCGTGTACGTTTTGCCGTTGTTGATGTCGTGCAGGCGCGAATGGCGATGCACAAAGGTACCGCGCTCGCTATCTTGGCCCGAGAGACGGATCGGAATACCATCGGCCAGAATGCTACCGAACGCCAGCGCTTCGGCATGGCCCCAGTCGATCGCGGGTTCGTTGCTATCGAGTGCGGTGCGGCGTCGATCTAAGATCTTATCCAAGCGTGGGTCGATCGCGAAGCCTTCCGGCCACTTGAAGAGGCTGGCGTTGATCTGCTTCAGAACGTCGGCAGGTACCTTGGTCTGGGTGCGGCGTGCCAGCCCTGCCGGTGCGGGTTTCGGGCGGCGATCTTCAGCCGGCTTGCCCTCAGCCTCCTTGCGTGCCTCTTGCATGCGGGCGGTCTGCTCGGCCACCATCTTATCAGCATCCTCTTTCGAGATGATGCCATCGCTGACCAGCTTTTCGGCCCAGATCTGGCGCACGGTGGGGTGTTCGGCGATCTTGGCGTAGAGCAGCGGCTGAGTGAAGTTGGGTGGATCGCCTTCGTTGTGGCCCCAGCGGCGATAGCCAACCAGGTCGATCATAAAGTCTTTGCCGAAGCGTTCGCGATAGGCCAGCGCCATGCGCGCCACAGCGATACAGGCCTCGACATCGTCGGCGTTCACGTGCACAATCGGGATCTCGAAGCCCTTCGCGAGGTCGCTAGCGTACAAGGTCGAACGCGAGTCGCTGGGGTCGGTTGTGAAGCCGATCTGGTTATTCAAAATAATGTGAACGGTACCACCTGTGCGGTAGCCAGCCAGATTCGAGAGGTTGAGAGTTTCGGCTACAACACCTTGGCCGGGGAAGGCGGCATCGCCGTGGATCAGAATCGCCAAAGATGCTTTGTCGTTCTGAACTGGGGCGCCGGGTTGATCACGCTTCTCTTGAGCAGCGCGGGCGCGTCCCTCGATCACGGGGTTGACGAATTCCAAGTGGCTGGGGTTGGGCGCCAAGGTGATCGGCATCTCTTCCACACCGCTATCGCGGTAGGCCCGCATCGCGCCTAGGTGATACTTCACGTCGCCAGCCCAACCGAGCGAGCCACGTCCCGAGGGCGAGGCAGCGTCGGCGTGCGACGAAGAGAGGAACTCGCGCAAGATGGCCGAATAGGGCTTACCGAGGGTGTGGGCCAGCACATTCAGGCGACCACGGTGCGCCATACCGATCACGATCTCGTGGGTGCCTGCGACACCTGCGTTGCGAATGATCGAATCGAGCATGGGCACGACCATATCGCAGCCTTCCAGCGAGAAGCGCTTTTGACCAACGAAGGTGGTATGTAAATAGCGCTCAAAGACCTCGACCTCGGTTAAGCGCATCAGCAATTCGCGCTTGCGTTGCTCGTTAAAGCCATAGAAAAACTTGCGGCTTTCGATCGCCTCGCGGATCCAAGAACGCTCTTCAAAATTTTGAATATGGTCGGTTTCGTAACCGATCGAGCCGGTATAGCAAGCTCGCAGCTTGTTGAAGGCCTCCAAAGCGTTGGCAGAACCTTCCACACAAGGTCCGCGTACAATGCTGGCCGGAAGCTTTGCCAAATCTTCTTCCGTAATGTTGTGGCTTGCCATGCGCAGGCCCAAGTCGCCAGGAGGCTCGCTGCCCAGCGGGTCGATGCGCGCTTCCAAGTGACCTAGCTCACGCACATAGCGGATCAAACGCGCCGCGCTCACAGCGCGTGTAATATCTTGTTCGCTGGTTGGCGCGACCGCAACCTGAGTGGCTCCTGTAGTCTGCGCACCACCGGCCGAACTTGTTGTATCTTCAACGGGAGGCGTCCACTGCTCGAAGAATTTTCGGGTCGCAGCGTCTACCGATTGAGGATCTTGTTGATAACGCTCGTATAATTCGAGCACATAACCAGCATTGGGCCCGTAAAAGGCTGAAAAATCGCTCATATACCGTTTCTCCGTATTGTGGGAATTGCTTGTAAGAAGCTGGTGGGGAAAGAGCGCACACGTATCTGCAAACCACTTATGGCCGCTCTGCATACAGACAGGCGGCTACAAGGTGAGACTACGCGAATGTGTTGCTGTTTCGTCTCACAAGCACGTTGTGGCTGGCTCACCATCGAGCATTCCTAGTATAAAACCCATTAGGGTGCGATTATCTATAAAGAGAAAGCTACCTACTATTACCGAAGAGACGCAGCCCTCACAGCAGAGCTATGAGAACAGGCCTCACACTAGACCTCATAAGAGGCCGCTTCTTGCATGAACAGGTCGCGTGTTACACGTTCGCTTATTCAGTCCAAGAGTATCTTTTGAATATCGTTAAGCGACATTCGACATGTTCCGATTGCACAATAAATCAGCAACAGCAAAGCACTCCTAGGCCCATGCTGTTACTTCGTGCATATCTTATCCTGTCTCTCAAGTCCGATGCAAGCTGCAAACAGTGATGACAGACGGTTCGGTACATACTGCTTCTATTTTAGCATAGATATTGGGAAGATCGTAGCTCTCCCACCTGAATCGTAGGCCCTCCTTGCTTTCTATCTTTACAAACGCTCGCCTGCATACTTTTTGGCTTTCGGTAATAGCTAGGTTGGATTTTTGTAGGCTTTACGAGCAGCTAGTCGCTCTTGGAGTTGATTATGCTACAAAGCTTGTTAGAGCGTTCGAGCCGCTTTCGCGCAACGCCGACCATTTCGGGCAACGAACGACCCATGGCTAAGGCGAGCAGCACTATCGTTAACAGAGGCCGTTGCTAAGCCTTAAACTGCCAAATAATCAAGCTAACTGCCATTGCTAGCTTTGCCCTTAGGGTAGCCCACGCGTTAAACGAACAATGAGAGATCCATGCTCAGACGCGCTGATGCGTGTTATAGTGTAGTGCCAAGGGAGACTATAGCTATTGAAGGTTAAGGTGACATGTATCTCGTAAGTGTAAATCGTGGTAAAGCTGAACCGATCAAGGCGAAACGTTCAGGACTCTCCGGTATCTTCAAAAAGCCCCAAGACGGCCCTGTCGCGATTTTAGAATCAGGTCTTGAAGGCGATACGATCTGTGATACAAAACATCATGGTGGTCCTGACCAAGCCATCTACGTTTATGGCAGTGCTGACTATGCGTGGTGGAGCGCCGAGTTAGGTTTCGAGCTTGAGCCCGGCACCTTTGGCGAGAACCTTACTATCAGTGAGTTTGAGAGCGCTTCAGCCCAGATCGGGGACCGCTTCAAGATCGGCGAAGTCATATTGGAGATCACTGCACCGCGCATCCCTTGCGCCACTCTCTCGGCGCGCATGGGTGATCGGAGCTTCTTGAAGCGCTTTCGGGCTGCCGAGCGCCCCGGTGCCTATTGCCGTGTGATCCAACCAGGCACGGTGCAGGCTGGCGATCCGGTCGAGTTCATTCCGACCGACCAGCCGCTTGTGGGCTTGATCGAGAGTTTCCGTTACTTTTTTGAGCCCGATGGCAAGATCGAAACGGTGCGTCGTTTTCTTGCCGCGCCGATCGCCATTCGTGATCGTCAAGAAAAAGAAGAGTATCTGGCACATCTGCTAGCCCAAAGCAAATAAACGATCTGTTTGATCCTCATCCCAATCGGCTGAAATACTTGTCTGTAATACATACATTCCAGATGAGTATTTCAGCTACAAAAGGCTATGTTATGGGGGACGCAAAATCGATTGTTGCTCGTGGTTATGATCAGATCGCCGCTCGTTATGCAGCTTGGAGTGTGACAGAACGTCGTATAGAGCGGGAACGCTATACCCAGAGCTTGATCGATCGGCTTGATCGAGGCGCCAAGTTGCTTGAACTAGGTTGCGGCTCGAGGCATATCACCACAAAGCGTCTTGCCAAACGCTTCGAGCTGATCGGTGTTGATCGTTCGCCTAAGCAGATCGCACTCGCCAAACAACAAGTCCCCCACGCTACCTTTATTCAAGCCGATATGAGCGAATTGTCTTTCTCTGAGGCCAGTTTCGATGCTGTAACGGCCTTCTATTCGCTCCTTCATTTGCCTCGTATGGAACAAGCAGCCCTTCTGCAACGGATCGCCCTATGGCTTAAACCTGCTGGCCTGTTTGTGGCTACGATGGCTTGGCATGCCATGGAAGCTGAGATCGTTGACAATTGGTTAGGCGCTCCAATGTGTTGGAGCAGCTTCGATAGTGCTACCAATCAATAAATGGTGAGTTCGGCTGGTTTAACGCTTATCTCTGCTAAAAAAGAGACTGATTATGAAGATGGTGAGCTAATAAGTTTTTTGTGGATTATTGCGCAAAAAGGTCGTTATAAAGCAGAGAAATATTAATTTGCGTATAAAAATGGCGGATTAATTGAGAATGCAGCGATTCTACCTTTCAATGGCACACCTACTGTGAAAGATCGATAATTGAGCGATCTATGTTATTGGCTGTTATGTAAGCGGGTCTGTGCTATAATAAAAGCTATGAATCTGCTTTACATTCCTCATACAGTGGAGTCATTTGCCCTCCATGATTGACCTTTCGGTTCGTCTCAACGGATTGTTGGCCGCAGCAGTCCTTATTATTGCCTTCTCAGTCCTCTCTTACATTGCGCTCCATAACTGGCGTAATGCAATAGCGCGAGCTTTGTGTGTGCTGTTGTTTGGTTTGGTGGTTGTAAACGGCGGCGATGTTTTGATCGCTGTCGCGACTACAGCACCTACCATCAACTTTCTGATGCGCATGCAATGGCTCGGTATTGCTTTGGTTCCTGCTGCGTATCTTCATCTATCGGACGCCCTGTTGCGCCACAGTTTAGGTACTTCACCGCTTTGGCGGCGGCTAGTGGTGTATGTTGGATACGCTTTAAGCATTCTCTTCTTTATTTTAGCGCTTGAAACCGACTGGCTGGTTCAAGGCCCGGTTTTAAAGGGTGTCTTGGCCCAATTCGGAGCAGGTCCGCTCTTCTGGCTCTACGTCGTCTCGATGATCATCAGTCTGCTGACGGTCTTGTGGGCGATTTTAAAGACACGCAGCACAGCGCTCACCCCTTCTTTGCGCCGACGTATGCTCTATTTGGGGGCGACCTTCTTCTCGCCGGCTCTAGGGGTCTTTCCCTATTTGATCGTAGCTGGTGCCTATAAATCGATTTCCGATGGATCGGCCCTCATCTTTGTGATCTCGAGCATGGTGAATGCGGCCGTAGCGGTTGGCATCTTGGTGATGACCTATAGCGCTGCATTTCAAGGCATGCTGTTGCCCGATCGCTTGATCAAGCACGACTTTGTGCGCTGGTTTCTGTATGGGCCGGTGGTTGGTATAACGATCATTCTCTTTCTGCAAGTAGAGCCGTTGTTTGATCGGGCTTTGTCGCTGCCCCAAGGCACCCTTTCGACCTTCGGCGTCATGTTGATGACAGTATTGATGCCGATCTTGGTCTCGTGGATCAAACCCTACATCGACACCCTCATTCACATGCAAGATCAAGCCGAAATGAACTATCTGCGGGCCTTGCCGCGCCATACCTTCACCCGCAGCGACTTGCGCCAACTCTTAGAAAATACCTTGATCGCGGTCTGTGGCGCTTTGCGGGTCGATACCGGCTTTGTGGTTGGTCCCGATGAAACGAACACGCTCTTAGACAATCACAACGGGGTACACTACACCGTCAAAGCGGTCTGTGGCAGTCGTCACGAGGTCAAGCGTTTTGTGAACGAGCATCGTCTGAGTGAGTTGATGGCTCAACTGCAAGAGATGCCAGTGCGCAATGGCGATGGAGTCTTGCCAAATGAAGCCTTTATGCTGACCGATGGCTTTTTATTCTTGCCCTTGCGTCAAAACAACGGTGCCTTTATTGGGGCCTTGGCGGTCGGCTATTCGCAAAACAATCTGAATGCTGATACGCGCCGCCTGATCGGTGTGTTCGCCCACCAGATGGAGATGGCCTTGAGCACGGTTCATATGCAACAGCGTCTCTTCGATGCCCTGCGCGGCCTCGAACCCGAGATGGTTTCGTTGCAGCAGCTCAGCTCGCAGCTCGAACAGGCTACTCCGGCCAGCTTAGCCAACCTCGAAGCCGATATCGCCTTGCAGCCCGAGTTCCCCCAGTTGGTCAAAGATGCCCTGACCCACTACTGGGGCGGTCCCAAGCTCTCTGATAGCCCGTTGTTGAGCTTGCGCGCCGTGCGTCGCCAAGTGAGCGACCATGGCGGTAGCCCGACCCGCGCCCTGCAAGCCGTCTTGCGTCAAGCCATTGCCAATATGCGCCCCGACGAGCAACTCGATCCTTCGGCCCAAGAGTGGCTGCTCTACAACATCCTCGAACTGCGCTTTTTGCAGGGCAAACGCATTCGCGATATCGCTAACCGACTCGCCATGAGCGAATCTGATCTCTATCGTAAACAGCGCATCGCGATCGAAGAGGTCGCTCGTCAGCTAGCCTTGATGGAAGATGTCGAACGACCTTGACAGTATCCTTGCCGATGATGCTTCGTTCGTGTATCATGATTGTTATGTTTGCACGTTCGTTTGAATCGTAGCTTGTACATACCTAACGAGGCTGATCTATGCCAGTGATGATACCGCTCACGAGTGCCGAGCATGGTGGCACTTCTACCTGTGGTACAGGTGATTGTGGCCCGAATTGCCAGTGCGGTTGCCCCTACACGGGCATGCTCGAGCGTGGCCGTGTGGAGCTGATCGCACAGGTAGAGCAGCGCTACCCCAATGAGTGGTTGGCTTTTGTGATCCCGCCCGGTGAAGACGAATATGCTCCCGAACAGGGTATGTTGGTGGTGCACAGCCACGACGATCAAGAAGTTTGGGATGCGGTCAGCCGGATCACCCATAATCAGGTTGTACACGTCTATTACAACGGCGATCTCGAAAGCTACCTGCGCTGGGCCGAAGCCGAGGCGGTCGCCTAGCTTGCTGCTTTGTTGGCAATAGATGCTGTTTAGCGCTCTTCGAAGCCATATATGAATTAGTAGACTGATAGTATTTGGGTACCCCCTAACTCAGTCTTTAGACCTAAGGGTTTATACTTAGGTGGCTCGGCTTAAGTACTGATTCAAAAGATAGATACTTCTCCCGATGCGAAATACGAGCCGTTCAGCTATCATACAGACAGGTGAACGACGAAGTAGTATGAGTGAACGGGAGAATAATGATGTTACTTCCAGAGATTGAAATTAAACTGGCCCGCGAGCGCATCGAAGAGCAGCTCCGCCAGAATCAGCAATATAAAGAGATGATCGAAATGCAGCGCCGCGCCGCTAAGCTTGATCCTAACCACAAGCCCGAGCAGCGCAACTGGTTCCGACAACTTCTGTTGGGCAAAGCTGGCGTCTAATTTCTTCTATATAATCTCCTCCTACAGGGAATTGCGAAGACCACACCTGCTCCGTGTGGTCTTTTTTTTGTGCTTGTTTAAGCCGTATCTGGTAGATCCCTTGCTTTTTTGGCCTTCGACAGAGCGAAGAGTGACAATTCCTTCCCTGGTTTTGTTTTTCTGCGTTACAAGAGCGCAGTCTTTAAGCGGATACGCTAGCAAACAGGGAGAGCGGATGCTGAATCGCTTAGGATTTTGAAGGGTTTTTGGCTCTAGTACGGGCAGGCTTCCTTCTCCCGCACTGCGGGAGAAGGGACGGGGATGAGGGCAGCTAGCCGTTTTGGTAGCCGTAGGCGGACGCGCCAAGGACTGCATGGGAGCTAGCGATTTCGCCGCCAGAGGGATAGCGAGCTTAATCAACCCTTAGATCGACTTACTTTTAGATCTATTGCGAAAATAAATGGTTCTCCCGATGCGCATATACGCTCGCTCAGCTATCATACGCTCAGTTGAACAACGACAGTGTTGATACGTGAAACGAAAGCAAAATAGATGTTACTTCCAGAGATTGAAATCAAACTGGCCCGCGAGCGCATCGACGAGCAGCTCCGCCAGAATCAGCAATATAAAGAGATGATCGAAATGCAGCGCCGCACCGCCAAGAGCGAGGCCGCTGGCAAGCCCGAGCAGCGCAATTGGTTCCAACAGCTTCTGTTGGGTAAACTGGGTGCGTAATCTTTAACAACTAAAGCTTGATGGCAGGAGGTCATACGTAGCGTATGACCTCCTTTTTTTGGATAAGATTCGATTTGTTTGTATTAAAATGGTTGTGGTAAATATTTCTTCGAATAAATATTTATACACCATTGGGAAGCATAAAAACCCATTTACATAAGTTGTGAAATATCCCTTAGGACTTAAGACTGATTAACGAAAGAAAAAAATACGCAATTTTCCCGATGTCGTTAAGCGGGTGATTTTGTATCATAGCATCTGTAAGAAATAACTGAGTGAGTTGAGAGAGAGAAAACAATGTTTTTGCCCGAAACAGAACTTATGATCGCCCGCGACCGCATCGAGCAGAGTGTTCGTGAAGCGCAATACAATATAGATAAAAAAGTTAGCAAGCCTGCCAAGAAAGCCCAAGCTGCAGAGCGCAAGATGAACTTTGCTTGGCTGCGAACGATGATCACTAAAGCGGCTGTCTAGATCCGCTAGATATAGGAGAAGAGGTTGCAGGAAACTGCGGCCTCTTTTGTTATACTTGGGGTGTTCATTAGAAATTATAAGCGAGGTGCCTATGTTAAGTGCGCAAGAACGCCAAGCCTTGATCGCCAAGATCCGCATTCTGCCGAGCCAGATCAGCGCTCTAGTCGAAAAGCTTACTCCAGAAGAGCTGATGACCGAGTCGATCAAAGGCGAGTGGACGGTTGCCCAGAATGTTCATCACTTGTTCGATTCGCACGCCAACAGCTACATTCGCTGTAAGCTGATCGCAACCGAAGATAACCCAACCCTTAAACCTTATGACCAAGACGCTTGGGCCACCTTCCCCGATGCTCAGCAGGCCGATGTCAGCGGTTCGTTGGCGCTTCTCAAGCACCTGCACGAACGTTGGGTGCAGTTTTGGCTGAATCTGCCCGACGATGCTTGGCAACGCACCGGCTTCCACCCCGAAAATGGCCCTGTAACGCTCGAGAGCCTGCTAGAGGTCTACGCTGCCCATGGCGAGGCCCATATCGATCAGATCACACGCACCATCACCGCCCTGCACGCTAAGCCCGAAGTGTCGTAAACACATGGCTTGTTTTTGTTATACTGAATGCACCCATATTGTCTTCTACCTTGTTTTGTGTGAGAGAGCATTCAGTGTTAACGCAAGAACAACGTCAAGAAATGATCGAGATGATCCGTGCGCTGCCGAGTGATCTCGCGGCGCTGGTGCAGGGCTTGAGCGAGAGCGAGTTGACAACCCAGTCGATTGAGGGCGAGTGGACGGTGGCCCAAAATGTTCACCATATCTTCGATGCCCACGCCGTCTGTTACGTCGACTGCCGTCGGATTGTGACCGAAGATACTCCCATGCTGACTTGGTACAACCCAGATTCGCTGGCCGAGCTGCCCGATGCCAAGAGCGCCGATATCGCCGTCTCGTTAGAGCTGATCAAGCATCTGCACGCACGTTGGGCCGCCTTTTGGGAAAACCTGCCCGAGTCGGCTTGGGAACGCACTGCGGTCTATCCGGGCCGTGGCCCGATCACGCTCGAGCGCATCTTGCAGATCTACTCGAAGCACGGCTACAACCACATCGATCAGATTCAGCGCACCTTAGCGGCTATGAAGCAGTCCTAAGTTGCTGCCTTCGGGCAAATAGAGCATCTCACTGCCTCGGCGGTGAGATGTTTTTTTGTTCCTCTCTTTCAGTTTTAGGCGTAACAGGCGCTGCCCCACAACAAAGGTCTCAGGCGCGTCCGCCTACGGCTACCAAAGCGGCTGTCCTCCCATGCGGCTTCTCAAGCGCTGCGCTGTATTCGCTGCCTTCGCTGTATGCGCTGTCTTCGCTGCCCTCGCTACAACCTTCCTGGTGTAAGCACCAAGAAGGTTCAAACGCTGCATTTCGTAGCCTAACGCCCTTCGGCAGGCTTGGTCAAGGCCCTCATCCCCAGCCCTTCTGCCGCAAGCTGTACATTAGCCACAAATCGACATACGGTTAGCGTTATCTGCCCTCACCCCCTCTCCCCCTCTCCGGCAGTGCGGGCGAGGGGGTGAATGTCTCCCCGTTCTGTGCTCTCAAGGATACTCCCGCGATGGTATGCGAACGATCGCCTTTTGCAGCCGACACGACTTTTGGCTAATGTATAGCTCCCGCAAGCAGGAGAAGGGAGACAGGCTGTGTGTTACATGAAAATGCCGTTCCCCTCGACAGGCGGTTCCTACGCTTGCCGAAGGGCAGGGTACGGTTCGGCGCAGCTCTCTAAAAGTCTCAGTGTCTTGACTCAGTGTCTCCGTGTCTCGCGTGGTGAATAACTTGTGTTCTCTGTCTCGCGTGGTGAACCAAAAAGATTACCGTTTCTGCCTGATTGCTGGTATGCTATAGAGCAGGAACGATAAGGTTTGAGAACACTTTATAGGTGATAGATATGGCAAAAACACGGCTTGACCAACTGCTGGTGGCGCGAGGTTTGGCAGAAAGTCGTAATAAGGCTCAGGCGCTGATTATGACCGGAAAAGTGCGCGTGCAGGGTCAAGTGCAGTTGCGTCCGGCCTTGCCAGTAGCCGAGGAATGCGAGATCGAGGTCGAAGAAGCCCTGCCCTATGTGAGCCGAGGCGGCTACAAGTTGGTGCATGCGCTCGACGAATTTCAGCTTGACCCGAGCGGCTTGGTGGCGCTCGATGCGGGCGCTTCGACGGGCGGCTTCAGCGATGTGTTGTTACAGCGCGGCGCGCGGCGGGTCTATGCGGTCGATGTTGGCTATGGCATTTTGCATTGGAAGATCCGTCAAGATCCGCGTGTGGTGGTGATGGAACGCACCAATGTGCGTTATTTAGAGGAGCTGCCGCCTGCTGAGGGCGAAACGCTGGCCGAGGGCGAGCGTGTGCTGGTCGATTGCGCGGTCGCCGACCTTTCGTTTATTCCCTTGGGTCTGGTGCTGCCTGCCATTGTGAATCTGCTCAAGCCCGAAGGCTGGATCGTGACTCTGATCAAGCCCCAGTTCGAGGCGGGTGCCGAGCAGGTGGGCAAAGGCGGCGTGGTGCGCGATCCGGCGGTGCATCGCAGCGTCTTGCGCAGCGTTTTGCAGATATGCGAGGAGCTAGGTGTGCCAGCGCGAGGTCTGGCGCGCTCTCCGATCACAGGGCCAGCGGGCAATATCGAGTTTCTGGCTTGGCTGAGCAGAGAGCGCACAGCGTTCGATCCTGAAGCGGCGATCGCCGAGCTGTTCCGCGCAAAATAAGCGCAACAGCGGCTTAGCGCCTTATTCGGGCTGGTTGATCATAAAGGTGGCGCTGCGTTCGAAGTAGCTGCGCATCACGCTGCGGGCCGGCTCTTCGATCCCGACCTCGTCGATCGAGTCGAGCATGGCATTTAGCCAAGCATCGCGGGTGGCTTGGTCGATCGGGAAGGGCATATGGCGCATGCGCAGACGTGGGTGGCCGCGCAGCGCGTTGTAGCGGGGCGGCCCGCCAAAGTATTGGGTTAGGAAGAGGAATTGATATTCCTTGCCAGGGCCCATATCTTCGGGGAAGAGCGGGCGCAGCCGAGGATCGGCCTCGACGCGTTCGTAAAAGCGGTCAACTAAGCGGCGGAAGGTCTCGTCTCCACCAACTTGTTCGTAAATGGTATATTGCTGAGTCATGATCTGTCTAGTGCTTCTATGCGTATCCAATAGAGCCTGCTTTTCGATACTATACCACGTCTGATCTGCTTGTGCCGGATCGAGCAAGTGAAAAAGGATGTCGCCAGCACAAACGCGACATCCTTTTTCGATTGAGAGCGAGCTTCTGATCTTGGCAGGCCTTCGGTAGAGTGGAGCCTGAAGCGTTTTGGCTCTAGCACTGGCCCGCTCCCTTCTCCCGCCTTTGCGGGAGAAGGGCTGGGGATGAGGGCAGGTTAGTCGTTCTGATAGCCGTAGGCGGACGCGCTAGAAGCCGAATGGCAGGTTAAGATCAGGCCGCCAAGTTTTAGAGAAGCAGAACGATGCCCATCACAATGCAACAGATCGCGAAAAATAAGAGCAACAAGAGCGGAAAAGGAATATCATTGAGTGCGAGCGCTTGCAAAGGATTGGACTGTCGCTGTTTCAGAACTTGGTTGATATTGAGGCCGAGATAGGTTGAGTAGCGCTGCAGCGCCGGGCGCAGTTCGTTTTTGGGCAGATAGTTCCAGTGTTCACGTTCGAGCGCTTGCAGGAATTCCCAGCGAATGCCGCAGGCTTGGGCGGCCTGTTCGAGCGTGGTGCCGCGCGCGAGCCGCAATTGATGAAGCTGATCGCCGATGCGTTTGTAGCTGCTGCTTAGGCTGGCTTTGGGTGGACTGACGGGCACGTTTGCCGGAGCGGCGATCAGTTGTTGGCTGACCATAGCGCTGCTGAAGCTTTCGTTCAGGTAGCGCAGGTGTGGGTCTTTAACCTGCTCGCGCTGTAAGTGCTCACTTAGGCGCGGGCGCTGGCTGCGTTCGTTTGGGTTGCGCCGCCGCAAGA
The DNA here is from genome assembly GCA_937902315.1 of uncultured Chloroflexales bacterium. Lineage (GTDB taxonomy): Bacteria > Chloroflexota > Chloroflexia > Chloroflexales > Chloroflexaceae > CALGUG01. The sequence goes on from CALGUG010000059.1 coordinate 236,546, forward strand.
CGGCCTCGATGCGGGCCAACAAGAGCGGCAGATTGAACGGCTTGGTGATGTAGTCGTCGGCGCCCAGCGATAGCCCAGTTATTACATCGCTATCCGAGTCTTTTGAGGTGAGCATAATGATCGGCACGTTCGAAGTGGCGCGTATCTGACGACAGGTCTCCCAACCGCTCATATCGGGCATCATGACATCGAGCAAGACTAAATCAGGTTGATCAAATAAGAAGCGTTCGAGGCCCACTCGGCCGCTCGCATAACACTTGAGATCGTAGCCAGCGCCGCTTAGTTGGTAGTACAAGAGCTGACGGATCGGACCTTCATCTTCGATAACCATGATTCGGGTTGTCATGCAACTACCTCGTTTTGATGATGATGATGAATGGTTGCTTTCAGCAGGCTTGATAGGCACCAATGATGAAAGATCTCGTCGTTCGATGCGTTGTAGGCAAGGTTGCTGAGCTGTTCGAGCACTTGTGGGCCGAGGCTCTCTAAGATCGTGAGCAGGCGGAGGCGTAGGGCAGGAACAAGCTCAGGATCTGTGAGCAGTTTTGTGCAGCTTGTGAACAAGCTCGGATCGTCGCGATAGTGTGGAGCGCTGATGCGCAAGATATCGGCGAAGAGCAGACGCAGGGCAAGATCTTCTTGTTGATCGGCCAAGAGAATGGTCAGCATGTTGTGTTGTGAGGCGCTGAGCTGCAAGGCTGGCTCGCCCGAAAGGTCGCTGCCGGGTTGCAGCCCGATCATGGCCCAGGTGGCGCGCTGGCGCAGGGTGAGCGGGCGCGAGCGGTCGTAGACGATCGATTCGATCAGCGGATGCTGCGGCTGGCAATGTAGTAGCTCTTCAAAGGCTTGCAACTGCAAGGGTAGCGCGCCGTTGTCTAAAAAGGTTTGCAACAGCAATAGATAGGGTTCGCCGCAGAGCTTGAAGGCCACGCCCGCCGCCCGGACGCGAATTGCGGCTGCAACATTGGGCGATTGGGTGATATGCACCAAGAGGGAGATGACGTTGCTGTCTTGAAGCTCTTCGAGGGCGCTGAGGGCAGCGATCGCCACTTCGCTATCTTCATGCTGGCTGAAGCTCATAAAAAGGCGCATAGCGCTGCTGTCGCGGTTGGCACCCAAGCTGTTTAGGGCGCTGGCGATCAGACCAGGGTTGGCTCGTTCGCTCTGGATCAAGAACTGCAACTGTTGACAGCCTTCGCTGCTGAGCGGGCAGGGCAGTGCTTCGACGGCGGCGCGGCGCAAGGCCACTGGCAGATTGGCATCGGTCGCGACGCTCAGCAAGAGCGCTTCGCTTTCGGCGCCGCCCAGCTTGCCGACGGCGTGCAAGGCCTGTTCGCGCACGTAGCCGTGCTCTTGGCTGCTGCCGATCAGTTGGCGCAGCACCGAGAGCACATCGCGCGCCTCGCAGCGGCCCAGACTTAGCGCTACCGCGCCGCGTGTAAAGGCGTCGTTGTGGGTCATAGCGAGCAGTTGTTCGTGATAGCGCGCAAAGAGCGAGGCGGGCGCCGCTTCTAAGAGCTGCCAGCGGGCTTGCTGACTGAGGTTGGCGTTCTGCAGCACCAGCAAGAGGCTGCTGTTGTCGCCTTCGAGCGCCACCAAGCTCTTGACCAGATGCGGAATGAAGAGCGCGGGCGCTTGCTCAAGGGCCTCGATGATGGCTTGGGAAGCGCGGCTATCGCCGATCTGCACCAAGGTCTCGCTGGCGATCTGCGAAAGCTGTGTGGCGCTGTGCAACAGATATTCGTCGAGTGTGGTGGGCTGCTCGGCCGAGCTGGCAGAGCGGGCGAAGGCCGTAGCCAGTTGGAGCCGTTGTGTTTTGTTGAGCTGCACGCGCGACCAGCTTTGCTCGAGCGGCGCGACCAACTGCTTGCTGTTGCGCTCCCAGCTCTGTTGCAAACGGGCGACCGCTTGCATGCCGAGCCAAGCCGAGATCGGGCGCAGGGCTTGGGCGCCGGCTTGGTGGCCGAGTGCTCGAATGGCCGCGCCCGTTAATTCGGGATCGTCGCTCTGGGCTGTTACCAGCGCCGTCAAGACCTCGATTGCGGCGATATGCGGCCCAACCATGGCGAGTGTTTCGACGGCGGCCCGGCGCGTGATCGGGTAGCTGGGATCGCTGGCGCATTCGATCAGCTCTTTGGGGGCGGGGCTGTGCTTCAAATGACTGCTCAGCACTTGAATCGCTTGGGCGCGCACCAAGTCGTGCGCTTTAGGGGCGCGCATCAGTTTGCGCAGAATGGCGCTCGCGTTGGGACAGCCATCGATGGCGATCACGGCTTCTTGTTGCAGCCAGAGCGGGATATGTTGCATCAGGGCGCAGCGGGCGAGCAGCATGCCTCCGTCGGGAAGCTGACGCAGCTCTTCTAGGGCAGCGCGACGCAGCTCGGCATCGAACTTATTGTTGAGCACTTGAAAGAGCGCATGGCTGCTCTGAGAGTTGCCTGACACGCGCTCTTGATCGGCTGCTTGGGTTTTGGGAAGAGCCGCGACGACGCTGGCAGGATACTCGCTGGGATGTTCGATGATCTGTTCTGGCTCGCTGGGAGGGAGCAGAACTGGCGCGGGTAGATCGCTATCCAGCTCGCTAAGCGGCTGGGTGGGGCGTCTACGCAGCTCGGGGTAGGCCGAGATCGGCAGGGTGACAGCATCTGGATCGCCCTCTGGCAGCTGTTCTGGCAGGCGCTCGATCGCTTGGGTTTCGTCTAGCGATGTCTCCTTTGCGGCTAGTTGAGGCGCGACCTCTTCGAGATCGGGCAGTTTATCGGTGATATAGCTGCGCACGCTTGGGGTGTCCGCCTCGTTGTGGCTCGGCGCTGCGTCTTGGAGAGCCTCGTCGACGTCGTCGCGTAGCAGCGAGGTGGCCGCGCGCAACTGCACCGGCAGATCGCTGCGCCATTCGAGCTGGCGTTTGAGGGCAGCTTGGCGGGCGCTGCCCACGTGGGGATCGCTGCGGAAGAGATTGAGCCACTGTAGGCCCTGCGGCTGCTCAAGCAGTTTGATGCCCTCTTGGCCCGAGAAAGCACAGATATAGGCGCGGGCGGCTTGAGCTAGTCCATCTTGGCTCGCTTGCTGGGTGACATGGTCGAGCAGCTGGTAGTCGGAGGCGCGCTGAATGATCTGGTCGGCGGCCTGCCAACGGATATCAGGCTGAAAGTGAACTTGATCGACGATCTGCATCAGCAGGCTGTTGGCGATGCGCGGCATGCGGCTGGCGATTCCGACCAAGCTGGCTTGGCCTGCGAGCATGGGCGGCTGTTCGATCAGACGCTCGATGCAGCCGCTCAGTTGGCTGAGGTTGAGGGCTAGTTCCGGGCGATCGTAGTGCTGGCTCAGGACCTCGAGCAGGCGCAAAAGCCATTCTTCGCTCTCGGGTTGGAAGCGCGGGCTGGGGTGAGCCTGCAGCCAGGTTTGCAGCAGATCGCTGAGCAGTTGCAGATAGCTGCTCTCTTTGAGGCGTTCTTCACACCAGAGCGCTTCAAAGAGGGCAGCGGGTTCGTCGATCGACTCGGCGATAAACAGGGCGATCTCGCGCTGCTGCTCAGCGGGCAGCGTGTGCAAGGTCTCCCAAGCGTAGCGGCCATCGATAAAGTGGCGCGCCGCAGTGTAGGCTTGGCTGATGGGGTGTTCGCGCAGCCAAGTGCCGCCGAAACGTTTGGGGTCGAGTTGGTTTTGGGCTAAGCTCCAAGCCCAAAGGGCCGTGCGGTTGGCTGGCAGACCTTGCTCTTGCGCCATCCAAGCCAGCAGAATGATCTCGAGCGTTCGTTCGCGGATCTTGCCCAAGTTGCTATGGTTGCTCAGGCTAGCGCGCACGATATCGCGTTTGTTGGGTGTAACCAGTATTTGTAACAGTCGATCGAGCAGTTGATCATCGGGCGTGCGGGCCATGAGGGGCACGCTATGCGGCCAGAGCTGCAGGCGCGTCTCTTCGTTGGGCAGGGCCAAGACCAGCTGAGCGTCGGGCCAGAGCCGTGGCAGCGACTGTAAAAAGTTGTGCCAGTCGGCGCGGCGCAGTTCGGGTAACTGTTCGAGACCGTTGACCAGCAGATGCCATGGGCGGTGTGTTTCGATCGGGCCTTTGTCGGCCACCAGCGTTTCGCCTGCTTCGCGCAGGGCTTTGCAGACGATGGCGCGCGGTGTCAGCTCGCTCTGATCGTCGCTGCCAAGATCGAGCAAGAGCGCGGGAACGTTGTGATTGTGGCGTACCCAGTGCCAAGCAATTTGTGCCAGTGCGAGCATGCGTGCAGTGCCAGCTTGCCCCACGATAACGATCGGCAAACGGCTGTATTCGCATAAGGCTACCAGATCGTTGGGGCGTACCCAGTGGGTGAAGCCGCTCTCTTCGCTATCTGCGACCAAGGAATCGCTAAAGGGCAGGGGAAGTTCGATCAATTTGGCAAAAATCCGACCTGGGAGCTTGTTTTTGAGTTGTGTGCGTAGTTTGCGGCGGTAATTCAGCCAAGCTGCACTTCCGCGCATATGCCCCAGTAAGGTAGTGGTGAGGGGTGATCGTTCTTGTATCTCAATCATAGCTTTTCTACTGTCACAAATAATGGTTAAGAGTTCGTTTTTCTACACAACACTGACAACACTACACGCTCAATTACAAATGATGGTACCGTGCTGTATAGCGAATGACAATCCTCAAAGATTACAGTTCTCTACAAGCTGAATGTGAAGGGAGAAAGCCCAGAAAGCCCTTTCTAGTGCCAACAATCGAGCGAGCACTCTTGACGGAGCTATTAAGCAAGGGCAGAGAACATTGCAAGAATGAGGCTGAGCTTGAGCTTCGAAGTGTTAGCTTTGTAGCCTTGATGCTGCCTTGGCCAAGACAACGCTCGCATTGCTAAGCTGCGATCTGTGTAGAGGTTCGGGTTGTGAGGGAGTTTTGGGCGCAGACAGCTAGCAGCTGCTCGGGGCGGGCGAGCTGTTGATAGCCGTAGGCGGACGCGGTTAAAACTCTCTTTGGGGTAAGGTCGTCGCCGCTAGAGGCTTGAACTCATTGAGTGGATTGCGTATAGCTTGTCTTGAGCTCGGTCGTACTATCCAACGTAAATTAAAATCGATTATGATAAGGGCATGTCCTGTAACAGTGTAAACCTATTGTTAATCATTGCACCACATTCTCTGCTCAACTATAATATTTTTGGGAAACAAAAACTTAACGGTGCAGTGATCTGGTTCTTTTTCGTATGGGCTACTGCCACCACATGATGTTGCGATCTTATGCCACACTTGCTGAGTCCTCTCCGGCTTGCTCATATGCGATTACCGAATCGTATTGCGCTGGCTCCGCATCCAAGCGGTTTCGCCAATACAGACGGATTTGTTTCGCCAGCACTAGCCGATTATTACATTCGTCGAGCCCAGGGTGGTGTCGGACTGCTCATGCTTGAACCTGCATGGGTCACGTCTCCAAGCAAGCCTCATCCTCACCTTGGCCTGTATCACGATTGTTTCATTCCGTCGTTGGCGGCGCTTGCGGAAAGCGCCCAGATCTATGGGGGACGTGTTTTTGTACCCTTGTATTGCCCGCTTGACCCAGCCAGCATGTCTGCAGATCAGCTCGATGCCCTGCGCGATCAGTTTATGCTGGCAGCATGGCGCGCCCTCGCTGCATCGTGCGATGGTATTCTGCTTTCCGCTGCCGATAAGGGTGTTTTCGCTGAGCTTTTTTCGCCCTTGAGTAACCAACGGACCGATCGACACGGTATAACACTTGAAGGTCGTTTGCGCCTAGCGCTCTTGGTCGTTGAGGGAATCCGCGCTTGGCTTGGCTCGCGAATCGCCATCGCCTTTAGCTTAAACGCCGATGAAATGGTTGGCGGCGGTCTTACGCTCCAAGATGCTCGTGTAATGGGGCAACGTTTGGTGAATGCGGGTGTGAATATGCTTGACATAACGGTAAAGCCTGCAGGCGATCTTCCGGTTGCTCAGTTTCCTGGTTGGCGCGTTCCCTTGGCTGCAGCGGTCAAACGTGCGCTCTTGAATGTGCCCGTGATGACTAGCGGCGCTTTGGGCGAACCCGATCTTGCCGATAGCGTGATTCGCGAGGGCAGCGCTGATATGGTTATGATCGGTTCGGCCCTGCGCGACGACCCGGATTGGCCTCATCATGCCCGCTTGGCTTTAGCTCAAACCTAAACAAGTGGCCTAGCCGCAAGGAAATTCTATGCCTCATCGCTCGTATCTTCAGGCTCAGCCGAGCGATATGCTTCAACTTATGGTGCGCCTTCAAGAGCATAGTTCTTCGGTACGAGCGATCGCTTGGAGTGCTGGGGGCAAGTTGCTTGCCAGCGCCAGCCGCGATGGCTCTATCCGGCTCTGGAGCGAACAAGATCCTCTCAAACATCCGCTTTTCAAGCAGAGCTCGATCTGGAATACTGCTCTTGTTTGGCATCCCCAGCGCGATCTACTGGCCTGTGGCACGGTCGATCGCCAGATCTACGTTTGGGATGTAGATTCGCACGAGCTGATAACGACAATGTTCGGCCATACGGGTCGTTTAACCGATCTGGCTTGGTCGGCACAAGATGATATGTTGGTGAGCGCCAGCGCCGATGCTACGATCGGTATTTGGCGGCTCGAACGTAATTCGCCGGTTGCCCAGATGCGCGGCCATCGCACGGCTGTGACCGCGATCAGTCTGGCGCCCAATACCCCGCTGCTCGCCAGCGCTTCCGAGGATATGACGATCCGCATCTGGGATCTGAAACAGCGCTGTTTGCGCACGACTCTGCGTAAGCACGAGTGGTACGCTTCTTCGGTGGCTTGGAAGCCCGATGGCAAGCTTTTGGCGAGTGGTGGACTCGATCAGAATATTCACCTCTGGAATGGCATTAATCTGGAACATCTTGCCGTCTATGGCTACCATCACGATTGGATCCGCTCTATGAGCTGGCATCCCGAACGGGCGCTCTTGGCCTGTGGCTGCAAAGACGGCCTGCTGTGGATCTGGGACGCGACTGCCGGAAAGGTCGTGTGTACACTGCAAGCCCACACAAGCAGTGTCTTGCAAGTGACTTGGAGCCCGAATGGGCGACTGTTAGCCAGCTCGGGCGAAGATGGCAGTGTGGCTATCTGGACCTTTAGCCCAGACAGCGTGCCAACATCGTAGTTGCGATTGCGCGCTATTTGCTGGCAGCGCTGCCAGTCTTGCTTAGAACAGAGAGCCATTGGAGGATTGGAGAAAAAGAGGAACAAAAAAAACGACTTCTCAAACGAGAAGTCGTTGTTGTTGGTGCCGAGGGGCGGACTCGAACCGCCGACCTATTCATTATGAGTGAATCGCTCTAACCAGCTGAGCTACCCCGGCGTGGTAGCGGGGAGAGGATTCGAACCTCTGACCTTTGGGTTATGAGCCCAACGAGCTGCCACTGCTCCACCCCGCGTCAACGAAGTCTATAATAACACTTCAAGCCTAACTTGTCAAAAAGGCAATGTATTAACAAGCGGCTGTTTTTATGGTGCCGAAGGACGGACTCGAACCGTCGACCTATTCATTATGAGTGAATCGCTCTAACCAGCTGAGCTACCCCGGCCCGTTTGTCAATAAGTTGGACGACCTACGAATAGGTCGTCCAGAGTGGTAGCGGGGAGAGGATTCGAACCTCTGACCTTTGGGTTATGAGCCCAACGAGCTGCCACTGCTCCACCCCGCGTCAACGCCATGTACTATAACACGTTGAGGATGTCTTGTCAAATCGATTCGTATAAGGGATTTTTGTGCTTTGTGACGCGCAATACTTGAATTTTAGCTGAAAAATTACTAAACGCGATGTGGAGATTTTATCGCGACAGAGCTGTATATATCGGATCTGCTGGCTGCGTTTAGCGCTTTAACGGCGAGGTCCTTACCCCAAGCAGGGCCTTAACCGCGTCCGCCTACGGCTATCAACAGCTCGCCCGCCCCGAGCAGCTGCTAGCTGTGTGCGCCGAGTGTCCGCCCCAAAACCCAATGTTACGTACTGGATTTGCCTGCCTGCATAGCACTTGGCAGTAGGTGGGGTCTGTTGGCCGCCCTACTGCCAAGTGTGTCTATTCAGGCGCCGTGCGACCAAAACAGTTCCATTAAAAACTGCCCGTGTTGGACGAGGTCGTTCAGTAAGATGTGTTCGTTGGCGTTTAAGACGTTGGCATCGGGCCGTTGTAAGCCGAGCGATGCGATCGGCATACCTGTGCCCGTCTCGGGCTGTTGGAAGTGAACCAAGGGCAGAGAGAAAGGCCCGAGCGGCAAGAGCGACGGCGTTTTCCCAAAGGCTTTTGTGCCTACCTCTTGCAGGTTCGTGATCAACGGGTGATCGTGTGCTGTTGTGCTTGATGCGTAGGCGCCCGGCAGGATCTCACACTTGATATCGTTGAAGCCTTTTGAAAGTAGGTGCTCGATCAGCAGGTCGGCGATGTGCTGCGGTTTTTGAGCTGGTACGAGTTGAAAGTCGACTAAGGCGCTCGCTGTGGCTGGTATGCCTGAACCGCTTGTAAGGGCTTCGAATTGAATGCTTGATAAGTTGCAGGTCGGCAAGGTTACCTCAGCTCGCAGCAGCGAACTGCCCGACATGCCAAATAAAAAGCTCTCGATACCCCAAGCGTTGAGCCGTGTTTCTTCGTCAAGACTCATGTTGCGCAACGCGCGATTCATCTCGCGCGATGGCCCTTCGACGTCATCGTAAAAACCGGTAATCTTGATATCTTCGTCGTCGCCTTTGATGGCCGCTAAGGCCCAGAGCAGCCGCCAAAGTGGGTTGTTGACCGTCGAAGCAAAGCCAGCGGGCAGGGTTTGGTTTGCCCCTTGGGCGCTGAGCCGCACGCGCAATTCACCTTTGCTGCCCGTGTAGATGTAGGGAGTTCCGCTGGGGTCGCGCATGCCGCTGCTGGCGAGGCAGAGATTCGCACGGAGAATCTTCGGATGGGCTTGGAGCGCTTTGGCAAGGTTTGGGCTACCTTCAAGGCGCTCTCCTTCTGCTACCACAATGACATTGCAGGGCAGATGGGCTTCATGTTTGAGCAGAGCATCGATCACGCTCAAATGAGCGGCGAGCGCTCCCTTTCCTTCGGCGACGCCCCGGGCGAACAGCGCATCATCACGCTCGGCTAGGGTGAGCGGTTCGTGATGCCAGCTTCGCCAAATCCCGGGAGCTGCCACGTCGTAATGGTGATATAACAGGAGCGTAAAGGGGCGTCTCCCCGCGCGCATACCGACAATCACTGGTGCGCCAGGAGTTGAGATACGTTGGGTTTGCAGTCCAGAACGGTACATAAGCCGTTCAACGACGCTCGCCGTTTGTTCCAATTCGTGGTCGCGACCACTTGTCGATGCTTGGGCGCAGAGCACGCCAAGATTATCAATAAGCTGATCGGTAAAACTGATCGTTGGGGCTGTCACACGCTGGCTCCTAGGTAGGAACAGTCGATGCAATATTATAACATAGGCTCTTATTTGCTACAGAGTGTCGAAGAGCCGTATCTGTGGCGATTATCTGCGATGATCGGTAGGAATGCAAGTCTGCTAAACACGTCAGACCTAAGCTCGTGTTTTGCTCGAGAGCACCCTTCCTTCCATTTGTACGTTTGATATATGGGTATAATCGTGCTTTGTTGCTTAGGATACCTCTCCTTCGTCTCTCGTCTCTCTGTCGCCCATCGAAGCGTAAAACGCTTATGCTATACTATACGCTAGCTTGTTAGTCACAGAGGGCTTTGCAATGCCGTATAGTGTGAAGCCTCTTAACGACGCTGTTGTCATTCGCAGGGGCAGTTCAGCCTGTCGCAGCGATGACGGCGGCGTTTTGTGCTTAATACAATGCCTCTGCCCTGATATAAACGAGTGTCAGAGCAGCTAGCATTGGCGACGAGTCTCTTTCTAGGCCTACAGCTCATTACAAATTGTAGTATAACAAGCAGTTGTGACAAAAGCATGTTGTGTTTTAAGCGATGGCCTAGATCTCGCTTAAAGTCAGGGTGTGCAGATGCGAGTATGCTGCTAGCAGGCAGGCGCTTGGCTCTTTTGCTTGCTTGTGTCGAAGGCATACTAACGGTAGAATGGAAGTAATGGCAAACATGCAACGATGGAACGATGGAGGCGAAAGCTACCGGGCCAGAGCTTCGGTGGCGTTTCTTGCTTTGTTGCCACCGTTCAAGTGATGGAGAGTAATACGGGTGAGTGCGAGCATAGATGCAGTACGCGGAATGCGTGATGTGCTGCCAGACGACTTTCAAGCCCTAACAACGGTTCAACGCCGTTTAGAGGCGACTCTCAATAGTTTTGGATACCAGCCGATCGATCTGCCGATTGTAGAACATCGCAGTTTGTATTTGCGCAAATTAGGCGAAGAGCTGGTTGGCAAAGTCTATGAATTTAACTACGGTGGGCGGGAATTGGCCCTCCGCCCCGAGTGGACGGCTTCGGTTTTGCGCAGCTATGTCGATAAATTGCAAGATCAAGCTTTGCCGCTCCGTCTGCGCTATGCCGGGCCTGTCTTCCGCTATGAACGTCCCCAACGCGCGACCTATCGCCAGTTTACCCAAGTGGGTGTGGAACTGATCGGTGGCCCTTCGCCCCGAGCTGACGCCGAGGTGATCGGTTTGGCCTGTTCGGGCCTTGATGAGCTGGGAATCGAAGATTACCAAGTGCGGATCGCGCATATCGGCTTGGTGCGCGGCATTTTGAATCATATGGGCATTCCCGAGCGGATTCAAGGTCTGTTGGCTTGGAGCCTTGAGCGTATGCGCAGCCATGGCGTCGAGACGGTGCGCGATAAATTACGCCGTGCCCACGAAGGCGAAAGCTTTGATCCCACTATTCTTGGCAATTTAGATGACCGCCAAGCCACCGCCCTGCTCGAGCGTTTACTTGGCGAGATCAATGTCAATCTCAACCTTGGTACTCGTCCCCCCAGCGATATCGTCGATCGTCTCTTGCGCAAAATGCGCCGTGAAGATCCTCAAGAGAAGATCAATCGCGCCCTTCAAGTGCTTGAGCGCCTGAGCCAGATCAGAGGCGAGCCAGAGCAGGCCCTCGCAGCCGCGACTCAACTGCTCGATGAGTATCAACTTCCCCGCGAGGCGCTCGATGAAATGCGCTCGATCCTCGCTCTGCTCGATGCCTTCCAGATTCGAGGCAGCGTCTTGCTCGATTTCGGTATGGGACGCGGCCTGCAGTATTATACTGGCACCATTTTTGAAATTTACAGTGCCGATGATCTGCAGCTCTGTGGCGGTGGACGCTACGACGATTTGATTGCGACCTTAGGAGCGCGTCAGAGTGTGCCTGCGGTTGGCTGTGCCTATGGCCTTGAACGCCTGCTCGATGCCATGCCCAATCCTCCTGCCCAGCAGGAGCAGCAGAGCGTTCTGGTGGTTGCGGTCGAAGAGCAGGATTATACCTATGCGATTCAGGTCGCTCAGCGTTTGCGCAAGCTTGGTTACACCGTCAGTTTCGATGTGCGCGATCGGGGAGTGGCCTCTAGCCTGCGCGAAGCACTGCGTCGCAATATTCGCTATTTGGCCGTAGTAGGTGTGGAAGAGCGCAACAGTCAGGCGGTGGTTTGGCGTGATCTTTCGACTCGGGAAGAGACGCGGATTGCACTTACGGCGCTTGGAGCAGTGTAACGTATCTAGAGCTTAAGGCTCTTTGTTTGTAGAAGGGTAGGACGGTTTATGGATCAAACCTCCTCGCTGTGGGGGCGCTATGCCGAATTGCGACCAAAAGATCTTGATGCGATACGGGCTGCTGCGCCGGTAGCCTATGTCCCTTGGGGTGCATTGGAATGGCACGGGCCGCATTTGCCGCTTGGACTGGATGGCATGACGGCCGAGGCAACAGCCGAGCGCTGCGCTCGCAAGACGGGCGGTGTCGTGCTGCCAACCACGTGGTGGCCGATCACTGCGCTGCCACATCAAGATTCGCTTTCGATACATAGCCGCGTTATACGTGCGCTCTGGGACGAGATTTTTAAATCTTTGGCTGGGGCTGGTTGGAAGGTAGTGGTGCTGATTAGCGGTCACTACGCCCAAGGCCACGAACTGGTGCTGATGAACGCCGCTGAAGAGGCTATGCGCCATCTTGATCTGTTGGTGCTGGCTTTGCCGCCGTTGGCGCTGGTTGATGAAGAGATGCTCGATCACGCTGCGCTCTGGGAGACCTCGCTTTTGATGGCGCTGCGCCCGAAGCTGGTCGATCTCGATGCCTTGGGCGAAGGTCCCTTAACGCCGGAACGTTCGGCGGTGTTAGGGCGCGATCCGCGCGGTTTGGCGAAAGCCTCGCTGGGCGAAACCACCCTTGAGATCGCCGTTGAACGAATCACACAGGCGGTGAACGAACTGCTCAGCGAGCGTGATTCGGCTCCTTTACACGCCTTTTACGAGCGGCGGCGCGCACAGTATCGTTCCTATGTCGAGAAATATTATCGTGGATCGTTTGAAGAGGCGATTCAGACTTGGTGGCAAGAGCGCACGTCAAGTTAGTGCGCTCTCGTCGTTAGTAATAGATATTTAAACGCTATGTTACGTTTTGCAATTCCTTCAAAAGGCTCGGGCTACGATGGAGCCGTATCGTTGTTAGAGAGCTGCGGCCTGCGAGTGACGCGCGCTAACCCGCGCCAGTACACGGCACGTCTGCGCGGCTTGCCCGATACCGAGGTGCTCTTACACCGCCCTGCCGATATCGTCGAAAAAGTGATCGATGGCAGCATCGATATTGGTATTACCAGTGTCGACTTGGTGAGCGAAAGTGGCGAAGATGCCGCCGACGACATTTTGATGCTGAACGAAGACTTGGGCTTTTGGCGGGTAGAGTTGGTGTTCGCCGTGCCCCAGGCCTGGATCGATGTGGTTTCGTTGCAAGATCTGGCCGATCTAGCCTTTGAGCTGCAGGCTCAAGGACGCCCGCTACGGATCGCGACCAAGTACCCCAATGTGGTGCGCCGCTTCTGTTATGAACACGGCATCAATGTCTTTCGCTTGGTGGCCTCACATGGCGCGACCGAAGCTGCCCCGGCGCTGGGCTACGCCGATATCATCGCCGATATCACCGAGACCGGTACAGCCTTGCGTGACAACCAGCTCAAGATTGTGGGCGGGCCGATTCTGCGCTCGCAAGCCTGTTTGATCGGCAGCCGCCGTAGCCTGCGCGAGGGCGGCGAGAAGCTAGCTCGCGTTAAAGATCTGCTCGAACTGCTGGAGGCGCGTAACCGAGCGCGCCAATACTATTCCATTTCCGCCAATGTAGCCGGAAGTTCGCTGGAAGAAGTGGGCCGTAAAGTGGTCGCACGCCCCGAGCTTGCGGGTGTGCAGGGTCCAACCATCGCGCCTGTGTGGGCTAAATCGCAGGACGATTCATCGTGGTTTGCGGTGACGGTGGTGGTGCCGCTTACAGACCTTTTGCCCGCTGTAGCGCACTTGCGCAATTTGGGCGCGAGCAGCATGACGGTTCTGCCTGTGCAGTATGCCTTCCATGCTCAAAGCGACCTTTTTCAGAGCTTGCTTGACAAGCTTTCGTTGGCAAACAGCTAGATAACAACAAGTTTCAAACAAAGGGTATAGCCCATGAGCATTTCATATAAAGATGCGGGTGTCGATATTAGCGCTGCTGCCAAAGCGACGGAGTTGATGTCGGCGGCGGTTCGTTCGACCTACGGGCCTGCCGTCTTGGCGGGCCTTGGCGCATTCGGCGGTTGTTACGATATCGGTGGCGGTAATGTCTTGGTGGCATCGACCGATGGGGTCGGCACCAAAACCTTGATCGCCGAGCAGCTTGGTATTTACGATACTGTAGGCCAAGACTTGGTGAACCACTGTGTGAACGATATTTTGGCCCAGGGAGCGCGCCCGCTCTTCTTCCTCGACTATGTGGCGGCCGCCAAGCTCGAGCCGACACAGATCGCCTCGATCGTGACCGGAGTCGCCAAAGCCTGCCGTGAAGCGGGTTGTGCCTTGATCGGCGGCGAGACCGCCGAGATGCCGGGTGTTTACAAAGAAGGTGCCTTCGATTTGGCTGGCACGATCGTTGGCTTGGTGCAGCGCGACAAGGTGCTGCCGCGCGATATTGTTGCGGGCGACTTGCTGCTCGGCCTGCCTTCAACTGGTCTGCACACCAACGGCTACTCGCTAGCGCGGCGTGTTTTCGAGAGCGTTGGCTACAACAGCAAGCTGCCCGAACTGGGCGATCAGACCGTTGGCCAAGCGCTGTTGGCGGTTCACCGCTGCTATCTGCCCGAGATCAACGCGCTTGAAGAGCGTGTAAACGTCAAAGGTCTGGCCCATATTACGGGCGGCGGCATCACCGACAACCTGCCGCGTATTTTGCCCCAAGGTGTTGGCGCACGTATCGATCTCGAATCGTGGGATGTTCCCGCACTGTTCGAAGTCTTGGTGCGTTTGGGTAATCTGTCTCAGTCAGAGGCCTTCCACGCCCTCAACATGGGCTTGGGCATGCTGGTGGTGGTCGCTGCCGACGAAGCTCAGACCGCGCTTGAAGTGCTCCCCGAGGCCAAGATCGTGGGCGAGATTGTTGCTGGCGAAGGCGTACACTACCGCTAAGTTAAAGAGGAAGTCATGGCAGAACAGAAACTTGGCGCTCAGATCGCTGAAGGCAAGACTAAAATTGTCTATGCTCACCCTGAACGGGAGGATCTGGCGATTCTTGTGCATAAAGATGGCATTACCGCAGGCGATGGCGCGCGCCGCAATGTGATTTTGGGCAAAGGCGCGTTGGCTGGCCGCACAACCGCCAATGTCTTTCGTTTATTGAATCAAGAGGGCATTCCGACCCACTTTGTCGAAGCGCCCGAGGCGACCATTACGATCGTGCGCCGCTGCGAGATGCTACCTTTGGAGGTGGTGCGCCGTCGGATCGCGACCGGTTCGTACCTCAAGCGTAACCCCGACGTGAAGGAAGGCACCCGCTTCTCGCCGACCGTGATCGAGTTCTTCTTGAAAGATGATGCTCGCCACGATCCGCTGATCAGCCAAGCCGACATCGTGGCGCAGGGTATCGCGAGCGAGGCCGAGTTGAACGAGATGATCGCGCAGAGCGAGCGTGTTTTCGAAGCGATCGAGCGCGCTTGGGCCGCCCAAGTCGTAACCCTTGTCGATCTGAAGATCGAGTTCGGTCGCACGACCAATGCCGATGGCAGCACTAGCCTGCTGGTCGCCGATGTGATCGACAACGACTCGTGGCGCATCTGGCCGGGCGGCGAAAAGAGCCGCATGCTCGACAAGCAGGTCTATCGCAACGCCCAAGCGGTCGATGCTAATGTGCTCGACGATGTACGCCGCCGCTACGAGATGGTCGCTGAATTGACCGAGGCTTTTGTGCAAGGTTAAGCCCTTGTAAGAGCTATCCTTTACAATAGAGCCAACATGGAAATGCTAGAGCAACGGGCTATCTACCCGACCTAGAGCAAAACATGTATCACCACCCTGAGGGATATGTGTCTAGCCTCGTTAGCACATATCCCTCAGATATACCTATAAAGCAATTTGTTGGTTCCGATACGAAATCCACTTGAATCGTTGTATTTTGGGGTGGCCCTTGGCACACAGCTACAACACCCTGCTTGTGGGCGAGCTGTTGGTAGCCGAAGGCGGACGCGCCAAAAGTTCTCTTGGGGAAGAGACCAAGCCGCCAGAGTGCTGAAGCGATCAAATGGATTTGGAATGAGCGAAGCATCGTTTCTATTAGGGCGAATAATAAAGATGGTTTGCCCTTCGGGCCTACCTCGTTTATAATGCGGTGGGTACCCGACTCACTGTGGATTAATCATCTCTCAAGGGAATGAACTGTTGTTTCCCTTTGGAAACGGGACAATGGTCATTGAAAACCCACCAACGAGGAGAGCATCATGTTTGGTAGTAAGAAGCCTGCAAACCCAGCGCCAACGGCGATCAATAACAAAACCGAGACTGTGATCGGTGCGAATACCCGCTTTATCGGTACACTCACGTCCGATGGCAATATCCGCATTGACGGTTCGATCGAAGGCGATATCGAGGTGCTTGGCAACCTCATTATTGGTGAAACAGGCCGTGTTATTGCAACTGTAAAAGCTCAGAATGTGCATATCTCGGGCGCGGTTAAGGGTGAAATCACCGCCGTCGAGAAGTTGGAGATCTCTCCGACTGGCAAGGTATGGGGCGATATCACCACCGCTGCTCTGCACATCGAGCCAGGCGGCTTGTTCCGTGGTCAGAGCGCCATGACAACCACCGTCGAAGAGCCTTTGTTGCTGGAAGCGCCGCGCTCACGCGAAGAACTCTCCAACGCCTAAGCGCAACGATTGCGCCATATCGATAGGGAATAGACGCGAATGAAAAAACGATCTGCCGTTCGGACGCGTCGAACACCGCTACGTATGCCTTTTAGAGTGCCGAGCGATGCGCTTGGTCGCTCTGGTATGCGTTTGGCGATCATTGTGTTGTTGCTCATCACGCTCTCTGTGGTCGCCAATTTTGGCGAGCAGGTCGTGCGCAGCGCACGTATGGAAAACGAGCGTATCGAGTTGGAGGCTGAGGTCGAGCGTCTTAAACGAGAGAACCAATATTTGGAAGCTGCGGCGGCTTTCGCTGAATCGGATGTTTATGTTGAACAACGCGCCCGTGAGCTGCTGAACTATGCTCGCGAAGGCGATATGGTGATTCTTCCCCAGCTCCCATCGATTCAGCCGACCGCTGTGCCAGAACCTGTAGCCTTGCCCGAACCTGTTCGGGCGCCCAATTGGATGCAGTGGTGGCAAGCCTTTGCATCATCTGAATAGCGAGCGAGCCGCGTTTATGCTTGATCAGACCACCCTTGCAGTGGTTCAACAAATACACGATTCTTCCCCACGACTTGTACTTGAGTTTGCCGGAGCAGGCAGTCTAGGGCTCTTTTATCTGCACGCTGTGGGTGGCTCATCGCGAACCATACTGGAGGCGACCGATCGCTACTCACAGCTCTCGCTTAGCGACCTGCTCGACCGCACGCCCGAACAGTTTGTTTCGGTCGAAACTGCTGCCGCGATGGCCGAGCGTGCTTATGAGCGCGCCCTGCTGTTGAGCGATGGCAGCTATCCGCTTTTGGGGGTGTCGTGTACGGCGACGATCGCAACCGACCGCACCAAACGTGGCGATCATCGCGTGTTTATCGGCGTGCGCGACAGCGAAAAGGTGACGGTCTATGGCCTGACCTTGGTGAAAGGCTTGCGTGAGCGGCTTGGTGAAGAGCATGTCGTCAGTATGCTCTTGTTGCATGCTATCGCTGTGGCGAGCGGCATTACGGCCCAAGTTGAGCTCGGCCTCGATCCGCGCGAACAGCTCGAAACCCACGTTCTGCCCTTCCAAGATCCCCTAGCGCAACTGCTCGACCTTAGCAATCAAAGCGTTCAGCATGTCTTGGTTCGTCCCGATGGTCGACGCATCGCCAATGGCAACTTTGAAGGCGTTCTCCTTTCCGGCTCTTTCAATCCGCTCCATATCGGGCATCAACGCCTTTTGTATGCGGCCGCCGAGCTTGTGAAACAGCCAGCTGCTTTTGAACTGCCCGTTCTCAACGCCGACAAAGGTTTAATCGCCTATAACACGGTATTGCGCCGCATGGCTCAATTCCGCCATCATGCGACGCTCTTGCTGTCGCGTGCGCCGCTCTTTACGCAAAAGGCCGCGCTCTACCCGAACTGCAGCTTTGTGGTCGGCTACGATACCGCTGTACGCCTGATCGCTCCCCGTTACTACAATAATTCTGAGGATGAGATGTTGGCCGCATTTGCCCAGTTGCGCCAAGCCAACTGCCGCTTTATCGTGGCGGGCCGCCTACACGAGGGTGCCTTCCTGACGCTTGATGATCTCAACCCTCCTGCCCAGATCGCCGATCTATTCCTCAAACTGCCCAGCGAGCTCTTTCGTATGGATATTTCATCGAGCGAGTTGCGTGCTCGGGCCGCCGCTGAGCAAAGCAGCTAAGGCTTTGTTAGCCTCGCTTGCTCCTGTGCTACAATATCGATCACAATCTTGCAGAGAATATGTTATAGGTGAAGAGCATGCCCAATGATACGCTTCTGGTGCGACCTGACTGGTCGATCATTCTCGCCAGTGATCACCCGACGGCGCGTTTGGCTGCGACCGAATTGCAACGAACCATTCAACGAATCGGTGGGCCTGCCCTCTCCTTCCAAAGCGAGGGCGCGAGCGGCCCCGCTATTCGCCTCAGCCACGGCGTGAGCGGCGATGGTTTTCGTCGCTGGTATGCCGATGGTATCCTCCAGCTCGCAGGCGATGGCCCGCGCGGTCTGCTCTACGCCGTCTATGATCTCTTGGAAGCCGTGGGCTGCCGTTGGGTCTTGCCCGGCTTCGATGGAGAGCATTTGCCGCACTACGATGAGCTAGAGCTGCCGAGCGAAACGCTCGAACAACAGCCGAGCTTCGCTGGGCGCTGTCTGATTCTCGGCCACGACTACTATCTGCGCGATGCCGAAGACTGGATCATTTGGGCCGCCCGCAATCGCTTCAATACGATCTTTTTTCATACCATCGACGAGCCGTTGGCGCTGGCTGCCTGCCATCTTTCGGCTTGGCAGAGCGTGCGCGAGAAACTTTTGCCTTTGCTGCGCGAACGCTCGATGACGATCGAGTTGGGCGGCCATGGCTTGGCCGCTCTGGTGCCGCGCAAGCTGTTCAAGGTCTCGCCCGAAGCCTTTCGTTTCGACGGCACAAAACGCACGCCCGACCATAACTTCTGCCCCTCTAGCCCAGAAGCGCAGGCGCTCTTGCGCCGCAACGGTCGCAGCTTCTTTTTAGCCAATCCCGAAGCCGATATCTATCACCTGTGGGCCGACGATATTGTGGGTGGCGGCTGGTGCCAGTGCGAAAAGTGCGCCTCTTTAAGCCCTTCAGACCAAGCCTTACTTTCGATCAATATCCTCGCTCAAGAGCTAGCGCGCCTAAAGCCCGAGGCTCGTATCGCCCACCTCGCCTATCACGACACCTTGGCTGCGCCTTCACGGGTGGAAGTGCTGCCCCAAGTTGTACTGACCTATGCGCCGCGCATGCGCTCTTACGGGCACGCCTTCGGCGATCCCGATAGCCCCGTCAATAGCGAGCAGCTTCAGGCCCTTAAAGACAACTTGGCCTATTTCGCTTCGAGCGAGCGGCCCGAGATCGGAACGCGCGTCTTTGAATACTACCTCGACGGGCTGCTGTTTAAAGCTGTCGCGCCGCCCACCGCCAGCCTGATGCGCGAGGATATTCGGGCCTACAAGGCGGCTGGCGTTCACACCATGCAGGCGTTGATGGTCAATGTCCGGCCGTGGGTCTTCCCGCCCTTGAACGCTTATCTGTTCGCGCGCTTGATCTGGGACTGCGAACAGTCGGAACAGCAGATTTTGGAAGACTACGTCAAGGTTCGTGCCCCTCACTCGCCGCAAGATCTGCTGAGCGCCTACAATGTGCTTGGAGCGGTTTGGCCGAGCTTCCTCGCTCTGCAAGCGGGCGAAGCGCTACCGCACTTTGGTTTCGATATCAGCAAAGGCCCGCCCGGCGATATGCTCGACTATATGGACGCACCCCGCCCGATTCGCGAGCGCCATCTCGAACAGATGTCGCGCGTGATCGATCGGCTGGAAGAAGGGCGGACAGCCTGGGCGCGTCTGCTCGAAGGTGCGACGGTGACGCGCGAGAGCCTGCTGCTCGAACAGCAAGAGTGGGAGCTGAACGCGCTTGTGATCGCCCTCTTCCACAAGCGTCAACGCCTCTATGTGCTCGAAGGGCGTGAGGCGACGCCCGAGGTGTTGCGAACGGCCTTGAAAGAGGCCCAGAGCGCGCTTGATAGTCTTGTCGCTTGGGGAGAAGCTAATCTCAAAGCAGGCTTCGCCCAAAGCAACTTCCAGCTGTTCAGCAGCCTGTATCAGATGCAGCTTGATACGGTCGAGTACCGCGTTTTGGCAGGCCCAGTGCGGCGTAAGGTGCTTCAGTACGGCTCCCTAGCGCGTGCCCTGCCGCATATGGCACGCCTGCGCTTCGGCAAAGCCTAGGCCCGATGCGACTAGCCTGAAGACAGGTCTCTAAGGCTTTAGAAGCGATAACAAACCCTAGAAGCCTGTTTTTCGTGAGCAAGTATGCTATACTGAATGTGCTAAACTTTTCCATTAAAGCTCACCTAGGGAAGGATAAGAGCATGAGCTTTTCCGAGCGATTCGGTGCATTTAAGAATAAATTCGATAAAACCCCATATGATGCCCAAGATCGTGTCCCTCCGGGCCAATACGTAACAGCGAAGTTTCCTGTTCTACACTATGGCAACGTGCCCGAGTATAGCGATCTGAGCACGTGGGATTTGCGCGTCTGGGGCGAGATCGAAGAACCCAAAACCTTCTCCTTTGAGGAATTCCGCGCCCTGCCGACCGTCACGATCACGACTGATATTCACTGTGTAACGCGCTGGTCGAAGCTGGATACGGTTTGGGAAGGCGTCGCTTTCAAAGAGTTTCTCAAGCATATTCCGGCCCTGAAGCCAAGCGCTAAATTTGTTGTCTTTCACTGCGAGCAGGGCTACACCGCCAATGTTCCGCTCGAAGTGTTGATGGATGACAATGTATTGTTGGCCTATAAATTTGATGGCCAAGAGCTTGACCCAGAACACGGTTATCCCTTGCGCTCGTTGGTGCCCAAAAAGTACTTCTGGAAGAGCGCTAAGTGGCTACGTGGCATCGAATTCTTGGCTCAAGATCGGCTCGGCTTTTGGGAGCGTTACGGCTACAATAACCACGCTGATCCGTGGCAGGAAGAGCGCTACGCTGATTAAGCCGCATGCCGATGCTAGAGCTTGTTATACCAAATCCGCTTGATTACTACAGTACTCTGGCGGTTTGCTCTCTTCCCCAAAGAGGGCTGCTAGCGCGTCCGCCTACGGCTACCAACAGCTCGTCCGTAAGCATGGTGTTGTAGCAGTGTGCCGCGAGACCGCCCCAACGATTCAAGCGGATTCCCTATGACAATAGAAAACGAGGAATTGGCGCTCGCCAACTCCTCGTTTTCGCTACCTGGCCTTGGGTTTAGGAAGAGGCCGAAAAACCATTCGCCGTTCGTCGGTTGCGTTGCCAAATCGCTAGACGACGACGTTGACGCGAGGCCTCTTGTTGGACACGTAGGGCTATGCGGCCCCAATAGGCCAGCCAAGGTTGCGGTCGTTCGGCCCACCAACGCACAAGCAATTTATAGTGAACACTTGCCCAACGGACCAGCCAGGTGCGCCGTCCTACCAGCGCGATACCGAGCATGATCATAGGGATGCCGGGCAGCACAGGCAGCACACAGCCCGCGATCCCGCCGATCAATAGAACCCAGCCTAAGATCGGGCGAGCTACAGCCCAGATCATCTGAAGTACGTTACGCTTTTCTGGTTGTTGCTGTTGGTCTAATGCTTGTTGTTCCATCTGGTTCGTCTCTCTGTGAAGCTTGCTTGTGTGTTTATCAGACTGATTATAGCTAGAAAAGGTTGCAATTCCGCTTGCTTCTCAGCAAACGCTCATCTTCTGCTCGGTTTGCTCGCTGCTGGCGAAGATCTGTTTAGGAGCACAATGACAAGTTCCACTCTGCCGAAGGCCAGTTGTGAGATAGGAAATGCGTTTCTGCCGAAGGCCAGTTGCGAGATAGGAAATGCGTTTTGCTTCGTCTTGGAGCCGCCTTTCGGTACAGCGGCTACCAGACCTCGGGTGACGGGCGGGATGTTGGTAGCCGTAGGCGGACGCGGTTAAGCTCTTCTTGGGGGCGAGACCTAGCCGCCAGAGTGGAGAAAGAAACAAGCGGATTTGCAATGAAACGCCCGATGTGTGTCGTTGTTTGTGTGCGTCTGCATGCATCGAGGAAAGTTCGTCGTATAATAGCCCTGTCTCAACGCATATCAGAGAGGATAGCGTTATCACGACTCATAACGAGCACTCCTCTCTGATCTCTGTTGCTGTAACGAGCGGATGTCGCTCGTAGATAGTGCCCGAAAGGTAATGCACTTATGAGTCAAGCTCCAACCCTCAACCTTCCGGCGGGCGTCGAGATCCTTGCGCCTGTTTCCGCCGAATACGCTGAGATCCTAACCCCCGAAGCGCTGAGTTTCGTAGCAACCCTTCAACGCACCTTCGGTCCGCGTCGCGCTGAACTCTTGGCTCGCCGAGCCGAACGCCAGGCCCAGATCGATGCTGGTGTTATGCCCGACTTCCTGCCCGAGACCGCCGATATTCGCGCTGGCGACTGGACGATTGGCAATATCCCCGACGACCTGCTCGATCGCCGCACCGAGATCACTGGCCCGGTTGATCGCAAGATGATCATCAATGCGCTCAACTCTGGCGCTAAGGTCTTTATGGCCGACTTCGAAGATGCTAACTCGCCCAATTGGAACAACGCCATTCAGGGCCAGATCAACCTGCGCGATGCTATTCGCCGTACGATCGACTACACCAGCCCCGAAGGCAAGGCTTATGCTCTCAAGGACAAAGTAGCGACCTTGATGGTTCGCCCGCGCGGCTGGCACCTGCCCGAAAAGCACGTGCTCGTCGATGGCGAGCCGATCTCGGGCGGTCTGTTCGACTTCGGCCTCTACTTCTTCCACAACGCTCGCGAGCTGATCGCGCGCGGTAGCGGCCCTTACTTCTATCTGCCCAAGCTGGAGAGCCACCTCGAAGCGCGCCTTTGGAACGATGTCTTCGTGCTGGCCCAAGATACGCTCGGCATTCCGCGCGGCACGATCAAAGCCACCGTGCTGATCGAGACTATTCTGGCCGCTTTCGAGATGGACGAGATCCTCTACGAGCTGCGCGAGCACTCGGCTGGCCTGAACTGCGGTCGCTGGGACTATATCTTCAGCTGCATCAAGAAGTTCCGCAGCAACCCCGACTTTATCTTGGCCGATCGCGCGCTGGTCACCATGACCACCCACTTTATGCGCTCTTACTCGCTGCT
Organism: uncultured Chloroflexales bacterium; assembly: GCA_937902315.1. Classification (GTDB taxonomy): domain Bacteria; phylum Chloroflexota; class Chloroflexia; order Chloroflexales; family Chloroflexaceae; genus CALGUG01. Next base: position 259,463 of record CALGUG010000059.1, read on the forward strand.
CTGTATCAAGACCTGCCACCGCCGCAACGCCCACGCCATGGGCGGTATGGCCGCTCAGATCCCGATCAAGAACGATCCGGCGGCCAACGAGGCAGCTTTGGCCAAGGTTTTGGCCGACAAAGAGCGCGAAGCCAACGATGGCCACGACGGCACTTGGGTCGCTCACCCGGGCTTGGTGAACGTCGCTCTGGAAGCCTTCAACAAGGTGATGCCGACCCCCAACCAGATCCATCGCAAGCGCGAAGATGTCAATGTAACCGCCAAGGATCTCTTGGCATTCGGCCCCGAAAGCCCGATCACCGAGGCTGGTCTGCGCCTCAATATCTCGGTGGGCGTGCAGTACCTTGGCGCTTGGCTGGCGGGTAGCGGTGCGGTGCCGATCTTCAACCTGATGGAAGACGCTGCCACCGCCGAGATCTCGCGCTCGCAGATCTGGCAGTGGATTCGCAGCCCCAAGGGCATTCTGGATGATGGCCGCAAGGTGACCGTCGAGCTCTTCCGAGAGCTGATGGCCGATGAAATGAATAAGCTCAAGGCCCAGATGGGCGAGCAGCGCTTCGTCGATGGCAAGTATCAGCTGGCGAGCGAACTGTTCGACAAGATCACCACCAGCGATACCTTTGTGGAATTCTTGACCCTGCCGGGTTACGAATATCTCTAGGCTTCGTCTAGCCCTCAGACCTGTCAGATCACCCTGGCAGGTCTTTTTTTATTCACCGCACGAGGAACAGAACACAATAATTCACCACGCGAGGCACAGAGGCACTGAGTCTTTTAGAGAGCAGCATCGAGCCGTAGCCTGAGCCTGTCGAAGGGTACGGCTTCTTTGGTGAACGCAGCCAGTCTCCCCTCTCCTGCTTGCGGGAGAGGGGCCGGGGGAGAGGGCCTCTATGAATTCACCACACGAGGCACAGAGGCACTGAGTCTTTTAGAGAGCAGCATCGAGCCGTAGCCTGAGCCTGTCGAAGGGTACGGCTTCTTTGGTGAACGCAGCCAGTCTCCCCTCTCCTGCTTGCGGGAGAGGGGCCGGGGGAGAGGGCCTCTATGAATTCACCACACGAGGCACAGAACACAATAATTCACCACACGAGGCACAGAACACAATAATTCACCACACGAGGCACAGAGGCACTGAGTCTTTTAGAGAGCAGCATCGAGCCGTAGCCTGAGCCTGTCGAAGGGTACGGCTTCTTTGGTGAACGCAGCCAGTCTCCCCTCTCCTGCTTGCGGGAGAGGGGCAGGGGGAGAGGGCCGAACGCCCTGCTTGCGGGGGAGGGCATAGAAAAGAGGCGGTGTGCAAAACTGCCCACCGCCTCTTCTGCGATCGCTCGCAGATCTTACATGTTCTCGATGATGATGTCGCCGAACTTCGAGCAGCTGACCTCGGTAGCGCCCTCGGTCAAGCGAGCGAAGTCGTAGGTGACATGCTTGCTAGCGATAGCCTTCTCCAGACCCTTGATGATCAGGTCGGCGGCCTCGTGCCAGCCCATGTAGCGCAGCATCATATCGCCCGAGAGGATAACCGAACCCGGGTTGACCTTGTCTTGGTTGGCGTACTTGGGCGCGGTGCCGTGGGTAGCCTCGAAGATCGCGTGGCCGGTCACATAGTTGATGTTACCGCCGGGAGCGATACCGATACCACCGACCTGAGCGGCTAGCGCGTCGGAGAGGTAGTCGCCGTTCAAGTTCAAGGTAGCGATCACGTCGAACTCGTTCGGGCGGGTCAGAACCTGCTGCAGGGTGATGTCGGCGATAGCGTCCTTGATCACGATGCCGTTGGGCAGCTTGCACCACGGACCACCGTCGATCTCGACAGCGCCGAATTCACGCTTAGCCAGCTCGTAACCCCAGTCACGGAAGGCGCCCTCGGTGTACTTCATGATGTTACCCTTGTGCACCAAGGTCACGCTCTTGCGGTTGTGATCGATGGCGTACTGGATAGCAGCACGTACCAAGCGCTCGGTGCCGGGCTTCGAGACGGGCTTGATGCCCACGCCAACGCTCTCGAAGTCTTCGGAGCCATAGCGGATCTTCTTGAATTCCTTGGGCAGCTTGTCTTTCAAGAAGTTCAGCACGAGGGTAGCAGCTTCGCCGCCAGCTTGGAAGTCGATACCAGCATAGATGTCTTCGGTGTTCTCGCGGAAGATCACCATATCGACCAGCTCAGGGTGCTTCACTGGCGAAGGCACACCCTCGAAGTAGCGCACGGGGCGCAGACAGACATACAGGTCGAGCAATTGGCGCAGTGCCACGTTCAACGAGCGGATACCGCCACCAACCGGGGTGGTCAGCGGGCCTTTGATACCAACCAGATACTTCTGGAAGGCTTCGACGGTCTCATCGGGCAGCCAGTTGCCGGTCTGCTTGAAGGCCTTCTCACCAGCCAGAACTTCGTGCCAGACCAGCTTGCGCTTGCCGCCATAAGCCTTCTCTACAGCAGCATCGAATACGCGCACACTTGCTCGCCAAATGTCGGGGCCGGTGCCGTCACCCTCAACAAAGGGGATAATGGGGTTATCGGGAACCGAGAGAACACCATCTTTGATGGTAATCACTTCGCCCTGGGGCGGAACTGTATTACTCATTACTAATTGCTCCTTTGTCTGTATACAGATGGATCCCCTGCATTATATCACCCGTTTGTCAGTACTCGAACAACATCCATCTCGCTATGGGCCTTCTTTTGCTGTGTAACGGCTGTAGCTACGTTTCCGAAAAGCTCCCTATTAAGCCTTTGGCGGCTTGGTCTCTCCCCTCAAAGATACTCTCAACCGCGTCCGCCTACGGCTATCAACGTTCCGCCCATCAAAAAGGGCTTGTAGCTGCACGCCGAGCGCCCCTCCAACCAACAACAGAAACAGAGTGTCTAGTCATATCAAATCCGGTTTAAAGACCGATCCCTTTCGCAATACGTGAAAAGGAAAACTCAGAAAGGAGTTGGTCAAGTTTCGCTCTGCCGAAGGCCAAAAACAGAGAGTGTTCAGCCGGATTTGTTATCAAAACCAAAAGGGTTTGTGCCACAGCGTTGTGACACAAACCCTTTCTTCCTTCAGCTAGCTAGAGCTAAGGATGGCGGATATGAGGTAAGAAGATCGAATAGTTGGCGCTCGGCATACTTTCGGCCTTAAAGGGGCCAAAGGTGTGGGTTGCACCGCCGATCTCGTGTTCAACCAGCCAGTAGTAGTAGCTCTGGTTGGGCTGGGCGCTCGTATCTAACCAGCTATAGCTGGCACCGAGTGAGCCGCGCCCTTGGCCGACGATCAGTTGATCGGTGATGCGTTCGGCTTGGCTGAGCGAAGCTTGGCTGCTGCGCAGAATATGGAAACCCCATGTATTCTGCTCGAAACTAGTTTGCCATTCAAGCTTGATGCCCTGCTGCAACATACTGGCGCGGAAGAAGTTCAGGCCAATATTGGTTGGTCCAAGTATCTCAATTTCGGCGATATCGTGATCATCCTCGTCGTTGGGCGGCGTTTGGTTGATCTCATCGTCGATGATGTTGCCATCGTTGTTGGGATCGTTATCGGGCGTCGAGTCGATATCGACGGGCGTGTTGCCGTTCAGATCTTCGGCTCGGCTAATCTCGGCCGTGTTGATGAATGTGCCGGGGCTAGCATCGGCGTCGACCCGAACGGTGATATCGACCGAAGTGCTGTCACCGGGCGCGATGGGGCCGGGCAGCGTAATAGTGGCGGTATTGTTGGGGCCAGCGGTCCAGTCGCTATCTTCCAAGCTCAAGCCAGCAGGCAGATAGTCGGTGATCGTTACATTTTGGGCCGTTGTATTGCCTTGGTTGAAGATGCTGATCGTGAAGTTGACCAAGTCTTCGGGATTGACGGTAGCTGATTGACCCGTGGCTCGCGTCTTGCGCAGGGCGAGGTCAAAATTCTGGACGAGCGTCACCTCAGCGATGTCGTGATCATCTTCATCGTTGGGCGGCGTTTGGTTGATCTCATCGTCGATGATGTTGCCATCGTTGTTGGGATCGTTATCGGGCGTCGAGTCGATATCGACGGGCGTGTTGCCGTTCAGATCTTCGGCTCGGCTAATCTCGGCCGTGTTGATGAATGTGCCGGGGCTAGCATCGGCGTCGACCCGAACGGTGATATCGACCGAAGTGCTGTCACCGGGCGCGATGGGGCCGGGCAGCGTAATAGTGGCGGTATTGTTGGGGCCAGCGGTCCAGTCGCTATCTTCCAAGCTCAAGCCAGCAGGCAGATAGTCGGTGATCGTTACATTTTGGGCTGTGAAGCTGCCCTGGTTGAAGACGGTGATCGTGAAGTTGACCAGTGCCTCCGGATCGACAACCGCTGCTTGACCGACAGCGAGCGTTTTGCGCAGGGCGAGATCAAAGGTTTGGTTGAAGCCGAAGTCGAAGGTATGGTTGTTGAAACCAGGGCCCGCTACATCGACAACCGCCGTTGGATAGTTGCCGAGACCGATCGGCGCATTTGGATCGGCCAGCGTGCCGTCGGAGTCGCTGATATCGCCGCTCAGGTCGTTGTTGCCGGTTTGAACATTAGGAGTGGTGAGCGTGTATTCGTAGAGCGGCCCGCCGGGAGCATAGTCGTTGGGATTATCGAGCCGCACTTGGAAGCCCGTGGTATTGGTGGTTAAGCCGCTGATGTTATAGATCGCATGGCCGAGGTTAGTGCCGTTTGCGTTTGAGAAGTAATAGGTACCCAACGCATCGGTGGTGGCGCTTGCAAGAAAGCTGCCATCAGGAGCGTAGAGGCTGACGGTTACATTGGGCACGGGATCTTCGTCGGGATCTTGAATGCCATTGCGGTTGTTATCGAACCAGACGCGGTTGCCGATCTCGACCGGAGCTGCATCAAGGATCAGCTCAAGATCACCCATTGAGTTAGCTTTGCCAATGCCGTGGCCTCCTGGTGCAAGGTCACAATCCGTGGGAACGCCATTGTAAAATTGACGACCCAGATTTAAGTATGCTCCTGTAGCACGATCGTAAAAACGAATGCCCATACCGCCAAAGCAGAAGGCATCAATGGTTAAGTTACCGACTTGGTTAGAGCCCGGTAACACAAGCAGCGAACCAGCGGCGAGATCGGATGCTCCTAATTTCCAGTTGTCATCATAAAACTCTCCATTACCTGGACCTTTTGGAGTTACATTCGTACCTGTAAGTGGCCCGCTCGGAGAAGGAACAATGCCTCCACTCTCTAGAGTGAATGGGCCAGTGAAACCATTGCGCCCTGCGCGTAGTAAATCGCCGCCAGAGAAAATAACTTCCTCAAGTGTAGCAGCATTATCTGCATTATCAGGAGCGGTTGCATTATAGCCCAGCTGTAGGGCTGAACGGCTTAAGAAGCCTAGCAACATCGAGCCATCGACATCGAAGCTGATATCGGAGAGCACCGGCTGGCCAAAGTCTACATCGCTTTGGTATTCAACATATGGTGCCATAGTTGCCCAGTCATCGACCCAGGGATGCCAGTAAGGACCGGCAACTGTCGCGTAAAGATCGCGCTCGTAGGTAAGCTCAATATCGTTGACAAAAGCTGTGCTCCAGCTATTGGCAGCCGGATTATAGATATAGACTTGGGCGGTAAGAGCGGCACAAGCTGTCATAAAGTCACAAGTGTTGTTTGCCAGTGCGGTTGTGGCATCGCACACGGTGCCAACATAGACCTCATCGCGGTAATAGGTGACCGCCCATGGGCGTCGCTCACCTTGACAGCCTGCATTGTTTTGCCAAGGCGCTCCAGCGATGGTTATTGCTGTAGGTGGGTTCTCCGTTGTATCCAAGCGATGGAGAGCGCGATCCGCAAGCGTTACTACATAGAGATAACGCCCGTCGTCGGAAAGATCCATATCGCCGATACCAGCCTTGCCCACTTGCCCAACAGTGCTGGGGTCGAGGTTATAGCATTCGTAACAGCCACCCTCTTGTCCGTAGCCTGCACCAGCACCAGGGAAGCGGGTGGTTTCGTCATCAACCGTGCCGACTGATGTCGAAGGAAACGTATACCAGATCGAGGCGGTATTGCCGGTAGTGTTTGGATCGAAGTTCGCGAATCGATAGATCGCTCCCGCTCCACCAGGCCCTAAACCGGAGTGACGTCGTACCAGAGCCGAGCCATACAAATCTTGGGTATGACGGTTATAGGCCAAGGACCAGAGCGAGCCGACTTGGTCTTGTGTGGCAGCTTCTATCAGCGAACCGGGATAGGTTTCGGGAGCAGTTTGATCGCTATAGAGCACTGTATAAAGCGATGGGCGGCCGCTATTTGAAGGATGAGTCGGGCTGCCATTGGTGGAGTGTGGCCCAACGTAACGTGGATCGGCCTGGCGGTAGTGGCGCGGGTAGTTGAGGCCAAGGTCGATACCCGAGCTAACGCCGTCGGGCACGAACTGAACGGTTGTGCCGGAGTTCGTGCCGTAAGGGCCGGGCTGATCGGTCTCTAAAAAGCCCGTAAATTCGATGCGATACGGCCCCGCTGCTGCTGGGTTGAGAGTATAGCTGCCGTCAGCGAGGGTTGTGGTGCTTTCTACTGCGGCACCGGTTGAGTCGTAGGCTGTGACTGTTACTCCGGGAACGCCGATCTCATCGGGATCGCGTGTTCCATTGCCGTTAAAGTCGCGAAATACTGTGCCCGTGATTGGTCCAGCCGCTTGTGCTAGGGGAGACTGGGCCAAACTGGCGAAGATAAACCCCAAGATGGCTAATGTTGTCGTAAATACTGCTTTTGATGAGAAAGATTTCCGCTTCATGAGAAGAACCTACCCTTCAGCTAAGATGTTTATCGTGGCGGACACATGCTGCTTATAGAGAAGAGACTTCAGGGATCAGCACTCAAGAACGCGTATTGCTGAGGTAGGAGAAGCTTGAAAAGCTTCCGATTTGGGGAATGAGGAATGTGGCAGGGCCACATTGATAGGCGCTTAGTTATGTTAGTTTGTAATCTTACTGAGAAATCTCTTTAAAATTTGGATTTGACATTAAATTAATTTGTCTATTTCATAGACCGAATAACATACAATATAGTAACGGTGATAAAACATCGATAGGCATGAGAGTTATGCCCACACAACTTTGTTTCCAGCTTTTTACTTTCCTGCCTTGAAATAATGCACATCTTCAAAAGGGATTTGCTATGAAAACACGAACAATCCGTCTAGCGCTTGCGCTAGACGGATTGTCTTTTGGTGGGCGGGAATTTTGTAGCCGGAGGCGGACGCGCTAAGGATCGAATGGGAGGGAGAGACCAGGCCGCCAAATCGATGTACTACCGCAACCGGTTGATCACTATGTTCGTTTTTATGCCTTGCCAAAGAGCAAGCCTCTAAGTGGATACGCTATAACGAACGTTTGAGATGGCGATTGTGTTTACATAAGATTAGTGTTGAACAATGGGCAAAAACAGCTTATAGCTCGTTTCAATCGGCACTTGTTCGGTAGGCGTGGGCGGTATAGCGGTGCTAGGCACAGGCGTGGCCGTTGTAGGAGTAGCCGTTATCGGCTGCTCTGGGCGGTTGGAAAACGGCCCGACATACTCGACGTTTCCGAACTGATCGTGGCTGGCGATCCAGTAGTAGGAATAATCGTTGGGAGCGCTGCGATCGAGCCACTGATAGGCCATCTGCGTGGCGCTAGTGCCGTTGGCAGGAATCAGCACGCTGGTGATGTATTCGGCGCGTTCGAGCGAAGGGCTGCTGCTGCGCAGAATATGGAAGCCCTTAATGTTTTGTTCGCTGCTGGTTTGCCAATACAAACGAACGCCATCTTCTTCGGGCTGACTCAACATAGCGCTAAACACCACGCGGCTGCTGCTTACGACCTCGATCGTCGCGATATCGTGGTCGTCTTCGTCGTGCGGGGCGCTGCGGTAGATCTGATCATCGATCACAGGGCCGTCGTTGTGCGGGTCGGCGTCGGGCCACGAATCGCTGTCGCTGGCTTGCCTGCCAAACGGATCTTCGGCTCGCACGATCTCGGCAGCGTTCACCAGCTTGCCGATCGGAGCGTTCTGTTGCACCTGCACGCTGAGATCGATGCTTGCGCTCGCACCGGGCGCGATCGGCTCGGCGAAGGTGTAGCTCAGATAGTTGCTGCCCATCTGCGTCCAGCGCGAGTCTGCCGGCGCAAGCCCGTTCGGCAGATAGTCGACGATTTGCACTCGCTGGGCGGGAATCGTACCTTGGTTAAAGAGCGTGATCCTAAAGGTGATGCGATCTCCAAGGCTGACCTTATCGGGCTGACCGGGGGCGAGGCTTTTGCGCAGCGCAAGGTCGAAGTTCCCGAAAAAGCCAAAGTCGTAGCTATGGTTGTTGGCACCGGCGGGGCCAGTGGCGAAGCGCTTGTAGGGATAGTTGCCCTCTGCGATCGGGCGCGTATTGTCGGGCAGAGTCGCATCGGAATCGCTGATATCGCCCACAAGCTCGCTATCGCCAGCTTGCACGTTGGCGAGCGTGAGGATGGCGTATTGCAGCGCGCCGCTCGGCCCGTAGTCGGTGGGGTTATCGATGCGGATCTCGTAGCCGCTGGTGTTGGGGCGCAGGCCGGCGATGCCATAGCGCACGCTGGCGCTCGAACTGCCCGGCCCGTTCGAGAAGGAATAGATGCCCTCGCTATCGGTTAGGGCGCTGTCGAGCAGCGTGCCATCGGGGGCATAGAGCCGCACTGTAATGCCCTGAATGCCGCTTTCGCCTGCATCTTGCAGACCGTTGTAGTTGCGATCGAACCAGACCCGATTGCCGATCTCGATAGGGGCGGGATCAACAAGGATCTCGAGGTCGCCCAGTCCGTTCGCCTTGTGGAAGGTGCTGCGATCGTTCCAAGCGCCGAGGTAGACTTCGTAGCTGCCTGCAATGGCCGCGCTCTCGCTGTTGTAGCGGCGCACACCGCCCGAATGGTATTGGAGCGGGTCCATCGAAGTGCTCATCACCTCGCCCGAGCCTGCCAGATAGGCCAGCCCACCTTGGGCGGTTTCGCGGTGGTCGCCGTATACATCGTTGTAGAAGAACTCGCCTTGGTTGCTCGGCCCATCGTCGTTGCGCAGGTCGGGCAGGCTCGGCTCGTTGACCGGGCAGTTTGGGTCGCTGCCTTCGAGCAGCCAGCCGCCGTCGACCAGGCAGGCTTTGAGCAGATCGCCCGCCGAGGCGCCGTAGATCTGGGTGGTCGACTGTGAGACTGGTGTGTATTGGCGCATGCCTAGCTGGAAGGCTAAACGATCGGCTAAACCGATGAACATAGCACCATTGTCATCAAAAGCAATATCGCTCAAGATGGCTTGAGAGAAGCTTTGGTAGACGCCGCTGCCCATCGTAAGATTGACATAATCGCTCCAGCTTAAAGCCCAGGGCTGCCACGTCGAGACATTGAAGGCCGAATCGAGCGCGCTGCTATGCGGTTCGCGCCGGTAGTCGAGCGGGAACTGCAACTGCTGGCTGAAACCAGCGGCGAGCTTGTTGGGGTCGAAGCGTAGCACATGGGCGCTGATATTGGCGTTGTTGCGGCGCTGGCGCGTGAGGTTGGTATAGTCGCTAGGCGGATCGTCGACCAGCGTATCTTCGTTTTCGCCGCTACACACGCCGCCCAAATAGCCGAAACCGTTGTAGAAGCTTAGCGCCCAAGGCCGGAATTGGCCCTTGGTGCAGCTTGGTAGGCCGCTCAGATCGGTGAGCAGGTACTGTTCGATCGAGCCGATGCTGTTTGCGAAGCTGCTATCGCTGCTGGCATCGACTGCGCTGATATCGAGTTTGATCAGGGCGCGCTGATAGAGGTTGACCAACCAGAGGCTGTTTTCGTCTGGGCCGATGGCGCTGCCGCCGAAGCCGATCAGGCCGACTTTGCCAAAGGCGTCGAGGTCGATGCTTGGCTCGCTCGGGTCATCGGGAAGGCTGTAGTCTTGGCTGACGCCTGTGCCACCTTGGCTGGTTTCGACGCAGCTTGGGTTGCTCGGGCCGCCGCTGCTATCGGCGCGACAGACGCTGCCCAGCTCGATCGGTGGGCCGTCGTTGCTGGGCTGTAGGCCTTCGAGGCTGAGCTTGACCAGCGGCGTATCGCTCGGCCCGTCGCGGTAGTCGAGCAGATAGAGGTAACTCGGGCCGTGGGCGAAACCGGCGTGGCGTCGCAGGGCGCTGCTAACAAACAGTTGCTTGGTGTTGCGCTGATAGCTCATGCCCCACACGCTGCCGATCTGCGAGACGGGCACGCTCATAAGCGGGGCGCTGTAGTCTGAATCGCCATTTTTGCCGCTCTGGTAGTAGGGGAAGACTCGAATAGCGGCCGTGCTGTTGTTGGCCGCGAAGCTGGACTTGCCCGAGCCGGGGTGGAAGTAGCTGATGCTCACCAGCGGGTTGGTTTGGCTATACTTGGCGGGGTCGATCAGGCCAAAGTTGATGTCGCTCACGCCTGCTTCAACAAACTGCACACTGCTGGCGTTATCGGGGCCGAGCGCGCTGGGGTACAGATGGCTTGGCCAAGCCGAGAACTCGACTCGATAGGGGCCGCTTCCGCTCGGGCTAAAGCTGTAGCTACCGTCGCTCGCGCTATAGGCGCTGCCCTGTAGCTTGCCGCTTGCGTCGAAGATACGTACCCGCACATTGGCCACGGCGCTGTCGTTGGCGTCGTAGCGGCCATCGCCGTTGTAGTCGTGAAAGACCGTTCCAGAGATCGCTCCACTAGCGGCCTGGCTGCTTCGCCCTGTGTAGAAGGCCAGCGGAAAGAGGCTTAGCACAAATAGGACTGTGAGGATGTGATGCCGCGACATAAGGTGGTTCCTAGATGAATTGAGCGTCTAGTAGAAGTTTTATGTTTTTTTGCGATCGTTTGGTGTTTACAGCAGAGCCGAGCTCGATTTGTTAGAAGCCTCTATTGCAAGAGTTACGCCATGAAACGGCAATTAAACCCGCCTGATAAGTGCAGAGTTGTGGCGGCCAGGTCTCTTCCCCCAAAGCGAGCTTTTGGCGCGTCCGCCTACGGCTACCAACATCCTGCCCGCAAGCCCAAGGTCGTATCGTTGCGCGCCGAGCGCTCCCCAAAAACCAAGCATAGCGTGCGCTCTGTATTCGCAACGCTGACGCCCCATTGGTGTGAAGGTTGCTATTCTCGCAAGGTGGGAAGACTATTCTCTCAACGCGGGATAACAAAAATAGTCAATTTGCGCTCAGCCGAAGGCCAAATACAAAATAATCGAACGAATTTCGTATTAAAAAGACCAGCCCTGCTGCTCGGCAAGGCTGGTCGCTATGTGGGTGCTAGAGCAGAAGATTAGTTACTGATGACAGGCACGCCCTCCATAGTCTCGGCCATCAAATGGTCGACGACGGCCTCGAGGCTGCCGGTCTCTTCGTAGACGCGCAACTGGCGGTCGGCGCTGGTGCCATGCTCGGCGATGTGCAGCAGATATTCGACTTCTTTGCGGCTGCCCAACATATCGACCACATCATCGACTAGTTCGACCATCTCGTGCACTAGGGCGACCGCCTCGACTTCGCTGCGTTTGCCGAAGTCGATCAGTTTGCTGGCCAAACCCCAGCGCTGAGCACGCCACTTGTTTTCCATAATCAGGGCGCGGCGATAGACCCGGAAGGTCATGTTGTTTTCGAACAGGGTGTAGAACTTGACGATGATGGCCTGCATCATAGCTGCCAGAGCCAGACACTCTTCGACTTTGGTGGCGATATCGCAGATGCGGAATTCGAGCGTGTTGAAGAAGGGGTGCGGGCGCATATCCCACCAGAGCTTTTTGCCGTTATCGATCGAGCCGGTCGAGATCAGCAGGTTGACGTAGTTTTCGAACTCGGCGGCCGATGTGAAGCTGGGCGGAATGCCCGTGCGCGGGAAGCCCGAGAAGACCACGCTGCGATAAGACTTAAAGCCGGTGTTGCGCCCCATCCAGAAGGGCGATGAGGTCGAGAGCGCCAGCAGGTGGGGTAGCACATAACGCGCCACATTCATCAACTCGATAGCGACCTCGCGGTTGGGCATGCCGACATGGCAGTGCATGCCAAAGATCAGCAGTTGGCGCGCCACATCTTGCATCTCTTCGATCACGCCTTTGTAGCGCTCGAAGGGGGTGATCTCTTGCTGCAGCCACGACGAGATCGGGTGGCTGCCCGCCGCCGCGATGCGCAAGCCTTGCTTGGCGGCTAGCCCCGCGATGGTGCCTCGCAGATGTACCACTTCGCGGCGCGCGTCGCTGATGGTGCGGCAAGGCTCGGTGCCAACTTCGATAATGCTTTGATGCAGTTCGGGCTTGATCTGTTCGCGCAGAATCTGCTTGCCTTCATCGAGGATCTGGGTAATGTAGGAGCGCAATTCTCGCGTTTGGGGGTCGATGACTTGGTACTCTTCTTCGATGCCGATCGTGAAGGCGAAGTTGGGGTCACTCGGGTCATAGATACTCATGTTACGCTCCTTGTTCATACCAAATCCGCTTGATCATTTTTGGCCTTCGGCAGAGTGGAACTTGACTATCTTTGTTGTGGGAAATTTCACACAACCTTTTCCCGGTCTTGCGTTTTCGCGTGCGCAGTCTTTGAAACGGATTTGGTATCTCTATGCGCCAGATAGAGAAACAGGAGGCCACCAGTGCGCGACATCTATCGCGATGTGCTGGTGACCTCCTGTCGCTAGTGTCGTTTGACAAGTATCTTGTTGGCGACGAGTCGATCGAGCTTGCGGAATGCGCTGTTTAGCTGTTGGCGAGTAGCCCGGCTCGATTCCACAACATCGATGAGATATAGTTCCAGAAGCGCAGGATGGGCGGCTGATATTCGCCGATCACAACCTGATCGATCTTCTGTTGCTGTAAAACCTCTTGGGTATCGGTCATGGTTGGTGTGACCGTATCGTCGAGGTTAAAGTCTGCCGGAGTCTCCGAAGGCGAGCCGTTCGATACCGGCGGCAAGGTCGGCGTCGCTGGCAGTGCCTGCGGGCGGCCACAGTCGGTTTGACCCGGCAAACAGAGCTGGAGCGTTAGGTCGTAGCGAATAAACTGATTGCCGATATCGCCGATATTCTTCACCTGTATGAAGTAGAAACCGTCTACCGAAGGCGTGAATTCGATCTGCGAGTCGAGCGAATTGCCGCCCGGAATATCGTCGTTAAAGTCGAGCAGACTCACGCCGTCGCGGTCAACCAAGAACATAATCGTATCGGCGCCCGCCTCGGTATCTTTGTTGACCGTGCCACCGCGCGGGTGTTGCGAGGCGTAGGGCCGCGTATCGGTGAAGATCATATAGGTCTTGCCCGCCTTGGCGAAGAAGTAGCTCCAGTCGGCATCGCCCGACGGACAGAGCGTGTGAGCGATCTGCACCTCGTTGGAGGTGATCAGGCGCGCCTGTTCGGGCAGGCCGTCTGGCTCGAACATGTCGAGACAGAGCTCGTTGATCATCGTCGGGGTCGGGCCGTAGCTTTCGCTCTGCAGCACGATCGAGTACCAGCCTCGTTCGCGGCCTTTGCCTGCGGCGTCACGCACCTGAATGTAGAAGATACCGTTGTAGGGCGCGGTCCACGACTGAATGCGCGGGCGCAGATTGGTGTAATCGGTGCCTTGGGGGTTGTTGCGCGCATCGGGCGTGGGCGCAGGGCGGTTGTAGTAGTCGTCGTTAAAGGCCAGCATACGACCTTCCGAGTCGTAGAGCGCCAGCGAGAGGTCGAGGCCCAGCGACATCTCGGTGATATCGATCGTATAAACCTTGCCAGCCAGCGCGCCGAAGTAGAGCCAGTCTTCATCGCCGGCCGGACAGATGGTGTGGGTCGGCACATGCGGCGATACATCGGTCGAAGGCTGGGGCAGATTGACCTCGATCAGCTTCGCATTGCGCATATCGTTGTCTGGCTCATAGGCGTCTTCACAGATAGGCGGCGTAGAGGTGATCGAAGGCCCAGTGGTCGGCGTATTGGTCGGTGTGATCGACGGAGTGAGCGTGCGCGTAGGCGTCTGGTTGTTTTCGGTGACTGTAAACTGCACAAAGGTGCTTGCACGCACACCGCCGCCTTCTACCGCTTGCACATTCAGCGTAACAACTTGGCCCAAGTAGCTGCGGTTATTGGTGACGACCACACGCAGCATAAAAGTTTGAGAGTCGCCCGGAAGAACACTGACCGAGGTAGGATCAAAGAGATATTGAGCTACCGCGCCAGAAGTGTTTTGGAGCTGGAAGGTATAGGTGCGATTTTCCCCAGAGGTATTCCGAAGCGAGAAATTGTAGGTAATAATGCTTTCCAGATCGGCGTAAACACTAGCGGCCGAGGTAACGTCAATGGTTGCGTTGTTCGCAGGGGTAGGCGGAATAGTGTTAGTGGGCGCAACTACATTGATGGAGGGTTGTACTTGTACGCTTCCCCCTGTGTAGGTTATAGCAACTACAAAAGTATATTGGCCCGTAGCTTGAGAGGCGGGCACATCAACCGTCATTTGAAATTGCCCGCTTACGTTCGGTTGAAGTGTGATCGAAGAAGGCGAAAATGAAGGCGGATTAAAACCATTAGGAGTAGTTACAACCGAAGGTGTAAAGGTGTCCTCTACTCCGGTATTGTTAGGAATAGTGATGGTAAAAGTAACCTGTTGGCCTTGGACGCCATTTTTTGGGTTGGCATCAAGAACTGCCGGTTGCTGTAAGGGACGTGCTTGAACAGCCTCAGGGCTTGCTTGTAATCCCACGCTTGCAAGGAGGGCAACGAGAAGCGCGGCAACCACACTATGGAATATATGTGTACGTCGTGAAATCACAGGCGTATATCCTCCTCAAATTACAGCATTGCCCAGGCTGATCAGATTATAGCATAAGCTCCAGGCTATTCCGCAATAGAGCGGCTCGTATTCCTAAAGAAATCAAATCTTTTACGTCGGAATATTGGCCTGTCACAGGCTTCGATCTAGGTTGCATCGAGAACGTTTGTTACCAGTATACCCGCGATTTTCTCTCTCGTGGAGAAGAAATATCAGCTTTGGTCGCCAAACTAGGAGAGAAGTACTAGCTTGTAACATTGCGAAGATGAGGATTTTTGGAATGGTCTTTCCACACTGCTACACCACCTTTGGGCGGATAAGCTGTTGCTAGCCGTAGGCGGACGCGCTAGAAGCCTTCTTGGGGAAGGGACCTAGCCGCTAGAGCGCTAAACAGATTAAGTGGATAGCGAACCAAGAGATAGCCGAGAGATTAAGCCAAGATGCTGCTCGGCTAGATCGTGACCGCTCGCTTTGGATTGTTTGTAGGCAAGAACGTAGACAAGCGTCGATCTGGCATATTGCTGCGCCAGCGAGCCATAAAAAAAGCTGATTGAGAATGTATGTTGCTGTCTACACTCCCAATCAGCCCTAGTTGTTAGCAGTCTAGCGCACTAGGAAACCTGAAGCTCGGCCTCGCGAGCCATTGTGCGGCCCATAGCGCTCGCCACGGCTGCCACACGCGGCATTAGCGCGGCGAAGTTGGCGGGAGTCAAAGACTGGCCGCCATCGGAGAGGGCCCGGTCGGGGTCGGGGTGAACCTCGATGATCAGGCCGTCGGCGCCTACGGCCACACCGGCCAGTGCCAAAGGCTGCACCAAGTACCATTTGCCTGTACCGTGGCTGGGGTCAACGATAACAGGCAGGTGCGAGTTGCGCTTGGCGACCGCCACCGCGTTGAGGTCCATGGTGTTGCGGGTTGCGGTCTCGAAGGTGCGGATACCGCGCTCGCACAGGATCACATTGGGGTTGCCTTGGGCGATGATGTATTCGGCCGAGAGCAGCCACTCTTCGATGGTCGCCGAAAGGCCACGCTTCAGCATGACGGGTGCGCCCGAGCGACCGACCTCTTCGAGCAGTTGGTAGTTTTGCATATTGCGCGCGCCGATCTGCAAGACATCTGCATAGCGAGCGACCAACTCAACATCGCTAGGTGTCATGACTTCGGTTACGATCGGCAGACCGGTCTCTTCGCGCGCCGTCGCCATGTATTTGAGCGCCTGCTCTCCCATACCACGGAAGGTGTAGGGCGACGAACGGGGCTTGAATGCACCGCCTCGCAACATAGAAGCGCCCGCTTCTTTGACTAAACGGGCGGTCTGAATGATCTGCTCTTCACTTTCAACGGCGCAGGGGCCTGCGATAACGACACAACTGCCGTCGCCGACCTTAATGCCGCGCACATCGACTACGGTATCGTGGGGATGGAATTCGCGGGCGGCTTGTTTGTAGGGCTTGGTAACGCGAGCGGTCTCTTGCACGCCTTCCATGAGCTCCATTTCGTCGCGCAGAGTGGGCGGAATCGATGCGCCTACCACGCCGATAATGGTGCGCTCTTCACCTCGGATCAAACGGCCTTGCAAGTTGTGTTGGGCCAACCGATCGAGCACATTTTGAATGTTCTGCTCTGTTGCACTTGAACCCATAATGACGATCATCGCGTTAACTCCTTCTGTTGTTTTTTGAGATGGCACAACCAGCGTCATGCGCTGAGTCTGCTGCCAAGTATTCACTATGCTCATGTCCTACTTTCCTAGCCAACAATTGTGTATAAGCACCTGTGGTGCATCGAATGGATTGTGCGTCAGCCCGACTTGCGGATCTGCCGCACCAATTGCGGCTAGATCGCAGAGCAGACTGAAGCTCGCAAAACAACTCGGGTATAGAAGACAGCCTCCTAGTTCTGGTTTACAACAGGGCGCTTGGCACGATCGGGTCGTAACGCTGCGGCACCTCGCAGATAGACATGCACAAGTTCTTTGTTAGTTCGTTCTGTGTTCCAATGTACCAATACACGAATGCACTTGCGTAAACTGCCCGGTACATTCATTTCGTGGCCGCACATCAAGGCCGTATCGGTCCAACCAAGGGCGCGAGCCGCCACCGCCGGAAAATCTGCGTCGAGATCAGTTGTTGTGGTGAAGATCGCGCTGGCGATATCTTCGACCTGAATGTTGTTCGCTTTGATCATCTCTTCGAGCAGCTCTTTGGTCGCTTCGAAGATCGCTTCGCGGGTATTTTCCGTTACGGTTGTGGCCCCACGTAAACCTCGGCAGCATAGTGGCATTGTCGTCTCCTTTGCTCTTTATCGAAAGAGCGTCTCACAGACTAAACTAAAGGCTTGAACACTTCGCATAGCGTTATGCTACTTAAAGTAGAGTATCTATCAAGATGGCTGGTCACGCCAATACGACGACGTTGTTTTTGCCTGCTATGCTCATAGTTCTAAGGAAAAGAAAAAGGTGTGGGGCCCGTGTCGCCTCACACCTTTTCGTTCTTTATGATCGAGAACTTATTCAACGCGAAGCAACCCGGCCCCTATTTTACTGGCGGGATAAAAGTAAAAATAAAAGCCAAACTTGTGGTTGCTTGCGATCATAGGTTGAATAATTCCTTAGATGTACTAATTGCTGGCACGACTATAACACAGCTCAAATACTTCGTCAAGTAGAAGTTCTCGATCGCGCTGCACAGCGCTTTGTGACTGTCTGAGAGCTTAATCGTTGCCTAGCAGCTCTTCGGCCTCGATGATCGCCCGAGCGATATCTTTCATCTTGGCTCGTTTATCGCGTGCGCGCTGACGTAGACGCTCATAGGCTTCGCGTTCTGGGATTCCGAGCCGCTGCATTAAGATACCTTTGGCGCGTTCGATCAATTTGCGTGCTTCGAGCGAGTCTTGCAGGCTGTGAACTTCCGTGCGTAGGCTTTGAATCTCCCGGAAGCGTGCTAGTGCGATATTGATCGCGGGGGGAAGATCGTTTTCGCTGATCGGTTTAACCAAATAGCCTAATACTCCGGCGGCTTCTGCTCTACGCACCGTCTCTTTGTCGGTGTAGGCCGTAAGCATAATGATCGGCATGCTGCGTTGCTGGTTGATGCGTAGTGCAGCTTCGGTCCCATCGATCTCTGGCATACGGATATCCATTAAAATGACATCGGGAACAAGGCGCAGAGCGAGGTCGATCGCTTCGGTTCCAGTACGAGCGATTCCGATAACATCGTAGCCAAGCCCTTTGAGCTGCTCCTCAAGGGTTAGCGAAACGAGATCATTATCTTCAGCAATCAGAATACGGGTAGCGGCCATGGCTTTCCCTCAACGCCGGTGCCGCGCAGTCACTGGGCGGGCCGCGACTAGATCTTTATACAATTCGAACACCGTTAACTATAATACCATAAAAAAGAGCGCCAAGAAACGTATTGCAGGCCGACTCGCTAGGGCTATAACAGCTTACACTTTCCGCTTTATCAGAGGAATAGGTTCGATCTGTGCCCGGACTATTGCATGAGTTCGGCCACAACTGCATCGACGATCTGTGCGATATAGCCGTGATGCAGCGCCGCCGCTCGACGCGGGTAGGTACGGTTACACAACACCACAACGCAGCAGTTGTAGTCTTGCAAAGCGATAATGGCTGGCCCGGTGAAGCCAGTGTGCCCGAAGCCGCTCGCTGCGTGCTGGCCCATAAACGAAACGCGGTCGAGCATCCAGCCGTAGCCGCAGGCTAGGCGTAATTTGGGCGTTTGGTTAGTGACCGCATCGCGCGCCAAACCTTCCGAGATCAGCGGTGGTTGATATGCCAGCCACGCTTCACAGAAGCGCAGCAGATCATAAGCTGTGCTAAACAGCCCGGCGTGCCCCGCAACTCCGCCCAAAGCATAACAGCTCTCGTCGTGAACCTTGCCATGCACAAGGCCGCCTCGCCACGCTTCATCGATTTCGCTGGGGGCGATGCGCGCATGCCATGCGGCGCTTGGGTTAAACATCGTTTCGCGCAGCCCGAGCGGATCGAGGATATATTCTTGGATCGCCTGTTCGAGCGGAAGCTGGCGCAGCTGTGCGACGATCTCGCCCACCAATAGGCTATTGATATTGGTATAGGCTACATCGCTTCCGGCGGGTACTTTTAAAGGCGCTTGATAGATCAGCTCTAAAATCTTGGCGCGTTCGTGGCTGCGCAAGGCCGAAAGGCGTAGATCGAGGCCCGAGGTATGGGTTAAGAGGTGGCGTACCGTTACGCTGCTCTCGCGAAAGCCCGCCAGATAGCGCGCAACCGGCGCATCGAGCTGCACCATTCCTTCCTCGATCAGTTGCAAGAGGGCGGTGGCGCTAAACACCTTGGTGAGCGAGGCGATGTCGTAGATTGTATCGAGCTGAACAGCTTGGGAGCCGGGGTCAGCGTACATGGTGCTGCCGTAAGCCGCTGCATGCAGCAGTTGCCCAGCTTTGCTCGCCAGCACAACCGCGCCGGGCCAGACCCGTTTATCGATCGCCTCTTCCACAAGGCTATCGATCGCCGAGAGAGAAAGCTTTGTAGACATAATTGTAGAGATCATCCTCCTAGCCTATACCCAAACAGTCAGCTTTACGCTTGTGGGCTAACTATACCATTATATCGACAGCGCTTTTTCAAATCCTTTGCAGCTCTCGACGGCGAACATGGTATAATGCAAGCCACTTCCCTCCAACAGAAGATTTTACAAACCGGAATGGCCACACGCAGTGCGCCTGCCGAGACAATGTCAAAGGAGAATAGCTCTATGGGCCGACAGGCACAACTCAAGCGTGCGCGACGCGAGCAGGCAGAATATGTAGCATCCCTCACAACTTGCGAAGGCACGTGGCTCGAGAAGCGCCCCGAAATGGAAGAGCAGCGCCAAATCGTTGCTGCGACGCATCTTCTGATTCAAAAGCATCTGCCAATTATTAATGAATTTAAGCGAGATGTAACTGCTGCAAACCTCTATAGTCTTGAGCTCTTCCGTGATGAACTCTTTAAGCCTTTGCACTTTGAAGATTGGGTTGTTGAGCAAATGATTGAGGCGGTAGGAGAGCCACCGATCGTCGAGAGCCAAGACGATCCGGCCTTCTCTTCCTATTTGCAGCGCGCCGTTTTAAGTGTTGCCACATCGCGCTTCCGTGCATCACTCGCCAGCCAACTGCGTCGCTTCTTGCCCGTCCTCATCAATGCAGAGCGTTATCGCGACGCCGTGTGTGTCGACTACAACGCCTTCCGCACCTCGCTCGGCAACGAAGTATCGCCCTTCTTGGTGCAAATGACCTTGCAGTCTATGGCTCGCTGGTACGAAGAGCACGAAGAAGAGGACGAAGAGCTCAGCGAGGCCGCCGAATAAGCCTGCTTGCCTCTGTATTGCAAACCAAGGCTTACACTCGCAGGGATCTGACAAACCGCTTGTCAGATCCCTTTGATTTGTTCTTGCATCACAGTGCGGGCCTGTATCACTTCTGTTTGATATATTCAGCGCTCTGGCGATAAGGCTTTTGGCTCTCAGCAGGCTTCTGGCGCGTCCGCCTACGGCTAGCAACAGCTTATCCGCCGCAAAGGTGGTGTAGCAGTGTGGAAAGGCCATTCCAAAAACCTCATCTTCGCGATCTTACAAGTTATATCAAATTCGCTTACAGAGTTGCGTTCTTGTAACGCAAAAACGGGAAAAAAATGGTCACGTTCCACTCTGCCGAAGGCCAAATAGAAAGCAATCAACCGGATTTGGTATCAACTATCAAACGAGGTCGTATCGCCCTGTGCCATACGCCCGCCTGAAAACCCAACAATCTCGACTGAGCATAGTTGTGCTCTGTAACTCCTTTTGCTATGCTACACTAGCGTTTGAGAGAGCCCGCACGCTACTCTATCAGCTTGCTTACATACAGATCGCTTGTTTCGTGCCTGATAATGAAGGAAATAGATGTATGGAGACACAAAATAGTTCGCCAGTACGCGCCGTACTTTGGGATATGGATGGCACTTTGATCGATTCTGGCGAGTACCATTGGCGTTCTTGGGACGAAACGATGCAAAAAGAGGGCATCCCTTTTACGTATGAGCAGTTTCGCGCCACGTTCGGCCAGCGCAACGACACCATTTTGCGCGACTTGATCAGCCCCGACATCACTCCCGAAGAGATCGCACGCATTGCAGACGCCAAAGAGCACGCCTATCGAATGATCGTTCAGCGCGAAGGTATCTCGCTCTTGCCCGGTGTTCAAGAATGGCTGATGCGCCTCAATCGCGAAGGCTGGCGACAGGCGGTCGCCTCCTCTGCGCCGCGCGCCAACATCGAAACCATTTTGCGCGTTCTGCAGATCTCGTGGTGCTTCGATGCGATCGTGGCCTCGGAAGATGTGCAGCGCGGCAAG
The DNA here is from genome assembly GCA_937902315.1 of uncultured Chloroflexales bacterium. Classification (GTDB taxonomy): domain Bacteria; phylum Chloroflexota; class Chloroflexia; order Chloroflexales; family Chloroflexaceae; genus CALGUG01. Next base: position 280,541 of record CALGUG010000059.1, read on the forward strand.
CCCGATCCCCAAGTCTTCCAAATGGCTGCCGATCGTTTGGGCGTGCCCTACAATCGTTGTATTGTGGTCGAAGATGCTCCTGCCGGGGTTGAAGGCGCCCATCGCGCGGGCATGCGCGCCATCGGCGTGCGCTCTTCGCACGGCGAGCTAGCTGCCGAAGTAGTTGTCGATCGCCTCGATCAACTGCCCGAGCATATTTTTAGCGAACTGCTCGAATCAGCCTCTTAATATATGGCTCTGTTAGCCAATCAAGTACTTTGATAGAAAACCTTGGTGTGTTCGTTTGATCTATCTGCTGCTTACCGATTGCCTTCCTAAGCAAAGGCATCGAAACACGCTGTGTAAACCTGCTTGCAGCTTGCACCAGGCAAGTTGCAGCGCTATTTAGCGATGTTAAGCCACTTTGAACCTTCCAGCTGCGAAGCTGCTGGAAGGTTCGTGGTAAGGATAGCAGTTATACCAAATTCGTTTAAAAACTTGCCCACTTGGAGTGTAAGAAAACAAAACCGGGAAAGAAAAGAGACAAGTTCCACTCTGCCGAAGGCCAAATAGAATAAAGCAAGCGAATTTGGTATGAGTTAACCACCAGCGCGGGGCGCTGAGAACAACTAGTGAAAATCCTCAGTGGGCGGCATTATATGTGTCGCGTGAATGCTGACCGCTTCCTGTAACTGGAATTTTCATATCAGAACATCGGGAATGAGGGGGAGCATACGCCCTTCTCCCGCATTGCGGGAGAAGGGTCGGGGATGAGGGCAGCTAGCCCATTTGATAGCCGTAGGCGGACGCGCTAAGGGCCGAATGGATGCCAAGAGCTTCGCCGTCAAAGCTTGAATGTGTAAACTCGGAAGTATGCGCGCCCTGTTTTCGCTGCTTTCGCTGCCTTCGCTGAAACCTGCCAGCTGCAAGCAGCTTGCAGGTTCAAACGCTGTATTTCCTTGACAAGGCACTCCGTACCCTGAGCTTGTCGAAGGGTAGGATTGCTCTCTCTGACTTCGATAAACTTGTAGCTAAGCGCTTGTACGCTCATTCGCATCTATACTATACACAAGCGCTTTAAAGTCTAAGCTTTGCAAACAAAATAAAAGCGCTCTTGGAAGTATTCCAAGAGCGTTTTTGTTTGTGGAGGCGGCGACCGGATTCGAACCGGTGAATGGAGATTTTGCAGACCTCTGCCTTACCACTTGGCTACGCCGCCAGATCTCCGTCTACAACGCCCGTTATTCTACCATAACTATGCTTGTTATGCAAATGGCTTCTTGTTGTGCTTGCACCTTGTAGGTGGAGCGCTGTACTCTTCGTGTTTGTGAGTTTGGTAAGGATGTTAATTTGACATTAAAATCAATGTGTATAAAATTGCTACGAATCATAGTATTACATAAATGAAAATTTGTTTTCAGAACGTGTCTGTCTTGCCGATGATGAGCTGATCGGCCTTTGTGCGAGAGAGAAGGCGGCTTGTACTATGGCGTACACAACGATTGTCAGCGAAGGCGACCTGATTCCGCTTGATCTTATTGATGCGATCGCTCACCAAGAGCTTCCCGGCCAGCGTCCTCAAGACTTTGCTCTAAGCCAAACGCTTTCTGTCACCGACTATGCTGCATCGTTGTGGCAAGAAGTCTATCGCGATTGGCGCTCACTACATGATTCCTCCAGCCCTCAAGCGAATCGCTCTCTATCAACACAAACTTCTAGCCGTTCAGCTTGGCTTGAGAAGCTCTTTACCCTCTTCGGCTACAACATCAGACCTCAACAGCCGCGCGATCAAATCATCAATGGACGGCGCTTTCCGATCTCGCATCGGGCTGATCCTCATCACGATGCCCCGCCTATTCATATCGAAGCCTACGGAGTCGATCTCGATGGTCGCTCTAGAAGCTCGAAGCAGTCCTACGGCTCGCCGCATGCCATTGTGCAGGAATATCTTAATAACAGCGAGCATGTGTGGGGCATTGTCACCAATGGCGAGCGCTTGCGCCTTTTACGCGACTCGTCACGCTTTTCGCGTCCTACTTATCTTGAATTTAATCTGCGCTCGATGTTTGAAGAGCAGAAGTTTAGCGAGTTTATTCTGCTCTTTCGCCATCTGCACCGTTCGCGTCTGCCAAAAACTATTGAGGATGCTCAAGATTGTTGGCTGGAATACTACCATCGCCATGCGATTGAGCAGGGCGGGCGGGTGCGCGAGCGTTTGCGTCAAGGTGTTGAACAAGCTTTGTTGGAGCTGGGCAACGGTTTTGTAAAGGACGCCCATCTTCACAAGTCAGAACTTTATCGCAAACTGACCGAGCAACGACTTAGTGCCCACGACTTTTATCGTCAACTGTTAAAACTGATCTATCGCCTGCTCTTTTTAATGGTCGCCGAAGAGCGCAATGCGATTGTCGCCCAAGAGTTTGATCGTAACGACCCCGATTTCGATCGAGTTTTGCTCTCATATCGCTTACCTCCCGCTAACGAACGCCTCAAGATCTATTACGAATACTATTCGATGCGACGTTTGCGCTTCTTGGCGGAGCGACCCAGCCTTGTGCGCGAAACGTATTACGATCTTTGGCGTGGTTTGTTGAATAGCTTTGCCCAATTTAAGCTCGGCAACGACTTAGAGACCTCTTTAGGGCTTGCGCCTCTGAACGGTGAGCTGTTCAACGACGAAGCGATCAAAGATCTTGAAAATGCTCAGATCAACAATCGCCATCTGTTGGCCGCTATTCGCGCTCTATCCTACTACTATGATCCTCAAAGCGAGAGCCAACGCCGGGTCAACTATGCGGCCATCGATGTCGAGGAGCTTGGCAGTATCTACGAGAGCCTGCTCGATTATCGCCCGCTGGTCGATATGTTTGCATCGGGCCAAGCCCAGTTTTGCTTAGTCTATGGAACCGATCGCAAGAGCACTGGCTCGTACTACACCAGCCCTGAGCTGGTGAAGGAGCTGATTAAGAGTGCGCTCGACCCCTTGATCGCCGAGCGCCTGGCCCCCAATGGTCGTCCGCTGAGCTTTAAGGAACAAGAACAGGTTCTTTTAAACTTACGCGTGCTCGATCCGGCTTGTGGCAGCGGCCACTTGCTTTTAGCAGCCGCGCGTCGAATCGCCCACGAGCTGGCCAAGGTGCGCAATGCTGGCGATCTGCCCACGCCCGAGCTCTATCGGCGTGCTGTGCGCGATGTTATTCAAAAGTGCATCTTCGGAGTCGATATCAATCCACTGTCAGTCGATCTATGTAAGCTCGCGCTCTGGATCGAAGGCCATGCCAAAGGCATGCCGCTCGACTTTCTCGATGCTAATATCAAACGAGGCAACTCCTTGGTTGGTGCGTGGGCCGATCTGATTGAAGCAGGCATTCCCGATGAGGCCTATAAGCCGCTTACAGGCGACGATAAAACGGTTGCGACCAGCTTGCGCAAGCAAAATAAGCAAGCTCGCGAACTTTGGCAGAAGCAGGGCTTGATTCAATTAGGGATTGGAACCAGTAGCGTTACTTCGGAGCAAAAAGCTCTGCGCCAAGCCTTGGAAGACTTTGAGCGGATCGATACCAGCACGGTCACAGGTGTGCTTCAAAAGAGCCAAGCTTATAATAAGCTGCGCCTAAAGCTTTCGCCCGATTTCAATCGTTTCAATCTCTGGACAGCGGCCTTCTTTTTGAGCTTCGATCGAGAGACCATCGATGCTGTTCCAATTAGCAGCGATCTCAATCAAGAGCTAGAGAGGCCCGAACTTACATACAAGCAGGTGTTTGCCAAGCTGCTGGCCGATCAGCTCGCTTTCTTCCATTGGGAGCTAGAATTCCCTCAGGTTTTTGAGCGCGATGGCGAGCGAAAGCATGGCTTCGACCTGATTTTGGCGAATCCGCCTTGGGAACGAATTAAGCTGCAAGAACAAGAGCACTTTATCGATGTGCCAGAGATCGCTCGCGCCAGCAATAAGGCCGAACGCGATCGCATGATCGCAGCTTGGCGCCAGGGAACGCCTCAGCAGCGCGCTAGAATCGCACAGTTTGAGCGTGCGAAGCAGTTGGCCGAGAGCGAGAGCCGTTTTGTGCGTGTATCGCGCCGTTTTCCGCTGAGCGCGGTCGGCGATGTCAATACCTACGCTTTATTTGCCGAGCTTGTACGCGATCTACTGGCTCCTAATGGTCGTGTAGGCATTATTGTGCCTACCGGCATCGCCACCGATGATTCAACCAAGGCTCTATTCGCTGATTTCAACCGAAAACAGCAGCTAATTGCTCTGTATGACTTTGTGAATGCGAAACCACTCTTTCCAGATGTGCATCGTAGTTACAAATTCTGTCTGCTAATCCTTGGGAATACGCAACAGCCAAGCGAATTTATTTTCTTTGCGCAAGAGACACATCAACTTCACAATCCAGAGCGGCGCTTTAGCTTAAGCGCAGAGGAGATCGCGCTGATCAACCCCAATACCCGTACTGCGCCCGTCTTCCGAAGCCGAGCCGATGCAGAATTAACCAAAAAGATCTATCGTAAGGTGCCGGTTTTGTTACGCGAAGCTGCTGCTGGCCAGCCCGAGATTAATCCTTGGGGCGTATCATTTATGCGCATGTTCGATATGTCTAACGATAGCCACCTCTTCTTAGATCAGCCCCAAGCGGATGCGCTGCCGCTCTATGAAGCGAAAATGCTTCATCAGTATAGCCATCGCTGGGCCAGCTATAGAGGCAAGACGGTAGAAGATCTCTCCCTAGCGGAGCTAGAAGATCCTTATTGCAGCGTTACCCCTCGTTATTGGCTGCTCAAAGAGCAGATTGAACGCCGCTTAATAGAGCGAGGCTGGCATAACCAATGGTTATTGGCATTCCGCGATATTACCAATGCTACCAATGAACGAACCGCGATCTTTAGTCTATTGCCGCGTATTGCTGCGGGACATAAAGCTCCTTTGATCTTTTTAGCTAGAGGCTCAATACACAGGGTTTCCGCCTTTTTAGCTACTGTTAACAGTCTGGCTTTTGATTTTATAGCAAGGCAAAAGGTTGGGGGAACTAATCTCACCTACTTTATTTTGAAACAACTTCCAGTGCTTCCACCAGAAACATTTGACTCTAACGATCTGCTTTTTATTGTGCCGCGTGTTTTTGAATTGGTCTATAGCGCCTATGATCTGCAAGGCTTTGCCCAAGATCTTTGGAATGAAGCGGATCCTTATATGCGCCAAGTGCTGATCGCACAGCGTCGCGCTAACCATAACGCTACCGCCCAGCACGCCAGCGCAGAGATTACAGAGCAAGTCGCTGCTCTCGACCCCTCTCAGCGACAAGCGCCGCCGCCCTTTATCTGGCACGAAGAGCGCCGCGCCCTGCTGCGCGCCGAACTCGATGCTTACATCGCTCATCTCTATGGGCTGAGCCGCGATGATCTGCGTTATATCCTTGATCCTCACGATCTCTATGGCCCAAACTATCCTAGCGAGACATTCCGTGTGCTCAAAGAGAAAGAGCTACGCCTCTATGGCGAATATCGCACCCGCCGTTTGGTTCTGCAAGCTTGGAATACACTCTTTGAAGCCGACTAAGCACGATTCGCTTAGACTTGTTTAGAAACAAACCTGCGAAGCGCTTATCAACTTGTGCTGTGGGAACGAAACACAGGCTTATGTCTAAGAGACAGCGGCTTGTGTGAAAGAGACAGTGGGCTGTATAAAAGAAACACAGGCTTGTGCAAACGAAACAGCGACCTGTGTGAAAGAAACACGGGTTTATGTCTAAGAGACAGCGGCTTGTGTGAAGGAAACAGCGGGCTGCATGAAAGAAGTAGCGGCTCGTATGAAGCAATTAGAGGCTTGCATGAAAGAAATAGCAACCTGTATGAACTACATAGCGACATGTATGAAGCATATCGAAACCTCTAAGAAGTATCAAGCTGCTCTTATAATGCTTATCTGCAGGCCTGCGAGAATGGAACAGCGCTTGCCGTAAAGGACATAAACCTCTCTCAACTCGTAGAGATCGAACCTCTCCCTTGCGCCCCTAGCATGTTGATACCCCTCATAAACTTTCCTGCTTATAAAACACAAGCGATTTGCTGTGCGCTTGGTACTAATAGTATAGAGCCAGTTTTCGACATCATACCAAGCGCACATTTGTAGACACAGGCAATTCTTTATACCTATGGTATAGACTAGGGCCAGATTGCTTAACGAGGGAGTAGTATGCCGTATTTTTCTTTGGAAAAACACCAAGCCTTTTATGATGCCGCCGAACGTTTTGTAGATAATGTCCTGCGCAAAGACGACTCGCTCTTCACTCCCGGCGTTGCGCTCTGGACGCTCCCTAATTTGCAGAGCTTACACGAACAATTTATCAGCCAGCCCGATACATCAAACGATACCTTTATCAACAAATTTAAGCGCCAGCTCGAAAACACCAGCCCCGAGGTCTATCAGTTGGCCGCTGAGGCTATTTTTGTGCATACGCTGATCGCTGATCAAAGCAGTTTAAGCGCTGCTTCTAAGCGCAAGTTGATTACAACCGTTCTCAACTGGTCGCCGACGCCCGTCAGCATCCCCAAAGAGCTTGACGAGGCTTTAAGTCAAGGTATCGCAAAGACTGGCACGGCCTTTCATACCTTTCGGCCCTTTATGATCGCCTTTATCATCAACTTTGTGATCGCTTGGAAGCAGCTCCCCTCGAGTGAGCAAGAGAAACTTCTCAAAGATGCTTGGGCTTTCAAAGATATGCTGATGGGGGTGAATGTGTTTGGTGCCCATTCGCAGCGTGAGGCACTCTTGCACATTGTGCATCCTATCACCTTCGAGGGCATTATCTCGCATGACTATAAGGTCAGCCTGACCAAAACTTATGCCGAGTATTTGAACGATACCACGCCCGAAGATGCCGATGTCGATCGCAAACTGCTAGAGATCCGCCAGAACTATCGCAAACGCAACGACCGCGAGATCGATTTCACCCAGCCTGTTCAGAAAAATAGCGCGACCAGCGATGCTTGGAGCCTGCCCGATTCCTTGGGGACCGATCTGAATGGTTATATCAATTTTGTGATCGCGCTAGGTTCGCGCGAGTTTAGTCGTGCTCGACTGCTGGAGGCCTTTGAAGAGGCTCAAAAGACGGTACAGCGCCCCGATACGCTTGCCAGCTCCGATCAGTTCATCGACGATCTGATGCAGTTGCGTCTGTTAGAGCTGCGCGATAACGGCTACTACCGCGTTTGGCCCCATCTCTCCGATCTCGACCCTGACGATCTGCGCCGTTACGTTGCGCTGACCTTGCTTGTGCGACGCGGCAACGACTATCTCTTGCCTATTCTGGCCCTGCCCTTCGATCAACAGCCCCATCCGCTCTCGGAGTTCCGCTTCCCGCTGCGTTTGCTCGAATGGTACAAAGAGACGGGTTTGGTTATGCAAGCAGAGGATGGCAGTTGGACTGTTTCGCCCACAGCCTTTGAGCCGTTGCCCAAACAGACGCCTATCGCTGGTGCGATCAATACCTTTGTGGAGTATGTGAAAGAGGTGCATGTGGCGACAGCCCAAGATCATACTCCTTTAACGGGCCGTTTGCCGCTGATCGATGAGCAAGAGCTTGAAGAGAAGATCGCGCTGCTGCAACGCGAGCTGTTGATCGAGCGCAATACGATCAAGCGCATCTATGGCGCTTTGATCGCGGGCCAACATGTGATTTTGAGCGGCCCTCCCGGCACCGGCAAGACCCATCTTGCTAAGTTGCTGCCCGAACTGTTGTGGAGCGAGACTGTTCATTCGCTGAGCCTGCCTGCCGACCCGATGCGTTCGCCGCTTGAGCGATCGAGCAAAGTCGAATCGGTCCGTTACGGCTATTCTGTCGATCTAGTAACGGCTACCGAAGATTGGGGCGTGCGCCATGTGATCGGCGGCATTGTTCCGCAATTAGAGAGGCAGAACGATACAACACAGCTCACCTATAAAGTGCGTCACGGCTATCTTACGCGTGCAGTCTTGAGCAACTACGCCAATTATCGCGACGATAAGGTTCCGCACGACTTTGTTCGTCAACCCTATGTCGATGCGGAAGGCAAGATCTACCGTGGGCGTTGGTTGGTGATCGATGAATTTACTCGCGCCCCGATCGATGCTGCTTTCGGCGGGCTGTTGACTACGTTGGGCAGCAAAGGTAACGCATTGATGGTGCCGACCGATAATGGCGACTATGCAGTGCCTATGCCGCACGACTTTCGCATTATCGGCACGCTCAATAGCTTTGATCGTCACTTCCTGAACCAAATCAGCGAGGCTATGAAGCGTCGTTTCGTCTTTATCGATATCTTGCCGCCCGGCAGAGCTTATGCAGAGCAAGAGCGTAATATGGTGCTCTATAAATCGCTGAGCGAGCTGAGCGCAAACGGCGTGATCGAAGAGCAAGAGAGTGAAGGGGTGCTGACGATCGATGCGTTTGTACACATCAAACGTCATTCGCCTGAGCAGGTACTGCAAGGCACTGAGCCGTTCACGGTAGAGTTCTTCGATCAGCAATTGGAAGAGGCTTTTAACTGTTTGTGGCGGATCTTCAGCGCTATCCGCAACTATCGACAGCTCGGTATGGCCCAAGCTAAGTCGGTATGTATGGCGTTAATCACGGGCCACTTGGTAAGTATGGATTGGCCCGATGCGCTCGATGCTGCACTGGCCGATACGCTAGCCGATCAACTGCAAGTCTTATCGCGCGACCGCTTGCGCGCTCTGCTGGCCTACATCAGGCATGCCAACAATCCCAAGCGCTTCTACGAAGAGCTGAGCGAGATCCTGAGCAAGCTGCATGTTCCTGCGCGGCATGCGCACGAGGCGGCGCTGCGCCTTCCAAGCGATAACATCAACCCCGAGAGCTTGAGCGAGCGCTTTGATCTTACAAAAGAGCTGCTGATTAAACCCGATGGCCTCTTTGCCGGACGCTTGTACGCCTTTGTGAATGAACATGGGTTGTGATTGTTATGCTAAAGCAACTGATTGAGCGAGAAGATCGTACAGCAGCTTGGATGCAGAGCCGTTTGCTTGATCTGCTCTTGCGTCATGATCAGGCCCTCTTCGATAATTACTTTAATGAGCGCAAAGGGCTTGCCAGCGCTCGACCTGAGCTTCAGCGCTATCGCGATCTGGCGGTTTTGCTGCGCTTGCGCGACGAGCTGTTCGAGTATATCGTGCCGCAGATCGTGCGCAGGCTGAGTTTCGATGCGCCGCGCAGTAGCGAGCTTGAAGAGCACCCTGTTACGGGTCAGATCGATTGGGAGCGCACCTTGTCCGCTTCGTGGGAGAGCCTGCCCAACCAACCGCCCTTGCAGTTGCATACTCGTCAGAACCGTCGCAATTTCGCAACGCCCGAGAATCTGCTGACAGTGGTGACGGTGCTTGAATACAAAGCGACGATTGAGCGTCTGCTGCGCTCCGATGATCCCTTGTTGCAGGCTCAACAGCTACGCAGCCAGCTTATGACAATCGTCGAGCAGTGCGAGCGTGAATTAAGCTTCCCGCAGTTTGCAGGACTGCGCGAACAGGCTCAAGCGATGCTCGATCAATATCAAGATCCCGAGCTGATCGAACGGCTTGAGCTAACGGTTAGCGAGCATCTGCTGCCGGGCGCAAACAACGCCTACCACGAGCTTGTGCTTTGGCGCGAGAAGCTGCGCACGCTTAAGATTGGTCAGCTCTATAGCTTCGGTCACGATCTAACGCTCGCCCTTGACCTCGAACAGGGATCGCGCATCTATCAGCTGTGGGTCTTGTATGAGCTGCTCGAGTTCTTGAGCCTTGAAGGAAGCTTGATCGAACGAACGGACAATCAGGCCGAAGATCAAAGCAGCTTGCTGCGTTTTCGTTGGGGCGAGCCTGAAAGCCGCTGTGAGTACGAATTGCTGTTTAACGCTCGCATTCCCAGCCAATGGCAGGGCGATCTACAGGCTCAGCCGACCTTTTTACTGCGACGCTGCGACCGTCAAGAATTGCGCGACGGCGATCAAGTGATCTGGCACGAGCCGGGCTATCTGCTCGATGCGGTCTATCAGCGGGCGGGCGGCCCTGAACAACTACTCGATCAGGCTCGCAAACGTTTGATCGGTGAACTGCATTTAAGCGGCGAACAACGCGCGATTGTGTTGCTGCCCTTTGTGCCGCAGAGCGATGCTCAGCTTACACAGCCCTCTTCGCAGCAAACACGCTTCAGCGACCGCGACGGCGCGCTCCAGATCGAGCTGCGTCAGCTTGCTCCCCTCGCTGCTGAGGAGAACGCTGTTGCAACACAGGATCCTAGCCTGCAACAGGCTCTGCGCGGCCTGCTCGATCAGCTCCATCAAGCTTTGCAGCAGCGCGTCGCTCTCGAGTGTCACGGCACCATCGCCGATGTCGACTCGATTAACCCCCACGCCCGAGCGGTGCCGCGGTGTCCGCGCTGCCAGAGCGTCATGGCCTTCTGCCCGAAGCCACATATCAGCCGCACAAAGGTTGATCTGGTTTGCCCCAAGTGCGATTGCCTCAGCAATCGCCGTCTTTGCCATATCATCGATCTACAAACAGTCGGCCTTCCGCCTCGCGTCGAGCGCGTATTAACGGAACAAGAGCTGCATAACAATATTGAGCAGCTGCGTTCGTGGTTGCGCAAGACGATTCACGAGGATGACGACAGTGAACGGGCCGAACAGCTACGCAAACAGGTTCTAGAGGCGATCGGCGAACAGACCACGAGCTTCATGAAATATCTTCAGCCCAACCTTCGACAGATCGAAGATAAGTTTTCGGGTTGGGTCTTGCCCGAGGTTTGGCAGGGTGTGCCTAAAGCCTTGCACGAGCAGTCGCGCCATATGTTGATGGCTGGCGAATATATTTGGCTGGAGGTTGAAGATAGCGAGCTTAAAGAGTGGGCTGCTTGCGCTGTGCAATTTATTCGTGCGCTTGAGTTCGAGATGAAACGCCGCATCTACTATCCTTGTAAGGGTAGACTGCGTCACTACGGCAAGATCATGGAAGATCACCAATTTACCTATGGTTCGGTGGGCGCGATTGAGAGAAAGCGTGATGCTAATTGGCAGATCATTTTGAGATATATTGCTGAGCCCAATAGCTTGGAAGAGAATCAGGTCGCTACTCTCTTTCAAGCCATAGAAAGATTGCGTAAATCGCGCAATAAAGTAGCCCATACCGACTTTGTTGATAAGGCGTTAGCCGAAACCATTCGTAATACGGTGCTCGGTACTCCTCAACAGCCCGGGCTCTTGTATCGTTTAGCTTCGACATTAGTGCCAGCCCAAGAGCACGCTTAATATCGAATCTGGCTGATCACTTTTTTTAGTCTTCGGCAGAAAGAGCGCTGTTTTAGTTAAAGCTAGAGCAGCGCTCTTTGTTTTGTCTTTAGGCGTTCATGTAGAGTAATACCAAATCCCTGTGATTACTTCAGCACTCTGGCGGCTTAGTCCCTTCCTCCAAGAAGGCGGCTAGCGCGTCCGCCTACGGCTACCAACAGCTTGCCTGTAACCAAGGTGTTGTAGCTGTGTGCCGAGAGAGCGCTCCAACATACAACGATTCACGCCGATTTTATGTCAGAGGTTTGTGATGTTTTCGCGCTGATTCACGGCGAGGGCAGACAGCCTTTATTTGTTGGGAGGGAGCCTGATAGCCGGAGGCGGACGCGCTGAGGACCGAATGGAGGCTAGAGACCTCGCCGCCATAATGCAAAGGAAAGTTCGCTTTTAGCAAGGCTTCGATCGTTAGATGAAGTTATCGCCCTATAACATCGGTTGGGCCACTGATCTAGCGGCGTTTGCACCTTGTCGAAGCCTCTTTTTCACCTCTACAAGCTTAGAAAATACTTCTACCCAGCTTCTCCCTCTTTTGGTATTGTGACGATCATTCCCTTCTCGCACAACATTGCTTGTACTACCCCGAATTTTAAAAAGGTTTTTGTAACAGCGCCATCTATAGCCAAGCACAAAACAGAGAGTGTGGCAGGTTCCGCTTTCCTAAAGGTCAGATCTGCCATAAAAGCGAATGTCGTCTTCAACATAATCAGACTGATGCGTACTTAAGATGTTAAAAAACGGTTATCTCCGCTGTTATGAGTAGATTAAAGAACGATGACAGCTTATCGATTGTTCATCAGAATAATTATCGTGAATAGTATTATGATTCTTGGAATACGATTTAGATCATAATAAAGCTGTAAAAAGTGTTAAATTTTGATCTTGGCATAGAGAGTGCTGTAGAGTATAAATAAGAGCTTCTATAAAGGTAAATAATGGTTAAAACAGAAAATTGCTGGAATTTAGTAGTATAATCTATATTTAGTGTGAATATATCTAAATCATTAAAAATAAGTTTAATAACTAATTAAGTATCCTAAATCTTGAGATATTGACTAGAATACTAAGTTTTGGTGATTTATTTGTTTATTTGAATTATTCAAATGGTTAAAGGGTTTATTTAAAGAAAGGTTGTTAGATTGGATTGTTTTGTATTAACTGAAATAGACCAGATTTTGAAGAAGGAATTTTCAGCCATTGATGGGGGTAGATCGCTAAGAAACAGGAGTAGAGCGAAGGAGGTTAAAAGCGTTGTTTAAGCTGCTGTGCTGAAACCATACTAAGCAATTTACTCATTCAAGACACATTTTAGAGGTCAACCATGTCACGTTCTCGTTCATCGTACAAACAATCTTGTCTAATTAGCTTTAGTTTAGTTGCTCTTTTATTGATCGGTTTTTTACCGCTCGTATCTGTAGAAGCTGCCGGAACGATCCAAGGCACGGTCTTTCGCGACTTCAATGGCAATAGCCAGCGCGAGATCGCCAGCGAAATGGGTGTCGCAGGCGTGAGAGTAAGCGCCTACGATGCTAACGGAGATCTTCAGGGCAGCACCACCACAGGTCCCGATGGGAGCTATAGCTTGATCGTAGACGGTACGGGCCCTTATCGCATCGAGTTCACGGATCTGCCTGAGGGCTATTTCCCGAGCATGCAGGCCCATAGCTCGCTGAGCACGGTTCGTTTCGTTGAGGATGGTGCCAGCTCCAATATCGATCTGGGAATCAATCACCCCGAAGATTACAGCCAAGACAATCCCCGAATCGTTGTTCCGCTCAATCAGACCGGAAACCACCTTGTTGTCAACCGCTTTGGTATTGTTTCGCAATTGTATGATTCAGCGGTTGTGACAGAGGAAGAGCGTTTGGATCTTAGTTTGATGCGCACGGGAGCGGTTTGGGGTCTTGCCTACGATCGCAGCAGCAAGCAGCTCTTTGCAGCCGCCGAGCTCAAGCGCTATTCGGGCTTCGGCACGAGCGGCGTGGGCGGCGTCTATGTGCTCGACTACACCGACCCGATTACGGCGACTTATGTTGGCGAGTTCAGCCTGCAGGGTGTGCTGCCGCAAAACGGTGGCCCTGCGATCGACCTCGGCTCGGTGACGCGCAGCAATGTAACGGGCATGATCAGCGCGGGCGCGGCTGGCGACAACCAACTGACCTCTAACCCGTACCAGCGTATGCGCGACCTCGATGCGTTTGCCAAGGTCGGCACGGTGGCCTATGGCGATATCGAGATCGATCAGAACGGCCTGCTCTGGTTGGTCAACCTGCACCAGCGCGCTTTGATCAGTGTCGATGCGCGCCTGCCTTTAGCCGATATCCCTTCGACCGCTCGTCAGTATCCTATCCTTAACCTGCCGGGCGTGCCCGTCTGTAACGGCGGCGATCTGCGTCCTTGGGCGCTCAAGTTCTACCGCGAGCGCGGCTATCTGGGCGTGGTGTGCGATGCGGGCATCTCGCAGAACGCGGCGGATCTGCGCGCCTATGTGCTCTCGTTCGATCCGAACGATCCGAGCGTTGGCTTCAGCATGACCTTAGAGATCCCGCTGAACTATTCGCGCGAGGCTGCGGAACACATTCAGTTAAGCCCCGGCAGCATTCCGGTTCGTGAAGATGCGCGTTGGAAGCCCTGGGCCTTCACTTGGGATCAGGTGACGACCACAACTTCGTCGCGCATCAGCTACGCTCAGCCCATCCTATCGGCTATCGAGTTCGACGCTAACGGCGCGATGGTGCTCGGCTTCTCGAACCGCTTGGCCGAGCAGTCCGGCTATAACCAGTATGTTCCTGTCTCGGGCAGCACCGCCCAATATACCATCAACAACGCTGGCGATATTCTGCACGCCTGTTTGGTGAACGGAAGCTATGTGCTTGAAGGTTCGCCCTTGTGCCCCGTTCAGGATACGGGCACTATGGGCTTGGCTACTGACGGATTTGGCAACAACGGCGAGTACTACTGGGGCGAGGCCTACATCAATACTCATCCGACTACGGGTGTGACCACGATCCACCTTGAGATCGCCAACGGCGCGGTGGCCCTGCAGCCAGCTCGTAACGAGGTGATCTCGACGGCCTTCGACCCCAGCACGCCCGAGGCCTATCTGGGTCTGTTCGGCCAAGGTTTGATCTTCCTTGACGAGACGACCGGCGCTTTGAAGCGCGGTTGGCAGATCGATAGTTTAGATGACGGACCGGCACTCTACCACTATGGCAAGGGCAACGCCTTGGGCGATATCGAGTTGCTCTTCGATCCTGCGCCGCTCGAGATCGGCAACCGCGTCTGGGCCGATAACAACGACAACGGCGTGCAAGATCCGGGCGAGCCGCCCTTGGCGGGTGTGGTTGTGACCTTGCACGATGCTACGGGTGCGCAAATCGCTCAGACCGTGACCGATGCCAACGGCCACTACCTGTTTAACGACAGCAATGTGCCGGGCGGTTTGCGGCCGAACACCGATTACAGCGTGCGGATCGATCGCAGCCAAAGCGTGTTGAACAGCTATCGTCCGGCGCGCTTGAAGGTCGGTGCTAACGCTAACAATGCCGATCTGCGCGACTCGGATGGCGATGCGAGCTTGTATCTCAATGCGGTCGCGGTCAATTTGACCACGGGCGGCCCCGGCCAGAATAACCATAACTTCGACTTCGGCTTTGTCGAGCTCTTTAGCTTGGGCAATCTGGTTTGGGAAGATCAGAACAACAATGGCTTGCTCGATCCGGACGAGCGCGGTATTTCGGATGTGACGGTGCGCTTGTATGCCGATGCCAACGGTGATGGTGTGCCGGATAGCAGTGTGCCACTTGCGGTTCAAACGACCGATGCCAACGGCAACTACCTCTTTAAAGACTTGCTGGCTGGCAGCTATATCGTCGAGATCGTGCCGCCGAACGGCTACAAGACCAGCACGGGCCGCAACAATAGCCTGACCGGCCCCTACGAGCCTGCGCCAAGCCCGAACAACGATATCGACAACGATGACAACGGCAGCTTGGTGGGCAGCGTGATTCGCAGCGGAACGGTGACGCTCTCGTCGGGCGCAGAGCCGATCAACGACGGCGACAACGATGCCAACAGCAACCTGACGGTCGACTTCGGTCTCTATCGTCCGGCCAGCTTGGGCGACTATGTCTGGTACGACGCCAACGAGAACGGCCAGCAAGATCGCGACGAAAAACCAGTGGCTGGTGTGACCGTCACGCTCTATGACGCTGCGGGCAACCCGATCGCGACCACGACGACCGATCTCAATGGCTACTACATCTTCGACAATCTGATCCCGGGCTCCTATAGCGTCGGCTTTAGCAACCTGCCGCCCGAGTATCCGCGCTTCACTTCGGCGAATGTGGGCGACGATGCCAGCGACAGCGACGCTGACCCGAACACGGGCCGCACTCATGTGGTGACCTTGGCGCCGGGCGAGCATAACCCGACCCTCGACGCTGGCCTTATCTCCAATACGCCGACCGCGGTGCAACTGCTATCGTTCAGCGCGGCTCAGAGCGAGGGTGGTGTACTGATCGAGTGGAAGACTGCTAGCGAGCAGAACAGCTTGGGCTTCGCGATCTGGCGCAGCGCCGACGGCACGCGCGAGAACGCCGTGCGCCTGACGAGCGAGCTGATCGTGGCCCAGGGCGCGAACTCGAGTTATAGCTGGCTCGACAGCGGGGCCGAGCAAGGCGCTCACTACAGCTACTGGCTCGAGGAGCTTGAGCTTGATGGCAGCTCGCACTTCTATGGACCTGCGACACTGCCCAAGCAGCCCAACGCAGGCTATCAAGTCTTCTTGCCCTTGGTTCAGCGCTAAGCTAGGCTCGAGCTAGGGCTCAACTCGGAGAGGTTTCGCATCACAGTGCGAAACCTCTCTTTTATGCGCCGCTGGGAAGCCGGCTAGCTTGGCTTTTTGGCGCGGCCTTTCCGCACACAAAAGCGACCTCGCTTGTTGGAAAGGACGTTGATAGCCGAAGGCGGACGCGCTAGAAGCCGAATGGGAGCTGGAAGCCAAGCCGCCAGAGCGTGAAACGCGAGGGGCCGAGTCCTTCAGCGCTTCAAGGCTTGTAGCTCTTCGAGCTCGCGCCTCATCTGAGTGCGCAGATCGTCGTCGACCTGCGGCACCTTCAGGCCCGCCCTGAGATGACGAAGCGCTTCGTCGTAGTCTGCTAGCTCGCGATAGACTTGGGCTTGGCGATAGCAGATCCAAGCGTAATCTGTCTGTTGAGTGCCTTGCTGGCTTTCGTAGAGACGCGCCGAAACGTTGTAATAGGCCAGCGCCTGCTTCCACTGACCTTGCATGTGGTACAAGAGCCCCAGATGAAAGATGGTCTGGCCGTCGTTGGGGCGCAGAAAGTTGGCTCGCTGCAGATCCTGAAGTGCCAGATCGTACTCTTCTAGGATGAGGTAGGAGATGGCCCGATTGAGATGGGCCTTGGCGCTTTGGGGGTTATTTTTCACGAATCGATCGAAAATCTCAAGGGCGGTCTCGCCATCTTGTTGGGCGATGGCTTGCACTCCCTTCTCCCATAAGGCCTCGTCTTGTTGTCGCTGGATGTCGCTGTAGATCGCACCGCCACATATGATCAGAACCAGCAGCCCGATGAGGATCCAAGGTGCCCAAGCCACCAGATTGCCGATCTTCGCTCGTCTCTTGAGGTCTTTGAACAGCAGGGGATCGATCTCGTCTTTCTGGAAGATGCTGAGCTGTTCGCCGCCATAATGCGCGATCAGGGCGGGCAGCAGATCTTGGTTAGGCACCACACCGTATTTCAACATGGCCCAAGGTTTGCTTTGGCCTGTGGCCCGTACCAAAATACGGTCATCGGCTGCATCGATGTCGCTGACCTGCTGTCACTCGAGGACGCGCTGTTTGTGGCGAATCCCGCTCTTGCTCAGCGCAAAGTGCTTGAAGTTCAGCCAAACGCCCTGCTCTATGCGCGACAGAGCGTGCTTATAGCGCGCCTCAAACGAAGCTTGTTGGATAAAATCGATCGCTGTTGCAAGGTCGATCTGCTCGATCGGGCTAGGAGGCAGTTTAAACCACTTATCGTTGCGATCCCAAGGGCCGATCTGAATCTTTTTGCCTTCGCCCCAGTAGATGGAGTTGAACAGCAAAGCGAATCCCTGGTTGTATCTGATCTTCGCTTCGGTGGCAGTGATCTCTTTCCAAGCCAGAAACAGATTGTGTTGGGCCGATTGGATATGAATGCCCTCAGGGTAAAAGACCATTCGATAGACCATGCGAAGATGGGCTGCGATTACCATGCCCAATAAAGTTACGCTGATCAGAATCGATATACCGAGACGTAGAGGGTCGTTTTGAAGATATGTAGGGTAGCCCCAGGCTGTAAGGAGACCAAAGAAGAGGAACAGACAGATGGCAGGAAGCAGGTTAACGGTTCGATTAGCCCGGAATTCAGCCACGGGTTGGCTATGAGGCAGCTGAACTGAGGTATGGTTCATAGCGATTCCTCTGTAGGTCGTGTGCAAAACCGATCGGGCGAAGCCTAAGTTTGTATAGCTCGCTTGAGCGTATGGCTGTGGTCTCGCTCTGCTGAGGCTTGAGCTACTGTCAAGCGCAAAAGCGTTTTTGAGGTATAGTTTTGGGCGGCGAAGACGTGGTAGCCTAACGATAATTTCGTTTTACAAATAAATTATTTCGATTGGCTTACCACATAAAAAGGCCACACCCACTGTTCAGGGCGTGGCCTCGATTCTTTTGTTCGGAAGCGCCTACTTGATGCGTTCTAGCGCGGCTTGGTATTGGCTCGCGATATCCTCCGAGCCGGTCACCACTAGGCCCATATCGCGTAGTAGCCCATCGGCGACGCCGTAGATCCAGCCATGCACGCTCAGTTTTTGGCCGCGCTTCCAAGCGTCTTGCACGATCGTAGTTTGCGAGACATTCACGACTTGCTCGATCACATTCAGCTCGCAAAGGCGGCGCAGACGAGCATTATCGTCGGGGCATTCGGCCAGCAGGGCTTCGTGCTTGTTGCGAATCGTCTGCACATGGCGCAGCCAGTTGTCGATCAGGCCGAAGGTGCGGTTGTGCAGCGCCGCCTCGACGCCGCCGCAGCCGTAGTGGCCGCACACAATGATATGTTTGACCTTCAAAACCTCGACTGCATATTGCAAAACCGCCAAGCAGTTCAGATCTGAATGCACCACAACGTTGGCGACATTGCGATGCACAAACATTTCGCCCGGCAGCATGCCGACCAGTTGGGTCGAAGGCACGCGGCTGTCCGAGCAGCCGATCCAGAGATATTCGGGCGCTTGTTGCGCGGCGAGGCTCTGAAAGAAGCCTGGCTGCTCGGCGTTCATTTGCTCCGCCCAGGCTTTGTTATTTTCAAGCAGTCGAATGATATCTTGCATTCTGTCCTCAAATTGATTGTTGTGATCGTTTCGTCTCGTGCCGAAGCGTTCAACGACACGTCGACGATGCTTGGCGATTTGACTATCGGCGTTCAAAGCGCGCTATTGCCACTCCATCCGTTTGCTCGTTTTACAGTTCTGGCGGCGATGTTTGTCCCTTCCATTCGGTCTTTACCGCGTCCGCCTACGGCTATCAACATTCCCTCTTTCAAATAGGCTCCTACCTGGCGGTGATCTTTCCTCGCTTTTCGCTGTCTCACGAGGCGTCGATCGAGGCTACCTTGCCGAACGGAGAATACTTCAAACGGATTTCTATGCGCGCTTCGCGCCACACAGCGTGCAGATAGAGGACAGCGTTGTTCCAAATGCTTTATCGGCGATGATAAGCGCTACCGAGATGCCTGAGCATCAGCCTACAAAGGGGAAGAGCTCCAAACTGTTTGATGCTCTTCCCCAACGATTGTTAGTAATCAAAGCTACAACTATCGTCGCCTTCTTCGTAGGCATAACGCTCGAAGCCTTCGAAGAACGAAGACTCTTGATCGCGCAATTCGTTGTAGCGTTCTGCGATCTTTTTGATATTAGCTGGAAGACTGGTCGGCCAGCTATAGCGCTGGCGCAGGGCGATCTGAGCGATGCTCATATCGGGCAGCAGCAAGCCTAGCGCTTTGATCGCCGAGCCACGAATGACGGGCGAGCCGCTGGCGCGCACCAGATAGATGCGGTGTTCGCTGCGCGGCGGATGCACAAAGAGCGTCAGAATGCCGACGGCCTGCATATTGGTCTCGTCGTGTACGCCGCGTATCAGGGCTTGCAGCTCGCTTTCGCGCCCATCGGGTGCGGCTCCGGGCAAGCTCCAAATGTCGCCCTTGGGCGTGTTCGAGACCAGAATGAAGCCGGTTTGAGCTTGCCAGGTATAGGGTATCAGCGCGCTGACGCGCCGATTGGGTGAAGGGGCCATGGTCTTTCTATTCTCCTACCAACTCTGCCAGTTCGGTCCAGCGCTCGAAGCTCGTCTCGAGTTCGCTCGAGAGCGCTGCCATGCGCTCGCCCAACTCTTGATACTTGGTGTAGGGCTGATCTGGCTGAGCCAACTGTTCTTGTACGGTCGCAATTTCGCTTTCAAGCGCTGCGATGCGTTCTTCGAGGGCCGCCAACTCGCGGCGCTCTTTGTAGCTGGCTTTGCGTTTGCCTTGTGGCGCGGCGCTCTGCTGAGGGGCCGCTTGCTGTTGTTTGGCTGGGGCAGCGGCTTTTTTGACGGCGGCTTGTTCGCGCTCTGCTTGTTCGCGCTCGTAGAGCTCGCGGTACATGCTGTAGCCGCCCGGGAAGAGCCGGATGCGGCCCTGCCCATCGAATACGAGCAGGCGCTCGACAGTGCGATCGAGGAAGTAGCGGTCGTGCGATACGGTGATCAAGGTGCCCTTGAAGCTATCTAGAAAGTCTTCGAGCACGTTTAGGGTTTGAATGTCGAGGTCGTTGGTCGGCTCGTCTAGCAGCAGCACGTTGGGTGCCAACAAGAGCTGACGCAGCAGATAGAGCCGACGACGCTCGCCGCCGCTCAGGGTGCTGATGTAGGCGTATTGGGCCGCCGACGGGAAGAGGAAACGCTCGAGCATTTGGGTCGCTGTTAACAGCGCGCCTTCGCCCGTCTTAGCCAATTCAGCGGCCTCGCGCACATAGTCGATCACGCGCTGCGATGGGTCAAGCCCTTCGCTCTCTTGGTCGTAATAGGCTAGGTGTACGGTCTCGCCTCTGACGATCGTGCCGCTATCAGGCTGAATTCGCTCGGCGATCAGATTGAGCAAGGTACTCTTGCCGCTTCCGTTCGGGCCAATGATGCCCAACTTCTCGCCCGGCTCGATCGTGTAGCTGAAGTCGCGCACCAGGTGGCGGCCGTCATAGCTCTTGTTGATGTTTTTGATCTCGAAAACGCGCTTGCCGATGCGGCGCGACGCGACCGAGATCTCGTCCATCTCGGCGGGGCGCTCGGGGCCTTTGCTGTTCATCAGGTCGTAGACCCGCTCGACATGGGCCTTTTGTTTGGTGGTACGCGCCTGAGCGCCCCGCCGCAGCCAGGCCAGCTCTTTGCGCAGCAGATTTTGGCGCGCTTCTTCGGCGGCGGCCTCTTGCATCAGTCGCGCCGCTCGTTGTTCGAGGTAGCTTGAATAATTTCCGGTGTAGACCGTTACGCGCCCGCGATCCAGCTCGAGCATGCGTGTCACGATTCGGTCGAGGAAGTAGCGGTCGTGGGTTACCAGCAGAATCGCGCCGCTGTAACGGCGTAGCTCTTCTTCCAGCCAAGCGATCAGATCGGTATCGAGATGGTTGGTCGGCTCGTCAAGAATGAGCAGGTCGCTCGGGTTGAGCAGTGCACCCGCCAGCGCGACACGTCGGCGCTGGCCTCCGCTCAAGGTCGCGATGCGGGCTTGCACATCGCTGATTCCAAGGCGCGTCAGCACGGCGCGCGCTCGACGCTCTAGCTCCCAGGCATCGGCGTGATCCATCTTTTGTGACAGCACGGCTAAGCGGTCGAGCAGCGCTGTGTTATTGGGTTCCGCCTCAAGCTGAGCCGTCAACGTTTCGTAATCGCGTAAGAGCTTGACCACATCGCCTTCGCCTCGGAAGAGCTGCTCCAAGACCGTCAGATTTTCGTCGAGGTCCGGGTTTTGGGGCAGATAGGCGACCCGTGCGCTGTTTGCGAACACGATTCGACCGCTGTCGGGCGGCTCTTGCCCGCTCAAGAGGCGCAGCAGGGTGGTTTTTCCGCTGCCGTTCACGCCGATCACACCGACACGCTCGCCCGTCTCGATCCCAAAGGTCAACCCTTCGAAGAGCTGTTTGTCGCCAAAGTTCTTACTAATATCTTCAACAGATAGAATATTCATCTTTGCTACGCCTTAAAAGCCATTCTCATCTGCAAGCATCCAAGCCGACACTCGACCTTACTGCTTCACATGATCCTCCTACTTGCTGCTCTAAGTATACCCGAAATAGATCTGGTCCATCAGAACAGGATCGAAACACCCGCGCCTAGACTTTGCCTACGCTTTGCTTACAACATTGTAATTACTTCAGCCCTAGGGAGTAATTTTTTGTTGGTGTGTGCGTTATAGAGTATAGCTACTTTGAATTTGATATTTTACATCACCTCTAATCAGGGCTCTCTTCGATTGGTCGAGTGACACTGTTTATGATGCTTGTTAGTTATTGGAGCGGGTTCGAGCTTTGTTGAAGGCCTATTTAGAACAGATATTTCGAGCTTCATTATGTTTCAGGCACTCAGATTTACGCATTGACCTACACACGTAGGCACAAACAACTAGGTGAGAAGGTATGTACACAATTGGCTTTATTATGGAACAGTCTCTAGGTCATGTGACTCATTCCAAAAACCTTCAGAAATATGTGAAGAGTGATCAAGAAGTGCGACCCATGTGGGGGGAAGTTGAGTTTGAGCCGCATGGGTTTGGTAAGCTGGTGCCTGTGTATAAAAGCAACTGGACAGTGCGTTCAGGCCTGCAAGCCCGCCGTTTGATTGCAGGTATGCAGCAGGCATGTCGATTAGACGCGCTTTTATTCCATACTCAAGTACCTGCAATTTTAGCTCAAGATTGGATGCACTATATCCCTTCTATTGTTTCGCTCGATGCTACGCCGCTTCAATTCGATGAACTTGGCAAATATTATCACCATGCTCGCTCCTCAGCTTTGGCGGAAAAGCTCAAGTGGAAGCTGAATCGCTCTTGTTATCGATCTGCCAGCCACTTGGTTACCTGGAGCCAGTGGGCCAAAAAGAGCTTAGAAAACGACTATGAAGTACCGAGCGATAAGGTAACCGTTATCCCCCCAGGGGTCTTTGTTAAAGATTGGAAGCGCCCTAAAGTGCGCCGCCTCCATACTGATCCGGTTAAGATCTTGTTCGTGGGGGGTGATCTCGAGCGTAAAGGCGGTTATTTGCTGATAGAAGCCTTCCGCCGTTTGCGCATGCAATTTCCTGTCGAGCTTCATCTTGTTACAAAGACCCATCACGAACGTGAGCCAGGCTTAACCGTTTACCACGATCTAAACGCCAATAACCCACGATTGAAAGCGCTCTACCATAGTTGCGATATTTTTGCGCTGCCGACATTTGGTGACTGTTTGCCTATGGTGCTTTCCGAGGCGGGCGCGGCTGAAATGGCGGTCGTCTCAACCGATGTGGCGGCTATTCCAGAGATCATCCATCACGAAAAGACCGGTTTGTTAGTACCCCCCGGCGACGCGAACGCCCTCTACAGCGCGCTACGTTTGTTGGTCGAGCAGCCAGAGCTGCGTTTGCGCCTTGGAGATGCGCTCTATAAACACGTTGAGCTGGAGTATGACTCGGCGAAAAACTCTGGGCGTTTGCTCGATCTGATCAAAAGCGAAGTTGATCTATCGCGCGCTAAAACCCAACTTGTGTCATGAAAAAACCTTTACTTCTTACCGTTTCGGGCACGATCGCGCCTGATATCCAAGCAGAGATCACGCAGGGAGACCGTCCCCGTGTCGATTTCCTAGAGATAGCGCGAGTCTGCCAAGCTGATTTGATCGATTACAAAGCGGCCCGAGACGAGCTTGGCCCGATCGGCTCGCTTGTCGAGCGGATCGCTGGCCCAAATGTGATGCTGGCGCTGGCCTGTTGGAAGTTGCGCAAGCGTTATAGAGCGATTTTCACCGATGGAGAGCAGGTTGGCTTACCTTTGGCCTTGCTGTTGAAAGCTTCATTTGACAAGCGTCCGGCCCATCTAATGATTGCTCACGATCTCTCGGTGGGCAAAAAAGTTACGTTGCTCACCCTTTTGAAGCTTGAGAGGCAGATCGACCGCTTTATCGTCTACAGCAGTTGGCAAAAACAGTTTATTCAAGAGCGCTGGCATATACCGTGTAAACGAGTCTTGTGGACGCCATTTATGGTCGATCATCACTTCTTCCAGCCGGAAGCGCAGACGCCAGTGAAGCGTCAAATCTGCTCGGTTGGACGCGAACGGCGCGACTACCTAACCTTGTTGGAGGCGGTCGATGGCCTCGATGTCGATGTGGTGATCTCCGCTTCATCGTTGTGGTCGAAGCGTAGCGTCTCGACGGCTGACCGCCCAGTTCCGTCCAACGTCCAATTCAAGCGCTTCAGCTTTGCCGGATTGCGAACGCTCTATGCTGAAAGCGCTTTTATGGTACTGCCGCTCGAAGATGTTAACTTCCAAGCTGGCGTTACTTCGCTGCTAGAAGCCTTTGCCATGGGGAAGACAGCGATCTGTTCGCGTGTTCCCGGCCAAACCGATGTGATCACTGAAGGCGAAAATGGTCACTACGTGCCTCCCAAAGATCCTAAGGCCCTGCGTGAGGCTATTGTACGTTTATTGAACGATCCCCAAGCCCAAGAGCGTATGGGGCGTAATGGACGTCATCTGATCGAGCGAGAGATGAATATCGATGCGTATGCGAGCCGTTTGCGAGACTTTGTATACGATCTTTTAGATGAGCAAAAAAGTTAAAACCTCGCTTTCTTCAATCGCCGATATCTTGAGGAGTTGCAGGTATGAGAGTGCTGCTACGCGTCTGTATCCTTTCTGCTGAAGCGGTGCTAGCTGCACTGGTTGCCTATCTATTAGGCTTGACTGCTGCTGCTTGGCGTACCCCAAAACAAACGGCGATGCGCTTCTCTGCGCCGAGTACGCGCTTTCTAGTGCTGATCCCCGCCCATAACGAAGAGTTGCTTTTGCCACATACGCTCGCCAGCCTGCAAAAGCTCGCTTATCCCCAAGAACTCTTTGAAGTCCACGTTGTTGCCGACAACTGCAACGATACAAGCGCCGATGTCGCCCGCGCCTATGGCGCAATCGCGCACGAACGCTTCGATCTGGAACGGCGCGGCAAAGGTCATGCCCTGAACTGGGCGCTAGAGCGTATTCAGCAGCAGTCGATCGAGTACGATGCTCTGCTGATCCTCGATGCCGATACTCAAGTTTCACCAGACTTTTTGAGCATTATGGATGCCCGTATTGCGCGCGGCGAGCGGGTTATTCAGGGCTATTACGCTGTTTTGCTCAACAATCAGTCGTGGAGTGTTGGGCTGCGTAGTGCGGCCTTTAGCGTTATCCACTACCTGCGCCCGCAAGCCCGTATGCTCTTGGGCGGCTCTGCTGGCCTCAAGGGCAACGGCATGGTCTTTTGCCGCGAGGTCGCCGCGCGTTATCGCTGGTCGAACAGCTTAACCGAAGATATCGAGTTTCATATGCAACTGCTGCTCGATGGCGAGCGTGTGACCTTCGCGCCCGATGCAGTCCTCTGGGCCGAGATGCCCGATCGACTGGAGAACGCCCAAAGTCAAAACGAGCGTTGGGAGCGCGGGCGTATGGAGATGATTAAACAGTATGTGCCACGCCTCTTGTCGAATGCTATTAAGCGACGTGATGTTCGACTTGTAGATGCAGCTATCGAACAGTTGATCCCACCTTTTTCGATTTTGGCTGGCTTGAGTGTCGCATGTGCGGGGCTTGCCGTCTTGTTGCGCTCACGTCTTGGAATCATTCTTGCCAGTTTTAACCTGATCGGTCAATGTTTCTATACCTTGAGCGGCCTTTTGCTTGTAAAGGCTCCTGCATCGGTCTACCGTTCGCTGCTGTTTGCACCATTTTTTATCCTCTGGAAGCTGTGGATCTATCTGCGCTTGTTGCTCGGTATGCAACCTCGTCATTGGATACGCACGGCCCGGAACCAGCAGGAACGGTAGGTGTGCTCGAACTCATGCAGAGCCTACGCAACTGTGCCCATAGGCCTGATGCCTATAGCAACTCGAGCCTATGTGGCTTGAGTTGCTCATTATTCATCGATTGGGGGTTCGGACGATGCAGCGAATAGCGCAAAATTTGACGAAATTGTCATTGCTTGTAGTATTTTTTTGTTGTCTTCTTCTTACATCCTGTGCTTCGCCCGAAGATGATATCGCTGAGTTTGAAGTAGCCTTGCCGACCGAGACGCCCGTGCAGCCTACTGCTACTGCAGTCGTCCCAACCGAGGTTCCGCTGTACAGCGCGTCGTTCACTGTCGAGCGGGGCACTATCAATGACACGCTCGAGCTCAGCGGCGAAGCTGTTCCACTGCAGAGCTCGCTTAGTTTCCAACAAGATGGCGCCATCAAACGCATTTTGGTTCAGGTCGGCCAAGAGGTGAAGGTGGGCGATCTTGTTGCTGAACTCGATAGCCAAGATCTGCTCAATCAGTTAGCCCAAGCTGAGCTTAATGTTAAGGAGTATCAGCAGAGTATCGCCCAAGCCAACCAAGCCGCTCAGATTCAGATTCAAAAGGCGCAACTTGTGCTCGAAAGCGAACGGGCCAAGCTGGCTGAGTTGAAATCGCCGCCAACTGCTCTCGAGATTAGTCAAGCTGAAACCAAGGTTCGACAAGCAGAAACTACTCTCCAGACAACTAAAAATAATGCATCGCAGGCCAAAAACCTTGCACATGCTGAGATGATCGATGCTGAAGCGGCTCTCCACGAGCTCAGGCAAGAGTATGCCGAGTTGGAAGAGCTGTCGAGAGATGCTAAGAAGCTGGCTCAGGCAGAGAAAACCGCTGACGAAGTGGCCGATGAGATGCGTGCGCTCGAGCGCGAGATACGGGCGGCAGAGACGCGGCTCGGCAAGGCGGTGATCGATTTTGATACCGCTCGCAACAACGAAGTCGCTGCTGTGCAACAGGCCGAAGCGGCTCTTGAGGCCGCCCGGGTCGAGCTTGAAACGCTTCTGAGAGGGCCAACCGCCTATCAGATCGCCGAGCAAGAACGCGCGGTACGCAACGCCGAGCTTAATCTGCAGGATGTGCGCCGTCTAGCTCAAGTCGACCCGCGCTTGCAGCGTGATCTTCAAGCGAATCAACAACTGATCAGAAGCCTTCAAGAGCAGATCGAGGAACGCCGCCTTTACTCGACGGTGGCAGGCGAAGTGCTTTCGCTGCATAAGCTTGAAGGCGAGATTACGCGCGCCAACGACCCGATCATCACCTTAATCGATTCTGAACAGCTGCAGTTAGTGGCCGATACCAACGAGGCGCTCAACCAAGGCCTTACTGCCCTTCAGCGCTTGCAACTCGGCCAAGAGGTTCAGATCTCCTTTCAACGCTTTCCCGATCAGAGCATTACGGGCACCATCATTCGCTTGCCCCAACAGCAGCTTCTGCCTGGCAGCGAGCTTATTGGCGGTTCGAGCGATCTGATTATCGCTTTTCCAAACGATGGGCGGCTCTATCGGGGGGGCGATAGCGCTCGGATTAGGATCGATTTAGGCACAAGGGAGAATACGCTCTGGTTGCCGCGCGAAGCGGTGCGTTTCGGCTCTGACCGGGTGGTTGTGTTTGTGTTAAACGGTACACAGCCGGTTCCAAAGGACGTGCACGTTGGTATCGTGACACAAACTCAAGTCGAAATTTTGCGAGGATTACAAGAAGGAGAACTAGTTGTTATCGAATAGCTGGTTTTGCGGATTTATTTAGCGATTATCAGCTTAATTTAATGATATGTTTACCTTTTAAGAAAATACTCGGTTGTTTTATGATTTCTATACGAATCAATGACAATATCGTCAAGAAAGGGACGAATAATTTAAGACTGTTAGAACGTTCCTTGATATAGAATATAACTTGAGAAATGTTCCTAAATCAATAACTACAAGGATCGAGCATGTATGAGGAGGCAAACTTCACTAAACGATCTCGACCCAAAAGCACGCAGGATGTTGGAGATTTTTGAGTATCGACGTTTTACAAGTACGCGTGCAAATAGGAAGCTGCGTTTTAAGCTTCTTGTTTGGTCGCTGCGTACTAAGTTGCTGAACCAACTGAAACGTGTGCTCGATGTTTCGGTTGCAAGCGTCGCGTTGGTGGCGGCTAGCCCACTGATGGCTTTAACAGCGCTTGCTATCAAGCTCGAATCGCCTGGACCTGTTCTGTTTAAGCAGATTCGAGTCGGAAAAAATGGCGAGCCCTTCTCCTGCCTCAAATTCCGTTCGATGTATGTTGATGCCGAGGCGCGTCTCAGAGAACTGGCTAGCCAAAACGAAGCTGATGGCCCGGTTTTTAAGATGAAACGTGATCCCCGCGTGACCAAAGTTGGCCGCATCATTCGGAAATTGAGTATTGATGAACTGCCTCAGCTCATTAATGTGCTGCGAGGTGATATGAGCCTTGTTGGGCCACGACCAGCCTTACCGAGCGAAGTAGCTCAATATACTTACGAGCAACTGCGTCGCCTACATGCAATACCGGGTATCACTGGTTTGCAGCAGGTTTCAGGACGTAGCGATATCGACTTTAAACGTTGGGTTGAACTTGATCTGCAATATATCGCTGAACAGAGCATTTGGACCGACATTGTGATCTTATTCAAGACTATTCCGGCGGTGCTTTTTAGCAAGGGCGCCTACTAAGTCTATCGAATTGGCAACCGTACGCGAAACAAGTTTGTATGCGCTCTGTCTGGCAATTGGGGTAGCCTATGCGTAAGTTACTGGTCGTTTTAGGGGTGCCAATTGATAATTTGACGATGGAAGAGGCTCTCGAACGCTGTGATGCGTTTATTGCCGATGCGCGTCTTAGCGGGCGTACCCATCAGATCGCGACAGTAAACGCTGATTTTGTGGTCAATTCGCTCAACGATCCAGAATTGCGTCGCATTTTGCAAGAAGCTTCTATGGCAACCGCCGATGGCATGCCGTTGGTATGGGCCTCTCGTTTGTTAGGCGGCCCTATTCCTGGGCGCGTCACCGGTGCCGATCTAGTGCCAGCCTTGGCGGAACGGGCCGCTCAAAAGGGCTATTCGCTCTTCTTTTTAGGCGCCCGCCCGGGTGTAGCTGCTAAGGCAGCCCAACTGCTGCAAGAGCGCTATCCAGGTCTTAAGGTCGCTGGTGTGCTTTCGCCGCCGGTCCAACCTCTGCTGGAGATGGATCAGAGCATTTTGGAAACTATTCGGGCGGCGAAACCAGATATTTTGTTTGTGGCTTTTGGTAATCCCAAACAAGAGAAGTGGATTCATATGTATGCCAACCAGCTACAGGTTCCGATCGCGATGGGGATCGGCGGCTCGCTCGATATGCTGGTTGGTATCACCAAGCGTGCCCCGCGTTGGATGCAGCAGATTGGCCTAGAGTGGGCTTTCCGCATGATCCAAGAACCGGGTCGGCTGGTGCGGCGTTATCTGCACGATTTTCGCTATTTCGGAATCTTTCTGGCGCGACAATGGTGGGCTATGCGGCGTGGCACCGCTCATACGATCGTGCCCAATCGCCTAGAGTTGCTTGTGCCGAACGAGCCGTCTGAGCCGCAGCTGCCACTCGCTTCTGAAGCCGCCGATATGCCGCCCAGCGCAGTGCTCGATACCACCCAGCAGAGCGCACCCGAGATCGCGGTATTGGAATGTGTGGGCAATATCGATATCCATACTAACCAAGAGCTTGTGGCTGAGGCACGGCGTCTGCTCGAAAAATCGCCTTATCTTATGCTCGACTGCTCGCGGGTTAGCTTTATCGATAGCTCAGCTCTAGGAGCGCTGGTTGGCCTAGCGAACTATGCGCGCAACAAGGGCGGCGATATCTGTTTGGTGGCCCTGCCCGAACGTATTCGCTCTTTGTTGCGGCTGACCCGTCTCGATCAGTTCTTCGAGATCTATGAGGGGCGCGAGGAGTTTCAAGCCCATCTAAGCAGTTTGCAAAGCGCTAGCTTTGAGCCGCGCAAGCTTCGCGGTTGGCAGATCATCGATTTACCTCGCATTGTCGATGTCGATATGACTGATGAGCTGTTGCAGCGTTCGGAAGCGGCCCTTAAACGTACACCCTACCTGATTTGGGATATGCAGGCTACGATCTTGTTGGCGAGTGCTGGCATGGCCTGCCTAGTTAAGGTTCATCGGCTGGCCAAGGAGAGCGGTGGCGCGCTACGCATCGCGAATGTAAGCCCAGAGATTCGGCGCACCCTAGAGCTCGTGAAATTCGACAAATTCCTTGCACTCTATAGCGATTTAGAGAGCGCTCTGACTCCGCAAGATGTCAGTGAAACGGAGGCTGAGTTCAGTAAGATGAGCTTTAGTTCGGCCAAATAGACTGTAATTCACACGGCAAAGGTTTTTGCTCTGCTAGAGCCTAAACAATACACGAGCTGATCAACCGGATTTGCTATAAACAACTTTCAAGCCTGTTTGAGAGGCAGTACACATAGTTTGGTATGCATACACTGATTCTTGCGACAGATGAAAGACCACGGCTGGAGTTTGTAGGTGAGGAGACGGCACGTCCACTGCTCAACGTGGTTGATCGCGCAGTGATGACCTATACCTTGGAACAGTTCGCACGGGCTGGCCTAAAACAGCTGCATGTAGCACTCTTCCGAGAAGGTGGGGCGATCGCCAGCAGCTTTGGAGACGGGCGCTATTGGGGCCTTGAGCTGACCTATGTTGTACAGCGCGCGGCTTGGGGCGACGCTGGCTCGTTGAAGTGGGCGGCAGGTCTGTTTCAAGAGACGGTCTTGCTGATACCGGGCGATCGCTTGCTTGTGCTCGACTTCGAGGCTGCGCTCGCCGCCCATCGCCAGGCCAAAGCTGCTTTGACCCGTGTGCTGGCCAACGGTCAAGTCACGGGAGCCTACTTGATTGAGCCGGAAGTACAGGCCTTGATTCCTGCTCGTAGCTATTGCGATATAGAAGTCGATTTAGTGCCGAAACTTGTTGAACAGGGCTATGTTCTGCAGGATTTCAATTCGCCGCACTACTTTAATCCGCTGAAAACGCTTCAAGACTATTACAACGCTCAAGCCGATGTTTTGACCTTGGCGTCTAAACCGCTTGAAGGTGATCGCTTGGGCTATCAGTTTGAGACACGCCAGATCGCGACAGGAATTTGGGTTGGCCGTAATAGCTCGATCCACCCGAGCGCTAAGCTCGCACCGCCGATTTATATTGGCGAGAACTGTTGGATCGGACGCGAGGTCGAACTTGGCCCGGCTAGCGTGATCTGCTCGAATGTGGTGATCGATGATGAGGCCAGCATCGAGGCGAGCACAATTTTGAGTGAAAGCTATGTCGGGCGACTGGTCAATGTCAAAGGGCGTTTGGTCAAAGCAGACTTGATAGTCGACCCAGAGAGCGCTAGCAGTACGCAGATCACCGATCCGTTTTTGCTCAGTCGCCTATCAGGTGAGATGCTTGAAAGCCGCGGCTTCTTCTTCTTTGTGCAGCGCTGTATCGCGGCTGCTGCGATCGCTGTGCTTAGTCCGTTGTTGCTGCTGGTGTGGTTGCTGAACAGCATCGGTGGCAGAGCGATCGTCAAGCAGTTGGTGGTTGGCCCTTATCGTCAACAAGAGGACGGCTCACAGCAGTTTCAGCACTTTAATCTGATGCGCTTTCGGACGACCAATGCACGCGGCCAGCCGAGCCGTTTGGGCCGGTTTTTGCGGCGTTGGCAATTTGAGCGGTTGCCCGAGCTTTTCAATGTGCTGCGCGGCGAGATGGCTTTGGTTGGGGTGCGGCCCTTGACCACCGCTCAGCTGGCAGAGCTGAAGGAGCCTTGGCAAGAGCAGCGCCATACGGTACCCGCCGGCTTTACTGGCCTCTGGTATCTCCAGCAGGCGATCGCTCCCGATTTAGAGGCCGAGCTTGTCGCTGATGTTTACTACGCTACGACCCGTACTTGGCGAGGTGATCTTTCGATTATGGCTCAAAGTGTAGCTCATTGGTGGCGACAGGTGCGACGTTCGCGTGATGACGCTTCAGAAGCGGATTCGGATCAGGCTCAACAGGTTGCACACGAAAGCGAATATACAGCTATCGAAGAAGTCGAACGGTTTCATACGCCTTAATTATGAAGGCACTTTTTCTGTTTGAAACGTTTATAAGTGAGCGGAGATGGTATGATACAGACACAAACTCGTACAATTCAAGATGCCCATGTTCTCGATATTATCGGACGTTTCGATAGCAGCTCAGCAGAAGAGGTTGCTAGTCAATTGAACTCGTTGAGCAGTATTCCTAATGTACGAGTTATCGTGAATATGGCTGCTACTAGTTTCGTCGATTCAACGGGATTAGCGACCTTGGTTCATGCTTTGCGTCGTTGTCAACAAGTGGGTGGCGAACTGGTGCTTTGTAATGTGCAGCGCCCGATATTGATGATTTTTGAATTGACCCGTTTGGACCAGGCGTTTTCGATCTTTGTCGATGAGCGCCATGCCCTTCAAAGCCTAGCTATCTAGTTGCTTCAGAGAGCACAAGGGTCGATCAGCATTGATCTCGACCCTTGTGCTATAGTTACCTGTTCTTATAGCCTCAGTTTTTTCTTCTGCTTGTTCGCATGCTTTTTGCATGTCCCTCCGATCGAATACGTGGGCCGTTGGTAGTATCGCTGTATGGCCTGTAATAGCAAAATCGCTTAGACCTGTTTCGCTTTTAGAAACGAAGCCTTAATCCTTGATAGATGCTCTCTGATACCAAATCCGTTTAAAGATGTGCATGCTCTTCGCTCAGAAAAACGAAAAGTCGGGAAAGATCTGGTCACGTTCCGCTCTGCCGAAGGCCAAAGAGAACCTAATCAACCGGATTTGGTATGAGACAACGAGAACCGCAGGAAGCGCAGTAGCAGTTCTGCAAGAAATACATTCGAAGTAGCTTTGTATCGTTGCAGAGTGGGGCTCTTTCGGCACAGACCGATACGACCTTGGGGTGACGGGTAGGTTGTTGGTAGCCGTAGGCGGACGCGGTTAGAGCCTTCTTGGGAGAGAGACTTCGCCGCTAAAACGTTGAAGCCATTAAGTGGATATGGTGTAAGCGCCTAACTATTCGTTTATCCCTTTATGATATACAATTTGAAGAACTTAAGCGGATATTTGGATCAACTCACAATCTTCAAACGAGCGACGGTCGAGCTGGTACGACCCAAACTGTAACGCATGCACTTTCCTGGGATAGTACAATAGTTCAACGAGTTGATACAAGGACGGCCGTTTAGGAATGGAGCTATTGGGATCATTGTATTCCGAACGCCGAGGAAGTCGGACCTTCCAAGAGGGTTTGAGCCTTTGTTATCTGATATTTTGTCGCCTTGCTCCAATCTCCTAATCGCAAAGTAGCTGCTTAACAAGTCATGCGGTTTAAGTGCAAAGGCTTCAAGAGGTTCCCCGAGGCGTAGCTTATGCTTGAAGAATCACAAGAACGAGTCCAGTTTGATTTACCTGCGAGGTTGATCTATTTGCCGTTACTTGGCGATTGTATCGCTAAGATGTTGCATTCGCTCGATGGCCTGATCGACCCCGAGACAACGCTCTACAACATTCAACTTGCCACCCATGAACTCTGTACAAACATCATTCAGCATGCCTATCAAGCATCAACTGGTAGCGAACGGATCGAAATACAGTTCTGTCTTGATCGTAAGGCTCGTAGGTTTCGAGTCAATTTACGTGATAGAGGGCGACAATTCGATATTACCGAAGTAGCCGAGCCAGATCTAGAGCAGGCTCAGGTTCACGGTTATGGCCTGTTTCTCGTGCGAAGCCTTATGGATCAGGTCGAGTACACCCATAAGGGCGGTTATAACGAGTGGCAGATTGTCAAATTCCTCTAACGTCTTGAAATGCGATAAGGTATGTGCGAATGGCAACAATTCTTTTAGTTGATGACTATGTGCCTAACTTAGGGGCGATTCGATCCATGCTCGAAGAGAACGGCTTCGAGGTGAGTACAGCTACCAATGGAAGAGATGCCCTCTGTTTGTTAGAGAAGTCGAGCTTCGATCTGATTATCAGCGATATTTCGATGCCTGTGATGGATGGTATCAGTTTTGTGCGCCAGCTTCGTTCGCAAGCACATACCTGCCATGTCCCCGTCATTATGCTGACTGCGAGCAGCGATCCTGCCGACTATGACCTCTCTAAGCAGCTTGGTATTCAGGGCTTTTTGACGAAACCAGTGACGGCCGAAGAGTTGGTGGCGGCCGTCAATGGTGAGCTTACTAACGCCGAGTAGGTTTGGGCGCGTTGGAAGGTTTTAACGCAAAACGATCAAACGGATATCGTCGATATAGACGGTAGTGCGCAACGAGACGTCGTTGCGGATCTGGAAACCAGTGACGTAGATGTATTCGGGATCGTAGAGCAGCTCATCGAGGATGAGATGGACGTTGGCCCATTCTCCAGCGGGAATGGCCTGATTGATTTTGAGAAATTCGAGGCGTGTTTCGGAGAAGAGCGGATAGTTCCCTTCGACGCGCCCCTGATGGCGAACTGAGTTATCGTTGGCTTCCCAATGCCGATAGCGATTGCTGCCGCGCATCGCTACAGCCAGAGCCCGGTTGCTTAACGGACTAGACCCCCCACTAACCCAGAACTCGATTCCCACGACTTGGTCGCGTCGATAACCGTCGGCAGGCGGTGTTTTGAGCGCAAATGTGACGCTGCTTTCGCGTGGGCCGGGAACCAGCGCGATCGAGCGATTGCCGCTATGAACCTTTACCGTGCTGGCAAGGTCTGCCACCATGCCATCTTCCGATATTAGCTCCCACTCGCTCGCCAGGCTATCGTCATAGATCGAGATCGTTTTGGTGAGGTTTTCGAAGCTATCTGCAGGTGTAGGTGTGTTGTTAAAGCCCGGGATATCGAAGGGATTGGGCGTGGGTTCGAGTGTTGCGGCGGGAAGAGTCGGAGTCTGCGTCGCCATTGCGAAGAGCGGAGCAGAAGTTGGCGACGCATAAGGAGTTTGCGAGATTGGCGCTGCGAAGGGATTGCTACATGCTCCTAACACGAGCGCAACAAACAGGAGCCAGCAGGTTGCAAAGATGGGCTTCAAGGTAGGCATACTAGGGAATGTTTCGAATCACACGGGCCGGAACGCCAGCGGCAACACAACGGGGCGGGATATCGCGCACAACCACGCTACCAGCGCCAATCACGCTGCCCTCGCCGATTGTGACGCCGCGCAGCACCACAACGCGCGCTCCAAGCCAGACATTGTCTTCTAGGATGATCGGTGCTGAAGGGGGCATCTGTTCGCGCCGCTCTGGCTCGATACAGTGAAAATCGTTGTCCATCATAATCACATAGGTGCCGATATTGCAGCGCCGCCCGATACGCACATATTTGGTGGCTGCAATCGAGGTGCCATAGTTGATGAAGGTTTGGGAGCCGATTTCAAGCGTGGCGTGCTCTTCGACCGCCAGCTCGATCGGGACGATGGTCGAGACCATGCGGACACGATCGCCGATCACCAGGCGGCCGGAGTTAGAGATGCTGGGTCGGCCGATGAGGCGCACGCGTTGGCCCACCGAATCGGCCGTGCGTAAAAACCAGCGAGCGCCCAAGACTGCTCGAACGTTCCACCACAGATCGCGCCAACTCATATTGCGAGCTTGACGTAATGTTTGTGCTAAGCTCATTATTTATCCTCTGCTTGCTGTACTGTAAGGCTCGACTTACGAGGGCGTGCTGGTATGCCAACAACGGTCGTGCCGGGGGGAACATCGTCGATCACAACGGCGTTAGCCCCGATAACCGCTCCATCTCCGATCGTAATGCCGCCTAGCACGCGCGCTCCCGCCCCGATCATCACATCGTTGCCGATAGTGGGAAAGGCCCACTCTTTGCGCAGACCGATCGTGACCGCCGCGATGATGCTACAGTTGCGCCCGATGTGCGCTGGCGCGACCACGGTTCCAACGGGATGCGGAATGTACAATCCTCCTTCGATGTCGGCCCCGATCTGAATCTCGAGACCATAGTTGCGAAAGATATAGCGTTGAATAAGGCCCGGCAGCAGCGGAATGCCGCGTTGGTGACACCAGGCCCCAAAACGAAACCAAGCCATAGCTCGCAGGGCTAAGTAGCGATAGAGCAAGAGGGCTAGCACGCCCAAGGAGAGTTCGGAAGGATCAGCGACTTGACCGGGAACGATCCAGCGACAAGCATCTTGATAAAAACGTTGTAGCAAAGCTCTCCTCCTGTTTGACAACGTTACATGGCGTTTGCAGAGTACCGAAAACCAGATTGTTGGAGCGCTCGAAAGCATCAGTTCTGTTTGAAAAGCGAGGAGTAGAAGACTGTGTTCTGCTAGTGATAGCAAATCCGCTTGCTTTCTTGCGATTGTTGCGGCGAGGTCTGTCCCTTCCATTCGTTGCTTGGCGCGTCCGCCTACGGCTACCAACATCCCGCCCAACAAATGAGGCTGGTATTTGCGTGTGCCGACAGACCTCCTCAAAGCCGACAATTCAAACGGATTTTGTATGATATACCGCGTCAGCTTGCAGCGTGATGCGTATGCAGACAGAACTTCTGGTGTGGATCTTTAAAAAGATCCGCATCAACAACTCTAAAGGGAACTTCGCTATTCCTTTCTCCAATGTTGTTCCTAGGGCCTAACTCGAAAGCGGGCGATAGGGTGTTATATGGAATATGCTTGATTACTTTCTATTTGGCCTGTGACAGAGTGGAACTTGACTCTTTTTACTCTTTACCTAGGATGTTCGTTGTTCTGGTTGCTAGTGAACGCATTCTAAACTTGGTTTTTTCTTTAGTGTATGGCTGATTGAAACCAAATCCGCTTGAATGCTTGGGTTTTCAGGTGGTGCCTCGGCACAGACGCGACGCCGTATTGGCGGGCGAGATGCTGGTAGCCGTAGGCGGACGCGGTTGGGAATGAATGGAAGGTTGAGACCGCGCCGCCAATGCTGTGTACCATCTGAACTGATCAAGCGGATTTGGTATGATCCTTGTGTTTAGCTCGCAGGTATGCCCGATTCGTACACTTCTGCGAGCGTTTTGGCTACGCGCTGGGCCGAGAACTCGTCTGCGACCCGTTGGCGAGCTGCCTTGCCGAAACGCTGGCGTAGTTCAGGTTGCTTGAGCAGCTCGATCACGTAGGTTGCGATCGAATCGGAATCGCGCGGTTCGGCACAGAAACCGGTCTCGGCGTGGATTACGGCCTCGCCTTCGCCGCCGAAGCTCATCACAACCGCTCGCTCCATGGCCATGGCCTCTAGTAAGCCGATCGACATCGAGCCGACGGGAACCGGCAAGACAAAAACATCCATCGTAGCGATAAATGGACGTGGATCGCTTTGGAAGCCTGTAAAGCGAACCCATTCTTGTAGACCAAGCTCAGCAACTTGGGCTTCGAGCTGTGCCCGTAGCGAGCCGTCGCCCACCATTAACAAGACGGTGTTGGGGCAGGCGGCTCGGATCTTGGGCATCGCGTCGATCAGGTACTCCAACCCCTTCTCTGGCTCGAAACGAACCACGCAGCCGATCAGCGCTGCTCCGGCGGGAATGGCGTAGTGTTCGCGAATCTGCTGAATGAGTTCAGGGCCGATCGGTGGGAAACTGTTCATGTCAACGCCGTTGTTGACCACCATCATCTTGCTGGCCGATGGATCGATATAGGTTTTGCGGGCTTGATAGTTTTTCTGCGAGACACAGATCACCCCGTCGAGCGCGCGTTTCAGCAGCATATGGGTGATCCGCTCCTTGAGCGACAACTTATTGTCGGGCGCCAGATGTTCGGTTCGATAGATCGCCTTTACGCCTGCCAGCCGCGCGGCGTAGATCGCGAATACTTGGCCGAGATACCCCGTCGAGTGGGCATGCAACACATCGATCTGCCAATCCTTCAACTGCTTGTAGAGCTTCCAAGTCTCGATGAGCTGTGCGAGCAGGCCATGGCGACGATCGGGGGTGACGTGGGCATGGTGATCAGCTAGTTGCGCCAGCTTGCGAGAAAAGGCCTGCGTTGTCTGCCAGCGTGGTGTGATGGCGAAGACTTCGAAGCGGCTGCGATCAAGGTATTGGGCGATCAGCTCGACATGGGTTTCGAGACCACCTTGAAAAACGCTATTGCTGAACAGAGCGACCCGCAGACGACGATCTTCGTTCTGCTTGAGAGTTTGGCTGGCTTGCGCCGGCAGTGTCTCTGTCATAAGACCTCCAGATTAGTGCACCAAAGCTGGTAAACGACAGGCGATGCGCAGCGCTTCAGCAACATAAGCCTGATCGTCGTCGCTCATTTGCGGGTAGAGCGGCAGAATGATCGAACGATCTTGGGCCGCCTCGGAGTTGGGCAAGTGATAGTTCGCTCGGTTGCGATAGGGGGCTTCGCGATGAGCGCACATGATCCCGCGTCGGCTGGCGACCCCTTGATCGAGCAGGCTCTGCATGACGCTGCGTTGGTCGCAGCCTTCGGGCAAGCCAACCCAGTAGCTCTGCCAGTTACTGCGTGCCCAGCTTGGCTCGTTTGGCAGGCGTAGGCCTGGAATATCGCTCAGTAGCTCAGCATAACGCTCGGCTTTTTGGCGTCGTGCTGCCACGATCTCGGGCAATCGCTTCAGTTGTTCGCGCCCGACGGCGGCTTGAATATCGGTCATGCGGTAGTTAAAGCCGATCACGCTATGCTCTTCGAAGAGCACTTGGTTGGCGCTGTGGCGCACGCGGTCGTTGATGCTCATGCCGTGCTGGCGCAAGAGACGGAATTGGGCGTCGTATTCGGGATTGTTGCAGGTCAGCATGCCGCCATCGCCCGTGGTGATCACCTTGCGCGGGTGGAACGAGAAGCAGGCGATCGCACCGCGTGTTCTGCCGATGTTTTCCCACTCGCCCTGCCAGCAGATCTGGCTGCCGCTCGCGCAAGCCGCATCTTCGATCAGTGGCAAGCCATGGCGCTCGCTGATGGCGACTAGGGCGGCCAGATCGCAGGGCATGCCCATTTGGTGAACGCAGAGAATGGCTTTGGTGCGCGATGTAATCGCTGCCTCTACCAACTGCGGATCGATATTGCAGCCTCCGGCCTCGATATCGACGAAGACCGGGTTTGCGCCGCAGTAGTGAATGGCGTTGGCGGTCGCAATGTAGGAGTGGCTGACCGTGATCACCTCGTCGCCGGGCTGCACGCCCACAGCTAGCAATGCTAGATGGAGGGCGGTGGTGCAGTTCGAGACGGCGCAGGCGTATTTGGCTCCGCTATAGGCTGCGAACTCCTGCTCGAAGGCGGCCACTTCTGGGCCTTGGGTTAGCCAGCCCGAGAGTACAGGGCGGCCTGCGGCTGCCGCTTCGGCCTCACCGATCAGTGGGCGGGTT
This sequence comes from uncultured Chloroflexales bacterium, assembly GCA_937902315.1. Classification (GTDB taxonomy): domain Bacteria; phylum Chloroflexota; class Chloroflexia; order Chloroflexales; family Chloroflexaceae; genus CALGUG01. Next base: position 319,316 of record CALGUG010000059.1, read on the forward strand.
AAGGGAATCTGGCGTTTGGCTTGGCTGCTCATACAGTGGCCCCCTGTTTCTGGGCTTGCCACCACTGCACCAAGCGGCGCAAGCCTTCTTCTAAATCGACTTGAGCTTCGAAACCGAGCATCTGCTTGGCTTTGCGGGTGTCGGCTAGGCGGCGTGATACAGGATTCACCTTGCGTTCTGGACCGTATTCGGGCTGCATGCCCTCGCAGCCCATCACGCGCATCAAAGCATAGGCCAGATCGTTGAGGCTGGTTTCGACCCCCGAAGCGACATTGAAGACCTCGTCAGAGACATCGGATTCGGCGGCCAGCAGGTTGGCGCGAGCGATGTCTTCCACAAACACAAAGTCCATGGTCTGCTTGCCATCGCCAAAGATCAAGGGCGGTTTGCCCTCGATGATGCGATCCATCCAGCGGATCAGAACCTCGGTGTAGGCGCCGTAGATATCCATACGCGGCCCATAAACGTTGAAGTAGCGCAGAGCCACATAGTTTAGGCCGTACATATCGTTGAAGCTGCGCAACAAGCCTTCGTTAAAGGCTTTGAGCGCACCGTAGAGGGTTCGATTGTTGTAGGGGTGGTGCGATTCGTCGGTCGGGAACTGCTCTGCAAGACCCAAGACCGAAGCGCTCGAAGCCGCTACCACCTTCTTTACGCCCGCCTTGACCGCCGCCTCGAACACGTTGAAGCTGCCTTCGCCCAAAACATCGAAGGCTAGGCGTGGCTCTTCGGCGCACTGGGTGATGCGGATAGCGGCCTGATGAAAGACCAGGTCGCTGTTTTGCATAACTTGGTCGAGCAGCTCGCGATCGCGAATGTCGCCCTGTACGATCGTCACCTCACCCTCTGCACGGGCCGCAGCCAAGTTGTCGATTCGACCGCGCACAAAGTTGTCTAAGACCACGATCTCGCCGTAGTGACCTTGTTTTTGCCCTTGCACCAACAGATCAACGATGTGCGAGCCGATTAAGCCAGCCCCGCCTGTCACAACAACTCGTTTCGCTTTCATGCAACTTCCTTTTGTCTGATTTGAGTGATACCAAATCCGCTAGTGTTTTGGGCAGCCCTTGGAACAGACAGCGAACACCGTCTTGTGGTGGATAAGCTGTTTGTAGCCGTAGGCGGACGCGCCAAGGACCGAATGGACGGTCGAGACCTCGCCGCTAAAGCGCTTTGCTCATCAAGCGGATTTGGTATGAAGGCCTTCGATTCTGAGCTAAACCATTAGTACGCCAGGCTTTTCTCGGGCAGAGCGTTTTGTTCAAGGCTGTGCCACTCCATCAAGGCCGCGACGACTTGATCTTGCTGCTCGACCGTCATTTCGGGGAAGAGCGGTAGCGAGAGCACCTCGTTGGCGACCTGTTCGGCTAGTGGGAAATCGCCCGCTTTGTAGCCCAGCCCGCTGAAGCAGGATTGCAGATGGACGGGAATCGGGTAGTGAATGCCGGTCTGAATGTCGCGTTCGGCCAAAAAGCGTTGCAACTGATCGCGTTGCGGGTGGCGGATGGCGTAGACGTGATAGACGTGGCGGCGGTCGCTGGCCTCCTGTGGCACCACGAAGCTGTCGCCGAGCAATGCGTTGTAGCGGGCGGCGTGCTGGCGGCGTTGTTCGGTCCAGCCTTCAATATAGTTCATCTTGACGCCCAAAACCGCGCCTTGTACTCCATCCATGCGGTAGTTGTAGCCCTTCAGCACATGGTGGTACTTCTGCTCTGCGCCCCAGTCGCGCAGCATACGGATTCTGCGCGCGATCTCGGGATCGTTGGTTGTAACTGCGCCGCCTTCGCCGTAGGCACCGAGGTTTTTGCCCGGATAGAAGCTAAAACAGCCCACATCGCCGATTCCGCCGATGCGTTGGCCTCGGTATTCGGCCCCGTGGGCTTGGGCGGCGTCTTCGATCACTCGCAGGTTGTGGCGCCGTGCGATCTGCATGATCTCGTCCATATTGGCGGGCTGTCCGAAGATATGAACGGGGATGATCGCTTTGGTACGCGGCGTGATCGCTGCTTCGATCAGATTCGGGTCGATGGTGTAGGTCAGAGGCTCAATATCAACAAAAACGGGTTTCGCACCGGTATAGTCGATCGCCGAGGCGGTCGCGACAAAGGTAAAAGGCGTTGTAATCACTTCGTCGCCGGCTTCGACTCCGATGGCTAGTAGAGCGAGGTGCAAGGCGCTGGTGCCGGAGTTGACAGCAATGGCATGTTTGGTGTGGGTATATTGAGCAAATTGCCGTTCAAATGCTTCGACCTCTGGGCCCAACACAAAGTGGGCCTGTTCGAGCGCCTGCTCGATGGCAGCATGAATCTCGGGTTTGATACGTTGGTATTGCGTTTTCAGATCAACAAATGGGATCATTTCTGCCTCATTCTTTTGTTAGGTTGTTTAGATAAGCTCGACCGGCTGACCGTGCAGCTTCATAGACTGCGAGGCCGCTTCAAGAATGCGCACCAGGCGTAATCCGGCGTGCCCGTCAGACTGAGGGCGACGGTTGTTTGTAATGCAATCGACGAAATGTTCCGCTTCGATCTTGAGGGCTTCGACGTTCTCTAAACGCGGCGCCCACATATCGCCCGCTCGATAGCCAACTTTCAGTTGATAGGTGTCTTCGGGATTGTTATTGACGGTGATGCCCTTGTCGTAGACCTTGACCTTCTCGCTCATCTCGATGTCATCGTAGACCACCATCTTTTCGGAGCCGCCGATCAGAGTGCGGCGGATCTTAACGGGCGCCAGCCAGTTCACATGGAAGTGCGCCATCAGTTGATCATCAAAAATACAGTTCAGATACGCTAAATTTTCGGGTTGACCCGGGATGTGGGTCATGCCCGTCGCCGTCACGAGGCGCGGTGTGCGCTCAAACAGAAAGTCCATAATCGAAAGATCGTGTACGGCCAGATCCCAGAGCACATTGACATCGCGCTGAAAGAGGCCCAAGTTAACCCGCACCGAGTCGTAGTAGTAGATCTTGCCCAGAGCGCCCGTTTGGAGCAGCTCTTTGATTTTGCGCACCGCGCTGGTGTAGATAAAGGTGTGGTCGACCATCACAACCCGCTGGTAGCGCTCGGCTAAATTGAGTAGTCGCTCGCCCTCTTCGCTGGTAGCAGTAAAAGGTTTCTCAACAAAAATATGTTTGCCAGCGCGCAACGCTTGTTCGGCTAAGGCATAATGGCTTGATACCGGTGTGGCGATAACAACCGCATCAAGCTCGGCCTTCTGTAACATTTCGCCCATATCAGCGTAGGTCGTCACCGAGGGGTAGATTTGGCTTACTCTGCTTCGCGCATCGGGGCGCGGATCGCAGACGGCCGAGACACGGGCACCGGGCGTTTGCATAAAGTTGCGAACCAGATTCGGCCCCCAATAGCCGTAACCAATTACTCCAATCGAAAGCATGCGAGCCTCCTTGCGCTGTGTAGTGCTATTGCTCTTTGAAACGTTCTGTTTCTGTACGTGCTTGTGCCTCGGCTTGATCTTTGCAGCGCACGCCGCCTGCGCTGACATAGCCGATCACGCGAGCTGGATTACCCACTGCTAAGGCGAAATCAGGTAGATCGCGCGTGATAACGCTGCCGGAGCCGACCATGGCCCAGCGGCCGATGCTCACCCCGGCGATTACAATGCAGCCAGCCCCCAATGCTGCTCCGTAGCGCACCAAGCTTGGCGTGATCTGCCAATCGCTCGGGCCTTTTAAGCCACCGTCGGGCCGAATCGCGCGCGGTAAACGATCGTTGGTGAAGATTACATGCGGCCCGACAAAGACACCATCTTCGAGCTGAATGCCGCTATAGAGCGAGGCGTTGTTTTGAATCTTGACGTTGTTACCGATCACGACATCGCATTCGATGTAGACGTTGCGGCCTACAATGCAGTTTTGACCGAGCCGCGCGCGCTCGCGAATGTGTGCGAAGGCCCAGATTTTGCAACCAGCGCCGATCTCGGCTTCGGGCGAAACCTCGGCTGAAGGATGAATAAAGGTTGATGCGTGTGGCATAGCTACTCCTCGCTCATAACCTGCTGCTCGAAGTTCGGGACTTGATTGCCTTTGACTAGGGCGAACAACGCTGCACGCCCGCCTAACTCATCGCTTGCGCCTTGGTAGTAGCGCAGGTTGAAGATCGAGCTATAGACCCGACTGGCGAGCCCTTGCAAGCCGAGCCGCTCGGCCCAATAGGCGGCCAGCTTCGAGAAGGCCAACTGGCTATAGCTCAGGCCGCTTCGGTCTAGGCAGAGCTTGACCAGCTCTTTGGTTAAGCGATTGCGCTGCTCGTACTCGTATCCGATCGATGCCCATAGCCAGCCCTGCTGTTTGTCGCGTGCGAAGATCACATCGTTGCGTCCGTAGCTATAGGCGATCGCTAGCCACGATTCGAAGCTGCGCTCTGCGTAGTGATAGCCGATAGCTGCCGGGTTGAAGGTGAACTTCAAGCCTAGATCGGCCAGTCTGTAGGCCAATTCGACATCCTCTGCGCGCCGGAACGATTCGTCGAAGCCGCCAGCCAGTTCGAGATAGCGGCGCGGCAACGAGCAGTTTCCGGTGTAAAATTGGCGGGCTGTCGCTTCCCAATCGCCGCGCAGCATAGCTTTGTACTGCTTTTCCAACATGGCCTGTTCCCAGCGCACCCACGGCTGCATCGCGAAGTCTTCGGGCGTTAACATCGGCCCTAGCACCGCTTGAGCTTGCCCCTGCTGGTGCAGTCGCCAGTGCTCGCTCAGCAGTTGGGGTGTAGGAACTACATCGTCGTCGATGAACAGAATGATGTCGGCTTTGCTATGCGCAATTCCGAGGTTGCGAGCGGCTGCAACGCCACGGTTCTCCTGAACATACACTTTGAGATCAAGGCCAGTCTTCAGGTTTTGTAAATAGTCGTTGGTTCCATCGGTCGAGCCGTCAGATACCACAATCACTTCGAACTGCTCGCGGGGAAAGCTCTGTGCTTCAAGTGCTGCAATGACATGTTGTAGTCGTGTTAAACGGTTATAGGTTGGAAGCACAATACTTATTTGGAGCATAAGATCCTCTAACTGTTGAAAGCGCTCCTAGATAGTCGAACGCGTCTCGACGATGCGTGCAGGCGCACCTGCTACATAAGCGCCGCGCGGCACCGAGCGGTTGACCAAGGTGCCTACTGCGATCACGGCTCCGTCTCCGATCGTCAGGCCGGGCAGAAGAATGCTGCGCGCGCCGATCCAAACATCGTTTCCTATCTGAATATCCTTGTAAACCAGTTCGCCAGCCCGTCGCTGGGCCGGGCCGACCTCGTGTGTGCAGGTGAGCAAGAGCACTTGATGCCCCAGCGTAACCCGCTCGCCTAGCCAGATCTGGCCTTCCAGATCAAAGGCGCAGCCGATTCCGATCTGCGAATCTGCCCCGATCCGCAGCCGTTTATAGATATCACCGCTTCCGGTAAGGGTTGGCATACCAGCGAAATGGCAACTTGGGGCGATATCGAAGCCGACGCGACGTAAGACCGCTGCGCGTAAACCGGCTCCAGCTTTGGGCGGCAAAAGCGCGAGAGCGAGTTGGGCGATCCGAAGGCGCATATGCAGTCCGACCAGTTCCTCGCGTAGCACCCGACTTAGCTTCTGCGAGAGCGCGCTGCGTTTTCTCCAAAGATCGCTTGAAGACCACTCCATGTTCATGCTTTCTACCCTTCAGCGTTTATTCTGAATTTGTTCGATTATTTCAATACCTTGGCGGTCTATTCTTCACCTTCCATTCGATTTCAACCGCGTCCGCCTACGGCTACTAACATCCCGCCATCAAAGGAGGTCGTATCTGTCTGTGTGTCGATTTCTCCTTAAAACATATCAATGTAACGGATATCGAAAGTTTTGATCTGGTTTGCATACATTTTTGACAATACATAAACGTTTTTCTGTCAGTGTCAGACGAACATTTAAGTTTTTGGCCCTGGCTTGGGCCAGCTTATAAGGCATTTCTTAGGCTTCTAAGCGGCGGCGTAACTCTGTGCCAGCGAAGAAGCTGTTGGCTGGCAGATCGTGGGTGACGAGGCTGCCTGCCCCAACCAAGCTACCTTGGCCAATTCGCACGCCTGGCATCACAATGCAGCGTGCGCCCAGCCAAACGCCATCCTCCACCACAATCGGCCCGGCAGGGTAGCTTTCGGCCTGTGCTGAGAAGCGGCAGGCTTGTGCTCCCGTCAGAAACAGCACTTCGTGCCCGATCGAGACCCGATCGCCTATGCTGATATCTTGTTCTAGCTCGAAGACAATGCCACGATTCGCATCTACCTCGCGTCCGATTCGTAATTGTGCGCTCGAATGCTTGCCAACAATGATCGAAGGCTGACCCCAAATCGTGCTGCCATGCCCGATCTCAAAGCCCAAACGACGTAAACAGCTCACTCGCAGTCGGCTGCCCACAAAGGGCGGCAACAAGCGCAACGCGCCGTCGATCAGAGCGAAACGCAGCCACCAAGCAGAAGAGTAGCGGGCGCTCACATGAACCTCCACGGGTTGCTAATGCCATTGCGAGGCGCTTGGGCCTGCCAAGGCCAGCGTAGGGGTTTCTCTGGATCGCGATGCGCCGCGATGAGCTGCAGCCCATTGATCATGCCGATCCACATGCCCATATAGATCATGCTCGGCCCGTCCCAACCCATATCGACGTAGGTATAGGCGGCGTGCATCAATACCGAGCTAGTAGCCGTTACGGCTGCCACGCTCAAGATGGTGTTCGACTGCTCCATAATGCGGCGTGCGCCCAACATCACCGCGTTGCCGATGAACAGCAGCATAGAGTAAAAGGTTAGGACGCCGCCTTGCATCCAAACCCACATAATCGAGTTATGGGTGACATATTCCCAACGGTCAAAGAAGCTGATATCGGGCAAAGGGATATTGATATAAAACTTATTGCCGAAACCGAGGCCAGTCAGTGGCACTTGACGGATCGTATAGGTGATATTCCAGTTTTCGATATCGCGATACTCGTTTGAAGATTGGTCGCGTTCATTTGGCTGCCCGATCACCGACTTGATCGCGTTAGCTGGCATGCCCAAAGTGCCGCTACTGTTCCAGAAGATGGCTAGGTAGATGACTGCAAAGACAGCCGCCAGTGGCACCAAGATCCAAAAGAGCTTGCGAAACTTTTGAAACAGCACGATGGCGAAGAGCGCCAAGGCGATCGCCAAGACTAAAAAGCCAGCTCGCCGATGGTTGGCGAAGTAGCTGAGCAACACAAAGGGCATAATGCCCATTAAAAACAGTCGTCGCTTAAGCGAGTCGCGGTAGATCCAAGCTGCGACCAGCATCAGATAGAGCGAGTTGAAGTGGATCGACATAGCGTGTTCGCCGATACGCTCGACGCTGCCCAGCTTGAAATTCAAAACATCGTAGACGTACCAATTGCCAAACAGCGCCTTAATGAAGAGCGCGATTGCGATGATCCAGAGCAAGAGGTTGACCTGTTGAGGTTTGCGTATTAAGTTGCTCGCCAGCAGAAACATCGTAAAGAGATAGAAGAAGGGACGCACTTCCCACAGCACAATCACCTTGTCGCCGCCCCGCAAGACACCATAGATGATCGCGTACATCACACAGCTGAAGAAGGCCAGAGCGGGCCAGAATAGCGGGCCAGTGTAGATCTCGTATTTGCCTTTGGCTGCCATGCGCGACAGCCACGAGAGCAGGGTCAGCCCCAAATAGACCTCGAATGGGCTGATAAAAACCGCTGAATGCAGATAAAAGATCGATTCCTGGCTCGACATGTTTTTGACAAAGGGATACCAATAGAGCAGAAATTGGTCGCTCACTAGGGTGAAGCCCGTTATCAAGAAGATCCCGTTGACGGGGCGATAGATGATCGCGATCAAGCCAGCGATATAGATCAGCCAGCCGAACTCGCGCCCGTCGAGCGGCCCTTCCAGCATCAGCAGGCCTGTCAGCAGCGTGAGACCGAGCAAGCCAGCCGCGCAGAGCAGGTAACTGCGACGCAGCCGCTTGCGCTGGGCCTGAACATGTGTAATCGGTTGGATTGGTGTCGGATAGAGCATAGATCGTTTCGCAAATTCGAGAGTGCTAATTTAGATACGGTCAAAAAAGTAGTAGCCGATACACATGCCTACACAGATCAGACCCAGAAACCAGCTCAGATATTTGAAAGGGATACGAGTCCCAAAAATTCCGATTGTGAAACAGAGCATCAAAAAGGCGATAAAGAAGGTCATCGCTCTATTCCTGTGGCATAAGCGCTTGTAACCATTGGGGCGTCTTGATCTGACTTTGGTTCAGCAACACCCCCAAGACGGGCAGATGTTTGATATCGTCGAGCGCGTTCTGAACTTGGGCCCGCGAGGTTACGCCCTGTTGAACCACAAAGCAGCAGGCGTTGGCCAGCGAGCCTAAAACGATCGCATCGCTGCTGCTCAAAACGGCGGGCAGATCGAGAATCAGATAGTCGAAGCGTTCGCCAAGCTCGTTGATGGCCGCTTGTAAGGCTTGGCTGCGGGCCATAATCGGCTGTTGACGCACCGTTAGCTCGCCCGCTGGCACCAAACAGAGATTGGGCATATCGCTCTCCAACAGCACTTCGTCGAGGCTGGCCCGTCCTTCGAGGTAGTCGGCCAAGCCGTACTGCTGCCTGAAACTCTCTAACAGCGCAGGCTCTTTGGGCAGGGCACCCTTGCGCTTAGGTGAGTCTTCGATCTGTTTGGCTTGCGATAAGATGCGCAGCAAACCGGGTGACCACCAGTTCAGTTCGACCAGCGCTACCCGCGCGCCTGTATCGTTGGCAAGGGTGGCTGCTAGCGCCAGCGCCAGCGTGGTCACCCCTTCGCCGCTCAGGGCCGAGGTCAGTGCGACTCGCTGAGGCAGCTCTTGAGTGGCGGTCAGCCGAGTCAGCATATAGCGCAGGTTACGCACCATCGAACCGGGCAAGAGATACCAGAGCTCTCCAGAGCGTGAACGCAGCGTTAAGGGCATAATGTTGTTTGGCTGTTTGCTTGCTCGTTTCCAGCGCACGATTGTTATTCCCCTTGTAGGTTGGATAATTCGGGTTTGTAGCCGCGCACACGAGCGATGATCCGTGTGATCCCCGCTCGAACAAGTTGCAGATCTTGTTCGGGCACCACCCGCAACAACAAGATTGATCCGAGATAGACTACAGCGCCAGCGATAATCGGCACCACAATCAGCATGTCGCTCAGCAGCCAACAGACCAGATACATCAGACAGCCGCTCAACACAGTCAGCACCAACTTACGCAGATTATCCCAAGTGAAGGTTCGTTTCGGCAGCATCAAAATGCCTGCTGCGACCATTCCTCCTTCAGTCACTAGATAGCTCAAGGCGCTGCCGATACCGCCGTTGCCATAACGCGCTTGGCACCAAGGTATCAGCACGATATTGAGCGCGATCTTGAGCACAACGCTTATGACCATGATCCAAGCCCACACGTGCGAGCGTTTGCTGATGATCGCGAGGTAGGCGAAAAAGGTGCTGAGATAGGTGTAGATCAGCACCAAGCCCAATAGGGCGAGGATGGTTACAGCAGGTTGGTAGGCAGGCCCATTGACCAGCGAAATGATGGCTTGGGCTATGACGCTCAGGCCGAAACCGATTGGAATACCAGCTATGATCATCAGGTCGAAGCTCTTGGCGGCGGCAGGCCCGAAGTGTTCGGGGTCGCGTTCGTAGGTGCGCACCAGTGAGGGAAAGACCACGCTGCCAAACACAACCGGCAGAAACATCAGAGTGCTGAAGTAAGTGTTGGCCGCACCGTACCAGCCGATCACATCGCGGCTGACGAAGTGCTTCAAGCTCACTGCGTCGATCTGCTGATAGACTACAACGGCAAAGGCCATTACGAAATAGGCCGCGCCGCCCACTATCAGCTGTTTGGCGATGGTTCCATTCCAGTTCCAACTGATTGGAAAGCGCTTTTTAATCGCGTCGAGCTGAATTACAAAGCCGACCAAGGCCGAGACGATCGCCATATTTGCGACCATGTACATGCCGTAGCCCAGCCACAACAAACCGATCGTCAGCAGTGCGCCCACCAACTTGCTCACCACCGAGGCGATCGAGACAAATTCCATCAGCTCGAGGCCTTGTAGCACGGCGGTTAAGGCGTTGCTCTGCAAAATAATGTAGTTCGCGATCCCAATCAGAGCGACTACCAAAGCGATCTCGCGGCCGTCGGGCAGAAACCAAAGGTAGAGCGCCATACCGAGACTGCCCAGCAGATAGAGCAGACTGCGTAGCAGCAGGCTTGTGCCGAGCAAGCTCGAAACCTGTTCGGGGTGTAGGGCGACCTGTTTATTCAGGAAGATGTCCATGCCAAAGGTTGCGATGGTGATCGCCAAGAGCCAGACCGAACTAGCAAAAAAGATCGTGCCCGAGACGTTCGGCCCGAGGGCGCGCGTCATATAGGAAGTTTGCACAAAGGCTAGGCCCCATGTCACAACCTGCGACACGAACATCACGCTAAAGTTCTTCGCCATCGTTTTGGTGCTACTGCTCACAGCTCTTCCTCTTAACTAGTTGGCATATCGTTTGGAGCCGATGGCGAGCTAGGCGCCTGAATCTGATCATGTGAACTTCGCTCTTTTGCTTCACGGGCCGCCTGCTTTGGATCGAGCAGGGCGCTCCATTCGCGTGAGTCGACGCTGGGCAACATAGCGAGCACTGGCAAGCCTAACTGCTGTTGCACATCGATCGGGAAGCGCAGGCTTTGATCGAGTAATGCACCAAGCACAATCCCAATGACGCTTAACATAATCCCGACAGCGACGAACAGGCCGCCAATTTTGGCGACGTTGCGTAGGCTGATACGTGCAGGCGGCGGATCGACAGGATCATCGATGCGGTTGTAGGTCTGATCGACGATACTGGCGGCGCGTGTAAGGTTGAGCTTGGTATCGACTAGATTCTTTTTCACCTCTTCGATGCGCTCTTCGACATTGGTGAGCGCCCGCTTCAGCGAGTCGAGCTCGTTTTGTTCTTTCGGATCGCGATTGCCCACCACCGGTTCGCGATGGGTGGTTACAAAGGTGTTCAGATCGCTTTCAGCTTTGCTACGCTCTTGCTCATAATCTCTGAGCAACTCTTCCAACATAACGAGTGCAGCTTCGTTCTCTTTACGTTCGCTGGTCTTCTTCCAGTCGATATAGGTCGTCATAACCGAATCGACTAAGAGGCGTGAAAGCTGGCGATTTTTGTGGCTGGCGCTCACCTCAACAAGGTTATCGCCGAGATACTGCACCGAGATGGCTTTATCGAACTCGTCGTAGGTCTCTTCCGCCATGCGTTCGCTTTGCGCCAAACGGGCTTTTAGCGGAGTGCGATTGATCACTTCCGTTACAAATGCGCGTGTTTGCAGCAATTCTTGTAGATCTTTTGCGGTTGTTTGGGCGGGAGGAGCACCCCAGGCGCTGCCGCTCTCGTTTCGGTTTGTCAACGAGGCGATGAGGGTGTTCGAGACAACATAAAACTTACCGCTCGCCTCGTATTCGGGCGGAACGATAAAGAGATAGACTGCGGCGATCATCGCCATAATTACTGGGATGGCACAGTAGAGAAGTGGGTGCCGAAAAAAACTCTCGAGCAGGCGGAACAGGATCAAACGAAGCATAGATTATTCTTTCGCAACCTGGTCAATACGCTTGTAATTCAATGCAATAAATACGCCAAGCATTGGTAGAATAGCCGATCTCGCTATATATACCTTTTCTAGATAGAATTAAATACGTTGCAATTTATTAAGCACTACGATGATGTCTCATTGAGCTAGAATGCCTTTCTAATCATCTAATCTGATTCCCTTCTGGTTTGTAACCAAAAATTTACTAGTGTGAAAATCTGATGACAAACGTTACTATATGCTTTAAGCTTTTGTTGATGTCTCCATGAAAAGAACGTTATTGAATGTTTAAATATCGCTTTCGAACTGAAAAATGAAAATATTGCTAGATTCAGGCTTACATCTAAGCGTAAAATGTTGAGAATCGGTTATTGAAGCAGATCTCGGCATAAAAATCGCTAGAACGCCCTTGGTGAGATCTCTCGATTTCCGTTAGCCATTCTGGGTGGCGTTTTCAAAGGGAGGAGAGGTGATTTTGAAACGACGATGTGCAATAGCTTGGCCCGCAAGGCTCAGCCTGCTTCTGCTGTTTTGTGTGCTTGGCGCTTGCAGTGGGGCTGCGGCCTCGCAAGAGCCGAGCGCGAGCGAGCCATCAGGGACCCTGCCCGCTCACGAGACCAGCCCACCAGAGCCTAACAGCAACAGCCCGTCGCCGGACGCGCAGCTTGAGGCTGCTATTGTGGTCGATGCCAGCAATGAAGGCAGAGCTTTCGACAAGCGCTTGCTGGGCAGCAATCTGCCCGCTTGGCTCGGGCCAGAGCGCCTGAGCGATCCGGTCTTTCAGGCGCGTACGGCCGCCTCGGGTCTGAGCGTGATACGCCTGCCTGGTGGGAGCTGGAGCAATGCCTATGACTGGCTGGCCTGCCAAACCGGCAATGTTCAGCGCGGCAGTATGGAGTGTTATTGGGAGTGGGCCGCTAAGCCGAGCGATTTTCTGAGCTTTGTGCGCGCCACGGGCAAACAGGCCATGTGGACCGTTTCGCTCAATGGAACCGCACAAGAGGCGGCGGCTTTGGTGGCCTTCTTCAACGGCAGCGTCGACGATCAGCGCCTAATCGGCGTCGACCGCAACGGCGTCGATTGGCGCACGGTGGGCGATTGGGCCAGACTGCGTAGCGAGGCGGGCCAGCCCGAACCCTTCCCGATTTTGCTGTGGGAAGTGGGCAACGAGATCTATGGGGGCAAAGAGGGCAACAAGTGTAGCCAGTACGGTTGGGAGGACGTGTGGAGCTGCGACGGCAGCGAGTATGTCTATGGCGATAGCGAGCACGACGGCTATTTGGCTTTTCGCGAAGCCATGCGAGCCGTCGATCCTTCGATTTTGGTGGGCGCGGTCGGTCTTGCCAAACAGAGCGACTGGGATAACTGGGGCAACGACGTAATCGCCGCCGCAGGCCAGACGATGGATTTTTATGTGGTGCACCACTACGCCTACTGGCAGACCAGCGACGACTACGCCGAATTGCTCGCCAAGCCGCAGCAGATCTGGGCCGAGATCGTCAACGACGTGCAGGCCGCCTTCGACCAGCATGCCCAAGGGCGGCGCGTGCCGATCGCGGTGACCGAATACAACCTATTCGCTTTTCAAGATCTCGACGAGCACCAACTGATGACACAGGCGGTCAACGCGCTCTTTCTGGCCGATAGCATCGGTCAGATGGCCCAAAACGGCATCGCGATCGCTAATCAGTACGACCTGGCCAACGGGCGCGCCAACAACGGAACCGACTACGGCATGCTCGATGCGGATAGCTTCGCTCGCAGCCCGCAGTACTACGTTATGCCGCTCTGGGAGCGCTTTGGTGATCAGTGGTTGCCGCTGCAGAACAGCTTCGATCCGGCCACGACGCTCAGCGCCTACGCCGGACGCAGCGCCGACGGCACTCTCAGCCTGCTGGTGATCAACAAAACCGGCTCGCCCATTCAGAGCGCGATCCGCTTCGCTGGGGTCGACGGTTTTGCATCGGCCAGCTTCGATCAGCTCAGCAGCAGCGCCCTCGATGCTCGCGAGGTCAGCTTCAACGGCAGCAGCGAGCCAGCCGACGACCTCTCGGATGCGCCGAGCAAAGCCATTGAGGCGCCCAGCAACCCGCTGCCCTTCAGCTTTCCGGCCTATTCGATCACGCTGATCCGCTTGCAACCTGAGTAGCTTAGCGCCCACTTGGGCAGATGCAACGATCTGCCCAAGTGGCCTGCAATCTGAGAGCTATGGAATTCGTTTGTTATCGTGTTTGTAGGGGGCGGCTTCGGCGCAGCGAGAGACGCCGCATGTTTGGAAAGGATGTTGATAGCCGAAGGCGGACGCGCTAGAAGCCGAATGGAAGGTTAAGACTTCTCCGCCAAATGATTGAAACGAACGGGCAGAGGCGCTAACGCTTGCCTAGGCGGCGCGCCCGCTGGCACCGAAGAGGCGCTGTTTGTCGATCACCACCGCGCCCAGCTCGGCGCTGGCCGCCAGCATCACGTCCAAAAGGTCGAAGCCCGCGATCTGAAGCGAAGAGCGCAGTCCGTCCAGATAGGCGTTGCGCAGCTCGGTATTGACGTTGAACTTGACCACGCCTAGCTCGATGCAGCGCTGAATCTGTTCGGCGCTCAGGCCCGAGGCACCGTGCAGCACCAAGGGCTGCTTGACGCGCTGGCGAATGGCCGCTAAACGCTCGTAATCCAGCTCGGGCGGCTGCTGGTATGGCCCGTGCGCATTGCCGATGCAGACCGCCAAGGCATCGACTTTGGTGGCTTCGACAAAGGCGGCGGCCTGCTCGGGATCGGTCAGGCGGCCCTCGTATTCGGCGACCTGCTGGCGGTCCTCTTTGCCGCTCAAACGGCCTAGCTCGGCTTCGACCGAGGCCCCTATGCGGTGGGCGCGCGACACAGCCATACTGCTGAAGCTCACATTCTCCTCGTAGTTGCGCTGCGATCCATCGGCCATCACCGCCGAAAAACCGGCGCTCAGGGCGAGCTCGATCTCGCTGAGGCGCGTACTATGGTCGAGCTGCAGGCCGATCGGAACTTTGGCGTTGCGCGCCACCTCTACGCAGAGCGCCAGCAGAGCCCTGCCGCCGAAGGCCAAGGCCGGAGGATGCACCTGCAGGATGGCCGGGCTGCGCTCTGTCTCCGCCGCCGCGATCACCGCTCGCGCTCCTTCAAGGTTGTATACGTTGTAGGCCCCCAAGGCGTAGCCCTCGCTTTGGGCACGCTCCAAGAGCTTCTTGGTCGATTCTAGCATCGTTATCCTCCTTCAAGCGAGACGCGCTCCGCCAACTGCACTAAGGCGTCGCTGCCGCCCACATTACCGGGGAAGACCACATAACTCAGGCCCGGGAAGGCGCTCTCTTCGCCCAGCCGCCAGACCGGAACGCCGGGCAGCACCTGCCCCAGAACCGTGGCGCGCTTTACGCCCAGGCCGCGCGTCGCCAGATCGCTCGATGTAATGCCGCCCTTGGCGACCATCCAGCGCGGGCGCACCTTCAGCCCTCGCACCAAGTCGCACAGGCTCTCCGATACCGTCGCACCGATCGCTAAGCTCTGCTTGGCGTCTTCGCCGCGCAGCAACTCGCGACTCGTCATCACCAACTGATCGCGCCCCGCCAGCAGTCCGGCTTCCAGCTGTGCGCGACAGCGCGCGATCAGTTCGTCACGCCGCTCGGAGAGCAGCTCCTGCACAGGCAGCTCTAGGCAATCGAGCTCGACGCGGCGGCGCAGCTCTTCGACCTGCTTGGTGGTGGTCGGCACATAGGAGCCAACCACAAACAGACCGCCGCGCTCGCTCTCCGCGACGAGCTCCTCGCGAGTCAGCAAGGGGCGCGGCGCGATTCCGGCCCGCTGCGCCACAAAGGAGGCCGCCGTGCGGTAGAGGTAGCGCCGCCCACGCCGTTCGCTCAGCAACAGACCGACGCTGAAACAGGCCAGATCCTCGTTGCAGGCCGACTCGACCACGCAGACGCTGCCCTGTGGCAGGCTGTCGAGGGCCGCCGCCACCGCCTCGGGGCCGCCGCGCCGGATCAGCTCTAGGCCGATCACCTGCACCTCGCTGGCTTTGATCTCCCCGCCGCTCTTCTCTTCGACCCACTCGCGCAGGTTCGAGGAGCGGTAGCCAAAGGCCGCGTCGCGCGCGAATTCGGTCTCGCCAGCAGGCACCAGACGCTCGCCCTGCGTCACGTAGTGGATCTGGTTGATGGTTAAACGCCCACCCTCGGCGAAAAAGGGTATCAGCAGCCAAGCATCGACAGATTGCTCTAAGGTCGGCTCGAGCGCACCTAGTTCGAGCGGGAAGTGGCCGCGCAACGTCGAGTCGCTGCGGCTCACGACGCGATAGCTTCTGCCTGCTTTGCGGGCCGCTTCTCGCAAGTTTGTGCCGATCTCTCGCGTCAGGGCCTCGGCCTGTTCGGGGACGAGGCTGCGCGAATTGGTCAGGATGTAAAAGACGGCCGGACGACGAGCGAACTCTTCCGCTAGGCGCTCGACGCTCCAGTCTGTCAAGACTACTACAGAGTGTACCGTTTGGGTGCCCGTTGGGTCATCATCGAGCACCACTAAGCTTTGATCGAGATCGGCCAATAGTGCTGCTTTCTGTGCTGTTAGCTCGCCCTGCCAGATGGGTGGCAAGCTCGCCAATAAACGCTCTTTGTTGTGAATCTGTGCGCTCATGCAACGCTCCTTTGCGTATCGTGTCTGCTTAAGTGAGTAAGACGCGCGCCGAGGGTTGTTCGCCCCAATCGTAACTATACTTGCTCAATTTTAAGATCTGCCATGCTTCGACTTTGCGCACGCCTTCGAGTCTGCTTAGACAGTCGTTTAAGAAGTTCAAGAGCTCTTCTGGGTCGGGCATCCAAACTTCGATCATCATATCGTAGCTGCCAATGGTCAAACCGATAAAGCGTACCTCTGGCATGGCTTGCAAGGCCGCTTCGATCGAACGTTGTTGGCTGCGGTCGATCTGCACGCCCACCAGGGCTACACTGTGATAGCCCAATACGAAGGGCGAGACGACCGCGACGACTCGCATCAGGCCTAGATCGAGCAAGCGATCGATGCGGCGGCGCACTGTCGCTTCGCTGCTATGCACGCGCGCCGCGATCGCACGGTTGGTCAAACGCGCATCTTCTTGTAACAGCGCCAAAATCGCTCGGTCGAGCTCGTCGAGCTGTTTGTTGGTCTGTGTCATCTCAGGCTCCTAGGTTCACGAAGAATGCTTCTACTCAGTGTACGACGAAAATCGAACAAATGCCCGCCAAAAAATGACGCAATCAGTCAAAACTGTGACGCAAAACGTACTATACTCTAGTGGTGTTCGTCGTTTCATAATCAGAGGAGTGAAGATCGTGGCTTGGATCACGCTTTTTATCGCTGGTTTACTCGAAGTAGGCTGGGCGATTGGTTTGAAATATAGCGAGAGCTTCTCGAAACTTGGCCCGAGCGTAGCAACCGTTGCGATGATGATCGCAAGTTTTTATTTTTTGGGCCTTTCGTTGCGCACCCTGCCCTTGGGCACAGCCTATGCCATTTGGACGGGTATCGGTACGGCTGGCACCGTGGTCTTGGGCATCTATCTCTTCAAAGAGCCGGTCGAGCCGATGCGTCTAGCCTGTATCGCCTTGATTATCGCCGGTGTGGCTGGCTTACGCTTCCTTTCGCCCGAATAGGCGCGCCCGCAGATCGGGCCTGTTCGACGCTAGCTCAGGCTCGCTAGGCTGAAAGCGCTTCGTGGCTTGCACGTTACAGCCTCAAGCTTGATGGTTTGAAGTGGTTTAGCCGCAAGGCTAAGCCACTTTCTGTTATTTGCTAGCCCTCGCTTTTTCAGCGCCCTGCGAAGGCAAATTCCCGCTACGAAACTGCAAAACTGGGCTAAAAACACTGCCAGCAATGCTCTGAAGACTCGTATAATGCGAGGACTAACTTTCGCTAAGCTGGGGTATTCGCTTCAATGAGATTTGAAAGGAAATGCCTTCCATGTCGAACCAGTCTTTGGCACAACAGACCGATGTCGCTTTGGCGATAGACTTCTTTAGGCAATGGGTGCAGGCCCAAATGGCTATTCGCGAACAGCCGGGCATCTCGATCGCCGTCGCTTACGACCAAGACCTGATCTGGGCCGAGGGTTTTGGCTATGCCGATGTCGAAAAGCAGATTCCGGCTACCCCGCAGACCATCTACCGAATCGCTTCGATCACCAAACTGTTCACCAGCACCGCGATTGTACAACTGCGCGACGCGGGTAAGCTCCAGCTCGATGATCCGGTCGAGAAGCATCTGCCTTGGTTTAAGGTTCAATCTTCCTATGAGCATGAAGCGCCTGTCACCATTCGCAACCTCTTGACTCATACCGCTGGTCTGCCGCGCGAGGCGAATTTCCCCTACTGGTCGACGCTCGAGTTCCCAACAAAAGAAGAGATTATGGCAGCCCTGCCAGACCAGCGCTTCTGTTATCCGCCCTATACCCGCTGGAAGTATTCCAATCTCGGTTTGGCGCTGGCGGGCTATATCGTCGAGGCGGTCAGCGGCCAGTCCTACGATGACTATATCCAAGAGCATATCCTCGATCCGCTGGGCATGACCTCGACCAGCGTCCATCTGAGCGAAGAGCATATGCAGCGTTTGGCTACGGGCTATAGTCGCCGTCTTCCGGGTCAGCCGCGCAGCGTTGTGCCCTTCACTGAATCCGCAGGTATCACCCCGGCCGCCAATATGGCTTCCACCGTCGAAGATCTGGTGCGTTTTGCCGCTCTGCAGTACCGCAATGCTCCCGCCGATAACGCTCAGCAGATCTTGTCGGGCTCGAGCCTGCGTGAGATGCACCGCGTTCAGTGGCTGGCCGACAACTGGACCCACGGTTGGGGCCTCGGTTTTTCCATTACGCGGGTTGATGGGCGCACCCGCCACGGTCACGGCGGCTCGTTGACGGGCTACCGCACCCAGCTCTCCTTCAGCCTCAAAGAGAAGATCACGATTGTGGTGATGACCAACGCCAACGATGGCATGCCCGATCTCTATGTCGAACAGGCTTGGAAGATCCTCGCCCCGGCGATTGTGAAGGCCACTACGCCTCCGCCTTCGCCCGTATCGCTTGAAGGTCTGGAGCGTTATGTCGGCCTCTATCGCAGCTCGTGGGGCGATCTGCAAGTCGCGCTTCGGCCGAGCGGGCTGGTGCTCTTCGCGCCCAACGCTCTCGATCCGCTCTCTACCGTTATGACGCTGACCAAGGTTGGCGAGCACACCTTCCTGACCGATAGCGACGATGGCTACGCCACCAATGCCGAGCTGGCGGTCTTTGAGCTAGATGAAACGGGCACACCGACCCGCCTGACGATCGGCACCACCTACAGCGACTACGTTGGCAAGCACTTTTAAGCCGTCTTAGCTCGGCGCTGTGCCTTGAGAACGAGCAGATAAACGATCGGGCGCTGACAATGAAAGAGAGGGAGTGCCGCTATTCAAGCGCTCCCTCTCTTTTTGTTCGTTGTTCTGACTGAGAAATGTGGTGTACAGTGGAAGAAATGCCTGTACCGCTGAATTTTAACAGTGTACTACCAACTTATGCCAAAGGACTACCAACTTTTTACAGTGTACCGCTGATGACTAGTTGCATGCAGGGCAAATCTGTTGCGAGATCGGTTTGTAATGATACGAAATTCGTTTGAATTGTCGGCTTTGGGAGCGCTTTCGGCACACTGCTACCAGCCTCGTTTGTTGGGCGGGATGGTAATAGCCGTAGGCGGACGCGCCAAGCAACGAATGAAAGGGAAAGACCTCGCCGCAGCAATCTGAAGAAAGCAAGCAGATTTGCTATGAGCTGGATCGTGCTGCTTCTGTGTTGTCCTTCACAATCTCTGCAGAGTTTCAAGTATAATAGCCTCGGAATAGCGCCTTTACTATTCTCCTAGCCGACAATACACAACTGGAACACCAGTGAGGAGTTATACACGATGCGAATGATTATTGTGCGCCACGGCGAGAGCGAATGGAACCGCATCAATCGCTATCAGGGTCAAGCAGATGTCGCTCTTTCTGACCTTGGCAAGCGTCAGGCGGAAGCTCTTGCTCAGCGGTTGCGCAACGAGAAGTTTGACGCGATTTTTGCAAGCCCCTTGCAGCGCGCCCGACACACTGCCGAAGCGATCCACGCCTATCACCCCGATGTGCCATTCTACGCCGAACCCGCCATTATGGAGATCAACCATGGCTTGTGGGAGGGCAAATATTACCACGAAATCGTAGCCGAGTATGGCGACGGTTTGCGCGAATGGCGCGAGCATCCCACCCGGGCGCAAATGCCGGGCGGCGAGAGTTTTAGCAATATCCTCAAGCGTGTGCTTGATTTCAAAGATTCTCTCTGTAAGAACTATGCCGATAAAACCGTGCTGGTCAGCACGCACGATGTGGTTGTGAAGATCTTGGTAGCTGACGCGCTCGGTATGAATATGGATCGTATCAACCGAATTTGGGTGACCAATGCCAGCATCAGCGTGATCGAATATGGCGAGCACCTGCCCTATCTGGTCAGTCTCAGCGAGGCCTGCCACTTGGGTCAGCTTGCCACCACCCGCGACAACCAACACGCGATCTAGAGCTTGCTCTTTTCTGCTTTTAGCATACAAAACGAGCAGCAACGCGGCTGCTCGTCTTCTATTACGTTTTGCTGATGCAAAATCTTGCTGATCACTTTGCAGCTCTTCTGGCGTTAAAGGCTCACTCCCAAGTAGGCTCTAACCGCGTCCGCCTCCGGCTACCAACATCCCGCCCACAACCCGACGTCCTTCTGTGTGCAGAAGCCGCCCCCAAAGCCAACAATGCAACAGCTTGAGTTATGCCTTCCTTGTATTGCTCCTGAAGCAGCACTAGTTAAGCAAAATCTGTTCATGCTCTAGGTTGTGCAGATCGTCTAGGGCGCGCTCGGCCTCGTGTTCCATCCCTAGGCGTTCAAACAACTCTACGCTCTCTTCAAAAGCTTTATAGGCGGCGCTGTACTCGAGCATACTGCGCTGATATTGGCCGTTGATCCAAGCGAACTCGGCCCGATGTACCCGTTCGGGATCGTGATCGATCAGGTTGCGGCAGCTTTCGAGCGCAGCAGCGGCGCTATCAAAGACCCGTTCTTCGAGCGCGATCTGAGCTAACCGCAGCGCGCCTTCGACCTGCGCGGCGATGTCGTTGATAGCTTCGGCATCGACCCGTAGCTCTTGGAAGAGTGCTCGGGCCGCTTCAAACTGCGCTTGAGCCAACAGACTGTTGGCGAGCCAGCGTCGCACTTGGAGCGCGTGCCACCTGCTGCGCGCTTGGGCGGGCGCTAGTAGCTCGTGCCAAAGTCCTTCCGCTCGCTGATGTTCGCCCTGTGCCGTAGCGTAGAGCGCTAAGGCTACTTGATACTCGAATATGCTATCGGGCTGCAAAGCGCCTTGGCTTGATTGAACAAACTGTTGGAGTTCGGCGAGTGGGCAGGCCGCTTGTTCAAGTTGTTTGTGCTTGCTCAAGATCTGAACGCTCTGGGCCAGCGCAACAACTACCCCATTCTGGTCGCCCAAACGTTGGGCAGCATCGCGCTGTCGACGCAGATTTTCGAGCACCTTGCTGGCCCACAAGCCGCGTAGGGTATAGAGCGGGCGCAAGCCTTCAATCAGCTTGATCAAGATTCGGTCGTTGCGATGGTCTTCGGCCCAGATGATCGCGCTCTGAATGGTTTCATATTCTTGCTCTAAGGCTGCAAGCTGCTCGGGCGTCGCTCCATACTGGGGGCTCGAGTTGCTGAGCTCTAGGCACCACGTGAGCCAGCGCATGTGCAACTGCTCTTGCTGATAATCGGGCAGACAGGCGAACTGGCTGGTAGCAAATGCGCGCACCAAGGGGTGAAGACGATAGCGTGTCTGCTGGCCTTCGCTTTGTTCCTGTTCGAAGAGGGCCAGCTCTACCAAGCGTTGGCAGTGGCATTCGCAGCCCGCCAACGAGAGATCGGCGCAATAGGCAAGGGCCTCTTTGGAAGCGCTGACGGGGAAGAAGGTTAGGGCGTAGAGCAGCATGCGAGCGGGTGTGTCGAGCAGGCGCCAACTGCGGCCCAACAACTCTTTGAACAGATCGACCTGACTGCTCGGCAGCTCGGCCTCAAGCAGAGCGCTATTCTGGTAGTAAAGCAGCCCAAAGGCTAATTCGAGTGCTTTGGCATTGCCGCCGATACGCTGTGCCAAGCGATCTATTTCGGCGGGCTTGCCGTACAAATAATGATCCTTGTTGCGCGCTAGTCGGTCGCTCAACAGACTCTGAATTTCGCTGGTGTTCATGGGTCCAAGTTCGATGACGGCGCTATTGCTTAGGTTTGGCAACCTAAAGCGGCTGATCAGCAGGGCATGGCTCGGCTTCGGCAAGCGATCGAGCCAGTGTAAAAGCGCGTTGTCGCCAATGGTTTCTGCGTTGTCGATCACGATCAGCACTGCGTGACGGCGCAGCAGCTCTTCGCTTTTGCTTAGGGCTTCTTCCAAGGGCAGTAGTGCGATCCCGGGATAATCTAAGACCTGTGCGATGCGCTCGACTAGCGAACGTAAACTGATCGAATTGGGTCGGTTATTGTCGCTGATCCAGACGCTAGCGCTGAAGAGCTTGGGAACCTGTTGACCATATTGCTGTTCGCTGGCGATATAGTGGGCTAAGGTGGTTTTGCCCATGCCGCTCAGGCTTACAAGTTGGCTGGTGCTATGTTCGCTTTGCAAGCTCTTTACAACAGCGCGATAAGCCGAGCTGCGCATGACAAAGTGGCGATAGGAAGGAGGAGGAAGATTGGATTGCGAAAGGGCAGCATGGCTTGGAGGCTGTTCAGGCAGCAGGCGGGCGATGAGATCGCGCTTTGTCGAATCAGGTAGACGGGCCGCGTCGAGAAAGCGCTCAAGCCAGATTCGGCCGAGCAGCCCGCGACGGACGCAGGCTTCTGCTAAAAGTTCGATGCTGGCTGGGTCAGATGGCAGATAGCCAGCTTTGTAGCGTTGGAGTGTCACTCCAGCGATGTGTAGAGGAGCGCCAAGTTCTTCTTCGACTATCTGTTGGGTCTTACCTTCCAGATAGGCGATACTTGCCATACCTGCTTTGAGATGTCGGCCGAATAGTTCGCTACGTTTCTCCATACTTCCTCTGTGTACGATCAGCTTATCTGTCGCGCTGCTTTCTAGCAGAAGCGCTCTGTTAAAAGGCGCTTGGCTCGCTTTAGCAAGCCAACAGGTAAACACCGAGCGTGCGCTGTGCTATCTGCAAGCGTGCTGAACTTCTTTTGATAGATAGCAAGTGTATCGAACGGATCTGTTTGCCCACTCTGTTACTGATCACTTCTCTTCTCAACGCTTACGATTCAGCCTTGTAACACAAGCCTCAAGCGGGCAAATCCCCGATCACTTTTCCAAAATAGCTGCGTTTTGTGCATTTCTGATTGGTAGAGAACTTGGAGCGTGTTGAGTTATGTGGAATGGATGAGTCCTCGAGCCGAGAGCACAACGAATCGAAAAAGCATCGCTCAGGCGAAAATACAAGCGATGCTTAACTCAGGTATCAATAAAACTTATGGCACACATGCGAAAAAGAGTTGCTTATAGTCCTTACGGCTTGTAACTGGCTTGGCCTGCACCTCAGGAGAAATGTTTTTATTCTATGAAAACAAAAACATTTTGGTAACAGCCGTTTGATAAAGTGAGAATGTCACATCTCTATTTCAGTATCATACCACACTCCATCAAGAAATAGATTGAGCTAACAAATAGTGTTGAGCCGTTAGTATTTGAGCGTGACGGATAGGAGTTTATCGCTCTCAAACCCGTCTAGAAAGCGGGATGTTGTGTGGCGCTCGATTCTGCAAGCCGCTTAGCTTGAAGAGCATGCTTGTGTTTGGAGCGTGCATCGTTATATCTCGCCAGCGGCAAGCCGATCGTTTAATGTTCACCCCTTTTAGCTTTGGAGGAGCTTACCTAGAGTATAGCGAGCCTGTTGCTAATAGAATGAGGAGAAAAGATCTACTGTTAAGGGGTCATAACTATTGGTATTGACCTTAAACTCGCAGAAGGCATATATAAGTTCTAAGATCGAAAGATATTGAGTACATCTAAGCATTTAAAGCGTTCTTCTGAAAGAAATGAACTAGCGGAGAAGAGAAGATCGTTTTTGCCATTTGTTAACTTTTAACGATATATAAATGTTTTTTGGAGCAACGAAGACTTACTCAGATAGAGCAGATTTAGTATATTTATTCGAGTGAAGCTGCAAAGAACGATGTGAATTGTTGAATCTTGATTGTAATTGGTTAAATTTTAATAAATTGTGGTTTTGTTTATTGCAATATAAAAAGCATGTATGATATCCTTAACAAAGGTGGACTACTAACTGTTCTCTTGTATTCGAAATAGTTTCGGTTATGAAGCGTGCATTCTTTTCGTGCCACTCTTTAAAGTAAGGTCTTTACTCAAGTGCGAAACAACATGTAAGTTACAGGGTAAACAACCTTTCGATCCAACTCCCAGGAATGCATGTCAAAGGGCATCCAAGCGGCTACTGTCGATATCGTAACGCTGGTGGAGCAATACAGCATGATCAGGAATACTTTCTCGCGTTGTTTACACACAATTCACCAATTGAACTGGGAACGTGGATGGTGCCTAAGCGAAGAGGAACAGTACAACTATGCAACGACCTTAGCGGAGTTGATTGCGGATGATTACCCAGAAGATCAACTCAGACGGGCTATTGGGAATTACCACGACGATCATGTTCTCGTTGATGCCCTTCGAGATCGCAACCATGTCTGTCATGATGATGCATGGTTAAAACTTGAACAGCGTGTCCGCCAAGTGTTAGTGTCGCGCCAGCTTCATTGGATCAGCGACGGCCAGCATGAATTTGAGGATCTGATTCAGGTCGCATTACTAGAGATTGTGCGCTCATTACAGAACTTCCGTTACGCTTGCCACTTTTCGACTTGGGCTTATAAGGTGATTATCGACAGTGTGCGTCGAACGATGCGCGATAGCAAAGCTATCAAGCGATCTATTCGGCCGGATTCCCTCGATCGATCGGAGGAATTGCATCACCGCGCTGTTCAAATCCCTGCGCCGAGATCCGAGCAGCCCACACATATGGTTGACCTATGGGAGTTGCAAAGGCTGATTATGGAGATACTGTATACACACAAGGATAAGCGCCTTTTTTCGATCTTTGACCTCCATTATGTGCATGACCGCAGCATAGAGGAGATCGGGGAGAGGCTCAAGCTACATCCTTCGCGTATACGGACCTTATTGAAAGCGGCGCAACAACTTGTGCGCGAGTCCTCTGAGATTCAAGAGTGGCATTGCATCGTAGTAGAAACAGCGTTTGCCTAAATGGCATCGTCTTTTGCGATTATGCTGTATTTACCAAGCTCTTTTGGCGATGTACTGACAGTCCGAACCAACGATTTGCGAAAACTCAACCTAGTTTGTGTGAGATTTGAAGTCTATAGGCTCAATCTCACACATAACACATAAGCATTGAGCGGTTTTGATAAGCAGAAGAAAACCAATGTTGCTTAGCGGGAAACCATAACATTACTGCGAAAAGAGCACGCTTGGATTGAAAGGCCCACTGAAGAGTTCTTAGCCTCTTCAGTGGGCCTTGTAGTTATTTGTGACTCGTTGGGGGAATATTGCGGTTGAGCTGGAAGATATTGTAACGATCGTAGCGGGCTTTGATCTCGGCGAGACGCTGGTAGTTGGCGCGGTAGGCAGCGCGCAGGCTCTCTTCGTCAGCATCGTCGCCTTGGAAGTTGACATAAACACCCTTGTCGGCAAAGGGCAGCATGCGTTCGTAGGCTGCGCGCGCCCAAGCGATGTTGGCAGCACCATCGCCTTCGACCCACAGGCCGACGTTAGCGATCGAGAGATGCGCTTCGCGTAACGCAAAGGCGGTAGCGCTAGGCTCGACGCGGGTGGCCGCGCCTTGAATCAAGTGGATGATGATGCAGTCGCTAGGCGAGCGCTGCTGGCTGATGGCAAAGATCTCGTCGAGGGCGGCGTCGCTCGGTTGGCTCAGCGAATAAGCGGTATCGAACGATTTCCAGTTGGCTGGCAACACCGGAGAAGCCATCATATAGAATTCGGTATAGCTGCGTGGCCCGAGCAGATCGACTATGGGTGGTGCAGCTTGGCGCAGCGGTGCCAACAGGCGTTCGGCCGCTTGGAAATCGTCGCCAGAGTAACAGGCTGCAACCAAAATAATCTCGCCCATATCGGGGATAGTTGTGATGGTAGAGTGAGCGATCAGCTCATCGGGCGCGTTCATCACAATATCGCGATAGCTACGCAGCACAGCTTGGCCGTGCGCCAGCGGATAGATCAACAGACCGGCATAGACCTGGCTGAGCTGATACACTTTGTAGACGATGCTGGTAACGATACCGAAGTTACCGCCGCCGCCGCGTAAAGCCCAGAAGAGATCGGGGTTTTCTTCGTCGTTGGCAACGATCACTTCGCCTTCAGCGGTCACAAGTTCGAAGGCCAGCACGTTATCGATCGTCATGCCGAAGCGGCCCATCAGCCAACCGATACCGCCTCCTAGGGTGGAGCCGCCCATACCGACGCTTGCACAGGTGCCGGTGGTGGTGGCGAAGCCTCGGGCGCCCAAACCCTGCACCAGCATGCCGTTGGTGACACCCATCTGAACGCGCGCCACGCCCGAGACTGCATCGAGATCGATCTTGTTCATAGGCTGAAGATCGACCATAAGCGCACCGTCGTAGGCACTCAAACCAGACAGGCTGTGACCGCCACTACGTACGGCGATCGGCAGCTCGTGGGCGCGAGCGAAACGAACGGCTGTAACAACATCTTGGGTCGTTTGGCAGCGTACAATCAAGGCTGGGTGGCGATCGAAACGGGCATTGGCTAATTTGCGCGCCTCGTCGTAAGCGGGCTGGCCTGGCTCTAACACTTCTCCTTCAACGCTGGCGCGTAGTGCTTCTACGAGGGCTGTATCTAAAATGGCTTCTGATTGGCTAGGCTGCATAATCATCGCAGTCGTAACTCCTTATAGCTTTTGTTTTCGAGGTCAGACGCTATCAACGCGTTTATTACATCACGCTGGGCCGCAGATCTGAAGCTACAGGAGAGATACATTGCAGATACAAAAAGTGCGCCTTGCTTGTGTAATACCAAATCCGATTGATGACTTTCTATTTGGCCTTCGGCAGAGTGGAACTTACTCTTTCCCGGTTTTTGTTTTCTGCCTTACACGAGCTCAAGGATTTAAACGGATTTGCTATACACAGATACAGAGCCGCTGTCGACCGATACACGACTTATGGTTGAAGCAATCTACAACGTATGATGGATAGTGGAAGGGTGGGTGCAAACGGTATAATGGCCTCTCATCAAGTATAAATTGCGTCTGTCTTGCAAACCAAAATAATCGTTGTGATTGTGTGCTGAGCGAACGACCTTGCACCATTACAGGAGGAGTGAGGGATGGACAGGTATGAGTGAGCACCTTTCTTTTGGAGCTTGGTTAAAGCGGATACGCCAGAAACAGGGCCTCACCCAAGACCGACTCGCAGAGCTGACAGGTTGTGCAACGCAAACGATACGCAAGATCGAGGGCGGCCAGCGACGTCCATCGTTTCATATGGCAGAACGTCTCGCCCAAGTGTTGCACATCGCTCCGCAAGACTATGAACGTTGGATGCAAGTAGCGCGCGAGATCCCAGCCCCCGAAGCGGAGCCAAACGCTTTGGTCGAGACCATCTCCGAGCCGCTCGGCTTCCCGACCTATTTGATGCCCTTTATCGGACGTGAGCGCGAACGCCACGACCTGTTGCGTTTGATTCAAGCCGATGACTGCCGTTTGATCTGCTTGCTCGGCCCGGGCGGCATCGGCAAAACCCGCCTCGCAGTCGAAGTCGCCAAAGAGCTAACCAGCTTCCCCGATGGCGTCGCCTTTATCTCGTTGGCCGCTACCCGAGTGCCCAGTTTTATCGCTGGCACAATCACCAATCTGCTCGGAATCCCGGTGGCTGTCTCGTCGGGCCCGACCGATCAGCTACTGGCCTATCTGCGCGAGCGTTCGATGCTGCTGGTGCTCGACAATATCGAACATCTGCTGCTCTCCGACAACGAAACGCTCAGCTTGATCCAGCGCATGCTGAGCGAAGCGCCCCGCCTCAAGATGATCGTCACTTCGCGCCAACGCTTGCAGCTTGCTAGCGCTTGGGTGATGGAGATCGGTGGTTTAGATCTTCCCCAAGCTGAACGAAACGAATTGGGACAGCATTCGTCGGCGTTGACTCTGTTTAGCGAGCACGCCCAACGCATCGAACAGGGCTTTCAACTAAACCATACAAACCAAGAGCTTGTGGCGACGATCTGTCGTCTGGTCGATGGCATGCCGCTAGGGATCGAGCTTGCTGCCGGTTGGGTGCGTATTCTCTCGCTCGAAGAGATCGCGCAAGAGCTGCTGCGTAGTCTGCACAACCAGCATCTTTCGGGCTGCACACTGCCCGAGCGCCACCGCTCGTTGCACGATGTGGTCGACTATTCTTGGCAACTGCTGTCCGAGGCCGAGCGTCAGGCCCTGAGCCAGCTCGCGGTTTTTCGAGGTGGCTTCGAACGGGCCGCCGCTGAGTATGTCGCCCAAGCCAACCTAACGATTTTGGTTCAACTGATCGACAAATCCTTAGTGCGGCGTCAACAGAATGGACGCTACGAGCTGCACGAAGTGATCCGCCAGTATGCGGCGGCCCGTCTGGCCGAGCAGCCCACACAGCAGAGCAGCGCTTATCAACGCCATGCAGCCTATTATGCCCACTGGCTGAAAGAGCGCGCTGAGCCGCTGAAACAGAAACAGCAGTTTGCGGTTCGTGACGAGATCTCGCGCGAACTCGATAATATTCGTGCCATGTGGGATTGGGCGCTTGCCCAGCGTGAACACGCTTATTTTCGCGCTGCGGGCGAGGCTTTGCAGTGGTATTGCGAATTCCATATCCATCTGCAAGAGGGTGAGCGCTGGTTTTGCGAAGCCATCGAGGTGCTGCAGAGGCTGCTTGAAGCCCATAACGATCAGACAGTGCACGAAACGCTTGCTCAGCTTTTGTGGCACTACAGTCATATCGCTTCGCGCTTGGGCAATTTCGAGCAGGCCTATGATGCGGCCTGCGAGAGCAGCGCGCTTCTGGCTGAAGGCTCCAATCAAACCTTGCGTTGTCAAGTAGAGATCACTTTGGGCTGGATCGCCTTTCAATTGGGTCTGTATGAGCAGGCCGATCGCTCCTTGCATCGAGCCACAAGCTATTTCAGCCCGCACGATCTCTGGAGTCAGGCCTTATGCCACACGTGGTTGAGCATGTACTACCATTCCCAGATGCGCACCAGCGAGGCAGAGCAGGCCTTTCGCAGCGCGTTGTCCTGTTATCGCAAGCTTGATGCACCCTGCGGAATGGTCTTTTGTGTCAGCTTTTGTAGCCCGGTCTTGATTGCATCGGGAGCATACGACGAGGCGCGAACTCTGCTGCGCGAATGTCTGATGATCGCCAGCAATGCCAACTACACCTATGGCATCGCTATCACAATGCTCTATCTGAGCCAAGTTGCGCTCGTAGATCAGGCCTATGAGGAAGCTCTGTACCTGCTGCACGAGAGTATCGCTCTGATGCGTAAGCTTGGGGTCGATTGGGAACTGACTCAAGCCCTCAACACTTACGCCAATCTGCGTTTTCGTTTGAATCAGTTCGATCAAGCTCTGACCGCCTATCGCGAGGCCTATCGAGTCGCGGTCGAGCGCCAAGTGCTTCCCAACGCTTTCGAGGCGCTGTTGGGTTTGGCGCACTGTTGTGTCAAGCGCCGAGCCTATGAAGATGCCCTGCTCTTCTGTTTGGTTCTGCGCGGGCACCCCTCCAGCGCTCGCCCCATTCAGCAGCAGGCAGGCGAACTGCAAGCCCAGGTAGAAGATAAGTTTTCTGAGAGCGCGTATAGTGCGCTTGAGGCCAAGAGCAGACTGATCTCGCTCCATCATCTGGTTGATCGGCTGGCGTGATCTCAAGTCAGAGTGCGTTTTCTATCTCCTCAGACGTAAAAGGCTTATAGCTCCCATTCCATCCCTGGCGCGTCCGCCTTCGGCTATCAGAGGCTTATCCTCCCATCCGGGCGGTCAGCCCTCACCCCCCGACCCCCTCTCCCGCACTGCGGGCGAGGGGCTGAATGGTGATGTTGTCTGCGATTTCGCGTAGCGAAATCGCAGACAAGCTCTCTGAGTTCTGTGCTCTCAAGGATAATTCTGTGATGCTATGCGAACGATCGCCTGTTGCTGCCGACACGACTTTTGGCTAATGCATAGCAAGCAGGAGAGGGGAGCACAGCCCTACCAATGAACTCGTACCCTGCCCTTCGGCAGGCTCAGGAACCGCTTGCTGAACCACAGGAACCGCCTGTCGAAGGGTGCTGCTTGATCGCAACTGTAGCATTCTACAGCCCTGAAGCAATCACCCAAATATCTTAAACAACCCTCTAAAAAGACACAGAGTCTTGGTGGCTCGTGTGGTGAATAAGCTCTTTGGCAGCGCAAGCTGCGAGGCGCTTGATAGCTTGCATGGATGGGCGGCGTTTTGGTAGCCGTAGGCGGACGCGCTAAAGATCGAATGGAGGCTAGGGAACCTTCCGCCCTTAAAACTGGTCCCTAAATTGCTCCCGTTGGAGCTTGGGCAAACGAAAAACCCTCCATCACAATCGATGGAGGGCTTTCTGGTGTGGAGCGGGAGACGGGACTCGAACCCGCGACAATCTGCTTGGAAGGCAGACACTCTACCAACTGAGTTACTCCCGCACGCCCCACTATTGTAGATGAAGCGGGGCGATTTGTCAACTTTTGAACGGCTAAGCTACCAGCCTCCGCCCGAGCGTTTGCCGCCGCCGAAGCCGCCACCTGAACGGCTGCCGCCGCCGAAACTGCCGCCCGCTCGACTGCCCGCGCCCCAGGTGCGCTGACTGCCGCCGCTACTGCGAGGACGGCTGCTTCCGCTAGAGGGTCGGCTGCTTCCGCCGCTGGGCCAAGGGTTGCGCCGTTCGCCCCAGCCGCCGCCCGAGATGATGATCGGCCCCGGGCTGATTGGGCCTTGTGAGTAGTTGCGCGACGCTGTTCGTAGCAGTTGCAGCGCGCGCTCGGCCTTCACCTTGGCTTGGTGCGCGACCTCGATCTGCTTTTTGATCTCGGCTTCGCTGTTTGCTCCGCGCGCCACACTCTTAAGCAGCTGGCGGGCCTCATTGATCAGCTTTGTCGGCTCGTCATAGGTCACGCGAACGCTCTGGTTTGGGAGCAGCGCATTCGCGCGATTGAGGATGAGCTCGGCTTCGTCGCGCTTTTGGTTGAGCTGTTTGCGCCACGAATCGATATGTTGGAAGTGGCTGTAAAGCTCTTGATAGACCTGTTGGGTTTGGTTTTGCAGCTCAGTGTAAGCCTGAAAACTCTCTTCCAACTTTTTGCGGCGCGCCAAGTCTTCGACCTGCTGCGATTGCTGTAGGCCCGCCTGAGCGATCTGGGCTTGACGATGGAGCTGATCGATCTTTTGTAGCTGGCTGGCGGTGAAGTCGCCGCTGTGAATGCGCACGAACTGCTCGATCTTTTCGACTTCGCTTTGGGCCACGCCGCGCGCCCGCTCGATCTGCTCTAAGAGCTTGCGAATAGCTTCGACCTCGCTACGGGCGTTGTGTAGGGCGATATCAGCTTCGTTGTTGGCGGCCTGTGCTAGGCGCACCAGTTCCAGCCAATCGGGTTTGGGCTTCTGGGCCTCGTTTTGGGCTTGTTGCAGATAAGCTCGCGCTTGGGCCAGACGCTGATCGGGCTCTTGCGAGATCTCTGGATCGTTGCTGCGGATGTACTGTTCGGCCAGCTCGATATCGGTCTGTGCCGCGTTCATCTCCTCTTGGGCGGCGTTGCGAGCCGCTTGTAGATCGCTGAGACGCTTGATGATCGCGTCGATCAGAGCGGTCGCTTTGTCGAGCAGGCTGTCGGCTTGGTTGAGTCTGTCGCGTGCCTCGATAAAGCCCTGGGTCTGCATCGTATTTAGCTCTTTGGCTTGATTCCAATAGGTTTGGGCTAAATCGGCGGCGTTTTGGGCCTCGGTGCCGTTGCCGCGAATATCGCTCCAGGTGCTTTCGGCGAACTCGTCGACGATATCGAACTGCTCGCGGCCCAGCACAATTAGCTCGGCGACCTGCTCGCCACGCTTCTCGAGGGCTGCGATACGCTCGTCGTTCGATTGGCGGATGCTGACTAGACCTGGGCCATAGGTGTGGGCTTCGTCGAGCGCCACTTGAACCTGCTCGAAGCTCTGTTGTGGATCGCCTCCTTGTTGCAGAATCTGTGCCGCTTGCGATAAAAGCTCGCGCGCTTTGTCGAGCGCAGTGTGGCTGGCCTCGACCTTGTAGCCGTCGGCGCGGGTTGCTTCGGCATCTTTGCGGCCTTGTACAATCGCGGCTCGCAGCGCGATATAGCGCTGTAGTCGTTCGCGCAGCAGCTTAGCTTGTTCCGACGCCGCCTGGGCAGTTGTGATCGCTGCACTTGCTTCGCGTGCATCGAACTGCGCTTCGGCTTGTTCGAGGAGCTTTTGGGCCGGTGATAATACGCCAGCTTGATTAGGCATTTCGCCCTGAAGCTCACTCCAGACCGTGGCGGCGTCGGTCAGACTTTTTTTGATTGGTCGATCTCCTGCGGCGCTTGTTGGGCCAGCCGATCGAGTTCAAGTCGTTTATTCTCGATTTCGGCCAACTGGCTGCGCACTTGCGCGATCTCTGTTGCGACTTGCTCATAGGCGCTGGCCGCTGTGGTGTATTCGGCTACGTTGGGTTTGCGATGGCGGTTGAACTCGTCTTCGATCTCGCTAAAGCGTAATTGCAATTGTTGGAATTGCTGTTCAACTTGTTGCTGCGCTTGGCTGAGCTGTTGCACATCGGCGTCGGCATAGGAGATGCTGTCGAAACGTGCCTTTTCTCGCGCTTTATCGAGAGCTTGAGCTAGATCGGCGATAGCAACGCCCGCCGCTTCTTTTTGGCGATTGTGTTGATTGCTGGCTTGGCGCAGGATTTTGCGACTGTTGTTCCAGCGCATAAAAGCCCCGCCGCCCAAGAGCAGGAAGAGGAAGCTAAAACCGCCGATGATCAGCGGGATAAAGTTGATATTGAAGATATTGCCGCCGCCCGCTTTGGGGGGATTGACGATAGCATTTTCGATTGCCCCTAGGGTTTCAATGAAAGCGCCGCTCATATCGCCGCTAGCCAATTTTGGGTTGAGAACGGTTGTCCGCAGCGTCTCAGCATTATCGTTTACACCTAAAGCGGCATTCCAGCTATCGCCACCCCAGATCTCGCTATAGTTGGGATCGGTGCTCACATAGACGGCGATCATATCTGGGTCGACTTGGGTGCTGCTGCGTGCTAGGCCAGTGGCTCGTAGACGAGCGACAAAATCATCGGCGCCCCCACCTTCTACCCGAAAGATCGCTACGCTAGCACCGCGCCGAATCAGGGGCTGTGCGGCTCGTTCGATCTGATTGCGGTTGAGGTCGCCGATTTCATCGACAAAGATAAAATCGCCGCTCTGGGCCAAGAGCGGATGAACCTGGAGGAGCAATACAAGCAAGACGATCAGTAATCGTCGCATAGGCACTCCTTGAATCTTATTTGACAGTTTTGAGAATGTCAGCGATCACCCCTCGATGATAGCGCAGCATGGCTTGATCGCCCCCATACTGTTTCCAGACGACTGCGCAGAGTGTAAGATGATAGATCAGACGATAGATCAAGGTTCGCTGTTCCCAACCAGCAGGGAGATTGCGGACTGTGCGATAGCCTTGCAAAAAAGGACCCGCTATCGGATTGACTTCGTCTGGCTCGATCAGCAGACCGGTAGCGAATTCGTATTCAGCGTCTCCGATCAGCGCCCACTCGAAGTCGAGCAGGCCACTAAGATACCAACCTTTTTTGCCACGAGCGAAGAGCGCATTATGCAAGCCGAAATCGCCGTGTACCAACGAAGGCGTTGGCCTAGCGGGCACAGTTGCGCGCATCAGAAAGTCTTCGACGCCGTACAACATCATGGCGGGCAGCCCTTCGCATTGCCATAGCGTGATCAGACTCTCTGCAGCTTTGTCGAGCAGATAGCTGCGCCAGTTATCGTGATTGCCGAGCTTTTTGCTCTCTTCGGTATAGCCTCCGTAATGTAAAAAGCGTTGATTATGGACAGTAGCTAGGGCTACACCGAGGGAGTATGAAAGCTGATTACGTGTTTCGGCATCGATTAAGGGCCAAACATGTAGTCCGCGCTCGCCAGTCAGGCGCTCGAGCAGAATTACGTCGTAGGGCACGATATGGTGCGATGTGTCGAGCCCTAAGACCTGTGGGACGGGCAGGTCTGTGGTGCGCAAGCGCTGGTAGATCAGAGCCTCTTTGCGGAACTTATAGTTGGTTGGTTCCAGTGCATTGAGGCGCAGAATGATTTCATTATTAACAACATAAATTTGGTTGTCATCATCAGCTGGAATGCGATACCACGAATGGACGCTTCCAAGATTTTGCTTTTCTATAAGTGCTGTTATTTGGGTTGTGGTTAGCGTCATGGGAATCTGGAGCTTGCTTGAAATACGAGTAGTAAGCTGCTCGTGCTGGCGACTCGTGTGCTATTGGCTGCTATCGAAGTGCCGTAGGGCTGAGATGCAGCACTTCGACACTTCGATAGACAGGTTTCGATGGATGGAGGAGAGACTAGCCTAAGCTATCAAGTGCTTGTTGCAAGTCGTCGATCAGATCTTGCTTGTCTTCGATTCCGACGCTCAGCCTAACAAGACCGCCCGGAACCTCAAGCGTTGATCCGGCGACGCTAGCATGGGTCATAGCGGCTGGTAGCTCGATCAGGCTCTCGACACCACCTAGACTCTCTGCAAGCGTAAAGAGCTTGGTTTTAGCCACGATCTGACGGGCAGCGGCCTCTCCATCTTTGGCGATAAACGAGACCATACCGCTAAAGCCGCCTGCCATTTGGCGACGGGCTAGTTCGTGTTGGGGGTGGCTCTCGAGCCCAGGATACATCACTTGGCTGACCTTCGGGTGTTCTGAGAGGAATTTGGCGACTGCGAGAGCGTTTTCGCCGTGTTGGCGCATGCGGAGCGCCAAGGTTTTAATACCGCGCAACACCAGCCAGCAGTCGAAGGGGCCGGGTGTGCCGCCAGCGGCGTTCTGCACAAACTTGAGCCGCTCGTAGAGCTGCTGATCGTTGAGCAGCACTGCGCCGCCTACTACATCGCTGTGGCCGCCGAGATACTTGGTAGTGCTGTGTAGCACAATGTCGGCACCCAGTTCGAGCGGCAGTTGGCAGGCGGGCGAGGCGAAGGTATTATCGACCACGGTTAGCGCGCCGTGTTTGTGGGCGATCGCGCTGATGGCGCTGATATCGGCCAGTTTCAGCCAGGGGTTGGTCGGCGTTTCGAGCCAGATCAAGCGAGTATTGGGGCGAATGGCCGCCTCTACCGCAGCCGGATCGCTGCTCTCTACAAAGTCGGCACTAATGCCTTTATCCTCGAAGACGCGCACCAAGAGGCGATAGGTGCCTCCATAGACATCGTTGCCACAGATCACGTGGTCGCCTGTTTTGAGCAGGCTGAGCAGAATGGTTGTTTCAGCTGCGAGACCGCTTGCGAAGGCTAAGCCGTATTTGGCTCCTTCGAGCGCGGCTAATGCTTTTTCGAGAGCGCTGCGGGTGGGGTTGCCGCTGCGCGAATAGTCGTAGCCTTTGGTGACGCCAACTGCTTCTTGAGCAAAGGTGCTTGTTTGATAAATGGGAACGATAACCGCACCGGTTGCACTATCAGGTTCCTGTCCTACATGAATTGCTTTGGTTGCGAAACCATACCTATGTTCACTCATAACAGTTTTCCAGATATAAAAAGCGTTCCACTCTTTTCAGTATACCATGTCCCTTAAACTTTCTTTAGACCGTGATTTTTTCTCGTTGAGACATTGAACATCAACAGAGTTATTGTTCTAGATACAAGGAGCTTTTGAGAGAGTGACGACTTTTTTCAATCTGAGGAATCTAAACTATGTGATAGGCCTGTTTTGCACTGTTTGTGCCGACAGATTGTCTCTACAAAGACGAAATAGCTTTAAAACAGCTACGAGTGAGAAATAGCTTTTTATGGTATGCTTAACGATTATCTGAATGTATTCAGTATGAAATAATGGTGTTACACAACCTATGACATCAACAACTCTGCGGTGGGATTCAGTTGCATCGTTCCAAACTTGGAGCACTGCCAGCGAGCCGTACGCGACAGCGGTTTTGCTCAGCCCCCTGATTGCCATTCCAAGCGATTGTACTGAGATCATCCCTTCTTGGGAGGCTTCTACTCCGAAAGATAGTGCGATAGAGATCCGCCTGCGTGTGAAGTATGCCGATCACGAGAGCAATTGGTATCGTATAGCTCTTTGGGACAGCGCTGGCCAAGGTTCGCGCCGCACCAGCTTTGCCTCTCAGAGCGACGACGACGCCTATGTGGCAACTGATACCCTGGTGTTGCGCCGTCCAGCGGAGGCGGTACAGGTTGCTGTAGCGCTTTTCAGCGCTCCTGATGGCGCACTGCCCCAACTGAAGGGCTTGTCGCTGAGTTGTAGCGGCGATGTGGTTCAGCCCGATGCTAAAGCGGCTCACCCTGTCTGTAGCCTCGAGCCGCCCTATTTTTCGCAGTTTAGCTACGATGAACAAGATGGTTGGTGTAGTCCGACCTCTTTAGCTATGGTGCTGGGCTATTGGTATAAGCGAACTGGAGATCCAGTTCTCGCACCCTTTATCGATCCGCAATCGGTGCCGCGTTTGGTAGCCCCGGCGGTCTACGATGCAACGTATGAGGGCTATGGCAACTGGTCTTTTAATGTAGCCTATGCTGCTAGTCTAGGTTTAGAGAGCTTTGTGACGCGCCTAGACAGCATCGATCAGCTTGACGAGTGGCTCGCCTTGGGTATTCCTGTGGTCATGAGCATCGCTTGGAAGGAAGGCCAACTTACGGGAGCGCCAATTCCTAAGAGCAACGGGCACCTAATTGTGGCGATCGGAATCGATGAGAGTGGCGATGTGATTGTGGCCGACCCTGCAGCCAAACAGCTCGATCAAGTTCGTCGCACTTACAAGCGCAAAGAGCTGGAAGCCTGTTGGTTGCGTCCACATGGCACGATCTATCTGATCTATCCGCGTAACTATCCTATTCCTCAAGTTGGGGCCCTTGTTCAGGTAATGTAATCGAGCATTATTCTCGTTTTCGCTACTTGGATACAGCCTCTAAACGGTATAAGAGGTGATTGATCGCTTTACGATCCGATCACCTCTTCATCAGCCGTATATTCACTACGGATTCTGTCGTTTCTTGCTTAAATCGATCGAAATTTGGTAACCAAGCATAAAACTCTGTCGTCATATTTAATGTGATTGCTGAACTGCTCGTTGAAAAAGCTGCACAATCGAAGCTGTATCTGCTGCCAACCCAGCGTGGGGATCAGCTTGTGCAGCGTTTGTTGGTGGATGAACCGACAGAGCGAGTGAGAAAAAGAGCGCTACGATCGCTTGAAGATCGAGCGAAGGATCGATCTCTGCTTGGTCGATAGCACGCTGCACCAGCTCTTGCACGATCTGATGCATGCGTTGGAAGCTCTCGATAATCTGCTGGTTGTTCTTGACTAAGCGTGTAAGCTCAGGGTTTGGGCTACGTAATAAAACGGTTTGCGTATCGCTTTTGAAGCTGATAACCGTTTGCAATAACAACACTAAGCTTGCTAAAGCGCTCTGTTCGGCCGCTAGTTCAGCTTCAAAAAGGTGTAAAAGGGGCCGTAGCTCGTGCAATATCGCTTCTACCAAAAGATCTTCTTTGGTCGGAAAATAGCTGTAGAGTGTCGGTTTAGACACGCCAACGCAACTAGCGAGCTCATCCATCGAAACAGCAAAACCCTTCTGCCCAAGCAGTGTATGAGCTGTTTGGAGGATCTCTTCTCGCACCAGCATGCGTTGACGTTCGCGAAGAGATTGTGTCATGTGCGGCTACCTATTCTGAGTAATTGAACGAGGTAGTTAAACAAACTACTTGTCAGTAAGTATAACTTACTGTATAGTAAAAGGGCTGTCAAGCATAGCTCGCGTTGCAATTTAACAACTGAATATCACACGTTTTCGAACGCGTGCATTGTGTATATTAAGGCCAAGGCTTCTCGTGCCTGATTGCGTTTGTAACTCTTTGAAGTACTAAGCGATTTGTGCTGTGAACGTTCGTTGCCACGACCCGCGTCTCTGCTGATCAACATTCTAGTCTGGGTGCTTGTGTGCCCAACTATGAACACAGCGATAGAGAGGGAGAGATGGAACACGCCGAGAGAGAGCCAGAACTTAAGGGGATGATTATCTCTGATACATCGATCAAGCAGCCTGTCTTCATCACAATGTTGATGTTGCTAGCGATTGTGGTCGGTGGATTGGCCTATTCGACCCTGCCGGTTAACCTGTTGCCCGATTTTGAGATACCTGTCGTCGCTGTGACTATTACCTATCCGGGTGTGGGGCCAGAGACGATGGCGGAACAGGTTGCTAAACCGATCGAAGACCAGTTGATCACTCTGAGTGGTGTGCAACATGTGTCGTCGATCTCGCGTGATAGCTTTTCGCTGTTTATCGTCGAATACGACTTCGACACTTCGGTCGACCAAGCCATGGCCGATGTACGCGATAAAGTGAATGCGGTTGTGCCGAGTCTGCCTCGAGACGTCCTTGATCCGGTCTTTTTGAAGTTTGACCCGAACCAGACACCAATTATGCAGTTGGTGATTTCGAGTTCGACCGAACGCTCTCCGCTTGAGTTGCGTAAGATCGTCGATGAGGAGGTTGTTCCGCGTTTGCAACAGGCGCCTGGCGTTGGTTCCATCTCGGTTTCGGGTGGCAGTTTGCGCCAGATCAACGTTTTGATGGATCTGGAAAAGCTCAAATCCTATAGTATTTTGCCTGTTCAAATCACCCGTGCCATTCAGTCGGCGAATGCTGATCGCGGTTTAGGCACCATTACGATCGACGGCCAAGATGTGAGTCTGCATGCGCCCAGCATGTTGCTGACTCCCGAAGATATCGCACGTATTCAGATCACCGGCACAAACTATCGAATCGGCGATGTCGCTCGCATAGAAGATAGTATTGCCGAGGTGGAACAGTATTCGCGCCTTGATGGCAAAGATGCGATTGTGCTTGGTGTTGTGCGTCAGTCTGGCACCAACATTGTTGAAGTTGCCGACGGCATTTATGCTCAGCTCGATCAGATCTTTCGTGACAATCCTGATCTGCAATATACCGTTCCCGAAGATCAATCGGAAGATGTACGCGTTTCGGTTCGCTCGGCGATCGAAGAGCTGTTGGTGGCTGGCGTGGCCGCTATGTTAGTTGTGTTTTTGTTCTTTCGCGATCTGCGCAACACGCTTGTTACCATTCTCGGCTTGCCGGTCATTATGATCGCGACCTTTGCGGCTCTAGCCTTCTTTAACATTTCGATTAACTTGCTCTCACTGCTAGCGCTCTCGGTCTCGGTCGGTTTGGTAATCGACGACGCGATTGTCGTTCGTGAAAATATTTTCCGCCAGATGCAGCGCGGCATCTCGCCAAGGCTTGCGGCTAGCCGCGGAACGGCTCAAGTTTCGCTTTCGGTTTTGGCTATGTCGTTGACCGTGATTGCGGTCTTCTTGCCAGTCGCCTTTTCGGGGGGTATTACGGGCATCTTCTTTAAAGCCTTCGGCATTACAGTTGCCAGCGCCATGGCGATCTCGTTGGTTGAAGCTCTGACCTTGGGACCAATGTTGTCGGCACACTGGTTTAAGCGCAAGCAGGACGCTATCAGACCGGAACATGATCGCGAGCTGACGCCTGAAGAAGATGTGATCGAAGAAGCTAACGAGCCGCTGGGCGGTTTGGCACGCAGTTACGAAGCGGTTCTGGCTTGGACCTTAAAACGCCGCTGGCTTGTGATGTTGGTGGCGATTGGGGTTTTCATTTTGAGCATTATCGCTGCTGGTGGTTTGAAATTTGCATTCTTCCCATCGTCGGAAGAGCCGGAATTCGCGCTAGCCTTTGAGCTTCCGCCTGGCACACCGCTTGAAAGAACGAACGAGATCGCGCTTGAACTCGAAAGTCGGGTCTTAGCTGATCCCGATGTTGAAAGTATTTTGGCATCGGTTGGAGGTAGCGGAACCGCCGAGCAAGCTTCCTTCTCAGTTAAACTTCACGAGGGTGCTCGCTTAGAGCCGGTGATGGCGCGCTTGCGTCAAGAGCTTGCCTTTGTGCCAAACCTCGCTTTTGGTAAGCCAACCATCGAGGGCGGCGCTTCGGCAAGTTTGGATGGGCGCGATATTCAGATCCGCGTCTTGAGTGTCGATCCGATTCCGACGATCGAACCATTTCTTGCTCAGTTGCAGGCTGGAGCGCAACAATACAGCTACTTGACCGATATTGACTCCAGCTATAAGCCGGGTCGGCCCGAGGTCGCCTTCAGACTCGATCCCGCCAAATTGGGCGATCTTGGCTTCACAAACGATGATATTGCCAGTTCGGTGCGCGCTCTGATCAACGGCGAGACGGCTACGAAATTCCGCCAAGGCGGCGATGAATATGATGTCGTTGTGCGTTTAGAGCCATCAGATCGCGTTGGAATCGCAGCTATTCGCAGTATTAGCGTGCCAACACCGAACGGTAATTTACCTTTGAGTGCTATCGCTGATGTAGAATTACGCAGTAGCTCGACGCTTATTCGTCGTTATGATCGCATGAATGAGGTATTGATTGGAGCGAATGTCGAAGGGAGGAATGTAACAGAAGTTCAAATGGAGCTAGCGGCAGCTATCGAACAAATGCAGAAACCTGCAGGCGTAACGGTAAGCTTTGGCGGTACGGCTGAGATGCAGGCCGAAGGTTTTACAACGCTCTATATCGCCATGGGCCTTTCAGTCATTTTTGTGTATATGGTGCTAGCTTCCCAGTTTGGCTCGTTTTTGCAACCCTTTGTCATTATGCTGGCAATGCCCTTTAGCTTCATCGGAGCTTTTTTGGCATTGCGTTTGACCAATATCGAACTGAGCATTTTCGGCATGATCGGTCTGATTATGTTGCTCGGTTTGGTTGTTAAAAACTCGATCCTAATGGTAGACTTTACCAATAGATTGCGTCGTGCAGGCCTAGAAAAGCATTTCGCTATTCAACGAGCTGCCGCCATTCGTTTGCGTCCGATCTTGATGACCACCTGTGCCTTGATCGCAGGTAGCCTTCCAGCGGCGATCGGCCTTGGAGAGGGTGCTGAGTTGCGACGAGCCTTATCGGTGGTGGTGATCGGCGGTTTGTTAACATCGATGTTTTTAACCTTGCTAGTGGTGCCAAGTGCCTACAGCTTGCTCGACTCGTTTACAACAGGCTTTAAACGCTTATGGAGGCGTAACGCGGCTTCATCAGTTCAGCAGCCTTCTGCTGCGGCGAGTGGCATTGTCGCTCAGCCGCTGAGCGAATCGGAGGGCACTATAGCGCATCAGCTGAATGGTGCTGAGATTGAGCAGCAGTCGCAAACTGAAGCAGCCGATCAGCACGAAACTCATTCGAAACAACGGCTTCAGTAGCCGATTGAGTATTCACTTTTGTTCGTTTTAAGAGACAACTTTTTAGCATACGGCACAGGGGACGAAAAGGTAATACGATCCAGCCTGTCCAGATATAGGAGAAGACGTTTTATGAATCCTAAGCGAATTGCCTTCGGCGGTTTAGCTGGATTAGTCGCCTTGAGCTTAACCGCTTGTGGCGATCCTGTAGCCCAACCAGCACCTCAGGCAACTTCGGTTGTTGCACAAACGGCCCCTACCCAGGCGCCCGTTGTTCAACCAACTTCACCGCTCACAACTTCGTCGAATATTCCACTTTCGCTGGGTGTGAGTGGCACCGGCGTTGTATTGGCTAATCAGTCGTCGGATCTGGTCTTCCAGGTAAATGGCACCGTTAGCGAGGTGCTTGTTGAAGAAGGTGACGTTGTTACCAAAGGCCAGGTCTTGGCTCGCCTCGACATGCGCACCTTCGACCAACAGGTTCAGCAGGCTGAAGCCGCCCTTGCAAGCGCCAAAGCACAAGAGGCTGCTCTGACCGAGCCGCCCAAAGCCTATGAGGTTCGCGCTGCTCAGGCTTCGCTGGCCGCTGCCCAGGCCGCTTTGGCCCAGCTTC
This sequence comes from uncultured Chloroflexales bacterium, assembly GCA_937902315.1. GTDB lineage: Bacteria > Chloroflexota > Chloroflexia > Chloroflexales > Chloroflexaceae > CALGUG01. The sequence goes on from CALGUG010000059.1 coordinate 361,161, forward strand.
AAGCTGGTCCCAAAGAAGAGGATGTTGAAACTGCTCGTGCGGCGCTCAATGTTGCACAGTTGAACTTGGAGTCGGTGAGAAATCAGCTTTCGATCGCCAAGACTCAGGCCGAGTCGCAGATGAACCAGCTGACCGATGCACTGACTACTGCTCAAGCCAACTATGCTAAGGCCAAGAGCGATTGGGAGTATGTGCAGAGCACTGGTAACAATCCTTCTAACCCGACCACAACCAACGCTCAAGGCAAGGCTATCGATAACAAGCTAAGCGATAGCTCACGCGAAATGTACTATACCGCCTATGTTCAAGCTGAAGCGACCATGCGTCAGCTGGAAAAACAGGTCGAAATGGCGGTTAAGGCCTATGAGGCAGCTCGCCAGAGCGAAGTAACCGGCATTCAAGTTGCTGAGCAGCAGGTTGTTCAAGCGCAGGCTACCCTCGATAAGTTGATGGCGCCAGCCGATCAAGATCGCATCGCTCTTGCTCAGTCGAACGTCGTCGCTGCCGAGGCCGCTCGCCAGCGTCTCAACCCCGACCCGACCAACTCGCAGCGTGCGCAAGTGGCTGCGGGCATCGCTCAAGCTGAAGCCGCTCTCGAGGGCGCACGCATCAATCGTGAGCGCGCCGAACTCGTCGCTCCCTACGATGGTGTCATCGCAGCGGTGAACATCGATCCGGGCGATCCGAGCAGCGTCGGTGGCCCTGCTATTCAGATCGTCGACATGAGCAAGCTCAAGGTCGATGCCAACATCAGCGATATCGATATCGCGAAGGTTCAGGTCGGCCAGAAGGTGGAAGTCTATGTCGATGCGCTGCCCGAGAAAGTCTTCACCGGTAAGGTGACCTATATCGCCCCGACCGCCACTGTAACGGGCAATATTCGCACCTATGTGGTACGTATCGAGCTCGACGATCAGAGCAATCTGCGCGACGGCATGAGCGTGCGCGTCGAAATTATCACAAACTAAACCTATCGTTTCGAAAAAAAGGGTGTATCATAAAGGAGCGGCCAACAGCGATCTGTTAGCCGCTCCTTTATCGTTGTTGGAGAAGGAAGAGGAAATGAGCGATTCGGTGACTCGTGCTCTGGAGGCTTTTAACAATCGAGCCTATCGCGACGCCCTACTCGCCTTCGAGGAGCGTTGGTTTACGGAGCGTAACGACTTCTGGAAAGCCCTCATTCGCTTGAGTAACGCCTTAATGCAGCTTGAATTGGGTTTGGTGACAGCACCGCGCCTTGCACTCGCAAGCGCCGAAGAACTGCTGGCAGCGTACGAGCCGTTTTATGAAGGCTTTGATGTAACAGCCTTGCGCGCCTATATCGCCCGTGTTCGAACGGTCATTCCAGATCAGCTTGAGACGGGGAGTGGCTCGGTTGCTTGGGAAGATGTTCCTCACTTGGCTCTGATGCGAGCCGTTCAACAAGCGTAGCGCTTATTCTCGTCTGAGACGTCGACTTAATCCCGCATAAAAATGGTTCGGTGAATGAACCCGCGCAAAGATGCAAACCCGTTCGCTGCGACGTACACGTACAATGTCGTGTTCTTGCAGTGTAATATTGTCGCGCCCATCAACCACCAACTCCGCGTTATAGCGCCCTTGTAACACGATCGAGATCTCGCTGTTTTCGTGCAACACCATCGAGGGAACATTGGTTAAATGGGCTGCTACAGAAACGAGGATCAGCGCTTGTGAACGGGGATCAACGATCGGACCGCCAGCAGCTAAAGCATAGGCGGTTGATCCCGTCGCTGTCGCCACCATTACCCCATCGGCGTGGTAGGTGGTCAATAAAGCTCCGTTGATCAAGACATCGGCGACCACCACGCGGTTCATCGGTCCGCTGGCTACCAAGACCTCATTCACCGCCGTAAAGGTATGCAGGCGCTTGCCGTCGCGTTCTAAGCTGGCTTCGATCAGGGCTCGTTCATCGCGCCAGCCTCCACCATCGAGCAAGGTCTGAATACCGCTCATCATCTCGGCTGGACTGAGCTCGGCCATAAAGTTTAGATGCCCAAGCGCCACAGCCAACACCGGAATATTGTAAGGAATGGCGAGACGGGCTGCGCGAAGCACGGTGCCATCGCCGCCCAAAGCCACGAGAAGATCAAGATTCTGCATCACTGCAGGGTCTGCGCGTCCTTCTGCCGAGACGCCGCGCCAGACCTCAAGGTTGCGGCTTTGCAACCAGGTTGCTAACTCCTTTGATACACGCACGGATCCTTCTGATAAGGGGTTATAGATCACCCCGATCCGCTGCATTGACATGCCAAACCCTCCTACTTTGGGAGCTAGACGAAACATCAGCTAAGAAGCTTGATTCTAATACGCTTATCTCTGCGCGATCAAGCCCATACCTGTTCTAAAGAAGACAAAGCCGATCATCACTCCAAGGATTACGCTGGTTCAGCATACCATAAAAACGCTTTAGCTACAGTTATGCAACTCATACGAGATGGTAGCTCGCAGACGGCTTTTCCTCGCGAACAAAGGGTGTTTCGAGTTTTCTTAAAAACGTGCATTAACTCAACGCAATACAACGACAAGCTGGGAAAAGAGCCAAGTTCCGCTCTGCCGAAGGCTAAAAAGCAAAGTGATCGGATGTGCTATCACCCAGAGGGCTGACGCGTCCATGGGCTGGCGGACAAGCCGTTGGTAGCCGAAGGCGGACGCGCTAGATGCCTATTTTGGAGGGCGGGCTGTTGCCGCTAACGTTGTGAGCTCCATAGGCTTGATGGGCCTTAGAAAATGGCCTAGATGCCGCGCACATTCTCCAAACGGAAAGAAATAGCTCTGTCGAAGGCCTACGCTTCCCAAAAGCCTTAAGAACGGCCCAATCTGAGCGAGCACGTTTGCTATTTCATAAAACAGCGCATAAGCTCTGGTATAATGTGCCTACTTTTGCAAAGAGATCACGAATGGTAAAAACGTCTTCGTCGCATAGAAATGAGGGTATATGTCAACAACGAGTTTGAATACGGCCTTTTTAAAGCAGTTGCTCTCTTCCCCGGGACCGTCTGGTGACGAAGCACTTCCTGCGCGCGTTTGGCGCAACGAAGCACGTACATTTGCCGATACCGTTCGGTCTGATGTGCGCAACAATAGTTATGCCATTTTGCAAGGAAGTGAAACCCGCGTGATGTTGGCCGGTCACATCGACGAGATCGGTGTGATGGTGAGCTACATCGATAACGACGGTTTCCTCTATTTTAGTGGCGTAGGTGGCTGGGATCCGCAAGTATTTGTCGGCCAGCGCATTCGCTTGCTCGGTAAGCAGGGCGAACTGATCGGCGTTATCGGCAAGAAGCCGATCCACCTCATGCGCGAAGACCGTGATAAAGCCAGCAAAATCGAAGATCTGTGGATCGATATCGGTGTGACGAGCCGTGAAGCTGCAGAGGAGTTGGTACGGGTCGGCACAGTCGGTGTGATCGACGCGCCGATCTACGACATGCCCAACGGTCGCATTGTCAGTCGCAGTATCGACAATCGCATCGGCGCTTTCACCGTGCTCGAAGCGCTGCGTTTGCTGGCCCAAGATCGCCCCAGCGTGACGGTCGCAGCGGTTGCCACCACCCAAGAAGAGACCAGCTTCGCGGGCGCGACCACCTCGGCCTACGACTTCGATCCTCATATCGCGATCGCCGTCGACGTGACCTTCGCCTCGGACCACCCCAGCTCGAACAAAAACCAGTGGGGCGATGTAAAGTTGGGCGGCGGCCCGGTGCTCTCACGCGGTGCGGCTAACTCGCCTCTGGTCTACGAGCGCATGCTCGAGATCGCCGAGCGCGAAAAGATCCCCTACACCTTGCAGATCACTCCGCGCTATACCGGTACCGATGCAGATGCCATCCACATGATCCGTTCGGGTGTGGCGACTTCAGTTATCAGCATTCCCAATCGCTACATGCACTCGCCCAACGAAATGATCGATCTGGCCGATGTCGAGAACGCCGCGCGCCTGATCGCTGCTTTTGTTCGCTCGATCAAGAGCGTTGACGAGTTCTTATACCAAGACTAGTCACCAAGTTGACCTTGTGCCTTTTGCGCTAGCGTGACATAAGGCCCACAGCGAGGGACGTCACAAAGCGAGAGCGATTTCGCAGTGCGAAATCGCTCTCGCTGTTTTGGGGCGACGATCTTGTAGCCGAAGGCAGACGCGCTAGAAGCCTACTTTGAGGAAGAGACCAAGCCGCTAAAGCTTGGAAAGAAGCGAAGCTTTGTTGTATGTAAAAAAGGGACGCTGGAGAGCTCCAGCGTCCCGTATCTGTTTATCGCCAGCGAACTGGGCCACGAGTTGCCTGAACAATCTCGTTTTCGGCGTTGAGCAGCAAACGTACCGATTTACGTAAAGGGCAGGAGAGCACAGGGCACTTGCCTGCCGCTGCTAGGCGCGGCGAGATATGGTGTGGGCATAGCTCATAGGCACAGCGGGTCGCACTTATTGCGAAACAGGGCGCTCCTTCTGGTGCATCGAGAGCATTGAGCATAAGAGGAGCATCTTTCATCTCTGGCATGTGTTGGTTCAGATAGCTTCTTGCCGCAGCCAGAGCTTTTTCTCGTGCAGGGCTGCGTTTTTTAGGTCGTGCCATGATCGTTCTCCTCCCTTGCGCACACATCTTCTTAATTCAGAGTACCATATTTGTGATAAAAAGCACGATAACAAGCTCGAACTTAGGTTGCGCTTTCGCAACAGAAAGCAGGCTCCACAACATCTAGGGGATCTTTGTATATTTTGCACAAGAAATAAGGGGAAATACTTATTGAAAATAGCCAAGTCCATGCTATGATAAGGGTGTAGCGAAGGTGCTACCTGACATATTTCGTGGAAAGAGTAGAGATGGAACTTCTCTGGCAATGGGCTGGCCCTTGGATCGCACTGGTTGGTTGGGCAGCAACGACTCTTCTTATCCTACGTACCGCTCGCATCACCTTTATTCAAAAACATGCTTTTGCTGTATTAGCGTGGATCGTTTGGATGTTTGTAGGTTTCGATGTACTGGTCTACAACGCCCTACTTCAAGCTGACCTCGCTTTAAATATCTACGGTGGATTGACGCTTGTAATCGCCACATTTTTCTTCTTCTCTGCTTGGCGTATGCGTCTGCGAGCCAACTCCTAACCTAACTTTGGATCAACGTCACATGCATATTCAATGGCGCATATGTGTGTGAGTGATCGATATACAAAGGCCCTTGTCGTATGACAAGGGCCGCTTCGTTTTAGAGACTCCTTCTTCCTGTATCAAGCTGGCGGTGTGCTCTCTGCCCTCAAAAAAGATCCCTAGCGCGTCCGCCTACGGCTACCAAGTCGCCTAACCCTCTCAATAGGGCTGTATCTCGCAGCTTGCGCTGCGACCTGCTTGCTGCCAGCAGCAAGCAGGCTCAAACGCTGCCTTCCAATGCTCAATAGCCTTGAAAGTCAAGCACTCTTGTAAGGCGGGAACATACAACATCGAGGAAAGCAGTTATGTCTGTCGAGCTCAAAAAGTCTGCGTTTAAGCCAAATGAGGGGCGAGGTTCTATGGAATTTCGTGCCCGAGCACGAAATTCCATAGAACAAAAAAGACGCTTCCGCTCTGGTATGAACAGAGCTGGATCAGCCTGTCAACATAGCATCAGACTGTACCAAACGAACGACTAGCCGCGCTGTTCGATCGGAACATAGGAGACGTTCGTGGGACCGACGTACTCCGACTCGGGGCGAATCAGGCGGTTGTTGTTGTACTGCTCGTAAACGTGAGCTGTCCAACCGCTGACGCGGCTGATCGCGAAGATCGGCGTAAACAGATCGACCGGAATGCCCAAGGTGTAGTAGACCGAGGCCGAATAGAAGTCGACGTTGACCGGCAGCGGCTTGGCAGCCTGCACCAGTTCGCGCACCCGCTCCGAGATCTCGTACCACTTGGTGTTGCCGCTGCTCTCGCTGAGCTCTTTGGCCAGCTTGCGCAGCCAGGTAGCGCGCGGATCGTCGGCCTTGTAGACGCGGTGGCCGAAGCCCATAATCTTCTGCTTGTTGGCAAAAGCGTTTTTGATGTAGTCGTCGGCCTTGCTGACTTCGCCGATCTCCAACAGCATGCGCATCACTTGCTCGTTGGCACCACCGTGCAGCGGGCCTTTGAGTGTGCCGATCGCCGAGGTGATCGCCGAGTGCAGGTCAGAGAGCGTCGAGGCGGTGATGCGCGCCGAGAAGGTCGAGGCGTTCAGACCATGGTCGGCATGCAGAATCAGACAGGTGTCGAGCACCTTGGCCGCACGCTCATCTGGCTCTTTGCCCGTCAGCATATAGAGGAAGTTGGCCGCATGGCTCAGCTCTGTGCTGGGCGGAATCGGCCACAAGCCGTTGCGAATGCGATCCCACGAAGCCACGATGGTGGGCATTGCAGCGGTCAAGCGCAGCGACTTATTGACATTGGCTTGCAGAGAATTGTCAAGATCTTCGGGGTCATAGGCCGAAAGGTGCGAGACCGCTGTGCGCAGCACTTCCATGGGCGCTGTTTTCTTGGGCAGCGCCATCATCATAGCCAGCACTTCGTTGGGAATCTGACGGTTGCTCTTGAATTTGCGGTCGAAGCTTGCGAGTTGCGACTTGGTGGGCAAGTTGCCGTACCACAGCAAGCTAGTGGTCTCTTCGAAGGTTGAGTTATCGGCCAGTTCGTTGATCTCGATACCACGGTATAACAGGCGGCCATTCAGACCATCGATATAACTAATAGCCGTCTCTGCGGCAACAATACCTTCGAGGCCCTTGCTGGCGGGCGATGCTGGTTTCTCACTCATAATAGCAACACTCCTTGTGCCATAGACATACACATCCCAGTGTTAGGAATTCAATTGTATGAAAAAGAGGACGGTGCCATTAAACACCATCCTCACATTGCTTAGTATCAGGATAGTATAGTGCGTTCGCTGAGCTTAGTCAGGCGCATAGTGTGTGTTAGGTTTGTGTCGAGCTGTGTTTCGGTCTCGCGTAGGGCGCTGCATGTGCTCAGAGGCGCAGTCAAAGCGGTCTGAATAGCGCTGGAGCCAGAGCGAAACGAACGTATAGATCGGCTTTGGCGCGCATAGACGATCAGGTTATAGGCTTGTCTTTGCATTCTTAGGCCTCTCCAGATGAAGTTGCAGCGACAGCAAACTAAAACCGCACCCCTCTGTAGCGTTGTATCCAAAACGTTACACGAGGTCTATCGAAATGACACCACCCAAGGCTTGGTTCGCACAATCACCTGATCTTTTTTGTTCTGCGTGCCTGCCCCTATATGATAGCATAGGCTTCATACGATCTCAACGCCAAAAGCGCCTTTCTTGACTATTTTGGCTCGCGAGCGGCGCTCATAGCACGCACAAAAGCGCTTGCCTCGGGCACAACCTGCTCTTTTGGCAGCCCATCGATATGGTTGAGCAGCGCGCTCGCCACAATCGCTCCATCGGCGATTTTGCTGACGCGCTCGACATGGGCGGGCGTGCTGATTCCAAAACCTACCACTAGCGGAATATCGGTCTGGCGTCGCACCCGCGCCAAAAAGTCTTCTAGCCCCGACCAGAGCTCTTTGCGCGCACCGGTTGTGCCTGTCAGAGAGACACAATAAATAAAACCGCTCGCTAACTGCACGATCTCTGCGATTCGCTCATCGGTTGTGGTTGGTGCGATAAACATAATCAAATCGAGACCATGTTTGTTACAGGCATCCCGCATCTCTTGCGCTTCTTCGGGCGGTAAATCTGGCACAATCCAGCCGTCACCGCCGGCGGCTGCCAGCTCGGCACATGCCTTTTCAACGCCGTATTGCAAGATAGGGTTAAAATAACTCATTAAGATAAGTGGCGTCTCGAGCCCTAAACTTCGAAGTTCGGTAACGCTTGAGATACAGTCACTTAGCATAATGCCATTATGCAGTGCTCGTTCGCCCGCGCGTTGTACTGTAGCACCATCAGCTAACGGGTCGCTAAAGGGCACTCCTAGCTCGAATAAATCGGCTCCTGCCTCAACTAAGGCCGGAGCAAGCGAACGCACACTGTCACGTTCTGGATACCCGATCATCAAATAGGGCATAAGGGCTGATCGTCCCTGCTGTTTGAGCCGATCGAAGGTTGCGCTAATCCGACTCATGAAAGGAGCCTTTCTTAACTAAGGTCTTACACTATTGGGAAGATTTTGGCCGATAAGCTGTTAAGACTTACGTCGCAAAAATATACTCATTCTGACAACGAGCGCGCCCTAGGGTACGGTTCTAATCGCTTCTATTCAAGCGGCAATGTCATAGTTCTGACCCTTACTAGAGTACTATCTGAATTACTATTTACACGTAAGACTCGACAGATGGCCTAAGGGCATGATATGATAATAAAGAATTACACTCTGTACTGTTGCTGCCCCCGACAGCCAGTAGGGTTGCCCAGCTCTGTGTCGGCAAGGAGTAGGTGATGCAACTTGAATTGACCAGCAAGCGGGCGAAGAAGCTCATTCGTGAACACGGCTTATCTGAAGAAGAGATTCAACAGATCGTCGCATCAGCCCGTATCAATCTAGCAACGTTTGATCCGGAGTATCGTACTAATGTTACGCAGATTGCCGACGAGTTGCAAAAAAGCCGTCCTACCATTTATGGGTGGGCTGATCGCGCGATTGCTGCCACCATTCACTCGCTGCGCAATATACGCACCGGGCGTCCGCCAAAGGAACGTGACCGTCTAAACGGAAGTGAACCATAAAACGTATCCTATTTGCACGCATGTGGTCAAGTTGACTCGCCACGGATAATGCATATAGTATATAATATCTACGTTTAACCCATCGTAGGGGTGTCGGGTGTCGCCGCGCCGCTCCTGAGGAGATCATCAGCCCATGAGCAATCTGAAAAATCTGCTGAACCGCCTGAGGGCAATCGACAGTGTGGAACTGGCTGCCGTTGTCGCTCACGATGGTTTGTTAATCGAAGGAACAGCGCGCAACGGCGTAGATGTCGATGCGATCTGTGCGGTTGCATCCAATGGTCTTGCGATGGCAGACGCATTGGGCCGCGAGATACGCAAAGGTGGCTCTGTACAGACATTGTTGGAATACGAGGATGGATTGGTTATTTTAGAACCAATTAGTGAAGACGCAATGTTATTATTGGTGGCTAGCGCTCGCGCTCACCTCGGGCAGGTGCGCTTTGTCGTTGCAAAACATCGTGACGACTTCTTAGCTGCCCTCAATGCGATTTAAGTCGCGTTATGCTATAATTCGATTGTCCTCGTAGCGAGGCGTATCGGTTTCATGTTTGCGGCGCAGCCTCAATACGCCGCTCCTAGGGGGTAAGCATGGATCCACAGCTGACAAGCTTGATTGTCCCCACTGAAGAGGTGATGCAGATCGAAGAGTGTCTGATGCACCTCGTCGAAGACACCGGCGGCAGTCACGCCTTGCTGCTGGATAAAAGTGGCCAGGTGATTACATCTCAAGGTGATGGCAATCAGGATATCACTGCATTGGGTGCCTTGATCGCGGGAACGTTTGCATCATCTCGCGAAGTTGCAAAACTGCTGCGTGAAAAAGATTTCCGCATGCTATTCCAGCAAGGTGTACGCGAGAATATCTTCATCGCCTTGATCGAAGAACAGTGGATTTTGTGTATCATCTTCAACAAGGGTACACATATCGGCCTAGTCAAGGTTTTAACGAAAAAGGCGACCGATGAATTAGCATCGGTTTTGGATCGGGTGCGCCATCAGCATAAACAACGAGACGAGGTTCTCGGCTCATCATTCCGCACCTCGATGGAGGATACGATTGATTTGCTCTTCCGCGACTAGGTACCTACGTCGTTCTTCCTTTGCAGGTACGCGAGAGGACCTATGGCTCTGATCAACGTTGCTGCACGTGAAATTCACTGCAAGGTAGTTTATTATGGGCCCGGTATGGGCGGTAAGACATCAAACTTACAGCACATCCATAACCGTGCGCCCGATGGTACAAAGAAAGGTAAGCTCCTCTCCATCGAAACGGAGACCGAGCGTACCCTCTTCTTTGACTTTCTTCCGTTGGATTTGGGAAAAGTGCGCGGCTTTGACACGCACTTCCATCTATATACTGTGCCGGGCCAAGGTCTATATGATCGAACCCGTGTCGCGGTGCTAAACGGCGCCGATGGTGTTGTCTTCGTGGCAGACTCGCAAGTACAAAAACTGCAAGAAAACTTGGCGAGCTTGAAAGAGCTGGCGATGAATATCACTCGTCAGAATAAAAAATTCCAAGATTTCCCAGTAGTGTTGCAGTATAACAAGCGTGATATACAGCCAGTTTACGAAGAGCAGGTCCTTCCCGATGGCACACGGCGACGACGTCAAGTTGCTGGCGCACTACCGGTAGCTGTGCTGGATAAGTACATTAACCCGAAAATGCAATGGCAGCGCTTTGAAGCCGTAGCAATGCGCGGCGACGGAGTGTTTGAAACCTTACGTGCCATTAGCAAGTTAGTGATTAGTAAGCTCTAGTTTGGAAGCTGATCACTAAGGTGCTTACCTAGATCAGCGATCGCATCGACTGCGCCGGCGTATGACGCTGGTAAAGGTGGTTCCAAAATGGCTTTTCTCGAAGGCGACCTAAGCGAATTTCCGCTTACTGATATCATACAGCTTATTGACCTTAGTAAAAAGACTGGAACTGTCGAATTACAGGGTCAGCGGGGGACGCAGACATTAAATGGTCGTCTGTATTTTCGGGACGGCAAAATAATCGGTGCGGAGATGGCTGGGCTTGCACCTTTGGAAGCAGCCTACACTTTCTTTACTTTTACAGCAGGCCCTTTTAAATTTCGTACCGATATTGAGCTTCCACCGCAGACCATTATGGTCAGCAATGAAGTTATCATCATGGAAGGCGTGATGCGCCAGGATCGCTGGGCATCGATTCAAGAGCGAGTCCCTTCCTTGTCTATGGTGCCACGTCTCGTGCCGAACCCTGCTTCGGGTATGAGTGAGATCAACCTTGAAGCTGAGGAGTGGCGCGTTCTGACGATGGTCGATGGCAAAAATACGATCGAGCGTATCGCGCGGAGGAGTGGCTTGGGTGAGTTTCGTACCTGCGAAATCATTGCTCAGTTGCTTGCCAACGGTTTGATCGAAAAACGCGAAACCAACCTAGCCGAAATGCTGTTCCCTGAGTTGGAACGAATGGCAACCACCGCGATCGGCAATACCGCGCGTACCCTCTTCCAAGAGGCCTATAAGCGTGCTGGTATTGAAGAGCTTGAAACGGCGACTGGCGAACAGGCGCTTGCGGCTATCAGCGAGTTTGAAGACTCGGTGACTTTGCTGATCGGGCCCGCCCGTGCGCGACAGCTTGCTACCGAAATGCGGAATCGAACCCAACAAATCGTCTAGTAAGCTCCTGCGACACGCGCCGTTTATCGTGTGGTACAATAGCTTCCTTGACGCGACCCTGCCTGTCGCAAGGTGGGGTTCGTGTTTCTTAGGGTATGAGCTATTACAGAGAGGTATGCGACCTGTGCGCGCATTGATAAGTGTTTCGGCGAAGGACGGCGTGATCGCCTTCGCTCAAGAGATCGCTGCTCTGGGAGTCGAGATCATTTCAACTGGACGGACGAAGCAGGCCCTAGTGGAAGCTGGTATCCCTGCCCGTGCAGTGAGCGAGATCACTGGTTTCCCCGAGATCCTCGATGGACGTGTCAAAACACTCCATCCTGCTATCCACGGTGGCCTTCTGGCACGACGCGATCTGCCAGAACATGTTCAACAGTTGAATGAACACAACATCGGCCTGATCGACATTGTTGTGGTAAACCTCTATCCATTTGCAGAGACGATCTCCCGCCCAGATGTCACCCTTGAGGCGGCTCTGGAACAGATTGATATTGGCGGCCCGGCTATGCTGCGTGCCGCCGCCAAAAACCACCCCTCGGTTCTTGTCGTTGTAGATCCCGCTGATTACGCAACCGTTATCACTGCCCTGCGCGAAAACGCTGTGACGCCTGAACTTCGCCGTCAACTTGCGGCGAAGGCTTTTGCGCATACGGCAGCCTACGATGCAGCGATCGCGAACTACCTTTCGAGCGAGAGCTTCCCTCAAAGTCTGCCGCGCGCTTGGGAGCGTGCTCAGACCTTGCGCTATGGCGAAAATCCGCACCAGCCTGCAGCGCTCTACGGTAACTTCCACGATTACTTTGAGCAACTGCATGGTAAGGAGCTGTCGTATATCAATATCCTCGACATTGCAGCCGCTCAGGAGCTGATCGAGGAGTTTGACCCGAGTGAGGGCTGTGCGCTCACGATCGTCAAACATACCAACCCCTGTGGTGTCGGCTTAGGCCCTACGCCGCTTGAGGCTTGGGAACGTGCCTTTGCAACCGACCGCGATGCACCGTTTGGCGGTATTATCGCTATTAACCAAACCATGGATTTGGCTTTGGCCAAAGCGATCGACGAACTCTTCACCGAGATCTTGATCGCGCCAGACTTTAGCGAAGACGCTTTAGCGCTGCTGCGCAAAAAGAAGAATCGCCGTCTGATGCGTTCACTCAAACCCGTTTCGAGCGAACGTGTGGCTCAGCTTCACAGCGTTCCGGGCGGTATTTTGGTGCAAGAATTCGACCGCGCGCCTCTAGCTGAAGAGACTTGGGAAGTTGTTACGAAACGCGCTCCCACGCCCGAAGAAGAACGGGCACTGCGCTTCGGCTGGCGTGTGGTAAAGCACGTTAAGTCGAATGCGATCGTCTACAGCGGTCCAGACCGTACCTTGGGCATCGGCGCAGGCCAGATGAGCCGCGTCGACAGCTCGCGCCTAGCGGTTTGGAAGGCTCAGAACGCTGGCCTTTCGTTGCAGGGCAGTGTGATCGCTAGCGATGCTCTCTTCCCCTTCCCTGATGGCGTCGAAGCAGCGATCGCCGCAGGTGCCACAGCGATTATTCAGCCGGGCGGCTCGGTGCGCGATAAGGAAGTGATCGAAGCTGCTGATCGCGCAGGTGCTGCAATGGTATTTACGGGACGACGACATTTCCGCCATTAGAATGGAAAGCTGCCGATGCATGAGGCCGTAGGTGCGTGTATCGGCAGCCTCTTTGTGGCTTACGTCTTCCCTTTACAAAGTGATGGAAAAAACATGTTAAGTTATGATGACCGTGGCCTCATTCCTGCAATTATTCAACACGCCCGTAGTGGTGAAGTATTGATGTTGGGTTATATGAATGAGGCCGCTTTGCAGGCGACGCGTGATACAGGTCGTGTAACCTTCTGGAGCCGTTCGCGCCAAACTCTATGGACAAAGGGCGAAACTAGCGGCAATTGGTTGAATCTGGTTGAGATACGCCAAGACTGCGATAGCGATGCCCTGTTGATTTTGGCTGAGCCGGAAGGCCCAACCTGTCATACTGGCGAGACCAGCTGTTTTTCGCGAACGCTTGATGGCGAGCAGGTCTCGAAGTCTGCGCCTGCGAGCGCTGTGCTGACTCAGTTAGGTGACTTGATTCGCCAGCGCGCCGAAGAGCAACCTGAAGGTTCGTATACGGTTAAGCTGCTGAAGGGCGGGGTTGACCGCATTGGCAAGAAGATCGGTGAAGAGGCAGCTGAGGTCATTATCGCAGCTAAGAACCGTTCGGCCGATGAACTTACCTACGAACTTGCCGACCTCGTCTACCATTCGCTTTTGTTGCTCGAGGATCAAAAACTTCCTTTAGATGCGATTTGGGCTGAATTACAGCGGCGCCGACATTAGTAGGCATCAGTTCATATGAACGACACCGGCAGACATGTGCTGCTCCACATTCATCGTCATTTACAAAGCAAGCGCGATCCGCGACGGTTGTATGAATCGTTGACGGAGATGGTTCGTGCTGCTCTTTCGGCTGATAGTGCAGCCCTTTTGCTTTGGCAAAAAGATGAGTTGCGTTTGATGGCGCGGGTCGGAGAGCCTGTCCAAATGCATGTGGGACAGCACCTGCTGTATGCCGAACATCTTGCCCAAGAGGTGGCGCGCAGCGGTGTATCGCAGCGCTCAAGCTTGGACGATTGTCTTCCTGAACCAGCGAGCCAGCAGAGCAGTCCATTTGACGAATCGCTGTTGACCGTTCCATTGTTTAGTGACGATCGCATTGTAGGCGTGCTTCAAGTGGTGCGCTCTACCAGCGTGCTCGCCTTCGATCAAGAAGACCAAGATCTGTTGGAGTTTCTTGCCCATCACGTGACGGTTCTGCTGGAACAGGGCGAGCTCTATCAGCAGGCGGAAAAGCGCGTCGAATGGATCGAGAAGCTGTATGCGCTCAATATGGCGATCACAAGCGCCAGCGACCTTGAGAGCATCACCCAGACCTTGCTGCAGCAGCTTGGCACGCTCTTTTCGGTCGAACAGATTGACCTTTTGCTATTGAACCAACACCAAGTCCAGCGTCGTTCCTGGACCCCCGAGCGAATCAGCGGTTTTGAGGTCGCTCAACTGCCCCAACCCATGAGCTTAGTTGCGCGCGTGCTGGCCGATGGCACACCTCGCATCGAGCCGCGTAAACAGGCTTCTGGCAGACGCCAGACGGCTCACAAGCCCTCGAAAGAGCACTCGCGACAAGAAGTCTTCTGTATCGCGCTGCGCTCGAATCAGACGCCTTGTGGCGCGATTGAGCTGATTTCCAAGCAAGGCTATAGTTTCGGCGAGGCCGAGATCCAGTTTATGGTGGCTCTGGCGCGTCCGCTGGCCTATGCGATCGAACAAGCCCGCCAGCGCGCCGATACGATCGCTTCCGAGGCGCTTAACCGCGCGCTCTTGGAGGCGGCCAGCGATGGCATTGTGCTGCTCGATTCCAAAGGCTTGCGCATTCTTGATGCGAATCGGGCTATGGAGCAGTTGTCGGGCTATTCGCGCGCTGCTCTGCGGCGTATCCCGCCGAGCAAGCTGTTTGGCGAGGCTTGGCAGAACCATCTAACCCTTTCGCTCCATCAGCTTGGCCTAACTCAGCCCTTCGATACAGTGTTGTTTGGCAAAGATAAGCAGACCACACCTGTCTCGATCGGCATCAGCTCGGTGCCTTACGAGAAGGGCAATCTAGTCTTGCTGATAATTCGCGATATCAGCCATCAGCAGCGTATGGCGAACCAACTGGTGCAAGCTGAAAAGCTGGCTGCGATTGGGCGTTTGGCCTCTTCAATCGCCCACGAGGTCAATAACCCGCTGCAAGCGATCTATAATTCGCTCGATCTGCTGCGTAAAAACGAGCAGATGCCAGCCGAAAAGCGCCAGCGCTATTTAGAATTGACCTATGCTGAGGCCGAGCATCTGATCGATATTGTGAAGCGTTTGATCGATCTAAACCGCTCATCGCGCGAGGGCATGCGCCCGCTACAGCTCTCTGAGCTGCTCGATAGCATGCTCGATAGCAATAGCGAATGGCTTGCTCAACATAAGATCAAACTGGTGCGCGATTGGCACTCTCCGCAGTCGCGCGTATTGGCTATCCATAGCCATATTAAGCAGGTTTGCCAGAATTTGATCAGCAATGCGGTCGATGCCATGCCGCGCGGCGGGACATTGACGGTGCGTATGTATCAAGAGCGGCCGAGCGAGCATAACGGCCTGCCGGGATCTTCCGAGGACCTTGGTTCGCAAGTGGTCGAGTTCCAAGATACGGGCGACGGTATTCCTCCTGAAGATCTGCACAAAATCTTTGAGCCGTTCTATACCACCAAGTCGAGCGGCGGCTTAAGCCTTTCGACCAGCTACCATATCGTTCAGCAGCACGGCGGCGAATTGAGCGCCAGCAGCACCCCCGGAGTCGGTACACTCTTGCGCTTGCGCTTGCCTGCCATCGAATAGCAGGTTTTTTATTCACCACGCGAGACACTTTTTTTGTTCACCACACGAGGCACCGAGACAGGAGTCTTTTACAAGGAGTTTTCATACCCTTCGACAGGCTCAGGATACGCCTTTTTTCTCCCCTCTCCTGCTCTGCGGGCTATGCATTACCCAAAAGTCGTGTCGGCAGCAACAGGCGATCGTTCGCATAGCATCGCGGAAGTATCCTTGAGAGTACAGAACGCGGAGAGCTTGTATGCGATTTCGCTACGCGAAATCGCATACAACAGCACCATTCACCCCCTCGCCCGCAGTGCGGGAGAGGGGGCCGGGGGGAGAGGGCCTTGTTCACCACACGAGGCACCGAGACAGGGAGTCTTTTACAAGGAGTTTTCATACCCTTCGACAGGCTCAGGATACGCCTTTTTTCTCCCCCTCTCCTGCTTGCGAATAGAACCTTCTCGCTGCGAAGCTGCGGGGAGCTTGCAGCGAAGACAGTGAAGGTAATGAAGGCGGCGAAATGCGACGAAACTGCGCTTGTGCTTGACAGTTCGCAGTGAAGGTAATGAATGCAGCGAAACCCTTGAAGATCCGAATGGTTGAGGGGGATGTTGATAGCCGCAGGCGGACGCGCTAGGGATCGTCTGGATGGTGAAGACTAGACCGCTAGAGCATTTAGGCTATTGGATAAAGTTTGGTGCTGGTAAAGGGAAGCAAAAAACGAGGGATGAACCCTCGTTTTTGTCGTTTTTAGCGAAAATGTTTCTCTAAAGCAAGCCCTCGAGCGGGGTGATAATGATTTGCTTTCCTTCAATGTCGATCTTACTGATAACATCGCGGATCATTGGGATAAGCGCATCATTTTGGCCGCGCCGTGTGACAACCAACACCTCGTTTGAGCCTGTCTCGAATACTTCGCGCACTTCCCCGATAACAGTCCCTTGATCGTCGACCACGGTTAAGCCATAGAGCTGATGTAAATAATATTCGTCTGGCTCCAGCGGGGCGGCTTCGGCCTCGCGGATATAGACTTCTTGGTTAATCAGATCTTGGGCTGCGTCGCGCGTGGTGACCTCCTTAAAGGAGAGGATCAGCATGCCGGGTTTATGTAGCGTTACCTTGCCGAGTTGATATGGCTGAAATTTCGGCCCGAGGAAGACCGTGCGGATATGGCGGCGGATATGGTCGGGCCGGTCAGTGACTGCTTTCAACTTGACTTGGCCTTGCACGCCAAAAACTCCGACGATTTGGCCGATTAATAACAGTTCTTCAGCGGTAACGTTTGACATAATCCTGTGTTGACTTGAATAGCTTGCGTGTTGAAAGCTGTACTTATTCGATATCGATGTGCACGCGTTTGTTCTGGCGTGCAGCGGCGACGCTCATCACATCGCGAATCGCTTTGGCGACCCGCCCGCTGCGCCCGATCACCTTACCTGTTTCGTCCGGGTGAACGGAGAGTTCGTAGGTTACGGTGAAACGACCAACGCGCTCGCGTATATGTACCGCCTCTGGATTGTCTACAAGGTTTTTGGCGATATATTCTAGCAAATCCTTCATCGTAATACCTACGCCTTCCTAGAGTGGTAGCGGCGTGCAAGTGCAAAACATTGCCGCCGCTCCTCCAAGATCATTTAGCTCGCAACAGTTTCGGAAGATTCAGCGATAACCTTGCCCTCGGCGTCCAGAACATTGACCGACTTGAGCAATCGCACAACGGTGTCGGTCGGCTGTGCACCGACACTCAGCCAATAGCGCGCGCGGTCGCCCTTGATCTCCAAAACCTTGGGCTGCTGAACGGGATTGTAATGGCCGATAACTTCAATGAACTTGCCATCACGGGGTGATCGCTGATCGGCCACCACAACGCGGTAGCTAGGCTGCTTGGTCTTGCCCATCCGTCGCAAACGAATACGAACCATACCTATGACGCCTCCTCAAAAAATTGATACCAAACGTTTAAAACGTTATCCTCATATATTGCGGGTTCGCTAACGAACCTTCGACACCAGAATCGATGTCGCAGGACGCGCGTTTGGCCGTATGTTGGAAACAATCGCCCTCCGACCGTGCCCGTCCCAGTTGAACATCTTGTCCTTGGTTGTTGCGTAGTTGGGACACCAAGGATTTATAACACACGCAAGCCCGGCGGCAGGCGTTCCCGACGCCGGGCCTCTAGTGTACCACAGATTTGTGATTCTAGCGCAACATTTTCATAATGTCACGCGGATCCAACTGCCCGCCATTTTTTCCAGTCAATTTAGCGATCTGTTTCATCTGGCGCTGCATCTGTTGGAACTGTTTGATAAGGGCGTTGACCTCAACAATCGAGGTGCCGCTGCCCTTGGCGATACGCTCGCGTCGACGACCTTTGATCAGATCGGGGTTGCGCCGTTCTTGAATGGTCATAGACGAGATAATCGCTTCGACACGCTTCAGCTCTTTTTCGTTGATCAGCTCTTCGTTACGCGCCAATTGGCTCATACCGGGGATCATCGACAAGATCTGCTGGAGTGGGCCGAGTTTGCGCATTTGCTGCATCGAATTGAGGAAGTCCTCGAAGTCGAAGTTGCCTTTGCGCAGTTTCTTCTGCATGGCCTTGGCCTGTTCGGCGTCGTACATCTGCTCTGCGCGTTCGATCAGCGAGAGTACGTCGCCCATGCCAAGGATACGAGAGGCCAATCGGTCGGGGTGGAAGGGTTCGAGCGAGTCGCCGTCTACCTTTTCGCCGGTACCGATAAACTTAATAGGAACGCCGGTCACAGAGCGTACCGAGAGGGCAGCACCACCACGCGCGTCGCCGTCCATCTTGGTCATAATCAGACCGGTGACGCCGATACGCTTGTTGAAGGTGTCAGCCACGTTGACCGCTTCTTGACCGATCATTGCATCGACAACCAAGAGCTTTTCGGTCGGCTGGGCAACCGCTTGAATCTGTTCAAGCTCTTGCATCAGCGGCTCATCGATCTGCAGACGACCTGCGGTGTCGATGATCACGACCTGAATATTTTCAGCTTTGGCGCGCTCAAGAGCGTTGCGCACGATCTCGGGCGGTGCGACGGTATTGCCTTCGCTATAGACCGGAATATTGATCTGCTTACCGAGCGTTTGCAGCTGGGTAATAGCAGCGGGGCGATAGATGTCGCCTGCTACCAGCATAGGGCGCTTGCCCTTTTTGCGCAGGTGCAGAGCAAGTTTTGCTGCGACAGTGGTTTTACCAGCACCTTGGAGGCCGAGCAGCATAATAATGGTAGGGCCGGGCTTGGCATCCTTGAGCGGTTCGTTGGTGGCACCGAGCAGCTCGATCAGTTCTTGGTGAACGATCTTGACAACTTGCTGGTCGGGCGTGAGGCTTTTCATAACCTCTTCGCCGACGGCTTTTTCGGTTACGCGGGCAACAAAATCTTTGACAACTTTGAAGTTAACATCAGCTTCCAAAAGCGCAAGACGAACTTGCTTCATCGCCTCGCGAACGTCGTCTTCTGTCAAAAGACCTTTGCTACCAAGTTTTTGGAAGACGTTCTGGAGCCTGTCAGAAAGGCTTTCAAACATTGATTTAGTGCCTATATCCTATACCGATGATGCCAATACTATATCTTATTCATTGTAGCCCAGACTAAGCCCTGCGTCAAATCTCAGAGAAGCGATTATAGCCTCATTCAGCGCTTTTTTGGGCGATATTAACAAAACTCTTAGACTCTCAACTTCAGGGCAATCTGCTTAATCACTTCAGCGCACTGGCGGCGAAGTCTCTCGCTTCCATTCGTTGCTTGGCGCGTCCGCCTGCGGCTACCAACATCCCGCCCGCCACAAGAGTGGGCTAGCAGCATGTGAGGCGCATCCGCCTAAAATTGGGGAAAGTGTAGTGAGAGATTTCCTTCAATCGCGCCCAATCTCTCTCAACAAAAAGAGTGAAGTTCTACTCTGCCGAAGGCCAAAAACAAAAGGAATTCAGGGAAAGAGTTGTATGAACTTTCGCACGACAGCGCGAAAGTTCATACAACAAAAATAGTGAGGTTCCACTCTGCCGAAGGCCAAAAAGCAGTGCCATCACGGGCGTGGGCAGCAAGCTAAATCGTTGCACCCAAGTAGGCCTCTTGGATGCGCGGGCTGTTGAGCAGATCGCTGGCCGTGCCCTCGATCACGATGTGGCCGTTTTGAATGACATAGCCGCGATGAGCGATCTGCAGGGCCTGATTGGCGCTCTGCTCGACCATAAAGATTGTGATGCCTTCGCTTTTGTTGATGGTGTGAATCAGTTCGAGCACACGATCGACCCAGAGCGGCGAGAGGCCCATGGTCGGCTCGTCCATACAGATCAGCTTGGGCCGCACCATCAGGGCGCGCGCCATCGCCAGCATCTGCTGTTCGCCGCCCGAGAGCGTACCGCCCTTTTGGTTGAGGCGTTCGCGCAGACGCGGGAAGAAGCTCAGAACGCGCTCGAAATCTTCGGCCACGTTTTTGTGATCGGAGCGACTGTAGGCGCCCATCAAGATATTCTCTTGAACCGTCATACCCGGAAAGATGCGGCGGGCTTCGGGCACCGAGCCGACGCCCCGTTTGATGATCTGATGGGTCGGCAGGCCGGTGATCTCGCTATCGTTGAAGAAGACATGGCCAGCTTTGGGCTTGACCAAGCCTAAAATGACCTTCATCGTGGTCGATTTGCCGCTTGCATTGCCGCCCAACAGACAGACGATCTCGCCCGGATTGACGTAGAGATTGATTCCGAAGTGAACTTGGGCTGGCCCATAAAAGGTGTCGATGTTTTGTAGTCGTAACATAGCTATTGTTAGCGCGTGCCACAACGGGCTGGCTAGACGCGCACTTGCAGATCTTCTTCAAGCTCTGATTCGGGCCGACTCGTTTGGCTGCTATGCCCAAGGTAGGCTTCGATCACGCGCGGGTCGTGGCGCACATCTTCGGGCAGGCCGTGGGCGATCACATGGCCTTCGTCCATCACAATCACGCGATCCGAGAGTTGCATCACCAACGAGAGCTTATGCTCGATCAGCAGAATGGTGATACCTTGGTTTTTTAGCAGCCTGATCAGTTCGAGCATCTCGGCGGTCTCGGTCGGGTTCATGCCTGCGGTTGGCTCGTCTAAGAGCAGCAGCTTAGGGCGCGAAGCGAGCGCGCGGGCGATCTCGGTGCGGCGGCGGTTGGCGTAAGAGAGGCTGTAGGTTGGCTGATCGGCGCGCGGGATCAGGCGATCGTTAAAGAGCGCGAGGATCTCGAAGGCTTCGGCGCGCAGAGCTTCCTCCTCCTCTTGAACGCGTTTGGGCCGCAGCAGGGCAAGCAGGGTTTCGCCCAGGGCGCCAAGCAAGGGGAAGGGGATGCGGGGTCGTACGGCGCTTAGGCGGCTGTGGGCACCCACCAGCACATTATCGAGCACGCTGAGGTTGCCGAACACGCGCCCGTGTTGGAAGGTGCGGGCCATACCGCGCCCAACCAGCAGCTCAGGGCCGAGATTGGTGATATCTTCCCCATTGAAGATGATCTGGCCGCTGTCGACCTGATCGAAGCGAGTGATCAAATTGAAGAGGGTGGTTTTGCCCGCGCCGTTAGGGCCGATCACACTGATCAGCTCTCCTTCTTCAAGCGAGAACGAAACATCGTTTACGGCGGTTAAGCCGCCAAACGAGCGAGTGAGATTTTTGACTTCAAGCAGCGACATGTTGACCCCCTAGACTGTGCCTAACAACCCTTGGGGCCGCCAACGCACAAATAGAACGAGCAGCAGGCCATAGAGCAACATTCGGTAGACGATAAAACTTTCGCCCAAAACGTCGCGCAATAGCTCAGGGATGACGATCAGCAGGCCCGCTCCGAGGATCGAGCCGATAATATTGCCACGCCCGCCCAGAATCACCATTGTGAGCGCCAAAACCGAGATGGTGTTGTTAAAGGTTTCGTTGTTGATGTAGGTATAACTGTGGGTCAGAATCACTCCGGCGATGCCCGCGATAAAGCCGCTGGCAGCGAAGGCGATGCCTTTGTAGCGGTTGAGGTTGATGCCATACGCTTGTGCAGCCACCTCGTCTTCGCGGATGGCGCGCAGGGTGCGACCGATATGCGAGCGCACCAGTTGCCATTGCAAGAGCGCTAGGCCGAGCAGCAAGACTAGCGAGAGCCAGTAGAGCGAGCGATTGCTATAGAACTCGAAGCCGAACAGACTGGGCGGCGGAATATTCATCAGACCGACCGGGCCGCCGGTGAGACTCTCCCAGTTCAAAATCGTGAGGCTGACGATCTCGCCGATGCCGATGGTGGCGATCGAAACATAGTGGCCGCGCAGCCGGAAGGCAGGCATGACCAGCAGCATGCCCAAGATGGCCGTGACACAAGCCGCTAGTAGCAGCGCAAGCGCGAAAGGCAGGCCGAGGCGCAGGCTGAGCAAGGCCGAGGTGTAGCCGCCGATTGCTAACAGACCAGCGTGCCCGATCGACATCAGACCAGCCGTGCCAGCCACCAGCGTCAGGCTGAGGGCCAGAATACCGTAGAGCAGCGCAGTGGTAAAGACGCTGAGCCAATAGTTGTTGGATATTATGGGCAGCAGGAATGCCAAGACGCTTACGCCGATCAGAACGGAGCGCGGGATCTGAACTGGTTTGCTGCTGGCGATGAAAGTCCCGGTCATCGGCTCGGGCGGCAGTTGGCGGCCTTTGCTAAAGATGCCGTTCGGTTTGAGCACCAAGACCACTAAGAGGATCACAAAGGCGAACAGGTTGCGGTAGCTGCTGCCCAAAAGCGCCACGCCGTAGCTCTCGATCAGGCCCAACAGCAGGCTGCCGATAATTGCGCCGGGCACATTGCCCAAGCCGCCGATCAAGCCTGCCGCAAAGCCCTTCAGACCCGCTTGGAAGCCCATAGTTGGTGTGAGCACGTTGAAGTACATCGCCACCAACATGCCGCTTAGACCGCCTAGGGCTGAGGCGATCGCGAAGGTGACTTGGTTGACCCGATTAACATCGACGCCCATCTGTTGGGCGGCATCGCGGTCTTGAGCGGTGGCGCGTATGGCCCAGCCCATGCGTGTGTAGCGCAGAAAGACGTAGAGCAGCGCTCCGCTGATCAAGCTGACCGAGGCGATCAAAATATCGAGCACGCCGATGCTGGTCGCGCCCAGCGAGAAGCGTTTGGTGCTGATCAAGGGCGGCAAAGCCAGCGGCTGGGGCGAGAAGATGATTTGGGCCAGTTGGTCGAGGATGAAGCTGATGCCGATCGTAGCCAGCAAGGGCGCGATGCGGGCGCTGTTTTGTAACGGGCGCAGACCGACTCGCTCGATCAGCATGCCCAAGAGGGCGCAGAAGAGCATTACGACCAGAAAGGTCAAAAAGAGCGGGAAGCCGAAATAGGTCACGCAGGTCCAACCGACATAGGCGCCCGCCATATAGACTGAGCCATGGGCGAAGTTGATCAGGTTGGCTGTGCCGAAGATCAGCGCCAAGCCAACCGCCATAAGGGCATAGATATTACCAATGACCAGACCGTTGATCGTTTGATCAAAAAAGATATTCATGCGATTCTCTGTATGGTCTGACAAATCGAGCGACTAGAAGCAGACCGAAGCGAGGAGAATGGAGAGCGTAGTTTACAGTCTGCTAGACAGGCGACTCTCCTGCAAGCGTTTGCGTTGCAGGAGAGCACAAGAGAAACCCTAGCTGTGGACTAAAACGGCTTAGTTTGAAGCGCTCGAAGCGGGCAGGCTGCCATCCCAGACTTCAAAGTTGCCGTTGTGAATGACCAAGCGTACATCGACCGGCTCTTGGACGCGGCGTGTTTCGGTGTTGAAGGTGACTTTACCATACACCACGCTCGGCACGTCCTTAACGGTTTCTAGGCCCTTCTTGACGCCTTCGCGGGTAGCGCCACCTTTTTCGATCGCTGCGGCGATCAAAATCATGGTGTCGTAGGCGTGAGCGGCGAAGTAGTCGGACTCTTCGTTGTATTTCTCACGGAACTTTTTAAGGTATTCCTGAACCTCGGGGCGTGGATCAGTGGGTGCAAAGTTGGAAGAGAGGTAGACGCCCTCAACTGCATCGCCGCCTAGTTCGATGAACTTGGGCGAGTAGTTTGAGCCATTAGCCACGATCGGCAGATGGATATCTTGGGCACGGATCTGTTGGGCTAAGAGTGCGCCATCGCCGTAGTAGGAGATGAAAACGATGCCGTCGGGGTTGGAGTTTTTGATGTTGGTGATGGCCGAGCGGAAGTCTTTTTCTTCAGGGAGATAGGCTTCCACAGCGCTGATTTCGATACCTAGCTCTTGGGCACGTTGGGCGAAGAGATCATAGGTGGTTTTGCCCCAGTCAGTGTTGAGTCGGAAGACGCCGATCTTTTTGAGGCCGAGCGCGTGGACATAATCGGCGTGCAACGGGGCCGAATCGTCTTGGGTCAGCGAGTTGCTCCACATATAGTCGCCGCCTTTGGTGAAGTCGGGGTGCGAGTTGGTGAAGCCGAACTGAACCAAGCCAGCGCGCTGGTAGATCGGTGAGGCAGCCATTGAGGCTGGGCTTGCGAAGTCGCCTAGCTCAACAATGATCTTTTCGTTGGCGACAAACTTGTTGGCGACCACCACTGCCTGTTTGGGGTCGGCTTGGGTATCTTCAAAGATATACTCGAGCTTGCGGCCGTTGATACCTTTGCTATTGATCTCGTCGAGCGCGAGGTCAAAGCCTTTTTTCCACTGTTCGCCGTATTGAGCATTTGTACCAGTTAACGGGCCGGAGACGCCGATTACAATCGGCTCGTTGCTTGATTGGGCACTATTTGAGCCGCAACTGCTTAGCATAATGATAAGCAGTGCGAGTAGCGCTACAACACCCACGGAACGAGAAGCACGGTGCAATTTCATCCTTCTTCCCCTCTCCTGACGGCCTGTAAATTAAAAAGTTAATCAACTTACTTGTTAAGTATAGTATGATTTTTGCTTTATTTTGTCAAGAAAGATTTTATTCTGCTTATATTTGCTGTATCTCAACGCATTCCGTTCGTTTCATTTTTGGGGGGCGCTTCGTTACGGGTAGCTAGAAGCCCCTTTTGGTGGGCGGCATGTTGATAGCCGTAGGCGGACGCGCCAAGGACCGAATGGAAGCGAGGGACCACGCCGCTAGCGCTTGGAAGTCTGCAACTGGAGGCGGCACAAGCTGCCAAACACTGGCAGAAAGCAGCAGAGAAAGTGCCTATAGAGGTGGGTTTTTGGTGAGATTATGGGATGATTCTAATGGATTGGGACTTGATGCGAATTAGTGGGCTGGGGAGACTTTTGCGCGCAGACGAGCAGCGAGACGGCCCAAGCGGATCACGATCACGTCGGCGATCAGGTAGCAGGCGAAGGCCCCGACCGGTGGATTGAGGGTGTGCAGCAGGCCCCAAGGGTTGGGCCACCAGTACCAGCAGCCGAAGGCGGTGCCGAGCAGCTCGATATAGAGCACCAAGACGCCCATGACCAAGTAAAAGAGCTTGCCGCGTTTACGCCACATCACCAAGCCGAAGAGCATGGCGAACAGGGCGCTGAGCGAGTCGCCGAGCGCTAGCCACGCGCCGCCGATCAGAGCGAGGTGGAAGGCTAGCAAAGCCCAACGAAGCAGATTGGTGCGGGCGATCACCTTGGGCAGATCGCAGATAATCATTCCAACAGCAAAGAGGATGGCGTGTCCGAAGGGTACATAGAGCGGGATGCCACCATCGGCGTAGCTGTAGAGCCCGAAAAGGAGGCTGAAGATCGCTTCGCCGATGGCAGAGAAGGGCACAAAAATCAAGGTGCTGCGGCGCTGTTCGGCATTGAGGTGTGGCAGAAGCGCCAGTAAAAAGAGCGGAGCTAGCAGATTGCTCAGCCACTGGCTCGGCATGCCGATCTGACGCAACCAGAGCGAGTCGCTCCAGAGCACCAGCGCGGTTAAGGGCGCGAAGCCGATCAGTATCCACGAGCGCGGTAGAGACCAGCGCTTGACGATCGCTGCGATTGCGAGAGCGGGCGCTGTTGTTGGCTGAGAACGGCTCTCTTGCATCGGCTAGGCCTGCTGTTCCGCCCAACGCCCGATCAAGAGCGCGAGCAGGGCGGTGCGAGGCACGATACTGGCCAGATCGATAAATTCGCGTGGGCTGTGGTCGAGGCCACCGACCGGGCCGAGGCCATCGAGCACGGGCAGGCCGGCTCCGGCCAAAAGATTGGCGTAAGAGACGCCGCCAGTGGCCGCATCGTTGATCGAGAAGCCGAGTTCGTTGGCGCAGCTTTTGGCAAGCGTGACCAGCGTTTCGATGGCTGGTGTGCGAGCCATAGGCGGGTAGTTCCAGCCGCCGCTGACGGTGGTGACTGCGCCGGGCACGTAGGGAGTGGCTGCAATGGACCGAATGGCTGCTTCCACAGGCTGCATATCTTCGGGACGAGTGATGCGCACATCGACCTGCGCATAAGCTGAATCGGGAACGGCGTTGGAGACGGTGCCGCCTTTGACCACGCCCACATTAACGGTCAGGCCCGGACGGGTACCGTTGAGGGCTTGAAGCGCAACGGTTTGGTGAGCCAGCGCTAAAATGGCGTGAATGCCTTTTTCGGGTTCGACACCTGCGTGGGCCGAGCGGCCTTGAACCGACAGGCCGAAGTTGGCGCTGCCTTTGCGCGCGCTGACGATATCGCCGTTTTCGCGGCCCGCTTCGAGCACCAAGGCGATGTCGTGGTCGGCGGCAAGCTTGCGCAGCAGCGCGCCCGACGAGCGGGCATCGGTCTCTTCGTCGCCGCCACAAACGATACTGATCTTCTCGAAGGGCAGCCAGCCCAGCTCTTCGAGAGCGGCGGCGGCATAGAAGCCCGAGAGCAGACCGCTCTTGTTGTCGGCGCAGGCTGGGCCTACCAGTTTGTCGCCCTCTTGACGGAAGGGTCGTTCGGCCACCACGCCGACTGGATAGACCGTGTCGAGGTGGGCGACCAGCATAATGCGGCCTTTGCCTTTGCCGCGCACAGTCGCCACAAAACTATCGCCTACCAGCTCATCGGGCCACTCCTCGATCTGCCAGCCGCGGGCGCGACACCATGCGCGCGCGATCTGGCCGACTTCATCGACACCGGGTTTGTAATTGGTCGGGCAGTCGATCGAACAGAGCTTCAGCAGTTCTTCGAGATAGGCATCGAGGCGTTGATCGAGCCAAGCCTCTAATGCCCCAATATCAACGGTCATGTCCACATTCCTTAAGTTTTACAGCCCTAACATGTGCTGAAGCTGTGTAAAGATTTCTGATACATTCAAAGGATCGCCAAAGAAGATCAGCAGACTGATACAGACCACAATCGCTAAGACAGCAGCGATAACACGGATCACCCAAGCCGGAATGGTTTTGGGGGGAGCTACGCCGCCCAAGTCTTTTAAGGGCTGGTTGTGTTCGGTATAGTGCAGACGGCGATATTCGTCGACAGCTTGCTTGGAGTCTTGGCCGAGATAGGCTGCATAACGGCTGACAAAGTTCTCGGTCAACATCGGGCCCGGCAGCAGGGTAAACTTCTCTTCCTCGATCGCTTGCAGGTAGTACATGCGAATGTTGAGATCGTTTTCGGCCTGTACCAAGCTGATACGTCGCTGTTGACGGATGGTGTAGAGCCGTTTGCCAAGCGGCATGTCGGCGGTGACCTCGGGTATAGACGGCGAGTCTTGAATCTCTCGCGCCTCTTTGAGCATATATTCATCGTCATAGGGCATGACGACGGTTTCGTTGACCGCTGCGGCCGCTTGGCGTTCGCGCGGCGTATTGGTTGTAAGCTTGGTTTCGACCAGCTCGCTGTGCAGTTTTACTTTGATCGGCAGATCTGCCAAACGCCCCGCTGGTGTTCCTGGAGTAGTCTCGGTGGCATCGGCGGCATCGTTTGAAGCAGCGAGCCTAGCCTTCTGGCGCAGGTGCAAGCGCACCCGTGCGAGCAACTCTTCGGAGCGGAATGGTTTGGTGATATAGTCGATCGCGCCTGCGTCGAGGCCGCGAACGACGTCTTCTTCCAGACCATGCTGGCTCAAAATAATGACATGTGCTTTAGAGGCGATGCGCTGAAGCAAGGCCCATCCGGCATTGCGTTCGATGGCGACTTCGAGTAAGACCAAATCGGGCGACTCTTCGTTGAGCAAGGTCTCGCCATACGCATGGTCGCTCGCTTTAAGCACACGGTAACCCGCTTCAACAAGCAGATCGTTGAGCCGTGCTAACACGGCGGCATCATCATCTATAAGCAGCAGCGTGGCTTGCGTCAAAGCTCTGCCTTTCTGTATGAAATCATAGCCAGTACTGTTTACATTCGTCGCAAGATCTCATGCATTATAACATGGCGAAGCATTTCGAATCGCTTCTGGATTTTGCGCATAAATCGATGTGATATGGTACCATGCTTTTGCGATACGATGATAACGTGTGAACGATCGATGTTCAAGATAGACAGAGTGCGAAATAGCGTCTTGTAAAGCCTTATTTCAAGTAACACCCTCCCGCTCTGCCATACACCAAAAATATGATAGATTCTTCTTTTGCTACACAATACGATGTGATTGTGATCGGCGCAGGCCATGCGGGTTGCGAAGCCGCCCACGCTGCCGCACGTATGGGTTGTCGAACCCTCTTGCTGACGATCGACCTCGATAAAGTGGCCCATATGTCGTGCAATCCGAGCATCGGCGGTCCGGCCAAAGGCCATTTGGTGCGCGAGATCGATGCCTTGGGCGGTTTGATGGGGCGCATCACCGACGCCAGCTTTTTGCAGATGCGCTTGCTGAACGAGAGCAAGGGCCCGGCGGTGCAGGCCTTGCGCGCCCAAGCCGACAAGCGTCTGTATGCCCGTTTGATGAAAGAGGCGCTCGAAGCGACACCCAACCTGCATCTGCGCCAAGCCATGGTCGAGCGGATTATGCCGCCGCCCGCGGGCAGCCAGCCCGACGATCCCAAGCATTTGTTCGCTGTGCAGACCCACACGGGCTGGATCTATTATGCTCGTGCTTTGGTCTTGACGACCGGCACCTTCCTGCGCGGGCGAGCCATTACTGGCCAAGCGACCTGGGGCGCCGGGCGAGCCGGAGAGGCTCCTGCCGTCTCGTTGGGCGAAGATCTGGCCTCGTTGGGCTTCCCTTTGGTGCGCCTGAAGACCGGAACACCGCCGCGCATCGACGCTCGTACAGTCGATTTTAGCCAGACCGATCTGCAGTTGGGCAGCTCGACTCCGCTCTGGTTTGGGCACTACTACCATACGATCGACGCCAACGGCCAAACCGGCGAAGCCTATATCGGCGATGGCCCACCTCCGTCGCGCTTCGCTGAGCCGCCGTCGCGCTTCTTTCCCTCGCCCATGCTCGATAGCTGGCGGCCGCAACTGCCCTGTTACTTGGTGCATACTACACCCGAATTTCACGAGATCGTGCGCCAAAACCTCGACCGCGCCCCGCTCTTCTCGGGCGTGATCGAAGGCGTTGGGCCGCGCTATTGCCCCAGTATCGAAGACAAGATCGTGCGCTTCGCCGATAAAGAGCGCCATGGCATGTTTTTAGAGCCGGAGGGCTGGAGCAGCACCGAGATCTATGTGCAGGGCTGCAATACCTCATTGCCAGAAGATGTGCAGTGGGCCATGCTGCGTAGCATTCCCGCTTTGCGCAACGTCGAGCTGATGCGTATCGGCTACGCGATCGAGTACGATGCAGTCGCCACGGGCGAGATCACAGCCGCTTTAGAAGCCAAGCGCCAAGCTGGCCTCTTTATGGCGGGCCAGATCAACGGCACCACCGGCTACGAAGAGGCGGCCGCCCAAGGCATTATGGCGGGCATCAACGCGGCCCGCTTTGTGAGCAAACAAGAGCCAGTAATTTTACGGCGCGACGAAGCTTACATTGGTGTTTTGATCGACGATCTGGTCACCAAAGAGATCCACGAGCCCTACCGTATGTTCACTAGCCGGGCCGAGCACCGCTTGCTCTTGCGCGGCGACAATGCCGACCTGCGCCTCTCGCCCTTAGCCCACTCGCTCGGCCTGATCGATAACGAGCGTTACGCGGCGGTGGCTTACAAGGCCGAACGCAGCGAGAGCTTGCTGAAGCAGTTGACGGCTCATCGCCTCTTCCCCAATATCGCTTCCAATCGTGCGCTTGAAGCGGTTGGTGTCGATCCTATGAGCGAAGAGACCACGGTTGTTACCCTCTTGCGACGCCCTACCGTGCGCTACGCTCAGTTGCAAGCCGCCTTCGATCTGCCCGCTGTGCCCGAATATATCGCCGAGCAGGTTGAAATCGAAGCCAAATATGGGGGCTATATCGAGCGTCAGAAACGCGAAGTCGAGCGTTTGCGCAAAATGGAGAACCGCAAGCTTCCTGAAAATTTCGATTATAGTAGTATACGAGGCCTACGTAATGAAGCGAAACAGGTGCTGACGCGCTTCCGCCCTGCAACTTTGGGGCAGGCAGCTCGTTTGGCAGGCATCAATCCGGCGGATATCGCCGTATTGATTATTGCGCTCGAACGTTTGTCGGGCCAGCGCCCAGCTACACTTGCGCAAACACCATAGCGCCTCATCGCTACGAAACGACATTTTGAGGAGTCAGACCAGCATGCAAGAATCAACCGAACTGCGCGACCTTATGATCCGCTATTACGAAGCTTCCACCAATACCGACGTGGAGTTTCTTGATCAATTGATCGCTCGTGTCCCTGAGGCGCTAATCATCGGCACCGATGATGAAGAGTGGTGGCCCGATGGCGCTTCGGCCGCCGAAATCTGGACCAGCGCTTGGCGTCGCCGTGGCAGCAGCCCGATCGTCAACTATGATCCCAAGGCTTATGTTTCTGGCGACATTGGCTGGGTGGTCGACCACCCAACCTGGCAGCGTCCGGGCCGCCCGGGCCGCGCCTTCCGTTTGACCGCGATCTTCCAGCGCATCGAGGGCGAGTGGAAAATGGTTCACGCTCACTTCTCGTTGGGTGTGCCGAACGCAGCAGTTGCTAGCCAGTCCTAGACGAGTGCAAAATAGCCAAAAAGGGGAGGAGCCTCAAGCTCTTCCCCTTTTTGTATGCTGAACCTTGAACAAACCCGCATGGTATCTTCAGCGCTTTGGCGGAGACATCGCTTCCCCAAAGACCTCCCAAGCGCGTCCGCCTACGGCTACCAACATCCTGCCCGCCACCCGACAGTCGTTTGCCTGTGGAAGCGACTCCCCAAAACCCTACCGATCCGCATGGCTATTGGATCATACCAAATCCGTTTAAAGATTTGCGCTCTTGTGACGCAAAAACGGGAAAAGACACGTTCCACTCTGCCGAAGGCCAAATAGAAAGTAATCAACCGAATTTGGTATCACAGCAAGAAGACCAAGGTGCCAGCGACGATCAAGAGCGTGCCAAGCAGCGATTGCCAAGTTAGTTGCTCGCCCAAAATCAGCACCGAGAGGATCAGCACCATGGCTGTGCTACTTTTATCGATCGGCGAAACATATGAGGCTTGGCCGATCTGTAGGGCACGGAAGTAAAACAGCCACGATAGACCGGTCGCCACACCCGACAGAATCAGCATCACCCAAGTGCGGGTCGACATAGCGTGAATATCGCTGACCTCGCCCGTGCCCAAGACGATTCCCCAAGCGATCACCAAGATCACGACTGTGCGAATGGCGGTGGCGAGATTGGAATTAACTCCTTGAATGCCGATCTTTGCCAAAATGGTTGTGAGCGCAGCGAAAAATGCCGACAAAAGGGCGAAAGCCCACCAAGGCCACGTGCTAAAGCTCATACACTTTCCTTATCTTTCTTCGATTACGGGCTATATTCCTGTATGATACTCCCGATAGGCTGATTGTTATTCAGTATGCGGAGAATAAGTAGTATGGAAAAACGCTTCTGAAGCTGCCTTTTTTAATTTCTTATGGGAGAAACTTGTAATAGTTTGTGCTTCTCTCACGAGCAAATCTGTTTCAAGCGATTGAAGCGCGTATTGGTGCATGCGAGAAAAGTCATCTTCAGCAACGAAGATTCGATTTGCAAGAATCGCAAATCTATGGTTTGATGCAGTATCAACAACTTTGCTTTAATGCCAATAGCGAAACCACTTCATTGTTTGCGTTTCAAGCTAAGAAGAGTGTGTCTGGTTTAAGCTGATCCGAGGAGGATACATGAATCTATCTACCTGTTTGTGGGCGCGTGGTCGTGTGCTTACTACCTTGCTGCTCATCACTCTTGCTTTAAGCCTTGTCTTACCTCCTGCTCCAGCTGTTCAGGCGCAAGAAGCGCCGATCGAGCAGATGCGTGCCTTTTGGGTCGACTCATTGAGTCCGGGCTTCCATAACCATCCCCAAGTTGATGAGTTGATCGACAACATGTTGCGCGCTAAGGCCAATACGCTCTTTGTGCAAATGCGTCGCCATGGCAATGCTTGGTACAACAACGGGATCGAGCCGCGCGCCATTGAGCCAGGTTTGGCCCCCGCCGAAGAGTTCGACCCGCTCGCTTACATTCTAGAAAAAGCCCATCTGCACGGCATCAAAGTTCACGCTTGGTTGGTGATCAGCGTGACTTGCCGCAGCAGCGATCGCCTTTGGGGCCACCCCGATCATATCTGCACCAGCCATGGTCCAACCGTGCGTGGAGCTGAGCGCTGGACGACCGCGACCTATGGCGGCACCCAAGTGGGCGATCTCGATATGGGCCACCCATCGGCCATCAACCATATCGAGAATGTTGTTACAACCCTCATCCAAAACTATCCAGCCCTCGACGGCATTCACTATGACTTTATTCGTTATGCTGGCGAGAGCTACGGCTATAACCAAGTCAGCGTCGATCGCTACAACCAAGCCTATGGCAAGCCCGCTGGTTACCGCCCGCCTCCCGGCGAAGAGACTTGGAAGCAGTGGCGTCGTGACCGTATGACCGAACTTGTGCGCCGTCTCTACATTCGCATCAAATCTCTTGATCCGCAGATGGAGGTGAGCGCGGCTACGATCACCTGGGGTGGTCTGGGCAGCTATACCCCCGATGATTGGCCCAATTCGTCGGCCTACAACACCGTCTTCCAAGACTGGAAGGCTTGGCTGCAAGAGGGCATTATCGACTTTGCAGTGCCCATGCACTACTTCAGCGAGAGCAATGCGCGCCACCGCAGTTGGTACGACAGCTGGATGCGTTGGGATCGCGACAACGTTGGCAAACGTGCGATCGTTTCGGGTATCGGCTCGTGGCTGAATAGTGCCGAAGGCAATATCGCGCAGATTCAGCGCGCCATTCAACCCGACGAGCAGGGCCGTGCGCTTGCGGGTGTGGCTTTCTTCGCCTATAGCGAGCCGATCGCGGGCAGCAATAGCGCGCGTCGCAGAGCCTTTATGGATCAGCTCGGTTCGACTATCTTCGCGCAGCCTGCTCAAGCGCCCAATTGGCCCTGGATCGCCAACCCCACCACCGGTATGATTCAAGGTATCGCTACCATCGATGGCGAAGTGCTGCGCGCTGGCCGCGTCACCTTGATTCGCGACGGGGAGTGGGTCAAAGACATAAGCATCTCCTACGATGGCTGGTTCGGTTCGGTCGAGCTTGAGCCGGGCACCTACACCGTAGTGATCCAACACCCCGATGGCCGCACCGTTGAACTGATGCAGCCAGTGCATCCGGGCCTGGTAACTAGCTTCTAAAGCGATCATGCTGCCGTTAGAGCTCAACTCTAACGGCAGCATTTAATTGTTAAGGGAGCGCCTATGCTACGCCTTGTTTGGGCGGCTCTGCTGCTGATCAGCATGCTCTTGCCGCGCAATGCCCCTCTATCGCAAGCCTATCCTGTGAACGAGCCGCCCCTATTGCCGGGCGAGCCTGCCCCGGTTTTGCGCGGCGAAATGCCCATGCGCACCTACAGCCTCGACTTTTATCGGCTGGCGGGCGGTCTCGAGGCCGATACCATTCGCGCTATGGCCATGGATGTCGAAGCCAGCATCGCGGTCGGCAGCGCCGAAATGGGCAGCGGTTTAACGGGGAGAGTCTCGATTCGCTTCGAGCCGCCTCAGAGCGGTTCCTGTGCTATTCGCGGTCTGACCCTCTCCAATCAGCGCACCATTCGGCTCTTCTATGCCCCCGGATCGAACCCCAATAGCATTGTGCGCATTCTGGCGCACGAGCTTTTCCATCAGTTGCAGCACGACTACTACGGCGAGCGCGACCATCGCAAAGCTGACAATATGCTGCTAGAAGGCATGGCGACTTGGGGCAGCCGTTCCTACACGCTGAATGAAGCGGGTGTGCCGGCCTATCACGCCGAGGTTAAGCGCGCTCAAGCGGCGGACGAATTGTTGCCGCTGACCACCAACCTTGAGGCCGACTGCCGCACCACCACCCGCGTCAACATCTACAATCAGTGGGCTTCGTTTGTGGAATTTCTGCTCGCTGAGTATGGGCGCGAGTCCTTCGATGCGCTCTACCGCTCATCGCGCAGCCGTGATGCTGGCTCCGCCGATTACTTTGGGGTCTATGGCAAAACACTCGATCAGCTCGACGCCGAGTGGCAGGTCTGGCTGAGCGCTCAACCCTAAGCTCATCTTTCGGCAGCGCTTATAGCTCGTACTCTTTATGTTGGCGGAGAGGTCTCTCGCTCCTATTCGGTCCTCAGCGCGTCCGCCTACGGCTATCAACATCCTTTCCAAACATTCGGGCGGTCGGCCCTCACCCCCCTGCCCCCTCTCCCGCACTGCGGGCGAGGGGGTGAATGTTGATGTTGTATGCGAACGATCGCCTTTTGTTGCCGACACGACTTTTGGGTAATGTATAGCCCGCGAAGCAGGAGAGGGGGAAATGAGTTGCGTTTCACCAAAAAAGCCGTACCTGCCCACAGCGTATCCTGCCCACACAGCCCGATCCTGCCCGCACAGCCGTCCCCTTCGACAGGCTCAGAGTACGCCTCGATCGCTACTTTGGCACTGACCCGATTACCCAAATATCTCAAACAGCTCTCTACAAAGACTCAGTATCTCTGTGTCTCGCGTGGTGAATAGAAAAACAGTGTCTTGTGTGGTGAATAAAAAACAGTGCTTCAGCGAGGGCCGCTGAGGGCTATGCTTAGCGCTGAGTGCAATGCGGCGCCGATAGCTAGCCCTTGAATGGATGGACGGCCGCTTTGGTAGCCGTAGGCGGACGCGCTAGGGATTGAATGGGAGCGAGCGACTTTGCCGCCTATTGAAAGGCAAGAAAAAACAGCGGAGAACCGAAGTTCCCCGCTGTTGGTGTGTTGAACGAACGCTATTGCTCCGCTTCGGCGGGTTGAAGCGTATCGATCTCTAAGATCTCGCGCTTGTGGAAGACCAAATTGCCGTTTTCGGCGTCGACCTCGATTGTATCGCCAGCGTTGAACTCGCCTTTCAGCAGCGATCGGCTGAGCGGTGTCTCGATCATACGCTGAATGGTGCGGCGCAGCGGTCGGGCACCGTATTGCGGGTTGTAACCATCTTTGACCAGCAGCTCTTTGGCGGCGTCGGTCAGCACCATGCTGATGTTCTGCTCGCGCAGGCGCTCTTCCAGTTCGTTCACCTGCAGATCGATGATGCGCGACAGATCTTCCATGGTCAACTGGTGGAAGAGCACGATCTCGTCGATACGGTTCAGGAACTCGGGGCGGAAAGCCTGCTTGAGGGCGTCGTCCACCTTCTTGCGGGCGTCGCGCATATCGAGCTGACCCTCGCGGCGCGTTCCAAAGCCGATCGGCGTGCCTTGCAGATACTCGGTTCCGGCATTACTTGTCATAATAATGACCGTATTGCGGAAGTCAACCGTGCGGCCTTGGCCATCGGTCAAGCGACCATCGTCGAGCAGTTGCAAGAGCGCGTTGAAGACATCGTGGTGGGCTTTTTCGATCTCGTCGAACAGCACCACTTGGTACGGGCGACGGCGCACACTCTCGGTGAGCTGACCGCCTTCGTCGTAACCGACGTAGCCGGGAGGTGCTCCGATCAGGCGGCTGACGGTATGGCGCTCTTGGAACTCGCTCATATCGACCCGTGTGATCGCGTCTTCGCTGTCGAACAGGAAGGCGGCCAAAGCCTTGGCGAGCTCGGTTTTACCAACACCGGTCGGGCCAACGAAGATAAACGAGCCGATCGGGCGGCGCGGGTCGCGCAGGCCGCTGCGAGCGCGTCGGATCGCATCGGAAAGGGCGACAACCGCTTCGTGCTGGCCGATCACCCGCTCGTGCAGGCGGTTCTCCATTTCGATCAGCTTGGTGCGTTCGGTTTCGAGCATACGTGCGACCGGAATGCCCGTCCAGCTTGACACGATCTGAGCGACATCCTCTTCATCAACGATCTCGTCGAGATTGCTGATGATCATCCAATCGCCGCGTTCGCGTTCGAACTCTTGCTGCAAGGCCAGTTGGCGCGAGCGCAGAATGGCGGCACGCTCGTAGTCGCGTTTGGCGCCTGCCTCTTCCTCTTCGCGCTCCAAGCGACGCAGCTCGTTCTCTTTTTCGCGCAGGCTGCGTGGCATCGAGAAGATGTCGATGCGCAGTTTGGCCGAGGCTTCGTCGATCAGGTCGATCGCCTTGTCGGGCAAGAAGCGATCCGAGATGTAGCGACTGCTCAAATTGGCAGCAGCTTCCAAGGCCGTATCGCTGATCGTCAGCTCGTGATGCTCTTCGTAGCGCTTGCGCAGGCCACGCAGCATCTCGATGGTGGTCGGGATATCCGGCTCTTCGACGAAGACCGGGCTGAAGCGGCGCTCTAAAGCTGCATCTTTTTCGATGTGTTTGCGGTATTCGTCGATAGTGGTCGCACCAATGATCTGGATCTCGCTGCGGCTCAAGGCGGGCTTGAGCATGTTGCTGGCGTCGATGCTGCCAGCGGCGGCACCAGCCCCGACCACGGTGTGCAACTCGTCGATGAAGAGAATGATCTTGCCTTTAGAGGCGCGCACTTCTTCCATGACGGCTTTCAGGCGCTCTTCGAATTCGCCCCGGAACTTCGAGCCAGCGACCATCGATGCGAGATCGAGCGCCAACAGACGGCGGTCGCGCAGGGTCGGAGGCACATCGCCCGAGACGATTCGCTGGGCCAAGCCTTCTACAATCGCAGTTTTACCAACACCCGTCTCGCCAACCAGCACCGGGTTGTGTTTGGTGCGGCGCGACAGAATGCGAATCACACGCATCAGCTCGGCTTCGCGCCCGATCAGTGGATCGAGCGAGCCGTCGCGAGCTAGCTGGGTGAGGTCGGTACTATATTTATCTAAAATCTCGTAGCGCGCTTCAGCGCCCGGATCATCCGCGCGCTGGTTGCCACGGATCTCCATAAGGGCCTGGTAAATGCGCTCTTGATCGATGTTAAACGAACGGAGAATACGGCTAGATGCACCTTCGCGCTCGCCGGTAATCGCTACCAGCAAGTGCTCAGTCCCTACATATTGGTCATTGAGACGCGCAGCTTCTTCTTCGGCGCGTTTTACCAAGCGCTGTGTCCGCGGAGTGACATAGACTTGGTTGCCATAGCCATACTGACCATATACTTTGGGCGATTTTTCTAGTTCTCGCTCAACACGTTGGGCTACACTCTCGGGCTCAACACCAAGGCGCTCAAGCGCGCGCGACGTGAGACCATCACGTTGGCGCAGCATCGCAAGAAAGATATGCTCAACATCCAACTGTGTGTGGTGTTGCTCTTGCATAATTTCTTGAGCTTCTTGAATAGCCTCATGAGCTTTTTCTGTAAAACGATCTAATCGCATCGTACTTCCCCAATCGATTGCGTCCATCACTGTATGTCCCAATAGTTCAGTGGTCTAGCGTCGGTGATAGCACTGTTGGGACAAAACAGTGTGAGGATCGATTCTATGGCCTCAATCATAACGCTGAGTGTAGTATAGCACACCAGCCTTAATTAAAGCGGCTCTGAATTATAAGATTCATGCAAGAGTCTGAGAGTTGACCAATTACAAGATTTGTTGCTTAAGTGTGTTGAGTTCATCTTGCACTTGGAGGAGTTGCTGACGTAAATGTAAGATAACCTCGACTCCTGCCAAATTTACACCGAGGTCTTCGGTAAGACGTTTAATAAAACGAATTTGTTCGATATCTTCTTGGGTAAATAACCGTATATTGCCTTGGCTACGTTGCGGCGCAATCAGACCGCGCCGCTCGTAGCTACGTAAACTTTGCTCATGCAGACCGCATAAACTGGCAGCGGTTTTGATCGTATAGACGTTCTTCATGACTAAGCCTATGGTTTGCCGAAATAGGGCGCTTTAGGATGCGCTCCGTAAGCTGCGAAGCTCTTCGACTAAACTGCGTTCGCGCTCTGTCAAGCTGCTCGGTAAGAGCGCTTCCAAACGTACGTACAGATCGCCGCGTTGATTTGGCTGACGTAAACGAGGCATGCCCTGATTGCTCAAGCGGAACGTCTTGCCGTTGGCCGTATTGACAGGCACGTTCAACGATAAGGTTTTTCCGTCGATGGTGCTGACGCGCACTTGGCCGCCCAACATCAGCGTGTAGACATCGACAGGCAGGTTCAGGTGCAGGTCGTCGCCTTCACGTTTGAAACGCGGGTGCTCGTGCACATTCACCACTAAGATCAGGTCGCCTCTGCGTCCGCCGTTCATGCCTTGCCCGCCCTCGCCAGTGACGCGAATCTTCGAGCCGGTGTCGACACCGGCCGGGATCTTGACATTGATGGTGCGAGGCGCACCGCCGCCCGGGTTGGCGAACTGAATCGATCGCTGTGTTCCATTAAAGGCTTCGTCAAGCGTAATGTCGATCGGATGCTCGATATCTTGACCATCCATGCGCATGCCGAAGCCTGCCGAGCCACGGCTGCTGCGCGCGCCGCTGCCAAACAGGCTTTCAAAGAAGTCGTTCAAGTCGCCAAAGCCACCCGGAGCACCATATGCGCCCCAATCAACGCCGCCAGCTCCGCCGCCTGCCTGTTGGTAGCGCTGCCAGTCGCTTCCAAAGCGATCGTACTTTTCGCGCTTCTCTTTATCCGAGAGGACTTCGTAGGCTTCGTTTATCTCTTTAAAACGGGCTTCAGCACTTTTGTTACCCGGATTAATGTCAGGATGGTATTTGCGGGCAAGCTTGCGATAGGCTTTTTTAATATCGCTCTCGCTGGCGTTCCGCTCAACCCCTAAAATCTTATAGTAGTCTTTATAATTCATACCAAACAATGCTCCTTAATTGGAACGTTTGTTGCGAAACTAATTTTAGTGTAAAACTTGAGTCTCTTCGTGTCAAGGTTTGACTGTTGGAAATGTATATGAGTTTCTATACTACTTAGGCTTCTTAACTTGATATAAATATATTGTGATAATCAAATAATTTTGTTGCGATATCGACTTTTTTTGCGCTAAAAGATTAAAAAACAGCACAATAACCTTTCAAATAGACGAAGAGATATGAGTAATAACTTTTGTTATACGTACTAGGATATATAGTTTAAGCTCCAAACATATAGTTAAAAAGTCGAGAATTGTTAAATTGTATAAACTCCTATTGCTATTTTCGATAAAACGAACTATTATAGGTTACAAGAGAAACACTCTCTTATTAGAGTTATTGTTTGTCGACTTATTTCAATAGTATCTTTCCGCTTTAAAAAAGGGATACTGAACACTCTGTTTGTGTTACAGATGTCGTCGTATTGCGATGACGTCGTTTTGGTGCGTTTAGGAGTTAGGCCATGTCTGGCTGTTAATGGGTGAGAGCTACATAACGTATGTTATGCCTTGTCTGAATAAGGGACAATCTCAACACTATGCGTCGCATTCTTCATCTCAGCTCTAGGCAAGTTTGTGGTCGACTGGTAGTTGTTCTGTTTATCGTTCTCTTAAGCGCATGTTCACGGCAGGTATCAACCCCATCTGC
Organism: uncultured Chloroflexales bacterium; assembly: GCA_937902315.1. GTDB lineage: Bacteria > Chloroflexota > Chloroflexia > Chloroflexales > Chloroflexaceae > CALGUG01. The sequence continues at coordinate 400,765 of CALGUG010000059.1, forward strand.
TCAAACAGGCGTTACCCCTCCTGCCGACTTGGAAGCCGCAAGCGTAAGCGTGCAACTAGGTTGGATCCATAGCTATTCCACTGCGTATTTTTATACTGCCGAGAAAAATAACCATTATGCCGCTCAGAAGCTCTCTGTTGAGCTTGTTGAGGGTGGTTTCAATGAGAGTGGTTATATCGATGCGATCGACGAAGTAGCCGATGGCAAGGCCGATTTCGGGCTTGCTAATGCCTACTCTGTTATCGAGGCCCGCGCCCAAGGCAAACCCTTAGTTGCCGTTGCAGCTATCTTTCAGCGTAATCCGGCGGCTATTCTTTCGCTTAAAACGAGCAATATCGTACGTCCCAAAGACCTTATTGGGCGGAGCGTGGTGATTAACAGCTCGACCAATTCGCTTGAGAAAATGCTCAAGCTGCACGATCTCGATCCTTCAACGCTTAAGTCTGTGCAGCGAAAAGGCTATGATGTCGCGCAACTGATCAATGGTGAAGCCGACGCGATGCTGGCTTGGGTAATTAACGAAGGCGTTATGTTGGAAGAGGCTGGTGTTGAGTATAACACCATGTTATTGAGCGATTACGGGATCTATGAATACGAGACGGTGCTCTTTACAACCGAAGAGCTGATCGAGAACAAGCCCGATCTCGTCAAGCGCTTTGTAACAGCGACGCTTGCCGGAATTCAAGATGTGATCGACAACCCGAGCCAAGCCGTCTCATACGTTATTGAATATGGCGATGGTCTCGATTACCAATCTGAGTATCGGCGTGTACATGCGCTGCTGCCCATTCTCAAACAGCCAAATGTTGAACTTGGCTATATCGACTACGATATCTGGATGCAAACGGTAGATAAATTGCGAGCGCAAGGTGTCGATGTTTCGTCCAAAGTTGCTGTGACTTCGTACACAAATCAATTTCTAGACGCCGATAATTCTTCATACTAGAGAAGTTCGATATGAGTACTCAGCAATTACGCTCTCGCCTTGCTGCGCTAGTTGTCTCTCCTGATATACCGTTTTGGCGGCAGATACGTTGGCACCTGATCTTTTCCTATATCCTGCTCACGATTGTTCCGGTTTTTCTGATCGCAAACTTTATTAGCACTTGGCATAAAAACGATCTCGAAAATTATGTCTCGGCCCAGCTCGTTTCGATTGCTGACATCAAACGCGATCAGATAGAGAATTGGTTAGCTGATAGCAATGCAGTCATGCGCTTCTTGCTCTCGGGGCCAATGAGAGAAGTCTTAGTTGAGTTTAGCAGACAACCCGAGATCGATTCGGCCACCCAAGATGCAGTTGGTCAGGTTTTGCAGAGCACGATCGCCGATGCGCAATCCTCCCGACCGATCTTTAAATCGCTCTTCCTCTATCGTCTTGATGGACGTGTGATCGCGGCTTCCGATCAAGCGCTTGTCGATCGCATTTTGTTGCAACAGCCCTATTTTCAAGCTAGTCTGCGAGATGATTATATCCAGGCGCCCTTCTACACACCGAGCTCCACGGAGCTCGTGATGATTGTCACCCAGCGTCTGTTTGATCAAGATGGACGTTTTGTTGCCGTGATGGGGGGCGAGCTTGATCTTTCGATCTTACACGCGATTATGCTTTCGCACAGCGGTTTGGGCTCCACCGGCGAAACCTATTTGGTGAGCAAAGATAGCCGCTATTTAATTACGCCGAGCCGGTTTAGCGGCTACCCGATGACTCAAGCCTATTCGAGTTACGGCATCGATCAAGCCCTTGCTGGTAACGAGGGTTCGGGGATCTATCAAAGTTATCGCTCTGAAGACAGCACGGTCTTGGGGGTCTACCGCTGGATTCCAGAGCTGCAGGCGGGTTTGCTGGCCGAGTTAAGTGACAAAGAAGCTCTCGCTGGGGCACGAAACGCTAAATTCTTTAGCGCATTGCTCTCGCTCATCTTCTGTGTTGTGGCGCTCTTTTTGGGCCTGTGGGTCGCTTCGCGCATCTCAAGGCCGATCGTCGAACTGACCCGCACCGCCGCTGCCATCACCCAAGGTGATCTCGACCGTCGCGTGCATGTGAAGGCCTCGAACGAGATCGGCGAGCTATCGACGGCCTTCAATATTATGACGGCCCAGCTTCAGCAAAACGTAACCCACCTAGAAGAGCGCGTGATCGAACGGACCGCAGCCCTTCAAGATGCGCTCGGCGAACGCGACAAAACCTTGCGCGAGCTCCAAGAAGCCTTTAAAACCCAAGAGTCGCTTCAGCGAACGATCCGTAAGTTGTCGAGCCCGGTCTTGCCGGTCTTAAAAGGCCTTGTGGTGATGCCTTTGATCGGTGTGATCGATAGCGAACGCGCCACTCTTATCGTTTCCGAGTTGCTTAACGAGATCCAGAAGCACCAGGCCAGAATCGCGATTCTTGATATCACAGGTGTGCCGATCATCGACACCGAGACTGCTCGCGTGTTGCTCACCGCAGCAAGCGCGGCGCGCCTATTGGGCACAGAAACTCTGCTCGTGGGTATTCGCCCCGAGATCGCTCAAGTTATCGTCAGCATCGGCATCGATTTTTCATCCTTGCGCACTTACGCCGACCTCGAGAGCGGCATCGCCTATGTTTTATCGCGCAAAGATATCACAGCCTAGCTAAGCTGTAGCTTCGTGATCGGTGCCTTACTAAACCGAATCCGTCTGCTCACTTCAGCCTTCTGGCGGCGGGCTTTCGACCGTCCATTCGTTCTTTGGCGCGTCCGCCTACGGCTACCAACATCCCGCCCCTAAAAAGAGGCGACTAGTTGGCCTTCGGCAGCGCCAAACATGGCGATCTTTGAAGAGAAGGATTTTGCGTTGTCGCGCAAAATCCTTCTCTCTTTTTCGCCCAATCGTTCGTTTTCTCGCTTTATACGAAGTACGCTAGAAACATCGTATTTTGGGACGGTCTCTCGGCACACAACTATAACAGCATGGTTACGGGCAAGCTGTTGATAGCCGAAGGCGGACGCGCTAGCCGCCTTCTTTGGGAAAGAGACGAGACCGCCAAGGGCGCAAGCTCATATAGGCTTGTGTACCGCCATGTGTTTGCAAAGATCGTGTAATTGTAGGGATGAAACTGGCTAAATCACGAGACGAAAACGACACATAACAGAAGCGTTCTTGCTCTGCCGAAGACTGTCAAATTGTGCATTCGCTCAGACGCATTATCAGAAGCTCGCTATGAGTTCAGATATACCTATGAGATTGTGATGTTAGGCTAGGGGTTGAGAATGTGATGGTTTAGATAGAGCCCAGACAGGCTAGGATAGGAGAAGCTTCAGCTCCTAACCTAGCGAAAGAGTGGGCTAATTAGTAGACATAAACAGGTTGTTGGAGATTGTAGTTTCGATTGTAATAGGCATAGAGCTCAAGTTCACGAACTGACGATTGGATCCAATCGCGCTGGAAAGGATCGTCGTAGCCAAGCACAAGCTTGCGAATGGCTTCGAGCTTCTCGGCCGAAGGAGTATAACGATAATAAAGCGTATCATCGACACCTGTGTCGGTGCTTAATACTTCACTTTCGACCAGTTCCTGAAGCGCCTGCTCAACGCTCCAAATGTCTCGGCAGCTTCGCTCGGCAAGTTGGCGCGAGGTTGTTTTCAATTGTGGGTTATCGTGAAAGAGCAATAAAAGATGCAATTTGCACGATGTGTCGATGGTTTGCTCTAGGAGCTTCTGAATCGTCGAATCAACCATGATCATCCTCCTCTTGAAGTCTACATTGACTCCGCATAGGCTCAGAGTACTGCTTTGCAGGAAAAGCGTAAGTCTAGATAGTAGAAACGCTCCTGCTACTTGGGAGGAGCCGTTCATCGGTAAAACCGATAAGTGAGAAGGGTACCCGTTGCTTGCTGTTAATGTGTCAATATGACAGTCGTTTCATTAATAGACAATTATACACCATGAGAACTACTCATGCTAGAGGGATTTTACCTCATTTTTATGATGTGTTTGCTATGAAGCTGTGAACTATTGGTTATGAGCTTATTATTATTGAAACCGTTTGAGTGGCTGAAAAAGTTGCTCTCAGATTATAAAGATTATCTTTTGCCTTTTGTATAGATATCCTTTTTGATGATTTTTGCTAATCCGGCAAGAGTTGTATATTCTATATGATTTGTAGACGTTTGTTAATAATTGTGATTAAATGATACTTTTAAAACGGTATTTTTGTCAGTCTTGCATAAATAAAAACTCATGCGCGATGCGTACGGCTAAGTTTTAGCCCTCTTCGATCTCGCGCACTTTGCTGCGACGGCGTTTTGAGGAACTTGTTGTTGTTTTGCTATTGCCCAGTTTGTCTAACACCTCGTGAATCACCTTATCGCCCTGCTGCAGTTCGTTGCTATAGGCTTCGATCTTGGCGCTTTGGCGTTGGCGCAACGCGACTGGGGCGATCTTCAAAACATCTTCGACGATGACTTCGGTGCGAAAATCTGCGGCGGCGCGGGCGCGCGCAGCCTCAAGCAGGGTGATTTCGGCGCGATGCGAAGGGATCTTGAGCTCCTGAATGCACGAGATCGCCAACTCTTCGACGTGATGCGGAATCTCGACATGGGGCAGAATCTCGCGGGCGACTTCGATCTCTTCGCGCAGGGCGGCGGTTTGTTCAGCGTAGCCTGCTCGGAAGCCTTCGGGGTCGTTGCGGAAGGCGCGGGCACGTCGATAGACTTCGAGACGCTGTTTGGCGTCGCTGAGCGGCGAGACCCAAACCCGCAATCCAAAGCGGTCCATAATCTGAGGGCGCAAGGTGCCCTCTTCGGGGTTCATCGAGCCGACCAAGATAAACTGCGAGGGGTAGAGGCGAGTCATAGCTCCGCGTCGCACCAAAGTGCGCCCTTGGGCGGCTGCATCGAGAATAACATCGACGATCGATTCGTGCAGCAGATTGATCTCATCGACATAGAGCAGGTTGCGATGAGCGCGCGCCAAAATGCCCTCTTCCAACATAACGTGTTGCTGTTCGATCGCGACGCGCTCGTTGATACCGCCCACAACATCAGACATCTGGGCGTTGAGCGGCAGCTCGACTAGTCGCATAGGCGGGCGAATGGGAATAACTTCACCTCGTTCGTTGCGCCCTTCGCCGGGGATGCCGGGCATTATATCGACTAAGGAGCGCACCGCTGTGGTTTTGCCTACGCCGTAGGGCCCGCTCAGCAGTACACCGCCGATTTGTGGATTGATCAAACCCAGCAGCAGAGCGACTTTGAGTTCAGTTTGGCCGACGATAGCAAGGAGTGGGTAGGGCAAAATTTCGTCCATAAAGACCAAATAGGAGCGGCGATGAAACAGACTCATCGCCGCTGATAAGCGCGAAAGGTTTAGAGTATCTCGATCTGATAGTCGACGATGGGTGTGTCAGGCCGGATCTTTTCGATAAACTGTACGACTTTTTCTAATTGGCCGTGGATATAGTTTTGGGATGTGCTTACACTCGCCACACCGATCACGGTTTGGCTGTAGATATCGTGCATGTCGACTTCGGCAACCGAGACATTGAACTCGTTGCGAACCCGAGCGATGATTGACTTCACAATACTGCGTTTTTCTTTGAGTGTGCCTGCAAATGGGATGTGTAGGGTGATCAGACAAGTTCCGATAAACATGCTGTGCGATGCGCTGTGCGCGGTAGACGCCCGGAGGCGTGCTACATAGTAGAGAGGAAGGGTCGCTTGCCGCTAATTGAACAATCCATTACTCGAACGCCGGTCTTGTTTGCGTCGAGGTGGCAGGTTCGGCAAGAGTGCAAGCTCGCGCCGAAGAACGCTGCTTATTCCGCGCAGACGTGTCGCCACATCTGAGCTGAGCCAGTGTTGTTTGGTGAGGTTATCAACTTGCAGTCGGTGACAGAGCTGAAACGACATTTCGACCGGATCAGAGGCAAGTTGCTCGATCGTGTACTCTTGGTCGGTCACGTAAGAGACACTTTCCCAATAGTGCCGATAGAGCGCTTGGATGCTCTGTTCAAGCGCAACCGTTTTCGTGTCAACTTGGTCGATAAGCGGGCTGACATAAGCCATAATGTAGGGCGTTTGCTGTTCGTAGCCTTCAACACGAAAGCGCATACGCCCCCGAGTATGAAGCAACAAACGCCCTTCGTTTAAGCGTTCGGTAGTTAAGATTTCGGCAGTGGTGCCGATCGGATGAAAGGTTGCAGTGCCGCCCACTTCCGAACCAGTTTGAATCAAAACGACGCCGAAGGGCGAGCCTGTATTCAGGCAGTCGTTGATCATAATCTGGTAGCGCTCTTCAAAGATATAGAGCGGGAGTTCTGCCCCCGGAAAGAGCACAGTGTTTAATGGGAAGAGTGGCAGCTTGTGCATAGTTAAACCCCTTCACCACTCCAAGTGCATGTCCAAACGACCGTTGATCCGATGCCCATATGCATATCGACAGTAAATTCGATCTCGGGGCCACTCATATGCTTAGCTACTTGGGCCGCATCAAATTCTACTGCCGCACCTTCTAGCAAGACCGGAATATTGCCGATACGAAGTTCGAGCAGATCGGGCCGCAGCTCGGTCTCGCTGCTGCCAACCGCAGTGAGTAATGCTCCCCAGTCGGCCTCGCCTTGTACACAAGCTCGGCGAACACCGGCAGAGCCTGCGATCTTATCGGCCACTTTGGCCGCCTGCGCTTCATCTGCTGCGCCACGCACCTGGATCTGGATCATCTTGCCGGTGCCTGTGGCATCGCGAATAATCTGTTGCGCAAGGTCGGCTGTAAGCGCATCGAGCGCTTCCTGCCAAGCGCCAAATTCGCGCGAGGTCGAATCGGTGATCGGCATGCCCTCGGCTGCACCGTTTGCCAAAAGCAAAATGGTGTCGTTGGTGCTACTGTCGCCATCGATATTGAGGCGCGCGAAGGATTTCGACACGCTTTGTTGCAGCGAACGTTGCAACAAGCGCACATCCATCGAGAGATCGGTTGTGATCACACACAACAGGGTCGCGAGCTTGGGGTGGATCTGGCGTGTGCCCTTTGCCATACCTGCCAAGGTGATGCGACGTCCTTCGCGGAGCTGAACGTGAAACGCTCGCTCTTTCGGGCGCGTATCGGTGGTCATAATCGCGAGTGCTGCCCTACGGCCACCGCCGCTATCGAGTTCCGAAGCAGCGCGTCGAATACCCAACCGCATACGATTCATTGGTAGGGGTACGCCCACGATACCGGTTGACATCAGCAACACGCCATCGCGTGGAATCTCCAACTCATCGGCGGTGATTTTGGCGCATTCAACAGCATCAGCGAGGCCAGGTTGACCTGTTCCTGCGTTAGCCTGACCTGCGTTGATGAGCACGGCACGAATATTTTCTCGATTACGGCCTAAAATCGCCTGATCGAAATAAACCGGGGCGGCGCGCATGATGTTGGTTGTGAAGAGCGCAGCCGCTTTGCAGGGGTATTGCGAATAGATAAGAGCCAGGTCTCTCGCACGTCTGGCCTCTTTGAGGCCAGCGGCTACCCCTGTTGAACGGAAGCCCATTGGGCTAGATATATGGCCGTCTTCGAAGATGGTGTAGCTCATTGACTGACTCGACAGATCAATCCCTTCAGGTATTCTCCTTCAGGAAACGAGAGCAACACGGGATGGTCGGGCGATTGCGTGAGCCGCTCCACAATCTGTACATCGCGGCGGGCATCGACTGCCGCGCCGAAGATGACCTTTTGGAACAGATCGGCGCTCACCAGACCGGAACAACTAAAGGTAGCTAAGATACCGCCAGGTCGCAAGATTTGCATAGCGATAAGGTTGATATCTTTATACCCTCGGGTCGCACGCTCGACTTGCGCCTGACTATGTGCAAACTTGGGCGGGTCGAGAATGATAACGTCGAATGTACGTCCCTCGTGACGGTACTGCCGCAAAATGCGGAATACGTCGCCCTCGATGGCTTCAACCGGGGTTTGCACCCCATTTAGTTGAAGGTTGGCTCGCATCGTTTCGATTGCGAGCGCGCTGCTATCGACGGCGGTGATATGGGCAGCGCCTGCTCCAGCTGCCCAGACCTCAAACGCTCCAGTGTAGCTGAAGAAACTTGCAACTTCTGCTTGGGCACAGTAGGCTGCCACACGCCGTCGATTCTCTGCTTGGTCGAGATAAAAGCCTGTTTTCTGACCAGCAGCAATATCAACGTAGAACTGATAGTCGAAGTGTCGACTGGTATGATTTGAAGGTGGTTGTTGGCCCCAAAGCAAACCTTCGCGTGGCTCAAGGTTCTCTTTTTCAAGAACCGAGACATCGCTCCGTTCGTAGATTCCCTTAGGTTCAAGCAGTTCGACTAAAAGTTGAACGATCTCGTCGCTGCGGCGTGCCATACCTTGGGTCAGCAGTTGAATGCTAAGGTAATCGCCAAATTTGTCAACGATTAGACCCGGTAAGCCATCAGATTCCGCATAGACTAAACGACAACTATCGGTTGCACCGCTCGCTGCAAGATAGGATTGTCGCGCTTGAATAGCTCGCTCGAGGCGGCGGCGCAGAAAGGCCCGATCGATCGCCTCATCTGGATTCCAAGTATATAAGCGTACTCGGATCTGGGAATCTTGGCTCCATAGGCCGCGAGCTAACCATTCACCACTCTCTGATTGTACATCTACTACATCGCCGCGTCCAACATAGCCCCGTACAGAGGCGATTGCGCCTGAAAAGATCCAAGGATGTCGTTGTTGGATTGGGCGTTCACGCCCAGCGCGGACTGTAACTGTCGCCATGCACATATCCCTTACATTTTTGCTTACTGTAACACGGCGTTTTGCTATGGTCAAGCCTTAAATGAAAAATACTACATATGTTCGTGTTACGGGTTGCTACGACGTTTGAAAAAACGTCACACTGTATTGAAACATACTCCGATCAAGCTGTAAAGCGTGATTATTCAAGACCGAAAGGCATAGGCTGTGAAAAGAAAATAGGGGATAAGCAGCGAGTACTAGGGTCGTCTTGTGGTGGTAATCTTCCTATGGTAGGATGAAAGTGAATAAATAGTTATCTCGTGCCATTGGAGTCATCACTCGTGAAACTTGAAGGAACCCTTGGCATTTTCTCCTTGCGCGAACTCATAGAGATGAGCATCTATAGCTCGGTCTTGGGCGTGCTTCAGCTACAAACGTCTCAGCAAGTAGGCCGCATCTTCTTTCGAGATGGTGAGGCCTATCATTGCACCTACGGCGAGCTTGTTGGCGAAGATGCTTTGGTTGCTCTTTTTGAGCTGCAGGAAGCGAGCTTTACCTTTGAGGCAGATATTGTCTCGGAAGAAGATACCTTGTGGGGCGATATCGATAGCCTGATGTCGCGCTGTGAAGAGCTTGCTTTGCGCTGGCGCGAAGTGCGCAAACAGCTTCCTCCTTATGAACATATTACGCTTCAACTCTTGCGCAAGGTTGAAAATAGTGGCTTTGATTTCGAGGCTATTCACTATTCAATCGTTCCCGCTATCGATGGAGAACGAACGCTTGAAGAGATCGCCGAATATATGGCGCTCGATCGTTTAAGCGTGTATGAATACGCTGTGCGTTTGCAGGCCGAAGGCGTAGTTGCTCTGCAGCCGGGCAAGCCCAAGCCGAAACAGTCACCCATCTATAGCCCATTGGTCGAAACTGCTTCTCATTCCGATCCGCTCGACCGAATCTTTTCGTCGTTGCAAAGCGATCAGACACTTGGCGTACAGCCTGCTTCTAATGGTCATACTCAAGCGGCCAACCACCTCTCGCCTGAGGAAGAGCGTATTCTGCGAATTTTGCGAAGCTAACAACGACTCTTTCTAGAGTTCTGCTCAGTCTGCTTAGAAGCATTTTGCGACCTGTTATAACTATTTCGAACCTCGATGTAAGGCTTTGCATCGAGGTTTACTACTATTTATAGTATTTTTGAATACGCCTTTGTTGATCTTGTACTTCGCGCCAGCTCTGTTATAATGCCTTCAGCCGAATCGCGATTGTCCTCATCAGCTTAAAACGAGCGATCTAAGAGAGATCGTGCTCTTTGCGAGTCTCCACTGATCGTCTTAGGCTGTTTTGACTACAATCCGCTCGCCTACGACTGTCGCCATGTGTCGAACACAGGGCAGTCGGCGAGGAAGACGACCTCGTTATGGGAGCGCGCTGCGATTTCGCCTGTTGGTTGAGACTAGGATGGCCCAGCCGATCTGGTCAAAGTGTGTACAGGCCGATACCACCACGAGACATGCCTCAAGCACCCATCCTCTTTCAATTAGGTTTCGATCATCATAAACAATCGGAGTGCTAGCCCTTCAATTTTGATGAGATAGATGTGAACAAAGGGCAGCTTAGATGCATCTTTCAAGGCGGGTTTTTTGTGGCTGCGCCCGACGCTGTGCGCGAGCGGGCGATGTGTGATGCATTGGGCATAAACCTAACGAAATAGCGCATATTGGTGTAGAAATCGAGGAATCAGCTCATGGTTAATGAGTTACGCATACGAGCCGTTACAGGTATCGGAGAGGTCGTACAAGGTACCGATCTCGCCAGTCTGATCGTCGACGCCTTGAATGCTCAGGGCGATCGTTTGCAAGATGGCGATATTTTGGTAGTAACTCAGAAGATCGTCTCGAAGGCCGAAGGGCGGGTGGTCAAGGTCGATGAGATCGAGCCGTCGCCTTTTGCGGAAGCGATCGCTAAGCAAGGCCATCGCGATGCGCGCCACTACGAAGTGGTTTTGCGCGAGAGCGCCCGCATTGTGCGCATGGATCGCGGTGTGTTGATCACGGAAACACACCATGGTTGGATCTGCGCGAACGCTGGCGTCGATGAGTCGAACGTCGCAGGCGGACGCACGGTAACGCTGTTGCCGGTCGACTCGGACCATTCGGCAAGTGTGATTCGTCGCGCCATCAAAGAGCGCTTGGGCGTTGAGGTGGCGGTGATCATTACCGATACCTTTGGGCGTCCTTGGCGTCATGGTCAGGTCAACTTTGCGATCGGTGTTTCGGGCATCAACGCGGTGATGGATTATCGCGGCCTGCCCGATGCCTATGGCTATGAGATGCACGCGACAGCCATCGCGATCGCCGATGAGTTGGCGGCAGCCGGTGAGCTAGTGATGAATAAAACCGACCAAGTTCCGGTCGCTTTGATCCGTGGTTATCGCTACGAGGTCGCCGAAGAAGGTAGCTCGCGACAGCTCTTGCGCGACCCTGCAAAGGATATGTTTCGGTGAAAGAGATCATTCAAGGGCGGCGCTCAGTGCGGGCCTTTTTGCCCAAACCTGTTCCTACAGAGGCGCTCGACGAGATCTTGGAGGCGGCTCGTTGGGCACCTTCGCCCCATGGCCGCCAGCCATGGCGCTTTGTGGTGCTGACCAAGCGCGAGACTCGTGAACGACTCGCGTCGGCCATGGGCGAGCGTTGGCGACGCCAATTGGCGCTCGACGGACAAGATGAAGCGATCATCAACCTGCGCCAGGCGAAGTCGCATCAGCGTATTATCGAAGCGCCCGTGATCATTTTACCCTGCCTCTATCTGGAAGATCTGGATCGTTACCCCGATGAAGAGCGCCAGGCTGCCGAAACAACCATGGCGATTCAAAGTTTGGGCTGTGCGATCCAAAACATGCTGTTGATGGCTTTTAGTTTAGGTCTGGACACAGGTTGGATGTGTGCACCACTCTTTTGTCCTGACACGGTGCGGGCAGCGTTAGGTTTGAGCGAGACCTTGATACCACACGCTTTAATACCGCTCGGCTATGCTGCGAAAGATCCGGTGCGGCGTGCGCGCCGACCGCTCGAAGAACTCGTTATTCGCCTCGATTGATCAAGGAAGATTGTGATGAGCGAGATACGACTGCTCAACGAAGCAGATCTTGATGGCTATATTCGGGTGCTGGGCAACGCCTATCCCGATTTTATGAACGCGAACCCAAGCCCAAGCGATTACGAAGCATATAAGAAGCGTCTCTACAACACGATCTACGAAGAGCCGAACATCCATATCTATGGCTTGTTTCGCGACAACGAGCTCAACGGCTTGATGCAGCTCTACGACTTCACCATGAACTACGATGGCACGGATGTCGGCATGGGCGGCGTCGGTATGGTGGCGGTTGATTTCTACCACAAGAAAGCTAAAGTCGCTAAGGAGCTGATCGAGTTCTATCTGCGCTATTACCGCGAGCGTGAGGTGCCCTTCGCCGCGCTTTACCCCTTCCGCCCCGATTTTTACAAGCAGATGGGCTTTGGTTACGGCACCAAGATGAATCAGTACAATCTGTTGCCCGCCGCCCTGCCGAGCAAGGGCAATCGCAAGGCAGTGCGCCCGCTGCAGAGCAGCGAAAAAGAGCAGATCGCTGAATGTTATATGCGCGCTTATGCCAAAAACCATGGTCTGTTCGCCAAGGTTGCTAAAGACTTCAACCGTATCTTCGAGAACAGCGCCTTCCGCGTGCTGGGCTACGAGCGCGATGGTGAACTGCGCGGCTTCAGCGTTTTTCAGTTCCTTAGCGATCCTGCGACGCGCACCAACGATCTCGAGATCTATGAGTTTGTCTACGAAGATCGCGACGCTCTGGCGGCCCTGCTGGCCTTCTACAACAGCCAAGCCGATCAGATCAAACGCATCCGTTTCAACAGCCAAGATCCCCACTTTCACCACCTGTTGAGCGATATCAGCGACGGCGGCAATATGGTGGTGCGTCCGATCGCTCACCAGAGCAACCGCGCTGGCGTGGCGGTGATGTACCGCGTGATCGATACGGCTGGAGCTTTTGAGGCGCTGAGCGAGCATAACTTCGGCAATCAGAATCTGACCGTGAAGTTTGCGATTCGCGATACGTTTCTGCCAGAGAATGCCGTTCCGGTAACGGTTCGCTTTAGCGACGGCAAACCGAGCGTTCTCGGCTCCGATGCGGCCTACGATTGCGAAGTTTCGCTGGATATCGCTGAGTTCTCATCGCTCTTTATGGGCGTTGTGCCTTTTACTATGCTGCATCTTTATGGCTTGGCCGAGATCTCAGATGAGAGCCAGATCGCAGCCGTCGATGCACTCTTCCGAACCAGCCAGCCTCCGATCTGTATGTCACGTTTCTAGAGCGAGTGTTGAGGAATTTGAGCGAGTGGAAGCACTCGATTCGTCCTTTGAGACCAAACAGCTGATCGTTATGACGCTTTTGAGCGGAGGTTTGTATGATTGTGACCCTTGCTGGGGGTGTGGGCGCCGCTCGTTTTCTAGAAGGAGTGGTGCAAGTTGTTGATCCGTCTCAAGTGACTGCGATCGTCAACACGGGCGACGATATGGTGATGCATGGCCTCTACATCTCGCCCGATCTCGATATCGTGATCTGTACCTTGGCCGACCAGATCGACCGCAAACAGGGCTGGGGCATTGTCGACGACACCTACAACTGTATGGAGTGGCTGACCAAGTTGGGCGCGCCCAATTGGTTCAACCTTGGCGATAAAGATCTGGCGCTCCATATCCAACGCACGGCCCTGCTGCGCGAAGGTCTCAGCTTGGCCGAGATCACCGATCGCTTTCGGAAAGCCTTGGGCGTTGGCATTCGCGTCTTGCCCATGAGCAATCAGCCCGTTCCGACTCACGTCGTGACGCCCCTCGGCGAGATGCATTTTGAAGAGTATTTCGTCAAGCATCGCGCCCAGCTCGAACTGCTCGATATCCGTTTTGTCGGAGTGGAACAGGCCCAGCCGACTCCCGGTCTGCTCGAAGCCATCGGCGAGGCCGAGATCGTTTTGATCGCGCCTAGCAATCCGATTGTGAGCGTTGGGACGATTTTGAGCGTGCCAGGTGTACGAGCCGCTCTCGATGCGACTAGCGCGCCGATTGTGGCGGTCAGCCCGATCGTGGGCGGCATGGCGATCAAAGGGCCAGCGGTCGCGATGTTGCAACTGCGCGGGATCGAGGCCAGCGCGCTGGGTATCGCGCGTTACTATCAAGGTCTGATCGACGCTTTGGTGATCGACAACGTTGATGCAGCGCTCGCTCCGCAGATCGAAGAGCTAGGCATTCGTGCGGTTGTGACCGATACGATTATGCGTGGTCCGGCCGAAAAAGCGGCTTTGGCTCAGACTACAATAGCGGCGGCCCGTGCTTTGTAGTATCATACTGGTAGCCGAGCGCCAAACAACTCATCATCTGAAATCCGCTTGAATCATGGTATGTTGGGCGGCCTTTCGGCACACAGCTACAACAGCGAGGTTACGGGCGAGCTGTTGGTAGCCGAAGGCGGACGCGCTAGCGACCCTCTTTGGGGAAGTGACCAAGCCGCCAGAGTACTGAAGTGATCAAACCGATTTGGTATCAGTTACAACATTGCCTTGGTGTTGAGCTGCGATCACCAAGTTGAGCGTGGGCCAAGCTGTGTTACACCCGTAACACGATTGGCTCCGCTTTTTTCAGTTATTCAGAAAGGCCGATATGCCGAATCTGACTAATTATCACACTCATAACCGCTATTGCGACGGCGATAGCTCGATCGAAGCGATGGTGCAGGCGGCCTACGAGAGCGGTCTCGAGGCGATCGGAATCAGCAGTCATTCATCGCTCGACTTCGATACCTGGTGGTCGATCAAGCTCGATAAGCTGCCCTCCTATGTAGCCGAGGTTCGCCAGCTTCGTGAGAAGTACGCGGGCAAGATCGATGTCGTACTCGGCTTAGAACTCGACTATCTTCCCGGGCATGAACTTTTTTACCAAGAGCACTTCGCGCCCCTTGATCTCGACTATATGATCGGCTCGGTCCACTTCGTCGATAAAGACTTGCAGGGCAACGATTGGATGGTCGATTCGACGGCGGAAGACTTCGCCTACGGCGTCGAACACTACTGGGAGGGCGATGTACGCGCTCTGATCGAGCGTTACTACGAACTTGTGCGCCAAGCCTGTCGTGTGCCGGGCGTGGCGATTATGGGCCATTTCGATCGCATTAAGAAGTGGAACGATGGCCAGCGCTACTTCCGTGAAGACGAAGCTTGGTATGTTGACGCGATTGAAACGACCTTGGCGGCCTTCAAGCAAGCCAATGTGATCGTCGAACTCAATACGGCCTACGGTCTCAGGCCGATCGAGGAGTGTTATCCAAGCCCGTGGATTTTGCGACGCTGTGTTGAAGAGGGCATACCTTTGCAGATCAATAGCGATGCGCACAGTCCCAGTCAAATTACGGGCAGCTTCGATCAGGCCGTGCGTTTGCTCTTGAGCTTGGGCTGCCGTGAGGTCATGCGTTTTGAGGAGGGCCGTTGGCTTGCTCGACCTTTGCAAGCTTAGTTTGGCTTAGCTTGATTGTTTGGAGCCGCAGAGCACCATTATGATACGAGAATCTGCTGCTATCTGGGCTTTGTTGCCGACCAAAATGCTTGATCGCGCCAAGACGCGCCTGGCCGGAGTGCTTTCGCCAGCTCAACGGCGTGCCTTGGTCTTGGCCATGGCCGAAGATGTGCTGGCGACCCTTGTGCGCGCGCCCGCCTTAGCGGGAGTGGCCCTGCTGAGCCGCGATCAGGCTGTGCGCGAGCTTGGGAGGCGCTACAACGCCTTGCTCTTAGACGATCCAAGCAGCGAGCTGAACGAATCGCTCGAAGCGGGCCGCACGCAACTGCACGATCTAGGAGCTTCGGCAATGCTGGTGGTGCCAGCCGATGTGCCCTTGATCAGCGCCGCCGATGTAGCCGCCCTCAGCGCTGCGATCGAGCAAGGTGCGGACTTGGTGTTAGCGCCCGATCGCGAAGCCAGCGGAACCAACGCCCTAGCGCTTAAGCTGAACGTACCCTTTCGCTTTCAGTTCGGTCTCCATAGCTTTCAGGTTCATCAATCTCAAGCGCGCCACAACAATCTCGCCCTACGCATTCATCGTTCTCATACGCTTGGCCTCGATATTGACACCTTCGACGATCTTTGTCTGCTTTCGGAAATGTCCGGCGCTCAGACGACTCAAGCTCTGCTGCGCGAAACGCTCTTTGAGCCGCTGGGGCGTCTTGTTTGTACATCTGAATAAGGAGAATAGATCATGCCAAAGATTGGCTATGCTGCTGCACTTGAGCAGTTTCACCCGACCGATTTGATTCGGTTTTCGAAGTTGGCGGAAGAGCACGGCTTTGTGAATGTGATGGCCGCGGACCACTTCCAGCCTTGGGTGCCGAGCCAAGGCCATAGCGCGTTCGTTTGGTCGTGGATGGGCGCGCTTGGCGAAGCGACCAAGCTGCGCTTCGGTTCGGGTGTGACGGCGCCCGGCTTCCGCTACCACCCCGCGATTTTGGCCCAAGCTGCGGCCACGCTCGAAGCGATGTATCCGGGGCGCTTCTGGTTGGGTATCGGCAGTGGCGAAGCCCTTAACGAGCATATCACGGGCGAATACTGGCCGGAACAGGGCACACGTTTCGCTCGTCTGCGCGAGTCGGTCGAACTGATCAAAAAGCTCTTCAGCGGCAAAAAGGTTCGCCATTCCGGCAAATACTTCAAGCTCGAAACGACTCAGATCTGGACTATGCCCACCACTCCGCCACCGATCTACGTGGCGGCTTCCGGTCCTCAGACTGCCGAATTCGCCGGACGCGAGGCTGACGGCTTGATCACCCCTGCTGCCGCCCCCGAAAAGCTCAAGGGTCTGATTGAGCGCTTCGAGAAGGGTGCGCGCGAAGCGGGCAAAGATCCCGCTAGCCTGCCCAAGCTCTTGCAGGTACACATCTCGTGGGCGCCCACCTACGAAGAGGCCGAGCAGAACGCCTTGAAGGAGTGGCCGAACGGCGGTATGAACTTCCCCAAGGCCGATGTGCGCTCGCCCGAAGATTTCGAAGCCTTCGCCAAACTGGTGCGCCCCGAAAACTACAAGGGCCGCGTGCTGATCTCGCCCGATTGGGAGGCCCATCGCCAGCACATTCAGTCCTTCTTCGATCTGGGCTTCGACGAAGTTCACGTTCACAATGTGGGCCGCAACCAAGAGGAGTTCATCAAGCTCTTCAGCAAAGAGGTTATGGCCAAACTCAGCTAGTTGGTAGACATAAAATTCATACAGACAGCCAGAAGGAGTACTTCATCTGGCTGTCTGTTTTCTATCGAGCACGTTCGCCCGCCTTCGCCGCCTTCTGCCCTTACAAGCTCCCCCAAACATGATGCTGCAGCAGCTCGCTGCCTTCCATATTCTGGCGGCTAGGCTGCTAGCTCCCATTCGGCTTCTAGCGTGTCCGCCTTCGGCTATCAAGTTGCAGCTCCTTCCATTCGGTCTGTAGCCATCGCAGCGAAGCTGCGATCTGCTTGCTGCGCGCAGCAAGCAGCTTGGCCGAACCGTACCCTGAACCTGTCGAAGGGTACGGTTCGGCGGCCGCTTTTTGGTGGAAGTGCCCAGAGGAGAGCGCTGCCCTCTCCCCTGCACCTCTCCTGTAAACACAAGAGGGGTTCTGCGCTTCAGCTTCCCATTTCTCCCCTTCTCCTGCTTCGCGGGCTATGCATTACCCAAAAGTCGCGTCGGCAGCAAAAGGCGATAGTTTGCATACCATCTCGGGATTATCCATGAGAGCACAGAACACAGAGAGCTTGTATGCGATTTCGCGTAGCGAAATCGCATACAAGCTCAACATTCACCCCCTCGCCCGCAGTGCGGGAGAGGGGGCCGGGGGGTGAGGGCAGATAACGCTGACCGTATGTCGATTTGTGGCTAATGTACAGCTTCTCGGGAGAGGGGGTCGGGGGGTGAGGGCCCTCTCTCCGGGCTAGCCCTGTTTAGTAGCCGTAGGCGGACGCGCTGAGGACCGAATGGAAGGTTGAGACCCCTCCGCCAACATAATGTATGATACCAAATCCGGTTGATTAGGTTCTCTTTGGCCTTTGGCAGAGCGGAACGTGACTCTTTCCTTTTTTGGCTTTTCGTTTTTCTGAGCGAAGAGCATGCACGTCTTTAAACGGATTTGGTATAAAGTGAACAAGCGGATACGATATGAGCTACGCAGTCTGGGGGAGCGCAGGCAAAAAAACAGGACGCTGCCAGTTAGCAGCGCCCTGTTTCGATGGTTGAATCGCTTCTTAACGAGAGGCGTTTTGGGTTTTCTGTTGTGGTTCGGCGAAGGTCACATAGACCAGCACGCCCAGCACGATCAGACCTAGAACGATCAGAGCCGCCAGCTTGGCGCCCGCCGAGATCGGCGAGAGCGCCAGCACGCCGAAGGCTGCGCTCAGCAGGTAGTAGGCGCAGACGATCTGGCGTTGGCTGAAGCCCAGATCGAGTAGCCGGATGTGCAGATGGTCGCGTCCGGCTTGGGCCGCCGAACGGCCGCGCAGGGTGCGCAGCAGAATCAGCCAAGCCATATCGATGATCGGCACGGCTAAAACCAAGAGGGCCGTTGCCAGCTTGGCCCCGCCGATGATCGCGCTGACCGCCAGAATGTAGCCCAGCGTCATTGCGCCCACATCGCCCATAAAGATCTTGGCCGGATTAAAGTTAAAAGGCAGAAAGCCTGCACAGACGCCCGCCAGAATCAGCGGCAGCAGCATCACCGTGTATTGCTTCAGCAAAAAGGTGTGGATCGCCAACACAAGCGCGGCGATCAGGGTGATGCCGGTGGCTAGGCCATCCATGCCATCGACCCAATTGAGCATATTCATCATGCCAACGATCCAAAAGATCGTCGCGCCAATCGCCAGCCAAGGCGAGATGTTGTGCAGGTGAATTTGATGAACAAAGGGGAAGTTGAAGGCCGTCAGAATAATGCCTTGGGCTTCGGTTGGGTCGCCGCGAATATCGGTGTAGAGAGTGTGATCCCACAGGTAAGGCCCGACTGCGATCAGAGCCGCTAGGATGTGTACCATCAAGCGCGGCAGGGCTGGCAGCTCGCGCACATCGTCGATCATACTCACAACCGCAACCAGCAGCGCGCCCACCAACATCAGCATCAGGCGCAAGCTCTCGAAGCTCGAGCGTTCGAGCAAAGGTGTGAACTGGCTGTACGAGAAGGTGATGATTGTTGTGATCACAAACGCGGCGATCATAGCGATGCCGCCGAGCGTGGGAATGGGTACTTTATGAATGCGACGCGCGTTGGGGTGAGCTAACCAATTGTAGCGAAAGCAGAGGCGAGTGACGGGCGGAATCAATAAAGCAGTGAGCGCGGCAGCGATGCCAAACGTAGCGAACATGGCCAACGTGAGCAGCATATGCGTACCAACCTTCGTGCGAACGATGAAGAGCAACCCCATTGTTGCTCTTCATCATACGAAATAAGACGTGATCGAATTAGACTTCCATCACGACAGGAATGACCATGGGACGTCGGCGGGTTTCGCGATACAAGAACTCGCTAACGATATCTTTGATTTTACGGTTAACGAAGTTTGTGTCAACTTGGGTAGGCGTGCCGTTTGTGCTGTTCATACTGGCCAACGAGGTGCGCACCGTCTCTTTGGTCGCTTCGATCAGGTTGTTGCTTTGGCGCATATAGACGAAGCCACGGCTGACCACATCTGGGCCCGCCACTAATTCGCCGGTTGTGCTGTCGATGCTGACTACTACCATCAAAATGCCGTCTTTTGAAAGCATCTGGCGGTCGCGCACCACCACATTGCCTACATCGCCGACGCTGGTTCCATCGACATAGATATAGCCGACCGGCGCTTTGCCGACGATCTTGCCGAAGTTCTGGCTGAATTCCATAATCGCGCCATCTTCGGCCAACAAGACTTGCTCGTTGTTGAACATGCCGCCCATATCGAGCGCTAGCTTGCGATACAGCATCAAGTGGCGGTAGTCGCCATGGAAAGGCACCACAAACTCGGGGCGCAGCAGTGAGAGGATCATCTTGAGTTCCTCTTGAGCGGCGTGTCCCGAAACGTGGACGCCTGCGCTGGCACCATAGACCACATCGGCACCGAGTCGGAAGAGGTTGTTGATCACCTTGCTCACCGAGACTTCGTTGCCGGGGATCGGGGTAGCCGAGACCACTACGGTATCGCCGGGCTTGATCTTAACATTGGGATAGTCGCGGTTCGCCATACGGTTCAGGGCGGCCAGCGGCTCGCCTTGGCTGCCCGTACAGACCACAGCGATTTGGTCGTCGGCATAGGCCGCCATCTCGTGAGGGCGAATCAGCGTCCCTTCCGAGGCTCGCAGATAGCCCAATTCGAGCGCGATCTTGCTGTTGTTCTCCATACTGCGGCCAGCCAACACAACCTTGCGTCCGTAGGCTTCTGCCGATTCGATCACCTGTTGGACGCGGCTGATATTGGAGGCGAAGGTCGCAACGATGATGCGGCCCGGAGCGGTTGCAAAGATCGTATCGAAAGCTTCGCCAACCGAGGTTTCGCTGGGTGTATAACCTTTGGTCTCGACGCGCACACAGTCGGTGATCAGCAGCAAGGGCTTGCGACGGCCCAGCTCTGCGATCTTGGTGATATCGGTCGGTTTGCCATCGACGGGTGTGTGGTCGAGCTTCCAGTCGGTTAGATAGACCACCAGACCCGAGGGTGTGGTGATGCCGAAGCCGACCGCATCGGGGATGGAGTGGGCGATATGGAAGGGTTCGATCGTAAAGTGCCCCAGCTTGATCGTATCGCCCTCTTTGAAGGGCACCAAGGTGGTGCGATCGAGCAGACGGTGCTCTTTGAGCTTGTTGGTCACCATGCCCAAGGTTAGGCGGGTTCCGTAGATCGGTGGGAAGCCGAGATCGGCGATCAGATGGGGCACACCACCGATGTGATCTTCGTGGCCGTGGGTGAGCAAAATCGCTTTGATTTTGTCGGTCTTATCTCGCAGATAGGTGATGTCGGGCAACACCAGATCAACGCCGAGCATATCGGCTTCGGGGAACATTACACCACAATCAAGCAAGAGGATCTCGTCCCCATGCTCAAGTACCCACATGTTGCGACCGACTTCACCAGCGCCGCCAAGGGGGATTACACGTACTCTATTCTTTGCCATAATTACATGTGAAGCAAGCCCGGCGGGTAGACGCGACGGGCAAACTTCTTCCTTTCATTGTCTATGCGGGAATTCCCGCTGGATTCATCGTAGGTTGACAGCATAGTGAGCGCCTCGTGAAATGCTGGCTAAGACGCGACACTAAACAAGCCATCCTATTGATGACCAAGGCTTTTCCGAAAAATGCATGCTTCTAGGTGCTTAAAGCGCGATCAGCACCAGAAATCTCTACGTGTTGTAGTCTAGCTTCAAGGCTGTGCGGCCTTGTTGAAACGTGTTTCTGCACTTCGTGCAAAAAGTTACACCTGTAAACGGACGGAACCAAACGACATGGGCAATACAAAACGTTTCGTTTTTTAACTCGTCTGTTTGATCTATCGGCTCCGAATGGAGCGCTAACAAGCTCGTTTTAGCAATTCTCTCGAATATAGCGTCTAGATATAGAGACAAACGTTACTGCTCTGCTAATTTAGCTGCTCTTTGTACTTGATCCGAGCGATTATATCTAGTGTGCTGCAGCTAGCTAGGCTATAGTGTCAAACACGCTAGACTGTGTAGTGCGCCAGTTAGGCATTAAAAGGGCGTAGGTGGTTGCTTAGAATACACTTAGAAGCACCTACGCCTCAATGACCTACTAGCTTATCTGCCCTGCGCTCTAGCTCTAGAGCATTTTAGGCATCAGCGATTGATAGTCCAGCACGATCTCTGATTTCAGCAATCAGCTCATCGCGATTTTCAAGACCAGCGTAGAGTGGGAGTTTCTGGCGGCCATATGCTTGGGCATGGAGAAAACGCAGGATGGGGTTCTTGATTTGGTTGGTGAAGTCGGCGTTGAGAATGACTTCATCCAATGGCTCATCACTATCATCCTCGATACGTTGAATGCTCTGGATCGCATTCCAAGGATAGGTTATACCCACCCCAAGTGCCTCAAAGCGCAAGCCTTCATCTGTAAACGTGTATGTTGCAGCCCATTCTTCAAGAATATTCCAGACCAGAAACGGGGTTGCTACAATCAGAATGAGCATCAGTAGTGCCGGGACGAGCTTGCTCATTTCGATGCCTTGATCGATGCTCGTACGTAGGGTATCCCAAAAGTACAAGGGGTTGTAACTGATGCCCAAGGTGTTTCGAAATGTCCAGAGCGCAAAGCCCCAAATGGCTAGCGCGCCGATCAAAAGTATCAGAGCAGTGCGCCGACCACTCGTCGAAAGGCGATATGTCTTCATATATTATCTAGTCTGCCCACAGAATTGTCCTACGTTCATTGAGCGTTAGAAACATGTATCGGCTCCTCACCGCTCTCCTGATAATACGGTGTTAAGATGCACGATAGTTCCACAGACATTCGTACTGTTGGTCTACGTAACCTCCAACAGTAGAACGTTCCCAAAAAGTATTATACCTTATTCGTTACGCATTCTTCAAGCAATCTTCCTTTCTTATACGACCTAAAGAGTCGCCTTGAAGGGGATGTATTACTAGTTTAGGCTATAGAGGGCCTCGCAGAGCAGACGAATAGATGTCAGCGGAGGTTTCAATCGTGTCTTTTGTAGGCGTATTTGCTCAAATATGCTGGAAAAACACTTGCAAACCACAGTATATGTTTTATAGTAAGGAGAAGCCTTAGAGAAAGAGGATCAATGAGAGGCTTCTGTTATTGAAACACCAGCCATACGATTAGCGGTCAGGCTCAGCCTGTGCTTCTCTCAACGAGAGTTTCTGCTTGTTGATCTTGTCTTACTTAACAGGGCTGGCAACGCTTATCTTCGCTCATATGCCACCACTGTTATGAGTGGGCCTCAATTGATATATGCCATCAATACGCGAACAAATTGAACTGTGGAAGACCCAGCTACTCGATCTGAGTCGACGCAATCGGCTCTTGCATGTGCGAATCGGCCAACCCGGCCTGATCGATCTGCTCTATCCTTCGGCTCAACAGCTATTTGACGATCTTGTGCGGCGGCGCAAGCGTTTGCCATTTGTCGACCCTCTTCCGCTTGAAGAGCGTTTGGCGGCTGTCGGGTCACAAGAGCCTGTTACGGGGGCGACGGTACGTTTGGGGCAGATCGCGGCTCCTCAAGTGCAAGCGGGGAGGTTGGTGAGTGATCTTGCGCCGGAAGTGCAAGTGCGTCGTTTGTACAATTTGCGTCTGAAAGCTCGGCAAGCCCTGACCGATCAAGGTATCAATTTGCTCTATGTCGCCTTTGGCTTTTTAGAGTGGTACACTCCTCAGGAGCCAGAGACGATCTGGCGCTCGCCGTTATTGCTTGTTCCGGTCGAGATACAACGTGCTTCGTTAGGCAGTGAGTTTGCGCTGCGGATGCTTGACGATGAGATTGTGCTCAACCCTACTTTAGTGCATAAGCTGCGTCAAGACTTCAATATCCGTTTGCCAGATGTGCCCTTAGATAGTGACGATTTAGAGCTTAACACATTATTTGAGCAAATCACATCGATTGTCAAGGAGCAGTTCGATTGGGACGTTGTGCCCGATGTCTGCCTGGGCCTCTTCTCGTTTTCGAAGCTGTTGATGTATAACGATCTGCGGCGCATCACACCGACGGCAGAGACCCACCCGATCCTCAAGCGTTTTGCGCGAGACAGCGCCCAGAACGTTGGCGTGAGCGATGACGAGGCCGAGAGCGTGCATGTTTTGCCCGATTCGCTGCTTGTTCAAGACGCTCAGCGCCCGCCAGAAGAGGTCTTTCAGGTGCTCGATGCCGATTCGAGCCAGCTCGAAGCGATCGCAGCCGCGCGCGAGGGCCTGAGCTTTGTTTTACAAGGCCCGCCCGGAACCGGCAAAAGCCAAACCATCACCAACATCATCGTGGAGTGCTTGGCCCAAGGCAAACGGGTGCTCTTTGTGAGCGAAAAGATGGCGGCCCTTCAAGTTGTCTACGAGCGGCTGCGTGAATGTGGTCTGAGCGAATTTTGTCTTGAACTGCACAGTCACAAAGCCAGCAAACGGGCCGTGCTTGACTCCTTGGCTGCAGTGCTCGACGCGCCGCTGGCTCCTAACCCCAGCCACTTCCCCTATGGCGAGCTACGCAGCGTGCGCGAGCAGCTCGATGCCTATGCCAAAGCCCTGCATACGCCCTTGGGCGCGCTCGGCTGGACGCCCTACACGGTGTATGGGCGCATGGCTGCCCTTTCCGATGCGCCCGACTACGAAGGCCCTCTGATCGAAGTGATGGAGTGCGATTCCGAGCGTTTGGGTGTGATCGATACGATTTTGGTTAAACTCGATCTGCGGCGCGATCTGTTGGCGGCTATGGCAGCAAATCCGTGGCGTGGTGCGGCCAGCACCGTCGGTTCGTTTGAAGAGCGCGGACGGGTGCGCAGCCGCCTACGCAGCTTACAGAGCGCCTTGAGCGACCTCACCCCCTTGGTGCAGCAGGCGGCTTCCAGCTTGGATCTGCCCGTCGGTACAACTCTTGGCGGGGCGCGAGCTTTGGCGAAGCTGGCAGAAGTGCTGCGTGAAAGCTATACCCTGCCCTCGAACTGGTTGGAAGACCACGCTTGGCTGACAGCCAAAGGTCATCAACAAGCGATCAACGATGCGCGTGAGCAGTATCAACGTTTGATCGAGGCCGAAGCTCAGCTGTTTACCCGCTATCGCCCCGAGCTGTTGCAGCAGGATCTCGATGGCTTGCAGCAGCGTTTCGCTCAGCACGCCGCCCGTTGGTGGAGCTGGTTTCAGCCCCAGTACCATCAGGATATGAAGCTGTTACGCTCGTTGTTGCAGCCGGGCGTGAAACTGCGTTTTGATCAGGTCGCTGCCGATCTGAACTTGGCCCAACAGGTGCGCGAGCGCCAAGCGTGGCAGCAAGAGAGCGCGCCGATCCTCAATCGCTTCGGGCCGCTCTTCGCGGGGCGCGTCACCAATTGGGATCTGCTTTTGCAGCATCTCGACTGGTTCGAGCGTTTGAAGAATACTGTTGGCGAGCAATCGCTCTCCACGGCTCTGCTCAAGGTCGCCGCTCTGCCCCTTGATGAGCGCAAGGCTGCCTTGGCTCCTTTCGATGCTCTCGATGCTCAGCTCGCCGTTGTCGATCAAGAGATCGCCTTCTTGAAGGGCTACTTCCCCTCTGATGACGACCCGCGCACGCGCAGCGATCTGTGGGAGCTTGATGCCAGCAAACGCAACAAAGAGACGCCCGAGACGCTGTGGAGTCTGCCCTCGATCCATCCGGCCTATCTGCTGGAGCATATGGGGGGTTTAGACAATTGGTGGGAATGGAGCGACCTGCGCGCTAGCGCCCAAGCGGTCGGCCTAGAAGCCTATCTCGATGGTTTGGTGGCTGCAGCTGGTCAGGCCATCCAAGCTCCGCGCCGCGCCTTCCACAAGCGTTTTTGTCAGCTCTGGCTCGATGCAGCCTGCCGCGAGCACCCTGCTTTGCGCAGCTTCCAATACGATCAGCACGAAAGCTTGATCGAGCGCTTCCGCCAGCTCGACAAAGACCAACTGCTCGAAGCGCAAGCCAGCCTGCGCAGCCGCTTGCAAGCCCGTCGCCCGACCCCCGGTCAGACCGGCACTCCGACCAGCGAGCTGGGCATTTTACGGCGCGAGTTGCAGAAACAGCGCCGCCATAAACCCATTCGCCAGCTCTTGCGCGAGATCCCCAACCTGTTGGGCCAGCTCAAACCCTGTTTGATGATGAGCCCGCTCTCGGTGAGCCAGTTCCTCGATCCCGAAGCGATCTCGTTCGATCTAGTGATCTTCGACGAAGCTTCCCAGATCCGCACCGAGGAGGCTGTCGGCGCGATTATGCGCGGCAATACCCTGATCGTGGTGGGCGATAACAAGCAGTTGCCTCCTACCAGCTTCTTCCAAGTTAGTGACGACGAGCCGGAAGACGACGATGAGACACCCGAGGCTGAGCAGCTTGAGCGTTATGAGAGCGTGCTCGATGCGGCTGTAGCGGCGGGCTTCCCGGTTCAGATGTTGCGCTGGCACTATCGTAGCCGACACGAATCGTTGATCACCTTCTCGAATAGCAACTTCTACCACAACCGCTTGGCAACCTTCCCGGCGGCTCGGCACCCATCGCATATGGGCATCTCGTTCCATTATGTGCCCGATGCCTTCTACGACCGCCAAGCCAGCCGCACCAACCAGGTCGAGGCGCGCTACGTTGCCGATCTGGTCTGCGAGCATATTCGCACCAATCCCGAGCGCTCCTTGGGTGTGGTGACCTTTAGTCAAGCCCAGCAGCTTGCGATCTTGACCGAGCTTGAGCGTCGCCATATCAGCGATCCAAGCCTCGCCCTTCTTTTCGATGAAGAGCGCCCCGAACCGTTCTTCGTCAAAAATCTCGAAAATGTGCAGGGCGACGAGCGCCAAGTCATCATTATGAGTGTGGCTTATGGGCGCGATAAGCAGGGTCGACTCTTAATGAATTTTGGCCCGCTCAACCGCGCGGGCGGCGAGCGGCGCTTGAATGTAGCCATCACCCGTGCGCGCGAGCAGATGATCGTAGTTAGCTCGATTCAGCCCGAAGAGATCGATCTGCGTCGCACCAGCCAAGTCGGCCCGCGTCTGCTGCGCAGCTACTTAGAGTACGCCCGCCAAGGTGGCCCCGCTCCGGCTGGCCGCGTGATCTCGCCCGATGGCGATCCGGCTCGCCTCACGCCCAGCCCACGTTCGCCCGCCGTGATCGCCGCTCAGTTCGAAGACGATCTCGCTACGGCTCTGGCCCAACAGGGTCTGCTCTTACAGCGCCAAGTTGGCCATTCCGATTTCCGCATCGACATCGCGATCTGCGATCCCAATCAGCCCGGGCACTATCTGTTGGGCGTCGAATGCGATGGCAGCGATTACCGCACGGCGGCCAGCACGCGCGACCGCGAGCGCCTGCGCGAGGAGGTGCTGGCTCAGCTCGGCTGGCGCATCCATCGGGCTTGGTCGGCCTCGTGGGCCCAAGACCCCGAGCGCGAGATCGGGCGAGTGCTCGAGGCTTTGGCCAGTAGTTCATCTGCTAAAAGCGTCGAACAGGCTAGCAAGTCCAGTTGATCGTTTTGGCGGTAAGCTCTTTACCCAAAAGCAGTTCCTAACCGCGTCCGCCTACGGCTACTAAACAGGGCTAGCCCGGAGTGAGGCGCTCACCCGCCCCTCTCCCGCGAAGCTGTACATTAGCCACAAATCGACATACGGTCAGCGTTATCGGCCCTCACCCCCGGCCCCCTCTCCCGTACTGCGGGCGAGGGGGTGAATTACAAGCTCTCCCCGTTCTGTGCTCTCAAGGATACTCCCGCGATGGTATGCGAACGATCGCCTTTTGCTGCCGACACGACTTTTGGGTAATGCATAGCTCCCGCGAAGCAGGAGAGGGAGAGAAATGGCTTGCAGGAGCCCAGAACCTAAACGGGAGAGGGCAGTGTGTTGAGAGGCCTCTCTCCCTTCGGCACTTCCACCAAAAAGCCGTACCCTGAGCTTGTCGAAGGGTACGGCTTGGTTCTGGGTACGGCTTGGCTTGGCCAAGGCTGCTTGCTGCGCGCAGCAAGCAGATCGCAGCTTTGCTGCGATGGCTACAGACGGAATGGGAGGATAGGAGGTTGATAGCCGTAGGCGGACGCGCTAGGGATCGAATGGGGGCTAGCGACCTCTTCGCCAAGCAGCTGCGCTAGATTGCAGTTAAGCTGAAGAAGAAAGGCTTCTGGACATTTATGATCCAGAAGCCTTTGTTGTTGCTAGGAGCATTAGGCGTTGGCCGCCATCTCTTTCTGCTTTTTGATCTCTTCTTCGACCAAAGCGCGCCGCAAGACCTTGCCCACAATCGTCTTGGGCAGCTCTGTGCGAAACTCGATCGCACGCGGCACTTTGTAGGGTGCGAGGTTCTGCTTGCAGAATTCGCGAATCTCTTCGGCTGTAGCCGAGGCGTTCGGCTTCAATACGATGTAGGCTTTGACCGTATCGTCGCCGCGAGTCGGGTGCGGAATGCCCGCCACCACCGCTTCGAGCACGGCAGGATGGCTGTAGAGCACCTCTTCAACGTCGCGCGGCAGCACCTTAAAGCCACTGGCGTTGATCATATCTTTTTTGCGGTCGACGATTGTGAAGAAGCCTTCTTCATCGACGGTGCAGATATCGCCGGTGTGCAGCCAGCCATCGCTGTCGATCGTTTGGGCCGTCTCTTCAGGATTGTTCCAGTAGCCCTTCATCACTTGCGGGGCGCGCACACATAGCTCGCCTTGAGCATCGGTTCCAAAGGGCAGTGATTCGCCCGTTTCAAGATCGATGATTTTGGCTTCGACATCGGGCAAGGGTATGCCGATGCTACCCGCTTTTCGCTTGCCATAGATGGTGTTACAGTGCGTAACAGGGGCGGCTTCGGTCAGGCCATACCCTTCGACCAAGCGCCCGCCCGTCAAGGCACCGAAGCGCTCTTGAATCTCCATTGGAAGAGGTGCTGAGCCGCTGATACAGGCTCGTACACTGCGCAGATCGTACTCTTTAACCTTGGGGTGGTTGACTATGCCGATGTACATGGCCGGCACGCCGGGATAGATCGTACAGCGCTCTTTCTGAATAACGTTCATAACGTTTTCGATCGGGCGCGGGTTGGGCACGATCACCATCTCGCTAGCGATGTACATGCAGTACAGCATCGATACCGTCATTCCATAGACGTGGAAGAACGGAATCGCGCTCATAAACTTCTCTTGACCCTCTTTGGCATCGGTGAGCCAGTAACTGATCTGTACAACGTTCGCGATCAGATTACGGTGGGTCAACATAGCCGCCTTGGGCACGCCAGTGGTTCCGCCTGTGTATTGGAACAGCGCTACATCGTCGCGTGTGATGTTGGCCGTTGGTGGCTTGGGTGAGCTTTGATTGATCAGTTGGTTGAATGACAAGGTGCCTACGTTGTCGGGAACCTCGACCCAATCTTTTTCACGCTTTTGACTCGCTTTTACCAAGAAGCTCGAAGGGAAAGAGAGGGTGTCAAAAATATGAGCAACAATAACTCGTTTGATCGACGTTTCTTTTTGAATCTCGTTGAGGCGCGGCCAGAATAGATTCAGAATGACGATAGTTTCGGCGCCTGCATCGTTCACTTGATGCTTGAGTTCACGGCTGGTGTAGGTAGGGTTGATGTTGACGATCACCGCACCTAAACGCATAGCTGCGAAAAAGGTTATGACGAATTGGGGCGAATTTGGCAACATAAGGCCGATCCGATCGCCTTTGCGCACCCCTAGTTGGTACAGCGATGCGGCGAAACGATCCACCAATTCGTTGAGTTTGCGATAGTTTAAGGTGCCGCCAACTGTAAAACGCCCCCCCAAAAGATATTTCAAAACAAAACGAGTCGCTATCTTTTCGGGGTACTTGGTGGCTGCATTGGTAAGCAGGTCATCAAGCGTCATATCCGGGTACGTAAGTTTCGCAGGAACCCCGGGTTCGTATGAGGCAACCCATGGTTGCTCCATCATGGCCTCCTTGCCATACAAGATTGAGAAGAACATCAAGGGAGGCTCAGGATCACTTCCCTGAAGTCCCCCCTACAAAACATAATGGGTATTTGTTAAAGTCTGGGAGCCGTATTATTGCTTCATCAGCAATTCCCTACGGGTTTAGACATCGTCGCGTAGCCAACCGCGCTCGCGGGCGATGAACTTAATCGTTGCATCGTCGGGCGGATAGAGGCCAGCGGCCTGATACGCATAGGCTAACAGGGCGGCGCCACCAACAACACCCAATGCTAACCCCGCAATGAAGGCTAGCGCGCTGACTATTTTACCCATTGTAGTCCCCTTGTTGTATTCATAACGTATACGATTCTGCACAATACAGTCATCATCATACCTTATAGCGGTGCGAACCGTCAACCATAAACAGCTAGTATCAACCGACCTAAAGCGCATTCTACTGCGATCAAGCTTGCTTGTAGCAGCTCGTTTTTATATACGGGTGCTAGGCTGCCTGCTCTCCTTAGATCCACCTTTACCTGAACGAGAGAGAGAGCGGTTGTATTCAGCGAACTTTAGTTGTGCTGAACCAGATAGTGCGCTGGTGCGGAACGTTAACGTTTCCTAGACGTAAAGACTTTGGGTTACCCGTATAAATCTAGTATACATGAAAAACGAGCTGCTTCAGTATAGATTCCTTTCTTTTTGAGCCTTTTTTTCAACAGTCTGGCCCTGTAAGAGCTGTACAGCTTTGTGCTATGCAAGTGATCTGATCGCAAACCCAATAACCTTATCGCTTACTGGCCTTCAGTAGAGCGGAAGGCTTTATCGTTGTTTCGCGTTGCAAGAATGTACGTCTTTAAGCGGATTTGTTATGATTTGCAGCTAATAGCCCTCTGGACTATACTATGGTGCAGCTGATTTCGTAGACCTATCCTACTATTCGGACAAACGTTTATACACGCTGCGATTCTACCAGTTTGATATCACGATGATGGTGAAGACCTCTGCTTGTGTGTAGCTTGTCTGGAAGCGGATAGATTACGCAAGCCGATCTCCCTTATCGCTGTATACAACGCCTTAGCCAATCCGACCGCTACTGCTGGTGGATCTTTCAAATCTCGATTGCGATCTATGTCTAACAGCTTTACGTGGCTTGCTCAAGGGGCAGAACACGACGTGTATAATACTGTTGGTTACGATTCAGATCATAAGTGAGGTAGAAGTTCATGGCAAAGGTACGTATTAGCAAAGGCAAGTTCAACGGCATTCAGGCTTGCGCCGATCAAAACGGTATCATCGCCGCCGCCGCGATGGATCAGCGCGGTTCGCTACGAAAGTCGATCGAGAAGCTGCGCGGCGCTGCGATCACTGATGAAGAATTGACCGCCTTCAAAACCGCTGTCACCAAAGTGCTGACCCGCCATGCCAGCGCTATTCTGATGGACCCCGAGTACGGTCTGCCGGCCTTGAAAGAGCGCGCGCCCGGAACTGGTGTGCTCTTGGCCTACGAGAAGACCGGCTACGATGCGACCGTGAAGGGTCGTCTGCCCGACTTGCTCGATCAATGGAGCGTACGTCGTTTGGTCGAGAACGAAGCCGATGCGATCAAGATCCTGCTTTACTACAACCCCTTCGATAGCGAAGAGATCAACTCGATCAAGCATGCCTTCATCGAGCGCGTTGGCGCTGAGTGTGCTGCCTTAGATCGCCCCTTCTTCCTTGAGCCGATCGTTTACGATGATCGCTACGACGAAAAGGGCCTCGAATTCGCCAAGCTGAAGCCTCAGTACGTAACCGAAGCCATGAAGGTCTTTTCGGAAGATCGCTACGGCGTCGATGTATTGAAGGTCGAAGTGCCGATTAACATCGAGTATCTCGAGGGCAGCCGCGCCTTTAAGGGCGGCGAAGCTGCCTACGATCGCGCTCAGGCGCTCGAGCTCTTCCGCAGCGCAGCCGCCGTCGCCAAACGCCCCTTCATCTATCTCAGCGCTGGCGTCGACGACGATGTGTTCCGCGAGAACCTTGAGCTGGCCGCTGAAGCTGGCACCCCCTTCAGTGGTGTGCTTTGCGGACGCGCAACCTGGAAGGAGGGCATTCCGGTCTTCGCCAAGGGTGGCGCTCAGGCCCTCGAAGAGTGGTTGCTCGATCGGGGTGTCGCCAACATCACCAAGCTGAACGAAGTATTGGCCAAAGGTGCTCAGCCCTGGTTCAACTTCTACGGCGGCAAAGATAACATCGAGATCGTCTAAAGCTCAGCTTCCAAACTTAAGTTGTGTAAGGGCCATGTGCATCTGCATATGGCCCTTTTTCCATTGCTCGTTCCCTTCTGCCAGATCCGCTTGTTCCCTTCTATGCCTTGGCGATGGCGTCCTTCGCTCCCATTCGGCTCCTAGCGCGTCCGCCTTCGGCTATCAACATCTCGCTCACTAAAACCGACTTCTATCTGTCTGTGTGCTAAGATCGCCCCCAGAGAAACCATACAAATGCATCTTGAATTATGAGTATCTTCACATCAACTGCTGCGGTCTATGGAATGTATGAATGTCAATTTATTCATACAGAACTGCAAAAAATCCCCCTTTTTCCAAAAATCGTGGCATGGGATATGCATAATCATTAATTGAACACAACACCGCTCATCGAACCCTTCTTCTTTCACTCTGACAGCGTGCCCATACTCAACGTAGGCTGGATCTATCAGTGCTTCGTAGATACAAAACGCGCTCTCTATAGGCCAATAAAAACTCGTAAGCACTTGTTTGTATTCATGAATTTAGGTTCAAGCGCTAGAGAAGCTGCTTAGGTTATGCTGGAGCCATCTTCACACAACAAAAGCTGTAAAATACTGAACCTTTGACTAGGTTATCGATAACAAGATCAAGAAGGCGAAAAGAGGTTTTGTCGCTTCTGTTGCATTAAAACACTACTATGCTGTTACAGAATATCTACTCAATCCCTAAGCCATGACATGACATAATACTCTTGACGCTGCTCTGTTATATTGTTATAATGAGTTTGCCTAATTAAAGGCGCACCTCTCAAGAACTCCATGATGCCTAAAGCTGTATACCTGTAGCCCCGTAGAAGCGGCAAATGAGCCGTCTCTTGTCGCTTGAAAACGAAGTTTCTAGTACGTGTCTCAGAGTTAAGCAATACCTGAATTCTGCACCTTAGCAAACCACCCCCTTACTTACCAGATCTCAGCTCTGGTTCGAAGTTGGGGTGGTTATGCGTCTCTGACCCGTCTCTTCGACGGTATCACAAAGGGCTTCCACCCTTCAGGAGGAGATACATATGGCACAGATAACTGCGCAACGTGGTTCAGAGATCTTGCAGCTCGTTCGCGACCTTCAAGATCGGCGCCGCTTTCAAGAGCTCAATTGGGTTGGCTCGCTTGAAGATTACTTCGACATCATCGCCACAAATCCCAAAGTGACTCGCAACGCCTTCAAGCGCATCTACGACATGATCATGTCGTATGGCACCGAAGAGTTTATCGATGCCAAAAAGCGCTTGATCCGTTACAACTTCTTTACAGATAGCACCTTTGGCGGCGATGATGCCATCTTCGGGCTTGAACGCCCCTTGATGCGACTGGTGGACTTTTTTAAGGGTGCAGCTCAGGGCTACGGTACAGAGAAGCGCGTTTTGCTGTTGCACGGTCCGGTTGGTTCGTCGAAATCGACGATCGTCCGCCGTCTCAAGAAGGGCTTAGAGCATTACAGTCGAACGGATGATGGTGCGCTGTATACCTACGATTGGTATTTAGGCAACGAAGTTCCTGCAGATGTCCGACAGATTCCCGACAGCGAGTGGGAAAAGTGCCCCATGCACGAAGAGCCACTCCACCTTATTCCTAACGAGCTACGTGAACGCTTCTTGATGCAATTGAACGAAGGTCGTCCAGATCACGAGCATATCTCGATTGCAGGCGACCTTTGCCCGGTCTGCCGCTACCACTTCCGCGAACTGATGCGGCGCTACGATGGCGACTGGAGCCAAGTCATTCGCCATGTGCGCGTGCGACGCCTGCTCTTCAGCGAGCAAGATCGCGTCGGTATCGGCACCTTCCAGCCCAAAGACGAGAAGAACCAAGACTCGACCGAACTGACGGGCGATATCAACTACCGCAAGATCGCGATCTATGGTTCAGACTCCGATCCGCGCGCCTTCAACTTCGACGGTGAGTTTAATATCGCCAACCGTGGCATTATCGAATTCGTTGAGATGCTCAAGCTCGATGTGGCCTTCCTCTACGACTTGTTGGGCGCTTCGCAAGAGCACCGCATCAAGTCGAAGAAGTTCGCCCAGACCGATATCGACGAGGTGATCATCGGCCACACCAACGAGCCAGAGTATCGCCGCCTCGAAAACAACGAATTCATGGAAGCGCTCAAAGACCGCACCGTGCGCATCGATATCCCCTACATCACCCGTCTGCGCGACGAGATCCGCATCTACGAGCGCGACTTCAACAGCAAGAAGGTGCGTGTTCATATCGCGCCGCACACCCTTGAGGTGGCCGCTATGTGGGGCGTGCTGACTCGCCTTGAAGAGCCCAAGAAGGCTAATTTGACCCTCTTGCAGAAGTTGAAGCTCTACAACGGTCGCAGCCTGCCCGGCTTCACCGAAGACAACATCAAAGAGCTACGCAAAGAGGCTCAGCGCGAAGGCATGGACGGCATTAGCCCGCGCTATATCCAAGACAAGATCAGCAATGCGCTTGTGTCGCATCAAGAGGATGGCTATATCAACCCCTTTATGGTCTTGACCGAGCTCGATAGCGGTTTGAAGAACCACTCGCTGATCAAGTCGGAGGAAGATAAGAAGCGCTATCGCGATCTTTTGGCGGTTGTGCGCGACGAATACACCGAGATCATCAAGAACGAGGTTCAGCGCGCCATCTCGGCCGACGAAGAGGCGATCAAGCGCCTGTGTGGTAACTACATCGACAATATCAAAGCCTACACCCAGCGCGAGCGTGTGCGCAACAAGTACACAGGCCAGTACGAGGAGCCGGATGAGCGTCTGATGCGCTCGATCGAAGAGAAGATCGACATTCCCGAAAGCCGCAAAGACGACTTCCGTCGCGAGATTATGAACTACA
The DNA here is from genome assembly GCA_937902315.1 of uncultured Chloroflexales bacterium. Lineage (GTDB taxonomy): Bacteria > Chloroflexota > Chloroflexia > Chloroflexales > Chloroflexaceae > CALGUG01. The sequence goes on from CALGUG010000059.1 coordinate 435,174, forward strand.
TCGGCGCCTTGGCCATCGAGGGCAAGACCTTCGACTACAAGACCAATGAACGTCTGCACCGCGCTCTGGAACTCAAACTGTTTGAGGACCAGAAGGACAGCATCAAGCTCACCTCGTTGGTATCGCGGGTTATCGATAAGGACACCCAAGAGAAGATCGATGTGGTTAAAGCTCGCTTAATGCGCGATTTTGGCTACAACGAAGAGAGCGCCACCGATGTCTTGAACTACGTGGCTTCGATCTTCGCTCGCGGTGATACCAAAAACTAATCGGATCGGCCCATTGTATGGTTAGCAACGGCGCTAGCCATACAATGTGGCACGAGTTTTGCTTGATCTGTCGCTTTTTATTAGATATACGCAAAACTTGGTATAGTTCTTGCCCCTCTCAGAGCAACGGTACCAACGAAAGCGAAGGAGGGTTCCTGTATGTCTAGTGGAACGACCGATAACTATATCACCGTTGGAGTCTTTGCAGACGAAGTCCATGCACGTCAAGCGGTGCGTAATCTCGAAGCTAAGGGCTTTGAAAGCTCGCAACTTCATGTTATAGCCGATACCGAAAATCAAAAGAACGAACCAGGCGACGTCAGCGATAACGCGATCACCCGATCGAATTACGGTCTGGTGGCTGGTGGCCTAATAGGCTTGGTGGCGGGCATTTTGCTCGGCACGGTGCTCAGTTCAGGCCTTGTGAACTTACCACCCTTTTTGCACGACTTAGGCACATTCGGTGTCTTCATTTTGGTAGCCCTTGTCTGTATCGCCCTAGGAATTTTGCTTGGTTCAATGAGTGGTCTCGGTATGACGCGAGAAGGTACGGTCGGTTTAATAAAACAGGTTGAAGCAGGACGCTGGCTCCTCTCTATAGAGAACGCCGATATCGAGCAAGCACGTACTGCGCTCAAACAAGCCGGCGCGCTTGAATTGCGCGTCCAGAGCGACAAACCTGAGCCTATCCAATAAATATCCATACCACAGCCCGCGCTAAGCTGCTGGAGGTATGTATAGATAGTGCGGAGCAAAGACGTATGGCGATACAACGTGTTGAGCGTGATCTGAGCCGTTTTCGTCAGATTGTACGCGGAAAGATCAAAAAAGACCTGCGCAAATATATGTCGCACGGCGAAATGATCGGTCGCCAAGGGAAACACTATGTAAGCATCCCCCTGCCTCAGATCGACATTCCCCAGTTTCGATATGGCGCAAAACAGGGCGGCGGCGTGGGTCAAGGCGATGGAGAGGTCGGCGACCCGATCGGGCAAGGCGATGGCCAGCCCGGTCAGGGTTCGGGTGAAGCTGGGAGCGAACCCGGTCAGCACGCCCTCGAAGTCGATATTACGCTTGAAGAGCTTGCTGCGATTCTGGGCGAAGAACTTCAACTTCCCAATATTGAACCCCGCGGCAAAAAGAACATCATCACCCAGAAAGACAAATATAGCGGTATTCGGCGGGTTGGCCCCGATTCGCTGCGCCACTTTAAGCGCACCTATCGCGAGGCCTTGCGCCGTCAGATCTCGATGGGTGAATACGACGCCGATAATCCCACGATTGTACCCATTCGCGATGACATGCGCTATCGCTCGTGGAAAGAAGTGCTCGCGCCCGAGAGCAATGCCGTCATCATCTATATGATGGATGTCTCTGGTTCGATGGGCAGCGAACAGAAAGAGCTCGTACGCATGACGGCCTTCTGGATCGAGACATGGCTGCGCTCACAATATAAATCGATCGATATTCGCTATATCGTTCACGATGCGGCCGCCAAAGAGGTCGATCAAGAAACCTTCTACCATATCCGCGAGGGCGGTGGCACCAAGATCTCTTCGGCCTACAAGCTGTGTTGTAAGGTGATCGAAGAGCGCTATCCAGCCAGCGAATGGAATATCTATCCCTTCCATTTCTCCGACGGCGACAATTGGGGCGGTGGCGACACACGCGAGTGTGTTGATATCTTGCGGAACAACTTGTTGCCCAACGTGAATATGTTCTGTTATGGCCAAGTACGTTCGCTCTATGGGTCGGGGCGCTTCGCCCACGATCTCGAAGAGTTCTTAGGGGGCGATGATCGCGTCATTATCAGCGAGATCGCTGAGCGCGACGATATCTACGATACGATCAAAGATTTCCTCGGCAAAGGCAAATAAACGCCTCTCGTAAGAGTGATCGTGCCACTGAAACCAAAGGCCATCTAGCGGAGATTCACCTATGAAAGATACGCGCCTTCCCCCGATTCTTCAAGCGGCTTGGGAAGAGATCGAAGGCTATGCTCGTGACTATGGCCTCGATTTCTATCCCATCATCTACGAAGTGTTGGATTACCGAACACTCTACGAGACTGCAGCCTTGCAGGGTTTTCCAACACGCTACCCACACTGGCGCTTTGGTATGGAGTACGATCAACTGATCAAAGGCCATACCTATGGTTTGAGCACCATTTACGAGATGGTGATCAATAACAACCCGTCGTATGCCTATCTGCTTGAGGGCAACGAGATCGTGACCCAAAAGATGGTGATGGCGCATGTGACGGGCCATGTCGACTTTTTTAAAAACAATATGTGGTTCGCGCATACCAATCGCAAAATGTTAGACGAAATGGCGAACCACGCCGCCCGCATTCAACGTCTGATCGACCGTTATGGTCAAGATAAGATCGAAGACTTCATCGATGTCTGTCTCTCGCTTGAGAACCTGATCGACTATCACGCGCCCTACATTAAGCGCCCCGATGCTGTCACACCGGCGCCGATTATCGACGAGATGCAAGAGCCAGAGATCGAAGGTCTGCGGGTCGAGCGCGGCTATATGCGCGAATACATCAATCCGCCGGAGTTCCTTGAGCAGCAGCGCAAAAAACTAGAAGAGGAACAGGCCAAACAGCGCCGTTTCCCCGAACATCCCCAAAAGGATGTACTGCTCTTTCTCTTGAACTATGCGCCGCTTGAACGCTGGCAATACACGATCTTAGAGATTATCCGCGATGAGATGTATTACTTCGCTCCGCAGGGTATGACCAAGATCTTGAACGAAGGCTGGGCTTCCTATTGGCACTCGACGATCATGACCCAAAAGGCGCTCAAAGACTCGGAGGTGGTGAGCTTCGCCGAGCTGCATTCGGGCATCGTTGCGACGGGCGGCGGGCGCTTGAACCCCTACAAACTTGGGCTTGAGCTACTGCGCGACGTCGAAGACCGTTGGAACAAAGGTAAGTTCGGCAAAGAGTACGATGAGTGTGAAGATATGGCGGCCAAACGCAATTGGGACAAGCAGTTGGGTCTGGGGCGTCAAAAGCTATTTGAGATCCGTCGCCTGTATAACGACGTGACCTTTATCGATGAGTTTCTCACTCCAGAGTTTGTGATTGAGAATAAGCTCTTCACATTTCGCTATAACCGAGATAGCGATATGTACGAGATCGCTTCTCGTGAGTTTAAAGAGATCAAAGAGAAGCTGCTATTTCGGTTAACAAACTTCGGACAACCGTTTATTTATGTAGAAGATGGCAATTACAACAATCGGGGCGAGTTGTATTTACGCCATCGTTATGAAGGCGTCGAGCTCAAGATGGACTATGCGCGCGAAACGATGCGCAACCTTCATAAGATTTGGACTCGTCCGATCTATTTAGAAACAGTGGTAGACGAGAAGCGACGGCTGCTTTCCTTCGACGGAAAAGATTTTGGCGAACGCAAGATGGATTGATGCTGCTTGGTGCTGTGCTATACGGTAGTGAGTGGCTGGAGAAAAGGAACGAGCTATGGGTATGGGAAAAGATCTGATCGAACACATGCGAGCACTTGTAGCTGAAGGAACCGATACCCAAGATATCGAGATTATGATTGGCCCTCTGCGCGTGAATATGGGCGACCTCGACCGCTATAGCGCGACTCTCGAAGGGCTGGCGCTCGATGTAGCTGTGCCGAGCGATGTAGACAAACACGCCTATCTGAGCCGACGTGCTGCAGCCTTGGTACAGGGCTTGAGCTTTTTGGAAGAGCCGCTCGCGGTTTGGGAGCTTGATGCCGGGCAAGGCTATGTGCAACTGCGCAGCAATCCGCCCTTGCGCGAAGGCGAGCAGATCAGCTATTGGGAGGTCGCTCTGACCTGCCACGAGCAGCCGACGGTGCGCCTCGCGCGCTATCAGTGGCGGCCCGATATGCCTGAACGCCAGATTCTACCGTATCCGGCCACGTTTTCGATGATGGGACGCATGGCAGATGCCTTGTTTGCCGCTCTTCAGGAGGAGCGCTAGCCTGCGGACGAATTTTACAAGCCAAGTGCTGAGATGGGCTGGATTGCAGAAGCGATTCGGCCCATCGGCTTGTTTATGCCGCATACGCTTGCAGAATTTAGCGCTCTGGCGGCTAAGTCTTTAGCTTCCATTCGGCTTCTGGCGCGTCCGCCTTCGGCTATCAGATGCTCGCTCCTCCCATTCTGCACGTGCTTCGCAGCTTGCGCTGCGACCGCTAGGCGTAGCCTAGCGGCTCCGTTCGCGCTCTCCTGCCGCCGAAACGCCAAGTAGCGCCCAACCCTCTTCAAGACCTTGCGCGCTCACAACACATTCATCTAAAGACTTGCGCTCTTGCAGCGCAGGAAGCCGAAGATTCGGGGGAGGAGTTGTATGATACCACATTCGTTTAAAGACTTGCCCACTTGGAGTGTAAGAAAACAAAACCGGGGAAAGAGACAAGTTCCACTCTGCCGCAGGCCAAATAGAACGCAATCGACACGATTTAGTCTCGATTACGGTCGATCGAGCCAAGCCTGCCACTCGGCTTCGAGCGTAGCCAGATCTTTGCCATAGACCCCGCGATAGTCGGCGGAACCCGGGCTGCTGCTACCAGTGACATAGAGCGCGTCAAAGCGCTCTCGCCCGTAGGTTTCGATCAGAAACTCCACAAAACTTGCCCACTGATAGTAGAGCTGATTCATCACATTGATGCTCTGGCCGACGTAAGACATCGCCAAGGGCAGCAGGCTGCCGTTTTGCTTGTAGGGACGCACCATCGAGCGGAACGAGTCGTAGTCGCCCAGCCAGTAGCGTCCGGCGCCCCAAGTCGCCACACCTTCCAGCAAAATCAAGTCGGCGCTGAGATGGCGCGGGCCATAACGGTCATGGCTGAGCTGATGGATGAATTCGTGGGCGAGGATATTAATAGCCCGTTGGCGCGGCAGTTGGGCGCAGGTGAAGACCTGAACCTCGCGGATATCGGTGTAGGCGATGCCGTGCAAGCCGCAGCTCGTTTCGTTGGCCAGCACCGTTTTGATGCGCTCTTGAGGGGTGGTGCCGAAGCGTGCGCTCACATAAGCCAGCGCAGTGTCGAGTTCGCTGGCGACGATGCTTTGGGCTTGGCTGTCGAAGAGACCATCGGCGATCACAAGATCGAGCTGGTTGATTTGGCTGAAGTCGCCAGTGATGGCTTGGGGTGTTGCGTTAGGCCCTGCTGTGGGCGGGATGCGTTCAAAGCCGCTGAAGCCTGAGAAGATGGCGGTATTGGTCACTACCGACGGGTGGGCGATGCGCGGGCGCGGCTCTGGGCGCATAAAGGTGACAAGCAGAATGATCAGTGAGATCACTAAGACTGGGGTTAGCCAGCCGGGTAGACGGGGTCCGGGAACGTACACAGCTCGTCCTATGCGCTACTCATACAATTGAAACTCTTCGCTCATTATGGCATATTTTGGATGATTTTGCAGAGAAAAAGCTCGACAGATAGAGACAATGTTCGTCGCACACGGCCCTGCTCCCACATGTAGGAGGCTGTACATTACCCACAAATCTCCATACGGTCAGCGTTATCTGCCCTCACCCTCCGGCTCCTCTCCCGCACTGCGGGCGAGGGGGTGAATGTTTCCCCGTTTTGTATTCTCAAGGCTAATCCCGCGATGGTGTATGCGAACTATTGGCTTTTGCTGCCGACACGACTTTTGGCTAATGCTTAGCATGCAGGGGGCAGGGAGTGAGGGCTCGCTGAGCGCGTAGCGTAGCGCAGCGCTGGCAAACAGCCTGCATGGTTGGAAGGCGACTTTCGTAGCCGGAGGCGGACGCGCTAGAAGCCGAATGGCAGCTAGCAGCCTAACCGCTAACAAACCGAAGGCATCAAATAGCGTTGGCAGGCAATAAAAAGTGGGCTTCTCTCCTTTCCTAGGAAGAGAAGCCCACTTTATGGTTTCGAGCTGTTTATTCGATGGTGTAGCTATAGATCGCTGGGGAGGTGGTGAAGGGTGTTGCGCCAGAGATCATCAAAATGGCGTTGCTGCCGCGCTCAAGCGTGATGGTCGCGCGGCCTTCGGCATCAACTTCAATCTCCTCGACACTGGTGTTGCCGCCCTGCTGTTTGATCAGACGCAGCTCCCAGAGCTGAGGCAAGTTGCCCGAAGTGCGCACAAAGCCTTCGGCGATCCAGCCTTCGGGGTTTGGGTCTTCGGCGCCGTCTTGGTAGTTGAGCTCTGGAATGCGGATATTGTCGATCAGCATGCCTTGAGCGTTGTAAGCGGCGTCGTGTACCATCCAGAAGCGCAGCAGAATCTTCTGACCAGCATAGGGCGTGAGATCCATCTGCTCTTCGAGCCAGACGCCATGGGTGCCCTCATCGGTCTCAACGCCGGGCGAGCCGCTAACGCCGGTGATGCCGTTGCCAAGGTTGTTGCCTTGCGGGTCATCGTCGGTGGTGAGCGTGCCCTTGAGGGGCGTCCAGGTTTCGCCGTTATCGGTTGAGACGGTCACATAGGCGTAGTCCCAGTTAAGCTCGATCTCGTACCAGGTCGAGAATTCGAGCGTGGCCGCTTCGAGACCGCTGAGGTCGAATTCGCGGGTGAGGGTTGAATAGCTATCGTCGCCGCGCTTGCTCCACCACATATGTTGGCCTTCGATCGGCGGCACACCAGTGAGGCTGACAACTTCGTTGCCGTCGAAGGTGAAGGTGCCGGGACCGCGAAGCTGGAGATAATCGGCTCCATACTGCGCCACAGTCTGATCACTTTGGCTGCGGCGAACGCGAGTCGGCTCGACGGTAGTCGGCAGCAAGCGGTAGGCGTAGCGCCCATCTCCCACGCTTGGATCGTTGATAGCGTTGGCCACCGCCCAGTCAGCCACGATGTCTGAGAAGCTGTTGATATCGGGGCGCACCCGTTGGGCGATCGGCACAAAGGCTTCGAGATTGTTGCCCGCATCGGCGGCGATCAGTTCGGCGATACCTGTGTCACCAGCGTAGTGCTCGTAGAAGTAGCGCATAAAGAGCAGCGAGGTGCCGTAGTGGCGGCCTGTCTGCGAGGCGGTCGAAGACCAAGTGGTGAGCTGAATGTCGGGATCGTCGATGTGCAGGTAGGCGATGCCGTGATCTTCGTAGCCGTTGAGGTCTTCGGCCAAGCTCGACATGCCTTCGTTAAACCAGCTGGGGCTGCTGGGGGCCACGTTCCATTCGATCATATGTTGGAATTCGTGGGCCAGAGTCGAAGCGTAGCCAGCGGTGCCGATCGGGTAGCTATTGACGCCGATCACAAACATTTCGCGCTCGTTGCTGAAGCGATTGACCTGCTTGACCACACCGTCGGCCGACGAGAAGTAGCCGCCAGCGCCGCGCACTGCCGTGTTCAGAATGGTTAGACGCGGGTCGCCATCGACGCCGGGCGATAGCTCGGGGCCGAAGATTTCGCGGTTGCGCGGGTAGATCTTCTCTTCGAATTCGCGCGCCGAGCGCTCGATATCAGCCTGATCGGTTTCTGCGTCGATCTCCATATCAACGTACATCAAGACGTGATCGCTGATGTAGCGTAGGCGCGCTTGAATGGTGTAGTTGGTATTGTCGGCGGCGTCCGAGACCCAAAATTCTTCGATATCGCCAACCTTAACATCGAGCGGTGTTGTGCGGGCGACCTTGGGAATATCGCTTAGGCCGTTAAAGGCTTCGTAGAGTTCGACTTGGTCGCGTCCGATCAAGCGCGAGGCCGCTAGAGCATCGAGATCATCGACGACGCGATCGCTTGGCTTGGCAGGCGTTTCGGGTGGATTATCCTTGGGATAGGAGCCGGTTTGGCCGCCTGATCCTGAAGCTGGTGTACGTTCTTGGACTTGAACGTTGGGCGTCGGCCTTTGGATTGGGCCTTGACTGATGAAGGGGAGAGAACATGCCGAGAGCAGAAAGGCGAACAGTATGGGGAGCGATAGTTTGTACATGTGTTTAATGCCGTTCATCGGAAGTCCAACAATTTGGCAGCGTTAACACATTGTACCGTAAGGTTAAGGCAAAAGGCAATGCGCCTTTTGCCTGAGTCAGGGAGTCGCTTTAGTCGCGATAGACTTGGCGGAATCGTTCGCGAGCGCGGAAGAGGCGCGTTTTGACAGCGCTATTGCTGCAGCCGAGGGCTTCGGCGATCTCTTGGGTCGTATGTCCATTGCAAGAGTGCATTACGAGAGGAACACGATACATAGAGGGAAGTTGCGAGAGTGCGTTATGGACCGGCTCTGCTTCATCTAGATCGTTTTCGACGGCAAATCTATCGTTGCGAGAGAAGTCGTCGTCGTAGAGGGAGCTGAATTGAATGCGACGGCGACGGCGGAGGTAGTCGTAAGCGGTGTTGGTCGCTATGCGATAGAGCCAGGCGCTAGGGTTTCCGTCGGGGTTGCGCTGCTGCCAAAAACGCATCGCTTTCAGGAAGGTTTCCTGACAGAGATCTTCGGCAACCTCGCGATCGTTCACCAATCGATAAAGATGATTGAGAATCGCGTGTTGATGCTCTTGGTAGAGGCTCTCAACATTTATCTCTGATCTCTCAGAAGGCAATGTAACTGGGGCCATGGCACTCTTCTCTTCAATCTATAATGCTACTTTGTGAAAAATGTTCAAAATTCTAGTCCAGTATAGTGTTGCTAGGAAAAAACGTCATCGTCCAGCGGTACAAAGTGTAGCTGGCAACTCAACTAGCCTGGGTCGGTTGTTCTGCCTAGAACTTCTACGACTTTAGATGGAGGTACTACTAGACCCAATAGCGTATAGGGGGGAATTGGGGAAGTAGGCAGTAGGCCCGATCTTGCTTGCGATGCTTTGTCACGCGGGAGGCAAAGCTATGGTACACTTCCATCTGCGAACTAACCGTATTACCAGGTTTCCTGGTTTAGCACCAAAACTAGTAATATAGATATGCATACTTATCTTGTTGTCGTACAGGCGGAGCACGATTCGACCAAACAAACGCTCTATCTCATTGCAGGCTCTCAGCTGGAAGCTGCTGAGGTAGAACGGCTCAGCGCTGAGCTTTTGCATGATCCTGTTGTTCAAAATGTCCACTGGCAAACGCTAGGATCATTAGGCTCTGATCCATTTATCCCTTCCACGACTGGTAGCGTGTTGGAGGTTGCGTATCGGCCCGGTGTCACCGACAACGAGGCCGAAAGCGTCTTAGAAGGCGCGCGTCGTTTGGGGATTAAGACGTTGGAAGAAGCGCATATGTTGCGGCGTTATCTGCTGCCTGTCACTCCAGATAGCCCGGCAGCAGCTCAGGCGGCCCGTGACTTCGCTAACGATCTTATCCAAACGACTTTTCTCTACGCCCCCGACGATCAGGCTCAACGCTTGGCTTTCTATAACAGCTTACTAGTCGATATCGCCAGCAGCGAGCCGACCATTACCACGGTCGCCCTGCGTGGCGCCAGCGATGAAGAGCTGATGCAGATCAGCAAGCAGGGCGTGTTGGCGCTCGATCTACACGAGATGCGCGTGGTGCGCGACTACTTCACGGCCTTGGGCCGCGACCCCAACGACGGCGAACTTGAGACGATCGCCCAAACCTGGAGCGAGCACTGCAGCCACAAGACCTTCAAGGCCAAGGTCAACTATCGTGTCGAGGCAGCCCTTGACGATGCCGACTTCGCTCAACCGGCTGCGCAATACGCCGCCTATCATCGTTTGCAGGAAGCGTGCCAGATCGATAGCTTGATTCGCAGCTTCTTGATGGTTGCCACCCAAACTGTTTTACAGCAGCGAGCCAACTTGCCTGTTCCAGAAGGAGGAACGCCGCTTGACGTTCTTTCGGCTTTTGTCGATAATGCAGGCATTTTAGCCTTCGGTCCCGACCACGAAATCTCGTTCAAGGTCGAAACCCACAACCACCCCTCGGCGCTCGAGCCCTTTGGCGGCGCGAACACGGGCGTGGGAGGCGTGGTGCGCGATGTGTTGGGTGTGAGTGGCAAACCGATCGCCAATACCGACATCCTCTGCTTCGGTATGCCCAATCTGCCCGACGAAGCGCTGCCTCCCGGCGTGCTGCCGCCCCAACGCATCGCGACCGGTGTTGTGGCTGGTGTGCGCGACTACGGCAACAAGCTTGGTATCCCGACTGTCAACGGCGCTGTGCTCTACGAACCGGGCTACACCGCCAACCCGCTGGTCTTCTGTGGCACGCTCGGCTTGGCGCCGCGCGGCAGCAACCCGCACGCGATCAAGCCCGGCGATGTTGTGGTTGTGCTGGGCGGACGCACAGGCCGCGACGGCATTCACGGCGCGACCTTTAGCAGTGAAGAGCTGACCCATACTACGGCTGCGACGGTTGGCAGCGCGGTGCAGATCGGCGACCCGATTACCGAGAAGAAGGTGCTGGATGTGCTCTTGCAGGCGCGCGATCTGGGCCTCTACAGCGGAATCACCGACTGTGGCGCGGGCGGACTCTCTTCGGCGGTGGGCGAGCTTGGTGCCGAGACGGGTGTGGCGGTCGATCTGACGACGGTGCCCTTGAAGTACGTCGGTCTGCAGCCCTGGGAGATCTGGCTGTCGGAAGCCCAAGAGCGCATGGTCTTAGCGGTTCCGCAAGATAAGCTCGAGCAGTTCTTGGCGCTGTGTGCCAGCGAAGATGTCGAAGCGACGGCCATCGGTAACTTCACCGACGATCGCCGCCTGCGCGTCAGCTATGGCGATCAGGTTCTGGTCGACTTGGGTATGGAGTTTCTGCACGACGGACGCCCGCAGCGCGTGCTCGACGCCGTTTGGAACGCGCCTAAGCAGATCGAGAAGGCCCACGGCGACGATATCTTTGCTCCGGCCAAACAGGCTACGGCAAACGTCGAACCTTCCTCCTTCCGCCAGATTCTGCTCGACCTGCTGGCCCACCCCAATATCGCCACCAAAGAGCCGATTGTGCGCACTTACGATCACGAGGTCGGCGGCGGCACGGTGGTCAAGCCTTTGGTCGGCGTGCGCAGCGATGGCCCGGGCGATGCGGCGGTGTTGCAGCCCGTGTTCAGCTCGAAAGAGGGCGTGGTGCTCGGCTGTGGTATCAATGCACGCTACGGCCAGTTCGACCCCTATTGGATGGCCTTGGCAAACGTCGATGAGGCGCTACGCAACATTGTGGCGGTGGGCGGCGACCCCAACCGCACCGCGATCTTAGACAACTTCTGCTGGGGCGACCCGCGCGAACCCGATCGTATGGCTGGCCTAGTGCGTGCTGCTGCTGGCTGTTACGATGCGGCGGTCGCCTTTGGAACGCCCTTCATCAGCGGTAAAGACTCGCTCAATAACGAGTGGCGTCTGCCCAACGGCGAGCGCCAGCCCATTCCGCCGACTCTGCTGATCTCGGCCTTGGCGCTGACCAGCGATGTCACCAAGTCGATCACAATGGATCTGAAGGCCGCTGGCAATCTGCTCTATCTGGTCGGCGAGACCCGCAACGAGCTGGCTGGTGCCCATGTGTGGGACGTAGTGCGCGACCCTGCGCCCGCAGATTGCGCGCTCCCGCGTGTGAAGCTCAACCTCGCCAAGCAGATCTTTAGCGCTCTGCATGCAGCTATCAACGCGCGCTTGGTGCGCTCGTGCCACGACTTGAGCGAGGGTGGCTTGGCGGTCGCCGCCGCTGAGATGGCCTTTGCGGGCGAGGTCGGCGCAAGCATCGATCTTGCTGCGATCGAACTAAGTGGCGATCAGAGCGGCTTTGTGCGCCTCTTCTCCGAATCGACCAGCCGCTTCTTGGTAGAGGTGCAGCCCGATCAGGCTGAGGCGTTCGAGGCTGCCTTGCAGGGCCTGCCCTATGCTAAGATCGGCCAAACGATCGAGCAGACGCGCTTCGAAGTGCGCAACAGTGAGACGCTGCTGATTGAGGCCGAGCTGACTGAACTGAAGGCTGCTTGGCAGAAAAAGATCGCTTAGGCGCAAATCGTAACTTATAATACCAAATCCGTTTAAAGACTTGTGCTCTTGTAACCCAGAAAAACAACAACGGGGAAAGAGTTGTGTGAAATTTTGCGCGCCAGCGCGAATTTTCACACAACAAAAAGAGGCACGTTCCACTCTGCCGAAGACCAAATAGAAAGTAAACAAGCGGATTGGTATAAGGACCTAACGAGTCTTTTGTGCTTGCCCAACGGGTGCTCTGTTTCGTTCAAACTAAAGAGAGCGAGCTACACCCGTTGGGTTCTTCTTATTCGCTAAGCAAAATATACGGTGAACCCATGACATTAGCATCTAACGATAATCTCTTGACACAAGAAGAGTTTATGCAGGCGATTTCAGATCGTCTCCAAGAAGAACCCGATCTTCAAATTGTAAACAGTACAGAGCAGAATATTGAAGTTCGTATTCGCGGTGTGCGTATTGACGTTCCCGTTGAGACCTATTTCCAAGCCTATCTCAAAGATCCAGACGCGATCGATAATGTGCTCGATAAAGTCGTTGACGATGCTTATGCCCTTGTGCCAGATCGCTCGCCCGCAAGCTACGAAGAGCTGAAAGACCGCATCTTCCCGATGCTGAAGCCGATCAAGATTTTGGCCGATATTCGCGAGCGTAATCTGCCCATGCTGGCCTACCAGTTACTTTTAAACGACTTGATCGTTACCTATGTTATTCGTGAACCCAAGAGCGTAGTGTATATTAATGAGAAACATCTTGAGCTTTGGGAGGTCAACGAATATACTTTGCATAGTCAGGCGCTCGAAAATCTCCGCCGTCTCACCAATAGCACAGGCAAATACAAAACCGTTGGCACTGGTGCGCAACGTCTGTTTGTGTGGGAAACCCAAGATGGTTACGATGCTACACGTTTGCTCCTGACCGATGTTTTGGTGGCTTGGCAGCAGCAGTTGCCGGGGAGGATCGTGATCGGTGTGCCAAATCGCGATTTCTTGATCGCTTTTAGCGATAGTGATCGCAACGTGCTTGAAGGCGTTGCGCGACAGATTCAAGTCGATGCGCACCAACAAGAACATGGTTTGACCGATCGGCTGTTCACGATACGCAATGCGACACTTCGCGAGTATGAATGGGATTAATCTATGGAGGGTGTGGTTTTTCTACTGACGCTGGTTGTCTATGTTGTGGCTGCGTTTTTATGGTGGCAGGAGGAGACACCGCACTACTTATTCGCCCTTGTAGGAGGGCACTTTGCGGCCTTTCTTTCGCCGCTCTGGATCTACCTCTACGACTTTGCTTATACTCCTGATCTGCGAACCTTGCGCATTCTATTCGGTCAACCGTTTTATCAGGGTGTCTTTTTTGGATCAAGCTGGTTCTATACGCTGCCGGCCTTGTTGGTGCTCTTTCTCTTTCAACAACGCTGGTGGTTTCCGGGGTATCTCAGCGCTTGGATCACCTACATTGTGTTTTTGATCTATCATCTGATCGTGCAATCGGTCGGCACATCGATCGGCGTTTGGAAGTATATGTGGAGCGCTCAATCCATAGGCCTGTCGCCCACCCTGATCGCGGCGATTATGGCGGCGCTGGTCTCTTTGGGTTTGTGTTACACCTATATCATCACCAACCGCTATTCCTGGCAGAGCATGCTGGCGATCTTTTTGCTGATGCCGCTCTTTTTAAGCGTGCTGGTGCATGGCCTTTTGGGCGCCTCGCTGTGGGTGCCGATCATCTTTGAAGCCCCGGTTTGGGCCTATACAATCGGTATGTACGCCACGTTACTGCTTTTGTTATGGGCGGTGCATATTTTGGCTGCCAGCATGGCGCGCGTCGATCTGCGGCGCTAAGCCCGATCGCCGATGCGCAGACTCGCTGATCCTTTCGGATCGAGATCGTTAAATCTAGACTGCCTCAGCCATTCAAGCCTACCAGACACATTGCTAGGCAACAAGACGTTAGGGAAAAGCTAAGGGGATTGCGCACACTGATGCGGAATCCCCTTTATGCATGTAGCCTTCCTTGGTGCTCTATCAACCTCCATTCGATTGTCTCCTTTTGCCTTTTGGCGGTGTGGTCCCTTCCTCAAAAAAGGCTTGTAGCGCGTCCGCCTTCGGCTACCAGAGGGGCTAGCCTGCCCTCATCCCCGACCCTTCTCCCGCATTGCGGGAGAAGGGAGCATAACGGCGCTTAACCAAAGAAGCCGTACCCTGAGCGTGTCGAAGGATACAGCTTGAATGCCTCGGCGGCAGTGAGGTGCAGCGTTGGAAGCGGCGTATTTCGCTGCTTGCACTGCAAGCAGCGAAATGACTCGTGCTTTGTAGTGGGCGATAACTCTTATAGCCGTAGGCGGACGCGCTAGGGATCGAATGGGAGCTAGCCCCGCTTGCCGCCAGATTGAGAGACTGGGCTTGTGTAATGGCTGTAGAGAAGATGTAGCGCGCTGTTGAAGGACAACAAAAAGACAGCTTGTTGCGGCAAGCTGTCTTTCGATTGAAATGAAAGCAGTTCAGGTAGAGCCGAGCGCCTAGAAGGGTCTATCGATTGCGGCGCTTGTGATCGCGACGGGCCTGACGGCGTGGGCTTGTGCCACGGGGGGTACTAGCGACTTCGGGAGTGTTAGTAGCCCCGGCCTTGACTTGTGTTCGCTGCTGGGCAGCAGCGATAGCACGAGATTTTTTGTTGCTTTGGGCGATCAGCTGAGGATAGCTTGTGCGCGAGAAATAGAAAGCATAGGCGCCGAGACCTAATTCAACCAGCAGCAAGAGATAGAACCAGAAGCGCAGGTTGAAGATCGGCACATTTGCGAGGCGCAGAAGCCCTAAGACTACACCGACTCCACCGATGACCGCCAACCCAATACCAAGTTGCTTCCAAATACGTTTGCGAACTTGGTTGGTATCTGCGCGCAAATAAATAATGTACAAGCCTGCCAATAATGCAACAATTTGCAGCGCAAAGAAGATCCAAGCGAATACCCCAAATTGCGCGCTTTCGGCCGCTAAATAATTGGGGTCGAATGGGTTGGTCATGGGAAACAGCCTCCTCAAAGACATCATCGGTGCGAACAATACATGCTCAATACGCGCAACACTAGCATTGTGCGGAGGGCGCAAATCTGAAACAAGCGCCGAATTCAGCAGCCAAGATATGGCAGCGTGTGGTGCGAGACGGCCCCGATTATACCAGTGCATAATGGCTGCGTCAACTCAGAAACGGCGCTTTCTATCCCTCTATGTGCAGATTCTCATAGCGAAACGCTTTTTGCTTTCTAAAAATAGCTTGAAATTTCGCTGCTTACGGGTAGAATGATCGTGTAGCATCGAAATCTGCAGACAAGCTGTTTTATTCTAGAAACGCGATGGCTTTGGGGAGCGCTTGAGGCCCTAATCTGAAGCCTAGGTCCGAGACCTCTGCTTGCTTGAGCGATGCGCTCGCTTGCGAGAGCAGTCTCTCGATCGTTGGCGATCCTTTCACCTGTGCGCTTTGCTGTGATCAATTAGCCCAAACGGATACACATGCGATTTCTTGTCTATCTTCAAGAATATGCTGATGGCGGTGTCTTGGCTCAAGCGGTGCTTATTCCGCAGCTATCGGTCTACGCAGAGAGTCGTGATCAAGCGCTTACAGCTCTGCACAAAAAGCTGACCGAACACCTCGAGCTGATCGACCGCCGTGTCTGGCCTCGCTTAGCTTTCAACCCCAACTTCGAATTCCGTCGTTTGGCTATCGATCTCTTTCCTAAGGGCAAAATGCCCCAAGATCCTATTCCGGTGCATGTGGCGATCGTGGTCTTCAGCGAAGAGCACGAGCGTGGTACGCGCTACATTGTGATCGCCCCGCAAGTTCCCGAGTTGTATCTGGTTGTCAACGATGATGCTCTGCTTGAAGAGCAGACGCGCTCGGCCTTGGTCTATGCGACTCGCAAGTGGAAGGCCCGCCAGATCGTCGAGTTAGATCGGCCCGGCCTTGAGTCGCTGCAAGAGATCGAAGTCGAGCCCAACCCGCAACGTGTTGGGGAAGAAGAAGAGTTGGCCAATCTCGATAGCCAAGAGAATGTTTTGGGCCTGTGCGGCCTCAATTTGAGCGAGCAGGCTCAGCAGGGCCGCTTGGCTCGGGCCGAACGGCGCGAGCAGTTGGTCGAACGCATGCTGGTGGCGCTGGCCGGACCGGGCAAAAACAGCGTGATGCTGGTGGGGCGGCCCGATGTGGGCAAAACCGCCCTACTGCACGAGGTAGTCGAGCGCATGCGTACGGGCAAGGCTCCAGCCAGCTTGAAAGATCGCGAAGTCTGGTTTGTTACCGCCAATAACTTGATCGCTGGTATGAAGTATACCGGCGAATGGCAAGGTCGCACCCAACGCCTGATCGCCCAAGCCCGCAAAGGCCGCCAGATTTTGTATATGGGCGACCCCAACGAGATCCTCGATGCGGGACGCTGGAGCGGCAGCGATAACAACATGGGCCGTTTTCTGCGGCCCTACATCGAGAGCGGCGATCTCACGATTATCTGCGAGTGCTCGCCGGAAGCCTATGCCGCCGCGCTGAAGAGCGAGCCAAGCTTTGTGCACGCTTTTCAGCGTATCGATGTGCCCGAGGCCGACGAAGCCGATACTCTCGCGATTTTGGCGAGCGTAGCCCGTCGTCAAGAGAGCCTGCGCAACTTGCATATCGATGCCGGAGCGCTTGCGGCTCTGCTCGATCTCTCGCGTCGTTTTATGCCCTATCGTGCCTTCCCCGGCAAAGCGGTCAGCCTGCTCGATGCCATGCTGCGCGACGCGCTGCCCAACCAAGAGAAGAGCGCGACCACCCTCAAGCTGGGCCGCTCCGAGGCGATCAGCAGCTTCGCACGCCTGACCGGCCTGCCCGAAGCGATTATCTCCGATCAGGTGCCGCTCTCGCTGGCCGATGTGCGCAGCTATTTTGAGGAGCGCCTGCTGGGTCAGAGCGATGGCGTCGACGCTATGGTCGATCTGGTGACGGTGATCAAAGCGGGCCTGCACGACCCCAACAAACCGCTGGGCAGCTTCTTTTTCGTCGGTCCGACCGGGGTTGGTAAAACCGAACTAGCCAAGGTTTTGGCCGAGTTCCTCTTTGGCAGCCGCGACCGTTTGATCCGTCTCGATATGGGCGAATACGCCACACCCGACGCTGTGACGCGCCTGATCGGCAATGCTTGGCGCGACGAGAAGAACGAGGGCGAGCTGACCCGCCGTGTGCGCGAACAGCCCTTTAGCGTGGTGCTCTTCGACGAGCTAGAGAAGGCTCATCACGATGTGTTCGACGTCTTGTTGGGCGTCTTGGGCGAAGGGCGGCTCACCAATGCGGGCGGGCGCAGCACCGACTTCCGCAATACGATCATCATTATGACTTCGAATCTGGGTGCGAGCCGCCGCGAGATGCAGTCGATCGGTTTTAATTCGCAAGATACCAATGGCGATGGCGATTCCAACGCTCGTCTGCGCGCCCACTTCATCAAAGAGGCCGAGCGCTTCTTCCGTCCCGAGTTCTTCAACCGCATCGACCGCATCGTGGTCTTCCGCCCGCTCGGCTACAATGCCATGCGTTTGATCACGCGGCGCGAATTGGGTAAGCTGCTGATGCGCGAAGGCATTGTGCGCCGCAATCTGCTGGTCGAGATCGACGACGCCGTGATCGAAACTCTGCTGAACTCGGGCTTCCACCCGTTGTATGGCGCTCGCCCCTTGCAGCGCGAGATCGAGCGTATGGTGATTCTGCCGCTCGCCCGCCTGTTGGTCAGCCAAGAGGCAGGCAATCGTCTGCTGCGTTTCAGCGTTCAGAAGTCGCAGATCAACCTGAGTTTTGTCGAGCTAGATACGCCCGACGATCTGGTCGAGATGGTGTCTGATAAGCCGATGCCCGATCGAGTGCTAGAGACCGATCTTAGTTCGCTTTTGCGCGCTAGCCAAGAGCTGCTCGATCAGTGTTTTGCCGAAGCCGCTTCGCCGACGGTGCAGCGCTTGCGGCGTTTGGTATCGCAGCTTCTGCAGCGCACCCACGAGCCGAGCTTTTGGGATACGCCCAGCGAGGCGCGCAATGTCTTGGGGCGGATCTACCACTTGGAGCGGGTGCTCAAGCGCTTGGAGATCTTGACAGAACGGGCCGAAGGCTTGGTCTTCAAGGGCAAAACCATTCGTACCCATCGCGATCGCCGCAGCGTGCCAGGCTTCGCCTCCGATCTCGAGCAGGTGCGGGCCGAGTTCGATTATCTTCAGGTCGAGATCTTGAGCGCTGATGCCGGACCAGGCCACGACCAGGCCCTTCTGCGAATCTCGCCGTTGGGCCGCGATTCGCAGGAGTGGACTGAGCAACTGATGGCGATGTACATCGCTTGGGCTAAGCGTAAAGGCTACGAATACACCCCGCTCGATCTGCATGAGTTGAGCGCTAGTCAGCACGGCAATCGGCGACGAGCTTCTCAAGATCAGCATCAGCCGAGTCTCTTGCTGGTGCAGGGCAACAATGTCTATGAATTTTTGCGCAGCGAGGTCGGCATTCACAAGCTGCTCAGTGGCCCCAGCGAGGCCCGCAAGCGCTGTCTGGCGCGAGTGCAGCTCTATCTGCTGAACGAGAGCGTCTCTGACGATGATACGGCCGCGCTCTACGCTATGATTATGCAGGTGATCGCGCAGGGTGAAGATGGCGAGGACGAGTCGATCATTCGGATCTATAACCACGGCCGCTACCGTTTTGTGCGCGATGCGCGCAGCGGCTTGCGGATCAACGACTTGAGCGCCGTGCTCGAAGATGGTCAGATCGATCCCTTTGTGCTGGCCTATCTGCGCACCCAGCAGGAAGAGGGCTTGCAGATGCATAGCATCTAGATGCGCCTAGGCTTCTCTTTTTGGTGGTCGCTGCGTACAGGCTAGCAGCCTATGGTTGCGGGCAAGCTGTTGGTAGCCGTAGGCGGACGCGGTTTGTACCTTTTTGGGAGGAGAGACTTCGCCGCCAAGCGTGAACACAGCAAGCGCATGGGGCGTGTTTTTGGCCCAACATGAGGGCTATGGCAGGGCGCAATGCGTTGCGAGATAGATCTGTGCCTTGAGAGCGTATAATAGTACTACTGATGTGCGTTGATTCGTAGGCTTTCGCTTCAAATCAGAAACTCTTGTTTTGCTTTTCTGAGCCTTTTCAGTTATAGGTAGTCTATGTTTATTGGAGGCGAATCGTTTTGGCAGACCACTGCCACACCCTTTGAGAGCAGCACTCTTCACCTGCCGCGCCGCGTCGATGTAGCCATTATCGGTGGTGGCTACACGGGTCTTTCTGCCGCTCGAGCACTCGCTCAGCGTGGCGCTCGCGTCGCCTTGTTTGAAGCCAAAGATATCGGCTGGGGCGCTAGCTCTCGCAACGGCGGTCAGGTTTTGCCTGGTATGAAAAAGGGCGTTGGCAAGCTGACCGCTCAGTATGGATTGGAACAGGCTCAACGTTGGTTCGCGATGTCGTTGCGCGCCATTGATCTTATTGAGCAGATCGTGCGCGAAGAGGGGATCGAGTGCGATTTTGTGCGCAGCGGCCATCTTGAAGCTGCCGCCAAGCCTTCGCACTACGCCGCCTTCCAGCAGGAGGCCGAACGCCTTGAGCGCGATTTTAACCACAAGGTGCGGGTCTTGGCGCGCGCCGAAATGCCGCAAGAGCTGAATTCGCCGCGCTATCACGGCGTCTTGGTCGATGAACTGAGCGCTGGCCTGAACCCGGCGCGTTATGTGCACGGTCTGGCACGGGCCGCCGAACGAGCCGGAGTGCAGATCTTTGAGCGCACGCGCGTCGAGCAGCTTACCCGCGAAGGCGAAGGCTTTTTGGTTAAAACCAGCCTTGGCTCGCTGCTGGCCGATAATGTTTTTGCCGCTACCAACGGCTATACCGACAGCGCCTTGCCTGCCATTCGTCGGCGTGTCATTCCGGTCGGTTCCTACATTATCGCGACCGAACCGCTGCCCGAGACAGTCGCTTCTGGCTTGATCCCCAAAGGCCGCATGGTCTTTGATACCAAGAATTTTCTTTACTATTTTCGCTTGACCAGCGACAGACGCTTGATCTTCGGCGGACGGGCGACCTTCTCGCCGCCCGATCAACACACCCTGCCGCGCAGCGCTCGTGCGCTTTCCAAAGGCATGCTCGAAGTCTTCCCGCAGTTGAAGCTCACCCGTGTCGACTATGCATGGGGCGGTACGCTCGGTTTCACCTTCGACATTATGCCTCATGCGGGCCAACTGAACGGCATCTACTACGCTCTCGGCTATGCCGGACACGGCGTCGCCATCGCAACCTATCTGGGCACCCAGATGGCTGCTGTCATCTCTGGCGAACGGGGTGCTAATCCCTTCGCCAGCTTAGGCTTCCCGCGCGCTCCGCTCGGCCTTTACAACGGTAACCCTTGGTTCATGCCCTTTGCAGGGCTTTGGTATCGCTTTTTAGACCTCGTTTCTTGATTGCTTGGAGAACATGGCATGATCATTGCCCAAATCAGTGACACTCACATCAAAACCGACTCAGACACAACAGCCGAGCGTTTCATTCGCGCAGTTGAGCATCTCAACAACTTGCCGACCCTGCCCGACATCACCATCATCTCGGGCGACTGTGTTCACAACGGCAGGCCCGATGAGTACGAGCGCTTTCAGAGCATCGCCAGCAAATTGCGCATGCCCTACTACACCATCCCGGGCAACCACGACAACCGCAGCGTCTTCCTAGAGGTCTTCGGTCCGCAAGGCAGCCAAGCGCTGGAAGGCTTCGCCCAGTACGTGGTTGACCTCGATCCGGTGCGCGTGATCGCGCTCGACACCAACATCCCCAACGATGGCGCGGGCGACCTCTGCCCGACTCGTCTGCAATGGCTGGAAGAGCGTCTGAGCGAAGCTCCCGATCGACCGACCATCATCTTTATGCACCATCCGCCCTTCCTGACGGGCATGCAAGCCTTCGACGAGATCGGTCTGAACCACGCTGACGAGTTCGGCGCGATCATCAAGCGCCACCCGCAGGTTGAGCTGATCACAGCGGGCCACATTCACCTGCCTATGATCCGCCGCTATCAAGGCACCTTGGCCATGACCTGCACCACCATTCAGTTCAGCATGCTGCCCGATCCGCAGCCGCCTAGCTTGATGGTGCGCTTCGAGAAGTATGCGACCGGCCTGCTGCACACTTGGACACCCGGCATCGGTTTGTCGACCTTCCCAACCTCGCTCGAGGATGAGAGCGAATTGATCGTGCTTCACGATGGAGTAGAGTGGTTGGCCTAATCGGCGTTTGGCCAGATACATCGTTGCGATGATGCAGATGGAGGTGTGCTATGGCGCTTGCACGAGCTTGGACCCAGATTCGCTTTCACCCTGATGCCTTGGCTCACTTAGAGGGCATCGCTGAGGTTCATACCGGCACGTTTGAAGAGAGTGACGCTTGGTTCGCCGAGGCTGCCAACTACGATGCCATGTTGGTCAACGGTTTCCTGTATTGCGATGCGGCCTTTATGGATCGTGTCGGGCCGCGCTTGCGGGTGATCGCCCGTCCGGGCATCGGCTACGACCGCATCGACACCCAGGCGGCGACCGAACGCGGCATTATGGTCATCAATACGCCCGATGGCCCGACCGAATCGACCGCCGAGCACGCCATCGCCCTGATGCTGTGTTTGACCAAGATGGTCGCCAGCACCGACCGCATTTTGCGCTCTGGGGCGGGTTTTCCGGCCTATGGCTCGCTGCCACAAGGCTTAGAGGCCATGGGCGCGACTCTTGGCCTAGTCGGTTTAGGCCGTATCGGTGGGCGGGTGGCCGAGATCGCGCGTGCGCTTGGCATGCGGGTGCTGGCCCACGATCCCTTCACTTCGCCCGAGCGGGCTGAAGCCTTGGGCGTGATGCTCGAAGCAGACCTCGACGAGCTACTCGCTCGTTCGCAGGTGGTCTCGATTCACTGCCCCTACTTGCCTAGCACGCACCATCTCATCAACGCCGAGCGTCTGGCGCGTATGCCGAAGGGCTCGTATCTGATCAATGTGGCGCGCGGCCCGATCGTCGACGAGGCCGCGCTCTACGAGGCGCTCAGCTCGGGCCACCTTGCTGGCGCAGGCCTCGATGTCTTCGACCCCGAGCCGCCCGATCCGGCCAACCCGCTCTTTCAACTGCCCAACATCGTCTGTACGCCTCATATCGCCTCGTACACCACCGCCAGTGTGCGGCGTATGCAGGTGATGGCCTGTCAACAGGTCGCTATGGCTTTGCGGGGTGAACAGCCCAGCTGCCTAGTCAATCGAGAGGTGTGGGAAGCGCGGCGCGGTAGATAATTTGATATTTGTATCAGATAAGTAATAGTGGTATGCAATTCACCGATTAAAAGGGAGGCGCATACCACTTTGTATAACAAACCTATTCTTCTAAAAGAAAACCCTGAGTTTCTTTTAGAAGAGGTTCTTTAAATCGTGGTCGTCGATTGTAGCCAATGCTAGGATTATTTGACTGAAAAAGGAGGATATATTCGACTTCTTTTTGATTTAATTCTTGGATAGAAGCTTGTTGCGATTCCCATAAAATTTCTTTTCTGATCGTGAAGTCGCGTTGTTCTTGGGGTGAAAAATCCTGGACAACCAGGGTATTATTTACGCTACCAAAGTATGTTAAACAGTCCGTTCGATCTTGCCCGATATAGATTTTGCCGTTTGGATAGGTGATTTTATAGATTACAGGCATGAGATCCTCAATTCTATGATTGTCAATTTATTTGCTAATCTTAGAATGATTTGTGTATAAAGTAAACATCTTTTGGCGAAACCTATGGATGAAAAACGGCTGGTCAAAATCAGCAAATATCTGAGCAAGCATTTGCGTCATCGCCCTGAAGATCTAGGATTGGCGCTTGAGAAAGGCGGCTGGGTCGCGGTCGACACGCTATTAGCAGCTCTCCAACAGCACAATATGCCGATTACACGCGCCGAGCTCGACGAGGTGGTGCGCAGCAATAACAAACAGCGCTTCTCTTTCGACGAGACGGGTACACGCATTCGGGCCAATCAAGGCCATAGCGTCCCGATCGATCTCGAGCTAGAGCCGCAGGTTCCGCCGCCTCAGCTCTATCACGGCACGGGCAGCGGCTCGGTCGAACAGATCGAGCGCGAAGGTCTGCTCAAAATGAGCTGCCATCACGTCCATCTCTCGCTCGATCTTGTTACAGCTCGCGCTGTGGGCGCTCGCCACGGCAAACCTGTCGTCTTTGTGGTTGACGCGGCTCAGATGCAGGCCGACGGCTTTGTCTTCTTCTGTTCGGCCAACGGCGTCTGGCTGGTCGATCATGTGCCGCCCCGCTATTTGCAGCGTTTGGGCGCTTAGACCGTTTCAGAGCGCTATTGATTCAGGCCCCAGCGTTCGCGTACACGCCGCTCAAAAGGCGCGAATAAGCTTTGGTCGATCGTTACACCAACCACAATAATCACGATCATCACCGCCATCACTTGAGAGGCATCGTTGAGGTCGCGCCCGGTTTGCAGCAGGTTGCCCAAGCTGAGCGAAAAGTAGAGCAGTTCACCCGCCATCAGCGAGCGCCATGCGAAGGTCCAGCCTTGTTTCAGACCTGTAAGAATGGCTGGCAGCGCGGCTGGCAAGATCACTTGGCTGTAGAGCGCAAAGCCGCGCGCCCCTAGGTTACGCGCCGCCCGCAGATAGAGCGGAGGCGTATTTTTTACGCCAGCCTCCACACCCAAGGTGATCGAAAAGAGCGCCCCCAACACGACCACAAAGATGATCGCCCGTTCGTTTAGACCAAACCAGAGGATCGCCAAGGGCAGCCAACAGACGCTTGGCAGGGCTTGCAAGCCCAACACCAGCGAGCCAACTGTGTCGGCAACCGCTTTGATGCGCCCGATCAGCAGCCCTAAGACCAGTCCAATCGACAGCGAGATCAAATAACCGATCGCCAAGCACTTTAAGCTAACGAGAATGCCAGTTACAAAAGTGCCCTTTTGAAAGCCGCGAATCAGCGATTGCAACACATCGAAGGGGCCGGGAAAGAGGTAAGAGGGCCAGATTCCGCTGCGCGCTAGCCCTTCCCAGAGCCCTAACAAAACGAGGTAGAAGACGATTCTGCGCAGCCAGGTGCTCAGGTTGATGCGATTCGCCAAGCTGCTTGGCCCGGGCGACGGTTGGCTGGTTGAGCTGCTGGGCGTATTGTACTCTTCGCGCTTGCTTTGGGTGAGCTGCATATCAGCCTCCTTGCTCTTGGCGTAAGACCGCTACCATCTCGGAGGCGAGATCGACTAAGGCGTGATCTTCTAACTGCCGTGGGCGCCCCAGATCGATGCGAATATCGCGCACGATTCGGCCCGGTCGGGGCGAAAAGATCAAAACGCGGTCTCCCAAGGCGATCGCCTCGCGCACATTGTGAGTTACAAACAGAATCGTCTTGCTGGTTTGTAGCCAGATCTGCTCAAGCTCGTGGTGGAGCAGATCACGCGTCATGGCGTCGAGCGCGCCGAAGGGTTCGTCCATCAAGAGCGCGGCTGGGTCGATCGCGAGCGCGCGGGCGATGGCGGCTCGTTGGCGCATGCCGCCCGAAAGCTGATGAACATAGCTCTGCTCGAAGCCCGTCAGATGCACCAGATCGATATAACGTTGGGCAACTTTAGCCCGTTCTACGGCTGGCATGCCCATTTGGCGCAGCCCAAACTCGACATTGTGCTCTACATCGAGCCATGGAAAGAGCGCAGCCTCTTGGAAGAGCAGTACGCGATCGGTGCCCGTGCCTTTGACCGGCTGGCCGTTGGCGATCACCTCGCCGCTGCTGGGCATATCTAAGCCCGCGATGATGTTGAGCAGGGTCGATTTGCCACAGCCGCTCGGCCCTAGCAGACAGACGAACTCGCCAGCTTGAATATCGAGATCGATCGTTTGCAATGCTTCAACTTCGCGACCGCGTGTGCTAAAGGTCTTCGTAACCTGGCGCACCTGAATCGGTATGCCGCGAGCAGTTGAAGTCTGAGCGGTTTGTAGCGTTGCGGTTGCTGTTTGAGACATTCCAAACCTTTCTACTCTGCCTTCGTGCCTGGCCTATCTAGCCTATTCGAAGTTGAAGCTAGCCAATAAACGGACGAAGCGACCCGTGCTTGATTGTTAAAAGTGCTATGGACTTGCTTTACAATCCCTATCGGAAAGTGTCCTCCTGTCACGCGTCTGCTCGTTTGTTGTGAAGGAATTGTTCAGGGAAACTAGTGCGGGAACCTTGAGCCTTGAGGAAGACCTTGATCGGAATGCCTTTTTGGAAGCAGATACATATGACAGTGCGTTGTAATGCGACATTGTGCTTGAGGTATAGCAAGCTTTTTGCCAGCAAGACGAGTGCCGCTATAGCGCGGTGTGTTGTGTAAGACTGGCCTGGCTCGACTTGCTACTTGTATACACAGTATGCTTGGCGCTCATCGTTGCGCTTACTCACCAGAAGTGTGGATGTAGTGGATGCGCTGCGTTCTCCAGCAGAGAATAACGAATTGTTTTGTATCTAAACTTTGAGAACAAAGCTCGATTCGTATGTGTTCAACGAAGCTATTTGAAGCTGATAAAGCGTTGGCCGCTGATTAAATGCGACCTGTTGTAGAGGAAAATAAGCTTGATTGTAGGAGAGCGCTCACAGAAAGCGTGTAGAAAATGCTCTTTTCGGTTATTATAGACAAAAATATCGCTGAGAATCAATTGGGCTTATGCACCTTCTCGATCTTCATGAACCGTTCATGCCTCTGTTTGCTGAGGCAGTGCATTGGGCGGATTGGCCGCTTCAGGCTCGCCTGCTCGACCTGGGCTGCGGCGAAGGTTTAAAGACGGATCTATTAGCCGCTACCTTGAATGCTCAAGGACAGATCGTTGCGATCGATATCGATCAAGAGGCATTACATCAGGCAGCACAGCGCCCTTACGATTGGCCTTGCTCGATCCGTTGGCTGCGCGCCGATGCCCAAGCTCTACCCTTCGCTGACCATTCGTTTAAGGCGGTTTGGTGTAGCGCTCTGCTGGCCGCGCTGCCCGATCCGAGCGGGGTTTGGCGCGAGGTGCGTCGTATCCTTCAGCCCGACGGTATCTTGCTTGTTGTGACGGCTAGCTACACTTGGGCTATCATGCATCACTGGCCGCCCGAACTACTACAAGCTTTGCAGATCGCCTATGCTCAAGCGCTTGCGAATGGCGACCGCCGCGCTTCGAGCAACGAACTCACGAGCGATTTGTGTGAGCAGATACAAGTAGCAGGTTTCGCCCATGTTGAGGGGCGCGCCTTTGTGTGCGAGAATCCTCAGATCTCTCCTTTGGCCGCCGAACTGATGCTTATGCCCTGGGAGGAAGTAAAGCAGCTCTTGAAGCCTTATCTCGTAGACGAGGTATTGGCCGAGGCTGAACGCTGTATTTGCCCTCTCGAAGAGCCAGAGTTGTTAAGTGTGTTGCTGATGATTCGCGCTCGCGTTTAACAGGTCGCTTCGGATTTGCCATATTGAACGCTTTTCGTTATACTAAGAGTTAAGAATGAAATATCAGTCTTGGGTCTGGTGTATTACCAGGTTGTTTAGTCTAAGCTAAACAATTGATTGTGGCCCAACACTCTATTTCCTACTTGTAGTTACCCGCTGGGTACTATAATTCCACAGCGAGGGGGGTGAACCGTACCGACCTACGTATGGATAAACAAGCTCATAGATAACAATATAAGCTGGAGATCACATGCGTAGTGGTCAAGCGGAGCGTATGAAGGTAGAGCGACGCGAGAATGAGCCAGTAGAGCAATTACTGCGCCGTTTCAACAAGGGTGTAGTATCTGAGCGCATTACTAAGACCTATCGCGAGAAGATGCACTTCGTCTCCAAGAGCGAACAGCGCAAGGAGAAGCGACGCCGTGCAGAACGGAACCGACGCAAGAAAGCATCTCGTACATAACAACTGGCGTTCATAGAAACACGGGGTAGGGCCGTTTTGGTCTCTTCCCGTGTTTTTTATTGGCCGCATTCTTTTATGCTTACTTGCTATAATTTCTTTGTTATAACCAAGGTTTCTCCTTAGCAACCGCTGTCTCGGCATCGAGGTTGCTAAGTTTGGTTCTTATTATAAAAAGTGTGTAAGGGTTATGTTACCATGTTTGAACGATTAGATAGCGTAGTAGCGCGATACGATGAACTTAACGAGCTGATGGCTAAACCTGAGGTAGCCACAGACTATACCTTGCTGCAACAATACGCTCGCGAGCAGAGTGAGATCGAAGAAGTGGTCACACTCTATCGTAAATACAAAGAGGTAAAGCGCAACATCGAGGAAGCTCAAGCTATCATCAATGAATCCGATGATCCCGAACTGCGTGAGCTAGCTGTTGAAGAGCTGCAAAGCTTGCGTGAGCAGCATGCCAAGCTTGAAGAAGACCTGAAGCTTACGCTCTTGCCGCGCGACCCCAATGACTCACGCGATGTCATCATGGAAATCCGTCAAGGTGAAGGCGGTGATGAAGCCGCTCTCTTTGCTGCGGATCTTTTCCGAATGTACCAACGCTATGCAGAACTGCGCGGCTGGAAGCTCGAAGTCCTCAACGCTACAGAGAATGACCTTGGCGGCTATAAGGAGATCATCTTTAACATTAATGCTGATGGTGCCTATAGTCGACTAAAATACGAGGGTGGTGTACACCGTGTGCAGCGTGTGCCTGCGACCG
Organism: uncultured Chloroflexales bacterium; assembly: GCA_937902315.1. Lineage (GTDB taxonomy): Bacteria > Chloroflexota > Chloroflexia > Chloroflexales > Chloroflexaceae > CALGUG01. The sequence goes on from CALGUG010000059.1 coordinate 462,985, forward strand.
AGGCGCGTGGGCGCATTCATACCAGCACCGCGACCATCGCTGTACTCCCGAAACTCGAAGAGACCGATATCCCGTTGCGACCAGAAGATTACCGTATCGATGTGTATCGCTCGAGCGGCCACGGCGGCCAGGGTGTTAACACCACCGACTCGGCAGTGCGTATTGTTTACCACCCCGGTATGCCCGATGAGATTGTGGTGACCTGTCAGGATGGGCGCTCGCAGCTTAAAAATAAAGAGCAAGCACTTTCGGTGCTGCGTGCCCGTCTCTATGCACGTGAACAAGAACGGCGACAGAAAGAACTTGGCGAGTCGCGCCTCGCTCAAGTTGGCAGTGGTGAGCGCGCCGAAAAGATCCGCACCTACAATTTCCCCCAAGACCGCATTACCGATCATCGCATAGGTCAAAACTTCTCGAATATTCCTGCCACTCTTAATGGTGATCTTGACCGAATTGTTGATGCTCTTACCGTTTATGATAATGCTGAACGCTTAAAAGCTATCAGCTCGAACTAGGTAAGGAGGATTCTTCCTCTGGGTTGACATAGGAATAGAAACGTACCAGTTGTATAACGTTTGGGTGGTAATAAAGGGAAATAGCAACAGCGCTATTTCCCTTTATTGCCCCCTTTACACACTACGTTAGCTACGAAGGAGCCTGCTGTGCTCACGCCAGAACTCGACGCATTTATTACGCGGATGCCCAAAGTTGAATTACACATTCACCTCGAAGGTACTGCTGTGCCACAAACATTGCTGGAGCTTGCCCAGCAGAACCATGTAGAAATCTCAGCTAAAACTGTGGCGGACGTCGAGCAGCTTTTTCGCTACCATACGTTTAGCGATTTTCTCAACGTCTTTATGGATCTTGCCCGGGCCTTTAAACGGGGAGAAGATTTTGAACGGCTTGCCTATGAAATGGCACTTCGTTCTGCTGCCCAAAACGTCGTCTATAGTGAAGTGATGATTTCGCCTATGCAGCATGTTCCGCGTCAAGTGAACTTGCTTGAGGCGGTGCAAGGCATGGCGGCGGGCTTCGATCGCGCTAAACAGGAGACGGGCATTCAGGCCGTGACCTGCCTTGACTATGGGCGTCAATATGGTGTTGAACAAGCTTGGCACGTCCTAGAGATGGCAAAACCTGCTATGGAGTATGGGCTGGTTGGCTGGTCGATCGGTGGTTACGAGCCGGATTATCCTCCCGAGCCCTATCGGGAAGTTTTCGCGGCCGCTCGCGCTATGGGCCTGCGCGTTATGGCGCACGCCGGTGAGGTGGTTGGCCCTCCAAGCATCTGGGGTGCGGTTGATGTGCTAGAGTGCGAGCGAATCGGCCATGGCATTCGCAGCATCTCTGATCCGGCTTTGGTGGCTCATCTGCGCGACAAAGGGGTAACGCTCGATATTTGTCCTACAAGTAATGTCTGTACCGGTGCGGTGAAATCGTTGGCAGAACACCCCTTGCGCCAGTTGTTTGAGGCCGGTGTTCGTCTGACGATCAACTCCGATGATCCAACCTTTTTTCATACAACGATCACCGACGAGTATCGTTTAGCGGTCGATTACTTCGGCTTTTCGGTAGATGATCTATGCCATACCGTTTTAGACGCGGTGCAGGCAACGTTTCTACCACCTGATCAGCAAGCTAATCTCTATCAACGGGTAAATAACGAGCTAACAGCGCTCCGTCGTGAGCTTGGTGTGTAAGGGTTTTGATACCTTGTATCGTGGTAGGAAGTACGAAAAGGTCTTGTCTCTCTGCAGAGAGGCAAGACCTTTGTTTTGCACGTCGATTGATACCAAATCCGATCAGTTCATACCAAATCCGGTTGATGAGGTTCTCTTTGGCCTTCGGCAGAACGGAACGTGACTCTTTTTGCTTTTCCCGGCTTTTCGTTTTTCTGAACGAAGAGCATGCAGGTCTTTAAACGGATTTGGCATCAGTACTCTGGCGGCTTGGCCTCTTTCTCAAAGATGGAAGGTAAGGATCCTTCCGCCTTATGATGCGATCAGATGCTTTGATGTCGTAATGGATCGGGATGTTGTGCGATCACACAACATCCCGATGAGTTTGTGTTAGCTTGCCGCTTTAGAGTGAATAGAGCTCGCCGTACTTTTGGCGCAAGTAGTTGATGTAAGGTGTGATCTGCAGCGGGCCGCCGGTTGCGCGCTCGATGATCTCGGGCGCGGTGAACTTGCGTCCGTGCTGATAGATGTTAGTGCGCATCCAGTTGTGCAGCGTGCCGAACTCGCCTCGGGCGATCTCGTCGGGGATCTCGGGGTGGGCTTGCAGCGCAGCGTTGTAGAACTGAGCGCTCATAATGTTGCCCAAGGTGTAGCCTTGGAACATACCACCGATTAGGTCGCCGTACCAGTGAATGTCTTGCAGAACGCCGTCGCGATCGTCGGGCGGTGCGATACCTAGATCGGCCTGCAAGCGCTCGTGCCAAGCGTCGGGCAGGTCGCGTACGGCCATGCGGCCTTCCAAGAGGGCCAGTTCGAAGTCGAAGCGCAACATTACGTGCAGGTTATAGGTCACTTCGTCGGCTTCGGTGCGGATCAACGAAGGCTGAACTTTGTTGATGGCGCGGTAGAAGGTGTCGAGCGATACGTTGCCCAGTTGGCTTGGGAAGGTCGCTTGCAGATCTTTGTAGAAGTACTGCCAGAAGCCACGGCTGCGACCGACGATGTTTTCCCAGAGGCGCGACTGGCTCTCGTGTACGCCCGCCGAGGTGCCGCTCGCAAGCGGGGTGCCTTCCAGATCCCAACTGACGCCCTGCTCATACATTGCATGGCCGGACTCGTGTAGGGTGCTGAAGAGCGCTTCGCCCAGGTCGTGCTCTTTCACGCGGGTAGTAATACGCACATCGCCGACCGAGAAACGAGTCTCGAAGGGGTGGTAGGTCTTATCTTGACGACCGCGCTGCAGGTCGTAGCCGAAGCGCTGAGCGACCTTCAGACCGAATTCAAGCTGCTTGTCTTCGGGGTAGAACTGGTTCAAGCAAGAATCGTCGGCTGGGGTTTGCGAGGTGATGGCCTTGACGATCGGCACGAGTTGTTCGCGCAGCTCTTTGAAGACGGCGCTCACCGAAGCAGCGGTCATACCACGGTCGGCGCGGTTGATCAGCGGGTCAGCGATATGCTCGTACCCAGGGAAGTAGCTCGCGTATTGGCGGCTGTATTCGAGGGTTTTTTCGAGCAAGCCAGCCACCGAAGCGAAGTCGTTGTTGGGGCGGGCGCGGGTCCAAGCCTCGAAGGTGCGGGCTTGGTGATTCGATAACTCTTCGACAAACGAGGCCGGGAGCTTGCTTGCCATCTCGTAGTCTTCGCGCGCGACTCGCAGAAGGCTTGCCTCATCTGAGTCATAGGGCAGACTCTCTTCGTAGCTGCGCAGATCATCGAGCAACTGCCCAACTGCATCGTCGGTGAGGTGCTCGTGGGCGAGCCGTGCCAAAGTCGCCATGTGGCGAGCGCGAGCCTCGTTGCCACCTTGGGGCATGTAAGTCTGCTGGTCCCAGCCCAACACAGCAGCTGCTGATTGCAGATCGTTCACAACGCCTAAGCGCTTTTTAAGTTCTAAAAATTTGGGTTCCATGACAGCTCCTCGTAGGAAAGCCTCGCAATTTTGTCAATCATTGCCCCTGCGTAGATGGGATCAAATGATGGGTCATTGTACCGTATTTTTTACCAAGCTAGTGGAGGGGCAAAACAAACTGGAGCATAACCAGAAAGAAGGCGAAGTTGCCGCATAAAACGGCAATATGCCAGATTTCGTGGTTGCCGAAGTTGGGTGGGAAGGGGTTTGGTTTGCCGAGAGCAAAGCTGATCGCGCCGAGCGAAAAACACAAGCCTCCGATGATCATCAAGACGATCGCCTGTATGGGCAATATCTGCACAATGCTTCCTGCAAAGGGCAGAATCAGCCAGCCAAGCAGCAGGTAACTGAGATTCGAGAGCCAGATCGGAAGCTGGGCGAAGAAGATCGCTTTGATGACGATGAAGAAGATTGTGAGGCTCCAGATGATGCCGAATAACCACCAACCCGCCGCGCCTTGCAAGACCACCAAGCAGAAGGGAGTGTAGGTGCCGGCGATCAAAAGGTAGATCGCGCAGTGATCGAGAATCCCAAAGACACGTTTGTACTTTCCAAACAGCAAGAAGAAGTGCAAGAGGCAGCTCGCCACAAACGACAGCACCAAGCTGCTGCCATAGATCGCGAAGCTGATGATATGGAGTGCTTGCTGTTCGAGAGCGGCGAAGGTCACCAGAACGATCAAACCTGCCAGAGAGAGGATTGCTCCGACCAAATGACTGATAGCATTGAAATATTCATTACTATCGGGCGACGAGATCATCGGATCAAGCGCGGGTTTTTGTGTATGCATAGCCAGTTCTAGCTAGTCGCTTTTCTTTCATCATAACACGCACCGACCTGTTAGGGATGTAGCTTGAGAACTAGCCGCAGGGCCTATTTTGCGGGAAGGCGAAGATAGTCTCCTGTGGTGGTTATGAACAACCACCACAGGCACACAAGCTATTTGGATGGGAATCTGTAGTTTGAGTTAAAACAGGCTATCGTGTACGAGTAAGATGAGAACTCCGGAGATGATGCAGACTGGTCTTCAAGGGGTATGCTCGCTGTTGTGATGGATTGAGTGCGTTCAAAGGCGGTGTCTCGAAGTAGCTAAGCTGGAGTAGTCAGCGAGGTGTAGAGTAGCCTTAGTGTTTGCGACGGTTTTGGGCGCGGACAAAGATCACTACCCCCATACTAATGCAAAACATGCTTACCAGCAGCACGAGAATCGTCAGTTCTTGCCAGCTGAACTCTAGCACGGTTCACTCCTTTCTAGAGGGTTTTTTAACAATCTTTTTATCTAGACCGCCTAGTCTAACACGAAGATACGGTCTAGCGCAGGGCTGTTTTTAGCGCTCGCTGGTCTTTGCCCCACAGTTTATATACGCAGAAACAGCTAAAAAGGTGCCAGAGAAAAGAGCTTTTTACTTCTCGCTATGAGCGGGAGTCTAGAGCTCGCTTGAAGCTATTGATCGATTCTGCTTCCAGTTCGGGGAAGATCTCCAAGGTATCATAGCCGAGGATGCCGTTAACGGATCTAAAGCGAGTAGACCTTAATCTTGTAATAGAGCGTTACCAAGCGAAAAATGTAGTTTGATGTTAGGCTTCCCTTCAGGATTTATTACGCATACAGCATCTCGATTATCTAACAGACATCTAACACTGCACTGCTGTCATATTAACAAAAAAACGGTAAACTAGATACCAGAGGCACGAGGTAAGAGCGGACTGGAGCAGAACCAGCAAGCTACGATAACACTTGCCCGGCCTACACCATTCTGACACTAAATTTAAGGAGAGAAGCTGTTATGGGAAAAATCGTAGGTATTGACCTTGGTACCACCAACTCCTGTGTATGTGTAATGGAAGGTGGCGATGCCATTGTTATTCCCAATGCTGAAGGTAATCGTACAACTCCCTCGGTGGTAGCGTTCGCTAAGAATGGCGAGCGTCTGGTTGGCCAGACCGCTAAGCGCCAAGCGACCATCAACCCCGATAATACACTATATTCTGTGAAGCGTTTCATTGGTCACAGCTATGAGGAAGTGCCCAATGAGCGCGAGATGGTTTCTTATAAAATCACCAAAGGCCCGCGTGGCGATGTTCGCATCAACGTGCCGCAGACCGGCAAAGACTATGCACCCCAAGAGATCAGCGCGATGGTCTTGCAGAAGCTGAAGGCCGATGCTGAAGCCTACTTGGGCGAGCCGGTCACTCAGGCCGTCATCACCGTTCCGGCTTACTTCAACGACAGCCAGCGCCAAGCGACCAAAGACGCTGGTAAGATCGCAGGCTTGGACGTGTTGCGTATCATCAACGAGCCGACCGCTGCCGCACTGGCCTACGGCCTCGACAAGAAGAAGGATGAAACCATTCTGGTCTTCGACCTTGGTGGTGGTACCTTCGACGTTTCGATCTTGGAAGTGGGCGACGGCGTAATCGAAGTACGCGCTACCAATGGTGACACTCACTTGGGTGGTGACGACTACGACGCCGCGATCGTCGAGTGGATCGTCGATGAGTTCCGCAAGGATCAGGGCATCGACCTGAGCAAGGATCGCCAAGCGCTCCAGCGCCTCAAGGAAGCAGCTGAGAAGGCCAAGATGGAGCTGTCGAGCGTTAGCGAGACCGAGATCAACCTGCCCTTCATCACCGCCGACGCTACCGGTCCCAAGCACTTGCAGATGCGCCTGAGCCGCGCCAAGTTCGAGCAGCTGACCAGCAGCCTGACCGATCGTCTGCGTGGCCCAGTCAACCAAGCTCTGAAAGACGCCGGCCTCAAGCCGAGCGATATTCAGGAAGTTGTTCTGGTCGGTGGTTCGACCCGTATGCCGGTTGTGCAAGACTTGGTTCGCAAGATGATCGGCAAAGAGCCGAACAAGTCGGTCAACCCCGACGAAGTTGTGGCAATGGGAGCCGCCATTCAAGGTGGTGTGTTGGGCGGCGATGTGAAGGGCGTTGTGCTCTTGGACGTTACCCCGCTCTCCTTGGGTGTTGAGACCCTTGGCGGTGTGATGACCAAACTGATCGATCGCAACACCACCATTCCGACCCAGAAGAGCGAGATCTTCTCGACGGCTGCCGACAACCAGACCGCTGTCGACATCCACATCTTGCAGGGTGAGCGCGAGATGGCTGCCGATAACATGACCTTGGGTCGCTTCCGCCTCGAGGGCATTCCGCCCGCGCCGCGTGGCGTTCCCCAGATCGAGGTGACCTTCGATATCGACGCCAACGGTATCTTGAACGTTTCGGCTAAGGATAAGGCAACTGGCAAAGAGCAGCGCATTACCATCACCGCCAGCACCAACCTCAGCAAGGATGAGGTCGAGCGCATGGTGCGCGATGCTGAGAAGTACGCCGACGAAGACCGCGCCCGCCGCGAGCTGATCGAGCTCAAGAACAAGGCCGACACCTTGGCTTACGAGAGCGAGCGCAGCTTGAACGATCTTGGCGATAAGGTCGATAGCCTTGAGAAGACCCGCATCGAGGGTATTATCAAGGATCTGCGCGAGGCGATCAGCAACGAGGATCGCAGCCGCATCGAGAGCTTGACCAACGAGTTGCAGCAGGCCATGTTCACCCTGTCGCAGAACGCCTACCAGCAGAACGCGAACGGCAACTCCGGCTCTTCGAAGAAGGACGATAACGTGGTCGATGGTGAGTACACCGTCGAATAAACCTTAGGCATAGATCAAACAGGCCAGGGGTCACACGACCTCTGGCCTTTTTGTATTGCCTTTACCCTGCAAAATCTGCATTTCGCCTTCTATCATCCTTATGTGGCGCAGCATTTGGCGGCGAGCGCTTTAGCTTCCATTCGATCCTCACCGCGTCCGCCTACGGCTATCAGCATCCCGCCCATCGAACAGGCGCCTATCTGCATGGAAGCGGCCGCCCAAAAACGAAACGCTGCAGCTGCTTGCTATGAGCTGCCTTCGGCAGAGCGTGAGCTGCGATTCTATTCTTGCCCAGGCGCTACGAGCACATACGGCAGCCAGAGGTAGTTTGTTGGAGGAGTCTCACGGGTGGGCGTTTCACTGATAGGCGTTTCACTGGTGGGTGTTTGCTTAGTTGGTGTGGCGGTGCCTGGCTCGTCTGTTAAGAGCTGTAGAAACGCATCTTTGATCGCAAGATGGCCTGCTTTGCGCGGGTGATAGTCGAGCGCCGATAGATCGGGGTAACGGCTAAAGTCCGCGTACACATACTCAGCTTGCTTGCCTTCAAAAGCCTCAAAAACAGCCGCTACCTTAATACCTCTTTTGGCGGCCTCTTCGAGAATAATCGCGTTGAACAATGCCAGCTCGGTGTCGGTGTCGATCGGATAAAACGGCGGCTTAACACCCGGATAGGGGTTGTAGTAGCTCATGATGATCAGCTCGCCCTGACGTTCGCCGTTAGGAGACATAGCAGCGATCAGTTGATCGAGAATATGGCTAAGGTTGGCCCGAAAGCTGGTTCGCGTCGTCGCCGAATCGGCTTCTTGCAGCAGCACCGCCACCATATCGTTGCCGCCGATATCGAGCGTGATTGGGCTAACCAACGTGCCTTGTTGGCTCTGCTCTTGAATAAAAGCTACTGCTTCGTCAAGCTGGCCGCCGCTGATCATTGATTCGCTGGTTTCACCGTTGCGCCCTAACAAGTGGAACTGGAGGTCGGGCTTGCGTTCTTTTAGCGCCTCATAGAGAAAGTGTGGATAGCCCGGCTCGCCGTCGTTATTTTGGGGCGCTTCGTAGCCAGTTGTTAACGAATCACCTAAGGCAAGGTAGATCTGCTCTTGTTGTTGAACACTTTGGGCCTCGCTTGAAGCCGCGTTGTAGATCAGCGCTACTGGAATGAGGGTCACAATCAGAACGATTACCAAGCGCAGGCTATGCTGAGACCAAAACTGTTGTGAAAACATATGCATCCCTTGTTCTTAAGACGCTAGGCTGAGTGGATCTGCTAGAGAGCGCTTATGTTACTGTGAAGAGCTGGGATCGAAGATCGTTGAGGGAACTGGGCTGACGTAACGAAGCGCTTAAAGCAGTTTTCGCTACGCCAGCCCAAACATTCTGAGAGGAACACGTTTAGGCGGCTATGGAATTAGCTACCACCGCGAACGTAGATATCTGGCCAAGGCTTGAATTCGGTTGGGAAAGTATCGTAGCTCAACAGCGTGCCGTTTTTATCCACAACCGTGCGGTAGATCTCGATCTTCATGCCGGGTCGGGCGAAGTCGGTTCGTTTGTAGCCACTGCGCGGCAGCGACGGATCGGTGATATAGATCGCCTGTTTGGGCGCTGGAGTTGTGCTCAATACGCGTTGCTCCAAACTCACTTGGCGATCGATCGGCTTGCCATAGAGGCGTACCGTCAACCGTTGGCGCTGCAGATCGACTTCGGTTTGCACCAGCAGCCACCCGCCCGTATCGTTGGTGAAGCGCAGATCGTTGTAAGGGGTGAAGATCGCAGCGTCGAGGCCAGCAGGCTCGCCCAGCTCTTCGTACCAACTGATGCGGTAAGCGTGTTCGTGGCGTTCGTCGATCGGCAAGCCCGCCCAGAAAGCGGCCCGGAAGACGGTGGTTGAGACTTGGCAGAGACCACCGCCCCACTCTTTTTGGGTGCGGTTATCGACGATAGCCGAGCCTTCTACGAAGCCATGGGCGGCATCGACCGGCCCAAGATTATCGTTGAATGAGAAAGACGCACCGGGCGGAATCAAACGACCGTGCATTTGGCGGGCGCCTGCTCGAATATTGGTGATGCGGTAGGCTTGTGAGTTCCTAAACGAGCTTACTCCTGTAGCAACTTCGGTAGTGATGCCGAGGCTGGCAAGGTTGGTTTCGTCGACGCTGGGTGTCAGGGCAATGATCGGCGCTTCGAAGTTGCGCTCTTTGCTGCGCAAAGCTTGGTTGAAGCGAGCCAAGGCTTCGTTGCCGTCGAGGCCGTAGTCGGGGGTGCCAGCTTGGAAGATCTCGAGCTGCCCGTTGTTCCAGTTGACGCGTGGTAATTCGCCCTGTTGGCGTAGGCTGGCCGCGATCGGCACAAGCGCTTTGCGCAATGGCTCTTGGTCGACGACTACATCGAAGCTTGGCATGCCATCGGCGTCGTTGGTGCGGCGCAGACGGACCCACGAGGCGATCTCTTCGGGCGTCCATTCCCAACTGCGATTGTTGGCCGTCATAACAACTGGGCCAGCGAAGAGCGTATCGAGCTCGGCTTTGAGCGAGTCGTAGGCGTTGGTGCGAATGCGTGGCTCGAGCACGCGGGTGCGCAAGGTGACCTCTTGGGGCGAAAGGGTTTGGAGCGCAGCTAGCATATCTTGGACGGTTTCATCGACCAAAACTTGGCGACCATCGCTTTCGGGCGCAACGATCAGATGCGTGCTCACAAGGTTGACATCGGCATTAATGGGAGCGATTTCAACTTGGCGCGCGATCTGCATTACATAGCGTTGCAAGGCCCGCTCGTCGACGCGCACATGCAGCGGGATCTCCACACCCTGTTCCCAGACGGTCTGCACAACTTTGGCGTTCTCAACCCGATCGCCTTGACGCCCGATCTCGAAAGCTTGCTTGAGTGCCGAATCGAAATCGATCGAGATGCCCAACTCTTCGGCGCTCGGCTGCCAAACCTGACCATTAAAGGTAATGGTGACCGGTTCTTGCAGAAAGACGCTATAACGTCGTTCGAGCGCTTTACGGGCTTGATTAACGCTGTAGTTGCCGAGATTCAGGCCGCGAATGCTGATGTTGGGATAGATCCGCCCGATGAATTGGCGTTCCGCATAGAGGTAAGCGGCAGCGCCAATCCCGATCACGAGTACCATCAGCGATAATAGTACAGCCAACCAAGCGAGCCAGCTACCCGCTTTGCGTTGACGTTTATTATGCTTTGTAGTACGTTGCGTGGGAGAGGTTGTAGGGGTACTTGTATCTTGGAGGAGTGCCTCGTCAAGATGTTTTTGGTAAGAGGTCATAGCTATTGCCTAGGTTCGGATAAACGACCAGAAACCAAGGGTCGCGACACAAACAGTGTATCGTCCTGTTCCGTGAAAACGCATAAGCAGCAAAGCTAGTCTACACAATCTATTAGAAGAATGTCAAGGGTTTTTGCTGTTCGTTGGTGCAGTTTTCGTTCCAAATCGCCTCGTTTAGTGCCGATTATAAGCAAATAGCTCGCCACTACTACTGCTTTTGCTTCAAGACTGTTGGTTTTGGCTGGTTGCTTCCAAAGCGCTGCATGGCTATACAGTGCAGTATCAGCTAAAAGCAGGTGCGAGATTGCGAACTTTGGCTTGGTCGAACCATTTTGTTACAAAGGCGGAAGAGTCATGCACCTTAAACAATGGATCGACCGCGCCTGTAGGCACTGTTTAGCAGCCTGGGGCGGCGGGCCGGATGTTGATAGCCGTAGGCGGACGCGCCAAAAGCCTTGTTTGGGGTAAGGACGAGACCGCTAGGGCGCTAAACGAAACATGGGGATGGCTTATCAGAGTAATGCCCGCAAAAGAATGAGAGATTTCGCTTAGGAAATCTCTCATTTGCAATGGGACTTTGTTGTTGCGAAGCGCTTTGTCGCTTAAACCAAAGCGATCTGGTTGTTTTGGGGCTGAGGAGTGCTGCCTGCCAGTTGACCACACGCAGCTGCGATCTCGCCGCCGCGCTCGACACGCACCGTACAGGCGATGCGGTGGTCTTGCAGAATCTGCTGGAAGGCATTGACCCGTTCGCGGTTGGAACGGCTCAAGGGGGTGCCCGGCACCGGATTCCAGGGGATCAAATTGACATGGCACAACATGCCGTGTAAGAGGCCCGCCAACATCAAGGCGTGGCGCGGCGTGTCGTTTTCGCCTTGCAGCAGCACATATTCGAACGAAACACGCCGATTGGTCTTTTGAATGTACTCGCGCGTGGCAGCCATCAACTCCGAGATCGGGAAGCGCTGGTTGATCGGCATCATCTCGCTGCGCAGCGTGTCGTCGGGTGAGTGAAGCGAGATCGCAAGGTTGATCGGCAGCTTCTCTTCGGCCAAACGGCGAATGCCCTTCGGTAGACCGACCGTCGAGACCGTCATATTGCGAGCGCCCATGTTCATGCCTTTGGGGTCGTGCAGGCGCTCGACCGCGCCCCACCAGCGATCATAGTTGGCGAACGGCTCGCCCATGCCCATAAAGACGATGTTGGTCAGGTGGCGCACGGCGATGTCGCCTTCGAAGTCGCGCAGTACGCGGGCGGCCCAGAGCACTTGCTGCACGATGTCGCCCGTGCTCAGGTTGGCGAGCAGACCGAGCTTGCCCGTGGCGCAAAAGACGCAGCCCATAGCGCAGCCCGCTTGGGAAGAGACGCAGACGGTGGCGCGATCGGGATAGATCATCAGCACCGTTTCGACTACTTCGCCGCTCGGCAGCGCAAAGAGCGCCTTTTGAGTCAGGCCGTTTTCGGCTCGCAAGACCCGCACCAGACGCAGATTACCGATCGTGGTTTCGTTGGCCAGTCGCTCGCGCAAGGCAAGCGGCAGATCGGTCATCTGGTGAGGATCGTTGGATAATTTGACATAAAGCTGTTGGTAGATTTGGCGTGCCCGATAGGCCGGTTGGCCCATCTCTTTTACCAAGGCTTCAAGTTGCGCTAAAGTGAGATTATATAAATTTGTCAAAGCTTGTTCTTTGTTTACTGTGAATGTTTCCATTCCTTTAGTATACCATCTCTATGGCCGAAAATTCTAAAATGGTATGCGATTTATGGTTGGAACGTACCACCACGAGCGCAGCATAAAGATAAGCACGCCAAACAGCACCAGCGAAAGCAGAAAGCCTAGGTCGCTCCAGCGCGGCCACCAACGGCGGCGCGGCAAGATGAGGTGCGAGCTGATCCAACAGAGCAGCAAGGTCAAGAACGGGTAGAGCAAGATCGTTGCGCGAAAGATCGGCAGCACTAGCGGCCCGTTTTCGTCGTAGATCAGCACGCCAGTGGCGAGCAGGGTTTGCCAGGCTAGCCCACCATAGATCATGCTGCTATCGAACATGACCGGGAACGGGCTGTTGAAGTTCATGGGCGTGAGGATGGTGATTGAACTGAGCGCGCTGAACGGGTTCAGATAGAGAATGTATTCGGGAACGTTTTGGCCGGGTGGGTCGCTGAAACGGCCCCACGTCAAGCTCAAAAGCATGCTGACGCCCAGAATCAGCAAGATGATCGAATAGCTCAGCACGGTCGCTTGGGCAGTTCGTTTGCAGAGCGCCGAGCAGAACAGGCCGATCGCCCCGAAAAAGATGGCCGAGATCAGCAGCAGCAAGAGCGCTTTGATCATATCGCGTGGGTTGACGCCCCCAAAGATCAGCACCACGCTGAAGACCGGAATAGCGGCGAAGATCACCAGCAGCAGATAGCTGAGGGCCGCGATCAGTTTGCCCCACAGAATGCGGAGCGGCTTGAGGGGCGTCGTCACCAGCAGATCATAGGTAAGCTGTTCGCGTTCGGCGCTGATCGCGCTGCTGGTAAGCGCCGGGGCGAGAAAGATGACTAGAAAGAGCTCGCAGAGCGCTAAGCCGTTGAAGAGTGATTGACCAACCTGTGGGCTGAGCACGGTCATACCAAAGCGCACCTGAGAGAGCGACATTTGGTAGATGATGTAGCCTATGACGATCATAAACAGAATGAAGATCGTTAGGATCGCGTAGGGGCGTATACCGCGCATACGGCTGCGCAGCTCTTTGACTAAAATCGGGTTAACCGATGGCCGTAGAAAACGAAAAGTGTTCATTGTGATATCCCTTGCGCCAAACCGCTATTCTGTGAGGCGCAGGAAGAGTGTTTCAAGCGAATCGGCTTCGAGATGGAAGCTGCTGACTTGAACCCCTTCGGCTAAGAGCTGCGCCAACATAGCAGCCTGTTGTTCTTCATTGATCTCTCCATCGACACGCAGAATTCGGCTATCGACCGGGCTATGGTTTACCGCTGTAACGCCTTCCATCTGGCGCAGCAGCTCGGCAGCACGCTCTGAATCGTTTAGCACGCGCACTTGCAGGGCCGCCCCACCTTGGAGCTGGCGTCTCACATCGTCGACCGTGCCTGCAGCCAGCAGATGGCCATGATCCATAATGCCGATCGCCGTACAGACTTCGGCAAGTTCGCTCAAGATGTGCGAACTGAGCAGAATAGTTTTGCCCATGTCGCGTAGGGTGCGCAACAGCTCGCGCAGCTCGACACGGGCGCGCGGGTCGAGGCCGCTGGCAGGCTCGTCGAGCAGCAAGATGGGCGGGTCGTGTACGAGCGCATGGGCGAGACAGAGCCGTTGTTGCATACCGCGTGAAAGGCTCTGCACAAAGGCATCGCGTTTGGGCGTAAGATCAACTAAGTCGAGCAGCTGTTCGACGGTTGTGCGCCGTTGGGCGGCGGGCAGATTGTAACAGCGCGCAAAGAAGTCAAGATACTCCCAGACTCGCAAGTCGTCGTAGACGCCGAAGAAGTCGGGCATATAGCCCACGAGACGTTGCGCTTGCACGCCATTGGAGGACATTCGCTCGCCCATCAGGTGGATCTCGCCGCCTGTCGGTTCGAGCAAGCCCGCGAGCATTCGCAAGGTGGTTGTCTTTCCTGCGCCATTCGGCCCGATAAAGCCGAAGATCGTGCCGCCTTCGATGCTTAAATTCAGTTTATCGACGGCGAGCATGCGGCCATAGCGCCGGCTCAGATTGACGGTATGAATAGCAAGTGTTGTCATAGCTTGTGCTTATCACTCCGTTGGGCTGGTAGAAACAGGTACACACAGACCGGACTAGGCGTGGACGACGATTTCGGCGTTAACGGTGACACACATATAGGTTTGTAGATTTTGGGTCGCCAACACGCGGATGCGTAGTTTGCCGACCATAGGATCGATAAAGCGTTCAGGTTGTTCGAGCGGCACCCGTTGGGCGTATTGGAATTCGACCCATTCGTGGTTCGTCCAGTCGTAGACCTCTAAACGAATATCGTCGGGAAGCCCACCATCGGCGGAGGGCAGCAGAGTGATCGCTTCGACTTGAGCGGGAATGAGCTCTGTCGGGATCTGGATCTGATGGATGATATCCTCGTTGGTTTGCGTGACGCCCAAGCCTTGGCTCAGGTAACAGACCGAGTCGATGCCATTGCTCTGCACGACTTGGGGTATATAGTTCAGCCAAGCCTGATCGAGCGTAATACTTGAGCCTTTGTATTGAAAAGGTACCTCTTGCACAATGAGGGCGGTTTGCTGGCGTTCAACTTTGTCGGCGTTGATAGAGACAGGCACGGGCTGCTGGGCACTCCAACCGATCAATAAGGGTTTGCGGCGCTGCTGTGAGTAGCTATCGGCCCAGAGCGCATCAATTAAGCTTTGGCGGATCTGGATCTCAGGTGGTAGGGTGGTGCTGATACCGAACCCTTCTGTTTCGTAGAGCTTGTGATAGAACAGATAGCCGAGCGAGTAGCCCTGAAATTTAGAGCGCAGTTGTCTGAGTTCGCGTTCGTTCTCGCTTCCGAAGCTGATCTGTTTGCTTTCGCCGGGCTGTAGATCGCCAACTTCTGCCACATAAATGTCGTGTACGATGGCCACATCGCGAATCAAATAGTTGGAACGGTTGGTGACTTCGGCGTGGTATTGCAGCCCCTCGAACGTGATCGAGGCCTCAAGCGCTTTAAAGGCTTGAACCGAATCTGCCATAACCGAGCGCATATTCCACTGTTGTAACTCTATTTCGCGCACTCGCGAATCGGCGTAGACCCCATTGAGCTCGCTGGTATCCCAAACACCTAAGTTCGAGATCGGACGAACCAGGCCTTGCTCGCCAACTGTCAGTTCGAAGGTTTTGGTGCTGGGTGTAAAGATGCCGACAAACGTGCGTACTCGGGCGTTCGATTCGTTGATCGGCTCGATCAAGATGATCTCGTTGAGAATCGCATCACCGCCACGTCGGCTGTAGCCAACCCCATAGGCGATGCCTGCAAAGATCAGCGTGATGATCGGTACAACCACCCAACCGAGAGCTTGGCGATCGAGTTTACGCAACACAAAGAAGGTGACTGGCCCCACGAGGATACAGTACACCAGCAATAATAGTCCTAAAAGCGATAGCGAGGGCAGTTCGAGCGCCCTAAGTTGCATGAGATTCGCAGCGATATTACCTTCGACAAGCTGCGAGACCGTTGCGCTACTTGAGATCAGGCCGGGGTTGACAAAGGTTTCCTGCGGCACGAGATCGTGCCAGAACTCGGCCCAAAGCGGCCAGTTGACGAGCAGTGGGTTATCGAGGTCGACTCTGCTTAGCACCACGTTGCCTTGGCCGAGGCGCTGTTGATAGAGCAGTAGTTCGGAAGCACCGCTCAGCGCGCTGTTGCCTTGCGCTTTGCTTGTGGCTGTGGGCTGCACATCGAGCAGCTCGATATCGTTGAGATCATCGAGTGTAAGGGTAGGGAATAGATCTTGGGCGCTGGCTTGGCTGCTCCCGCTGATAATGCCGGGGCGTAGCGCTTCTGGCAGGCCCGCTACAACATCAGAAGCGCGCTTATTGCCGTTAATGATAAGCTGCCCGCCTAGGCTGATCCACTGTTGAAGCGCTTCGATTTGGCTGGGCGCAAGGGTTTGCAGATCAACACCATCGATCAGCAGACTCTTAAACGACGAAAGCCCTGCGTGGTAGTGCGGGAGGTCGCTGGCTGAGATCGGCACGATTACGAGGCTCTTGCCGGCTACTTTCTCAGAAGGCAATAGGAAACTTTGGGCTTGATCGGCCGAGAGTAGCCCGATCAGAAACTCGTTGCTGGCGTGCGGCTGGATTCTGACCGATTGGTTGACAACGCTTTCGCCAGCTTTTAAGAGCTGAATCGTTAGGCGACGAGTGAGCCGATCGAGATAGGTATAGACCGTGACCGTTTTTTGTGAATTGTGAGGTAGATCGACTTGGGTGCTATAGTTCGCCCCTGCGCGGCTGGTCTGAATGCGTAAATCGGCGATAAAGTCGATCCCTTGGTTGCTGACCGTGATTGTGACAGGCAGCCAACTGCCGATGCGGTAGTGCCCATCGGCAGGAATATGTACCTGGAGCTCCACCTCTTGTGCTTGCAGTGATGGTTTGGGCTTTGAGGCAGCGCCGAGGGGTGTAGCAAAAAAGAGTAATACAAAGAAGAGTGAAAAGAGTGCATACCTACAAGAGGATTTGGTGTGTCGCATAAACCGCCTCTGGTTCCCATTGAGCAATTTTGAACTATTTTCTGGACGTTGACGCCGCTAAAAAAGTTTCATAGATAGCGTGCGTTTGGGCAGCATGGTTTGTGGTTTGTGCATGCTTGCCGAGACCTAGCTTCAAGTGAGGGTATGTTGCGAGCCTGCTAGGTCGATCTCCTGCTTCTTCAAGCATACGTTGTTCAAGAAGGCTCTTCAATGATAGAAGAGTGATATGGGAAACAGCAGAGGCTGCAAGCGCAAAAGTGTGCTCTACGATTCGGGCAGTAGGTTGATCGAAGCGGGCATAAAGGTAGGGAGGTTGTGCCTCCCTAGACAATGGAACAAAAGAGTTTGTTGAACAGTGTATCTATGCAAACACAAGCTGCCTTGGCAAGCTGCTAAGGCAGGCAGGACTCTAATAACGGCGGCGTCGCCCTCGAGACGTGACACGCACGGGTACAGGTGCTTCTGCGCGGGCTGGTGAAGTGAAGCGTCGGGCTGCTACGTACAGCGTGATGCCAGCGATGACAAGTAAAACTGTAACCATTGCCAATTCCCTTTCAGGTGAAGAAAAGTCGCATCTATATACGACTGTTTCAACTATTATACCGAGTTATAAGGGTCACGTCTAGAGAACTTTTGAGGGCTAAATGTTTAACTTTGATTACTTATACATTATCAGTATTACAAAATAGAAACACTCCCTTGCGTGACCGTATATTTCGCTTCTAAGCATGAACTGTACCGCGCTTTTGGGCGAAAATCCATTACAGTTCCTCATGAAATGCGATGAATTAACTTGACGGATATACTGACACTGACTATAATTGTCGGACTTTTAGCCTAGAATAGTATGAGAAACTGTAAGTAGGCAACAACACACCCTGTCATGTGTGAATTCGCCTCCTAGAGAGGTGTATGCAGGTGTGAGCCTTTTTCCAAGCAAATAAGGAAGATTGTATCCTCGGTAGTGCGAATGGAATTGTACTCCGATCTGGCCTGTCTTTGCTTCATACGCCAAACGCCTATGTGGCTCATAAAGCAACTGCTTGTATGCACGTCTGCGCTGTCTCCCAAGTGTGATAAATGGTGAGCAATACTGATAAACGCTTGTATCTTTCGCTACAAGTAGGGCTTTAACGTGCCTTTGCTCATTTCCGACGCCACAGGGGTTTAGCTGCTTTAAAGCCACAGCTGAGGATATGCTTCTCTTCAATGAAGGCAACCGATCGGTTTGTTCTTCCCATTATCGTTCGCTCGTTCAGCCATCGTACTCGATCTAAGCTGAAGCGACACACTAAATTGGCTAGTACTGACAAGTTAAGCTGCCTATCAGGAACGTTTCACAACACTCTCAGCTCTACATAACACGCTTTGGGTTATTCGAACGTTTATGATGATAGGTAAAATGGAACGAGTGTTGGAACATAGCCCACATGATTAAGGAGACGCGTTTCTATGGTTAGACGTATTGTAGCCGCCGTTCTTGCCCTGGTTGTTGCTACGACACTGGTCGCTTGGCCTAGTGCTGCTAACAACGCTAGCGCACAAAATGTGCCTGATACGCCGCCCCCGGCTCAGGTTCGCTACTTCGAAGAAACAGGACACTCAGCGGTAAACTACTTCTTAGAATATTGGAAGAACACCCCCAATGCTCTCTTTGTGTTGGGTTATCCAATCTCGCGCCCATTTATTGAAGAGAGCTTTACCAACCCTGGTCAGTATTATCGCGTTCAGTACTTCGAGCGCGCTGTCTTGGAAGAGCACCCTGAGAACTTCGGCCAGCAAGACAACAAGTATTATGTTTTGGGTCGTCTGATGGGTACGAAGTTGGCCCAGGGTCGCGAGAACGAAGAGCCCTTCCGCCCGGTTGCTAACCCCAACGACGGCACATGGGACGAGGTTACTCAGCACACCCTGCGCGATGGCCCCGCTCCTTTCCGCAGCTTCTGGCAGAACAACGGCGGTCTGAGCGTGTTCGGCCGTCCGCTCTCCGAGCAGTTCCAAGAAGTCAACTCGGCTGACGGCAAGACCTACTGGGTACAGTACTTCGAGCGCCAGCGTATGGAGTGGCACCCCGACGAGCCTAACCCGCAGTATCGCGTTATGTTGGGTCTCTTGGGTAACGAGTACCGCGCTGCGGCTCACGCCAACAACCCGGCCTTTACTCCGGCCAGCCCCTCGTACTCGCTGCCCCAGCCCTTCGTCTATGGCTACAACGCTTTCTTGTACCATGAGGGCGCAGCTTGGCAAGATCGCAAGCGTGTCTTGCAGATCTCCAAGGACTCCGGTATCTACTGGATTCGCCAGCAGGTTGCTTGGGAAGACCTCCAGGATCGCTCCGGCGCTATCTACTGGGGCGAGCTCGACCACATTGTTGACGATGTTCACAACGCTGGCATGAAGATGCTGATCAGCGTGGTACGTTCGCCCTCGTGGGCTACCCCCGATGGCTCGAACGGTATGCCCGCTCGCGAGCACTTCGGCACTTTCGCCAACTTCATGGGCCAGATGGCTAAGCGCTATCAGGGCAAAGTCCAGGCTTACGAGATCTGGAACGAGCAGAACCTCGCCCACGAAAACGGTGGCCGTGTCGCGAACGCCAACTACTACGTTGACCTGTTGGCCGAAGCCTACGATGCGATCAAGGCTAACGACCCCTATGCGATCGTGGTGAGCGGCGGTCCTTCGTCGACCGAGACCAACCACCCCAACATCGCTATCAGCGACACCGAGTTCGCACGCCAGATGTTCTCGAATCCGAAGTTCCGCTCGCACGTAGACGCGATCGGTATGCACCCGGGTGGTCAGTACAACTCGCCCGATCAGATGTGGCCCGACAACCCCGGCCCTGGCCCGGGCTGGCGCACCAGCCGCGAGTTCTACTTCCGCCGCATCGAGGACATTCGCGCTATGATGGTGCAGAACGGCATGGCTGACCGCCAGATTTGGGTGACCGAGTTCGGTTGGGCAACCGCCAACAACACCCCCGGCTACGAGTATGGTAACAGCATCTCGTTCGAGCAGCAGGCCGAGTGGATCGTTCGCGCCTTCCAGCGTGGCCGCCACGACTACGCTCCGTGGGTAGGTGCAATGTTCCTCTGGCAGCTCAACTTCGCTGTGCCGTGGAAGGCTGAGGGCAACGAACTGCACGAGCAAGCCTCCTTCGGTGTGATCAACGGTGACTGGAGCCCGCGCCCGGCGTGGTACGCTATCCAGGCTATGCCAAAAGACTAAGTTTTAAAACGGGCTACTCGGCTAAACTGGGCAGTGCTTGGTTTATCCGGGTAGCCCGCTAATAGTATTATTATCTGTAGTTTTATAGGCAGAAGGAAGAACCGACAACCGATGCCATGCTTCTTTGTCTTCCTTCGACTCTCTGCATAGCCCTATGTGAAGCGTGCATTGAGCCAAAGCATGTGCTTAAGGAGCGGGATACAAATGCAACGATTATCCCTTTCAAAACGCCTCTCAATATTAACAGTTTTGTTTTTGGTTTTGCCATTGCTCGCAACTTGTGCCTCGGGAACAACTCCAGCAGCGACCAACCCACCATCTCAAGCTTCTCAGCCCACTCGTTCAAGCGATACAAGCTCGCCTACTGAAGCGACCGATCAAGAGCAGCCTAGCACGGGCGATAGCTCCCCCGCTTCTGGCGGCGATATGCTGATTACCAGCCCGCTGCGCACCCCGCGTTTAGAGTTCGGCATCGTGTCGCACCTCTACTACACCGATCGCGAGCGCGTGATGCAGCTGACTCAGAACGCCGACTTCGATTGGGTTCGTCAGCAAGTGGTTTGGAAGGACACTGAAGGCCCGGCTGGTCACTTCTCGTGGGACGAGCTCGACCCGATTGTAGAGGTTGTCAACAAATACAACCGCAAGCTGCTGATCAGCATCGTTCAATCGCCGAGCTTCTATACCGACGATGGCTCGAACGGCTTGCCCGCCGACCCTGCTTCCTTGGGCAACTTCGTCGAGACGCTGGCTAAGCGCTATGGCAACCAGATCGCAGCCTACGAGATCTGGAACGAGCAAAACCTCGCTCACGAGACGGGTGGTCATATCGAGCTGTCTGATGCAGGCCACTACGTCGAGATCTTGGCTGAATGCTACAAACGCATCAAGGCTATCACGCCAGAGGCCTATGTTGTGGTGGGTGCGCCCTCGTCGAGCGGTGTGACCAACCCCAGCATCGCCATCGCCGATCAAGATTACTATCGCGCCATGTACTCCTACAAGGATGGCATGATCAAGAACTACTTCGATGTGCAGGCAGCGCACCCAGGTGGTTCTGCCAACCCGCCGGAGACCATGTGGCCCGACAACCCCAGCAATGCTGATGGCTGGAACGATCACGAGACCTTCTACTTCCGCCACATCGAAAATGTGCGCAAGATCATGGAAGAGTATGGCCTCGGCGATCGCCAGATCTGGATCACCGAGTTTGGTTGGGCGACCCAAAATAACACGCCCGGCTACGAGTTCGGTAATCAGGTGAGCATGGAGCAGCAGGCCGAATATATCACCGGCGCCATGGAGCTGGCCTACGAGAACTATCCTTGGATGGGTGTGATGTTCTTGTGGAATATGAACTTCGCAGTGCTGTGGGGCCAGACCGATCCGCCCCAGCCGCTCCACGAGCAGGCTTCGTTCTCGATCCTCAATCCCGATTGGAGCCCGCGCCCTTCGTATCTGGCGGTACAAAGCCTGATCGACCGTATCAAGCGCGAGCAAGGGGTTAAAAAATAGCTTCAAAGCTTTGAAAGAGCAGAAGGGGTGTTTGCCCTTTCTGCTCTTTTTATTTGCTCTTGTGCCTAGCTTCATCTGCTTGCTCGCCTTAGCGCTCTAGCGGTGAGTTCTTATCCGCCCATTCGATCCCAAGCGCGTCCGCCTACGGCTACCAACATCCCTCCTGCACAAAGGGGCGTATCGCGCTACGCGCCACGAGCGCAGCCTATCACAGCCAAGCTGTGCACTTCTATGAATGTCAATGCTTGAGGCGATGCTAAATCCCTGTGAGCGTGGCTGAGCTTGTCGAGGCCAACGGCAACGCGAAACCTCGATAGCACATTGAGCCTTCAAGGTGAACCATGCGATTCAGCGACTTAGCGATGGATCGAATGGAAGGACGGCGATTTAGTAGCCGAAGGCGGACGCGCCAGAGAACCTATGGAGGGTAGGAGCCTTTCCGCCAGATGAACTGTGGGCAGCTCGAAAGGACCTTGCTGGAGTGGAGGCGATGGAGAGCGATTGCATAGCCTATTATGCCGATGAAAGAGGGGATGGTCTGCACCATCCCCTTTGGTGTGCTAGTTATCTGCGTTATCTGCCGCTTGGTTTGCGTACACGGCGGCGGGGCGTAGGAGCGCCTTTCTGGGGGGCCTTGCTAGCCGCTGTGGGGTTCTTGCTGTTTGCAGCGCTTGTAGACGCGCTAGGGGCTTCTACAGCACGCAACAAGATGCCGAGCCGTGCGAAGATCTCTTGGGCCAGCGGCCAGCCGCGCTGGTGAATGCGCCAGCCTTCGTCGATTCGTTCGCCGATGCGAGCCAGCAGCTTGCGATAGGGCTCGGGCAGAATCAAGTCGGGTAGAATATAGGCTTTATCGAGCTTTTTGGCATCGATATCGCGATTGTGCTGAGCGGTCGCCTGGCCGTAGCCGGTCAAGATGGCCTTGCTCTCGTCGATGGGTCGCAGGCCTGCGCCGCCTGTGCGCTCGCGGAAGGCTAGGTAGTAGTCGGAGGCTCCACGGCCTTTGCGCCGCCGAATCACCGCTCCATCGAGCAGTTGTACCACCTTTTGGCCTTCGTGTTCAAACGGTTCGAGCGTGACCCAATTGAGGCTGTCGGGGTCGAAGTAGCTGAAACGCTCGATCGTTGTGCTGAGCGGGCGCAGCATTGTGCCCGAGGGCAGGCCGACGCGCGGTGGGTTTGGCAGTTTATCGACTTGATCGGCCAAGGTGCGCACATTAAAGCCACGATCGCGTAGGCGGGCCAATAAGCCTTCGCGTCGCCAACTGGTTAGCTCGAAGCGCTGCCCCGCGATTTTGCCTTCTCCTTTGAGAATGGAGTTCATGCGGCTATCGTGGATCAAGAAGATATGTGGTTTGATCTCTTCGAGGTCGACCGAAGAGTTTGAGTGTCGGGTTTTTCCCGCTGTCTTTTTTTGCATAATTATTGAGACTCAGCAATGCGCCGGGCCATAGGCGCACTATAACCGTGACAGAGTGCTACCGCGAGGGCGTCGGCGGCGTCATCGGGTTTGGGTATCGTTTGCAGACCCAAAGTCATGCGAACCATCTCTTGCATCTGTTTTTTGTCGGCGCCGCCGTAGCCTGCCACGGCTTGTTTTACAACCAGTGGTTTATATTCAAAAATGGGGATCTGCTGCTGGGCCAGAGCTAAGAGCGCAACCCCACGAGCTTGTCCGACCGGTAGGGCTGTGGTGACATTCTTCGAGAAAAAGAGCTCTTCAATTGCAGCAGCGTCGGGTTTGTAGGTTTGTAGTAATTCAGAAAGCTCGTTGTAAAGCTTTAATAAGCGCTGATCTGCTGGATCTCCTGCAGGCGTGCGCACTACACCGCATGTGATCATGCGCATGGAACTGTGCTTTTCTTCGATCACACCCCAACCAAGAATGGCTGTGCCCGGATCGATTCCAAAAATAATCATATTGTTCCAAAAAAAGGTGTGGGCATGCTCCCGAGGGAGGCTGTCCCACACCCGAGAGAATTACGCTTCGGCGAACTTGGCGGCTACCTCGTCGCTCACGTCCAGGTTCGAATAGACCTTCTGAACATCGTCGAGTTCATCGAGTCGTTCGAGCAGGCGCAGGGCCTTGATGCTATCTTGCTCGTCGAGCTGAACCAGCGACTTCGGTCGCATCACTTTTTCTGCGTTGCTGACCGGAATATTCGCTTCGAGCAAGGTTTGACGAACAGCAGCAAGCTGTGTGAATTCGGTATAAATCTCGATCACATCTTCTTCTACTTGCACGTCATCGGCGCCAGCATCGATTGCAACCAACATCACTTCATCAGGATCAAGTTTGTTGTTTTCCAGATCGACAGTGATCAAACCCTTCAAATCAAACATCCAAGCGACCGAACCGGACTCACCCAAGTTCCCACCCAATTTGGTGAAGCTCGAGCGAATATCAGAGACGGTACGGTTGCGATTGTCGGTCGCGGCCTCGATCATAATAGCGATACCACCAGGGCCGTAGCCTTCGTAGTAGAGCTCTTCCAACTGAGCTTCGTTGGTTTTGCCGAGCGCACGATCGATCGCCCGCTGAATGTTGTCAGAGGGCATATTGTTAGATTTGGCCTTATCAACCGCAAGGCGCAAGCGGAAGTTCAGATCAGGGTCGCCGCCGCCTTCACGCGCTGCAATGGTGATATCGCGGGCGAGCTTTGTGAAGAGCTGGCCGCGGCGCTGGTCGGTGACGCCTTTTGAGCGACGAATAGAGTGCCATTTGGAGTGTCCGGACATTCTCGTTCCTTCCTAAGGTTTCGTTATTCGAGCTTTTTTTGTGATTATAGCATAACGAAGGGGAGGGCCTTGCCCTCCCCACGCTTTTAGAGATGATCGAATTCTAGATAGGTAGCGGATTGGAGAGATCGGGAGTGTTGGGGTTCTCCTCTTCGTTTGTGCTTGCGCTTTGGATTTCTCCCTCCGTGGGGGTCCAGTGGAAGCTGCCCCGTGGAACGCGGCTGAGCATCTCTTTGAGCGGTTCGCCGTCGAGTGTTTCGAATTCTAGCAAGGCGCTCGCCATATCATCGAGAACCGAGCGATACTTGATGAGGATAGCTTTAGCGCGATTGTAAGCTTCGGTTACAAGGCGGTGAACCTCTTTATCGATCTCTTCAGCAACCGCATCGCTATAGTTGCGCTGTTCGCTGATATCGCGGCCCAAGAAGACCAGCTCTTCCTTCTCGCCAAAGGCGATCGGGCCAAGTTTGGGGCTCATACCGTAGCGTGTAACCATCGAGCGGGCGATCTTGGTGACATTGGTGATGTCGCCGCTTGCACCGTTGGTGATCGATCCGAAGACGATCTCTTCGGCCAAGCGTCCGCCCAGCGAGACTGCCAACTGCGCTTCCAACTGGCGATCGGTATAGAGGATACGATCTTCATCGGGTAGGAAGAGGGTGTAACCTCCTGCCATACCACGCGGAACGATCGTAACCTTGGTAACTTGCATCGAGTCGGGCATGGCTTGTCCGACGATGGCGTGACCTGCTTCGTGATAGGCCACGATCATCTTCTCGCGCTCGCTCATCACACGCGAACGGCGCTCGGGACCTCCCAACATCACACGCTCGACCGCGTCCATCAGTTCGGCCATACCGATCTTCTTCTTCGAACGGCGCGCGGCCAAGATCGCAGCCTCGTTGACGGCGTTCATCAGATCGGCGCCCGACATACCGGGGGTTTGGCGAGCGATAACCTCGAGGTTGACATCGTCGGCCAGCGGCTTGCCTTTGACGTGCACCTTGAGCACTTCGATACGGCCACGAACATCGGGTGCATCGAGCACAACTTGGCGGTCGAAACGGCCCGGGCGAACCAGAGCAGGGTCGAGCACGTCGGGGCGGTTGGTCGCTGCGATCACGATCACGTTGGTGTTGCTATCGAAGCCGTCCATCTCGACCAGAATCTGGTTGAGGGTCTGCTCGCGCTCGTCGTGCGAGCCACCCAGACCGGCACCGCGTTGGCGACCTACTGCGTCGATCTCGTCGATGAAGATGATACAGGGCGCGTTGCGCTTGGCCTGATCGAACAGGTCGCGCACACGGCTGGCACCAACACCAACGAACATTTCGACGAATTCGGAACCGCTGATCGAGAAGAAGGGCACGCCAGCTTCACCAGCGACGGCACGCGAAAGCAGGGTTTTACCTGTTCCGGGAGGGCCAACCATCAGCACACCGCGCGGGATACGAGCGCCCAAAGCGGCGAACTTATCGGGGAATTTCAAGAATTCCACGACTTCGCCCAGATCTTGTTTGGCCTCTTCTTGACCAGCAACATCGGCGAAGGTGACGGTCGGCTTGTCGCCAGCGAACATGCGAGCACGACTTTTTCCAAACGACAGGGCTTGGTTGTTGCTGCCTTGGGCTTGGCGCATAAAGAAGATAAAAAAGCCAAGCAGTAACAAGGTTGGGAGTAAGAATGAAAAGACGCTCAGCATTCCAGCCCAAGCCGAGGCTGGCAGTACGGTAATCTCTGGCCCATCGGGCGGCAGGGGCACGGTTTCGTTTGAATAGAACAACGAGGCCACACTCTCGCGCGATTCGAGCCGCGAGCTTACGCGGGTGTTGTCTTTATAGATCGCCGTGATATTAGCGCTATCTTCTTGGGCTTCGATCTTGGCGATTTTGCCCGCTTTTGCGTCAGCAATGATCGTTGAGATACCACGCTCGGTGGTTTGACTAGAGCTGCTGCCAAAATACTGGAAAAAAAGTGCCAAGGCGGCGACTAGAATGATGAGATAGACAAAGCTATTTTTTAGCCAACGGTTATCACCCATGCTTACGATTCACCCTTCCAGGGGTATGTTGGCCCCTGATGTATAACGTATTCTATGACAGAAGACACTTCTCTTTCCCCTCTGTTATGTTCATTATAACAAAGTGATTCTGCCACTTCAAGGAACCAGATTACCATTTTGAAGCAATATGCCAGTCAAAGGCCTTATTCGCTATAGACATGAGGGTGTAATACGCCGATGTAGGGCAGGTTGCGATAGAGCTCGCCGTAGTCGAGGCCATAACCGACCACAAATTCGTTGGGAATGTTGAAGCCGATATAGTCGACAGGAACATCGGCCTTGCGTCGTTCGGGTTTGTTGAGCAGGGTGCAGATGCGCAGGCTGGCGGGGTTGCGGCGCAGCAGTTGGGTGCGCAAATAGGCCAAGGTCAGGCCGCTATCGATAATATCTTCGACGATCAGCACGTGGCGGCCAGCGATATCCATATCAAGGTCTTTGAGCATACGCACAACGCCGCTCGACTCGGTGCTATGACCATAGCTGGAGATGGCGATAAAGTCGAAGGAGAGATCAACGTCGATGTGGCGCGAGAGATCGACTAAGAACATCGCACAGCCTTTAAGCACGCCGATCAGCAGAATGCTGCCTTTGTCGGCGTAGTCGGCGCTGATGGTCTTTCCGAGTTCAGCGATCTTGGCCTGAATCTCTTCTTCGGAGATCAAAATGCGAGCGATATCCTTGTGCATGGTCTTAGCTTCCTTTCAAAAATGGAGAATCTATCCAAAGCCAAAGCCGTTCTTTGCTTTGTTGTGTTGCGTAGAATCTGCGATCTGGGCGCAGTCCGATCACCCAAACGATCTGTTCGCCGCTGACCAAAAGTGGCCAGGCGGCCCGCAGCGCTTGGGCTATTTTGCGGTCGACGAAAAAGTCTTGCAGCGAGCGACTGCCCACACCTCCAAGCGGCTGAAAGCGATCGCCAGCCTTGCGCGTGCGTAATGCTAGGCCTGCCTCGAGTGTGGCGCGGTCGAGCACGATCCGCCAAGGGCCAGGCTGCCAGTCGGCAGGCTGGCTGTTCGAAACCACCAGCCGCCAGTCCTGATTGATGGGGGTCACACCTTCGAGTGCAACCTCGCATGCGGCGGCCAGTTGTGGTCGGTCGTGCGGCAGGGCACTGGCAGCTTGGCTCGTAGGCCGCTTGAGCAGCCAGTGATCGGCGTTTAGTTCGAGCCGTAAGTTGGCGGGTGGATTGGGAGCAGGGTGTTGGCCGTGTTGCAGCCAGTGGCGCAGGCGTTCGGTCTGCTCGAAGCTCACATCGCTCTCGGGCGCAAGCTGAAAGAGAGCGCGGCGCAGGGCGGCCCGTTGCAAGGCAGTGTGCAAGCGATTCCAAGCGGCGCGCTCGAAGCGCAGTGCGTTGGCACGCTCTTCGCAGAGCGATGGCCAGAGCTGATCGAGCTGCGATTGAATGAAGTCGTAATCGTCGGCGCAGAGTTGAGCTGTTTGTGAAAGTGCCTGTGTGATATGTTTATTATACCCTTTTAAATAGGGCAGAAGTTCCCAACGAATACGCGATCGCGTATAGATTTCTTTACGATTGCTAGGATCGTGGCGAGGGTCGAGACCTTCTTGGGTGCAGTAGTGTTCGATTTCGGCGCGTGTGAAGGGCAAAAAGGGCCGAATAAGGTCGGGTTGTTTGTCACTGTTTGGTAATTGCCCGATGATCTCGGCGCTCCAGACCGACCAAGCCGTGCGGGCGCGCATGCCGCTCAGACCGCCCGGGCCAGCTCCGCGCAGCAGATGCATCAGAAGTGTCTCGGCTTGGTCGTCGCTGTGGTGGGCGACTAAAACCGCATCGGCCGCTTGTGTGAGAGCGACTTCGGCCAGAAAGCCGTAGCGCACCATGCGGGCTGCCGCCGAGCTATTGCTGAGCAGGCCCTGCATTAGGCTGCGCACATCGCGCCGTTCGACGGTGGCCGTTAGGCCAAGTTCGCGTGCGAAGTTGGCGACAAAGGCAGCCTCGTCGGCCGATTGTTGGCCTCGAAAGCCGTGGTCGAGGTGGGCGACGTGGATACTGAGGCGCAGCTCGTCGCGCAGCCGCCAGAGCACATGAAGCAGACAGAGCGAGTCGGGGCCGCCTGAAACGCCAACCACAATCCGTTCGCCGCCGTGTAGCAGCTCACTTTGAAGCAAATGTTTGTGGAAGCGTTCGAGCAAACTCATAGCGTGCTCCTATAACACATTGATAGGATCGATATCAACCGCCCAGTTAAAGGTGGGGCCGAGCGCATCGAGAAAGGCGTGCGGCTGTGGGCAGCGCAACAACATATGCCAGCGGTAACGTCCACGCACGCGCTCGAAGAAGGCCGGAGCGGGGCCGATCAAGCTCTCGTCGGGCTGGCCGCGCTGATCGATCAGAAGCTGAATGCGCCGCGCCAGCTCTTGGGCTTCGGCTTTACAGCGCTCTTCGCTTCCGCTAGTGTAGACGAAGCGCACCAAGCGCCCGAAGGGCGGATAGCCCAACTGGCGGCGGAAGGCGATCTCTTCGGTGTAGAAGCGTAGGTAGTCGTGTTCGAGCGCGGCCTGTAGGGCATAGTGTTCGGGCGAATAGGTCTGCAGAATCACTTGGGCGTTGCGCAAACGGCGTCCGGCCCGGCCCGCGACTTGGGTTAAGAGCTGAAAGGTGCGCTCGCCGCTGCGGAAGTCGGGCAGATGCAGGCCCGTATCGGCGGTGACGATGCCCACCAGCGAGACCAGTGGTAGATCCAGACCTTTGGCAATCATCTGAGTGCCGATCAGAATATCGGCCTCGTGATTTAGAAATGCGTCGAGCATGCGGGCGTGCGAGCCCTTTTTGGAAGCGCTGTCGCGATCCCAGCGGATAACACGCGCCTCGGGGAAGAGCTGCTTGACCTCTTCTTCGACCCGTTGGGTGCCGATGCCGAAATCTTTGATACGCACGCTCAAACACTCGGGGCAGATCATTGGCACCAGCGCTTGATAGTTGCACGAGTGGCAGATCAGCACCAGTGAACGCGGCCCGTTCTGATTTGTGGGCGGCCGTTCGTAGTCGGCTCGGGGATCGGGAGCGTATTCGTCGTTGAAGTGCACCACCAGCGGGCCGCTACAGGTCGGGCAAGAGAGCACATGGCCGCAGTCGCGACACATCACAAACGACGATGCGCCGCGCCGATTAAGAAAGAGGATGCTCTGCTCGCGGCGTTCTAGACGAGTGGCGATTGCCTCTTGGAGCGGTTTGCTGAAGATCGAACGATTGCCGCTATGCAGTTCGAAGCGCATATCGACCAGTTGTACAGGCGGGAGCGACAGACTGCGCGTGCGCCAGACACCATCAGCGCCCAGATCAGCGGTGACTCGCTCGTTGAGGCGAAGCAGGCTATAGCGGCCGCGTTTGGCTGCATAAAAACTTTCTATGCTGGGTGTTGCGCTGCCCAAAATCAGCACGCTATTGGTCAACTTCGCCATCTGAATCGCCACATCGCGGGCGTGGTAGCGCGGCGTATTATCGTGTTTATACGAGCTTTCGTGCTCTTCATCGATGATGATCAGACCGAGGTCGGGCAGAGGTGCAAAGACGGCGCTACGCGAGCCGATCGCGACGCGCGCTTCGCCGCGGCGCAGTCGACGCCACTCGTCGTAGCGCTGGCCCAGCGAGAGGCCGCTGTGCAGCACGGCGATCTGGCCCGGAAAGCGGGCCGCGAAACGGCGCACCAATTGCTCGGTCAGGGCGATCTCCGGTACCAGAACGAGGGCTTGTTTCTTTTGGCGCAGGGCGCGGCCAATCGCACGCAGATAGATCTCGGTTTTGCCGCTGCCGGTCACGCCATGTAGCAGGAAGGGTGGAACTTGCTCTTGGGGCGTGCGATCAAGCGCATCGGCGATCTTGCTCCAGACTTCGCGCTGCTCATTGGTGAGCGGGGGCGGTAGGTCGGGCGCGACACCATCGCCCGCCAGCGGATCGCGGCGTACCTCTTGGCTTTCGATGGCGACGAAGCCGCGTTGAGCGAGCTGGCGAATAATGCTGCTGCTCGTCTGGGCCTCTTCGACCACGCTGCTGAGCGGGAAGCGGATCGGCTGTTGTTCATCGGGATTGTGGTGGCTCGGATCGGGCGCTTGCAAGCCAAGCTCTTGAAAGAGGTGGGTACGTTCGACCAGCCAGCGCAGTGCTTCGGCCTGTTTGGGCGCGCGTTGCAGTGTTTCGAGGGCGGCCGGCACTTCGGCCGGGCTGAGCAGCAGGCGCACCATCCGGATGTAGAGTGGCTGGACGCGCGGCGCACTGATTGCGGCACCACGAGCCAGCAGGCCGCGCTCAAACAAACTGGCATAGGCCTCTTGCAGTTCGCTATTGCTGCCTCGTAAGCTTTGGTTTAGTTTACGTTCGCTGGTCTCGCCGTGTTGGCGTAAGTAGTAGAGGATACCACGCTCGCGTTCGGGCAGGGCGCCGAGGTCGACCAGTTGGCCGCGCGGAGTCGCACGCCACGTTACTTCGGCTTGTTGGCCAACACCGGGCGGTAGAAAGAGGCTGAGCGCATCGAAGAGCGGGGCACGATAGTAGCGGGCCAGCCATTGGGCCAAGCGCAGCCCGACAGGGGTGATGCTGGCCTCTGCATCGGCTAAATCGGCGATATCGCGGATGCGGTCGCGCCGCTCCCACGATTCAGAGGCATCGTAGATATCGAGCACTACCGCTTGGACACGTTGACGGCGCAAGGGCACCCAGACCAACTGGCCTGGTTGCACCAGCGGACGGAGCCGTAACGGTATGCTGTAAGTGAGCGTAGCGCCTCGTCCGCTTTCGGCGGCACCACGCAAGGCAACATCTGCGAGCAAATCCTGCTGAGTCATGCGGAAGGTCTAGGCTATCAATCCCTCTTCAGCCGAGGCTGAATTAGAACAACTGCTGGAAAGAAGTCTATTATACAGCGGAATGGCAGAAAATACCGCACAAGATTGCTAATCTTACGATCGTATATCAAATCCGCTTGTTCACTTCAATTAGGTTGGCGGAGAGGTCTCAACCTTCCATTCGACTTCTAGCGCGTCCGCCTCCGGCTATCAACACGATGCTCACTACATTCGGCTGCTTGTCTGCCTGCGCCCAAGCGCTGCCTGAAAGCCAAACAATCGTGTGGATTTGGGGTCAAATCTGCCGAAAGCCAAAAAGTAAGAGCTCTAACGGATTTGGTATTCCTGTTTAGGAGGCGATTCCAAAGACTTTGTCGGCCTTCCAATGACCTTGCGGCTGCTTGCTGATGACCGCAAAGAAGTTGCCTTGTTCGTCGTAGGCGCGCAGGCGCTCGGCGGGCTGCTCGGCCAGCTTAATCGTGCGTCCTGTGCGAATAAAGGTTGCCTGCTGCTGATCGAGATAGACCGCATGCCAATCGGCGACTGCAAATTCCATGGGCAGCAGATAGTGAATCAGCTGGCTCGGATCGGCTTCTAGCTGGGCTAGATCGATCGCGTTGGCACTACTCAGCGAACCGACTGCTGTGCGTTCCAGAGCTGCTAAGTGTGCCCCGCAGCCGAGCGCTTCGCCTATATCGCGCGCCAGCGAGCGGATGTAGGTGCCCTTTGAGCAGTCGACATCGAGCACAAGCAGATCGCCGTTCAGCGTGTTCTGAGCGAGATTATCCACCAACTCTAGGCGCTCGATGCGAATCGGGCGAGCCGGACGTTCGACAGTTTCGCCTGCCCGGGCCAGTTCATAGAGCCGTTTGCCCTCGTGGTGGAGCGCCGAATACATAGGCGGTACTTGCAAAATATCGCCCCGAAATTGCTCGAGCACATGCTCGATGCTTTGGCGATCGAGCGCTGGAACGGGGCGGGTCTCAAGTACAGCGCCTTCGGCGTCATCGGTTTCGGTTGTAACACCTAGGCGCACGCTGGCGCGGTACGATTTGCTGCTATCAGTCAAATACTCGATCAAGCGCGTGGCTTGGCCGATAGCGATCGGCAGCACACCGCTGGCAGCCGGATCGAGCGTTCCGGCATGACCGACCTTGACTTTGCGGCCTACCAGCCGTCGTATACGCGCCACCGCGTCGTGCGACGTGATGCCCAGCGGTTTGTTTAGATTGATGAAGCCGTTCATAGCGCCTCGCGCAAACGGGCGAGTACTTCGCGTTGAGCCTCTTCGAGACCCATCAGCAAGGTCGCGCCTGCAGCTTGGCGATGGCCGCCGCCGCCCCAGGTTTGGGCGATCTGGCTAACATCGATGCCGGGTCGCGAGCGCAGACTGATCTTGACAGTGCCGTCGCTGCGCTCTTTAAACAGCACGCAGATCCGGCCCTCGGTGCAGCGCTGCATCATCTTAACGATGTCGTCGCTTACATCGTCTTCGGCACCCGTGCTGCGCAGCAGCTCTTGAGACAGGTTGGTCCACAGGATCTCGCCTTCGCGCTGCATCTCGCCTAGAGCACGCCCGAGCGCCAGCAGATTGCTGTAGGAGCTGTTGAAGTAGACATCGCGCACGATGGCTTGCTGATCGGCACCCAGCGGCAATAGCTCGGCGCTGACACGCAACGACTCGCCGTTGGTGCTGTTGGTCTGATAGCTCTGGGTATCGGTGATGATGCCCAGTTGCAAACAGGTTGCACAGGCGGCGCTGATCGGCAGGGCCATAGCCTTGAGCAGATCGTAGACCAGCTCGGCGCAAGAGGCACGTTGGCTATCGATCAGGTTGAGCGTGGCGGCACCATCGTTGGTGGCGTGGTGGTCGACGATGATGATCGGCTTGCCGAGCAGCTCGTCGCGATGCTCTTCAAACACCAGCCCAACGCGACCTAGGCTGGCTGTATCGAGCATAATCACTAAGTCGTGTTCAGGCAGCGCTTGACCGCTCTCATAGACTTGCACCTGTTCAATACCGGGTAGATTGAGCACATAGCTCGGCAGGGCTGAAGAGGCCAGCGGTAGCGCTTTTTTGCCCGAATCGTTGAGGGCATGCCACGTACCAAGCATCGAACCGATCGCATCGCCATCTGGGCTTACATGAGTGAGCAATAGAATAGCCGAAGCAGCAGCGATCTTTTCGGCGATCGGTGCTGCGGCAAGAGTAGGATCAGTTGTAAACATATTTGTTTATTCCGGTTTGTGAATGTGGTAGACCGTATACCCAGAGCGTTTTTTGATCTCTTTAATTTTCAGATTGTTGCGTTTGCTGATTGTGGGAATGAGGCGATTGAGGCCGCTGACCACGACAAACCAGTAGTCGCCGCCCGGTCGAATGCGTTCGAGCGGTCCAAGAATAAATTCGTGTTCGATCGCATCGTCGCCGATTTTTGCAGGAATGTTTGAAACGATCAGATCGTAGGGACCTTCCGGCACGTCTTCAAGGCCGAGGCTGCCGATCACCTTGACGTTGGTGATCTGGTTCTCTTGTACATTGTGGCGGGCATAGCGAACCGCCAGCAGATCTTTGTCTGCCATAAGGATCTGAGCTTCGGGCCACAAGCGCCCTAAGACGATCCCCAGTACCCCATAGCCGCAGCCGAGGTCAAGAACGGTTTGGGGCGATTTGACCGTAATGCTCCGCAACAACAGGTCGGTGCCATCATCGACTTCAAACGACGAAAAGAGCGTGTGCGCCACATGGAAGGCGAAGCTCTCGTTCTTGAAACGGTAGTCGATGCGCTTTTTATAATACCGATCGAGCGGGTTGCTTCCCGGCTCGGCAACAATTGGCTCTGAGCCACTATACTTCGTCATCGATTTTTGGTGGGTTCTGTTCGCGCTCACGAGCGATTTCGCGCAGCACATTATCGATATGCAAACTGTAATCGAGCGAACGATCTAACTTTAAGTGCAGTTCGGGGATCGAACGCATATGGCGCATCTCTTCCGCGACACGTTTTCGCAAGAAGGCGCGTGCTCGCTGAAGGCCCTGCATGGTTTTGGCGCGCTGCTCTTCGTCGCCCATCACCGAGATCGCAACGGTAGCATGGCGAAGATCTGCACTGACCTCGACTCCGAGTACGGTTGCGAAGCCGATATCAGGATCGTGAATCTCATTCTGGATCACATCGCCCAGAATGCGTTGCATGGTTGTTCCTACTTGTTGTAATCTTCTTGACATAATTTACTATCCATCAAGCGAGAAATCTTCAGCCCTTTAGACTAAGCAAGCGACCAAGAGTGGCACGCGCACTCCTGGTCGCTTGCCTCACAGTTTAGGCTAAGCGCTCTACTCGCTCTTTGCGGTAGAACTCCATATTGTCGCCCTCTTGGACATCTGGGAAGCCTTCAACAACTAGACCACATTCGTAGCCAGCCGTGACTTCGCGAACATCGTCTTTGAGGCGTTTTAAGCTGGAGATCTTACCGTCGTGAATAACTGCACCATTGCGCAAAACGCGCACGTTCAGATTACGCACAATCTTACCGTCCGTTACATAGAGACCAGCGACAACTTCGCGAGTTGGCAAGCGGAAGATCTTGCGCACTTCAGCGAAGCCCTCGATGTGCTCTTTGTACTCGGGCGCAAGCATACCGACCATCGCCTTCTTCAGATCATCAGTCAATTGATAGATGATGTTGTAGAAGCGAATGTCGATACCTTGTTGTTCAGCGCTGCGGCGGGCGCCTGGGTTCGGACGGGTGTTGAAACCGATGATCAAACCGTTACTTGCTACAGCCAGGTTCACATCGCTATCGGTAATTGCACCAGTACCTTTGTGAATAATCTTGATTTGAACTTCGCTTTGGGTCGAGTTGAGTTGGTTCAACTGATGTTCGATCGCGCCAATCGAGCCTTGAACGTCGGCCTTGAGAATAACGTTAAGCTCTTTAACTTGGCCTTCCTGAATCTTGTTGAAGAGATCGTCAAGGCTGACACCACGGCTGTTAGCAGCCATTGTGTCCATACGCTGTTGGCGTTGGCGTTGCAGCGCCACTTCGCGTGCCAGCGCGATATCGTCCACCACTTGTAAGAGGTCGCCCGCTTGGGGAACATCTTCCAGACCCAAAATCTCAACAGGGGTCGAAGGCTCTGCAAAACGCAATTTCTTGCCGCTATCGTTAAACATCGCCTTGATTTTACCCGTAACGCTGCCCACCAGAACGGTGTCTTCGATGCGAAGCGTACCGTTTTGGATCAGGGCTGTTACAACCACACCCCGGTTCTTGTCTTTTTCCGCTTCAACAATGGTACCAACAGCGCTTGTATTCGGGTTTGCTTTCAGCTCACGCAGATCAGCAACCAAGAGAATCATTTCCAACAAGCCGTCGATATTGATGCGTTGGCGGGCAGAAACCTCGACACAAGGAATGTCGCCACCGTAATCTTCGACCAACACATCGTTTTGTGCGAGTTGTTGTTTGATACGATCGGGGTTGGCAGTGGGTAAGTCGATCTTGTTAATGGCAACAATCATTGGCACATTGGCGGCCTTGACGTGCGAAATAGCCTCTTGAGTCTGAGGCATAACACCATCGTCGGCGGCAACCACGAGCACAACGATGTCGGTCGCTTGAGCACCACGAGCGCGCATAGCCGTAAAGGCTTCGTGACCGGGTGTATCGAGGAAGGTGATCTTGCGGCCGTGTACATCGACTTGGTAAGCGCCGATATGTTGGGTAATGCCACCAGCCTCGCCTTCGGCCACACGGGTCGAGCGAATGGCGTCGAGCAGCTTGGTCTTACCGTGGTCGACGTGACCCATAATGGTCACAACAGGAGGTCGTGGTCTCAGGTTGGCCGGATCTTCAGCTGCCAGCGCTTCTTCAACGCTCTCGACGATACCTGCATATTGATCGGCTGTCTGCTCGGTTGTCTCGATACCCAGATCGGCCAAGATCAGAGCAGCTGTCTCGTAGTCGATCTGCATGTTGATGGTTGCGAGCACACCGCCCTTGAGCAGTGCCTTCAAGATTTCGGCCGCGCCGATACCGGTCGCCTCCGACAACTCGCGAACCGTCATCACACTGGGCAATTCGATTGGGCCACGGGGACGCGCAGGGGGGCGTTGTTGAACAGCTAAACGGCTGGCCGCTGCCTGACCACCTCGGCCCTGGTGCCCGCCTCGGCCTTGAGAGGCTCCGCGGTTTCCGCCACCGCGATTGCCGCCTCGGTTGCTCATACCCTCGCGGTCGTCGAAGGTGGTGCTAGCACCGCCACGGGCGTTGCCACCTCGCTGGTTGTTGCGAGCGTTGCCGCCGCGCTGATTTGCGCGAGCGTTGCCTCCTTCGCCGCGCTGGTTAGCGCGTGCATTGGTGTTTTCACCGCCAGTGTTAGCACGCTGCGCTCCGCCACCGCTATTGCGTGGCGCACCACCGCCGCTGTTGTTGTTACGTGGAGTACCGCCGCTGCGAGCAGCATTTCCGCTACGCGGATTGTTGCGTGCTCCGCTCTCGCCGGCACCTTTACGTGTTTCAGTATCATTTGCCATTACCCACTCCTTTGCACTCCAGCAAGACGTACCGGAGCTCAGGAGAAGGCTCTGGTAACGCCTGTCAGAAAGTGAATAGTCGAACTTGGTCTCCGCGCAAGCAGAATGTTCTCCATACGAGAGCAACATTCGCTGGCTTTTGAATTGGCTTACGAGGAGCCATAATCAGATTCTGGTGTCATGTTGGTAGTCGCCTCTGCGACCAAACCTTCGGCGAATTGTTCCAACGTCGTTCGATCTTCTGGAAGCAAGAGAGCAACACGTAATGCCCGCTCCAAGCCTTTGCGCTTAAGCGCTTGATCCCAACAAGCTGGATTGTGGCACAAGTACGCTCCGCGTCCATTGAGCTTCCCAGTACTATCAAGCACCACATGACCATCGCTGGTGCGAACTAAACGCAGTAACCCTCTTTTCGCATCCGTCCGCCGACACGCGATGCACATCCGTTGCGGGATATGACGAGGACGTGGCTTTTGAGCTGTCTTTTTTGCTGCCATAAAACTAACACGAACTACGCCGTTTTCTCATGGCGCTAAGGCGCGTCCTTAGGTTACACCTGAGCCTCAGATGTAACCTAAGGACGCACGTTCGAGAGGCAAACCTGCACTACAGGTTGCTACTCATCCTTCAGATTGTTAAATGCTTCTTGGTCTGCGAACTCGTCTTCAATCAACATGTAAGATGCGATTAAGCGGTCGTTAGCATTATAGATATACAACTTTTGCGGAGTCGCACGCAACTGAACCATCTCGCCTACATAGTCGTCGCCGAGCGGCCCATAGCGATGGTTTTGGTAAACCACTGTTCCATCGGGGCGCACCTTGCGGCTTTCGACGCGTGCGGTCGAAAGGGCGGCTTCGGTCGCGAACTGCTCGGCCTGAGCGGCATCGCGAGCCTCGGCGGCTGCGCGCTCTTCTTCCAAGAGAGTCGAAGCGCTTTTAATATCGATACGCCAGCCGCTCAGTTTAGCAGCCAAGCGCACATTCTGGCCCTCTTTACCGATCGCCAACGACAACTGTTTGTCGGGAACGATCACGGTTGCCGAATGTTCTTCTTCGTTGAGATGCACTTCAACGACTTGAGCTGGCGAAAGTGCATTCGCGATAAACTCGCGTGGGTCAGACGACCACTGCACAACGTCGATCTTTTCGCCGTTGAGCTCATTAACGATATTTTGAATACGGATACCACGCATACCAACACATGAGCCAACCGGATCGATACCTTCTTGGCGGGCTGCCACAGCCGCTTTGGTTCGCAGGCCCGGCTCACGTGCGATCGACTTGATTTCGACTGTACCGTTATAAATCTCCGGTACTTCCATCTCGAACAAGCGCAGAATCAGGTTCTTGTGGGTGCGCGAAGCAATCAGGCGTGTGCCGCGCTCTTCGCGGCGGATCTCCATCAAATAGACTTTCAGGCGCTGACCGTGATAGTAACGATCAGTTTCGACCTGCTCTTTGGGAGGGAGGATTGCTTCAGCCTTCCCCATTTCAAGGATCACATTGCCCTTGGCAGTACGCTGAACCGTTGCGGTGATCAGTTCACCTTCACGATCCATATACTCGCCATAGATCGATTCTCGCTCGATCTCTTTGATGCCTTGCAGTACAACTTGTTTAGCAGTTTGTGCTGCAATACGACCGAAGTCATTGGGAGTGCTTTCCACAATGATGCTTTCGCCAAGTTGTACGTCCGGACGAGTTTTACGAGCCGTCTCTAGATCGATCTCGAAACGATCGTCATAGACCTCATCGACCACTTGCTTTTCAGCATAAACGCGCGCCTGTCCCGTCTGCGGATCGAGCTTAACGCTTACTTCGATCGGAGGAGGATTATTGCCTAAGGTCCGCTTGTAAGCAGTCACCAACGCTTTTTCCATTACATCGAGAATGGCTTCTTTGGAAATGCCACGCTCTGCTGCAATTTGCGAGATGGCTGCATAAAAATCACTTTTCATAGCCCCTCACTTGCCCTACAACAAGAAAAGTGGGGGCTACCCACTTTTCCGAGACCGCCTCATACCGCTATACGCATCGCCCGTTGGCGCACCGCCAACCGAATATGTCTGATAGGCGGCGCTCTCGAGCCTTAGAAACAAGAAAACTTCAACGTTTTCAGTATACCATCTCCCTAGGGCTTTTGCAAACCCTTAGCGTACGATTTTATACCTCGCACATTTAATGAGGCGAGAATAGAGGAGTTTGCGATATGCTTGAACGTGATCGCCAGCTGAAATCTGATCAGTGGTTCAAGCTTAATTCGAAGGATAGGCCTCGTTGGCCGGGTAAGCGTCGTTGGCCGGGTAAGCGTCGTTGGCCGGGTAAGCCTGATTAGGTGTTTCGTCGGTTGTGGCTTGGGTAGCCTGTGGTGCTGTGGTCGGTGCGTTCGAAGGTGAGTTGCCACCACAAGCACTCAATAGTGCGGCAGCAGTAATAGCTGTGATCAGCGTACGTCGAAGAATATGCATGTTTCTAAATAACTCCTTACATAAACATCTGCTAGGGCTGGCTCAGCTTAGCTTAGCTGAAACCCCAGAAACGTTGCCAGTGTACCATACTCCCACGCGCTTTGGCCGCGCCATGCCGATTGGGTTTAGAAGGCGGCTGCCCAACAAAACAGGCCTTGTATCACCTTACCCAAGAGAAGCTGCCGCTTCCTTACAACGCGTGATCGCGGCATTGCAGGCGTCATACCAAATCCGGTTGATTAGGTTCTCTTTGGCCTTCGGCAGAGCGGAACGTGACTAGATCTTTCCCGGCTTTTCGTTTTTCTGAGCGAAGAGCATGCACGTCTTTAAATGGATTTGGTATCACAGGCAGGTTTTCAGCCTCGATGAATCGTAACGAGCCGCGCCTCGCTTGTCAAGGGCGATCGCAGCTTTGTGTTGAAAAACGCCCATGAAGCGACTGTGGTATGATTCGCATAAACGGGCTTTAGGCTGGAGAAATTTCATGACAATTCGGGTAATTATCGCCGATGACCATAATGTGGTTCGCAAAGGTATCCGCGAGCTGCTTAACGACGAGGCCGATATCGAAGTAGTGGGCGAGGCCCGCAATGGTCAAGAGCTGCTCGATCTGGTCTCGGCCCTAGAGCCGGATCTCGTTGTGCTCGATATCGCCATGCCGGTGATGTCGGGCGCCGAAGCGACCCGCCACTTGCATGCACGCTGGCCGCAGGTCAAGGTGTTGGTCTTGACCGCCTACAACGACGACCCCTACATCTATAGCTTGATCGATGCCGGTGCGACGGGTTATGTGCTGAAAACGGCCGAATCGCACGAGATTGTGCGGGCGGTGCGCAGCGTGGCTGCAGGCCAGCGTGTGATCGACCCCGAGGTTGAGCCGCGTCTCTTAGCGCGTGTCAACCCGACCGCCAGTGGAGCCGACCCGATCACCGAACGTGAACGCGACGTATTGCGTCTTGCAGCTCGCGGTCTAACCAACAAGCAGATCGGGGCCGAGTTAGGAATCAGCGATCGCACAGTGCAGAACCACTTAGCCAATGTCTATGCCAAGCTCGGCGTCGCCTCGCGTACCGAAGCTGTTACCGAGGCCCTTCAGCGCGAATTGATTAAACTGCACGACTAATGGCAGAGAGGAAGCGCTATGAACGAAGTACGGCTTGATCCTGAAGCCCAGCGCACGGTGCGCGAGCTACAGGCGCGCATCGAGACGATGGTGCGCGGCGACTTTTCGAGCGTGGGCCAGCCTTTAGGCTCCGATCAAAGCCTCGAAGATCTGCGACGTGCCATCGATGTCTTGGCTATGCACACCGAACAGGGCCTTAAACGCCAGCATGCCTATTTCGCGGCCCTCACCACGGCCCAAGAGGCCGAGCGCGGGCGTTTAGCGCGCGAGCTTCACGACGAGATCGTTCAACAACTGATCGCGCTTGGCCACGGCATCGAGCGGGTGCGCGCCCTGATCGAA
Source organism: uncultured Chloroflexales bacterium (assembly GCA_937902315.1). GTDB lineage: Bacteria > Chloroflexota > Chloroflexia > Chloroflexales > Chloroflexaceae > CALGUG01. The sequence continues at coordinate 503,548 of CALGUG010000059.1, forward strand.
CGCGATCCCAAAGTAGCTATCGATCGTCTTTCGCAGTTGCGCGGCGATGTCACAACAACGGTCAACGATATTCGCCGTATCGTCGGCGACCTGCGCCCGCCAGCTCTCGAAGAGCTGGGCCTTATGTCGGCGGTTGAGCTGCTGTTGCAGCGCAACAACAATGCTCAGATCGATGTCGCGCTGATGCAGCAGGGCGACGAACGGCGTCTCGGCTACGAGAGCGAGTTAGCGCTCTTTCGCATCATTCAAGAGGCCTGGACCAACATTCGCCTGCACTCGCAAGCCCATTCGGCCGATTTCAGCTTTCATTACCACGACGACCACTTGCAGGTCACGATCGTCGATGACGGCGTAGGCATCGCCGAGCTTGAGAAAGCCTTGAATCTCGGCGATCACTGGGGCATGCAAGGCATGCACGAGCGAGCCGAGCTGGTGGGCGGCAGCTTGCAGATCAGCAGCCAGGCTGGTCAGGGCACGCGCATCCAGGTCAGCATCCCCTACCCGGGCGAAGGTGGCATCGATCTGGTCTGTGGAATGAGCGTCAGCCCGAGCGATCGCGGAGCGAGCTATCAGGGCAAACTCTACCGTTTCTGCTCCGACGCCTGCCGCGAGCTCTTTCTGGCCAATCCGCAAAACTATCTTCCCAGTTCGTCAAACTGATTTCAAGGCACAACTACCTCCGCTTCCCTTCGCTCTGGCGGAGACGCGCCGCCCAAAAAGCAGACTTCTAGCGCGTCCGCCTACGGCTATCAACTGGGCGTTCCTGCCCTCATCCCCGACCCTTCTCCCGCATTGCGGGAGAAGGGCGTATGCCATCCCCGTCATGCTCGATCTTCGAGACTAGCATCCTAGGAACTAAACTTCCCGCTGCAAGCAGCGAGAAGCTGTCAGAGGGCTTTAGGCAGCGAAAGCAGCGAAAGACGAGGTTTGAACCTTGTATAACGATACGATTTCGTAGAGCTTTGGACAGCGAAATGCAGCGTTTGAGGCCGCTTGCTGCACGCAGCAAGCGGCCTAGCAGTGAAGGCTGTGAATACAGCGAAACGCCTGAAGGTCTGAATGGATGGGCGGCCATTTGATAGCCGTAGGCGGACGCGCTAAGGATCGCCTGGAAGCTAGAGATCTCTCCGCCCTGTATGCTGCATAAAACTGCGCTGCCTTTTAGGCCTCGATATAGTTGGGCCGCTCTAGCAGGGGCAGTTTGAGATGGAAACTGCTGCCCTCGCCTTCAACACTCTCCACGCTGACTTCGCCTTTATGCAGGTGCATAATCTCGCGCACAATGAACAGACCCAAGCCCATGCCGCTGATCTGGGTCGATGTGGCATTGTCGGCGCGGTAGAAGCGCGTGAAGAGGTGCGGCAACGAGTCGCTCGGGATGCCGATGCCCTGATCTTTGATGCAGATCTCGGCGTAACCCGTTTGGCTTTGCAGGCTCACTTCGACGATGCCGCCTTGCGGACTGTATTTGATGGCGTTTTGAATCAGGTTTTGAAAGACTTGCTCAAGACGCAACAGATCGCCCTCGATCCAGATTGCTTCGTTGGGCAGGCGCAAGACGAGCTGGTGGCGGCTGAGGGTTGGCTCGATCTCATCGACGACTTGTTGGGTCAGGACCCGTAGATCGATCGCGCTGAGGCTGAGGCTGAGCCGCCCTTGTTGGTGGCGCGAGAGGTCGAGCAGCACGCTGATCAAGCTGTTGAGACGACTGGCTTGGGCGTCGATCACTCGCAGGGCCTTTTGATCGGCAGGGCTGATCTGGTCGCTATTGCCGAGCCGCCGCTTGAGCATACTGATGTAGCCCATCAGCGAGGTCAGCGGTGTCTTTAGCTCGTGCGATGCGATCGAGATAAATTGGTCGCGGGCCTTGATGGCCTGTTGGGCTTCGGCATAGAGCCGAGCGTTGTCGAAGGCCATGGCCGTACGGCGGGCCAGCTCTTCGACCACCAACACCTCTGAGCCGCTGAAGTGGTTGGCCTCGCTATCCATCAAAAGGAACAGCCCGATCACGCCGTTTGAGCTGATTAGCGGTACACAGAGAAAGGTCTGAAAGTCGCAGAGATCGCTGAGCGGTACGCCGAAACTGTGGTCGAAACTGTCGCGGTTGTCGATAGCGAGCGGCTCGCCTGTGCTCATCACCCGCCCGATCATCGAACTGCTATCTACGATCTCGCGCGCGATCCGTTCTTCGAGCAACTCTGGGCTGATATGGGCCACTTTGGGGTGCTGGCTTATGCTGCATAGCTCGATGCGATTTTGATCGACGACTACCAACAAACAGACATCGCTAAGGCGTTGGGCGATCAGGGCGATCAACTGTTGCGAGATCGCTTCAGATTTGAGCGAACTAGAGAGAATATCGCTCGCCTCGACCAGCATATTCATCTGCGAGCGCGCCTCTTCTGCGATCTGACGGGCCTGCTGTTCGGTCTCGTAGAGATGGGCATTCTCGATCGCTAGGCTGGCGCGCTGACCGAGCTCTTGGAAGAGGCGCAGATCTTCGGGGGTGTAGGCGCGATTGTGTTTGTCGGTGGCGCAAAAGAGCAGCCCATGAAGCTGTTCGTGCATTTGTAGCGGCACCGCTACACACGAACGCACATCGAGCTTGTTGTAGAGCTCAAGCTGGCGCTCGTCGATCGCGCTCGCTTCAAGCACTTGATAGTTGACTTCAGGCAGGTAGGTCGCCCGTCCAGTGCTTAAGGCTTGGTAGATGATGTTGTTGGGAGCCAGCTCAGGGGGATATTCGTTCAGAACCTGTTCCATCACAGTCTGCTTGATCGGGTCGTGGGCCCGAATGATCTCCCAATGCCCTCTGTTGGGTGTGTCGCGAATGTAGATTGCGCATATATCGGCGATGTAGTGCAAGCAGAGCTCGCAGAGGTGAAGAAGCGTTGTGCTGTAGTCGAGCGAGACGGTCAGCATATTCGAGGCGGTTGCCAAGAACTGCATACGTACTTGCGCCAGCTCTAGCGCGAGCAAGGCTTCGTCGGCTTGATTGTGAGGATTGGCTAACAGCGGTTGTATGACCGCATCGTACTGAACGGCGATCTCGTGTTGAATGCTTGCGGCGAGCATCAGATAGTTGTTATCAGAACGCTGAATATAGTCGCACGCCCCTTGTTTGAGGGCGGCTACCGCCGCTTCGACGCTGGTGTATTCGCACCACATAATGATCGAGGTTTGTAGACAGTAGGTTTTGACCAGTTGTAATAACTTGAGTGTATCGATGCTAGGAGATCCATCGCTGATTATTATGACTGGTGCCTCCTCCCGTAGCAAGATCTCGGCTAGTTGCGGTGTATAAGGAACGGTTCGAATCTTCCAAGAGGGTAAGATCGGTTGTAGTTCCAATTGGAGCTTGTGTTGATCGCCGGGATGGGCATTGAGTAAAAGCAGTGCTGTCATAGTTTGGCTTGCCTTAGGGCTGTCCTGCCTGAAAGAATCAGGTTAGGAGCATAAACACTGGGTTCGGAACAATGGGCGAACCGACTTACTATCTTAGCTAGGAATAGTATAAAGCCTTGTAATATAAAATTTAAGTTCTTATTGTTTATAAAAAAGCGTTTCTGTAAATACTATACATCCTTATACAAAACTTTAGGGAACATTAATTAAAATACCACATTATTAATTTACTTAGAATTCTCAGATTAGTTAAAAAAGAGTTGAGAAAATACAAAGATTATGCTAATATAGAGTCGAATTTAATTCAATTGCTTGTATAGATATAATTAAATGTTAATTTATAAGAAAGGTTGCCAAACGATATAGATATCTGTGTACCTTAGCTCCCAGCTAACAGATATGCTATATTCCAATAGCTTAGGATTTTCCCCTTTGACTATTGCTTGCTACATATCCCGATAGTTTCTCCTTCTGCAATAAGGAATAATCCCTACTACTTCAAGCTTTGCGCCTGTTATGGGCCTGCTCATTTTGAAGCGTCTCGACCCGCAGGGCTGGCGCTTACGCTTAGGTTGGAATGCATTTCGAGTGGTAGCGATTTATTAGGCTTATTCACACAGTCTCGCTGTTTAAGCTTAGCTATAGCATAGAGGTGCTTGTATGTTTCTGAAAGAAGTGGAAACCCTTCCGCCTGAGTCCGCAATTCTTCAAGCAACGCTTAACGCTTGGTTTACAGAGTCCTTGTACACTGCTGTTAAGCTCAATATTCCAGACCTGCTAATCGATGGGCCCAAGACGGCTGCCGAGCTTGCTGAGATGACCCATTCTCATGAGCGGTCACTCTACCGCGTCCTGCGCTTGTTGGCGGGTCACGGCATCTTCCATGAAGATGAGGCTGGCCGTTTTTCTTTAACACCTTATAGCGAGACTTTACGCACTGATGCGTTACATTCTCCCCGTGAATGGATCTTGTATAATACCGAGCTCTGGCGTTGGACGATTTTGAACGCCCTGCCTAATGTCGTATCCGACGGCCGGAGCGCCTATGAGCACATTTACGGCAAGAATATTTACGAAGTCTTTACCGAGCGCCAAGACTATAGTATCGGCTTTAACAAGGGTATGCAGGCTTGGTCGGCGACTGTGCATGCAACCGTGCCAAAGGCCTACGACTTCTCTTGGGCGCAAAAAGTTGTTGATGTCGGTGGCGGAACAGGCAATTTGGTAGCGTCTATTTTGAATGCCTACCCTCACCTGCATGGTATATTATTCGATATGCCGCATGTCGCCGAGCAAGCGAAGCCACACTTGGAAGCCACCGGTGTGGCCGATCGTTGTGAAGCCGTTGGCGGTAGCTTCCTAGAGTCGGTGCCTGCTGGTGCCGATGTTTATGTGATCTCCTCGGTGCTCATGGACTGGACTGATGACCATGTTGTAACGATTTTAAAGAATTGCTACAACGCTATGGCTCCGGGTGGACGGGTCTTAATTGTCGAACCGCTGGTGGGTGAACCCAACAAGCCAAACTTTGGCAAGGCGCTCGACATTATGATCATGCTAGAAACATATGGTGGAATCCGCACTCAGGGTGAGTTTAAGACACTCCTTGAGAAGGCAGGCTTCCAGCTTACGAATGTTATCCAAACCACTGCGCTGACGATGAGTATTCTTGAAGCGGTTCGGACTGTCGATCTCAAAGAGAATGCTTGATAGTCGAAATCTTACATACAGCACTATGGATATACCGTTAAAGGTCTAACTATAGTTGTGGCTAAGGTTTTTAAGATCTAGTCGCAGGGATTATTCAGTACACAACAGCTTTGCAAAGCTGTTGTGTACTGAAACTGTGCTTTCGCTCTACGTTCCAATCCAGGGGGCAGCGGCAATGTTTAAGAGCCTGTTGTTCCCGCTATCTAATGAAGCCAGTGAGGTTTCCCTATGTCTGATATGAAAGAGTCATATGAGACTCTTCAAAACGAGGTCGCTCGACTTCGGGAGCTTAATGCGACGCTTGAACATGAACGGGATCTACTGAAACTCCAGTATCACAAACTGGAGGAACAGATGCGCCAATTTTCGGCTTTGCTTGAGAATAGTTCTGACTTTATCGGTATGGCCGATTTTCAAGGGAATATTATCTACTTGAATAAGGGCGGCCAGAACATGGTTGGAATTGACACCCAAGAAGAGGTGGCAAAAACCAACATTCAGAACTATCTCTTCCCTGAAGATGCCGAATATGTTGTCCGCGAGGTTCTACCGATCTTGATGGAAAAGGGCCAGTGGAAGAAAGAATTCCGCTTCCGCCACTTCAAGACCGGCCAGCCAATCGCGGTTGACTATACGCTCTTTGTGCTGAAGGATGAAACTACGGGTGAGCCGATCGCCTTGGGCACGGTAACACGCGATATCAGCGAAGCTAAGGCCATTGCGGAACACCAACAGCGCTTGATCGCTGTGATCGAAAACAGCTCTGACTTCATCGGCATTGCTGATCAAGAGGGCAACGCCTTATATGTCAATGAAGCTGGTCGCAAGATGATCGGTCTGGAATCAGACGAAGAGGTCAAAAACACCAATATTCAGAGCTACTTCTCTCCTGAGGACCTCGAGATCGCTCACCGCGAGATTATGCCGACGGTTTTGGAGAAAGGGCGCTGGGTCGGTGAATTCCGCTTCCGCCACTTCAAGACGGGCAAGACTATTCCCGTCTCCTACAACCTCTTCGCTGTACGCGACAAAGAGACCCAAGAGATCATCGCGCTCTCTACGGTATCTCGCGACATCAGCGAACAACAAGAGCGTGAGCAAGCTCTGCGTACCTTCCTCGCTCTCACTGAAAATGCACCTGACGGCGTAGCAGTTGCCTCGCTGGAAGGTGTTATTACATATGCCAACAATGAGTATCACTCATTGACCGGCTATGCCAAGGACGAGATGAATGGTACGCACATCAAGAGGCTGTTCGGCGGCGACGATAGCGAACTGGATGGTATCTTGAAAGAAACCTTCGAAGAAGGTTTCTGGTATGGCATCTGGCCCTTCGTTCGCAAAGATGGCAGCACCTTCAGCGGTCAGGTTTCCTGTTTCTTGATCCGTTCAGAGGACGGCGAAGCGTTCTCACTTGGCTTCATTATGCGCGATATTACTGCGCAGTTGCAGGCCGAAGAGGAGCGATCGCGCTTGCAAGAGCAGGTCATTCAGGCTCAGCGCGCAGCTATTCGCGAGTTGGGCACTCCCTTGATCCCGCTGGCAGAACAGATCGTAGCTATGCCGCTGGTCGGTACGATCGATACATCGCGCGCCCAGCAGATCATGGAGACGCTTTTGGAAGGCTGCTCGAAGCACCAAGCCGAGGTTGTGATCCTCGATATTACTGGTGTGAAGGTGGTCGATAGCCAAGTCGCCGATGCGCTGGTGCGCACCGCACGTGCGGCCAGCCTGCTCGGCTCGGAGGTTGTCATCACGGGCATTAGCCCCGAGATCGCCCAAACCTTGGTGCAGATCGGTATCGACCTCGGTACGATCGTCACTCGTGCAACGTTGCAGAGTGGTATTCAATATGCGCTGCAGACCCGCAATCTGACTTTTGATGATAGCTCAAAAGCATAGAGGGTACTGATCAGAGCAAAAGCGCTTTGGCACACGTACTGCCAAAGCGCTTTTTATTGCCCTTGCATTGCGAGAATGTGACATACTGGTGAAGCGCACGAGCACTCCTCTCGCTTGCTCCTCTCAGCGCTCCCCGCTCTCTGATGTCAGCTTCGTTCAAAGACGTACATTCCTTCAATGCTCAAATCTCAAACAACAAAAATGGTCGAGTTCCGCTGGTCCGACTCATCAGGCGGCGAGGCTTCTAGTCCGCATTCGGCTTCTAGCGCGTCCGCCTTCGGCTATCAAGTCGCCGCTCCTCCCATTCGTGCTCTATCTCGCTGCGCAAGCAGCGACCAGCCAGGCGCAAGCGCCCGGCTGGCTGCTTGTCTCGACGCCCTGCTCCCTACGAAAAAACGAAAAACAGTGGCCGCCTTCCACTCTGCCGAAGGCCGAAAAAGAAGCTGATCCCAAATCCGCTTGCTTATAGCCAATCTGCTCAAAGACTTGTACTCTTTCATACCAAATTTGTTTGAAAGACGTGCATTTGCTTAACGCGAGAAAACAAAACGTGGGAAAGACGTTGTGTGCTATTTCGCGCTATCGCGCGAAATAGCACACAACAAAAAGAGGTACGTTCCACTCTGCCGAAGGCCGAAAAAGAAGCTGATCCCAAATCCGCTTGGTTTTGCAGGGAGCGCTCGGGCCCAGGCAGACGAGCAGCCGAATGTTTGGAAAGGATGTTGATAGCCGTAGGCGGACGCGCTAGAAGCCGAATGGATGCTTAAGACCTCTCCGCCAAAAAATGAGCGCTTTGGTGTGCACGCGCCATAAAACGAAAGAGCATTGGCAATCGCGCCAATGCTCTTTTTGGTGGAGTTGAACTTGTAGGCTGCTTTCGTTTAGGCTGCGGTAAGGAAGTTTTGAAGCAACTGTTTACCAGCATTGGTCATAATCGATTCGGGGTGGAACTGCACGCCCGCGATCGGATAGTCCTTGTGGCGCAAGCCCATAATGATGCCATCTGCGGTCCAGGCCGTGATTTCGAGGCAATCGGGCAGATCGTCGCGCTCTACGATCAAGGAGTGGTAGCGTGTGGCTGGGAATGGTTCGGGCAAGCCTGCGAAGACGCTTGTGTTTGCGTGATGGATCTGCGAGATCTTGCCGTGCATCACTTCGGGCGCGCGCACGACGCTTCCACCGAAAGCGGCACCAATCGATTGATGGCCTAAACAGACACCCAAGGTTGGAATCTGGGGGCCGAGCTGCTTGATCAGATCGACGCTGATTCCAGCTTCGTTGGGTGTACAAGGGCCGGGGCTGATCACGATGCGGTCAGGTTTGAGCGCGGCGACTTCTTCAACCGTGATCTTATCGTTGCGACGCACATCGACTGTAGCCCCTAATTCGCTCAGATACTGGTAAAGATTGTATGTGAACGAATCGTAGTTATCCAGAAGAAGGACGTTCATAAACACCCCTGTTTCTTACTAAGCATTGGTGCCTACAGTATACATCACGCTTCGGCCTAGGAGCGCATGCGCGGGTCGAGCAGGTCGCGCAGACCATCGCCTACAAGGTTAAAAGCCAATACCAAGAGCAGAATCGCCAAGGCGGGCATGCCCGGCATCCACGGGTGGGTGGTGATGTAGTTGCGACCTTCGCTGATCATTACGCCCCATTCGGGTGTTGGCGGCTGGGCGCCGAAGCCGATGAAGGAGAGACCAGCCACGCTCAAGATCGCTCCGCCCATGTCGAAGGTGATCTGCACCAAGAGCGGGGCGAGCAGGTTGGGCGCGATATGGCGCAAGAGCACCAGCCAAGTCGGCACACCGAGCGAGCGGGCCGCTTCAACGAATTCGCGGTGGCGCAAGCTCATCACTTGGGCGCGCACCAAACGGGCGTAGACCGGCCAAGATACCACAGCTACAGCGATCAGCGCGTTGACTAAGCTGGGGCCGAGCGCGCCTGCGATCGCCATCGCCAGAATCAGCGAGGGGAAGGCGAAGAAGATATCGGTGATGCGCATCACCACTTCGTCGATGAGCCCGCCGAGGTAGCCAGCGATTAGGCCGACCAAGGTGCCAACCGTTCCGGCCATAGCCACGACTGCGGCGCCGACGACCATCGAGATGCGTGCTCCGTGCAGAATGCGGCTGAAAATGTCGCGTCCGAGCTTATCGGTCCCCATAAGATAGGTGGAATCGGGGGCATGTAAGCTGACAGAGATATTTTGAAACAGCGGATCAAAGGGGCTAATAAGTGGCGCAAAGAGTGCCAGTATTGCAAAGAGCGCCAAAAGCGCCAACCCAGTTGCTGTAGTGGGGTTGCGCAAGACGCGCAGAAAGGCCCGCCGTCGTCGTGAAACGGTCTGCGGGTCTGCAGAAGTTAGTTGGGTAAGAGTTTGTTCAGACACTGAGCTTCCTAACGCTTGAGCTTACTCACTACACAAACGATATACGACCGCTCAATTTAACCAATACGCGGATCGATAAAGCGATAACAGAGATCAACGATCAGATTCACAACGGGATAGACGATTGCTGCTACAAGTGTAACGCCCATAACCGCTGGGAAGTCAAGGCTGGTGACTGATGCTGTGGCATAGCGCCCTAAGCCGGGCCAACCGAAGATGGTTTCGGTGAGAACCGCACCGCTCAGCAGGCTACCGAAGGTGACACCGATGGTGGTGAGCACGGGCAGCATGGCGTTTTTGAGGGCGTGGCGGAGCACTACCACATTTTCACGCAAGCCTTTGGCGCGGGCGGTGCGCACAAAATCTTGGTTGAGCACTTCGAGCATGGCCGAGCGGGTCATACGCAACAGCACGGCGGCTGAGGCATAGCCCAAAACAAAGGCTGGCAACACCAAGTGCCAGAGCGCATTTTGCAATACCGGCCAGTTGCCGCTGATCAACGCGTCGATGGTATAAAGCCCTGTGATCGTGTTGGGAGGTGTAATAGTCGAGTCGAGCCTGCCTGGGCCGGGCATCCAGCGTAATTCGCGATAGAACAGACCGAGCGCCGAAAGACCGATGTAAAAGATCGGGAGCGAGCCGCCGACCAGCGCGAAGATGCGAGCGAGCGCATCGATCAGGCCATTGCGCCGAACGGAGGCCAGGATACCGAAGGGAATGCCGATGCAGATGGCGACGGATATAGCAGCCAACGAAAGCTCGATAGTCGCAGGCAGGTAGTCGCGAAGGTCATCGATAACCGGGCGGCGGGTGCGGATCGAGGTGCCGAGATCGCCTTGCAGCAAGCGTCCTACATAGTTGAAGTATTGCACAACAGCCGGTTTATCGAGCCCTAGCTCTGCGCGATAGGCTGCGATCTGCTCTTCACGGGCGTTTGAACCGAGTGCGGTTGCTGCTGGATCGATCGGCACTAATTGCGCCAACGAGAACGTGATTACCGATACGCCTAACAAAACGATCAGTAAGCCGATCAAGCGACGAAAGATATAACGTGCCATAGATATTTACTGTTTCATAGAGCCGGAGGAGTGGTCTCACCACCACTCCTCCGTTGTTGGTGTGAACGATGTTATTTGGTGATGACGTCGAACGAGATGCTCGGGGTGTCGTTAGCGTCGTAGATCACGCCCTTAATGTGGTTACGCACCGCCAAGTTGACCGTTGGCTGATAGAGTACGGCGTAGGGGCCTTCGTGGAAGACACGCTCGACCACCTCAGCATAGAGCTCAGCACGCTTGGTCGGATCGGTCTCCAGAGCGGCCTGCTGGCCCAGAGCGCCGATCTCGGGGTTGTTCCAGTCGTTACGCCAAGCGATCGACTTCGCATCGTAGAGGGTCAGCGGGGTCACGTTGCCATCGGGGTCGGGGTAGTCGGGGCCCCAAGCCACGATGATCAACTGAGCGCCTTGAGCGCGGTAGATGTTCAAAGCTTCGGCGTATTGAATCTGCTTGATGTTGAGCTTCAAGCCGATCTGAGCGACGTCGTTCTGGATCTTAGCGGCCATTGTCGACCACTCGATACCGCCGGGGCCGGTGCCATCGGGAACCAAGAACTCGATCTCGGTGCCTTCGGCTACGCCAGCCTTAGCCAACAGCTCCTTAGCCTTGGCGATATCCTGGCTGAAGGGGTTCTTGCCCGTGTGGCCGAACAAGCCCTTAGGAATGATCTCTTGCACCAAGGTGCCGTTGCCGCCCAAGAGGGTCACAACTTCGTCGTAGTTGATCGCGTAGCGGATCGCCTCGCGTACATCGGGGTTATCCAGCGGAGCTTTGGTGGCGTTCATGCCCAAGTAGGTCAACGAAGTCGAGTTGCCTTGAACGAGCGTAATGTCGGGGTGACCTTGCAGAGCAGCGATCTGCTCGGAGCCAAGACCTTCGACGATATCGGCATCGCCGGTCTCGATGGCAGCTTGCAGGTTAGCCAACTCGGTTTCGTTGCGCATAATCACGCGCTTGAAGGTCGGAGCGGGCAGCCAGTAGTTGGGGTTGGCATCCAACACGTTCTGAACGTTGCGCTCCCAGCTGGTCAAGACATAGGGGCCGCTACCAGCCGAGTGATCGTTCAGCCAGCTCGAACCTAAGTCGTCGCCAGCGTTGGCCTCTACCAGAGCCTTCTCAAGGATCGAGCCGATGCTGAAGCTCAGGATCGAGAGGAACACTTGCGGGCTGGAGTCTTTGGGCAGCTTGATCTCAACGGTTTGAGGATCGACAGCCTTCATGTTCTCCTTGGTCAGCTTGGCAACGTCGCTGAACAAGAAGACCGGCGACTTGTTGACGTCCAAGACGCGGCTGAAGGAGTAGACCACATCTTCAGCGGTGATCGGGTTGCCGGTAGCGAACTTAGCGCGCTCATCGAGCTTGAAGGTGATTTGCCAGCCGTCTTCAACCTCGACGATGTCCCACGACTTGGCGATCAGCGGCTTGAGTTCGGGGTCGCCCGGATCGGCGCTCAAGAGGGTTTGGTAGATGCTACCGACCACTTGGATACCACCGAACTCATAAGCCACCGCCGGGTCGAACGAGATCTGGTCCGAGAGGTCGGCAGCAAAGATCAAGGTATCTTCGCGGCTCACTTCGCCGCTGCCCGCAGGGCTAGCTGGAGCGGCGGGTTCAGCAGCGGGTTCAGCGGGTGCTTCAGTGGCTTCACCGGAAGCTTCATTGGGTACAGCAGTCGCTTCAACTGCTGCAGGTGCATCTGTACCGGCAGGGGTTGCGGGTGCTGAGCCTCCACATGCTGCGAGCAACAAGCTCATCACAAGCATGAAGAGCACCACAGGTGAATGGCGGAATCGAGACATAAACTGCGGGTCCTTTCTTTTGTACGAACACGTGCAGAGCGTATCGATAATTGTTTGCGCTAAAGGGCACAAACAAGGAAAGAGCTAATATGCCTTCAGCCTGCTCGACGCTGAGCCACAAAGAAACAATCTTGGAGATTACATAATTATAGACACTTGTAACAGGGTGTCAAATTTTTGCTGAGCTCATAATTTCTGGGCTATGAGCATTCTGCTATGGGTGTGCTATTTGCTTTGATAGTGCAGCAGATGCGTGCTTACCTTTATGGACTCCTGATCGCGTGTCAATGTTTCATAGAGCACAAAAAGAAGCAAGCAGTCGATAGACTGCTTGCTGAAGCGATACGCCTAAATGCGAGCGATTAAGCATCAAAGAAATATTCAGGTGTGTGGCGCGACCAAGTCAAGGAATGAAGAACCTTGCGCGGTTGAAGCTCTTGGCGACATTTGCTTGGCTTGATATGTTTGAGGCGTTTTTGTGGTTTAAGGGTTATGCGAGGTTTGATCGGGCCTCCGCTGGCTTGTTGGGTGAAGAGTACCACCTTGCCTGTGGCATCCCAGATCTGACCGTCTTCGAAGAAGCCGACGTGTTTGCCGCCAAAGGAATAGACCGAGCCGCGATCGATATAGCCGATCGGCTTACCGCTAAAGGTGTAAATCGTTTCGCCGTCTTCGGAGTACGCGAACGCTCGTCCTCGTGCGTCATAAAAGTCAAGAGACATGCAATCCTCCTCTGCATTCGCCATTGAGTGCACGGATTTGGCAATCCTTGAATTGGCGCTAAGTTATTGCCACCTTTACTATAACGCGAAAATTGTCGATGCGCCAGACTTTTTTATCACAAACTTGGCTTTTTCTCATTTTGCTTTGTTTCAAAAGCAACTTCTAAGCTTCTGGCTGCGAGTTAGCTCGTTCAAGCTAGGGGCGGAAAAGGCTCGATCCCCAACAAAGGCTGCTAGCGCGTCCGCCTACGGCTATCAAGTCGGCTACCCAAACCAAACGGCCTTCTCCTGTGGACAAGCATCGGGCAAGTGACGTTTCATACCAAATCCGTTTTAAAAACTTGAGACTTACAATGGGAAAACCAAAACAAAAATAGTAAAGTTTCACTCTGCCGAAGGCCAGAAAGCAACTAAGTGATCGAAATTGCTATTACTCCTACTCCACCGAAGGCGCAAAATAGGGGCAAGACAAGGAAATAGCTGAGTTTCTCGCTGCTGGGTTCAGAAAGCGAGCGAGTAATTGAACGAATCTGGGGTGAGCACAGATCGATAAGCCCTCATTTGTTGGGAGGGATGTTGGTAGCCGTAGGCGGACGCGCCAAAGACCGAATGGAAGGCAGAGACTTTGCCGCTAAAGCTCTGAACAAAAATCGTGCGCTGCAAGATCTGCTAACTCAAAAGATCCGCCGAGACACGCTTGGATCTTAAAAGCCGAAGCAAACGATCTCTGGTATAATTCGCAGGCAGTTAATCGGCGATTTTGAACCAGAATGAGCAGAGTAGCAGACCTTATGCAAAACCAGAATCAAGCGCTCGAACGCCTCATAGCAGGGCGTCGCATCCTTATCCTCGGTTTGGGCCGCGAGGGCTTAAGCACCTATAGCTTTTTGCGCCGCGCCCTGCCGGAGCTGCCGCTCGCCCTAGCTGATCGCAGCCCTGTAGAGCAGCTGAGCGCCGAGATTCGCCAACAGCTTGCCGACGACAAAGCGGTGACTCTTCACTGTGGCCCCGACTATCTGAGCGCGCTCGAGGGCTACGACCTGATCTTCAAAGCGCCCGGCATCGTGCCGAGCCTGCCCGAACTGCAGGCGGCGCGCGCGCGCGGCAGCGAGATCTCGTCGAACACGCGCCTCTTCTTCCAGCTCTGCCCGGGCACGATCGTCGGCATCACTGGAACCAAAGGCAAAAGCACGACCACTTCGCTGATCTACACGGTCTTGGCGGCGGGTGGCGGCGATGTGCGTCTGCTGGGCAATATCGGTATTCCGCCCCTCAACCAGCTGGAAGGTGCCAGCGAACAGACCCTGTTTGTGGTCGAGCTCTCTTCGCACCAGCTTTCGGATCTGGGCCGTAGTCCGCAGATCGCGGTGCTGCAAAATATCGTGCCCGAGCATCTCGACTACTACGATTCGTTTGAGAGCTACGTTCAGGCTAAGGCGAATATCACTCGCTTCCAGAGCGAAGATCAGCTCTTTGTCTACAACGCTGGCTACGAGATCCCGCGTCGTATCGCGGCGAGCAGCAAGGCCCGCACCCTGCCCTTTGCGCTGGACGGCCTCGCGGGCGACGGTGTGACGCTCGCCGATGGCTGGATCGTGGTGCGCAGCGGCGAGACGCTGGAACGGATTATGCCCACAGACCAAGTGCCCTTGGCTGGCCGCTTTAACCTGAACAATGTGCTGCCCGCCGTAGCGATCGGGCGCAGGCTCGGACTCGCGCCGGAGCTGATCGCCCAGGCCGTTCGCGGCTTTCGCAGCCTCGAGCATCGCCTCGAGTTTGTGGCGACCATCGATGGCGTGAGCTACTACAACGATTCGCTGGCGACCGTGCCCGAAGCCGCCGTTGCCGCGCTCGAAGCTTTCAGCGATCGGCCCGTCGTGTTGATCGCCGGCGGCTACGACCGCCACATCGACTATACGCCGCTCGTCGATGCGCTGCAGGCTAGGCCGCCCCGCGCCCTGGTGCTCTTCCCCGATACGGGCGATACCATTCTTGCTCTGCTCAAAGAGCGCGGCGGCGAGCTGCCACCCTACGCTCGGGTCGAGAACATGGCCGAGGCCGTCGAGCGTGCCAGCGCTTTGGCCCAGCCCGGCGATGTGGTGCTGCTGAGCCCGGCCAGCGCCAGTTTCAAACTCTTTATCGATTATCGCGACCGAGGTGAGCAATTTAAGGCCGCCGTCCTCAGTCGCGCGACGCGCTAAGATCGGCGACCTTTAGACAGAAGAGATCCTATGCGAATCGAACGAATCGATCTGATGATCGTCAAAATGGAACTGTTGCGCTCGTTCGCAACCAGTTCGAGCAGCAAAACCGGCCTCGATCATATTCTGATCAAAGCCTACGCCGATGGATTGGTCGGCTGGGGCGAGTGTGCCGCGCCTTCCGGCCCCTTCTATTGCGAAGAGACCACTGAGACCGCTTGGCATATGCTGCGCGACTTCTTGATTCCGGCCACGATCGGCAAAGAGTGGGAGGATATCGAGAGCTTCCGCAGCAACTATCGCACTGTTAAGCGCAACAACTTCGCCAAAGCTGGCCTAGAGATGGCCTGTTGGGATCTGCTCTCGCAGGCGCGCGGCCAGTCGATCGCCTCGCTCTTGGGCGGCACGCGCAGCGAAGTGCTCTCGGGCGTAAGTTTGGGCATCGAGCGCGAGCGCTCTAAGCTCTTCGAGCAGATCGATAGGTTCTTGGGCGAAGGCTACCGCCGCATCAAGCTCAAGATCGCTCCGGGCTTCGATGTCGAGGTGGTGCGCGATGTGCGCCAGCGCTACCCCGATGTGCCCTTGATGGTCGACGCCAATTCGGCCTACACCCTCAAGGATATCGCCATCCTCAAAGAGCTCGACCAGTTCGACCTGATGATGATCGAGCAGCCCTTGGCCCACGACGACATTATCGACCACGCCAAGGTACAGCGCGAGCTCAAGACCCCGATCTGCCTCGATGAGAGCATTCACTCGGCCGAGGACGCCCGTAAGGCGATCGAGCTGGGCAGCTGCAAGGTGATCAATATCAAGGCTTCGCGCGTCGGCGGCCTGCTGGCGGCCAAAGAGGTTCACGATGTCTGTCAAGCGGCGGGCATTCCGGTCTGGTGCGGCGGCATGCACGAGTACGGTGTCGGTCGGGCCGCCAATTTGGCGATCTCGAGCTTGGAGAACTTCAGCCTGCCGGGCGATGTTTCGGGCTCCGACAAATACTACGCCGAAGATATCGTCGACCCGCCGATTGTGGCCGTCAACGGCTCGATTCCGGTGCCCCAAGTGCCCGGTCTGGGCTATACCCCCAACGAGAAGCGCATCGCCGAGCGCACCGTGCGCAGCCTCACCATCGAGGCCTAGGCGCGAAGAATGCTTCGCCCTTAGCGCTGAATTCAAGCTTGGTTTTGATCAAAAAGGACAGAAAGGCTGCTCAGCCTTCTGTCCTTTTTGTGCTAAATCCGTTTAAAGACTTGTGCTCTTGTAACTCAGGAACAACAAAGATAGTCAAGTTGCACCGGATTCGGAATTATACCAAATCCGATTGTTTACTTTCTATTTGGCCTTCGACAGAGTGGAACTTGTCTCTTTTTGTTGTGTGAAATTTCACGCTACCGCGCGAAATTTCACACAATCTTTCCCCAGTTTTCGTTTTTCTGCGCTGAGAGCGTGCAAGTCGTTCAATGGATTTGGTATTACTCCTCCTCGAAGCCGGCCTGCTCAAATTTAAGCACTCGGCTATTTTCGTTCACGGTGCGCACCACGTTGTCGGGCACACCGTCGGGCACTTCGGCCTCGATCTCGAGCGTAATGCGCACCTTGGCGCCCAGCAGGCTGGTTAGGTGCACGATCACTTCTTCGGCGATCTGAGCGGCATGCAGGCTGACACGGGCTGGATTGAGCTGGACCGAGCCGTGGAAGCGGCGCAGTTGGCGTGTCGCAGGCTTGGCCGCTTCGGGAGCGGCGGCTTGATAAGAGGCTCTGCTCGGGCTAGCGCTGGGCGCAAAGCTGTGGGCCGTAGGCTCGGCGATACTGGCGCTGCTCTGGGCTTGTTGGCGCTGGGCCTCTTGCTGGCGCTGCGCCTCGGCATCGGCGTCGAGCTGCTGCTTAGCGACATCGGCTTTGACTACCAGGCCGCTGTCGTACTCGCTCAGCGTGATGGCATTGTTCACTTTGAGGCCGAGGTAGCGCCCGCTGCTTGCGTCGTAGCTTTCGGCGTAGGCGAAGGTCTCCACCTCCCAAGTCAGGCGATTGACGCCGTCTTGGATCGCTCTCAGCAGCACTTTGGGATGGGTCAGGCGCGGCAGGTAGTGGTAGCGCCCAAAGTCTTCGACCAATTGGCGCACTGCGACATGGTTGCCGCGCCAGAGCGGCACTTTGTCGAGTTCGAGCTTAAGAATGCTGGCTGCGAGGTTGCCGATCAAAAGCTCTTCGTTGCGCAATTTTTTGCTGGCCCGCACCGCCAAGGGATCTTGGCCCACTAGGGGTAGGGTGTTCCAAGTAATAGGCGCTTGAGGCGTGCTTTGGCTGGGCACCAAGAGATAACGATATGTTTCGGGCAGTCGCGCTTTGACGGTATTGTCGGCGTTGCTGCGCTGATTCTCGGCCTGCTTGACTTGGTTGGGCGAGAGATCGTAGCGCTCTTTATCGCGCAAAATGCTGTCCCAGGCGAGGAATTTACGAATCGCCTCGTCGAGATCTTGAATGCGGGTGCGATCGGGCGCCAAAAAGACCAAGCTATTGCGATAGATACGCGGTGATGTGCCGCGCGTTTCGAGAATGCTACGAGCAGCGACTTCAGCCAGATTGTCGGCCCCTTTGCTATAAGCTTGGTTGATTCCCAAGACAACCAAACGGGCATCAAGATCGTCGCTGACATCAGCGCTTGAGCCCGGCAAGGGGTGAATACGCAGAAAGTCGCCCTTGTTGCTGAGATCGGCTCGTAAGCGTTTGTCGAGCTCGCTTAGCACACGGTCGGGCTCGCGGCTCAGTTGCTCGGTCAGATCTTCGGCCAGCTTGGTGACGGTCGGCTGGGTCGAATACCAGTAGCGGGTGCCATCTTGATAGAGATAGGTCGCTTGGGCGGCCAGACGCCGCAGAGCATCGCCAAACACGGCTGGCGATTCGCCCGGCATCACACAGCCAAGTTTGATCCTGCGATCCTCCATACCACGGTTCGAGGCGCTGGCGATCGGTGCTGAGCCAAGATAGATTGTGCGGGCTACACGGCGAGTCGCAGCGTATTTGCCCAAGTTGGTGACTTCGCCATCGATCTGCAGCGGCAGCGAGTTAGGCCCGTCGACATCTTTCTCTAAGATCGGCGTCCAGTTATCCGAGAGGTAGCGGGTGAGCTCAAATTGAACTTGCGCCTCGTCGATCGGAATATTGGCGGGCATAATCAGGGGATTGCGGTCCCCTTTCTCCCAGAGATTATGGATCACAGCCGCCATCAAGCGCAGCACGCCACGGGTGCGCTGGAACTTCACCAAGGTCGACCAGTCGGTATAGAGCCGGTCGAAGACCTCGGGGTGAATCGGATAGGCCGCTTTGATGCGCTGCTCGTAGCTGCTGCCTTGGACATCGGGGGGAAACTCTGAAGCTTGGCTGCGATACAGCTCGGCAAAAGCTCGCGCCACTACATCGCGCTCTTTGAACTGTTCGTTGGTTATCAGCGGCTCGAAGAGACGGCGACGCACAATCTCAAAGCCCTCTTCGGCGCTGGCGGGCCGCCACGAGGATTCGACGCGTCCGATCACATTGCGCAGACGATCGAGTGCTTCGCGTCCGCGCTGGCCGCCAACCTCAACATCGTCGGCATGGTTGTGGGGCGAGTCAGATGTATCCGAGGCGGGCAAGCTGATTACCAGCAGACAGTTTTTGGCCAGCTTAGCCGATTCGGTCAGGGCTTGGGCAAAGCTAAACTGGGTTTCAAAGTTGCCTGCGGGCAGCAGATTTTGGTCATGAAGCTGGCGGGCATAGGCCACCCACTCGTCGATCAAGATCAGACTGGGGCCGTAGTCGTTGAAGAGGCTGCGCAGGGTGTCGCCCGGATTGGTGGCGCGCTCGTCGTCGAGGCGCACCCGCTCATAGGCTTCGCGCCCGCCCAATTGCCAAGCAAGCTCGCCCCAGAGGGTATGCACCACCGTACCATCGGCTTTGACGCTGGGATTGCCGGGCGAGATCTTATTGCCTACCAGCACCACTCGGCGCGCTTTTGGCAGGCTAGGAGAGCCCGATTGGCCAGCGTAGGCCTCTTGCAAAACTTGATCAACCCCCAACAGTTCACTGGGCTGAACGCCCGAAACAAGGTGGTAGAGCGCCAGCATCGAGTGGGTTTTGCCGCCGCCAAAGTTGGTCTGCAGCTGCACAACTGGATCGCCGCCCAGCCCCGCTAGACGTTGAGCCGCGCCGACTAACAGCTGTTTTAGGCTTTCGGTCATATAGGTGCGGCGGAAGAACTCCACTGGGTCGCGGTATTCGTCGCCGCCCTCGCCCAGATGGACCTGCCAGAGATCGGCGGCGAATTCAGCTTGCTGGTAGCGCCCATTGGCCACATCGCGGTGGGGTGTGATTACTTCGCGCCAAGGCTTAAGCGCACCCGTGACCGCGCTCTCGATCGCGCTGCTGCTCGTTTTGCGCAGTTCATTGCGAGCCTGTTCGTCGAAACGTTGGCGCAAGATCTCTTGCTTCATCTTGGCAACTTCAGCCGCTTGAGGCGCTGAAACAGCGTTGAGCAGACGTTCAACCGAGTCGAGCGCTCGGTAGGTATCGTCACTTGAGAAGGGGTCTTGATGGGCCCACTTATTGCGGGTGTCGCGCAGTTCGCTTACGATCGAACGCTCGGCAAAGCCCAAGGTTTTGCGAAAAACATCGTTCCACTGCTCCCACATCATACGCAGCAAGGCCGCTGTATCAAGATGAGGAGTATCTTGATCGAGCCATTTGAGCTCGTTTTGCCAATTGGCTGTAACAGTAGTGACCCAATATTTGCCACGTTCGGCTAGTAATTCGCGCTCAACAAAGGGTTTTAGCCCTTCGCTAAGCAGATCCATTGCTTTGCCAACACGCTCGCGATTGGTAATTGCCATGGCTTACTCCTCACCAAAGAGATTAGTTTGCACACTACTTGAACTGGTTTGTTGGGCAAGTTTAAGCATTTCGGGCCAGCTTTGCACTAGGCTGTTGTAGGCCAGCGCCTCTTGGGCTCGTTTGCTGCGTTCACAAATCGTATAGAGACGGTAGGCCAGTTCGCGGGCTGTTTCGGCTCGGCTGCCAAGTTGGCCCAAGAGTTCGGCGGCAGCTTGTTCCCCTTGACCCAAGCGGCGCACCAAATGGTGAACGGTCTCCCAAATGGTGAGGCGGCTATCGGCCAGTGGGCTCCAATCGGCGGCCAGCTCTTCGGGCTTAAGCAGACGCACTTTGCCGCTCTTGGCGTTTAGCAAGCCCGCTTCGATCATACCGTTAATGCTGGTATTTTTGGCTTTGGAAAGGGTTTCGGCCACGCCATATTCGCCCTCGTTAAAGGCGAACTGTTCAAACCAAGCCAAGGCCCAGCGAGTATCGGAGTCGAAATCGCCCTCTTGCTCGGCCAGCTCTTCATCAAGAACTTGGTTGATAAGCGCTAGAGCTTCGCGCACACTGAGTGGATTACCCGAAGCGTCGATCACTTTGCTATAGCGCGAAAAGACCGCCATACCCGGGCCAATTGCCGCTTGAGCTAGGTCGACTGGGGCGATATTGCCGCGCTGCATAGCGATCAATGCTGGACGTAGCTCGGCCTTTAGCGTCGCTAGAAAATCACGTCGAGTGATTGTTGGTGCAGTTATTGGGCGGGGGCGACAGACTAATATAATTGATGTTGCTAAGGCATTAAGTGAAGCTTTCAATGCGGCTGTTTGTTCAGTCCGCATTGGCCAAGTACCACTTAATGACAAACCAGAACTTATGATTGCATCAAGAAATGTTTCCCAACCTGTGCTAGAGATGCCATCTTTAGCATCGGTCTCGCTCTGTTTAAAAGCATAGTAGATGGTAATAGGAAAAGCAGGATGAGCTTGTTCAGCCAAACGCTGCATAGCTTGGGTCATACCAGTGAGGAAAAAGTGCTCGGCCTGCTCTTTACCTCCATGGCGATAAGGGGTTGCTACCAACTCTTCATCTTTAGGCGTTGCTAGTGTTGCAAATAAGTCTGGGAAAATAGGGCGTAGTGTACGACGTAGCCAAATATAAAAGAAATCAGATAGATCCGCATAGCCAATATTATCATAATAAGGTGGATCAGTAGATATACATTTTCCAGCACTTATAGTCTGTGAAGTTGCATTAGCAGCAAATACATTTCCTATGGTTGTAACAGGAGTAAAACTAACAGCCATTGAAACTTTTTCTAGGAAGTGGTTGAAGTTACCCCCAGAATTAGACAACGGATTTGCTTCTGCAAAGTCCCAAACCATTGGTAGTGCTTGTCTTGCAAATGTCTCTCTCATTGCTCCTCGATCATTCATCCAGAAACAAAGCGAAGACCACATATTAACCGCTTTATCAATAGCAAATGCTAAATAGACTGCTATAGCATCAGCATAGGATTGAGCACTAGTGCCACCAGCGTTAAGACCAAGATCATTATCGCTTAACCCAGCAGCAATTGCATCAGCTTTAACCTTTTCACGAGCTTCAGCCACTAGATCGGCAAAGGTATTAAGTGCTACCAGTTGACGAGGACTAAAAAGATGCCCAAAAGTAGTAAGACCATATTCTACGACATTCGTTCTGCCAGGCCAGTGTGAGATTTCAGTTTGGGGTATCCACTCAGGCTGAGCTTGGGTTGCTATCACTTCGTGTTTAGCTGTAGGGCTTAAATAGACACGACCACGATCACCTTCAGCTACAATCGCCATTAAACGAGCGCCCATTCTTCCCGCTTGACCTTCAGATCGAATATGATCGTAGCTAATTGGTACATTGGATAATAAACAACGAAAGGCTGCTCTTTTGCCAGCAGAGGTACCAATTTTAGTGGTCTCTGGATTTTCAGGTTTACCTACTTTAACAGTGAAGCGATAGCTATCGCCCTCGATCACTGGCTCAATATAGGCTTCTTTCCCTGCTTTGGTGGAGAGCATAAAGGTCGAAGCGAGCGGAACATCGACATGGGCGAAGGCTGGGTTAGGGCTTTTCACAGTGCGCGCCCACAGCCAAGCGATCACGGTGAGCTCTTGGTTCTGATATGGCTTCAGGTCGGGGCGCTCCTGCACCATCTCTGGGGTGACTTTGATCTTAGGGTAGAGATGGCCGATACGCTTCTCGGCTTCCTCGCGCATCCACTGGCCATAGTAGCGCACATCTTCCGCCAGACCTTGGGCACCCTTCCAGGAACGAGGAGGGAGGAAAGAGGATTGAGCATCTCGCCTCAGATCGTCGTTGTCTCCTTTTTGTTCGCTGCTTATACCTATTTCCTCGTTTCTCGACCCTCCCTCAGCGTGCGGCGCATCGTCGTGAGCATACGGCTGACTTCGTCGATCAAGCCGCGCGTTAGGATCGTCTCCTGGAGTTGAAACCAACCGATTCGCTCGCAAAGAGTCAGAAGGGTCTCCACTTCCGCCAGTGAGCCCTGAGCGATCGCCAGGAATTGAGCCTTCTCGTTGCGTGACTCGCGCGTCCATCCCTCCGCGATATTCGCCGGAATCGACACGGCCGCCCGCGTGATCTGCGAACGCATCCCGTACGTCTCTTCCCGCGGGAGCTGTGGAGTCAAGCGATAGATCGCCTGCGCCAAATCCATCGACTTCTGCCAGACCACCAGTTCCCGATAGTGAAGCGGCTCGCTCTTTTCTCGTTTCTCCATACTCACTCCTACTCTTGGGATTGACCGGCGGCTGGTTGGCGAACTTCGGCGGGATCTCGATCATCGCCTTATTGATCAGCACTGGCACCGGGTTCAGGTCGCTAGCATAGCTCTCTAAGCCCAAACGCTGGGCCTCCAGCGGCAGCGCGCCGCCGCCGGCGAAGGGGTCGTGGAAGGCCGGCAGCTTTTCGGGGTCGAACAGTTCGGCGGCACGCGGGTGATCGCGGTTTGCCTCACAGGTGCGCCGCCAACTCTTCCAAATCTCCTCGCGGGCTTGGTTCAAGACCTTTTCATTGGTAGTATTCTCCCACAACACCAACTGCTCGATAATCCGAAAGAGCCGCTGGCGCTCGGCCTCTTGGGCCTCCTCGGTGGGGAACAACTCGGGATGAGCCGAAGGATCATCGACCATCTGAGCGAAAATCACCGCCCGCGCTGCGGCCAATGGTCGGCGCGCCCACCACAGGTGCAGCGTGCTGGGGTGGCCATGGCGGATGGACTTCTCGCGGGCGCTGGCGGCGTTGATCGCATCCAGCGGCAGGGCAACTTCAATCAGTTTTTTCTTAATGGTCTGCATATCTGATGACTCTTCCTTATTCAGAGCTTATCTAAACAATTGGCTTGGGCGGCAAGCTGGGCCTGCCGCTCTTGGCCGTGTATTGTACTATGCTTGTTGGATAAATGGGGCTGGGCCTCACCAACCCGGGTATTTTGACCAGTCGGCTGCAAACCAGCTGGCTTGGGGCGCGTTACTAAACTCCAAAAAGAAGTCATTGGCCAACTCGTTGATCTGCTTGCGCAGCTCTAGCTGGGCTAACCAGCGCTCGGGAATGGCTTGGACCCCATAGAGCAGGCCAAGGATTTGCCCGCTCAGCGCCCCTGTAAGATCGCTATCGCCGCCATGGTTGATCGCTAGCCAGAGGCCATGGGCGAAATTTTCGGCCTTTAGGGCGGAAAAGATCGCGATCGCCAGCGCTTCAGGGCCTGTTGCGCCGCCTCCCAACTGTTGGACGCTGCTGGCGTTCGCGGGCAGGCCCGTCGCCAGCTCGCGCGCACGAGTCACGGCTTTGAGGCACTCCTTATGTTTTGGCTTGGCTTTCAATGCTTCTTCGGCAGCGTCGAGGGCCTGCTCAAGACTATCGCCAGCCACCAGTCGCTCGATCAGCAGGGCAAAGAAGCCCGCCGCTAGATAGCCGGAAGCATGGCCATGGGTCAAGGCCGCTAGCTCGCAGCCCAGCTCAAAGCTCTTAAATCCACCAGCCAAGCCGACCGGAGCGATGCGCGCCAATCCTCCCGCGCCCTTGCTGCTATTGATTGGCTGTTCTAGGCTGCCTCGTTTGCCGCTTTGCAAAGCCTCAATCACGGTTGGGCTGGCCCCACGGCGCACGCCTAAGCCTGCGATGGTGCTCAACCAGCCGTCGTTTTTGATAGTGGCGCTGGCTTTTTGGGGCAGGGCTTGCTTTTGGCTCGCCAGCCAGCGGTAGTAGGTTTGCAAAAGCACTCCCACAAGATCACAAATACCTTTGGCCTCCATCCGCCGTTTGGCGCGAATCAAGCCTTCGGCAGTAAAGAGCGTCATTTGGCTATGCCAACTTAGGCCGCCGCGTATGCCCTTGATCGACAGGTAGTCGACTTGGTCAGGCGAGCTAAATTGAGCCCCTTTGCCTGCGTGGCGAACGCCCGCCCCCAGCGCATCGCCGACTGCGCCGCCCAGCAGACAGCCAGCGATATGCTCGATCGTAAAGCTCGCGCCTTGGGCTGCGACATGCTTTTCGAGCTCGGCTTGCCACTCTTGCGAGATCAGCTTGCGCACCGCTTGCAAGGAACTGGCATTGATTAAACTGCGACGTACATGGCTGCCGCTTTCGGCATCGAAGGCCAAGGCTTCGATATAACCATCGCGCAGAGCATCGCGCTCTAGCAGGTAGAGGGTTGGCGCGCTGTAGGAGCGATACAGACCCGCCTTCACAAGATCGAACCCTTCTGTAGCGCCGCTTAGCAGATCGACCACAGCCTCCAGCTTGCTCTTGATCCATGCTTGACGCTCAGCCTCACCCTTACCAGCTAACTGAAACGCTTGATACAAAACCTTTTCTCGGATCGAGCCAGGTTTGCCCTTTGGTTCCACTAT
This sequence comes from uncultured Chloroflexales bacterium, assembly GCA_937902315.1. GTDB lineage: Bacteria > Chloroflexota > Chloroflexia > Chloroflexales > Chloroflexaceae > CALGUG01. The sequence goes on from CALGUG010000059.1 coordinate 528,489, forward strand.
CAATTGATAGACGCTAATTGTGATTGCCGGAGTAATCAACGATAGCTCGTCCATAGGGAACTCAAACGACTGATGCAGATCAAGCTCAATCTGGTAGTTGCCGACTTTGCGGCTTTCTAGTCGCGTTGCTGTTGCCACAATCCTACTCGTTTCTATGCTCTAGGACAAGCTGACCTAGTCGCGAGCCATAGCACCCCAAGCAGCGCCAAGGCTCTGCTTGCCTCAAAGCGCCTTTGGATAGATCGATTGATCTAGCCAGTTTAAAAAGTACCTCTGCTAGATTAGTACCAATTACAGCCAAAAACGCAACAGGCTATGCTGGATAGTTAGTTATAGACTATTTCAAGCATCTTTACTCGGTTATTGGCCTAAGATCGACGTAGAGTAATTGGGTTCGACGAAAATCCGGTTTTGAATCGTCGCAGAGATGAGGTGTACGGCTTTTGCGGCCCATCTCAATATCAAACATGTCAACATCTCTATCACTCTTTTTAGGAACAAGGCAGATGCGCCGTCCGCATCTATGACATGTATCGATTAAGTAGCCATCTGCTGTTCTGCGCAGCTTCGAGCCTGTGTATGAGCGTGTTTTTTTGGATTTGGGGTGAGGCCTTACCTTTTGTTCCTTGGTTTGGATCTGTTCAACTGGTCTGCGCAGCCCAGTACATCGCTGTAAATGATGATTCAAGAATGCTTTATGAAATAAGCGAAGGCATTGTGGGCATTCTACTAACTCATCCTCTTCATCGTTGTTGTTTCGTTTAGTCTCAACATACGTACTTGATTGGCCCACCTTTTTATCGTTGTTGTTTCGTTTGGTCTCAACATACGTACTTGATTGGCCCACCTTTTCATCGTTGTTGTTTCGTTTGGGCTCAACATATGTACTCGATTGGCCTACCTTGGATTCTATAGCTTTTGCCTGACAACGACTTTCATGGCCTGAAAGTAGGTCTTCGCGAACCGTAGCACCACAGTTTGGACAAGCGATCAAGGCCTTTCCAGCAATAACTTGTCTCACGATGATCCTCCTTGGATATGCAGGCAAGGCGAGCATTCTAGGGAAAATGGCACATGGAATTCGTTGTTGGCAGTCTGTTTTGAAGCCAAACCAACCCGAAACTGTTATTTGGTTAGGAAGGTTGCTCCGCACGGGCTAATAATTCACCAAAATCATAGTTTACGCTGGTAACACCAAAGTCAGGCTCGCGCTGGAAGGGTCGGCGCAGATAGTAGACTTGATGTGTATTATCGGCATGGAACTCAACCAAGGCCAAGATAAAATCATCGGGCTTATTGAGCGAATAGAGGATCTCGTTTTTGGTTACGGTGACGATCTCGGCCCCTGCTACTCGCCCTTTGACCTCGATAAAACGTAGTCGGCCAGTAGCTGGATCGCGGCTTTCGATATCGTAGCCCAAACGCTCGTACTCGCGATCGACTGGCTCATAACCTAAGCTACGCTCGCACTCCATTACAATCTCACGGGCGCGGGCTGCCACCGCTTGGGTATCGACGGGCTTGCTTGGATTTTTGGTTAATTCTTCGATCGGTTTGCCAAGCATCGCTGCGATTAAACCAATTGGCACAACCAAAAGGCCTCCCAGCACCACAGGCGGCAGGGCCGAGATCTGGGCTTCAAGGTCAAGCTGCTCCATACGCCTATCTAGTCGTGACTGCAACTCGTCGGCACGCCGGCGCGCCTCTTGCGAATTGAGATTGGCGTTGATTTTGCCCACCTGCTCTTGCAGCTTCAACTCCTCTGCGCGATGATCCCAATAGCTGATCTCTTTGTTAAGCCGTTCTTGGACAGCGGCGCGAGTCTTATTGATCAGCTCCAACTGGCGTCCTTTCACCTCTTGCAAATGGCTAGGGACGATTGTGCTGATCGCATGTCCGAGCGCACGTTTTTCCAGATCGTGGGTGATCCAGTTGCAGGCTGGTTGGGCCAAGATCTCGCTAGTACTTGGTTCGTCTTCGCGCAAAGGCCGATAGTCCAGATAAGGCGCATAGCGCAGGCTGCGCGGTGCTTGATTGGCGCTTAACTCTACATACAGCATCTGCTTCGAGATAGTGCGTCGTTCGCCGCTACGTGTTCCGCTCGCATCTTGAATGCTATGCTCAAGATAGAAGAGCACACGCGGCTCTGTGCCGAGATCACGCTCATCGACCAAGATGCTGCCTTGGCGCAACAGATCGCGATGGCGTTCCAAAATCAGGTCGATGGTTGTGTCAAGCAGAGGATGTCCTGGGCAGATAAAGGCTGCCAAAGGCTGACCTGACGGTGCCAACAGGGCTTTGTCGAAGACGATTCGCTCGTAGCGCGATAAAATCGGCGCTCCGTTTCCGATCTGGCGATTGTGATTGCGGATTGTAGCAGGCACATGGCTGATCTCGTAGCGACGTGTTTCGCGCTGACGAATGCTTCCATTAAGCTTTTTAAAAGCTTCTAGAAAGAACGATTCGATATAGTGAGGTTGAAGCCGTCTAGCATCGGCCCGCTCCATATCTTCGCGCACTCTCGCCACATGGCGGGCATCCATGGCATCGCGTGCCAAAGCCCGCTCTTCCAACAGATCCTGAATCTGCTGGGTATCGACGGCGTTTTCGATCACTTGATAGAGCCGCGCTCGGATATCGGGTCGTTCGCCGTAACGAATCGCCTCTAAGAGCAGATCGCGCAGTGACTGTCCCTCAAATTGAAGTTTGCCCAAGACATCAAAGACTTGGCCTCCCAAGGCCTTTCGGGCTAGCTCAAGCTTTTCGAGCAAGGTCTGATAGACTTCACCTTCGCGGGTATCATTGGCGACCAAGTTCCAGAGGTGGCAGACTTCGGTCTGGCCGATACGATGGATACGCCCGAAGCGCTGCTCAAGACGGTTAGGGTTCCAAGGTAGATCGTAGTTCACCATCAAATGGGCGCGCTGTAGGTTAATACCTTCGCCCGCAGCGTCGGTAGCGATCAGCACCTGTACACTAGGATCATAACGAAAGGCATCTTGGGCCTTTAAGCGATCTTCACGTTTCATACCGCCATGGATCACAACCACGGCTTCGCTGCGCCCTAAAAGGGTTGTAATTCGCTTTACCAGATAGTTGAGCGTGTCGCGATGTTCGGTGAAGATAACCAGCTTCTGGCCCGGCGAATGGATTGGTGGCGGAATAGGCCCTACTTGATAGGCGACCTTGTTTTCAGCCAAGTGGTTGGCGATCGCCGCTGGCGTAAAGATCTCGCCGAGCAGACCTGCAAGCTCGCGCCACTTTCGGTCTTCGCCGCTTTGGCGTACCGCTAATGCTAGCGCTTCTAAATGTCTGAGGCGCTCGATCTCTAAGCGCAATTCGTCGATAGTACGGGCGGCAGTGGCTTGATCAAGAATCTCTTGCTCGGCCTGCTCGACCTCATTATCGGGAGCATCTTCTAAATCTTCAAGCTCCTCAAGATTGAGTACTTCGCCTTCAAGCGAGCTGCCGCGATGGATGGTTTCAAGCTCATGGAGCCGTTTTTCTAAACGTTCGCGCCGCCGATGGAGCGATTGATAGATCGCTTCGGGCGATGAAGCCAAACGACGTTGCAAAATGGTCAGAGCAAAACCAACCGTGCCTTTACGACTATTATTCAGCTTGTCGGCTCGATTAAACTCTTCGCGAACATAGCTGCTTACTTCGTCATAGAGCTGGTTTTCTGCCTCTGAAAGCTTGTAAGGCAGGGTGTAGGCGATCCGTTCAGGAAAGAGACGTGTGCCATCAAACTTAAGCAGACGCTCTTTGACCATGCGTCGCATCAGATCCGATACATCGACTTGATGCACCCCGTCGCGGAAGCGCCCTTCAAAGCGGTCATTGTCGAGCAGAGCCATAAAGAGCTGGAAGTCTTCTTCCTTGCCGTTATGGGGCGTAGCGGTCATTAGCAGAAAGTGGCGGGTCAGCGAGCCAAGCAACTGACCCAAGCGGTAGCGTTTGGTGTATTTGACCTCGCCCGAGAAGAAGGTGGCCGACAGCTTATGGGCCTCGTCACAGACCACCAGATCCCAGCGGCAATCGGGCGCTTGTAGTTTCTGTTGTAGTTTTTCATCCCGGGCCAACTTATCGAGCCGTGCGATGACCAGATTCTGTTCGCTGAACCAGTTGCCTGTGCGAGCAGATTCAAGTTTATCGTTGGTGGCGATCTCAAAGGGCAAATGAAAGCGCTGATCTAGTTCATACTGCCACTGCTCGGCCAAGCTGCCTGGGCAGACGATCAAACAGCGTTGCAGATCGCCCCGTGCGATCAGCTCTTTAATCAGTAGGCCAGCCATAATTGTTTTGCCTGCGCCGGGGTCATCGGCCAGCAAAAAGCGCAATGGCTGACGCGAAAGCATGGCATCGTAGACTGCTGTGATCTGGTGTGGCAGTGGATCGACCAGCGAGGTATGCACAGCCAAGACCGGATCGAAGAGATGGGCTAAGCGAATGCGATGGGCCTCTGATACCAAACGAAACAGTGCGCCATCGCCATCGAAGCTCCAAGGTCGACCGGTTTGAACCAGCTCCAAGCGCTCCTCATCATCGCGATAAAGTAATTCTGAGCCTGTTTGGCCCATCGAATCCTCATAAAACAACACCAGAGCATCGCTTCCATACGGAACAGTATTTACGATTGTTACGATTCTATCTGGCAGAATCCCGCGAAGTGCCGCGCCTTGAGTCAGTTCTTCCAAACGTGCCATAGATCTTTCCTAATTGATAGATATTGCCACAACAGAATAGGCCAAGTATAACATCCGGCTATTTCCAAATCTTGGCTATTAGAAACATTAGCTTTCAGAGCCTAGTATACTCCAGAGACTAGTCCACATTTGTGCCCTAATCCTTCTTTTATAGGTTTTGTTTGGCTACAATCTTCAGAAGCTATCCTTAAAAGGCTTATAATCCTTGAACGGTATGGTAGAATGCGAGGGTTATACCGAAGGCATGCTGGGCATGCTTGACTGAAAGGAATGTTTTATGTCAGCGAATGAACTGCTGGTTGAGAAGTTGGTTGAGGGCAACGGTGCGTCGCCCAAGACTGGCGATCAGGTTCACGTTCACTATACCGGCTTGCTCCCCAACGGAACCAAGTTCGATAGCTCGGTCGACCGTGGCCAGCCCTTCACTTTCGTTCTGGGCGTAGGACAAGTGATCGGCGGTTGGGATCAAGGAGTGGCTCAGCTCAAGATTGGCGACAAAGCCAAGTTGACCATTCCGCCCCATCTCGGCTACGGCGCTCGTGGCGTGCCGGGCATTATTCCGCCCAACTCGACCCTGATTTTCGAAGTTGAGCTGCTTGGCATCAACTAGGCTTGCTTGATTACAAAAGCGCTGTTTTGCCTAATGTTAGGTGAAACAGCGCTTTTTTCTATGGAGTTTATACCAAATTCAGTTGATCGCTTTTAGCGCTTTGGCGGAAAAATCCCTCCCCCAAAGAAGGCTGCTAGCGCGTCCGCCTACGGCTACAAACATGCTGCCCGCCACAATACGGGGCTAGCAGTGTGCGCCATGAGACTGCCCGAAAACTCAACAAAATAAACGGCTTCTGATTACCAGGCGATACCATCGCTTTCGGCGCTGGCGGCAGCGAGAAAGCTTTGCAAAGCAGCGATGCGCGGCTGAGCCAGCTCGCGCGCTTTGGCTAGCTGCAACTGGGTGGGCAGCTTGTGTAGCTGGCTTTCGAGCGTAGCGATCGCGTCGCCAAAGGTATGGTAGCGGGTATCGCGCCCAACTTTGCTCACCGTTCGCAGAATGCCTACGGCGCCTAACTGCTCCAGCATGTCGGCGTCGCGCAGAATGATCCCCTCGATGTTGTTAGGCTTCCCGCTCGGCAGGTGGTTGCGAATCGCATCGACCACGCCGGCGATCTTGGCGCTTGGAAAGCCCCATTCTTCCAATAGCATCGGTACCTTTTGGGCCGCATAGGCTATGTTGTCCCAGCGGCGTAACTGCTCGATATCTTCTGGGCGATGCCCTATGAAGACGCCAAGGTCGTGCAGCCAGACGGCGGCATGCAGAATCTCGTCGTCGTAGTCGAGGCCGGCCCCGATCTGGCAGGCCAGACGATAGAGCCGTACTTGATGGCTGTATTTATCGATAGGACGCGCTTCTTGGCGTATGTACACCTCAATCTTCCGTTGATAATCAATCGTCATATAATCCTTTTCCACTGCTTTTGTTCAGGCATGTTCGCCCAGTTACAAGTCGAATAAAACCTATTTTGGCTTATACCAAATCCGGTTAATTACTTTCTATTTGGCCTTCGGCAGGGTGGAACTTGCCCATTTTTTGCGTTACAAGAGATCAAGTCTTTAAACGGATTTAGTATTACTTCTGTCAACGACATTGTAATGCTTGATAGGAGATCAGCTTGAATCGTTGTATTTTGGGGAGGTCTTTCGCTACACAGCTACAACACTATGCTTACGGGCGAGCTGTTGGTAGCCGTAGGCGGACGCGCTAGCAGACCTCTTTGGGGAAGAGACCAAGCCGCCAGAGTGCTGAAGTGGTCAAACCGATTGGCTATCAGAATATAACGAGCCTTCAAGGCTCATGTCGCTCTGAAGGCTCGCTTTGTAGTTGACTATATTTTAGGCTGAGCGCTCTAAGCCCTTAAGCTTTGGCGCTCGCTGTTATTGACGCGCTGCGCCGATCTCGCGGATCGCATCGGCGAGGCGGTCGACGTCTTCTTCGGTGTTATAGAAGCCCGTTGAAACACGGTTGAGCAGCGGCAGAGGAGTATGGCGAATCAGGATGTTCTTAGCTGCTAGCGCTTCGGTCAGCTCAGCTGGGGGCATTCCCTCAAGCGTGAAGTGCAGCAGACCACTGCCCGTGGGTGCGTCGAGGTAGAGCTGTACGTCTGGCACCTCGCTGAGGCGCTGGTAGGCGTAGGCGTTGAGCTTGCGAACGCGCTCAAAAGCCCATTCCCAGCCGACCTCTTGTCCGATCCACTCGAGACCAGCGTTGAGACCGGCCAGAGTCGCGGGCGAGATGGTGACTGCTTCGTGGCGTCGTGCGCCGTCGGTAGCCTCGAAGGGCACATCGTTGCTGATCATGCGGTTCTTCAAGCTGAAGTAGGCCATAAAGCTCTGCTTGAAAAAGTCGAGACGGTCAGCGCGGATGAAGAGCGCGCCCGTGCCATCAGGGCCGCACAGCCACTTCTGGCCCGAGCAAGCATAGGCATCGACGCCTAAGTCATAGACCGAAACGGGGATCATGCCGAAGGATTGGGCTGCGTCACAAATCACAACCGCGCCGACTTTGTGAGCGCGTTCGCTGATCTCGCGCATGGGCAGGATCATACCGCTCGCCCACGAGACATGCGACAGCACTACAGCCTTAGTCTTCGGCGAGAGGTAACGCTCGAGCTCGGCCAAGATATCGCAATCGCGTAGGCCGATATTGGTGTAGTGAACTTTGACGCCGTAGCGCTCTTTCAGCAGCGCGACTGGATTCAGACCGCCCTCGTGCTCACTCGAGGCGGTGATGACCTCGTCGCCCGGCTGCCAGTCAAGTCCCAACAGAGCGATATTCATGCCCTCGGTGGTATTGTGGGTCAGAGCCACTTCGCTTGGGTCGCAGCCCATAAGCGATGCCAGAAGCTGGCGCGCTTTATCGCGCTCGCCCAACATTCGTCCAAAAGCATCCTTGCCGATACGTCCCTGCTCTAGCTCGCTTTGGAAGTAGGACTGCATCACCTGCGCGCTTGTGCTGGGCAGCGGGCCATTTGTACCAGTATTGAGATAAACGTATCGCTGAAGAACGGGGAATTGTTCGCGAATCTTGGCTACTTTGGTCGATTCCGATGACGATGTACCTGTGTTGCTCATAGTCTCACTTTCTTCTTCTTAGAAGGGGGGAACTCTCAACATTGAGTTTCGGCTCATTTTACCACTTAAATCAGATACTTATGCTGAATATCGACCTTAATACTATGCATTTAATCCAAAATAGTATTGATCGCTTTTGTTTAATTATTTAATTTAATAACTAAACAAAAGCGATACAAATAAAGATTTTGACTTACTAACAGAAGATTCGCGCTAGAAAATGAGGCTTTTGAACGAGGAGTATTCGCATTACGAGGTGTTTTAGTGTGTGGCTGGAGTTTGCGCGGTTTTGAACTCGATCCTCAAGTGATGTATCGGAAGTCTTCGCTCTGCATCTCGCTTTACTTATTCGAATTATATCAGTTATTAGACCTTTGATTTTTATTTGTATTTCAAATTAAAATAAAAATTTCTAGCTATGATCTTAGATAGTTGCTAGATCCAGCGTGTTTCAGCTCAAATCTGATAAAAAGCTCAGAATTATAAGGTAAATCCACAGTAAGAGCGGAAATAATGTCATCTAGAAGCAAGATCTAATGGAATTGCAGCGAGGAATAAAGATAACACAACTATACTATATATACTACAAATTATAATACAGCAACTATATACCCGATAAATATTAATAATATTCAAAAAATAATATGATATAATATGTGTCGAAAAGAATTTGATCTATTGTTCATACCAATCATTTCAAATTAACATATATACCCAAATAAGCCTGTTTTTTATCTAGGGAGAGCGCAATAAAAAAAGTCTATTGGTACTGATGGTTAGGCCCTTCATAAAGTAGGTCGTGGTCGTATAGGCTTAGGCTCCTATCGAGATTGTTGTGATCAGGAAGCAAAAGTCTATTTAATAGTTTGGGAATAGCTTTCCAGAGATTGTTAGGAGCTTCCATGGCAGCAGAGATTAACGATCCATCCACAATTCAAGAGCTTCAGGCTACAATCGCTCAACAGGCAGAACAGATCGCTGAACTTCAGGCTAAGTTAGACCTCTTCCAGACCTTCATCGATGCCTTTCCTAACCCCATGAGTATGCTTGAAGTGTTGCCAAACGGCCGATACAGCCTAGCGATCGCAAATAAAGCTTATTTAAGCGGCTTCGAGTCTCCTGATATTATCGGTAAAGATCTGAAAGAACTTGCTCACGAAGAAGAATTAGCCAGTGTTCAACGCATGTATGAGGATTGTCTTCAGCACAAGACGATTCAAGTATATGAGATGACCTATCCAAATCCTGAAGGAGGGCTCTATTGGCTTTTAAACACCTGTATGCCTGTCGTTGATCCAGAGGATCAAAAGATCAGCCATATTGTTTGTAGTATTCAAGATGTGACGGAGCGAAAATATCAAGAGCTGCAAGAGAAAGAGGCCATAAACGAGCAGCAAAGCCTGATCGAACAACAGGCTGAAGTTCTGGCCGAGATCTCGACGCCGCTGCTTTCGATCAGCGATAGCACGATGGTTATGCCCTTGATCGGTGTGATTGACACGCACCGCATCAATAACCTTGTGACGACTTTGCTCAATGGTGTCTCCGAGAATCGCGCTCGCACGGTGATCCTCGACATTACAGGTGTTCCTTTCGTCGATACTCAAGTCGCAAACGCAATTATTCGCTCGGCCCAAGCTGTAAAGCTGTTAGGCGCGACGATCATTTTGAGCGGTATTCGCCCCGAAGTAGCCCAAGTCTTGGTCGGACTGGGAATCGACTTCTCGCATATGGTTACCTGTTCGACCTTGCAGGCGGCGATCGCTTTGGCGCTGCGCCAAGAGAAGGGTTTCAAAGCGCCCGCTTAGTGCAGTTTAGGCCCAAGAAGTCGATAAGCGAAACTAGTTCATACCAAATCCGTTTAAAATCTAATACTCTTGCAACCAGCTATACACCAACGCCCACGACTCGTGAGACAGAGCCGTGGGCGTTGCGTCTTTTTATGGTTGGTCTGCTAGCAGTTCGATAATGGCATTATTTTGTTTGCCGAGGATCTGCAGGGCGCGGATGCTGTATTCGCTTGCGACTAACTGCTGTTCTGCGATACGATCTAAGTTGCTGCGATAGGCTGCCTTCTCGTAACTCGTCATAAGTGTTTCGAGTATGATGCGCTCTTTTTCGTTTTCGTTGATGATCTCGGCGATGCGCGCTTGTTTTTCTGCTAAGCGAGCTCTTTGGGCGTTTTGGCCTAACAAGTCGCTGCCCAAGCCGATCACTTGAACGATTAGCAGACAAACCAACAAGATGGTGATCAACTTGTGGCTCGATTGGGTTTGGGCGCTTTGAGGCACGCCATGTTCTGTCTGTTGGGCCTCTGCATTTGTAATCTTGTTTTCCACTATCTACCTCGTAGTTCAAAAGAGATCTTCCTAGCTACAAGCATAGCGGTTGTGGTGGGCACAAATGCGCGCCCGAAGCCTAAGCCTTTAGAGCTTGCGCACAATATCGAGGCTGTGGTTGGTTAGGCCAACCATATCCGGGCGTTCGCACACGCTGAAGTGGTAGGCCAAATACTCGTTAAACAGCTCGTCGCTCATAGAGTCGATACTGTCGCGCAGAACGTGGCTCAAGAGGTCGGTCGCCACATAGTGCAGGCGCTCAGTCGCGAAGTGGCTCATCAGCTCGTCGATCTGCTCTTTGCGATAGAGCTGAAAGACCTCAGCTGGAGTAGAGTAGGCTTGATAGTTTTGACGATCGAGCAAGCCCTTCTCGAATAGTTCGAAGATCTGGCCGCGTACAAAGCCATGGGTCAGTATCGAAGCGTCGGCGATGCAGTAAGCGACGAAGAGCAGGCCTTTGGTCTTGGTTATGCGCAACGCCTCTGAGAGGGCGCGCAGTTGGTCTGCCTGACTATAAAGATGATACATCGGCCCCAAGCTAAGCACCAGGTCAAACTGTTCATCTGGGAAGATCGAAAGATCGAGCGCGTTGGCTTGGTAGAGGCGCAGTTTAAGGTCAGCTTCGAGTTTTTGCCGAAAGAGATCGAGGTTGTGCTCGATCAGCTCTACTGCATCGACCTGATAACCTTGGCGCGCCAGAGCCAAGGAGTAGGCTCCGGTTCCGGCTCCGATCTCGAGGATGCGCATGCCGGGTCGCAGATATTTCTCAATGTAGCGCATGCTGGTGAGATACTCTACTTGGCCGTGTTTTGGGCGCAGTCGTTGGTCTTCGTTGTGACTGAGGTAGAAGTCGCGTAGAAAATCACTTACTTGCATAGACAGACCTTGTGCTAAGCAAATTTGGATCTATTGTAGGCCTAACTCAACCAAAAAACGATCGCCCAAAGAAGGGGAATGCCTGCGAAGAGCGCGAGTTGGATACGCCAGCTCCAACCCAAGATAATGCCGATCATAAAGGCGCAGCTGAGAATACAGGCGCTGGCTAAACAGAGCACCACGCCCGAGAAGTTGGCGCTTGGCAGGCCGATCCGATCAGCCTCTTGATAAAAACCGAGCGCTAGATAGCCGTGAATCAGGATAAATAAAAAGGAGAGCGAGCTGCCTAACACCCGCAGCATACAAGTGAGCCGTTTACCCTTCATACCAAAACTCTTTCTAAGCGTGAGAGTGCTATACAGAAGCGAATAGAGCAGCTAGGGAAGCTCATATACAGATTACGTTCTACTATAAAGGGTCACTCTGCTTTTGCAAAATGACCCTTTGTTACTTCAGTGTATCAACTTGTCTTACCGCTTCTTTAGCTATCAAGCTTACGCTCCGTTACAAAACTTGCTGTTTAGAGCAAGAAGAAGAGCAAGCCCATTGCAATAACCACACCCAACACAGCGCCTAAAATAAGCAGCCATCGTTGCTGATCGAGACTACTAGAAGCGGGATTCAACCAGCGCTCGTCGCGTTTTTTTCCGGGCCAATACTCATCTTGCTGTTGCCATTCATGCTTTTGAATCAAAGACTTTCGCTGCTCGTTCGCGATCAAAAGCGTGGTTCCACCAACGATCAATACAAAAACGCCCACAAAGATAATTAAGTGTAGCATAGCGAACCTCTCTACTGGGGATAAAAGGCCGCATTATATATACGTATGTGACTCTAAAAAGTTTCTCCTAGAAAAGAATTAATTGTTGATATATAAACGACAATTAAACACTTTTAGTAGCCTTAACGGCGACGGTTTTTCCCAAAAATAAGGCTATAAGCGCGTCCGCCTACGGCTACCAACAGCTTTTCCACCACATTGGTCTGCTATCTGCCTGCGACGCGGGGCGCCGGAAAAACAGAGATGGAACACTGGCATTGCGAAGCAAACTGTTGCAATGCCTTCTTCACGGGGCGACGCTAGCGATGAAAAGCAGTGAGAGGATGGTGCACGGTCGCGCACCGTTCCTCTCGACAACGAGGGGCGGCTTTGTGAAAGCTCAAAAGAGCAGGGCGAGTGGCTCTAGCTGTTCTAGCGCGGATGGCGTGCGGGACCCAGCAGCGATCCTGCTTGGAAGAGCGCTATACGATTGTAGCGAGAGCTACTCTTCCGAATAGGCTTGGAGCATCAGAAAGAGCCTAATCGTATAGAAATAGTCAGTCTGTTCCCAGCTTAGGCTTTGCAATACATGTTGGCCAGCTTCCCACGGCTGGTTGTTGAGCAGCGCTTCGAAGACCATCTCCTGACTGGGCATATGGGCTGCGAAAAAGCGAAACCAGTGGCGCGGCTGATCGAGATCGGCTTGCAAAATGGCCTCTTCCAGCCGTTCAAACATATCTTCGGGCATGGGCGAATGTGTGCCGCTTGTGCGCCCGCCGATATTGCCGATCGTGGCCAGATAACTTTTGCCGGCGATGTGCCAGATCTCTTGGGCCACTTGCTCTGGATCGATAATATCGTAACAATCGGCCAAGATCACATGCAGCGAGCTGTAGGCAAAGTTTGCAAAGCCATCGTTGAGACCTTGTTCGCTCTCGCCATAGCCAGCGCAGCTCTCGATCAGATGAAACGAACCGTCACTAACATGGATATCGAGTTGGCCGCCGTAGTTGCGCGGATACCATATGGCTGTTAACGCAGGTGCCTGAGCGACGCGACTATTGGTCGGAATAAGCCAGCCGTCGTCGTCTAGGCTGGTCTCTAGCCCGTGAGCACGCAGCAGTTCAGCTAGATGAGCCAGAGCTTCTATATCAGACATACAACCTCCTCAAGCTGGAAATGTGAAGGTATTGTACCAGCTTTAAGAGCGTTTTCTTGCCAGCTTTAAGAGCGTTTTCTTGGTGGGTCTATCACGAGCGCTGAGCCAAATCTTGGGCGGCTGATTGCCAGTCGGGATAGCGAAACTCGAAGCCGCTGGCGAGCAGACGCGCGGGTGCGACACGTCGGCTTTTAAAGAGCAGTTCGGTCTCGCTGCCGATCAGCGCTGCGCCGATTTCGGCCATCCAGGCCGTGGCGAACAGACCGATCGGCTGATGAAAAGCTTTGCGTAACATGCGCATAAAGTCGCGCTGTGGAAGCGGCTGAGGCGCGGCGATATTGACTACTCCATCTAGCTCGGGGTGGTCGATCAGCCATGCGATCGCCCGAATAAAGTCGTATTCGTGAACCCATGAAATATACTGCTTGCCGCCCGCGATTGGGCCGCCTAGCCCGAGGCGCGTCATAAGCCGCAGCATTGCGAAGATGCCGCCCGGATCAGGGCTTAAAACGATGGCCGAGCGCAGCAAGACCAGGCGGGTAGCTGGCAGCTTGAACGATTGAGCCGTCTCTTCCCAGGCGCGGGCCACCTCAATGCTAAAGCGCCATTTGGCGGGCGCGTCCGGCTCGTTGCCGCCGATGAGGCCCGTAGCCTCGTCGTTGTCGGCATCGAAGCGATGGGCATAGATCGTCGCCGTGCTCGCTTGGAGCCAAACTTTGGGTGGGCGTTGGGCGCGTTGGATCGCTTTGCCAACCACGGCGGTTGAGCGCACACGAGATTGCATAATTGCATTGCGGTTAGCAGGTGTGTAGCGACAGTTGACGCTGCGACCAGCCAGATTGATCACCACATCGGCGGCTTCGAATTCGCTCGCCCATGGGCCTAACGAGACCGCATCCCAAGCCAGTTGGCGCCAAGCAGTAGGCTGTGGATCTCGACTCAAAACCACTACCTCGTGACCTTGCTCGTGAAAATGGCGCGCCAATAGTGTGCCTACTTGACCACTTCCGCCCGGCAAAACGATCTTCATGGCTGCTCCTAGCGCGATTGTTTTGATTTTCATACTATATTATACCACATATTGTGCTAAAATTCACAATATATATTTTCCCATTTTAAACAGCTAGGAATTTGTGAATGCTTTCGTGCCATAGCACGAAAGCATTCACCTTTTGCTGCTTTTCGAACAGGGGTTGTATCGTTTGTTATCGGGCCGTCGGATGGCGCAGATAGAAGCCCTTTTTGTTGGGCGGGATGTTGGTAGCCGTAGGCGGACGCGCCAAGGACCGAATGGAAGGAAAGAACTAAGCCGCTAGAGCGCTGAAAGTATCCAGATGATTTGACATAATCACAGCAAGGCGGCCTCGTAGTCTTCGTGGGCGGGGCGACCAAAGAGCGTGCGCCTGACGATGGCGGCATCGTGAGCTTGGGCGATCTGGATAGCGTAGAGCCGCAGTTGCTTGCTTAGCTGCTCGTGATGCTGGCAGGAGTGCTCGAAGAGCTGAAGAATCAGGGCGCTGTTATCGTCGGCGGCAATGCGATTGAGGGTGACTTTGCGGCAGCGCACACAACGGTGGACTAACTGAAGCTCGCCGTCGCGTTCGCGTGCATACTTGTTGCGGCTCGGCTTGAAGCTGAGCGCGATCGGCTTCATTAGGGCTTGGCAGGCCGAACGACGATCGCCGCCTTGCTGCAGATCGAGGTGGCGCGAATAGAGACAGAAGGGGCAATGATTGCGGTTCTGAACCCCAGAAAGATCGGAAAGGCATGAAACAAACATGCCGCAGTTGTGGCAGGTGAAACCTTCGTGAAAGGCGCGATGAGTCTGGCGCGAGATGCTCTTCTTCAAGGTGACGTATCCTTTGGCGATCGAGGCAGTTAGGTGGCCCGATCATGCTGCAAAAAAACAACCAGCGACGGCTTGTCCCGTGGCTGGCTCACATCACAATTGAAGATTAAAGCATCAAGAGAGGCAATGCACCTTGCACCACGGGACAGCGAATGGTCCGTGGTAGTAGGCGTGCTGGAAACGCTAACAAGCCCAAAACAAACCATTCAAGGCTGTTGTAGGGCAGAGGCGTTAGCTAGATCCCAGCTGCTTTCAAACTACGCGAAGGATTCCACCCGCGTTCGTGCGTTTGTTAGCAGCAATGCCCAGGAATACATCAAACCTCCTTCTAGTCTAGAGAAACTGTGCTCAGTATAACACATACTCTTTTGTAGAATATCAGCTTTTAGGCTGAGGCATCTTTCGCGAGAAAGTCGAGGGCGAGCTGGTTAAAACGTTCGGGTTGGTCGAACATCACCACATGCCCGGCCCTAGGAATAATCTCGATGCGGGCGTTGGGCAGCGAATGCAGCAGCAGGTCGCCGATGCGCAGCGGAACCAGCACATCGCGATCGCCCCAGATCAGCAGCGTGGGATGCTGGATCTGAGCGTAGAGCGGGCGAATATCGCTTTGCAACAGATTTGTGGCGGCTTTCCAGAGCACAAGCGGGCCAGCACGCAGCGAGTCGAGGGTGACGATCGGCAGAAAGCGCGGCCCGCAGTAGAGACTTGCCAACAGCGCTCGACCCATCATGGAAGGCATGCTGGCCCACATAGCCGCACCGCCTGCCGCAGCCGCCAAGACCAGCTTTTTGACACGTTCCGGGTAGCGAGCCGCCATCAGCAGGCTGATATGCCCGCCCAAAGAGTGGGCCATAAGATCAACTTGTTGCTGGTCTAAGCTTGCAATGAACTCAGCCAGTAGCTCAGCCGCTTCGTCGACAGCGAGTGGCAGCCAGCTTCGGCTACGCCCGAAACCGACCAGATCGAGGGCGTAGACGCTGTAGTGCTGGGCGAAGCAGGGGATATTGCGCCGCCACCAGCTTGTGCTGGCCGCCAAACCGTGTACCATTACTAAGGGTGGCCCGCTGCCGTAGCGCTCGTAATAGATGCGATGGCCGTTGAGTTTAAGATAGTGTCCCGCTGTGCCCATATTGCTACTTGCTCTCGATCAGGCGCACTAACTCGGCGGGCTGCTCTTGTTGCAGATTATGGCCCGCATTGGGAAGCACGTCGAGTTTTGCATTGGGCAAGAGGGCAGCCATAGCTTGGGCGGAAGCGACTGGACGCACCTTATCGCCCTCACCCCAGATCAAGTGAACCGGCAGATTGAGCTCGCGCAGCCGTTTGCGGAACTGCTGGGCGCGCAGATAACCATCGATATGCAGCCAGCGGAAGGTCGATAGGAAGCCTCGGCGCTGACCGCTGCTCCAGACTCTGGCCCAGACGCGCTGGTTTAAGAAATCGCGCTGTTCTTGGGGTAGGGCGTCGAGATCGAAGTAGTAGGGGCGCAGGGTCTCGTAGGCTCCCGCTTGGGAACGACGCAGACTGGTATAGATCAGCTCGCCAAGCCCGGGCGTGAGGAAGAGCCAAGAAGAAGCGGGCGGCCTATGTTGTTCGATCGGCAGGCAGCCGCCCACCAAAACCAGGCGCTCGACTGCTTCGGGCTGCGCTAGGGCGAAGCGTTGGACGATGGCCGCGCCCAAGGAGTGGCCGACGAGGGTAGCGCGCTCGATCTGAAGCGCTTTGAGCAAAGCGCCCAAGGTTTGGGCGTAAAAAGCGAGCGTATAAGCACGACGCGGTTTGTCGCTGCGCCCAAAACCGGGCAGGTCGAAGGCGATCACCGTATGGCGCTCGGCCAGCAGGGGCAATACATATTGCCAGGTGTCGGCTTCGTCGCCTAAACCGTGCAGTAAGACAAGCGGCGAACCGCTTCCAGCGACATAGGCGTGCAGGCTAAGTTCTGGAAGTTGAATGCGGCGTTGATAGGCTTGTAAGCTTTCGGGAACGGGCATGCTATCGCGGGCTGACATCGTGTTTCGTTTCTATCAAAGCGGGCTGGTCGCAAGACAGACCCATACCAAAAGACAAGAGTAGCGCATGGCTTGTGCAGACCAAACGAGCGCTCAAGCTATACGATCGATTGTAGCGCCATTCTACACTATTATGCGCATCAGGATCTAGTGGCGCCGAGAAGTGTTTATGGAGTTGCCAATGAGCTTGTTAGTTGTGGCGTATCCCAAGTTTGCCCCGCATGATCGCGCTTGGATCCAGAGTATTCGCGAGCGTTATGACCCGCATTTCGAGTTGATCGCGCCCCATGTGACTTTGGTCTTCCCGAACGATCGTATCGATGCTAAGCTATTAGGGCAGCATGTCGGGCAGGTTTGTCAAGCCTTCAGCGCTTTTCGTTTTGTGGCTCGCACAAGCATAATCGTCAAAGATCATTTTAGCCCGCTGACCCACCTCTTTCTTGTGCCAGATGAAGGCTTTAGCCAGGTGGTGCGCCTGCACGATGCGCTCTATCGTGGCCCTTTGGCGGCCGACTTGATTTTAGAGGTGCCCTTTATTCCGCATATCACCATCGGCGCCTTTGATGCGATGAGCGAAGCCAAAGCCCAAGCCGATGCGCTTAACCAAGCGTCCTTTTCGCTGGCTTGTTCCATCACAACACTCAGCCTGATTCAAGACCAAGGGCAAGAGATCAGGACGCTCGAACAGTTTCGTTTAGCAGGCTTTGAAGCTAACTGATAGTACATCCGATTGGTACGTTTCGAGCGTTTGGCGTTAACGTTTTTACTCTACATACGTTCCCAACCGCGTCCGCCTTCGGCTATTAACATCCCGCCCAGCAAACGAAGGTGGTAGCCGGTTGCGCCATAAGACCGCCCGAAAATCCACCGATCCAAATGGATTCTGTATGAAAGGAACTAGTATGCCACGCCCTCTCTCTCGCGAGCAGCATGTTCGCTTAACCGAATGGGCCTGCGATTGCGTTGAGCATGCGCTGACGCAACTGAGCCCCAGCGATGAGGTTGATCCACGCATCTATGAGGCGCTGGAAGCTGGGCGCGCTTGGGCCAAGAACGAACGTAGTCTGCAAGCGACTCAAGCGGCGGCTCTGGCTGTGCAAGCCGTCGCGCGTACAAGCAGCGACCCGAGCATGCAGGCGATCGCACGCGCGGCGGGCCATGCGGCGGCCTGTGCTCAGATGCCCGAGCATGCCAGCCATGCTGCCTCGTTCGCGATCAAGGCTTTGAGCGGGCTTGAAAGCGGAAGCGCTTTGCTGCTGGCCGAGCGACAATGGCAGCGCGAACAGCTCCCTCGCGAGCTGCATGCTATCGGTTTGAAAGTGCTGCGCAATCCGCGCGCCTACTAATGGCAGATCGTTTTGATGGCTGCTGATGCTGCTTGGCCTTGGACAGCCTGGAACGAGTCTCTTTGGCTTGTTCTCGCTCTTTCCAGATTGCGAGCGATCTTTAGGCAGATTAGCATTCTAGTTCGTAGAAGTGGTTTGGGTCGCCGTGAAATAATTGGCTTCTAGCCTAGCATTGTTGACCTTTTACGCCTTGGTACGAAAATGTGGTATATTCCAGTGGCAACGAAAAAGAAGCTTGATTATGGCTAGATTGGGCCTCGATTCGCGAGGTGCTCTTCTGCTAGCATGATCAATCTTATTTGGCGTTGTAAGGCCGAAAATGGTTACTAGATTAGGACTCAACTCCTACTATAACTTTTTTCGCACGGCTGGTATAATAAACACGATTGTGCAGTACCTTGTCATTTGTAGCCTGTGACAGCGAGGAACTTTATGCCCACATCGATCGCCGTTGTCGCAACAGACACGGCCACCCGTGAACGTTTAGCAGCATTGGTGCCCAGCGATACCTACAGCGTTATTCAGTGCGCGCCCAATGAGATGCCAGAACCACATCCCGCCCTCTTCATTGTGGCCCTGCCTGGGGTAGGAACACCCGAGGCCGCACTGATCGAACAGCTTCGCGCCAACGATTCAACTGCCAATATTCCGATCGTAATCGCAAGCGCTCTGCCGATGGTAGAGTTACAATCGTTGCCCTACGCTAGCGATTGGACCGTCGCTATCGTTGAGGAGCCTGTGCAAGCTCAGGTTCTGCTCGAAACCATGCAATTTTTGCTGGGCAACAATGCCTAGGAGGGATCTACGGCGTATTTTATGACACGTGTGCTTTCTGTCGACGCCACTTATCCACAACCAGAAGTGATCGCTGAAGCAGCAGCAGTCATACGTCGTGGTGGACTAGTCGCATTCCCGACCGAAACCGTCTATGGTTTAGGAGCTGATGGCTTAAACTCAAGCGCGGTTCAAGCAATTTTTACTGCAAAACAGCGGCCTGCAAATGATCCGTTGATTTTGCACTTGGCTGATTTTGAGCAACTTGCGAGCATTACCCAAGCTGTGCCAGAGACAGCACGTATTCTGGCCGAGCAGTATTGGCCCGGCCCGCTGACTCTGGTGCTTCCGCGCGCCGCGCATGTTCCGCTAGAGGTAAGCTCTGGTGGGCCGACCGTTGCGGCGCGCGTACCCGCTCACCCGGTTGCCCAAGCTCTGATACGAGCGGCGGGAACCCCAATCGCCGCACCCAGCGCCAATCTTTTTAGCCGACCGAGCCCGACCCAAGCCAGCGATGTGTTCGAAGATCTGGCGGGACGGATCGATCTGATCCTCGATGGTGGGCCGACTACGATCGGTGTCGAATCGACCGTATTGAGCTTGGCTACAACTCCGCCGACCCTCCTCCGCCCAGGTGGTCTCCCAGTAGAAGCGATCGAAGCCCTGATCGGGCCGATCTTGTTGCCGGGCGAAGGTGAACAGAGCGGCCCAGTGGTGGCCGAGGGCCAGGCGGCTTCTGCGCCGGGCATGCTGCTCAAGCACTACTCGCCGCGAGCGCGCCTGCTCTACCTCACCAATACGGCTCAGGCTGGTGAAGCGTTGATTGCGCGTATGCGTCAGATCGCACACGAAGAGATCGCGGCGGGCCGACGCCTCGGCCTTTTGTTGCCCGAGCAAGAGCTGGAGGCTCTGGCCGATCTTGGGCTGGAAGGCTACGGGCTAGGCGCTCAGAACGACCTCGGCCAGATCGCCGCACGCCTGTTTGCGGGCATGCGCGCGCTCGATCGTGCTGGAGTCGAGAGTATTTTGACCCACGACTATGCAAACGACGGTCTGGGGCGCGCTCTCAACAACCGGCTCTATCGTGCTGCCGAAGGGCGCACGCTTCCCTTCTAGAGCGCTACGATCTGTTTGTGGTTTTAGCCAATTCTCTCCAGAGTGGGTACAATGAACCTAACACTTATTTGCTAGGTGTTGTGGGCTTGTACACTGAATGGAGAAGTGAAGTCTATGCAGATCGATCAAACGACCGAGTTTGGGCAGCGCGCTGTCCGACGCCTTACGAGCGAAGAGGTCATTTGGTTCACGACGGTTGATCCGCAGGGTATGCCGCAGCCAACGCCGGTATGGTTTATATGGGATGGAGCCGCGATCTGGTTCTTTAGCCAACCGCGCACCGCGAAGCTGCGCAATATCAAGCAGCACTCGCAGGTCGCTCTCAACTTCAACAGCGATGCTTATGGCAACGATGTGGTCGTGCTCACCGGCACAGCCGAATTGGTCGATGAAATGCCGTCCGAGTTGCTTGCGCGCTTTTTGGAGAAGTATAAACGCGGCTTGGCGAGCCTGAATATGAGCGGCGATGCTTTTAAAAACGACTATTCGCAAGTCGTTAAGATCACGCCGAGCAAACTGCGCGGTTTCTAAGATCTGAATATAGGACGGTGATATGCACGATCACCGTCCTTTTTGGCGTTTTTTATTCTTTGGCAGGGTAGAGCTTGGCTTGTGCGATGTGTCGCACTGGTAGCCTTAGGTTTTGGGGTGGCCTTTCGGCACACACAGATAAGCCCCAGGTGGCGGCTAGAACCCTGATAGCCGTAGGCGGACGCGCCAGTAACCTCCTTTGGGGTTGGGACCTAGCCGCTAGAGCGCGACAATGATGAAGCAGATGGGTTGAGAAAGCACTCTGAAAGATCGTTTGGCTGTGCTCGCTCTTGTGCAATAGTGGGCAGGCACACAAGAGCGAGACTCGGAACACCTTTTGTGGGGCGCTTAGCGCGGAACTTCGACCCGCGCCAAGAGGCGACCGATCGCCATATCGGGGTTGAGTCCTTCGATCTCGGCCTCGGGCTTGAGAATAATGCGGTGGCGATAGACGGGCCGTACCAAGAACTTCACATCGTCGGGCGTGATATAACTGCGGCCCTGCATAGCGGCGAAGGTTTTGCAGGTGAGTAAGAGCGCGATGCTGGCGCGCGACGAAACACCCAAGAGCAGATCGAGGCTCTTGCGGCTCTCTTGGGCGATGTCGGTGATATATTTGATGATGCCCGGCTCCACGCGGATCTTGCTGATCTCGGCGCGACATTCGAGCAGGGTTTCGGGCGAGATGATGGCACGCACAGCGGCGCTCTCGAGCCGACGGGCGTCGAAGCCAGCGTCGTAACGACGCAGCACTTCCATCTCGACCTCTTGGGGCGCGTAGGGCACTTGGATCTTGAAGAGAAAGCGGTCGAGCTGAGCTTCGGGCAGTGGATAAGTGCCTTCGTATTCGATCGGGTTTTGGGTAGCGACCACAAAGAATGGCTCGGCTAGGCTCAAGCGCTGGCCCTCGATCGTCACTTGGCGCTCTTCCATTGCTTCGAGTAGCGCCGCTTGGGTTTTGGCCGGGGCGCGGTTGATCTCGTCGCCGAGCAGAATCTGAGTGAAGATCGGGCCTTTATGCAGACGGAACTGGCCTGTATTGACTTCAAAGACTTGGGTGCCGACCACATCGGACGGCATGAGGTCGGGGGTAAACTGAACTCGCTTAAAATCGGCCTGAATAATCTGGGCGAGCGTTTTTGCCATCAAGGTTTTGGCTGTGCCGGGCACACCTTCAAGCAAGACGTGACCGCCGCTCAGAAGGGCCACCAACAGCAAGGTAAACGGTTCGTCTTGACCAACAATGACCTTACTCGCCTCTTTACGGATCGCTTCAGCAACTTCCTGAACCGTCATTGATCTACTCCAATGATGCGACATGTTCCGCAAAGAGTGTAGCATAAAAGCCCGATCTGTGCAGCTTTATCAATCAAAAGGCGACCAAACATATGCAACAATATCGCATCAATGCAAAGATTGCAATTGGATGTATTGCCATCATCTCTATTGGTTTGCGCCTGCTAGCTACCCAACAAGAGCTTCAATCTGTTGAACCTAATCAAATTGCTGGAGCTGCGCTTGTATCTGATCTATCTGCCGAAGCTGAGGGCGAACCCTTCCCCGTTGTAGAAGACCTTAACGAGCTCTTTCCCCAAAGAGCCGCGATCCTATAGCGACCCTTTTCCCTTTACCATTCGTTTCAAACAGATCGCTCTTTTGCATGTTCCAAATGGGCGGCTAAGTGTAGCAGATCTCTTTTTACCTTTGATGCGCGAGCGTTGGATATTCAGGTCGAGCCAGGCGATTATCCTGTGGTTTTGAGCTTAATGCGTACAGGCAGCAATGATCGGGAAGAAAACGCTGCTAGCAAAGTCGTTTTTGCCGAGGGTGAAGTGGTTCGTTGGGAACGAGCGTTGTATGAAGGCGATAAGCCGGAAGACTTCGGTGAAGGTATGATCTCTGCTTTTGTTACACACTCTGCAACCGCCGCCTTTTTTTAGTCCTGAGAGCGCTCAAGAGTTTACTGAGCGTATGGATATAGACTTTGATGCCTATCTTCAAGAAGTGATAGATGCTACCGCAGCCCACCAAAACGAAGGGTCGTGGGCGGTGCTTTACCCAAAAGCAGGTAACCCAAAGAACCTTGTTGTCTTTGCGCCGGGCTATAAAGATGGTCGTTATGGCTCTACCTTGGCTCTGATGCTGAGGGCAAATTGCTTTGTGTTGTGACCGAGTTCGAACTCTTCAATATCCGTAACTTGCCGCTTGGCAAGCCTGATGCTACATAAAACTTGACAGGCTTGGCACAATACAGAGCAGAGACTTCGATTGTTAGACTAGGAGCTTGAGCTATGTGGCGTCGTCTTCTGTTGTGGGGTATCGTTGGGCTTGTGCTGATCTCGCTGATCCTCGTTTCATTCGAAGCGGTCACGCCCCAAGCGAACCAAGCCGAGCCGAGCACTGCAGGACGCAACCAACAGAGTGTCAACCAAACAAGCCAAGAGCTGGCTCAATTTCGCGATCTGAACGCTCTCTTTCCTGCTACAGAAGAGCACTATCAGTCACCCTACACCTTCAGTTTGCGCAGCCTTGAGGTAGCGACGCTGCATTTGCCGAGCGATCAGATCTTGGCGAGCGATCCATTTTTGAGCGATCAGACGCCGGTCTTTAGCCAACGAGTGCTGCCGGGCGACTATCCCGTGGTTTTGAGCCTGACGCGCCGCGAGTCGAACGATTGGGAAGATGTGGCTGCGGCCAAAGTGGTGTTTTCAAACAACGAGGTTGTGCGCTGGGAGATAGCTTTAGCCGAGGGCGAAGATATCAGCCAGCTCGAGCCGGGCAATACCATGGGCTATCTGGTCGATTCTTCGACGGCCTCGTTTAGCGGCCCTGAGAGCGCACAAGTTTTTATTGAAAAGATGTATCCGGCCAATCAGAATTACGAACTGAACCAGAGCTATCTCGATGAGCTGACCCAAGCCGCCCAAGTGACACTACAAGAAGGCTCGTGGCTCTCGCATCAGCCCGATCCCAATAGCCCCAACAATATTGTGATGTTCGCCTCGGGCTATGGCAAAGGATCGTACGGTTCCTATTGGGGCTACGATGCCAATGGCGAGCCGGTCTGTTTGATCACCGATTTCGGGCTGTTTGTTATAGAAGAGTTGCCGCTTCCGCGCTAAAGCCGAGCGCTGTTTATATTGCGATCTTTTGAACTGAGAAAGGAGGCCCAGCATGCCCAACCACCCTATCCACGAGCTCGACGTGATGTGGACTAGAGAAGAGAATTTTAGAAAGAAGAAGGCACTCCATGGCTCAGGAAAAGCGCGAAGACGCTCGCAATCGCCTTTCGGAAGAGATTTTTAGCTATCGCAGCCTCAAAGATGGCAAGGTGGCGATCAGTTGGTACGGCAAGCAGGTTATGATCTTGAAGGACAAGGCGGCCCAGAGCTTCCTTAGCAAAATCGAAGGCTGCGACGACTACCAAGCCCAATTGCTGATGGCCAAAGTAACCGGCAACTTCAAGCGTGGCAACGAGCGCACCCCTAAACGCCCCTAAACCCGTCTGATTAACTCTGAGAGATTCCTGTTCTATGCAGGAATCTCTCTTTTATCCTCGCCCATATTGAGATATTTTTCAATAAAAAGTGTACTTTGCTACAAGTAATTATGTAGCAGAGTTCGTTCCTGTCGTCTTCTTCCTTTACCTATTACTTGCAGATTTGCTTGGAAAAATGTCGATAAATATAGTATAATGTTTCCATAAATTACAACGAATGAGATTTTTTCGTATTCAATGAAGGGGTGGATAAATGATAATAAGCTTTAGTGTTAAGAACTTCTTGTCCTTTAAGGATGAGGCAAAGTTGAATATGTGTGCATCTCTAGAGCGTATTCATTCCCATCATGTCGTAAAAACCTCTTCGCGCAGCCAGCCTAATCTTCTTAGAACAGCTGTTATCTATGGGGCAAATGCTTCTGGGAAATCAAATCTTGTTAAGGCTATAGCGTTTGTTAAGTCCTTAGTAGTAGAAGGCATAAATTCTAACGCAAGTATACCTATTCAACGGTTTCGTTTGGATTCATCAAGTCTCAAAAATCCTACTGAATTTACGATTGAGTTTCGTGTCGATAAGACTAGTTATTCATATACTATTCTTGTCGATGCCAAAAGAGTACAGAAGGAGGAGTTGTCAATCATTAGCAACAGCTCAGAAAATCTATTATTTTCTCGAACAACATCTATAGATAATAAGGTTATTGTTGAATTTGGTAGCTTTTTCGCTAAGCTTACAAAAAGTAAAAAGCAATTTTTAGAGTTTGTAGCATTGGGAACTCGTTCTAATCAGCCTTTCCTCTATGAAGCGACTCAACGAAATGTCGAGTATTTTCAAGCGGCTTATGGTTGGTTTAGCGATACATTGCAGGTTATTACGCCGCATACTGACTACCACTTCTTGGAGAGAAGGCTTGTAGTTGATGAAGACTTTAAGAATTTTGTTGCTAGATTCTTAAAAGCCGCAGGAACAGGGATTACTGCTATAAGAACGGAAGAGGTTAATCCTAGTTCTGTTCCAGATCTGCCCGAAGAACTACTTCAAGAAGTGCAGGAAAGCCCCACTGATGTTGAAGTATTTATGTTTGTTAAGGCTAGAAATGGTAGACGATTCACCTTGACCAAAAAAGGAGATGAAATATCTTTACTGAAATTAACTACCTCTCGCAAAAGAAATAATGAGGATGCGGAGGCAACTTTTGAGATATATGAAGAGTCTGATGGAACACAACGATTCTTCGATTTACTCCCAATGCTTTACGATTTATCTGTTGGGAAGGGCAACAGGGTATATGTTGTTGACGAAATCAGCCGGAGCCTACATCCACAGTTAACACAACTTATTATGGACACTCATCTTGCTCGGGATAACGCTGATAATCATAGCCAGCTAATTATTACAACTCATGAAACTTTTCTTCTTGACCTAGGAACACTTAGACGTGATGAAATTTGGTTTACCGAAAAACAGGAGGATGGTTCTACTGATTTATATTCGCTTAGTGACTTTCAAGCAAGATACGATAAGGATGTAAGACGAGATTATCTCATCGGCCGCTACGGAGCAATACCCTTTGTTGAGGCTATCTCCTAAAGGCTTGTTGATAATAAGTTTGGGATTTCAGTCGTAGATTTTAATATAGCGAATATAGAGGTAAAACTCACTATGTCGAAGGATCGGTTTAAACGTAATAAACCTGTACGTAAAAGAAGGAGAGTATATGTTATTGCAGCAGAGGGGGAGCAAACGGAAGAGATCTATTTTTCGGCCTTTAGAGGCGATAAATATCGAAAAAATATCCATATTGAAGTACTATCATCGAAAAAGGGTCATTCTTCACCTCAAAATGTCCTACGTCGCCTGAGAGAATATATTAAACACTATGGATTAGAGAAAGAAGATGAAGCTTGGTTAGTTATTGATGTCGATAATTGGGGTGAGGAAATATTGGCGGATATTTGCCAAGGTTGTCAAAAACTAGGATTTTATACTGCTATAAGTAATCCTTGTTTCGAGTTATGGCTTATGCTCCATCAAGAAAAACCTAAAAGGGTTTTACATGAGCGTGAATGTCGAATAGAACTCGAAAAATTACTTGGTGAATATAAAAAATCTAAATATAATGCTCAAAAACTTCTGTCCCATGTCAATCTAGCAATTCAACATGCAGAGCAAATGGATAGAGAATCTAATGGGCCTTGGCCTCAAGGTACTGGATCACATGTTTATAAGTTGGTCAGAAAGATTATCAGCGAATAAATGCGTAGAATCTAAGTAACTTGTGATCGCTATGTTGCTAGCCAAGTAAAATCTGTTTTAATTAGGGAAAACAAGTTTGCATAGGACTTGACTTCCAATTGGTAATGAGAGAGCAGCTTTTGATTGTGGGGCGAAACTGCTCTCTTTTGTTGTTTAGGCTTGTTTGGTGTTTGAGGGCCGTAGTAAGAAGGCAAAGGCTAGGGCGATCAAGCAAGCGGCGAGCGCAAAAAGGAAGGTTTCGCCCACAACTTGAGCCGCTACATTGAGCAAAAAGCTGATCGGATCGCTGTTAGCCAAGGGGTCGGGAGCGCGCCGCAACTCGTCTTGACGCTGCACACCCCACAAGGTATAGATCGCGATGCCGATTGTCATACCGACCAAGCGCAGGCTGATCACCAAGGCCGAGGCCGTGCCACGGGCATGTTCATCGGCGGCAGCGATGATCAGCGAGGCGATCGGCGAGAGCAGCAGGCCGAGGCCGATGCCTGCCAAGAGCAGATCGATCGACATGGCCAGATAGCCGCTATCGGCCTGCCACTGGCTCATCAGGCCGAAGCCGACGATGGCTAGGATCAGCCCGAAGACGGCGGGCAGGCGTTCGCCCAGTTTGCCGCCCAGCCAGCCGCCCGGCACCGCCGCCGCCGCCATCGAGAGTGTCAGGGCCGAGAGCAGCCAGCCGCTATCCCAAGCGGCTTTGCGCAAAATATCGGGATCGTCGAAGTGCAGCAGAGCGAGGCGCGTATTGACAAAGATCGGCACGTTGGCCAGCGCGATCGCCAAGGCGAAGCCGAGCAGCAGGTTGAGTAAGCTGGCGGCCGCCACATTGGGCCGTTTGAAGAGCGCCAAATCGATCAGCGGATCGCGGCTGCGGCCTTCCCACCAGATAAAGGCCGCTAAAAGCACAATGGCTAGCCCGACCAGCGGCCAGATGTAGGGCGAGGGAGCGCTGCGCTCGCCATAAAAATCGGTCTGGCCCAGCTCGGCGCCCGCCGAAAGCCCGAGGTTAAGGGCCGTGATGCTGCCCGCGATACAGAGCGCGCCCAGCCAGTCAAAGCGTCCTTTGACGCGCGTTACTATTACGCCGCTCAAAGCCCACCAAGTCGCTCCCAGTGCGACCATCCCCAAGGGCACGTTGATCCAGAAGAGCAGCCGCCAATCGTCGAAAGCGCGCATCAGCACGCCGCCGTAGAGATGTCCGACCATCCAGCCAGCTGTATCGACCGCGCCGATCACACCGAGCGCGATGGGGCGGCGCTGCAACGCATAGAGATCGCTGACCAGCGCCATCGAGATCGGCACGATCGCGCCCGCGCCGAGCGCTTGCACCACCCGCCCCCAGATCACGCTGTTGAGGTTGGGCGCGACTGCAACCAGCAGCGAGCCGAGAATGAAGACCGTGAGGCTGATAAGGTAGCTCAAGCGCCGCCCGTAAAGGTCAGAGAAGCGCCCCATCAGGCTGAGGCTGATGGTGTAGGCCAGCAGATAGCCTGAGATAACCCAGGCTGCCCGATTGAGGTCGCTATCGATCGAGACGTTCAAATCGAGCATAATGCCCGGCAGCACCGCCGTCACAATCGTCAGGTCGATCGCACCGAGAAAGATTGCACAACAGACGAGGCCAAGGATCAGGTTGGCGCGCGGATGACTGGTTTGCATGCTGGATTATCCTAGCTACAAGAGATCGGGGCACGAATATCGACGGGCTGGTCGTAGTCGCGGAAGTTCATCTGCCAAGTGCTCGGGCGCTCGGGATCGGTGTCGCTATCGACGAAGATCAGCTGGGTGGCGCGCAGGGTCTGTTGGTCGGCCCAGACTTCAGTCTGCACTGGGCCAGCGCCAAGGCTGTTGTAGCTGATGGCGCGCAGGGCCTCGCCCGGGAAGATGCCGCGCAGGCGATAGTGCGGTTTGCCGCCCAGATCTTCGATGCCGACCAATGTAACGTCTTCGAAGCGGTCGCGGATCAGGCTGACCACGCCGATTTTTTCGTCGAAGAGCACCGCCGGGTCGAAGAGCTCGCCGGGCGCAGCGCAGAGCCATTCGCGGTTGATCGGGTTGGTGAAGTATTGGGTGCCCGCCAGCGACACGGTGCGCACCTCGATCACGCTGCCGCTGCTGCGCACCTTCAAGCGGGCCAGAATGCCGTCGGGGCGTTCTAAAGCGCCTTCGACCGAAAGCAGCACAAAGTTCTGGTTCGGATCGCTATAGACCGCTTTGCCGCTCAGGCTGATCGTGAAGTTGACGGTTTTGGTGGCGGCGGTCGCCTCGCTGATGCCGGTAGCGATGGCTTTTGGGTCGAGCTGGGGGGTTGGGCTGGCTGCGGGCTGCTGGTTAGCAGCCTCGCTGCTTTGCTCGGCGGCCTGTTCGCCGACCGGCCTCGGTTCGCTTTGTGAGCAGGCGCTTAGCAGCAGAAGCAGGAGAGCGCAGAGGCAGAACCAGCCGCGCCGAAGCTGTTTTGGTGTATGTTGAGCTTGCAATCTCTTCTTCCCCTTTTGAATAGTCTAGTTCGTTGCATACAGTGGAACGGACCACTGCTATAGATTCGTTTGCGAGCGTAAAAGAAAGCTAGTTCTTCTATTTCGCGTTTAGAACAAAGCCTCAAGTGGCGCGCTATGCAACGAGATCCGCTTGTATTTTGGCTTGTTGGGGGCGCTCGGAATGCCAACAGCTACACCCCTGTGGTGGCGGGCAGGCTGTTGGTAGCCGTAGGCGGACGCGGTTCAGACCTTGTTTGGGGTAGAGACCAAGCCGCCATAGCCCTGAACATAACAAGCGCATGTTGTCATAAGAGCCGTAGAACGCTTCGAGCACAAAAGGCACGTAGCGATCAGATTTGTTAGTAGCATAGCGCAGGCCCGAGCTTCTTCCAACAGACTTTGGGCAGAGCACCCTGAGAAAGATACGATTCGCTCGTCCCTAGGGTTCCAGATATAAAAGAAGCCGCCGTAGTAACAACTACGACGGCGACGCTTCTAAAGACCTTAACTTAGTGCTTGCAGCAAGACCGCGCGCAGCTCGCCTTGGTCGAAGGGCTTGGCGAGCACGAAGTCGGCTCCGTGGGTCTCGTCTTCGCCCCAGCCCGTCAGCAAGACGGTGCGCAGGCCCGGATCGAGCTCGCGGGCGCGGCGTAGCACCTCTGAGCCGGGGATGTCGGGCATACCGAGGTCGGTCATCACGACATCGAAGCGGCCCGGCGTGATCGCCTTGAGCGCTTCCATACCGCCTGCGGTTGCAACGACACGGTGGCCCCAGCGCTGTAAGATGCGTACCAGCGAGTCGCGTACCATCTCATCGTCTTCTACCACCAGAATGCCAGCAGGCGTCATGGGCTTGTCGATCTGGGCGGCCGCTCGCTCGAAGCGATCGCGTTCGAGATCGCGCTCGTCGACATGGCGCACGGGCAGGCGCAAGACGAAGGTGCTGCCTTTACCCTCTTCGCTGGTAAAGGTAACGGTGCCGCCGAACATCATAACCGCCTCTTTGACGACAGTTAGACCTTGGCCCGTACCAGCATCGCCTTTTGTGCTCCAGAAGCGCTCGAAAATGTGCTCTTGCACTTCGGGAGACATACCGATACCGGTGTCGCTGACCTCGACAACCACATGGACTTGGCAATCGGGTGGCAAATCGTCGGACGGCTCGGGATCTTGGTAGGTGCGCACGGTCAAGACGCCGCCGTTTGGCATAGCGTCGACAGCGTTGATGATCAAGTTGGTGACGGCATCGCGCAAGGGGCCTGCCCGCCCGATCAGCGAGGGCACGGGCGCAAGGTCGCGCTTGACCTCGATCGGTCGGCCTTGCTTTTGGGCTAGGTCGCGCCAGCGCGGACGAGTCAAGTCGAGCGCGTCGCGCACGATCAGGTGCAAGGGAACTTCGCTTACGGCCGTATCGCTGTCGGCGCGCGTGAAGGTCTGCAGACGCTTGACGGTTTCTGAGCCGCCGCGAGCCGCTCGTTCGATCATGCGCAGCATTTCGCGCTGCTCTTCGTCTTGTACTTCAAATAGCAAAATCTGGGCGTTGCCCAAGATACCCGCCAAGAGGTTATTGAAGTCGTGTGCTACGCCGCTGGCTAATTCGCCGACTGCATTCAGACGAGCGGTAAGCGTGAGGCGCTCTTGGGCGCGCGCTAGCTCGCTGACGGTTCGTTCGCGATCTTGGGTCTCGCGTGCGTTGATGATTGCTGTGGCAAGGTAGCGAGAGAGTTCGGTTAGGGTGCGGATCTGATCTTCGGTAAAGGCCGAGGGACGGCGGCTGGCGAGGTTGATCGTGCCCAAACTTTCGCCTCGGCTTGCGATCGGTACAACTACACACGAGCGCAGACCGTTGGCCGCCAGTTGGCGTTCGATCGGGAAGATGCCGTAGCGCAGATCGCGCGTATAGTTCGGCATTCCCGAGATAAAGACCGATTTCCAAGGTGTATCGTCAGCCGGATAGAGTTCGCTCTCGGGCAGCGCTTCATCGCCGACTCGTTTGGCATCGTAGAGCGTATCGAGGCGGAAACGCTGATTGCTGGTTTCGTAGTGGGCGATCGATGCGTAGTCACAGGGCACAAACAGGCGGATCTTTTGGACGATGGTTTTGAGTACTTGCGAACGGTCCGGACTGCTCACATCGTCGATCAGCTCGCTGACCACTTTGAGGCGATCGGTGCGCTCTTTGGCTTCGGCATAGAGCGTGACGTTTTCGAGCGCGATCGAGGCTTGGCTCACCAAGGCCATCAAAGCGCGCTGCTCTTCTTCGCCGTAGCTGTCGGGTGTGTCGCGCTCTACCACGGCGATGCCGGTTGGACGGCCTTGGCGCATAAAGGGCACCGCTAGCACGCTGCGTGGTTCGCCCGGTGTGAGATAGTCGTCGCGGTTGTTGAGCCGAGCGCGACCATCTTTCAAGACTTGGAAGATCAACAGCTCTGGGTCGTGCTCGAGCACGCCGTCTTCTTCGCGCCAGCGCCAACCGCCGATCGAGCCGCGCTGTTCGGCGATCTCTAAATCGCGCGAGCGCAGCATAAGCACCGCCGTGCGGTCGTAGGGCAGCAGTTGGGCGACTTGATCGAGCATCAGGCTCGGTATGTTGTCGGGCATAACCGAGCTGTTGAAGGATTGAGCGACTTGATAGATCGATTCGGCCAACTGGCGTCGCAGTTGTTCCGAACGGAAGAGGCTGCTGTTGGCGAGCGCTACGCCTAACGATGGAGCGATGGTACTCAGCAGGTTTTCATCTTCTTGGGTGAAGGCGTTCGGCCGCCCGCTTTGTACCACGATCACCGCCAAGACTTTATCGTTGTTGATGACTGGAACGGCTAGCTCTGAACGGGCATCGGGGAAGCCGGGCAAGAGGGCCGTGCGCGCCGAGAGCAAAAGGTCGTTGACCTGTTGGCTGCGTCCCGATAACACTGCTCGACCCGATACAAGTCGTTCGAGCAGCGAGGCCATAGTTGGCGGGGCGAATACAGCGCTATCTTCGGCGGCGCTACTGAAGCGGAAGACGAGGCTTTCGTTATCGTAGAGTGCGACACCGACGCGCTCGTAACCGAACGATTGGCGAATCGCTGTGGCGGTTTTGCGCAAAAGCTGGTCGATATCGAAGGTCGAAGACATGACTTCAGAGACGTGATGCAAACCTTCGAGCCGTTTGACCGTGCGCATCAACACGCGATTCTTTTCTTCGAGTTCGTGGGTGCTGCGCAGCAGCGATTGAGAGAGATCGGTTACATTGGCGGCTAACTCTGCGAACTCGGAACCGCTCTCGCGTAGCGCGAGACCGAGATCGGCGCTATCGAGCGATCTGCCTCGATTAATGGCATCGACTACGTGTGAAAGCTGCGTTATTGGCGCCATCTGGCGACTGATAATCAGCCATAGTATCAATAGGAGCAGGATGGCTAAGAGGCCAACAATGGGGAACCACGGGAGCAGCTCGCGATAGATCTGGTAGCCGAACTCCCAAACTTGACTTGAGGCACTGTGCAGCACGTTGTTCAGCACGAACCAGATAATCGCGCCGATCACGGTAAAGAAGGTGAGGTTGCAGAAAATGAGGGTGATGACAATGTTCCGAGCTATCGTCGAACGACGACGCGGCTTCTCAGGCATAGAACGGGTTGAAGACGATTGAGGCTGTATCATGAAATCGTATCTATTTCCATGCTTGCACAGAAGCGTCCACGGAGCAGCATCATAACGAAGAACCTGCCTGCTGCCTACCTATGAGAGAGCATATCCACAACGCAATCGGTTACAGAAACGCCATGTCCAAACCGATAGCTTGGCCGATGAGCAAACTATCGTTTGGCTTAAACGTTCTCGGTGCAGTGCGATTCAACCCTTTTTGGGAAGAATCGGCTTGCGTATGTACAGCTAAGGTGAAGCGGTTATCAACCGGAGTTGTGCGTTTGATGTGATCGCAAAAATCAAATCTAGAAGCTGCGATCCGCCATCAATTATAAATCTATAACTACTCCATCTTAACACAGCTTTTCAAGTTTCTGTTTAATCTTCTTGCCCGATCTGCAACTCTTTTTTTAATGATATCGTCTTACAAGCAGTTGAGATGATTTGTTGAGGCACAGAACTTCTGGCCTCGAACATATACAAAGGAGCTTGTGGAATGAATACGCAACGGATAACACGGAGCCGATCCGAGCGACTGTTGGGTGGTGTAGCGGGCGGCCTAGCCCACTCCTTAAACCTTGACCCGATTATCGTGCGACTCGCTTTTGTGATCTTGGCGCTCTTCTTTAACCTCTTTAGCGTAGTGGCCTATTTCGCACTGTGGGTCTTCCTGCCCAACGAAGATAGTCTTGCCGCTTCAACCCAAGATCAAGTTCGTGAGAATATCGCCGAGATCCAGAGCTTCTTTAACGGAATCCTCGATCGCATCACTGCTCTCTTCCGAAGCTAGATCGGTTCTATAGTTTGGAAGGCTGACTGTTGTTAAACAGTCAGCCTTTTGTTTATTCGTCGATACGCTGTAAGACGATCGCGTCGGCCCATACGCTTAGGGCTTTGCCATCGGCAAAATTGCTTAGGATGATCTGTGCTTGGCTACCCTCGTCGAAGCGGAAGACGCCCAGATCGGCCCACTCGTTGGCAGACAGTTCTCCGTTGATGCTGACCTCTGTTTCGCCCTCGCTATGGAAGACGCGGTAGCGCACATCTTTGGCATCGTCGAGCCCGTTTAGAAAGTAGGGCACATAGACCCGCACGTGGTAGTTGCCGCTTTGAGGAATAGTTGTGCGCCAGATCGCGATAGCGGGTTGGCTCAAGCTGCGCAGCTCGTAGGGTGCTGTCCCAGCCGTGCCCGGCAGCGAGCGTGTGTAGAAGGCGTCGCCAGCGTAGCCGATCGGACTCTCCTCCCACTTGCCCAACCGTACAAAACCTTCGCTCTGATTATCGATCACGATCATGTTCTGCTTGGCGAGCTGCTCGTCGGCATCCTCGGGATGCTCGACTTGTGGGCAGGGCGAGGGCGCAAACTTCCAGAGCCAACGGCTCTCTTGACCGTTAGGATAGAGACGCCAAGGATCTTCGACCTCGTGGCTGCACCAGCCATACGGGTCGACATCGCGCCCCAAATATTGCACTTGCAGATGGAGGTGCGGCCCGGTGGCGCAACCCGTCGAGCCTGCGACCCCGATCTTATCGCCAGCCTTCACCTCTTGGCCCGGCTCGATCGCGATGCTATCGAGGTGCCAGTAGAGCGTGCGGTAGCCGTTGCGATGATCGAGAATCACCGCTTTGGCAATACCGCAGCCGTCGTTCGAGTTGCCAGCGAAGATCGCGACACCATCGGCGGCGGCCAACACTGCATCGGGCGGGGCGACGGCGTAGTCCCAGCCGGTATGCCCATCGTAGGAGAGATAACGCTCGGTGCGACCCCAGTACGATACGAGGCTGCCGTTTTCTTGCAAAAAGGGTGTATCGTGATCGAAGAACGACGTGACACGCGCTGGTTTTTCGAGCGGCCATTCGAGAAACGGCTCGGCAGGCGGGGGCCAATCGGTCGGTACCTCGCGCGGGTCGCCGAACAGACGGGCGTAGGTGTCGAGAAAGCCGTTCATCTTGCTATCGAGGCCGCCGGGTGTGGTGCTGAGCGCCAAGAGCCGTGCGAAGGCGTAGCGGGTGACGCTATCGCTGCGAAAATCCATGCGGCTGCCATCGGCGAAACTGATCTGGGTGGCGTGCGGATAGTCGCGGATCGCCCAGCGCAGTTGAACGCTAGCTATACGCAGTTGGGCATAGAGACCACGGTGGCGTCCGCCGTCGCTGGTGATGCCTGCCGCTAATGCCAAACGCTCGCTGCTTGGGTTGGGGTTAGAGAGCAGACCGGCCTGCTGCTCGAACAAGGCCAAGATGATCTTGGGATTAAAATTATACAGGCTCGCCATGCCCATCAGCACTTCGGCGAACGATTGCGAACGATTGCCGATTTGGAAGCGCGTGCTTTTGAGCGGTCCGGGCTGCGAGTCGAGATAGGCTTGCAGTTCGGCGAGACCAAAGTTGTGATCGTAGCTAAAGCGCTGGGGATCGAAGTAGCTATCGACCCACATCGGAACAGCTTCAGGGCTCTCTTCGAGCTCTGCGGGCGCCATAGTGGGCTGAGGCGATGGCTCTGCGCTCTGCTGGGTAGGCGCGGCGGTTGCGCTCGCTGTCGGGCTGAGCGTCGGTTCGAGTGCGATCTGCTGAGGCGTCTTTGGACGCAACAGTGTGACTAAAACCAACGACAAGACAGCGATACCCACCAAGGTCGCGACCAGCAGGACCCGTGTGCGCTTTTCGTTCTTACGACGTCTATCGTGATTAGATGATTGGTGTGCTTGTGAACCCAAGGGAGTCCATTACATCTTCAGCTTATACCGGAATTTTACGTTTGACACTATAGCGGAATCGGGCGAAAAGTGCAAGATGCTGATTTTGCGTCGCTCAGTGTAGCGCTTCAATATGCGTTGAAACCTTTCGATCGTATCTGTTGAACTGCAAGGGGTGTGGAGATGGGTGGATCTCCACCTGAAGACTCTAGACAACCGTCCAGCTGGACGGTATAATGCCGTCTGTCTGGACGGTTTGAGGAAGCCATGACAAAGAAAGCTCCAAATGAAACTCGGGCAAAGTTGCTTCAAGCGGCGATCAAACTGTTGGTTAATGACGGAACAAGCCAGTTTACCTTGGCATCGGTGGCGGAAGCGGCAGGCGTCAGCAAAGGCGGATTGCTGCACCACTTTCCCACCAAAGAAGCGCTCTTGCGAGGCTTAGTCGAACGTGCCGACCAGATCTGGCAGCAGCGCTTTCAACAAGAACTTGAAAAAGAGCCTGAAGGCACAATCGGGCGCTGGGCACGCGCCTATATTCGTGCGACCTTCGACCGGGGCGAAGAAGAGACAGAGTTGATGCTCGCCTTGACCCGGGTGATTAGTGCGTATCCCGATTTGTTTATCGGGCCGCGCTCGATCTATACCCAAGCTTGGATTCAAAACATCGACGATGGTCTGCCGCGCGAGCGCGCCCTCACGATTCAGGTGGCCTGCGATGGTTTGTGGTTAAGCGAAATCGCAGGTATACCGATTGTGCCCCAAGAGTTACGAGTGTTAGTACGAAGCGATTTATTGAGGTTAACCTATGTCGATCGAGACGATCCAGATTACGAATCAAAACATCAAACATGAAACCATTCTTGAAACAAGCAATTGGCAAACCCGTTTCTTTAGTATTTGGCTTGGCCAAGCGATATCCTTGATTGGTAGTTCGCTCACTCAGTTTGTATTAGTCTGGTGGATCACCCAAACCACAAGCTCAGCGAGCGCCTTGGCGACCGCAAGCATTATGGCTATGCTGCCTCAAGCGCTGTTCGGCCCTTTAGGTGGTATTGTCGCCGATCGCTATAGCCGTCGCCTGATTATGATCGTAAGCGATCTGATCACGGCGCTCTGTATGGTGGTTATCATTGTTTTATTCAGCTTAGAAATCGTTCAGCTCTGGCATATCTTTGCATTGATGTTTATTCGCAGTACGATGCAAGCCTTCCAATCTCCAGCGGCTTCGGCCAGCACCCCGATGTTGGTGCCGAGCAGTTGGCTCACCCGAGTCGCAGGCATGAACCAGACTATTCAGGGTCTGATGTTTGTCGCTGCTGCTCCGCTGGGCGCCTTGGCTTTGGGTTTTCTGCCGCTTCAGGGCGCGCTGATGATCGATGTTGTGACGGCGATTCTAGGCATCAGCCCATTGCTCTTTTATGCTGTGCCCCAAATCAAACGTCGTGATACGGCTCACGTTGGCATGTGGAAGGACTTTCGAGCGGGCCTCAAGCTTGTGCTGAGCAATCGCGGCCTGATCTGGCTCTATTCCATGACGATTGTGATGGTGATGGTATTGATGCCCGCCTTCTCGCTGATGCCGCTGTTTGTCAAAGATGAATTCGGTGGCGGTGTCAACGAAGTCGCCATGATCGATGGCTTAGGTGGCTTAGGTATGCTGTTGGGTGGCCTATTGATCAGCGTTTTTACTCTGCCCTGGCGGCGCATCACGATCGTACTAGTAGGTTTTGGCCTATCGAATGTTTTTATTGCTCTGACGGGTGTTGCTCCAAGCTCGATGTTCTGGCTGGCTGTGCTGTTCTGGTTTCTGAGCGGCATTCCCTACACCATGGGCAATGGGCCGATTATGGCGATTTTGCAGCACATCATTCCCAACCAGCTACAGGGTCGCGCTTTGGCTCTCTTTAGCACCTGTATGGGTATCGCTGGCCCGCTTGGTTTGCTCTTTGCAGCGCCCTTGGCCGAGCTGATCGGTGTGCGCGGTCTGCTGATCGGCGGTGGCACGCTGGCGACCTTACTGTGTGTGATCGGCTTCTTTGTGCCGAGCCTGATGCAGATCGAAGAGAAGGGTCTTATTCACGAGCCGGATGCTGCCTAAACAAAACTCCTCGCCAACGTTCATTGTATTCATACTAAATCTACTTACAGACTTGTGTTCTTGTAACGCGAACAAACGGGAAACAAGGGAAAGTGTTGTATGAGATTTCGCGCGAAATCTCATACAACAAAAAGAGACAAGTTCCACTCTGCCGAAGGCCAAAAGAAATAAAGTTATCGCTTTCGCATTCAAAAGCCCTCAAGTCACAGTGCTTGAGGGCTTTTCGTTTGTTGCAATGTCCTAAAAAGCTCGGGACGCCT
This sequence comes from uncultured Chloroflexales bacterium, assembly GCA_937902315.1. GTDB lineage: Bacteria > Chloroflexota > Chloroflexia > Chloroflexales > Chloroflexaceae > CALGUG01. The sequence goes on from CALGUG010000059.1 coordinate 566,003, forward strand.
GCCTCATGACAAGCGCGGCTCGTTTCTCTATAGTAGATCTACTAGGTTTCTTATCTGCCAGATCCTCGACATGTCTGTTCTGATGCCAAACTCTGTTGGTCTCTTCACAGAATACATAACATTAGCGGCAAGGGCTTTGGCTCTCAATAGGTCCTCACCGCGTCCGCCTACGGCTACCAAAGCGCTCGTCCATCCATACGGATCTTCAAGCGCTTCGCTGCTTGCGCTGCGTCAAACGCCGTCGTTCGTTGTTGAACGCTGAGCGCTGCCTTGCTCCCTTCTCCCGCACTGGCGGGAGCTATGCATTACCCAAAAGTCGTGTCGGCAGCAACAGGCGATCGTTTGCATACCATCGCGGGAGTATCCTTGAGAGCACAGAACTCAGAGAGCTTGAATGCGATTTCGCGTAGCGAAATCGCATTCAAGCTCAACATTCACCCCCTCTCCCGCACTGCGGGAGAGGGGGCCGGGGGGGTGAGGGCAGCTAGCCCATCTGATAGCCGAAGGCGGACGCGCCAGAGATCGAATGGATGCTAAAAGACGTAGCCGTCAGAGCATCGAGAGATGAGTCCTAACAGCATAGCCTGTTCATCTACGCTATAAACAGCCTGCCCTTCCATACAAGGGAGTATTTGCACGTGCCTTGCGCGATATTCCTCACAAGCTTTTGTCCCCTTCCGCCTGCCTCACAATGCGCGAATTGAGGCTTCTCTTCACCTTCTGTTTAGGCCCATGCCCGCAGCTTCAGCTTGAAAGCGCACCTAATGTCTTTTGCGATATTTTAAGGAGATAGCAATGTTGCTTCGTTTAGATCGCCTTCAATTACCTCAGCGTTTTTTGATCATTTCGGCTCTTCTGCTCAGCTTTATGCTATTCCCGGCTCCAAGCCAAGCCCAGCAAAACACTGCTCTAGTACGCCAACTGCTGGATATCAATGCTATGGGCCAAAGCCCTCAACTTAAAAAACCCTTTGTGGCGGGCGATCGTTTCTGGTTCTCGGCCAGCCATCGAGATTATGGATCGGAGCTGTGGATCAGCGATGGAACGGCGGCTGGTACACGCATGCTGAAAGACATCTATCCTGGCAAGGCTTCCTCGAATCCGTCCTTTTTTGTTCAAGGGCCGAACGGCTACGTCTACTTCACCGCCAGCGATGGCAACACTGGGAACGAGCTATGGCGCAGCGACGGCACCGAGGCGGGGACGGTGCTTGTGCGCGATATCGCTGCCGGAAGTGCATCGTCTACGATTATTCAAATGGTCTTTAGCAATAACCTGCTCTTTTTTGCGGCCACCACTCCCGAATATGGTACCGAGCTATGGAAGAGCGATGGCACAACAACGGGCACGGTGTTGGTGCGCGATATTAATCCGACCCAGTATGCCAGCAGCTTTCCCAAGAACTTTACCCTCTTCCGCGACAAAGTCTATTTTGTGGCGACCACCGCTACTCAAGGAACGGAACTCTGGCAGACCGACGGTACAGAAGCGGGCACCCAAATAGTGAGAGATATCGCGCCTGGCGCTGTGAGCGCTAATCCAGCCGAACTGACGGTCTTCAATAACACGCTCTATTTTCAAGCGAACGACAATGTTAATGGTTATGAACTTTGGAAGAGCGATGGAACAACAGCAGGCACAGAGTTGGTGAAAGATATCTCCGCTGGAGGCAGCTCTTGGCCGACTCAGCTGACCCCAGTCAACGATCGCTTATTCTTCCGTGCAACAGACCCGAACAGTGGCGCAGAATTATGGAGCACTGACGGCACTGAAGTGGGCACTCAGCTAGTCAAAGATATTTGGCCTAATGCAACAAGTTCTAACCCAGACCGGCTCGTTGCTCTCAATGGCATCCTTTATTTTGTCGCCAGTGATGGTGTCCATGGTCTAGAGCTATGGAAGAGCGATGGAACGGAAGCAGGCACACAGTTGGTACACGACATCTATCCTCAAGGTGATGCCAGACCCGAATGGCTTATTGCACTGAATGGTCGGCTCTACTTTTCTGCTGATCACCCCGATTATGGGCGTGAGCTTTGGCAAAGCGAGGGTACTGCTGCCACAACTCAACTTGTCCAAGACTTCTGGCCTCAGCGCGTAGCTTCTCAGCCCACAAACCTCTTCGCCTTCCAGAACAAGCTCTACTTTAGCGCGCTTAGTCCGCGCTATGGCAACGAGCTGCATAGCCTTGAAGCCGACAATTCGTTTCAACTCTTGAAAGATATTCAGGATGGGACGGATGATTCGCGCCCTGAAATCCTAGCCACTGTGGGCGATACGCTCTATTTTGCTGCCAACCACCCAGAATATGGTAATGAGCTTTGGAAGAGCAACAAGACGACCAAAGGCACGCAGCTCGTCAAAGACATTAACCCTGGAACGAGGAGCAGTACCTTTGATGAAGCGGTCGCCATGAACGGTCTACTCTATTTTGTCGTCAACACGAGCAACTACGGTTCTGAATTGTGGCGCAGCGACGGCACAGAGGCAGGCACCTACTTAGTAAAAGATATTCTTGAAGGTGTACCCTCTTCTGATCCACGAAATTTGACAGTGTTGGGTAATACGCTCTTCTTTACAGCTCAAGCCCGAACAGGGAGAGAAATCTTATGGAAGAGCGATGGCACAGCGGCAGGTACACAACCTGTCTCTGATCAGCTGACAGGAGCTAGTAGTATCTCGGAAATAGTAGCCTACAAAGGCCAGATCTACTTCTCGTACTATACCAATGAGATGGGTTATGAGCTATGGAAGAGCGATGGCACAGCGGAGGGCACCCAACTCGTCAAAGATATTGCTGCTGGGCCTGCGCATTCGTCTCCCTATAACTTCACTGTTGTCGGTTCAGATCTCTTCTTTGTGGCTACCACAGCCGAGCATGGCGCTGAGCTATGGAAGAGCGATGGCACAGCGGCAGGCACGCAACTCGTCAAAGATATCGTTGAGGGTAACGCCTCCGCTCAGATCGATCACCTGATTGATGTGGCAGGTCGTCTCTACTTTAGTGCTTACACTGACGAAACGGGATACGAGCTATGGAAGAGCGATGGCACAGCGGCGGGCACACAACTTGTCAAGGATATCAGTCCGGGCGCGGATTCATCGAACCCCGAAGGTCTGTTTGCCTTCAAAAATACGCTTTACTTCCGCGCGAACGATGCGCTCCATGGCTACGAATTATGGGTCAGCGATGGCACGGCAACGGGCACCAAACTTGTCAAAGATATCGATCCCGGAAGCGAGTCGAGCTATCCAGACGAGTTTGCTGGCAATGGTGACTTCTTCTTCTTTAGTGCTATAACGCAGTCCGGTGGGGTTGAATTGTGGCAAAGCGATGGCAGTGAGGTTGGTACCAAGCTTGTTCAAGATATCTGGCCCGGCAGCGAGTCATCCAATCCTAGCCAGTTGACTGTGCTTGGCGAGACGCTCTTCTTTGCGGCCAGCACTCCCGAATGTGGCCGAGAGCTTTGGATCTACTCCAGTGCTGGCCTCATTCTTGGCCCAGATAGCGTGGCGGCTGTTTATGGTCAAGCCATCGATCAGCAGTTTGATTTCGATAGCGATCAAGCAGTCGTGTGGCGCCTAGAGGGTACGCTTCCCAAAGGCCTAAGCTTCGATGCTGCCAGCGCGCGCTTACGGGGTACTGCTCAAGCTGCGGGCGATTTCCAAGTTCGCCTAGATGCCTTACGCGATAACCAAGTGCTCGAGAGCAAACAGCTCACACTGCGGATCGCAAAAGCGCCTTTAACGATTACGGTCAACGATGCGACACGCTTGGTCGGCCAAGCGAACCCTCAGTTTACGGTCACCTATGAAGGTTTTGTGTTGGGCGATACTGCCAGCTCGCTCAAGGGAACACTTCAGTTTTCAACCACGGCCAACCAGCAGAGTCCGGCGGGCAGCTACCAAGTAAGCGCTTCGGGCTTAAGCAGCGATACCTACACTATCACCTATCGTTCGGGTACCTTGCGAGTGCGTAATGACCCCAACGAGCCCACTATCTATAGCGTCTATCTGCCGCTTGTACGAGCTGAATAAGCTAACTTACAAAAAGAGCGATTCCTCACTGTGCGGAATCGCTCTTTTTATATCCTGATAGCGCATGCGTTTGATGATTTTCGCGCTTAAGCGGTGTGTGGTCTCGCCCTTAAAACAGGCTCAAACCGCGTCCGCCTACGGCTACCAACATCTTACTTTCCCATACGGCGTATCGTGTCGCAGCTTACGCTGCGAGCTGCTTAGCGCAAGCACTAAGCAGCTTCAAACCCACCGCGTTTCGTTTGTCCTAACCTATACCAAATCCGCTCAAAGACTTGCATTCTTTCAATGCGAAAAAGCGAAAACGGAGAAAGAGTTGTGTGAAATTTCGCGCTGCAGCGCGAAATTTCACACAACAACAAGAGTCAAGTTCCACTCTGCCGAAGACCAAATAGAAAAATCTAGCGAATTCGATATTAATTGCTTGTGTCGTTCAGGCTGGCGTAGCCTTTTGCCAATGCCACAAGCTCTTGAGCTAAAATCGCCGTTTGAGCATCGATAGCATCGGGAAGCTGTGTTTTATCGGGGAACTGCGTGTCGACCACATAGATGCCCTGCGAAGCGCTTAAACCGCCCAGACTCGCGACGAGCGGGCGCAAGGTATGGTCGATCGTTAAAAGATGAGCGGGCCCGGCTCCGGTCGCGATCAGCCCAACCACAACGCCACGCAGACTCATTTGAGGAAAGAGATCGAGAAAGGCTTTGAGCTGGCTAGCGTAGCTGGCTCGATAGACGGGTGTGCCGAAGATTAAGATCTTGCTGGCGATGACCTCTTGAATGGTCTGGTCGATCTGCGTATCGCGCGTGCGGGCCAGCAGACCTTCGGCGGGCAGCCTATTGAGATCGAGTAGCTCGCCTGCGACCCCAAGCTGAGCTAGATGCTCGAGGGTGCGTGCGACCAAAATCTGCGAGCGAGAATTAGGCGAAGGGCTAGCAGAGATCCCAAAGGCTCGAAACGAACTCATTCGCTCACCTCCTATGTATAAAGCAAGCCGTTTGGCTTGATCGAGCGTTTGATCGATGCTCTGAATGTGTTGCTGCAGCGCTTGGGAATGATGATACGCGAATCAGTTCAGATTGTCAATGTACTTAATTAAGTAACTTATGAAGGCTGGATCTTAGAACGGTCGCGTTCGATTTCGACCGAGGCCACCACGCCTGGGACGCTCAAGCGCACATGCGGTTTGGCGACTTTGACCCGCACCGAGAAGACCTGCTCGTGCTGGTTCAAAATGGTGGAGGCGATGCGTTCAGCCAGCGTTTCAATCAGGTGAACAGGCTCGCCTTCGATGATTTTTTGCACTTGTAGGCAGACTTGCGCGTAGTCGACGGTTTGGCTGAGATCGTCGTTTAACCCTGCAACACGGGTCGAACAGGCCATCGCAAGCGACACCTCGAAGGGTTGCCCGAGGTTTCGCTCGTCTTGATAGACACCGTGATGACCGATAAAACGCATTCCTTCCAGAGAGATGATATCGTACTGCATAGACTCCTCGTGTGTTTGCGTTACGGCTTTTGTTAAAGTGAACGAAATCAGCGCCCCGTATTGAGCGGCTCTCGAAGCGAATCGGCCAGCGAGTCGCCCTGACGCACGATGTAGGTGGGGATGCGCAGGCTGGCTAAACGGTTGAGCAGCGGTTGAGGATCGACCCAGCCGCCGAAGCTCTTGGGGTCAATCAAGACTACTACAGCGCGGCCTCCGCGATCGGCCAGCTGCTGTAAGCTGCCGACCCAGCGCTCGTCGAGCGAGGGCGTAATGATCACCAGCGTGCAGTTGCGTCCAAAGCGGCTGCTTTCACCTACCAGTACTTCGGCCAAGGGGTGTGCCCCATAAGCGCGCACCACCGCAAGCGCTTCGAGCATCTTGAAGAGCTGGCGACCGCCCCGTTCGGGTGTAATAACCTCGCGGTGCTGGCCCCAAGCGATCAAACCTACCACGCGGTTGCGGTCAAGCAAATGGCGAGCGATCGAAGCAGCGGTTTTGACGGCGTACTCTTCGGTCGATTCGTTATCGCGCACGCTGTCGCCGTGCTCGTCGAATTGGTTTGGCGCGAGCTGTTGCTGCACGCGCTCTTGCATATCCATCACAATGTAGATGTCGGCGCTGGGGTCAAGCTCGAACTCTTTGACCATCAGTTGGCCTGTGCGGGCTGTGCTGCGCCAGTGAATGCGGTTGAAGCTATCGCCCGGCGCGTATTCGCGCACCGTCGAGACGTTGGGTGTAACGTGGTAGGCTCGCGAACGCAGATCTTGGCCGCCCGGTAATTCGGCGCTTGGCAGCTCGAAGTGGGGCAGATCGACCGTCTGTGGATAGACGATGATCTCGTTGGTGGCGGGGAAGGTGCGCTCAAGACGAAAGATTCCGAAGGGGTCGCCGCTTACCAAGGTGGCGGGGCCGAGCGTGAATTTGCCGCGCATATTGCAGCGCGTGCGGGCCGACCAGCGTCGATACTCATTGCCCGGCAGATAGGCCACAAAACCCGAGCCATGATCGGGCATATTCGAATGATCTTGTAGTTCGACCCAGAGTTTGGGGAAACGCCAAGTGTTATAGATAGTGAGCCGTTCGCGAGCGTCTTCGCCAACTTGGGCCCGATGGGTGAAGGCTTCGCGCGATAGCTCAAGACCGTGTAGATTGCACCATGCCCAGATGTAGGAAAGCACCAATAGGGCTAAAAGTAGATAAAAGAGGTGAAAGAAGATGCTAATGCCTGTCCCTTGGGCTGCTAAAAAGCAAACTAAGCTCAATAAGAGCAGTGCAAGTGGGCGCATATAACTCCCGTAGTTAGCTACAAGCCGGAGTGGTTTATATCGGAATCTTAGTTCCATTGTACCATTTCTCGCTCTCTATGCTAGGCTAAAAACCAAAGCTTTACACACTTTCCTGCAAAAGCGCTCTATCTGCTCGAAAGCTGTCGATCGGCGCAGAGGCCTATTTGTCTGGACGCGCTCGCTTTGGGGCCGCCACGCCGCCTCGCTTACGCTTTGCCATCGACGTGCTTGATGCCGCAGCTCAGAGCACTCTTTAGATTATTTGACGCCTATAAAGTTAAGAAATAACACACTTTTTCAAAGATATTTTGGGGAAGTGCGGAGGATTATTGGCATTAGGAGCGCTAGAATGCTTATCTCTGGTTGAATAATTAGATAAGCAGATCTTCATATTAATGGCGTAAGGGGTTTATCTCTTCTTCATTACAAGGGTTTATTGTATCAATGTGAAGAGTATATGAAGAGAATATTAAACTCGGCTCAACAATGTAGCAACTAAGTAACCTGTACGAACAGCTCCACAAAGATGTGTAGTGCTCACAGCGGAGAATACGAAGAAAGAGTTTTCGTATTCCCGCCCTTATGTGTGTTTTGATGCCTGACCTGAATGAAAACAACAGGGAGTGGTGCTACCCCTTGCAGGAGATCTGCTAAACCACGGAGCTGCACATCAACTCGAAGTACGCCGAGATCGGCAGGAGGTTCAAGTGACGAATAATATTAGTGAGGTTACCAGCCTGTTTCCACCAATCTCACTCGCCGAGATCAACGCCCGAGCGGGATTGCAGAAACGGGCTGATAATAAATATTTTGTCCCCTGGCCTATTTTCGTCGAATTCGCCCAAATTCTGAGCCAGACCTATAGCGTGATGGAGATCGATGGTCGGCGCATCTTCTCCTACGATACGCAATATTTCGACACAGAAGATTTACATAACTATTGGTGTCATGTGCAGGGTCGCCGCAAGCGCTTCAAGTCGCGTAGCCGCATTTACGACACCGGTTTATGTGTGTTTGAACTCAAAGTTAAAAACGGGCGTAACGAGACAGTAAAATATAAAATCAACTATAACCGAGAAGATAGCCGCAGGATTACCCCAGAAGCCGAAGCCTTTTTACATTCACATTTGACTTCCTATGGCTTAGATATGCAATTCAATTTGATCCCAACCTTGCATAACACCTATCAGCGTGTAACCTTCGCTGGTCCCGCCAATGCTGGTGGTGAGCGCGTAACGTGTGACTTAAACCTTATGTTTGGCGAAGGTGATAACTGGATCGCGCGACTTTCAGAAAATGTTGTTTTGTTAGAGATCAAATCGGCTCGTGGGCGCGGCTATGCTGACCAATTGTTGTGGCGCATGGGTGTCCGCCCGGGTTCTGGCAGCAAATATTGCGTCGGTATGAGCTTGATACGCGATGATCTGCGCTTCAATCGCTTCGCACGCACCCGTAACCGTTTCTTTGAGCGAGCTACAACGCTTGAGCATGTCCCGCTAGGCAAGCTGAACGAGCGCGTTGTGGGCCAAGCTGCTTTAGGCGAAAGCTACGCTTCCGGACAACGCTTGAGTATTCCGAATACCGTTCCCGCTTAGGTCAAGCTATGAACACAGAAAGATCTGGAGGCCGTTAGGCCTCCTTTTTTTTTCGCCGTGCTCAAGCTACGATCTTGTGCTCGATCTCTAAGCTGTCGCCCGCCTGATCGTTACGTTCGATTTCAAACAGCAGCTGCTCGTGTTGAATGTAGCAGAGCTGCTCTTGTTCGCGATCGCAGCTATAGACCATAAGGTCGAGTGCGAGTTTCGGCTCGCTCGGCAGATCGAGCGTTAGGGTACGGCCTTCCCATGGGGCTGCGACGTTGCTCAGCAAGCGCTCGTGGTGGCGAATCTGCAAGGGCGCTTCTGGGTTGGCTTTGCGATCGGGCGGCAAGTGAAGTTTGAGCTGGAGCGTAAAGCGCTCGCCACGCACCTGTGCATAGAGGCGTCGCTCGCGCTGGCCGAGACCGGCGCTGGAGCTCATGCTTGTTACACCCTGCAACTCGAGCGTTCGCAGTTGGCCCGTCGTCAGCTCGGCCACCCGAATCAGATGGTTGTTGCTATCGGCGATCAAGAGCATGGGCTGATCAGCCCCTAGATAAACCGCTAGGCCGTCGGGTTCGTAGAGGCTGGCGCTCTGGAAGGGGCCATCTTGGTCGCCCGCCTGACCGCTGCCGATCAAGCTTGAGACCTGGCGCTGACTAGGGTCGAGCAGCTTGATCTTATGGTTGTAGCCGTCGGCGATAAAGAGCATGCCGCCGTAATAGGCCAGACCGGTCGGGTGTTGCAGACGCACCTCGTCGCCTCTACCGTCGCGGTCGCCGAAACTGAACAGCCCTTGGCCGATCAAGGTTGTGACCTGATCTTGGCCTTCAAAGGGAATAGCGCGGATCGCACTGGCCTCGGCATCGGCCACAAAGAGCTGACCGACCCCACAGGCCAAGCCGCTCGGCTGGTTGAAGCCTGCCCCGAGGCGCGCCCCATCTAACAGACCTTCGAAACCGACCCCCGCCCAAGCCTCCAATTCATAGTCGTTGCTGAGCCTCCAGATCTGGTGCGAGCCAGCCATGGCGATATAGAGCTTCCCATCGCGAAAGAGTAGATCCCAAGGCGAGCGCAGCTCGGTGTTGAGAGCGGCTTGTTGACGTTTGGGTGTGGCGCTGTGAGCTTTGTTGCCCGTGCCCGCCAAGGTGCGCACTGCGCCGCTGTTTAAGTCGATGGCACGAATAGCGTGGTTGCCGCTATCGGCGACATAGAGCGTATCGCCGTTGAGTGCGAGGCCGTGGGGCTGCTGAAAGCCCGCTCGCTCGCCGATCGCATCGTAGAGTTCGGGTTTGCCCGAGCCGAAGCTGCGCAGCAGGGTCGCCTTTTCGGCCCGCTCGTCGAGCTGCAGTTCGAGAATGCGATGCTGCCCGCTATCGGCGACAAACAGCCTACCATCTGGGTGAAGCGCCAATTTACTCGGGAAGCTGAGCGCTCGATCGCTGGCTTGCGCGGGCTCTCGGGTATGCACGAAGGCGCCGCGCTTGAGACTGCCTTTGGCATCGGCTTGCGCGATCAGCTCACGGATGCTGGGCGCCAGTTCGTCGGCCAAGAATTCGCCCGAGAGGTGCGCGACGATCTTTCCCCGTTCGTTGAGCAAGACCGTGCTCGGCCAAGCCTTAATGGCATATTCGCTCCAGATCTGCAATTCGTGATCGTTGACAACCGGCCACGTGATCTGGTTGCGCAGGATGGCCGAGCGGATATGCTCGCTGGCTTGTTCGGCGGGAAATTTACCCGAATGCACGCCGATGATCACCAATTCTTTGGGGAAGAGTTCGAGCAGACGGCGCAGTTGGGGCAGATTGTGCAAACAGTTGATACAGTAATAGGTCCAGAATTCGAGCAAGACGATTTTGCCGCGCAGTGCGCTTAGCTCAAGTTCGCCTTCGCTATTTAGCCAAGTCAAGTGCTTGGGAAAGGCAGGGGCATTGACATAAGGTCCGGGTCGTAACATCCTTCACCTCATTTCATCATTAAGCGCCATGCTGCACGACGTTCTGTCTTAAACTATACATGCTTTGCCAAAAAAGTACACTATTTTAGAAAGAGAACCCCCATGAGCGCTAAAGATGTGCGTTATCTCGATGCCCACGTCCATATCGATAGCTATAGTGATGAGCAGCTCGATGAGGTGCTGGCTGAGCTTGAGCGCTTCGCTATGCGCAGCATCGCTGTTGCAGTCGATCCGCCCAGCTACGAGCGCAGCCGCCAGATCGCCCAGCGCAGCCCGTGGGTCGTGCCGACCTTTGGCATTCACCCTTGGCGCGCGACGACCTACGTCGATCAGCTCGATCAGTTCGATGAACTGATCGAGGCTAGCCCCATGTTGGGCGAACTCGGACTCGATACAGTCTGGGTCGAAGATCCTATCGGCTCGTATCCGGCCCAAGAGCGCGTCTTACGCTACTTTTTGGAAGCGGCTCGCCGCCAGCACAAGCTCGTAAATCTGCATACCAAAGGGGCGGAAGCTCAGATCGTAGCGCTTTTGAAAGAGTATTCGATCGAGCGAGCGATCATTCACTGGTATTCTGGCCCGCTTGATATCGCCGACGAACTGATCAAGCTGGGCTGTCTGTTTACGATCGGGGTCGAGTTGGATTCGTCGCCTTTGATCCAAGAGCTGGCCCAGCGCATTCCGCTGACTCAGCTCTTGAGCGAGACAGATAACCCCAGCGGCGTCGAGTGGCTGAGCGGCGAACTTGGCTTCCCGCGCCATATGCTGCCTGTGGTTAGCCGTTTGGCAGCTTTGCGCGGGCTTGAAGAGGAGGACTTGCGCCTTCAATTGTTACAAAACGCCCAAAGTTTCGGCCTGTTGTAAATGCTTAAACTGCTTGCGGTCGATTAGAGGAATCTGTTGAAGGTCTAAGGAGTTTTTTGCGATAGGCGAAACTCCTTAGAACCTTTTGCGGTTTTTTTATCTGAACCCTGTTCTGCTTGAAGGAGAAAGAATAAAGACGCAACACGTTCATAAATTTGACTAATAATTTTATCTTACAAACGAAGCTTGAAGGCGGTATTGTGCATTAAAAAGCCTTGCATCCAAAGCCCATCTGAGGTATAGTTTTTGCACCTCGTAATCTATAGATCGGCTTGGTATGATATCCTCAATTGGTATCACACTCCTTTAGTCTGCATGTTAAAGTAACCTTGTTGGTTAACAACAGACGCCATCCGAGGTCGTTGGCACAGCACGTAAGAGCCAAATACGTTGTTCTATAACATGTTGTTGTGGGTAGAAATATGGGCATTACCGTTGCACAAGCATTAGAGATCGAGGCCTTACGGCATACCACAATTCACGCAGGGCATGCTGGTCTAGAACGGCCAATCGAACAGGTCTCGTTGCTTGATGGGTCCTTAAACACCGATCGCTATGTGCTGTATATCACTCACAACACTACCCAATTCTCCTGCTTAGAGCATAATATCAAAGCACAGTGCGATCAGATCCACAGACTAGCTAGCCATCAGAGCTCGGGCCTGATAGTGCATAGCCAACAAACTATCAGCTTTGCTGACGAAACGATTGCCCTGGCAGATAAACTCGGTTTCCCTTTGATCGAGCTAACAAGCACGCTCTCCGAAGGCGAAATAGTAGGAGCCTTAATGAGCGCACTTATGCACGAACAAAACGCGATTCTCGAACGTCAGCGCCTCTTTCAACAGCAGTTAGTTGATCTGATGTTGCGTGGTTTCGGGCTCGAACATCTGGTACGCGCCACGTCGCATCGTCTTCGTCGCCCCGTATTTGTGGTTGGAGCACAAAACCTAAGCCAAGCCTCCTACGGGCTCGACGAAACTCAAGCCTATGAATGGTATCAAGTGATCGTACACAATCGACCCGTTCGCGCTCGCAGCTTCGAGCTACCCTTCAACGGTGTACAGATCCAACGGATCTTGATCTCTCCCCTGCCCGGCGTGCAGCGCCCCGGCTGGATCGCAACCCTCGCCGACGAAGCCTTCACGCGTGAAGACCAGAGCATGCTCGATCAAGCTAGCTCGATCATCGCCCTCGAGCTGATGCGCCACAACATGTTCGCAGCTTCGCAGCATCAGCGTCAACAAGAGCTGATCGAGGCGCTGCTCAACAACCGTTTCGAAGACGAGAGCAAACTGCTGCGCGATGCCGAGCAGATCGGCCTCGACTTAAACCACTGTCGCGCGGTTATTCAAGTCTATCAAGAAGAGATTCCGGCCAACACCAACCGCAATACGACCAATACTCCTTACGTTACCATTCAAGTGCTGCGTCAAATCAGCCCGAGCACCCTGATCAGCCAATACAACGACGATCTCTTGTTGTTTGTCAAACTTTCTGGCTCGCCCCAGCATATGCAGCGCGAACTTCAACGCATCAGTCGCGAACTCTACGAAGATCTTTATAGCCAAGGCTATCGTTTCGCCTTTGTGGCGGTTGGCAAGATCGTCGATTCGCCGCTCGAACTGGGCACCAGCTATCGAACGGCCCAAGGAGCGCTGCGCTTGCGGCGTATTCTCAACAACAATGGCGTTATCATCTACGATGAAGCCCAACTTCTCATTATGCTCAGCGAGTTTTCGACCCGTCGCGATGTGCAAGAGTGGTTGCGTAACCTGTTGGGCAATCTGATCGATTACGATCAACGCAACAAGACCAATCTCGTCTATACGCTCGAAGTGGCCCTCGATCAGGGCGGCGCGCTCAATGTCACTGCCGATATCTTAACCATTCACCCCAATACTTTGAAATATCGCCTACAGCGCGTCGAAGAGATCCTCGAACTCAATCCTTTTAGTAGCCCACACCGTCTGGCTTACCATATCGCGACTAAACTTGCCCGCCTTCAGGGCTAAGCGTCTTGTATCATTGTTGATACAGCCCTTGTTGTGCTGTGAGCGCTGAAGAAAATTACAAAATGTAGTAAACATGCGGTGCGATTTCAGCCGCCATTGGCCTTACGCGCTGTGCGTGCGTACATGTGGGCAATCGCTCATCACAAGGCGTAAAAGATCCTTCCCTTCCATGCAGTCTTTGGCGCGTCCGCCTACGGCTACCAAAGCGCCGTCCATCCATTCAAACCATCGAGCCTTTCGCTGCGTTCGTCGTGACTTCTTCACTGTAAACACAGCGTTTCGTCGCCCAACGCCAACTGATGAAAAATCCGTTTAGAGCGCATTCAAACCGATTGACTATGCTCGAAATGCTCTCGTTGGATTTTGGGGCTGTACATTAGCCACAAATCGACATACGGTCGGCGTTATCTGCCCTCACCCCCCGACCCCCTCTCCCGCACTGCGGGCGAGGGGGTGAATGCTCCCCGTTCTGTGCTCTCAAGGATAATCCCGCGATGGTATGCGAACGATCGTCTGTTGCTGCCGACACGACTTTTGGCTAATGCATAGGGATTTTGGGGGGGCGGCTTCGGTGCAGATAGACGTGTGTTGTTGCGGGCGGGACCCTGATAGCCGGAGGCGGACGCGCTTGGGGCCTTGTTTGCGGAATCGACCAAGCCGCCAGAATTGTGATATGATCGGTAGGATGAGCTGTAAGCCTTATTTGTGCGCTATTTCTTGGGTGATTGTCTCTTTTTCACAAAGCAAATGTTTTCGGTTTGTTTTTTAGCAACGTAGACGAACATTCAAATCCATTGTACACTTGGGGCACATTAATCAAAGACTAGAAAACAAACAACGTAGATCTCTGTCATTTATTCAATAAGGTTTCACTCGATCGTTCAGCTTCTTTCTGAAGCAAGATATGAGCTAAATGGTTTTATCTCTAGCGCGATTGGGCAAAACTGTTTGTGACTCATCGACAAAGTCCTAGTTGCCAACATACAAATAACAAGCAATCGCTTTAGTAATGCTCTGCACGTAATCGTATATGGCTTGTGATAGAGCGAGCGGATATGCGGAAAAAGCGATACCAGACGCTTGTAAACGAGCTTCAGAGCTTTTACATATTTTGAAAACACTACTGGAGTAGGGATGCGCATTGGAATAGATGTTGGTGGGACACATACCGACGCCGTGTTGATGGAACACGCGACGGTGTTGGCTTCGTATAAAACACCAACGACGCCCAGCATTACTGGTGGCATCAGCACCGCACTGCGCTCCATGTTGCAACAAACTCGCGTCAATACGAGCGAGATCCATGCGGTGATGATCGGCACCACCCATTGTCTCAATGCGCTGATCGAACGTCGGGACCTTATGCCGGTTGGTGTTGTGCGGCTTGGTTTACCGTCGACCAGTTCCTTCCCCCCTATGACTGGTTGGCCCAGCGATCTACGCGAGGCGATCGGTAACCACGTCTATATGGCTCACGGCGGCTATGAGTTTCGCGGTCGACCTATTTCAGCACTTGATCCAAACGAGTTGCGCGGGATCGCGCGCGACATGCGCAACAAAGGCATTCGCTCCGTCGCAATTTCGGCGGTCTTCTCGCCCATCAATACCGATATTGAACTTAAGGCGGCCGAGATCATTCGCGACGAACTGCCCGAGGCGCGTATCACGCTCTCGCACGAGATTGGGCGAATCGGTCTGATCGAACGCGAAAACGCAGCGATTATCAACGCCTGTCTGCTCGATCTGGCTCACGATATGATGCACTCGTTCCAGCAGGCGCTCAGCGAACTGTCGATTCAGGCACCGATCTATATCAGCCAAAATGACGGCACGCTGATGAACGATGAAGCTGCCGAACGTTATCCGGTTTTGACCTTTGCTTGTGGCCCGACCAACAGCATGCGAGGCGGCGCGTTTTTGAGCGGCCTTACCGACGCGATCGTGATGGATATCGGCGGAACGACTTCTGATGCGGGTCTGTTATTGCGCGGCTTCCCTCACGAGACTTCGGCGCCGACCGAGATCGGAGGCGTGCGCAACAACCTCCGTATGCCGAATGTCTATAGCATTCCGTTGGGCGGCGGCAGCATTGTCGAATACGATGGCAACGAGGTGCGCATTGGCCCGCGCAGTGTTGGCTATGAGCTTACGAAACGTGCGCTGGTGTTTGGCGGCGACACTTTAACGGCAACCGATATCGCCGTGGCCGCCGGACTAGCTGATCTTGGTAATCGCAACGCTGTTGCGCATTTGCCTGCCAACTTGGTTAAACGCGCTGTCGACACGATTCAGATGCAGATCGCGTATGCAGTCGATAGTATGCGCATGAGTCCCGAACCAGTGCCAGCTATTATCGTCGGTGGCGGTAGTATTCTCATTCAAGATCGTCTGCCCGGCATCACAGAAATCATCATTCCAGATCAATACGCTGTTGCGAATGCAATCGGTGCGGCGATCGCACAAATGGGTGGCGAAACAGATCGGATCTTCTCGTTCTCGCAGATTCCGCGTGAAGAAGCACTGAAAGAGGCGCGCCAAGAGGCGATCAGCCGTGCGATCAACGCCGGAGCAGATCCGAGCACGATCCGAGTCACCGAGGTAGAGGAGATACCGCTCAGTTACGTGCCCGGCAATACAACGCGTATTCGGGTCAAGGCTGTTGGCGATTTGGGAAGGGTATGGTAAGCGAATGCGCCTGATCGACGAAGAAGATATTAAGCATCTGGCGCTAGGGGCTGCGCTTTTATCGGGCGGAGGTGGCGGTTCGACCTATGCGACCCTCCATCAATCTCTAGAGGCTGTCCGTAGGCACGGCCCGATCAAGCTCTTGAATATCGATGAGCTTGACGACGATGCCTTGGTGATCTCGCTCTGTGGAATGGGTGCGCCAACAGTCGCGATCGAACATCTCTTTGCCAAAGATACTCATGCCAACGCCTTGCACTTTCTCGAAGAGCATCTTGGGCGTAAAGCAGACGCGATTATGTCGCTTGAAGTCGGTGGTGCCAATGCGCTTACGCCTCTGCCTGTGGCGGCGAGCGAAGGGCTTCCGGTGGTCGATGCCGATGCGATGGGGCGAGCGCTGCCCGAGCTACAGATGACCAGCTTCAGTGTCTATGGGCTTTCGGCGGCTCCCATGGCGCTGCACGACGACAACGGCAACCGCTGCATCATCGATACCGTGAACAACTATTGGGTCGAACAGTTCGCCCGTTCGATCACAACCGATATGGGCGCTCGCGCGGCGACAGCGCTCTATCCGCTCAGCGGCAAACAGATCAAACAGGCGGCCATTCGCGATACGATCAGCCAAGCTATGGCGATCGGCAAGGCGATGCAAACCAGCCACTTGAAACAGCAGCCGATCCGTCTGCTTCAAGAGATCTTGCATGGCCACGTTCTGTTTGAAGGAAAAGTGCTCGATATTCAGCGCTATTCGGATGTAGGCTTTGCGCGCGGCTCGGCTTCGATCAGCGGAGTCGGCCCATACCAAGGCCAAACGCTCGAGCTGAAGTTTCAAAATGAATATCTCTTGACCCAAATCGATTCGAAGATCTGTGCGACAGTGCCCGACACGATCGGCATCTTCGATCAACGAAGTGGGTCGGCGATCTCGGTGGAAGAACTGCGCTATGGCTTCCGTGTGACGGTTTTGGTTATCCCAGCACCTCCCGTCTGGCGCACTCCTGAAGGTCTAGCCTTGGTTGGACCGCGAGCCTTTGGCTACGATATGGAGTATGTGCCCTTCGAACAGCAAGAGAGCTAGTTCGAAAAGTCAGCAGAAATCTTCCCTGCCATGCGACTGTGAGCGCTTGTGTGATCCTGCTACACACACGATGCTGCTCCGCTGTTCCTTATGGAATTTGCGTTGTACCAGAAGTACAGCAGTCGCATGGCCTTTTAGGATCTATTCCAATGGTAAGCTCCAAACTCCCTAGAGCTCTTTCGATTCTCCGATAAGTAGCTAGCTGCGTATTGCAGTTAGGCTTCTTTGCATTTTGTTCTGCAACAGCGTAGATCGAAGGTTTCGGCGTTCGATCTACGCTGTTCGCCTTGGATAAGGTATGAATGGCTATGACAGGTTACCGTGTAGGTATTGACATCGGTGGAACGTTCACCGATTTTGTTTTGATGGATGCCGCTGGCTCGATCACGCTCTATAAACATCTCACCACCCCTCACGACCCAGCCGAGGGTGCACTCAACGGATTTATTCAGTTGCTCAAGTTGCAGAACCTCTCGCCTAGTGATGTCGAAACCCTCGTTCACGGCACAACGCTCGTGACCAACGCGATCATCGAGGCGCGCGGGGCCAAAACCGCTCTGTTAACCACGCGTGGCTTCCGCGATATTTTGGAAATGGGTCGCGAGCAGCGTTACGATATTTACGATCTCTTTTTGCAATACCCAGAGCCTTACGTGCCGCGCCGCTGGCGAATCGAGGTCAACGAGCGCATGTCGCGCGATGGCGAGGTGTTTGAAGCACCCAATCTCGACGAAGTCGAGCAGCAGGTTGCCGCTCTGGTCGAGCAGGGCGTCGAAGCGATCGCGATCTGTCTGTTGCACTCGTACCGCAACCCGGCCCACGAGCGCGCGATCGCCGAGCGTATTCGCAGCGTGTTTCCATCGCTTGCGATCTCGGTCTCTTCGGAGGTTGTGCCCGAGATCCGTGAATATGAACGTACCAGCACAACTGTCGCCAATGCCTATGTCCAACCCTTGATGGATGGCTACCTCGAGCGTTTTAGCAAAGCGCTGGCTGAAGTTGGCTTTAAGGGCCAATTGCACTTGATGCAGTCGAGCGGTGGTCTCACCGCGCCCGATATCGCGCGCCGTTTCCCCATCCGTCTGCTCGAGTCAGGCCCGGCCGGTGGCGCGCTTGTCACCGCCTTTATGGGCAAACAGGCCGGCCTCGATCAGCTTTTGGCCTTCGACATGGGCGGCACAACCGCCAAAGCTTGTTTGATCCAAGATGGCAAGATCGCAGTCGCCCCTAGCATGGAGGCCGCCCGCGTCCATCGCTTCAAGCGCGGCTCGGGTATTCCGATCAAGGCTCCGGTGGTCGATATGATCGAGATCGGCGCTGGTGGCGGTTCGATCGCACGCGTCGATAGCTTGGGCTTGCTCAAGGTTGGCCCGACCAGCGCGGGCGCTATGCCCGGCCCGGCCTGTTATGGCCGAGGTGGCAGCGAGGCGACGGTGACCGATGCCTGTCTGGTTTTGGGCTACTTCGATCCGAACTTCTTCTTGGGCGGCAAGATGGCTCTCGATCTGCCTGCCGCCGAGCAGGCCTTGGCTCGTTTAGGCGAACAGCTCAATATGAGTCATCAAGAGGTCGCCTGGGGTATCCACCAGATCGTATGTGAAAGCATGGCCGCTGCAGCTCGCGTCCATATCATCGAGCAGGGCCGCGACCCACGCCGCTTCCCTCTGATGGCCTTCGGTGGTGCTGGCCCCGCCCACGCCGTACAGGTCGCCCGCCGTTTAGGCGTTTCAGAGGTGATCGTGCCGCAAGCTTCGGGCGCTGCCTCTGCGCTGGGCTTCTTGGTGGCGCCTAACAGCTTCGAGCTGGTGCGCTCCTTCCCCGCCAAGCTGAGCGAATGCGATTGGCAAGCTGTCAACCAGCTCTATGGCGAAATGGAAGAGCAGGTGCGTGAGGTCTTGGCCGCTTCGGGCATCGCAGCCGAGCAGATTATCTTCATCCGCCGCGCCGAGATGCGTTTTGAAGGCCAGTTCCACGATATCGATGTGCCGATCCCTAATGGCATGCTGTCGCAGGAATCGACCGCTCAGATCGAACAAGCCTTTGTAGAAGAGTACACCCGTCTCTATGGCGTGGTGCCTCCCGGCTATGTCTCGATGGTCTTGAACTGGCGTCTGCACGCCAGCGGGCCGCTTCCGATCGAACGCTTGGGCCGCACAGCTTCCAAACTCGATGCCTCGCTGACCGTAGAGGGCGCGCTCAAGAAAGAGCGACTGGCCTATTTCGCAGGTCGTGGCTACATTCCGACTCCGGTCTACGATCGCTATCTGTTGCCTGTTGGCAAACCGATCGTCGGACCGGCCATTGTCGAAGAGCGCGAAAGTACGACGGTTATCGGCCCTAACGATACGCTGACGGTGGACGAGGTCGGTAATCTGCGAATCCGGCTTGCCTAAGACGAGGAATTTCTTATGAGCACAACTCAATCTCCGTTCGACCCCATCTCGCTAGAGATCATGTGGAGTCGACTGACGAATATTGCCGAAGAGTGCTGGATCACCCTCTGGCGTACGGCTTTCAGTATGATCATCGGCGACGCCCAAGACTTCGGCTGCGAACTGCTCGACGCGCGCGGCGAGTCTTTGGCCCATGCCCACCGCTCGATGCCGGTCTTTAACCTCACTCTGCCTCAAGCGGTGCGGCTCCTGTTAGACTACTTTCCGCCCGAAACCCTCAAAGAGGGCGATATTTTGATCACCAACGACCCGTGGATGTGCGCCGGTCACCTCTACGATGTCGCGATCGTTACGCCCGTCTTCCGCAAAGGCAAGATCGTCGGCCTGATCGGCTCGATCGCCCACTGTTCCGACATCGGCGGCACGCTCAACTCGCGCCAGGCGCGCGAGGTCTACGACGAAGGTCTGCAGATCCCGCCTATGAAGCTCTACCGCGCCGGAGAGCCGAACGAGGATCTCTTCCGCATCATTCACAAGAATGTGCGCAAGGGCGAGATGGTCTTGGGCGATATTCAGGCTCAGCTTAGCGCCAACAAAGTCGGTGCCGACCGTCTGCTGGCCTTTATGGACGAATACGGCCTTGAGGACCTGACCGAGCTGGCGAATGTGATCCAGAACCGCTCTGAACAGGCCATGCGCGACGCCATTCGTGCCATTCCCGATGGCGAATATCGCAGCTCGATCACCTTCCCCGGCATCGAAGAGCCGCTGACTTTGCCGGTGCGCGTGGTGGTGACGGGCGATGAGCTGTTGGTCGACTGGGAGGGTGCGCCGCCTCAGTTGCCCTACGGCGCGATCAACTGCACTATGAGCTACACCGCCGCCCATAGCGTCTATGGCCTGAAGTGTATCCTCAGCCCCGAGACGCCCTCCAACGCAGGCTGTTACCGTCCGATCAAGGTGATCGCTCCCGAAGGCAGCATTCTGAACTGTCGCTATCCGGCTTCGGTGGCGCAACGCACCAACACCGGCTGGCACTGCGCTCCGGCGATCTTCCGCGCATTGGGCGAGGTGATCCCCGAACGGGTCCAAGCCTTCACCGGCATGCCCATGAGCATGACTGCCTATGGCTACGACGCCGAGCGCCGTCTCTTCAACGATCACCTCTTGCAGGGCGGCGGCCAAGGTGCAAGCGCCCACGGCGATGGCAAGAGCGCGCTGCTCTACCCCACCAGTGCTGCCAACACCTCGGTCGAGCTGTTCGAATCGCGCACCCCAGTCGTGATTGAGCAGAAGATCCTGCGCCCCGATAGCGGCGGCCCGGGCAAGCATCGTGGTGGTTTGGGCCAAGTGCTGACCATGCGCAAACTCTACGACGACGGCTTGCCCGTCCAAACCAGCGCGCCAGTCGAGCGCAGCTTCACCGATCAACCTGGCTTAGCTGGTGGTTTGCCGGGCGGTCGGGCTGGCGCCTACTTCAGCGAAAAGGGCGAGAAGATCGACCCGCATAGCTTCGATGGACCGGTTGTGTTGCGCACGCTCGATCAGCGTATGACGATCGAGATCGCTGGCGGAAGCGGCTATGGCAACCCGCTCGAGCGCCCGCTCGAAATGGTGCAGGCCGACTTCGACGAAGGCCTTGTCACGGTCGAGGGCCTCAAAGCCTATGGCTGTGCGCTCGACGAGCAAGGGCGTGTTGTGCGTCCGGCTGCATAATAAAAACGTTGTGGCTCCGATCAGCATACTGATCGGAGCCACTCTTTTGCCACAAATGGCTTTGAGTTATACAATTGCCCCACATCCAATCGAGCTTTGAAGCATCGTTCTGATCTGTGAGGTCGGGCGCGAACCAATTCGCACCCAATGCTAGTTTGTATTCGCTATTCCCTCACAACACAAAAGCGAAGTTCTGCTCTGCGAAGACCACAATATACACAAACAGGATGTGCTATTCCAGCTATACGCGATAGCATCGCTGTAGCTTAAAGGGAGTTCTGAAATAAGAAAGGTTCGTATGCTACGAATAGGCATCGACGTTGGCGGCACCAATACCGACGCGGTTCTTATGTCGGGAACGAGCGTACTCGGCTGGGTCAAAGCTGGCACCACCCGCGATGTGACCACTGGCATCACCGCAGCCCTGCGCGAGCTTCTGGCTAAGACCCAGGCAGCCACCAGCGACATCAGCGCCGTAATGATCGGCACCACCCACTTTGTCAACGCTGTTGTGCAGCGCCGTGACCTGACCGAGACGGCGATTGTGCGTTTGGGCTTGCCCGCTACCAAGGGCCTGCCTCCTATGATCGATTGGCCCAGCGATCTGCGCGATGTGCTAGGCAATCACGCCTACTTGGCTCACGGCGGCTACGAGGTCGATGGCCGCTTGATCGCCCCGCTCGACGAGGCTGAACTGCGCCAGATCGCCGCCGATATCCGTGCCAAGGGCATTAGCTCTGTGGCGGTTTCGGCTGTCTTCTCGCCTGTTAACGGCGAGCTCGAACAGCGGGCCGCAGCCATTCTGCGCGAAGAGCTGCCGGACGTAACCTTCAGCGTCTCCAGCGAGATCGGGCGCATCGGTCTGCTCGAACGCGAGAACGCCGCGATTATGAACGCCTGTCTGGCCGACCTAGGTCGCAAAACTATTCAGGCCTTCCGCGACGCTTTGAAAGAGCTGAACATCAACGCCCAGCTCTTCCTGACCCAGAACGACGGCACCCTGATGAGCTCGGAGTTCGCCGAAAAGTTCCCCGTCCTGACCTTCTCGTCTGGCCCGACCAACAGCATGCGCGGCGCCGCCTTCCTGAGCGGCCTCAAAGATGCGATCGTGGTCGACATCGGCGGCACCACCACCGATGTGGGCGTGCTCTCGCACGGCTTCCCGCGCGAATCGTCGGTGGCGGTCGAGATCGGCGGTGTGCGCACCAACTTCCGCATGCCCGATGTCTATTCGATCGGCTTGGGCGGCGGTAGCATTGTGCAGACAGAGCCGCTGGCGGTTGGGCCGCGCTCGGTCGGCTACGAGATCACCAGCAAAGCCCGCATCTTCGGTGGCGAGCAGCTCACCGCCAGCGACATCGCGGTGGCGGCTGGCATGGCCGACTTCGGCGACCGCAGCAAGGTGGCCGATCTCGACACAGGCTTGGTAGAGCGCGCCGTCGAGCGCATCCAGAACATGGTCGCCGAGGCGGTCGATCGCATGAAGACCAGCGCGACCGCGCTGCCCGTGATCGTGGTCGGCGGCGGCAGCATCTTGGTGCGCGATCAGGTTGAGGGTGCTTCCGAACTGGTCAAGCCCGATCACTACCCGGTTGCCAATGCGGTCGGCGCAGCTATCGCTCAGATCAGCGGCGAAGTCGACAAGATCTTCACCTTGGTCGAGCTGACTCGCGAAGCCGCCCTGCAACAGGCTCGTGAGGAGGCCATCGCGCGGGCAGCCGCCGCAGGTGCCGACCCCGCCAGCATCCAGATCGTCGACGTCGAGGATGTTCCGCTCGCTTACCTGCCCGGCAATGCCACCCGCATTCGCGTTAAGGCAGTTGGCGATCTCCAGATCCGGTCGTAAGAGACGAAGCGATAGCGTACTTGAAACTGAAGCGATAAAGGCGGAACGATGCGTACATTCGATATCGAAAATATAGAAAATGTGGCTGTAGGAGCGGCTGTGCTTGGAACGGGCGGCGGTGGCGATCCCTACATCGGCAAGCTGATGGCGATCCAAGCTATGCGCGAATGCGGCCCGGTTCAGCTCCTCAGCCTCGACGAGATCAAAGACGACGATCTGATCGGCATAGCGGCCATGATGGGCGCGCCCACGGTTATGGTCGAAAAGCTGCCCTCGGGCGACGAGATCGTTACGGCTTTCCGAGCCTTGGAGAGCTATTTGGGCCGCAAGATCACCGTGATTATGTCGGCCGAGGCGGGCGGTCTCAACTCGACCGTGCCTTTCGCCTTGGCCGCTCGGGTTGGTCTGCCGGTCGTAGACGCCGACGGCATGGGCCGAGCCTTCCCCGAGCTGCAAATGACCACCCTCACGATCTATGGCTTGGGGGCTACGCCTTTGGCGATCGCCGACGAGAAGGGCAATAGCGCCGTCATCAACACTATCAGCAACAAGTGGACCGAGCAGCTGGCTCGCAGCCTAACCATCGATATGGGCAGCTCGGCTATGATCGCAGGCTTCACCATGACCGGCAAGCAGATGCGCGAAGCAGCCGTGCCCGCGACCATCTCGCTGGCCGAAAAGATCGGTGCCACCATTCGCGAGGCGCGCCGCAACTCGACCGATCCGGTCGCGACCGTGCTCGAGGTTTCGAACGGTATCAAGCTCTTCAAGGGCAAGATCAGCGACATCGAGCGCCGCACTGAAACGGGCTTTGCACGCGGCGAGGCCACCATTGTGGGCATCGGCGAAGATCAGGGCAGCACGCTCAAGATCCGCTTCCAGAACGAGTTCTTGATCGCGCTCAAAGATGGCGAAGTCATGGCGACCGTGCCCGACCTGATCACCATCCTCGATGCCGAGACCGGCGAGCCGATCACCACCGAAAGCCTGCGCTACGGCTTCCGCGTGGTTGTGATGGCTATGCCCTGCAACGAGAAGTGGCGCACTCCCATGGGTCTCGAGCTGGTCGGCCCGCGCTATTTCGGCTACGACCTCGACTATGTGCCGGTCGAAGAGCTTGCGGCGCGTCGCAACGCCAGCTAGCCTTTCGGCCAGCAGCTTGTAGCCATACAAACAAACGAGGCTCCGCTTTCTCAGCAGGGCCTCGTTTTGTTCACCATTTATGCTTTGGCGTAGAGGTTCTTTCCCTCAAACAAGGCTCGAACCGCGTCCGCCTACGGCTACCAACATCCGTTCCACCCATTCGGCTTCTAGCCCTCGCAGCTTGCGCTGCGACCTGCTTGCTGCACGCAGCAAGCAGCAACGCTGCCCCGCCACTTCCATACGTTTCAAGCTTTGCGCTTTGGTAATATCAAATTCGCTTACAGAGTTGCCTTCTTGTAACACAAAAACAGGAAAAAGAGACAAGTTCCACTCTGCCGAAGGCCAAAAAGTAAGTCATCTACCGGATTTGGTATAACGCAGAAAACGAAAAGCCGAGAAACAAAACTCCCTTCTCCCGCCTTTGCGGGAGAAGGGTCGGGAATGAGGGCAGGTTCTCCCATCTGATAGCCGAAGGCGGACGCGCTAGATGCCGAATGGGAGCTAGAAGCTTAACCGCCTACTCCGATGCCCAATCGCGCGGCACCAAGAACTTGCTCACCAGCTCTTCTTCGCGCGAGCCCGGCTCGGGTTTGTAGTTGAATTCCCAGCGCACCAGCGGCGGCAACGACATCAAGATCGCCTCGATGTTGCCGTTGGTCTGCAAGCCGAAGACGGTGCCCCGGTCGTAGACCAAGTTAAACTCGACATAACGTCCACGGCGATAGAGCTGCCACGAGCGCTCGCGCTCACCATAGGGCGTGTCTTTGCGGCGCTCTACGATCGGCATATAGCTCGGCAGAATCGCGTTCGCGCCTGCTTGCGCAAAGGCGAAGCCTTTCTCCCAACCATCTTCGCCATCCAAATGCAGGTTGTCGAAGAAGATGCCGCTTACACCGCGCATCTCGTTGCGATGCTTGATAAAGAAGTAAGAATCGCAGGTCTCTTTGAAGCGCGGATAGTAGCTCGGATCGAACGCATCACAAAAGGTTTTGAGCGTTTTGTGAAAGTGGCGCGCATCCTCTTCGAAGCCGTAGCAGGGCGTCATATCGGCGCCGCCACCGAACCACCAGTCGTCGCCCGCCTCGAAGTAGCGATAGTTGGCGTGGAAGGCCGGCACGTAAGGGTTGCGCGGGTGCACCACCATCGAGATGCCGGTTGCGAAGTAGGGATGTCCCTTGGTCTGGGGACGATTCTGCCAGATCGAAGGAGGCACTTCGCTGCCTTCTACTGCCGAAACATTCACGCCAGCGCGCTCAAAAACGGCTCCATCGGTCATAACTCGGGCCGTGCCTCCGCCACCGCCGGGTCGCTCCCAAGTGAACGATTCAAAGGTTTTTGCACCATCTATCTCTTCAAACGCACTGCAAATTGCATTCTGCGCTTGACGTACCATTTCGGTTACACGCTCGCGTCGGCTTTTTTCAGCCATTTTATGCCTCCTTATGCTATTTTTGTCGAAAAAGTTCGTTTTTGGTTAAGAAATGTATTAATATTGTAACAGGAATATGGCATACTATATCCATACACTTAATTAAGTGAAGTTCTTAATTTCTAATCATCAATAGCAAAGAATTATCGTGATAGATTTTTGTTTATTGGTTTAATTTGAAATTTAAACAAAAATAGTAATATTTTGTATTCTATAATCTATGTGTTAAGCTTTGATTTGATCTTGTTATAATCAGGAAACAGAATCTTATCTTTCTGTACAATTACGGATAATAGGATATAATCACGAACATAATACTTGAGCGGTCATTTATATCTCAACTGACATTACATCTATTATTAATGACCTAAAAATATTTTATTCAATAATAAAACGTTTTGGCGATATATCTCCAATCCTTGTGTATATCCCGATCGAACGACATGAGGCTGTATGAACCCAATATTCCAATCGAGCAGTAGAGAAAGCGATGAAATCTCGCAGCTCCAGACGAGTATCGCTCAACTCAAACAAGAGCTTATCGCTAACGAAGTTCATGATCTCTTCTTCACCCATTCACTCGACATGCTCTGTATTCTTTCATTTAATGGGCATTTCAAAACCTTTAACCCTCGTTTTAAACAGAATGTCGGGTATAGTGAAGAGGAGCTTAACGGCAACCCATTTATCCATTTCGTGCATCCTGACGATCAAGAGTTGACCTTAGCCCACTTAGAGGAGCTGAGCAGCAAGAGCACGACCGTCAGTTTTGAAAGTCGGTATTTGTTTGCAGGTGGAGCCTATCACCTCATTCAATGGGATTGCAGCAGCGACCTTCAGCTCAAGGAAATCTATATTACTGCTCACGATATCACGCTGTTACGTATTCAGGAAGAGCAGCATCGAGCGCTCAGCGGTATGATCGAATCGCTGCATATCGCTGTTCTGGTCTACGAGCTCACTATAGAAGATGACGCTCAGTCCCTAGTCTACGTTGCATCAAACAAAGCTGCAAACACACTGCTCCAAAATTTCAATCTTCAACAGGGTTCGCGACTCGCCGAGAGTTTTGGCAGCATCATCACCGACGAACAGCTTGAAATCTGTCGCTCTATCGCGCTTGGCAGCTATGCACCGGGCAGCTATAGCCATCGCTACAGGGATGATAAACAAGAGAAGTACTATAACATCACGTTCCACTCGCTGAGCAATAATCAGATCGCGATCTTTATTGAAGATATCAGCCAACAGGTGCAGGCAGAAGAGGCCCAACACCAAGCGTCGGCCCAAAACGAGATCATTCGCATGCAGCAGCTCAGCCTCGAAGAGCTGTCGACGCCGCTCATTCCCATCACCGATGAGATCACCATTATGCCTCTGATCGGTTCGATGGATACGCGGCGTGTTCAACGCGTGATGGATACCCTGCTTAACGGCATAGCAGAGACACGGGCCAACACAGTTATCATCGATATTACCGGTGTGCCGATGGTCGATACCCAAGTCGCGAATGTGCTTATTCGCGCTGCCGATGCGGTCAAGCTCTTGGGTGCGAACGCTATTATCACAGGAATTCGCCCCGAAGTCGCCCAAACCTTGATCGGTCTCGGCGTCGACCTGTCGGGCCTTCAGACGCTGGCTTCGTTGCAAAGCGGCATTGCGCTCGCGCTTAGCCAGCAGTCGGCCCACGCCAAGCGTCGCTAAACGGCCCCCGATTATGTTTGCTTATGCCTTAGGCACAAAAGCCTAAACGTAAGAAATGAGACTATAGCCTTCCTTGACTCCACGTCGAGCAGGGAAGAGGAGAGCTTGCTAGCCATGACAAACGGCTCTGATATCACAGCGCTTCGCCAAGAATTGGCACAATTAGAGGCTGAAGTTGCCTTGAGTCGCTCAAGAAAAGCCTTCTTCGAACATGCGCTCGATTGCTTCTGCATTGTAGCACCCAACGGCTACCTTAAACACTGTAACGAAGCGATGTTGAAGACGCTTGGTTATACCTTTGAAGAGCTAACTTCTCAACGCTTACTCTTATTTGCGCACCCTGACGACTTATCTAAGTCGGCATCGAAGATCATGAACGTTATTCAGGGTGAGAAGGTACGCCAGTTTGAAAACCGCTATCGACGCAAAGATGGCAGCTATGTTCGCTTCCTTTGGAATAGCCTTGCCAACGATGAGCGCAAAGAGGTCTATGCAACCGCGCGCGATGTAACCGCTATTCGGGAGCGTGAGGCAGAACGTCAGCTCTTTCTCAACATTACCCAGAATCTGCGCTTCGGCATGCTTATTATTCAACTGTGCCAAGATGAGCAGCCGATCGAGTTCAAACTGATCGCGGCTAATCCTTTTGCAGGGTTGATGATCAATCAGCCTGACCTCACCTCAAAGATCGGCTGTTCGGTTCAAGAGGCATTCGCTGAAGTCGATTTCCTCAACGATATCGAGCGTTATCATCAGATCCTTAGCACGCGCCAGCCCGTCGACCTCAAAACGACTTGTGTAACCACTGGTAAAGAGGTCTACTACCGCATTTTGGCCTTCCCGCTCAACGGCCAGCAGATCGGCATTTTGATCGAGGATATCACGCAGCGCTTGCAAGAAGAAGAGACGTTGCGCCAAGCCAAACTTCAGGATGAAATCATCAAGAGCCAACAACGCACACTCGACGAGCTCTCGACGCCCCTGATTCCCATCACCGATACGATCGCGATTATGCCCTTAATTGGCAGTATCGATAGCCGGCGTGCCCAGAATGTCTTGGAAAGCGTCTTAAACGGCATCGCAGAGTTGCATAGCAACACCTTGATCTTAGATATCACGGGTGTGGCCATGGTCGATAGTCAGGTAGCGAATGTTTTGCTGCGCGCTACCGAGGCTGTCAAGCTCTTGGGTGCCAACGCGATCATTACGGGCATTCGCCCCGAGGTTGCTCAAACCCTGATCCATCTGGGGGTAGATCTCTCACATCTACGCACGCTCAGCACGCTGCAAAGCGGCGTCGCTTACGCCTACGCTCTAGAGGGCAGAACGCTTACGGGTCAAGCGCGCTCAACCCGCTTATAGCGCTTTCTCCTTCATACCAAATCTGCTTAAAGACTTCTCTTCCTGCAAGGCGAGGGAAAGGATAAAATAAGCGAACGAGTTGTGCAAGATTTCGCTTTGTCGCACGAAATCTTGCACAATAAACATACTCAAGTTCCACTCTGTTAAAAGCCAACACAGAAATCAAGTAATCAAATTTAATATCAAGTAAGCGAACTTACAAAGCTCACCAGGAATGTTGTGCCTAACACGACATTCCTGCGTGTTATTGCATGCGAAGTTAGGCAACAAAGTCGCTTACCGCACAATCACCCCACTATCCCCTCGTCAAGCCGCCTCTTTCCATAGATGTTGCAACTATAGCTAACAAAAACAAGCGCAAAAGAGTATGCGATTGGTAAAATGTGATTTAACTTTATTTACAAAATAAAGATGCTAAGAATGATGTTATCTATTCTTAACTTTACTTGTTTTTCCTTATCTATTCCTTTTATTTATCAAAGTTATTGCATTTGCATATCTTTGATCTGAACAAAGTGAATTTATATTACATTGTTCTAAGCTATTAGGATTCATTTTGTTTTGTTAATAACGTTTAATCATATGATTACCTATTTTTACCAGTACTAGAGAACCATATATTATTATTATTCTAGTTGGTATAATACATCGATGGAATGGTTATTCTTGATTCTAAACCCAAACAATTACGGTAATTGTAATAATATTTCTTATTTTTATTACAAATAGTTTTATTTTGCAAATAATTAAAATATTTGTTTAAGTGATTGTTTATTGCCAACCTCTGTAGTAGCAATCAATTAACCATGAGGATGTATGAGTTCCCTAGCACAACCACCAAGCCAAGAACAAGATGAAATGCTTCAACTAGAGCGGCGCATCGCGGAGCTTGAAGCACAGATTGCCGATAGTTATACGAACGAGTTGTTTTTTAAACAATCGATCGATATGCTCTGTATCATCGATTTTGATGGTTATTTTGTAACCTATAATGATGCCCTGAAAGAAACGCTCGGCTATAGCGATGAGAAGCTCCGTTCTCAGCCGTTCATCAATTTCATTCACCCCGACGATCGCGAGAACACCTTAAAGGTAACAGAAGAGATTACCCGAGGTAATAACCTGATCGCCTTCTCGAACCGCTATCAGATTGCAGACGGCAGCTACAAGCATATTCAATGGAATGTCAGCAGCGACGTAGAGCGCCAACGCATGTATGCGAGCGCTCGTGATATCACGGCACTCCGCGCCCTCGATCAAGAATACCAGGTCTTGGCCGAGGTGATCGAGGAGATGAGCACCGCCGTTTCGATCTATCGCCTCGCTGATCGCAACAACCCCGCCAGCCTGGTACTTGTAGATCTCAACGAGCCAACACTCAAGTTGCTTGGGGGCAACAAAAAAGCTGATTATATCGGCAAGACCATTCAGGATCTCTACAACCACCAGATCGATCAAGATATTATCGACCGCTATTATGCGGTTGCTACCGGTAAGATTCCCGAGGGCCGAAGCACCTTCCAGATCGAAGGCAAGGACTTGGTCTGGGCTTATCGAGTCGATTGCTACAAGTTGGAAGATGATCATATCGGCGTTCTGATTGATGATATCACTCAGCAACTCCGCGCTGAGGAAGCCTTGCGTCAGTCGCTCATCCAAGAAGAGATCATTCGTATGCAGCAGCATACCTTGGAAGAGCTCTCGACACCGCTGATTCCGATCACTAACTCGATCACGATTATGCCGCTGATCGGTTCGCTCGACTCGCGCCGCGCTCAGCGTGTTATGGACACGCTCTTGCATGGTGTGGCCGAAACCCGCTGCGATACGGTCATTATCGATATCACCGGTGTTTCGATGGTCGATACTCAGGTGGCAAATGTATTGATCCGCGCGGCTGAAGCTGTAAAACTGCTCGGCGCAGAAGCGATGATCACCGGCATTCGCCCCGAGGTGGCCCAAACCTTGATCGGACTTGGGGTGAACTTGGGCAATCTGCAAACGCTCAGCTCGCTTCAGAACGGTATTGCTTTGGCTATGGAAAAAGAGCATAAGGCCTCTACAAATCGTTTTCGCCGCTAAACAGCTCGTCAATCATCGTAGCATAGGCCTCCCTAGGGCCATCGCCTGAGGGAACTAAGGATAAACACTCTTATGACAACTGATATCGGCGTGCTTCGTGAGCGTGTAGCCGCCTTAGAAGCACAAGCACAGGAAAAAATTACTTACCAGATTTTATTCGAGCGAGCTTTAGACCTCTTATTTGTCGTTGATCTGCAAGGCTACGTCAAACGCTGCAATCCAACAGCGCTACGAACCTTGGGTTATAGCTTAGAAGAGCTCCAAACAAAGCCTCTCTTGGATTTTGTGCATCCTGATGATCGTGATGCTAGCATTGCCTTCTTTGCAAGCAAAGCACAGTCAGAAATCGTAGAGGCGTTTCACAATCGCTACATCTGTAAAGATGGAAGCATTGTGCACCTGACCTGGAGAAGCATATTTAACGAAGAGACCCAAGAGATCTTTACAACCGCTCGCGATATCACCGATTTGTATCAGCTTGATCGAGAGCGTCGTCGCTTGGTTGAGATCACCCAGAATATGCGAATGGGTCTTTTGATCTATCGCCTTGATGATATCGATGATGCGCACTCGCTACGACTGGTCGCCTGTAACCCCGCCGCTTCAAAATTTGTAGGTGGCAAGGAACTGCGCCCTCATATCGGACAGCGCATTGGCGAGATCTTCCCTGGTATGTTGAGCCACGAAGTACTCGCTGTCTATCGTAATGTAGTGGTCAATCAAGAGGCCGTAGAGATCAAAGATACGCCCTACCATGACGAGACTATCTCGGCCGTCTTCGATGTGCGTGCCTTCCCCTTGCCCGATCAGCAGATCGCCATTCTGTTTGAAGATGTAACCGACAAGCGTCGCGAAGAAGAGATGCAGCGTCAGGCGATGATCCAAAACGAGATCATTCGCACCCAGCAGCGCACCTTAGACGAGCTTTCTACGCCGCTGATCCCGATCACCGACACCATTTTGGTGATGCCTTTGATCGGTGTGATGGACTCGCGACGTGCTCAGCGCGTAATGGACACACTGCTCTACGGCGTGGCCGAGACTCGCGGTTCGACGGTAGTGCTCGATATCACGGGCGTTTCGATGGTCGATACCCAGGTGGCGAATGTGCTGGTGCGAGCCGCCGAGTCGATCAAGCTCTTAGGAGCCGAAGCCATGATCACCGGTATTCGCCCCGAAGTGGCCCAAACCCTGGTGAACTTGGGCGTCGATCTCTCGAATCTGCGCACCCTCAGCTCGCTCCAGAGCGGTATCGCACAGGCCCTCGCCAGCGAAGCGCGCCGCAATGGCAAATCATAATCGACGTCGTTTG
Source organism: uncultured Chloroflexales bacterium (assembly GCA_937902315.1). GTDB lineage: Bacteria > Chloroflexota > Chloroflexia > Chloroflexales > Chloroflexaceae > CALGUG01. The sequence goes on from CALGUG010000059.1 coordinate 597,979, forward strand.
TTTCGCACACAAACAGAGGCGGAGTTCGACTACTGGTCTAACTCCGCCTGTTTATTGGGCGTAATAGGTATAGTCCCCTAAAAAAGTCTTCTAGCGCGTCCGCCTACGGCTACCAACGAGAGTTCCACTACGATACGGTGCTATGAGGGGAGCTGCGCGATCGCGCAGCTCCCCGCTCAATGATTTCAACGCTATTTCGTTGTTTGCGCTGCGGCTACGCTGCTGCAAAGATGCTCGCTATCTACAGACCTTATCGCGTTGGATGGCCGACCTGATAGCCGTAGGCGGACGCGCTTGTGCTCTTCTTGGAGGAAAAGACCTCTCCGCCAGCCCAAGCAGATGCTTCGTTAAGCAGAACCTGTGATGACGGAGCGCAAACGAGCTAGAGCACCTCGCGAATGGCCTTTAGGGTCTCGTCGATCACCTCGTTGGTGTGGGCCGAGCTGACAAAACAGGCCTCGAACTGCGAAGGCGCGAAGTAGCAGCCCCGCTCGAGCATCTTCCAGAAGAATTCGCCAAAGCGCTTGGTATCGGCGTATGCGCGCGCCTCGCTATAGCTGTTGATCTGCTGGCCGTGCTCTTTAAGGAAGTAGAAGCCGAACATCGTACCCAAGTTGGCGACCTGAACCGGAATGTTCTTTTCGGCGCAGATGCGGCGAATACCGTCGGCCAGGCGCGTGGTGCTCTCGACGATCGCATCGAAGATCTTGGGATCGGCGACTTGGCGTAGGGTCGCCAAACCTGCCGCCATGGCCAAGGGGTTGCCCGAGAGCGTGCCAGCTTGGTACATCGGGCCAGCGGGCGCCACAGTCTGCATAATCTCGCGCTTGCCAGCGTAGGCGCCGACCGGTAGGCCACCGCCGATCACCTTGCCCAAACAGGTGATATCGGGATCGATGCCCCAGTAGCCTTGCGCGCCGCCGGGCGAAACACGAAAGCCCGTCATCACTTCGTCGAAGATAAAGAGCGCGCCGTACTTGCGAGTCAGCTCGCGCAGACCTTGATGGAAGCCGGGTTTGGGCAGCACAAAGCCCATGTTGGCTGCGATCGGTTCGACGATCACGGCGGCGATGTCGTTGCCATGCTCGGCGAAGAGCTGCTCGACGGCCTCTAGATCGTTGAACTCGGCGGTGAGGGTGCTGGCTGTGGTCGAGGCGGGCACACCTGGGCTATCGGGCAGGCCCAAGGTCGCGACGCCGCTGCCAGCTTGCACCAGCAGCATATCGGCGTGGCCATGGTAGCAGCCGCTAAACTTCACGATCTTGTTGCGGCCCGTGTAGGCGCGCGCCAGACGCAAAGCGCTCATGGTGGCCTCGGTGCCGCTGTTCACAAAACGCACCTGCTCGATGCTGGGCATCAGCGCGATAACCTGCTCGGCCAGCTCGGTCTCGAGTTTGGTGGGCGCGCCATAGCTGGTACCGAGCGCTGCCTGATCGGTGATAGCCTTGAGCACATCGGGCTGAGCGTGGCCGACGATCAGCGGACCCCACGAAAGTACATAGTCGATGTATCTGTTGCCATCAGCGTCCCAGATGTAGGGGCCTTGGCCGCGCTCGATAAAGAGCGGCGAGCCGCCGACGCCTCGAAAGGCGCGCACTGGCGAGTTTACTCCACCCGGTAAAACCCGTTGGGCCTCTTCAAAAAGCTGTTTAGAACGATCGAATGATACCGCCATGGTTATAATCACTTTCTCTTAGATAACAAGAGGGCGAGCACATTGCGCACTCGCCACCTTGAAACACAACTATGGACCTAACAGCTATTCGTAACTGTGAACCAGCTCGACCAAGCGACGCACATTGTCGACGGGTGTATCGGGCAGAATGCCGTGGCCCAGATTGAAGATATGACCCGGACGACCAGCAGCGCGGTTCAGAATATCGAGTGCGCGGCGCTCAACTTCGGGCCAAGGTGCCAACAGAGCGTGCGGATCGAGATTACCTTGAATAGCGAAGCCCGGGCCGATCTGGGCCCATGCCTCGTCGAGCGAGACGCGCCAATCGACGCCTAGCACATCGGCTTCGGTTTCGCGCAGCACGCCCAGCATGCTGCTCATATCGGTGCCGAAGTAGATGACTGGAACCGAGCGGCCTTGGGCCTTTAGGTTCGCCCGCACATCGTCGATACAGCGCTTCACAAAGGGCAGAACGTATTCGCTGTAGTCGAATGGGCCGAGCGCGCCCGCCCAGCTATCGAAGAGCTGCAGCACATCGGCGCCCGCTTCGACTTGGGCCACGAGATAGTCGCTGGCCAGATCGGTCAACTTGTCCATCAGCGCGAACCAATCTTCACGCTGGGTGTACATCATCAGCTTGGTGCGCTTAAAGTCACGCGACGGGCCGCCCTCGATCGCATAGCTCGCCAAAGTGAAGGGCGCGCCGCTGAAGCCGAAGAGCGGAATGCGATCGTTCAGCTCGCGTTTGACGATCTTGATCGCTTCGAGCGTGAAGCTCATCGACTCGCGGGCGTCGCTCTTGCGCAGAGCAGCGATATCGGCGCTCGAACGAACCGGGTTGTGAATGACTGGCCCCGGGTTAAAGTCGATCTGGAAGCCTAAGCCCTCCAGCGGCGGAATGATATCCGAGAATATAATCGCCGCATCGAGATCGAACTGGCGAATCGGTTGCAGAGTCAGTTCGGCAGCGATATCGGGCGTTTTAACGCGGGTCAGAAAGTCGTAATCGTTGCGCAGGGCGCGAAATTCGGGCAGATAGCGGCCCGCCTGGCGCATCAACCAAATTGGTGTGCGGTCGGTCTCTTCTCGGCGACAAGCGCGTAATAAACGGTCGTTTTGCATACCAACCTTTCACAAGCAAAGGTGTGAACCGGCCTAACTGAGCCAGCGCACCACGTCCTTTGCGAAATAGCTAATAATCATATCGGCACCAGCTCGGCGAATGGCGTAGAGGCTCTCTAAAGCCACACGCTCTTCGTCGATCCAGCCATTGGCCGCCGCAGCTTTGATCATGCTGAACTCGCCCGAAACCTGATAGGCAGCTAAAGGCAGATCGAAGCGCTCACGCACCTTCTGAATAATGTCCAAATAGGCACCGGCTGGCTTGACCATCAACATATCGGCACCTTCGGCCACATCGAGCTCAACCTCTTTCAGAGCCTCGCGCGTGTTGGCGTAGTCCATCTGGTATTGGCTGCGGTCGCCGAACGAGGGCGGGCTTTCGGCAGCGTCGCGGAAGGGGCCGTAGAAGCCGCTGGCGAACTTGGCGGCGTAACTCATTACGATCGTATGCTGCTGATTGGCACCGTCGAGGGCCGAGCGAATCGCGGCGATCATGCCATCGAGCATGCCAGAGGGCGCGATGATATCGGCTCCCGCTTGGGCGTGCACCACCGAAGCACGGCCTAACAGCTCGAGCGTCTCGTCGTTCAGCAGATAGCCCTCGCCCAACTGCTCGTGATAATAGGGCGATTCGGGTGTGTTGAGCAGACCGCAGTGGCCGTGATCGGTATATTCACAAAAACACATATCCGAGATCACCACCAGATCGGGCGCGACCTCTTTGATGGCGCGAATCGCTTGCGGCACAATACCGTTGGGGTCGTAGTTCTCGCTGCCTTGGGCGTCTTTATGGGCCGGAATGCCGAATAGTAGCACGGCTGGAATGCCCATGCTGGCGACTTCGCGCACCTCGTTTTTGAGCGTATCGACCGACCATTGGTAGTGGCCCGGCATCGAAACGATCGGGCGTTGGATGCCCTCGCCGTGGCGCACAAAGAGCGGATAGATCAGATTATCGGGGCTAAGTGTCGTCTCGCGCACCATGCGGCGCAGAGCGGGTGTGCGGCGCAGACGACGCGGCCTTAAAGCGGGGAACGATCCCATGCTTAAACCTCATTCTTGTTGTCAATATAGTCGAGCAGCGCAGCGAGCATGCCCTCTTCGGTATAGGTCGAAGCGACTACGGTCGCTTGGATTCCCAGAGCAGACAAGTCGTTGGCTGTAGTAGGGCCGATGGCTACAATAACGGTTCGTTTCGCGATCTCAAGGGCGGTTGCGCTGAGCCGTTCAACAAAAAAACGGCCTGCCGAGCCACTGGCAAAGGTGATCGCATCGACTTTGCCAGCGCGCAAAAGCGATTCAAGGTCGACGCCACCTTCCGCTGCGACGGTATGGTAGGCGATCACACGCTCCACCTGAGCGCCTGCGCGAGTCAACAGCTCTTGCAGCTTGGGGTGAGCCAGATCGGCGTTCAACAAAAGCACCCGTTGGCCGTGCAGATCGCCGAGCATTTCAGCCAGAGAATCGGCGATAAAACGCTCGGGCACGCGCTCGACTTCGCGGCCTAACAGCTCGCGGCAGGCTGTCGCTGTAGCGGGACCGACCGCAGCGATGCGTAGTTGGCTCGCCTGCTGAAAGCTCTGCTTGAGATCGGCGCGTTGCTGGAGGCGTTGGTCGATAAAACGAACGGTGGTTGCGCTGGTGCAGATCAACCAGTCGAACTCGCCGCTGCGTGCAAGAGCGTTGTCAAAGCTGCTGAGATCGTCGGGTGCTTTGAAGGCGATGGTCGGGAAGAAGAGCGGCTCGGCTCCAAGCGTTCGCAAACGCTCGGCCAGAGAGGCCGCCTGCTGTTCGGCGCGAGTGATCACCACTCGCCAACCTGTAAGCGCTCCACTCATCGTTCTAGAGCGCTTCTATCAAGGCGGCCGCGCCTTGGGCTAAGAGCTCTTCAGCGAGGGCCACGCCCAGCGCTTCGGGGTCGCCAGCCGAGTTACGCACACCTTTGATGATCGTACGCCCATCGCGCGAGCCGACCATGCCTTTGATCTGCAGGCTGCCATCGGCTTGCAACTGGGCGTTAGCGCCCATCGGCACTTGGCAGCCGCCTTCCAGACGGCGCAGGAAGGCTCGTTCGGCCAGAGCCGCCTTGCGGCTTTGAGGATCATCGAGCACGCTCAGCAGTGCAAGGGTTTCGCTATCGTCGGCGCGACATTCGATGGCTAAAATACCTTGCGAGACGGCGGGCACCATTAGATCGGCCGGAAAGTATTGGCTGATGCGCGCCTCTAAGCCGATGCGCAGGAGGCCGGCTGAGGCCAGAATAATCGCATCGTACTGGCCCTCATCGAGTTTGCGCAAACGTGTGTCGATATTGCCGCGCAGATCGCTGATGCGTAGATCGGGGCGCAGGGCCAGAAGCTGGCTGGTGCGGCGTAAGCTGCTGGTACCAACATGGGCGTTGGGCGGCAGAACCGAAAGCTGCTGATCGACTTCGCGCTGGGCTGGGGCTGGGGCATTAGCAGGCAACACAAGCGCGTCCCAGGGCTGTTCACGCGCGGGGAAGGCCGCTAAGCTCAAGCCGTCGGCGGTTACAGAGGGGAGGTCTTTGCAGCTATGCACCGCGAGATCGACCTGTTTCTCTAGCAGAGCGACTTCTAACTCTTTGATAAACAAGCCTTTGTCGCCGACTGCCGAGAGCGCAATGCCCGATGCTTGGGTGCGGTCGCCAACTGTGCTAATGATCTGCAATTCGACTTCGAGGCCGGGGTGGGCCTTGCGCAAGCTATCAGCGACCATCTCCGATTGAGCAAGCGCCAACTTGCTACCTCTGGTGCCGATAATAAGCTTTCGTTCCATATCTATTTCTACTCTCGTTCACTCCACCAAGCGCGCTGGCTGATGGAAGGCTCTTCTCAAAAGCGAAATGCAAGACACGCCGAAACCCGGCACCTTAGCTCGTGCCACGTCTCAGCCTGCTTGCACGATTTAATGCATATCTAACGCGAACAGGTCGCGCATCATCTCAACATAACGCGAGCCTTCACCGGCGGCCGCAGCGTGCTTCAAACGGAGCGTAGGGTTGTGCAGAAGCTTGTTGACCAAGCTCTGGGTCAAGATCTCGATCGCCTGCTGCTGATCCGACGAGAGATCTCCTAAACGGCGCATCGCACGTTGTACCTCTTGCTGGCGCAGCTCTTCGGCCTGCTGGCGCAGCGAGGTGAGTGCTGGTAAGGTCTCTTGTTCGCGCATCCAACGTTCAAAGGCGTCGATCTCTTCTTGCACAATCGCTCGGGCGGGTTCGAGTTCGTGTTGACGCTGCTGGAGAGTAGCATTTACCACGCCTTGCAGGTCGTCGACGGTCGCTAAACGCACGCCACTCAGCTCTGCAACACTGGCCTCTACATCGCGCGGCACAGCCAAGTCGATCAACAACAAGGGATGCTGGGGCTTTTCTTGCTGTGCATTGTGTTCAGCGAGGGCCTTACGAACCATGTCATACGAGATGATCGGCTCTTGCGATGATGTAGCGCTGATCACAATATCAACGTGGGCTAGATAGGCCGCAAAATCTTCGTAAGCGATCGCGCGGGCGTTGTACTGTTCAGCCAGATGCTGGGCGTTCGCAAAAGTGCGGTTCGCGATGGTAAGATCGCTTGCACCATAGGCTTGCAGATTCTTAGCCGCCAATTCAGCCATCGAGCCGCTACCAATCAACAAAACTCGTTTATTGCGCAGACCACCCAAAAGGCGGCGGGCCAGTTCGACACCTGCTTGCGACACGCTGGCAGCTCCCTTGCCCAAGGCGGTTTCGCTGCGTACCCGCTTGCCAGCTGTGAGGGCAAAGCGGAATAGGGCGTTTAAATAAGCGCCGCTGCTTCCTACTTCTTGCGCCAATTGCAGAGCGTTGCGCACTTGACCTTGAATCTGGGCTTCACCTAACACGATCGAATGCAGACCCGCTGCGGTCTCATATAAATGACGAGCCACATCGAGATTCTGATGCATGCGCAGCGATGGAACGATATCTTCGTAGGGGATCTCGTGAAAATCTGCCAAGAAGCGGGCGATTTGCTCGAACTGAACCGGCTTGGCGGAAGCCCCATAGACCTCAACACGATTACAAGTAGACAGGATCGCCGCCTCTTGTAAGGGACCTCCTCCTACATCGGTAAGAAGAGCCAAAGCCTTGCGAACCTCATCGGCGGTGAACGCCAATCGCTCGCGCAAGGCTATGGGTGCAGAGGAGTGATCTAGACCAACTAGGAAGAGATTCATAAGATCTATATATTTAAACAAAAACTATAAAATCTATGCAAAACTATGTACAAGAGAAATTTATCACAACGTTGCACAAGTGTCAATTCTAATAGGCACTTTTTGAGTGATTGCAGGCTTCGTTAAATTCGTTACAATGTAAGTTAAGACGGATTTTCAAGAGCCGAGATCGATTTGATTCATCACAGCATTATTGGCGCTGGTGATGAGTTGGAATTTGTTAAGGAAGTGGCCTCCCAGAATACCGATAGTTCTTATGTATTTGGCAGCTCTTCCCACAACGTCGCTCAATCTAAGGGGAGCATACAGATATGCCAACACACAAATCAAATGATAAATCTGCCTTTTTATCACTGCGAGAAGCGAGCGACATGTTAGGAGTACATCCGAGTACACTCCGCCGCTGGGCCGATGCTGGCGAAATCCCCGTGAGCATCACTCCGGGTGGGCATCGTCGTTTTGCGCGAGCCGATATCGAACAATTTAATAACAACCGCCAGCGCCTGCGAGTCTTGCCGGGTAGCGAACGGGCTTGGGCTCAACAAGCGCTTGTGCGCACACGTAGCGCGCTCGGACACGATGAGCTAGCTTGGACTAGCCAGATCAGCGATGAAGTGCGTTTACAACAGCGCAATATCGGGCAGCGGCTTATGGGTATTGTACTACGATATGTCTCCTCACCTGACGACGAAGTGTCTGCTTTACACGAGGCTGAGAAGATCGGTGCTGAATACGCTGCTAGCGCTCGCGCGCTCGGTATGCCGTTGACCGCCGCCTTGGAGGCAACCCTCTTCTTCCGCGATGCTTTGATCGACGCGGCCATGGATCTACCCAATACCTTACCTATTCAACCGGAGGCCAATAGCAATTTGTTACGCCGAATCAACCGAGTTCTTAACGCTGTTCAGCTTTCGATCGCCGCTCACTACGAATAATATGTCTTCAAGCCGAACTGCGCATCAGCTTGTTATCACCTTTTTCTGTTGACAGGCCCGAGCGATCACACCTATACTGAATAAAACGTTAGATTGAAACGGAATTAAACGAATCGGGCCGAACGGCGAACAATGAATACCAACCCCCTTGCGAGACAACTGAGCCGCCTTGCTGCTGACCGTTGGTCACGCCAGACCTTGCGCACCATCCTGCGCACGCTTTGGATCGGCCTTTCGGTCTGTTCGATTTTGCTGGGCGGAAGCCTGATCTGGCAGTGGGAGATCGGCTATAACTGGATCTTATTGGTGCTGTTGGGCTCGCTGTTGCTCGGCTTATGTTTGAGCTTGCGCCCGCGCATGAAGCCCGAGGAGGTTGCACGCCGCCTCGATAAACGCTTCAACTTGCAAGACCAACTGAGTACAGCGCTCGAAGTGTTGCCCCAACGACCAGATCCCGGCTCGGTCGGCGCTTATTTGATCGATGATACCCGCCAAGTCATGGCCCATGTGCGACGTTTTATCTATACCCGCCAGCGCCGCCCGTGGTCTGAGATCGTAGCTGTTGTCGCCTTGCTGTTGGTAGTAGGCGGCCTGTTTATGCTGCTTAATCCAGACGATGGCTTGGCCCAAAATGCGCCACTGCCCTTGCCCCAGCTGGTTCGTGAGCAAGATGAAGAGCTGTTTCCCGAAGAAGAGATGCCCCCACAGCCCGGTCAGCCCCAAGAGGCTGGAAACGGCGCAGGCGAAGGTCAAGGCGCTCCGGGCGATAGCCAATCGCTTCAAGCGATCGCCGATGCCCTGCGCGATCAAAGTGCAACCCGCCCCGCAGCCGATGCGCTCGACCAAGGCGACACCGCTTCTGCTGCTCGCAGTCTACGCGAATTAGCCGACCAAGCCAACCAACTTTCGGCCGATACTCGCGAAGAATTGGGCGATTCGTTGCGTGATGCTGCCGATGAGATCGAGGGCCGCAACCCTGACTTGGCCGAACAGCTGCGCGATATCGCCGACAACCTCGAGCAGGGCGGCCAACGCGCCCAAGCGGCGATCGATGATCTAGCCAGTGCGATCGAACAACAAGGCCAGCCCGGTCAGCAGACCGCCGATGCTCAAGCTGGTGAGGGCCAAGGTGAAGGTGAAGGTCAAGGCGAGGCTGAAGGCGAAGGCCAAGGTCAAGCACAGGCTGAGAGCGAAGGTGAAGGCCAAGCCGAGGGCCAAGGTCAAGGTCAAGGCTCTGGGGCAGGCAACAGCAGCACCCCCGGCGAGCAGCGCGAACAGCGCTCCGATCGCCTCAATGTGCCGGGCGTGCCTATGGACCTTGAGGCAGAGGGCGACGGTGACTCGCGCGCCGAAGGTGATGTTGATCCACAAGTCGCGCCCGCTGGAAGTGGCTCCGGTTCGACCCGCGATGTGGGTGCAGGTGATGCCGGTCTGGTTGAGGCGGACGACGATCCGCTCCGTATTCCGATAGAAGATCGCGATGTGGTTCAAGACTATTTTTCGCCGACAGACTAATACCAAAGAAGCGCCGATTTTCGACGAGGCCTTTCTGCGCCGCATGGAGCGGCTTGGCTTGCAGGCTCAGCGCACGCTACGCGGTCGCCCTGCCAGCGGCGAGCACCAGAGCCGCCAACAGATCGCATCGCCGATTTTTAGCGAACACCGCCCCTATACGACAGGCGACGACCTGCGTTACGTTGACTGGAACGCTTACGCCCGCCAAGAGCATGTGCTGGTGAAGTTGGGCGAGACCGAGCAAGATATCGATGTGCATATTATGCTCGACTACTCGGCCAGTATGCGCTGGGGCAAACCTTCTAAGCTGTGGGTCGCTCAGAGGTTAGGTGGTGCAATCGGCTATCTTGCGCTGGCTCATAGCGATCGCCTACGCCTCAGCTACTTCAATGGCGATACCCTCCAGAGCTTCGGACCGGTTCAGGGCAAGAGCCGTATCGCCGATATGCTCAACTTTATCAACACTACCGCAGGCAACGCCAAGCAGACCCAGAAGCAGACCAGCGCCACTCAGATCGTTAAGTTAGTTCAGCGTTATGCGCGCCAGCACCCGCGTGGCGGCCTGTTAGTGCTCTGTTCCGACCTGTTGCTCAGCGATGGTTTGGCCGAGGCCTTGCAAGCTTTGCCGCCGCCTCGTTGGCAGGTGGTTGTGGTGCATCTGCTCGACCCAGAAGAGATCGCTCCATCGCTGCAAGGCCCGATCGAGCTCGAAGATAATGAGACCGGCCAGCGTTTGGCGCTCACCATCGACTCGCTCAGTCTTGAAACCTACGACAAAAACCTGCGAACCTGGCAAGAGCGCATCGCCCAAAGCTGCGCACGACGTGGCGCAACCTATGCCCGTCTGCTGACCACATGGCCGCTCGAAAAACAGATCATTCCTTATCTGCGTCTGCGTCGCATTCTCACTTAAGAGGCGTCCGCGCGAACTCGTCGCATTGGCGCTGAGATTATAGAACGATGAGTTTTCTCTTTCCCTTGGGCCTGATCGCGCTGATCGCCCTTCCAATCATTCTGCTGCTTCACTTGCTGCGCGAACGCCGTCGCCGTGTTACGGTGCCTTCGCTGCTGCTGTGGCAAAACATGCCTCGTCGTCCCGATGGACGACGCAGCAGTATTTTACCGCTCACACTGCTTCTGCTGCTCCATCTTTTGGTAGCGCTTTTGGTAGGCTTGGCACTAGCTCGCCCCCAAGTTATCTCGACGATCTTTCGCACGGGCGGGCAGCAGCTTGTACTGATTATCGACACATCGACCAGTATGGCAGCTATCGATGGCGGCAGGTCGCGCCTTGCAACGGCCCAAAATGAAGCGCGTTCACTGATCAACCGCATTGGCGCGAACGATCAAGTTGCGATCATCGCGATGAACAGCCATGCCCAGCTGATCGCACGAGGAGGAAGCGAAAACCAACAGGAGTTACTTGGTGCGCTTAACGGTCTTCAAGCCGGTGGCAGCGCCAACTTGTCGGAGGCGCTGACCCTTGCCGAGGCTGCGCTCGACCCAGAGCGCCAAGGCCAAGTGGTGATCATCAGCGATAACGCTCTGCTCGGTACGAGCGCGCCCAAACAGGTGCTCTCGGCCAATGTGCGTTGGCAGCAAGTAGGCTCCAACCAAGCCAACAAAGCGATTGTTAGCTTTGCGGCTCAAAACCGCAGCAACAGTCGTACCGCGCCCATTCACGTCTATGCGCGCATCGCCAATTACGCCAACCAATCGAGCGAGACCTGGGCCCGCCTGATCGCCGACGAGCAACAGATCGACGAGCGTTTTGTGGAATTCCCGGCCAATGGCGAGGCTGAGCTGACTTGGATGGTACCTGCTGGCACGAGTCAGCTGCGTTTAGAGATCGACGGCAACGACGCGCTGGATATCGACGATGTGGCACACCTAAGTTTGGCCCAAGCGCGCCCGCTGCGTATTCTGCTGGTGAGCGAACGGGCCAGCGCTGCTGCCAACGAAGCCGATCCTCAAGCGAGCGACAATAGCGATTTATTGCGCCGCGCGCTCAGCGCTGTGCCGGGCGCCAGCGTTGCTACCATTTCGCCCGCCCAATACGCCAGCTCGCAAAGCGCCTCTCAAGCCGATCTGACCGTGTTTGAAGAGTATCTGCCAGAGACATGGCCCACAGGTGGCGTTTTGGTGATCTCACCGCCGCGCGGCAACAATTTGATCGAAGTACGCTCAACTAGACCGCTCAGCTCGACCAACCTGCTTCAGCGCGGCAGCTTGCTTAGTGGTTTGAACCTCGACACCCTGCGCCAAGCCACGGTAGCCGAGATCGACAGCGAGTGGGGTGAGATGCTGCTCAGCGCTGGTGAAACACCGTTGATTCTGCGCCATCGCATCGCTCAGAGCGAGATCGCCGTCTGGACCTTCTCGTTGCGCGATACCAACCTGCCAACTCGTCTGGCCTTCCCGCTTTTGGTGGCTCGCACTGTGCGCGACCTAACGCCTCAAGCTTTGCCAAGCGCGCTTAATGTTGGCGACAATCTCCATTTGCGAGCCAGCCCGCGCGCCAGCACCATCAGCGTGAGCGCGCCCGATGGCCAAACCAGCTTGTACGAGGGCCAGAGCGAGCTGATACTCGAAAACCTCAACCAAGCAGGCTTTTATAGCATTAGCGAGCTAGGCGAAGATGGCAGCGTGCTCTACAACGCTCGTGTCGCTGTCAACATTGGCAACCCCAGCGAATCGGATCTGCGCAGCCAAAACACACCGCAGATCAGCACTGCACCACTACCCGCCACGGCCAGCGGCGAAGCCGAAAGCAGTGGGCGCGAACTCTGGCCGGTCTTGACGCTGCTGGCACTGGCTGTACTCTTTATCGAATGGATCTATGTGCATCGTTAGTGGGTCTGGATTCTTACCAGAATCGATTTGACAATTTCGGCTCTATACGCTATACTCTCAAGCGTTGAGCCGAGCACTAATGACGAGGCACTAAGCCGAAGTGGCGGAATGGCAGACGCGGTGGTCTCAAAAACCACTGGAGGCAACTCCTTGCGGGTTCGACTCCCGCCTTCGGCACCATTATCGGGGTGTGGCTCAGCCTGGTAGAGCGCAGCGTTCGGGTCGCTGAGGTCGGAGGTTCGAATCCTCTCACCCCGACCAAACTAGTACGTGGTATAATATGCCTTGAGTGGTATGTTATATCACGTATTTGTGTATTTGGCAGCTAGACCCTGTAGCTCAATGGATAGAGCGCTTGCCTCCGGAGCAAGAGGTTATGGGTTCGAGTCCCGTCAGGGTCGCCATAAATGCATAAGAAAGCCCTCCAACAAAATTGTGGAGGGCTTTTTGTTGCACTGCTGTTTATGAGGTTTCTGGATTTCATACCAGATCCGACTGATCATACCAAATCCGGTTGATTAGGTTCTCTCCAAATCCGGTTGATCACTTCAGCACGCTGGCGGTTTGCTCTCTTTCCCCAAAACAGGCTGCTAGCGCGTCCGCCTACGGCTACCAACAGTTCGTCCGTAACCCAGCTGTTGTAGCTGGGTGTCGCGAGACCGCCCCAAAATACAACGATTCAAGCGGATTTCATATCAGCTCTGCTTCGCTATTCTTTGTCAACACAGAGCCTTCGGCAGAGTGGCTTCCTCGTTTTTCGCTGTCTATCAGTGAGGCTTTGATAATACGACGTTCTTTTGATGGGCGGGATGTTGATAGCCGGAGGCGGACGCGGTAAGGAACGAATGGGGGCTAGCAGCCCATAACGCCAGAGTATTCAAGTGATGGGCCTAGTGGTGTTGTGTCGTAGGCAGAAGATGTGTGGGATGCTCGTCGACCTCAAGGCGGCGCTAGGCTTAGGCTAGAGCAGCTGCTCTTGAACGGCTTGATAGACCGTTCTGACCTTAGGCTGAAAGCCTAGGCTGCGAGCCAAGCTGCCATCGACGTAGAGATACCAGGGGTTGGCAAGCGGCTCGGAAGATGGCTCCATGCGCGCACCGACCAGCCTGACCAACTCATAGACTGTTGTCGGGGCCTCGTCGGTGATGTTGACGATGCGCCCGTCCATCGCGCCAGCCAAGGCCAGCTCCATCGCGGTTGCGATGTCGCGATGGTGGATCGTACTCATTCGCTGGGCAGGATGCCACTTGCCGACCACGTACTTGGGAAGCTCTTCCAAATGCCCGTCGCCATCGCCGTACACGAAGGGGAAGCGCAGGATCGTCCAGTTGAGGCCGCTGTTGCGCAGCTCGTTTTCCGCTGCCACCTTGCTGGCCGGGTAGGCGAGTGTTGGCTCGACGGGGTCGTCTTCGCGGCCCGGGTGGGGGTTGTTGACGTTGTAGACATTGCTGGTGCTCGCCATGATGAAGCGTGCATCAGGAGCATACTGCTTCGCCGCCGCGATCAGGTTGCGCGTGCCTTCCAAGTTGACCTTCCAGATCAGCGCTTCATCGTTTGTGCGGAACACGGCGGCCAGATGGATAATGGCGCTCACGCCGTCCAGCGCGCTTGCCAGAGAGCTCGGATCGAGGATGTCGCCCTCGATCGCCGCCACTCCGGCTGGCAGTTTGTTGCTAGAGCGCACGAGCGCACGGCATTCCAGACCCGATTCTCGCAGACGTTGCAGCAGACGCGAGCCGACCAGACCCGTGCCGCCGGTTACAAGAATTGTCATTGCTTCATTCCTTCCATAAGATCGTTCAGCCGTTGCGTAGCCCCTTGAAGCACGCGAACCACGGTCTCTAGATCAGCCTCCGATACGCCTTCAAAGCTCGTTTTCACAATCAGTTCGAGCGGGTCGGGCAGAACTTCCCAAAGCTGGCGCCCGGCATCGCTCAAGGTCAATAGCCGCTGGCGCTGGTCGTTCGGCGCAGGCTTCTGCTCGATCAGCCCTTTGCGAACTAGGGCGCTTACAATCTCACTGAGCGTCGATTTCTCCACTTGCAGCAAATCGAGAAACTCGCGCTGCAGACGAGGCCCATGATTGACCAAGGCCCACAATACATACCATTGGGTAGAGCCGATCTCGTATGGCCGAAGACTCGCTTCCATAACTTCCCGACTGGCAAGGTAGTACTTCTTTATCCAGGCTGCAGCTGAACTGTTGGCTAGATGATCCAATTACTCCTCCATTCATTCGGTACCGAACTAATTATGATTCGGTACCGAACCATTTGTCAAGGGCGATTTTCTGCCCGTCTTTAGAACAGAAACCTTGTCAAACGACTCCTCGCAATTCAAGCGCTGCGAGTCGCATAATAAACCGCATAAGTCCTTCCAAAGACCGAGAAAAACCCTTGACCCTGACTAGCACAAATGGTATACTTATAGTGACCGTAATTCTCGGGGATGTCTGGTTTCGACAGGGAATGAAAGTCATAAATTGCAAGTCGAGCCGCCCAGTCTCGTTAAAGGGGCACCGGCAATAACTGCCAAAAACACTTTCAAGGCCCAGCCGTCCTATCAGCTGGCCTACGCTGCTTAATTAAGTAGCGCGTTCGCCCTCACTCACCCCGATGGTGAGGATCCGAGCGTCAACTAGTCGGGGCGCGTCTAGGGTGAGCACCTGTTAGCCTTAGACTAAGATAAACAGGTTTGCCCAAAGGCCGTTTTGCTCGTTGTATGGCCGCGGGCGAGCTAAAAACAACGAGATAAGCTTGTAGTATATTTATGACCTAGTTTTCTGGACGGGGGTTCGACTCCCCCCATCTCCACCATTTTAGAAGCTCTTTTTGTGTATTCGGCATCCTTATCACGAAAAATGACCCTCAAAACGATCTGGGGGAAATATCACCAATAGGATGTCGAATCATCGCAAAGCCAAGCAGTTCAATGCTTGTATTTGCAAAGAAACCTAAAGACTGTGATGCTGTTGTGAGGCAGCACCACAGTTCCAACAACGAATATGCAATGATCACTGCGGGCTGCGGGACATAGCGCAGCAGGCATCTCTTCCCACCGCAGGCCTTCGGGGTCGGTTCGCCAGCCGACACCAAGAGATGCAAAACGTACCTGTATCAGCAGTGGCCTTGCCCCGCATCGCAACCATTAACCCATCAAGGGTGACCGCGACCCGCTCGTCGGTGATGTTGTGGCGCATGGTCAGGTCGCCGTTTTGGGCTTGCGCAATCAGGGCTTGGAGATCCTTTCTTGGATAGGCCGTTGCGGGTACACCAAGCCGCCGCATAAGGGCTTGTTGCACCACTTCTGGGCTCGCGGTTTGGGGACAGATATGGGCGGTGGTACGGCTGGCAAAGCGGCCACAATTCTCACAGCGCCCCAAGTTGCCGCGCGTGATCGAGATGGCGCTAATTCGGCGCTCTTGCTCCAGCGATTCGCGCACTTGCTTGGCCAGTGTGGGTAGTGCGGTGCGACCTTCAATCGCTCGCAAGGTGCGCTCGATGGCGGCATAGCCATATTGGGCATCACGCTTGGGGAGGCCCGATTTGGAGTGGGCGGGCGGTTTGAGGCCCATCTGTTGCATACGGGCAAACAGCGCCTTGGTTGCGGCTTTGGCCTGCTCATCTTCGGCCTTGGCACGCAGCGCTGCGACCCGATCCGTTTTACTGGTGATTTTGGCCTGTTCAGCTTGGGCACGCGCTAAAGCGTACACCTGCTCTAATGCCTGTTGGGCCTGCTCAGAGCTGCCGCCAAAGGCAGCCGACACCGCGCTTTGGCCCGCTTGATGACTAAAAAAGGCTCCTTGTGATCCTTCACATGACATGGCATTGTATCCTTTGCTGTTCAGTGAGAGTCGGTGAGGTCTTAGAGAGAAGTGTGAAACGCCTGTTCGATAAGTGTGCGTGCCTCCTGTGCGATCTCGCCCCAAGGCGGCGGCAGTTCGCTGGGCGCTCGGCCTCCGCTCTGCTTACGAATGGTTGTGATTGCTCCACGCAGCTGCTCGGCCAGATCGAGCAGGCGCAAGACGGCATCGGCTCCTTCAGGCCCAAGTTCCTGTGCCTCCTCTTTCGCTTCATCATCGCTAAAATCGCTATCATCATCTCGGTTTCGCGCGCGACCAGATCGCTGACCTTCCCCTGCCGTTCGTTCGTCGATCTCCTCCAGATCGTCAAAGAGATCCTCAAGCCCAATTGCCTCACCGCTGTCGGGGTGATTGGGATCATAGATCCGGCCTTGGGCCTCGGCAATCGCCTTGGCAATCGGGTAGCCTTTCTGCTTGACCCGTCGGGCGATCCGGCGAATACGGGATTGCAGATGCTGATCGGTTTGGATCGCTCGCGCGAGTGTGAGCTGGTCCTCATCGTCGAGGGTGCCCATCGCGCGCAGCGATGCTTCGCTTAACCTCAATGGCCGCACCAGCTCGATCACCTGCGGGGTGAGCGCCAAGACCCGCAAGAGCTTATCGAGGCGCTCGCGTTTGATGGCCAAGCCAAGCCGATCCAAGAGCGCTTGCCATGGAATGGGCGGAGCGGTCGGTGCAAAGCCCGCTTCCTTGGTGACCGTTTCCAGCTCCAGCAGCGTATCGAGCGGCTGCTGCTCTTTGGCCAAGATTGCGTGAATGACTTCTTTCGCTCCTAACGCCAGTCCGTTTTCGGTGAGCCATGCGATCTTGAGCGCGATCGCACTATCGAGCGGGTGCAGCTCAACCCGATGGAGGTTCTCCACCACGCGCATACTGTGGGCTACAATCGGGCTGATGGGTGGCTGCACCAAACAAGCCACCTGCTGCCAGCCTGCTGCGGTGATTGCCCGTACCCTGCGCTCTCCTGAGATGAGTCGATAGGTGCCACTCTGAAGCTGCTCCACAAGAGGCGGCTGCACAAGGTAGGGTTCGCGCTCGCTGGCGAGGCTAGCAATGAGGCCATCCAGATCGCTTGCGGCATCGCTGCGCGGATTATGAGCGGCTGGCTGAATCTCAGCGACCGCGAGCACATGCAGCTCGGGCGCTTGGACGCCTTCGGCCAGCGCCGCCGATGGCAAGCTGATATGCTGCTGCTCCTGTTTAGCGCGTCGTGCCATCGTCGTCGATTCCTGCGGCCTGCATACGCTCGCTCAAGTCCCGCCACAGAACGCCCAATGCTCGTGTCTGTGGCCCACTAAAGCGCCGATCGGGTAGCCCCATCACGGTGCTAAGGCAGGCTTCCAAGCCTTCGCGCAAAACCAACGCATCATCTTCAGGCCAGATCGTCGCGCTCGCTGGTGGCGGCGAGCCGCGCGACGGCGCGACCTGATCCGTAACCAAACACGCTGCTGTCCCTCCGCTTGATGTGAGCAATGGCTCATCCTCCTCATCTCGTTCCTTCTCGCTTCCCAGATCACCAGTCAGCGCATCCAAGGAAAAGCCGCCACCCTGCTCGTTAATCCGCTCGTCAAAGCTCTTTCCAGCCGAAACGACTGGCTGCTCTAGCGGCGTATCGAGCACCTCACGCAGAGCGCTTCCGATATCGCCATCGCCCTGTTCACTGGCCTGCTCGATCAGTTCCAGCGCATCGGCTTCGTCGTGTTTGGCTAGATCGCGAAGCGTGCGTGCGCTTACATCGCGACCTGCAAGCGCATCCTGCACCGCCGCAGGCAGCTTCAAGACCGCCAGCAGCTTCTTACGAGCCGCCTCGCTCATGGAGCCAAGGCCAGCGCCTTCGAGTACCCGCTGCCAGGGCACCCGCACGCTGCCTGCACCGCTATAGATCGCCATTGATTCACACGCTGCTAATTCGCACACACGGCTTTCCAGCGCCGCGATCTGGCCGGTTGGTGTAGGGCTGTCTGCCAATAACGCCTCGGTCGCACTGCCATCCTGCCCCTGCTCGGCTTCGATGGCGCGGATCTGCTCATGCAGCCAGATGGTGTACAAACTCTGGGCCTGCTCCAGCGGGGTCAGATCAGCCCGCTGCATGTTCTCTAACAATTGGCGCTGGCGGATGACCAGGCTACTGTGGACCTCGCTGATCAGACAGGGCACGGCTTTGAGGCCCGCGAGCAAGGCCGCTCGACGGCGACGTGCGCCAGCGACCAGTCGGTAATGGCCATCACCAAGCGGTATCACCTCAAGCGGTTGGGTCACGCCATACACACCAACGCTTTGGGTGAGGGCGTCAAGCGCTTTTTGATCAAACTCTTGGCGCGGCTGATTGGGATCTTCGTCGATCAGGTTGGGGTCAATCTGATGCACACTGCCTACACTGAGCGCAGCAGCTTTTCGCGTTCGGGCCATAGAACACCTCTTTCTCTGTTTGTACGGCTTGCTATCAGCATAGGTGCGTCAGCCCCGACAGCACAAGCACGACATGCGTTCTGTCGCCCCGACATTTCAAGCACTTTCCTAGTGGTTGCAGATTTCCATTACGCTTCTCTACCTATGCCGCCCGTTTATCGCTCAGACCTTTTCGTACCGCTTCGATGGCAACGCGGCTGCACATGGCGCGTGTCCGTATGGCCCAGTAATCGTGAGGGTCAAGCGCACAGGGTGAGTGTCGGCCCCGACTGAGGCGGCGCAGGGCAGGCGATTCCGGCAACAGCGCGGCAATCATGTCCACAGGAAGCCGTTGAATACAGGTCACAAAATCAGGATCAGCCAGATCCCCCTCCTGCATGCGGTTGATCACCAGCCAGGTTTGGCCAACCGAGCGCGAGACTTCAGCGCGGCGCTCCAAAATCTGAGCGGCCACATCCAAAAACAGTGGCTCAGGCGTAGCGACCAGCAAGAGCAGATCGAGCGGAATGGCAGCAAAGCGCCCCATCTGTTCAATCCCTGCCTCGTGATCAAACAGCACAATATCGTAGTGACCCGCCAAGCCTTCGAGCGAGCGCTCCAGCACACGATTGACGGTGCATTGCGACCCAAGCGGCTCCCAGTGGCCTAGTGCCAGCAGATCGAAGCCATCGGCATGGATAAGGGCTTGTGCTCCCATTTGGCGCTCGGCAAAGGCCACCCGCGTTTCATCGAGCAGGCTGGTGCCGCGTGCCAGCTCCCGCTCATAGTGCGAACGGAGTGTGCCGAGCGTTGCTACTGGTTCTATCCCCAGCAACGAACAGGTGCTCATATGAGGATCGGCATCAATCACCAGCAGCCGCGCATCAAGGGCGATGGTGCGCAGGGCGTCGATCAGATAGGGCATCAGGGTGCTTTTGCCAGCAGAACCCTTGCCCGCTAAGGCAATAGAAAAAGACATCGCTCAACTCCTTTCGGTCAATTGAAGCGCTGAGGCGACCAGCTCTTGCCACGCCATCGGTAACGATTTAAGTGGATGCTGTTCTAGCAGCTTTGCAAGCGCAATACGGGCCTGCTGATACTCCTGCTCGTTCTGCTGATCCGCTTCCAAGAGCGCGAGCACGGCATGACCAAGCTCGCTTGGTGGCTGCTCGCCCTGCACAATCGCAGGCCCATCAAGGGCATCATCCCACTGGGCAGCAGGTACACCATAGACAAAGGGCAAGGCCAAGTCGTCGAGGTTAATGCGAACGCTGTTGTTGTCTTCTGGTTCATAGTCCGGCGCGGTTTCGCTGCGCGCAAATAGCTTGGCCACCGTGTCCACGCCCCAGATTGTGAGCACATCAGGTGCGACATCAGCGGTGGTGAGCATGATCTCGCTACGGGTGTCGACCTCGGCATTCCAGTGACAGCAGCGCCCTGCTTTTGGCAAAGGCATTTGTGAGAGCGAACAGAACGCGGGTTTGTCATCCTGCTCACGCCGATGCTGGCATCTCTCGCAGCTCTCGTTATCCGGCAACAGAAAGGCAGGGAAGCGCGTACAGCCGCTACAGGGCAAATCGTTATCAATAATCAGCCTGCGCACATGACACCATTGCAAACACATCGCTACACCCATGTCCAAATCAAAATGGAGGCGACCGCAATCGCGCTGATGGCGGCCAAGCCCTCCCCAAAACTCGAAAGCGGCTGCGGCAAGCCAAAATCCTGCTGGCTAAAGGGGTAGAGCAGCGGTACACCTGCGGGCGTAGGTAGATCACCCAAAACATGTAAGATCTGGCCCCACGCCACCGCGAGCGGGATCACGCTCCACAAGCCAAAGCCGCTCACCCAGAGCGCGACTGTGGCCAGCAGCAACACAAAAGTGAGCGGCAGACTATGGGTCAGCCGCCGATGCCCTCCCGCTGCGGTACGGATCGCTTTCAGCAAGAGCCAACCTGCCAACTTGCCCACAACCATCCCGACCGCTGCATAGATCGCAATCCACTGAAGGGATAGCTCCAAGCCGAACGCGAGCACTAAGGCCAAGACAATGCCTGCCAGCATCATCACCAGCTGCACCCGCTGCCCGATCCAACTGTTCGGCTCATCAATATCGGGCAGCAGGGCAAGAAAAGCCGATCCTCCAATGATCGCCGTCTCAACGACCAATGGTGGAATATCGGGCAGCACAGGGAAGTGACCAGTGGCATGCAACACACGCACTAGGGCCAGCCCTCCCGTTGCTCCGATCAACATATGACCACGCCATGAACTCATACCATTTCCTTTCTGTTTGGGTTGTCAAGGGTGGATCATGTTCTACCCCTGACACGAATAGCCTGACCCTACGACATTCCGCTATCAGATGCGATACACGGACGTTTGCAGAGCGCCTGTCAGGGGGCTACCGCGTTCCACCCTCCGACATGCGTCATGCCTCCCGACATTCCGCAGCCCAACGCCGAATCAGCGTGTGCGCTCGTCGAAGATCCGTTGTACCCGTTGCAATACGTCGTCTTCGTGGTATTGGCGGGAGAGGCTTGGTGGAACACCGTTATAGATCTCACTCCAGAGGCTTTTGTCATAGAGTTCTTGCTCGGGTGTGGTAAGCGGCTGGCCTGCCGTACGTTTCACAAAGACGGCTTTGACGTGAGGATTGGCGACGATCTGCCCGATATGCTGCTGCACTACCCGATTAAAGCGCTGAAGCGCTTGCTCGGCCTCCAGCTTGTTCTGCGATGAACTGAGCCAGGCAACGGTGTTGGTCGTCCAGCCGCGTCGCCAGGCATCGAGCTGTGCCCAGTCTTCCAGTTCGGTTTTTGATTTTGCTTGGGTCACGGTCATGGTGTCCTCCTGAATACACGAATAGGTGTGCGTTTTTTGTATTCAGAGACACTACCGCTCAAGGTGTTGGATTTGTGTACGATTTTGTGAAAAAGGGAGGCAAATGGGAAAATTCGTGGGTTATTCGCATGCAAGGGCGGTAGCATAATGACAACAGGAATTGCAGGCAACACGAAGCGAGAGAGCATATGAAATTCAGTGATGCGCTAATACAGATCGGTTGATTATATTGGGCGAAACAGGGGATGAAGCGGGCCTATTTTGACAATCTCGAACGTTGATATGGCCTTGTAATCTCGGCAAGCACGCTACACGGGGCTGTGGTATTAGCGACACTCAACCATGAGCAGATCGATCTGCGAGAGGCCGGAAACTACGCGGGCACCTGCATGCCACAAAAGTCTGGTACGACATCCAAGGTGGCTGAGTTTGTGATGTACGGTACCCTGAGCGATGCCCAGTTTCAACGGCTCATTGACAAGATTGAGGAGCAGGCACTGGCGGTAATGAGGCATGGCAATCGCATCGCTGCTTGGCCATTAAGCGGGTCGGGGATCAGGCTATCTTGGGTTAGGAAGCGGCCCAAACTGGGATTAGAGTAGCGAGCACGCAGATAGAGCAAACTACATATTTATACTCTGAAAAAGAGGATTTATTCCATAATAGCTAATCCGGTCAAATAAATTATAGTTGATATCCCACTTGCAAGTATGATTCCGTAAAAGACTTTTTCAGGAAGAAACAAAGCGGCCAAAAGAAATACCGCCATCAATATTATAATCATGAGCGTTTCAAGCCTTTTATTTTCAGATTGGGCATAGCCTCTACCTTTTATTTTTATATTGATGATATGTTCAACAAACATGAACACACCTAATACTATTCCAGATAGAATTGCAGGAATAAGTATATACAATGGCAGTTCTAAATAGACTATAACCAAGTATGTACAGACAGAACACACGAAAATAAATATAGCGGCCCATATTCTATTTGTCATCGCAGTAAATACCTTTCTCAGATGATATACGAGATTTATTATCTTCACTCACTTACTTTTAAGACACACAATAGTCTAAAGACTTACTGTTATGCCTATACAAGAATGTTTATTCTTGTATAGGCATACAGTGTCATTTTTAGATTATTTGTTTAAGATTCCATCAGGAAATGCTCTCTCTATTCCTATATTTATTCCTATACCTGTTATTGCTCCAGTACCGATACCAATAGCAGTTGCCCTTAATGTGGGTGTGCCCAAGCGCATTGCAAGTTTTGTTGCGCCTGCGCCAACACCTCCTGGTATAAGAGCAAGGGTCCCAGTTAATAAGGCATTCCAAGCCATATCTTTGGGAGTCAAGCAGTTTTGCAACCAATCCTTTCCTAATTGTATCGCTCCTTCTACAAGCATACCAGCAGTTAGTCCCGTACCTATTCCTAGAGGTCCCTTGGCCCACTGTAGCTTTACAACAGGCGTCTTACGAGTTTGAATCCAACCCTTAGTAGTTTTCAGTGGGCCTTGCCACACTTTATCCATAACCTCTCGTGAGCCCTTCACAGTACCATAGCGAATCCAAGGGGTACTGATTGGCATTCCGAATACCTCTCCCACAATACGAGCGTGTTTTTTAAAAGCGACAGTTACCCATTCGGCAGTGTTCGTCGTTACTCCAATTATTCCTGCCGAAATGGTACTTGCTACGATGCCACTATTATCCACATTGACCAGCGGTCCGTTTAACAGATTAGCAGGCCACTTAGGTTCAAAGCAGCTACAGTCTCTCTTATTCCACCAATCATTAAAGCTGGGGTTATAATGAGCCAAAATATTAGCCCCACCATATAATCCCCAGGCAGCACCCGCTACTATGATTGGTAATGGTATATGTCCACTCGGATCAACCAGATTGATCGGATCATTGTAGACATAGGCGTAGGTATTCCATGCTTGGCCATTGAGCGGGTCGGGGATCAGGCTATCTTGGGTTAGGAAGCGGCCCAAGCTAGGGTTATAGTAGCGAGCACGCAGATAGAGCAGATTGCCCGTTGGGTCAGATGGCTCGCCAGTAAAGCCAAAGATCCCTTGTGGTCCAACTTGCTCCTCAAGCTCGCCAAAGGGCGAATAACGCATACGCGAAAGCAGATCGCCGTTGGCATCGCTCATCAGGCGAACGCTGCCAAGTGCATCGCTATGCAGATAGCTCCAAACCCCATTGTTTTGTTGGCCAACACCCGGCAGAACAAAGCTGCTTGTTCCCTGCTGATGGCTGGCCAACACCTGCGTCAGCGCACTTGCTAAGTCAAGCGTAAAACTGGTCGATATTCCATCGGTGGCCTGCCATAAACGGTCACCATTAGCATTATAGCCAAAGGTCGTTTGCGACAGCGCCGTGGTCGCTTGGATCAGACGGTCATAGCTATCGTACTGGTAGCTGGTTTGGCCATCATTGGTCAGATTGCCATTGGCGTCGTACTGGACGGGTACCCCATTCAGACTGAGCAGTTGATTTGCAGCATCGTAGGTTGCGGTAACACTCTCGCCCGGCTCTTGCTTTGTGAGCCGATTACCACTGGCATCATAGCTATACTGATACGCTTCGCCAGTAGTGTATTCCGCCTCCAGCAACCGGTAGAGCCCATCGTAGGTGTAGGTGATCACCTTGCCATCTTCGATTGCATGGCTGCGTCGCCCACTGGCATCATAGCTATACTGATAGGAACCCAATACGGTCGTTGTTTGCGGGTTTGTGTAGTGAATCTCAGTCACAAGCCCACTACGATCATAGGTATAGCTGGCTTCTACCCCATTGGGCAGCGTCGATTGACTAAGTCGTCCTGCATTATCGTAGCTATAGCTGGTAACGCCGCTGCTCCAGTCGTTGATCTGTACGATCTGGTTGGCCTCATTGTAGCTATAGGTGGCTGTTCGTCCATCGGGGTAGATCAGTTTGGTACGATTACCAACCGCGTCGTAATCATAACTGACACTTCCTCCCAATGATAAGGTCACCGTCAAGGGGCGACTTGCCGCATCATAGGCGAAACCGGTGGTGCCACTCTGGTCGTGCATCTCCGTCAAGCGACCAAGCGCATCGTAGCTGTAGTGGCTGCTCTGATCGGGTGCGCTAATAGCTGTAACCAGCCCAAGGGCATCGTAGCTATAGTCGATCTCGCTGCCATCGGCTTTGGTCCAGCGACTCAGGAGACCGCGAGGATCGTAGCTATAGCTCATCGTGCGCTGTAAGGGATCGGTCAGACTCGTCACTTGCCCCAAAAGGTCGTAGTCAAAGCTGGTGATCTGGTTACGTGGGTCGATCACCTCACGCAGATTACCAACTGCGTCGTAGACAAAAGCGGTACTGACATTGACATCAACCCCAGCGGCATGACCAGGTTTGGCATTGGCAATTACTTCGGTGATTTGTCCAAGCTGATCGTAGAGATAGCGCGTTACAATGCCATTGCCATCGGTAATTGATGTCGTATATCCAAGCGGCGAATAGGCATACTGGCTGGTTCGCCCCTCTTGATCGGTTACCAAGAGAGGCCTACTCAGCATATCGTAGGTAATTACAGCCGTAGCGCCAAGCGTGTCAGTAATAGTCTTGACATTCCCTAAGGTATCATACCCATACTGCAAGAATTGGCCTGTTGCGTTTCGCTGCTCAATTGGTCGCGAGAGCGCATCATAGCTGATGGTACTCGCATGACCATTAGCATCCGTGATCACGGTCGTATTGCCTAAAAGATCATAGGCAAAAGAGCTCTCATTTCCGAGAGGATCGCGCACACTACGTACCCGTCCCGCTTGGTCATATGTCTGGATCTGTTGATTGCCGAGCTGATCTGTGACCGTAATCAGCCGCCCCAAAGGTCCATATTCAAGTTGAACAACACCACCCTTGGCGTCTTGAATACGGGCAGGATGCATGCCTAATTCGAGCGCATAGGTGATTACGGTTGTAGCATTGCTTTGGTCCGTAATCTGAGTTGGCCGTCCGAGCGCATCATAGCTCAGCGAGACAGTTCCACTGAGCGCATCGGTTATGGCGACAACGCGATCAGCAGCGTCGTAACTGATTGAGGTCAGCGCACCGTTTGCCTCTTGAATATGTATTGGCCGCCCAAGTGCATCATACTGGAAGTTTGTCGGCTGACCCAAGGCATTGATGATTGCAGCGATATCGCCTGCGGTTGTATAGGTCAGTGTGGTTGTCTGTCCTTCAGCATCGCTGATTGCACTTAACATACCCTTCCAACCAGCTTGGGTCGTATAGGTAAAGTGTTGCGTATGCCCTAAAGGATCTTGAATCTGGGTCAGATTCGGGCCACTATACGTCAAGCTATAGATTCCACCTTGTGGATCGGTCAGCTTGGTGGGTTGTTTCCAGCCGTTATACTCAACCTGATAGGTATGCCCTAAGGCATTCGTTACGGTAAGCGCTTCGCCTTGCGCATTATAGGTAAAGGTCGTTACACGGCCTAATCCATCGATCACTCGCTGCGGTTTGCGGGTGCTTGTGTAGTTTTCAAAGGTGGTCACCGCACCAGCAGGGTCAACCATGCGGCGCAATAATCCATCAGCACCATAGGTATAGGTCGCTTGCGCTCCGATTTGATCGGTTGCTGTGGTAATAAGCAGATAGGGAGCACCTTTGCTTCCTGTCGTGAGTCCTTCGGTATCAGGCACCAGCGCATAAGATAGCTCAATATCTTGGCCGAGATTATTGACTTGATGGATCACTCGACCACGCGAATCGTAGGTATTGGTAAAAACTGTCTTGCCGAGTTGATCGGTCTTCGACAGCATGTGCCAGCCTTGTTCTTGATAAGTATAGTGTGAGACACCACCCATCGTATCGGTCACCGAGCTCAAGCGACCAATCTCATCATGACCAAAGCGCACAAGACGCCCACCAGTATCTCCAACCATCTTGAGACGATGGGGATTGTAATAGTCATAGCCAAACCAAATGTAACGATCGCCTTCCGCATCGACACGCGCTAAACGTCGTCCACTCCAGATTGATCCATTGATAGCCATCCACGAGTAGCTCTCATAGGTCATGCGAAGGAGATTGCCATTTGGATCTTGTTGCGCAATCAAATAGCCATCAGCGTCATAGATATCGACGCGACGGTTGAGGTGAACAAGCGCCCAACCTCCACCAGGCCGTTTTACTAAAATTTGATTCGCACCAGCTGGGCCTGCATATACGTCGTGACTTGGTCCTCGGTCAACAAATACAACGAACCCGCCATTCGGACCTTGCACCAGTGCTCGTTTACCAATAATGGTGATCCGGCTCTCAAAGTTATGTGTCCACCCTGCTCCCAAAGATTTTGCATGAGGATGGGCCATACTAAAGTGGCGACTAAAGTGGAGACTTATCTCACTACACCCCGTTGCTACACCCAGATCGGTTTCTGAAAGATAGAAGAGGCCACTCCGAGTATCGATAGGATCAGCAACTGGTGGAGCCTCAAAACTTCCTGCACCTGGAGTCATACAAATATCGGTACCAGCTGGCGTAGCTGAGAAGCTAAAATCACCGATCGTGTTGCCTGCACCTTGAATTGACATATGGGTACCCTGGGTACCTTCTGGAGCGCCGATGCTCATCCCAAGATCTTCATCATAATCGGTAATATAGGGTCCTGAGTCGACCGCAGCACCAAAGTTGAAGGAATCGCTCCATGCACCACATGCGGTAAAGCCCCAATGAGCGGCGCTTGTATCATGGGTTGGGCCCTGATAACCTCCGCCTTCTTGGCGCTGATCTGTGAGTTGATCTTCCCATGCAAACCATGGGCAGGGATAGAAGGTGGACCACCCAAAAGATCCTGGAGCACGCTTCGAGACGCCAGTGACCACATAGATTGCTCCCTCTACAGCAGGAATGGCCTCCTCAGGGTAGCCTCTCCAATAGTTCAGGCCCGTATTTGTATTCTCTGCCAGATAAGGAATACCCCAACCTAGTGCATAAGTGGGTAATGCTGGTGGATCGAGATACAAAGGAATAGTATAGGAAATAGGCGAGGTTGTTGCTGGGATGGGTGTTGGATCAGGCGGCATGCCAACCAAGACGGGAGCAGAGGTTGTTGATCGTGTTGGGTTCAAACGATCAACAACGGTGACGGTTTGTGAACCAACTTCTCGGAGGGCTACGGTATCAAAGGTCACACTTCCCTGATTGGTTTCGTCAAAGACATGGTCCGGCGTCGCTTGAAATTCAGACTGGGGTAGACCAGCACTTGGTACGCTTGTGTTGATATCAATAGCACCACGATATTCGGGCACAACTTGATTCGCATCATTTCTTGCAATAATCGTCAGACTCATGACGCGATCATCCATATAGACATCGCTACGATCCCATGCGACATCGAAATGAACCTCACGAACGGTAAGTGCCGCACTCGTGGCTTGACGATATCCATCTGAGACTGCAATCGTACGTGAGCCAGCTGTTCCAAGCATCACTGACGACCACGTATGAACACCTGCATCCTCACTATCGAATTGATAGGTTCCCCCACCTAATCCACCACGAGGTAGACCAGTAAAGGTACTTGTGCTCGTAAAGGTAACCGTACCCTGATAACTCGGCACCAACGCACCAAACTCATCACGCACCTCTACCGTTACCGTGATTGGAGACGAGGCGTAGAAATCGGTGACATTCACCGCCATGGACAACACAACATCTTTTACCGTAAAAGTAGTTGAGGTATCTTGGCGTGTTCCATCAGAAACGCTGATGGTATGGGAGCCCGGATCGTACAGTTTTACCCCTGTCCAAATATGTCGTCCGGCGTCTCCAGCGGTAAAGGTATAGGGATTGCCACCCAAGCCACCTCGCGGCAAATGCTCAAAAGCACTGGTACTGGTAAAGGTCACCGTTCCGCGATAGCCTGGCACAAGTTGTCCAAGCTCATCCTGTGCCTCCACTGTTACCGTAATGGCTGATGATCCCACAAATACGTCTTGTGGCTCTACGGTTAGTACCAACGAAACCGTCTTAACCGTGATGGGATCGGTCGTAGCTGTGCGTGTTCCATCAGATACCGTAATGGTCTGATTGCCTGCGGTATTGAGGGTGACCCCAGTCCACGTATGGGAACCCGCATCATTGGAGGTAAAGGTATAGGGATTGCCACCTAAGCCACCGCGTGGAAGGCCACTCATGGTACCTGAACTGGTAAAGGTCACCGTTCCTCGATAACCTGGCACAATCGCATCTTGATCATCACGTACGGTAACGGTTATCGCTAAGGTATCTTCACCAGCAAAAACGGTTGTTGTACTCGCTGTAATCTCGAGATGAATCGCTTGAACGGTGATAGGATCACTGGTTGCAGTGCGGCTTCCATCGGATACAGTCAACGTATGACTGCCAGCAGTGTTGAGTGTGACCCCAGTCCACGTATGGGAACCCGCATCATTGGATGTAAAGGTATAGGGATTGCCACCTAAGCCACCGCGTGGAAGGCCGCTTATGGTACCTGAACTGGTAAAGGTCACCGTTCCCCGATAGCCTGCTACAGGGTCTCCATTTGTATCTTGCGCCTCAACGGTGACAGAGAGAACTGGTTCCCCTGCAAATACGGTACTCAGGTTTGTACTGATGGCAAGACTCACAATTTCGACCGTAACGGGATCTGAAGTTTTTGATCGAATACCATCAGATACGGTGATTGTCTGTTGTCCTGCGGTATTAAAGGTCACCCCTGTCCAGGTATGGCTGCCTGCATCATTGGAGGTAAAGGTATAGGGATTGCCACCTAAACCTCCTCGTGGTAAGCCACTGATAGTGCCTGAACTGGTAAAGGTTACACTTCTTGCATAGTTTGTAAGAAGATTCCCTTGATCATCTTTCACGTTGAGGGTGACTGAGACGGTTGGTTCACCTGCAAATATGGTGGTAGGAGAGAGAAGGAGCTCAAATCGAACGGCTTGAATAGCAACACTATTACTCGTCCCTGTCAATGAGGGCAGATACTTATCCGTAACGGTAATGGACTGAGAGCCTCCCTCGGTAAAACCAAAGTTTGAGAAGACACGGCGGCCACCGTCGCCAGAAGTAAAGGTATATGTTTCTACTAAGCCTGTTGTGGGACTTGATCCCTCTAACTTGACTGTACCACGATAACTTGGAACAAGATTATTATTCTGATCACGAGCTTCAACAACAAGGCTTATCACCTTCTCATCTGTCGTGGCAGAACTCGGAGAGAGGCTTGCAACGAGTGTAATATTTGGGTTTGTTCCCGTCGTAGAAAGAACTACCGGCTCTGAAGGGTCAGAGGTTTGATTATTCGTATCACGGGCAACTACTGACACTTCGTATGAGGTACCAGGCAAGAGATTCGACACAACCAAAGAATTCGCGGTACTTGTACCTGCTAAGGCATCACCAACATAGACATCGTAACTTGCAATACCACTCTCGGCTAGGGCTGCATCCCACGCAACAGTCATACTGGTATCTGTGGCAGTTGCTAACCACACATGTGCTGGAGCTGCCCCTGCAAGTCGACCAGGTATAGCTGCATGATCAAAACCGGGGGTGCCTGATACATAACGCACCTCAAGGACATGCGGCCCAGTTCCTAGGTCCGTTAACGTCCAGGCTCGTAATCCCGCATTGGTCGGTTGAAGGGAGATCGTTTCCGCTACTATCCCATCTACCACTAAATCGACCGTTCCGCCTGTCATCCACGATTGATAGGTAACCGTGTCGCCAGTAAAATGGAACCACGTACTATATCCATTGCGAATATATGAGCCAGCACTTGCTTTTGGTTCAGCAACATAGCCCCACGATCCACTTCGGTAGACACGTTCATGATCATGTTCAAATGTACCCGATGGGATTGTGGTGCCATCCCAAACATCGATATAATCAAGGTGCATCCGGCGTCCACTAGGTGTTCCGAGCAAACTCAGCGTAATAGTATGCGTTCCAGCGCTTAGCTCTGAATAAAGAACATTAAATGCTTGATCGCTTGTGCGATAGGTATCAATTGTGCCTTGACTTACACCATCAATCGAAACAGTAACGGTTCCAGAGTTAGGATTCCCAAAGAAACCGATATTTACCCACGTACCTGTGAAGGTCAAGGCAATAGTGGCGCCAACATTGGAAGTCCAAACACCATTCCGACCGCTCAAACGATCATTGGTAAATGTAGCCCAAACAGTCGAGGCCCGGTTGAGCGGAAGATTCCCATACCGATAGGCCGTATGATCTTCTTCATAACGAACGACCCCTGTTGGATTGGGCCATTCCACAAATGGAGCAGATCCAGGAGTTGTTATCGTATCAAAACGAGCGTTTCCTCGGTAGAAACGTACTTGGAAAACATGTGCACCAGTTCCAAAACCATCAAAGGACCAGGCACGGCTAACAGTTGAGGGGTTATAGAAATCAATTGTTCCAAGCAAATTGCTGTCAACAAAGACCTCTGCAACTCCGCCTCCTGTATCAGCAATACCATTAAGAGTGAAGCTATCTCCAGTGAAAAAGCCCCAAATCGTCTGCCCATCACGAAGATAGGAGTCATTTTGTGCAATCGTATTAGTCTGCAAGCTCCAATCTCGGCTTCGCTGAATGAGTGAACTTGTATGATCAATTGTTGCTGAAGGAAGAGGTGTTCCGTCCCAAACATCAATATAATCAAAATGGAAACGAGCGCCACCTAGCGTGCCTGTAGGGCGAGAAATGGTCTTAATGGTTACTGAGTGACTACCACTTCCTAAATCGGTAAAGGTTGCACTTCCCGTCTCGGTGACACGCCGATAGGTATCAATAGTGCCTAAGCTCACATTATCTACAAAGATCTCAACAACGCCGCCATTGGTCGTGCCCATAAATCCGATATTGAGCCAAGGTCCTGCAAAATCAAGCGAGATACTACTGTTCGCACTGTCGGTATAAACGCCATAGCCAAAACTTAGGTGATTCGGATTTGCAACGCTTACCCACTTCGTAGCTGATGTACCAAAAGGTTGTCCATCATATAAGACGGAAGCATGATATTCTTCGTAGCGAACCACGCCATTTGTATTTGGAGACGTTATAAAAGGCGGTGTTCCTGGGGTGCGAAATGCGTCCACAATTGCACGACCTTGGTAGGTCCGGACCTGAATAATATGTACGGTATTATCTAGGTTATCGAAACTGAACGAACAGGGTGAGAGCGTTGAATCATAGATATCAAAAACACCACGGCTCTCACCATCCAGGAGGATTTCCACCTGACCCGCGCCACTTTCGACAACTGTATCGAAACTGATCGAAGTTCCTGTAAAGGCAAACCAAGCATTGGAGCCATTACGTATGTAACTTCCTCCACTTGCGCTGGTATTTGTTTGATTAGTCCAATTGGTACTTTTAAATACACGTGCGGAATCTTGTTCGAAGGTTCCACTCAGTAAGGTATTTCCATCCCAGGTATCAAAATAGTCAACAACAATCCAATTAGCGCTTGAGAAGGGGTTACGCGTTCCATTGACGCGCACAGTAATAGTGTGCGAGCCTGAAGTGAGATTATCATAGATACGCGTTTTTGTGCTATTGAGGCGACTATAAGTATCAACAAATTCCTGACTGACATTATCAATGAGAATTTCAGCAATACCAGTATTTGTCGATGTACGAAAGCCAATACTGATCCACGTTCCGGTAAAGGTAAAGCTAAGAGTACTATTTGTGGTATTTGATTGTTTTCCAGTTCCACCACTTGCATCAGTCAAGGTTGCTTGGGCCCAGGTTCCAGTACTGGTAATAAGCCCCGAACTATCTTCAATACGGGTAAAAAGACCAGAGGCCTGTGCGCTAATACTCGTAGGGAACACACTAAAACAAATACTACTAATGATAAGATAATGTAAAATGACTCTCACTTTTTGCAAATAGTTGGAAGTACTTATTCTTTTGTGAGCATATATAGATGGCATTCTTGGACCTCATGGCTACCCCTTTCCTTTACCTGATTCA
The DNA here is from genome assembly GCA_937902315.1 of uncultured Chloroflexales bacterium. GTDB lineage: Bacteria > Chloroflexota > Chloroflexia > Chloroflexales > Chloroflexaceae > CALGUG01. The sequence goes on from CALGUG010000059.1 coordinate 630,391, forward strand.
GATACAACTATCTATCACTATCTAAACTACGTAATTGTGTAATGATCTCTCTATAGAGAGATGAAATAGCGCTACTTCCACATAAGAGAATAAGAAGTATGTACACCTCATTTTAGGTATAGCAAAGCTAACAGCTTCTCGCCGCTATTTCCTAGAAGGGTTGTCTTTTGTGAGATATACTACAATCTCAGGTATTACAAAGGTTAAAATATAATAATAAAATAAATTTGCCAACCAATATTATTTTATTTACACATCTCAAAAAACGCACTTGCAAGCCTTTATACCTTTGATACGTCATATTTTTTAGGATAAGAATCTCCACAAATTGACCAAATGAATACCGATAAAAGGCGTTCCAATTACATACTGCGACACTCATAGAACGTATTTTGTCACTACCAACACCACTAAGCCAATTGATAAGGCACCACCACTGACATCATCGTCTCAAGCTGTCTTTCCTAGGCATACGCTGCTCCTCGCATTCACAGTGCCACTCATCGAACGTGGTCCACCCCCGACACCATTTCAACTGATCGAGATTCGTTCAAGTTCCTCAGTCCATCCTCCTTTCCCACACTCATCAAGGTGATAAGTACATAAATAACACTACCATTTTTTGATTATCTCATTATTTTCCTCTATACTACCTGAAATGGTATGAGGTAAAAATAAAATAGATAAGATAGGGTGTCAACCGCAACATTACACGATATTTATATGCCTTGTTGAAGCTTTGGGATTCCTTTTTTCGCTCTTTGATGTTTTTTTATTCATCTTGTGCGAGATGTTTATACCGTAAAATAAAAAAACGTTACTTACAGAACGCATTCCCCAACTATTGCCCCGCCTCTGCCGATAGGCATACCACCCCAATCCCACCCGATCGCCTCAAGCGGCTTGCCCAGATAGAGCACGCTGCTCCCCGCCCCGCAGCACCACCGGTGGAACGCGATCCACCCCCGACAGACCGTCAGCTGATCGAGATTCGTTCCTGCGCCTCCATCACATGAGCTCTTCCACACACCCGCCTTTTCATCGAAGATCATTGATTGTCATTGAGTCTTCATTGCGTTTCATTGGGTGTCGCGGAACTTTCGTAGCGGAAGCGAGGCCTGGTCGCTAGGCCAGCAGTGTGGTCGCAGTATCAGCAGTGGGTTGTCACTGGTCGCTGCGGGGCGGGGACCAGCGGCGAAAACATCGAGAGAGCGGCGGAGGCGGCGACTAAACTGCGAGGACTGATCTGCGGTGTTTACGCGAGGGAGGGGCGAGAGAGACACTATACTAGTGCTTCGGTATCTCCCGCCCTGATGCGGTTGGTCTGTTTGTCCTAGGAACTGAGAAGTATATGCAAAGGTATCTCCAAAGGTATAGGCAAACGTATTCTCCAAAAGGATACTGCAAAGGGAACTGAAAGGGATAGGGCAAAGGTATCCTGCTCTATCACGCTTGTCGGGCCTCTGTCGTACCTCCAGTCACATCACCTGGTATCCAATGTCGTACCAATTGTGCCCATGCGTCAACCGATGGAATAAGATTGCCTAGGAGGCTCATCGGTTTGGCAGGACTATCTTTGAGGGTAAGATAGTGCCCCCACAATGCACCAAAGTCTGCGAGTGTCGCCTTGACAGGCGTTGAGATAACACCCGTTCCATTGGGCCAGCCTTCTTGCCATTCACGAGCAATTTGGGCGGCTCGTCGGCCTGGTGGGGCTAAGATCACGGGGGTGACAGGTCCGCCAAGGGTCTGCTGATAGTGCTTGCTTGCGGTGAGCTGTCGATAGGTGAGGGCCTTCCCCAACAAGATCGCGAGCTTCTCGGTGCCTCGGTCTACCTCAACAGCAAAACGGACTGTTACCATATCCTCTGTAAAACACCTCAGAAACCTCTACATATAGAGCCAGAAGACTACACCTCTATTACAGATCTGCTTGTTGTTCGATACACGCTAACGGATACATGGCTGTTCTTAGCTGGCTTCGTTTTCAAGGCTTTGCGTTTCTTCTAACTTGTCTCCATTAAAGGTTACCAATGTGATCAAACAATCTAGCCCTCGTGATCGTCTTTGTAGTTACGGTCTTAACTGCACACTTTGTAGATAAAGGTATAAGTTACGCAGGCGGTTCTTCTTTTAGCTATCAACTTCAACAAGATAATCCTTGTAGTGGGATCAACTTTCCTTATACGCTGACGGGCGCTACGAATGCTGAAAGGATTATGAACCTGAATAAGGCGATCGATTGCGCCAATAACAACTCAACTAGTGATGTGATCGATTTGAACGGTCAGAGGCTAATCCTCTGGCTTGAACTGAACAATGTGACGTGGACGGCGGTGGGCAGCGCTGGCGCGACGCCGAGTGCTGCGAGCGGCTCGGGCGATATTGTCGATCTGGTGAGCCTGCCGGTCGGTGGCTTGCTTGTCTACACCGTTCAGGCGGAGGTGGACCCGAGCGCTATCGGCACGCTAACCAATACTGCGCGCATTTACATGCCGAGCCCATACCAAGATACCAACCCAAACGACAACGTAGCGAGCGTTAGTGTGACGGTGCTGCCTGTGCCAACGGCGACCAGTACGCCAACAGCAACACCAACTGCGTCTCCTACGAACACTCCGACCACTACGCCAAGCTCGACGGCAACTCGCACTCCGAGCGCGACTTATACAGCAACAGCGACTTATACGCCAAGCCCTACCATGCAGCCTACGGCTACGCGAACACCAACAGCGATTCCAAGAAACGAGAATTCGGTCTATTTGCCTGTGATCAAGTAAGTTGGCCGCACCGATCTAGTGGCAAAGATCGTACTCAGGCCCAATAAAACCAACTTTGGAGCGGGTGAGCCAGTCGGGATCGTGGTGACGGTCAGCAATCAAGGCGCTGCGCCAGTCCAGCATTTCTGGGCCGATCTCTACATCAATCCTTCTAACCAGCTGAAGGTCACAAATCAGATGTGGAACGAGCGCTGTGCTATGATGCCGAGTTATGGTCTGGTATGGAAGATTGAGCAGAGCCTTGCGCCGGGTTAAAGCATTTCTTTAACCAGCAAGCTGCCCAAGGCTGCTATGCGATCTGGCCGGGTTGGTTTACCACTGGCGCAAGCGCTCTCTATGTCGCTAGCTACAATCTGGGCGGCCCGTTTGGAGTCGTGCTTGAGAGCAACGAGACCAATAACCACGCCGAGCTACGCGGCCTGAAGGTGACAGGCACTAATCCTGCCCTGCTTGAGTCGCAAACGCCGCAACATCTACGCGCCCGTTAAGACTATAGAAAGACCGGATTTGGTGGAGTGCCAAGTTCGCTCTCTCTATTTGGCCAATAGAAGGGATGGAGTGCTGCAAGTATGGGAAGTAGCATAGATTCTGCTTACATTACTTTAAATATCGCGAATGATAGATAAGGGCTGCACATCAAAGCCTAAGTAAGACCTTTTCTTTAGCTTACAGAGCCTAAGGTAGCACTACTAGCTTTCCAGTCGCTCTATTGGCTTCCATATCGGCATGGGCTGTAACGATCTCATCAAGCCGATAGGTTCGATAGAGCGGCACCTTCATTTGTCCAGCAGCGACCATGTCTAAAAATGATTGCAAAACATCGGCGGGCAGATCTGAGGCTTCGCCGCTATAGGCAGTCAGTCGCACGCCACGAGGTATATAGCCGATCGGATAAAAGTTTGGCACTAACCACTGATTGCTCAGCATTCCACTAAAACAGACTACACCATGCAGAGCGGTAGCCTTCAAGGTATCCTGCAGGGTTGGGGTGCCAACGAGTTCAAGGGCTGTGTCTACACCAGTCGGAAAGATTGAGCGCACTTGATCGGCGATCTGGCCCGTGTCGATTAGCACATGATCAACACCAAGGGCACGCAGCACTTCAGCTCGCTTGGGCTGCCGTGTGGTAGAGATTACGCTCAAATCGCGTTGCTTTGCCAAGAGAGCGGCGGTCATACCTACCGACGATGTGCCGCCACGAATAAGCAGCGATTGCCCGGCTTGAATATCCAGTCCGATGCTTAAAGAGCCATAGGCGGTCTGGAGCATTTCGGGAATGGCTCCAAGGATGTTCCAATCGAGCGAGGAGTGAAAAGGGATAACTTGACTAGCAGGGACACAAGTGTACTCGGCATAACCGCCGTCGAAAGTGCGGCCCATACCGCCCATCATAGTCGCCACTTGCTGCCCAACCGCGAATTCTCCGCTTGGCGCGGCCACAACCTCACCCGTTGCTTCGATCCCCAATACGCGCGGAAAGGTTACGCCTTCGGCTAAACCGAGTCGGGTATGTAGCTCTGAACGGTTAAGCCCAAAGGCCCTTACCCGAATCAGTACCCAGCCTGGCTGTGGAGTTGGAATGGGCAACTCGCGAATCTGCAAGGCTTCTGGAGGACCAGGTGCCTCAAGCACAACTGCTCGCATGGTTTCCATTGCGCTCCTCCTAGCTCAAAGATAGCCAAAAGCCATCTTGAAGTTTTTCTCGATAACACCTACCTGCCAAAACTAGTTTTGAGCTTGATTATAAGTCGAGGGCTGTTTTAGGCTTCAGTTTAAAGAGTTGGAAGCGGGCCCAGATGATCGAGATCGAAATGATCGATCGGCACTAAGTACTTGATAATCCCATCCTTGTGACTTATGGTCAAGAGCAATTTCTGCTCGTTCTCATACCACTCAACTGAATTAAGGTGGCCTAGGCTTCGGTCTAACACAAGCTCTTTAGAGGTCATTGTATCCTGTTCAAGCAATTTAATTCGATCTTTTTCATCACTACTCATGGCGGAATGAATGTAGACAAAATAACGATCATCTGACGAGAAGCCTCCAACAAAGATAATCACACCTTCATCGATAAATTGTTCGGAATTATTCTCACGATCGATCAGAAATAGATCGCTATCGAAACTATCATGCGGCCTTGGATGTTCCCTAAGTCTTGTTTGCATAACAAGCTGAGCATTGTGAGACATCTTTGTCTCCCAAGGATAACCAGAACCAATCGTTGCAAACTCTAAACTAGTAGGATCGAATAGTTCATAATTTGCAGTCTGATTCCCGACATCCATATCGATTATTCGCAAAACAATACCTGCTACATTCCATTCTTGCAGCTTGAACCGCTTGCGACGGGTATAGTTTGGCCATTGGGAAGAGTGAAATGCTTGGCGAAGCACCCCATCCTCAAGATCAACAATAAAAACCGCATAATTCTCTTGATTTAGATAGACTTGAGTGGAATTGATATATCGTCAGAAAACCTCTTCAATCAGCTCAAATCTTCATTTGGTTTTGGTATTGCGGTATATGTAGAAAAGCTGATCTCAATGCTGAGAATTCAGCACTTTAAGCGGATTTGTTAGCAAAGCTGATAGCGATCTCGCCATCACTATTGTGCTGAAAGCCAAAAAGAGACCAAGATCTAGAGGCATTAGCCAATTAAGAACATAAAAACGAGGAGGCTTCTGCGCTAAGCCTCCTCGTTCTGCTAGAGCTTTGATCTATTTAGAAGTTTTCGGTGCGGTGGAAGACTTCGGCATAGCTCATGCCGTAGGCTTGGCCTAGGCTGGCGAGTCGTTTGCGCACATTCTCTTCGACGCGCTCGAAGTTGGCGCCAAGCTGGCTATCGTGCGCGCGCAGAGCGGCGATCTTCTGCTCGATCGTCTCGCTGACATCGATCGCATAGTTTGGCTCGGGGGTACCGCCGATATAGAACTCGCGAATTTTGTGGGGCTTCAAACCCTCCTCCAACAGTTCGGGGAAGTCCCAGGGGTTTTGCGAGGCCGGGTAGGCCGCAGCCAGAGTCGCTTGGGCCGCCGCCAGATGGTCGGGGTGCGAAGCTGCGATCGAGAGCTGTGGCTTCCAAGAGCGCTCGGGGGTTTGGCAGATCAAACGGGTCGGGCGGATGCGGCGCATCTGACGTACCAGCTCGCGGCGCAGCTCGATGGTGGGTTGCAGCACGCCATCGGGTAAGTCGAGGAAGATGACATCGCGCAGCCCTAAGATCTTGGCGGCTTCCAACTGCTCTTTATGGCGCGTTTCGGTGATCTTGCGACGAGCTTCGGGGCCGACATCGGTAGCCTCGTCGGGGCCGCCGCCCGAAGCATCGGTACAAACTACCAAATAGACATCCCAGCCTTCACGGGCCCAAGCGGCCATCGTTCCGCCGCACATAAACTCAGCATCATCGGGGTGTGCCACAACAACCATGGCAACACGTGATTCCTGCTCACTCATCATTCGTTCCTTGATTCGACTAGAGAAAAGTAGTTTGATGTAGGCTTACGGTATCAGGAATAACGATGCTTGTCAAACCAAATGCTGTCTATGAGAAAGAGGTAGTTAATTTATTTGATTGTCTTTATGAAGTAAGCTATACTATAAGCAGAAGCAAGATAATATAGATTGATTTTGGCATATACAAGCGAAGAGGAACTGTATGATATCGACACCAGAGGTCGCTTTTGATTCTCGCAGCCGCGTTTTAGATCTGGTAGGGAACACCCCGCTGCTTCAGTTGGCGCGGGTCGCACCCGATATTTCGCCCAAGGTGCGAATCTATGCCAAAGCTGAATGGTATAATCCGGGTGGGTCGGTCAAAGATCGGCCCGTGCTGTGGATGCTGCGTGATGCCGAGCAGCGCGGCTTGCTGCGCCCCGGCGTGCAGATCGCCGATGCGACCAGCGGCAACACCGGAATCGCCTATGCGACCTTGGGCGCGGCTCTGGGTTACGGAGTGACTCTGGCCATGCCTGCCAATGCTAGCGCCGAGCGCAAGCGGATTCTGCGCGCCCTCGGCACCAACCTGATCTTGACCGATGCCAGCGAGGGTATCGACGGCTCGATCAGCGCGATTCGCGAGTTGGTGGCGAGCGACCCTGAGCGCTACTTCTACCCCGATCAGTTCAACAATCCGGCCAACCCTGCGGCCCACTACAACACCACTGGCGTCGAGATCTGGCAGCAGACCGGCGGCCAAGTGAGCCACTTTGTGGCCGCGATGGGCACCAGCGGCACCTTTATGGGCACCTCGCGTCGTCTGCGCGAGTACAACCCCGCCATCAAGCTGATCGCGGTGCAGCCCGATGGCCCCTACCACGCTCTGGAAGGCGTCAAGCATATGGCGAGCACGATCTATGTGCCCGGCATCTACGACCCCAAGCTGCCCGATGAGGAAGAGATCGTGACCAGCGAAGAGGCGCTGCAGATGGTCGGTCAGTTGGCGCGCAGCGAAGGGCTGATGGTGGGCGTTTCGGCGGCGGCCAATGTGGCTGCGGCCATCCGCGTGGCGCGCCGCCTCGAAGAGGGCGTTGTGGTGACCATCCTCTGCGATAGCGCGGCTCGCTATTTGAGCGAACCGTTTTGGGATGATCTGAACGCCCAACAACAGTAGAACTATTTCGCTCTGCTGAAGCTCAAAAGCTCCAGAAGCGGTCGGTTGGGGCTAGAAGCATGTCGATTTCGCTTGAAGGCCTGCGCTCGCCGGCGGATACGCCCTCTTGGTTGGAGCGAGCTGTTGATAGCCGAAGGCGGACGCGCTAGAAGCCGAATGGGAGCTAGCAGCCTCGCCGCCTGAATTGTAAACATAGCGAGCAAAGAGAAAGAGCGTTTCCGCCGACAGATGGGGAAACGCTCTTTACAATTCGGGCCTAGAGTGTCACCCAAGCGCTGTCAGCATTGCTCTTGAGAATGGATTCGATCACGCGCATATTGTTGACAGCGTCTTCGAGCGGTGTAAAGACGGGAGTGTCGTTTAAGATCGCCTGCGAGAAGAGCTCGCCCTGCAGCATGTATTGATCGACCGTATCGAACTGAATCTCGTCGATCTTGCCGTCGTGCTGATACCAGAGCTTGCAGGGGCGGTCGTTGGGTGCGTTGAAGGGGATTTCGATTTCGATGCGGCCTTGGGTGCCGAAAATGTTGACGCGCTGATAGCCCGCTAGCTGGGTCGAGCAGGTGAAGGTGGCGTTGCAGCCGTCGCCGAAATCGAGGATGCCCGATGCCAGGCGGTCGGTCTTGAAGTCGGGGTCGAAGTCGGCGATGCCCAGAACGCGCTGCGGCTCTTTGCCGAAGATAAAGCGCGACAGCGAGATGTTGTAGCAGCCGATGTCCATCAAACCGCCGCCGCCGATCTCGGCTTGGTTGCGGATGTTGTTGGGGTCGTTGTTGTAGTAGGAGAAGAAGGACTGGATGGTGCGCAGTTCGCCGATGCCGCCTTCGTCGACGATCTGTTTGGCGCGCTGCCACTGGGGGTGATGGCGGTACATAAAGGCTTCCATCACCTTGATCTTGGGGTGCTGGCGCGCCACTTCGAGCAGCTGCTGGGCCTCGGCGCTGCTGAGCGCGATCGGTTTTTCGCACAAGACGTGCTTGCCAGCTTCGATGGCTTTGATGGTGAGCGGAACGTGCAGGTGATTGGGAAGCGGATTGTAGATCGCGTCGATCTCGGGGTCGGCCAGCAGCTCTTCGTACGAGCCGTAGGCGCGCGGAATGCCCAGATGGGCCGCCACCTCTTGGGCGCGTGCCAGATCGCGCGAGGCCAAGGCCAGCAGTTCGATCGATTCGCCCTGCTTCATCGCCGGAAGCACCTTTTCGACGCCGATTTTGGCGGTGCTGATCATACCCCATCGTACCTTGCCCATACAATTCTCCTTACAATTTTCAGTAGCCGTGCTTGTGAAAAATCAGTATACCCGAGAACGCGCCGCGCTGTGACAGCCGAGTACACAAGCGCTTGAGAGCACGCTGCTTTTGTTTGCTCTCTTGGCGGAGGGGTCCTAACCTTCCATTCAGCTTCTAGCGCGTCCGCCTTCGGCTATCAACAGGGGTTGCCTACATTCAGGGGCTATCAGAGTGCGTCGATCAGCCTTTGAATATAGCTTCGTTGGATCACTGGCCCGTGGCCCGGGTAGATCTGCTGAGCGCCTTTGGCGAGGATGGTTCGCCAGCTTGCGAGCACTTGGCCGCCTGCTTCGTCGGCTTGGTAGGGCGGCGGTAGGTCGCCGGTAAAAGCTTTGCCATCGTCGAGGATGAGGCTCAGGCTGTCGTCGGAGTGGCCGGGCGTGGCGATGATCTCGCCTTGAATTCCGATGCTGGCCAAGAAGGCGCGGCTCTCGGCAAAGCTGATCACGCGGTTATCGTCGAGGCGAATCGGCTGGTAGTTGTGTTCCGCTTTGAGGTAGCCGCCCAACTGCGGGATGGCTGCCAGTTGCTCTTCGAGCACGATCAGCGTCAGACCTGCGTTCTTGAGCTCTTGAGCTAATCCGGCGTGGTCGGGATGGTAGTGGGTCACGAGCAGATAGCCGATCTGCTTGAGCTGGAGGTCGTAGCTGTTGAGCCTATGCTGGAGCTTCGCCAGGGTTTGCGGGAAGCCGATATCTACCAAGAGCGCTTTGGGTTGGGCCAGCAGGAGGTAGTAGTTGGTCGAATCATAGCCCAGATTGAGATAGTGCATGCTATTCTCTACCTTCCGTTTATCGGGCCATAAACCGTTCAGCCTATTGTACAAGACTTCCCTTTTATGTGCTCCCAATATGCTTACATTGAATAAAAATGTTTATATAAGTAAAAACTTGACAAATAGAAAATATTCACATAGACTAACACCTGTTGTTAACTGAACCTAAAGCGATCTGGCTCGCTGCAACCAGCTAGCTTGTCTTTGGCCGAGGCGATGCCTGTGGCAAAACTGTTGCTGCCAATGCTCTATCGTAGGAGATCATAGATTGACTACTGTGTCTCAAACTCGAGATCTGTCTCGTTTCTGCTCGGTCTGCGCCCGCCAACTCAACCTTGACCCTGTTGGTCAGGCCCACTCGTATGAGATGGTGTTGGGGGTTGAACTGCCCTTGCCCTGGCCGGAAACGATGTATGATACGCCCGGTATTTTGCCGCAAGAGCTGCTCGATTTCCGCAACCTGATTATTGAGTCGTATCAGCGCGGCGAGCCGATTCTGAAGGCCACTTTCTTCCTCGCGCCTGACCCTGCCTACTCGCAACCCGGTATGCGACGAGTGATCGTCTATCGCCGCCCCGAGCAAGCCTTCGCCACCTTCGAACAAGAAGAGTATCTGGTTCCCGAGCAAGCGTGTGGCCCGCTCTGCTGGGCCTTGCTGGTCGAACCAGCTTCGCTGCCGCGCTTCGCCGAATACCTGTTGCCCGCCAGTAAGGTGCGCGATCTGATGGTTTGCACCCACGGCGCGGTCGATGCCGCTTGCGCCAAGTTCGGCTACCCGCTCTATCGCTATATGCGCCAGAGCGCCGAGCAAGCCTCGAGTCCGGTGCGGGTTTGGCGCGTCAGCCACTTCGGCGGGCATGTCTTCGCGCCGACCTTCTTAGATATGCCGGAGTTTCGTTATTGGGCCTATATCGATCGCGAGCAGGCCGATCAGATCGTCGAGCGCAACGGTGTCGCCAGCGATCTCTATGAGCATTATCGTGGCTGGGCCGGTTTCGAGAACCCCTTTGTGCAGGCCGCCGAGCGCGAGCTTTTTGTGCGCTATGGTTGGGCGTGGATCGACTATCTCAAACAAGCTGAAGTGCTCGATCAAGGTTCCTACGAAGCGGCCGACGCCCAAGGCGAAGCAATTCCTTGGCTCGATGTAAAGATCGACTTTCGCTCGTCCGATGGCAGCCTTCAAGGCTCCCACCGCCTGCGGGTCGAGCAGCATAGCTGTATTGAGACGCCCCATAGCTCGAAGAGCCCGGATACCTATCGCTACCCGCAGTATCGCATTGCGAGCCAAGAGCGCTTGAGCTGATGGAAGCACACCTGATGGTTGAGAATCGCGCGAAGAGTAGGTTGAGATTTTGAATTAAATTGATTTAGTAGTGTACTGAGCTGTACCATCTTTTAAGACCAGCCCTTAAATCGGCTGGTCTTTTTGTTAGCTGATATGACTTAAAAGAGTTCGCCTTTGTTAGGACTACATTTACCTAGAGACTTGCATGCTTGCAGCACGAGAAAACGAAGAACGAGGAAGTTTAGGCTAAGATTTTGTGTCACCGATTTGTAAGATAATAAACGAGGTGTAATATCTACGTATTATGGCTTTGCTAGAATAGTTTTAATTTATATCGCTCATCTAACTTTATATATGGATTATTTCTCTAAATCTTCGTCGTTGAAGATCAATAATGTTATGGAGAAGATTGTAAAAGAATATAGCTTTTATATGCCTTAAACTCGATATTGACCATTAATCGAAAAGATGATAGCCTAAAACGACCAATATATGCTTAACCCCTCTATTAGAGGTCCCTCTTTCTTGTTTCTCTTGTTATATCGACATAATCTACCGTATCGTTCTATCCCTGAAAACAAGAGGAGTCTTCGCTTGCTCCCAGCTTTACAAGCATCAATCGTACGGCGGGCTTAGCTACAGGCAAGCGCTACACCCTTCTGCTACATCTGCTCTCACCCTTGTGAGCGTTTGTAGTCCTTATTTTAGTGTGCTTCAAACTCTATAAGAAACAAGAGCTTTTCAAGCTTTTTAAAGCGAATGTGAGATCGTATCGTTGGGTTTTGGGCGACCTCTCATCGCAGGCAGATAGCACCCTGTTTTGATGGGCGAGCTGTTGATAGCCGAAGGCGGACGCGCTAGAAGCCGAATGGGAGCTAGCAGCTTCGCCGTCAGAGTATTGGAGTAATCAAACGGATTTGCTAAGGCCATGCGGGTTTAACAAAGGAGTCTACGCCATGCAAGCTGCGCAGTCGGGTTCTTGGGTGCATCGCCATCATCGCTCGTTCCGCTTTCTGCTTACGTTTATTTTGATCTGGATACAGGCCGTGCCCATGGCTGACCCTAGCTTCGCGCACTCTTCCGACGAGGGAGCGCACGCGCTGCTTGAAGAGGCACCAGCTGCGACAGCTGAACTGCAGGTAAGCAAAAGCGATAGCTTGTTGCTGGATAACGATGGCGATGGGCGCGCTGATGCGGGCGATACGATCCGTTACACCATCACCGCCACCAATACGGGCGCGCTCGATCTGAGCGATCTGCTGATCAGCGATACGCTCGACCCGAACACAAGCTTGCTGGAGGGTTCGCTGCGGATCAGCCCGCTGGCGATGCCGGATCAGTTTAGCACCTTGGTGAACACTCCTTTGACGATCGGTGCGCCGGGCCTGCTTGGCAACGATAGCGGCACGCCCAACCCCAGCGTGCAGCCTTTTAACGGTACAACTGCGGCTGGCGGCCTTATTACGATCCAGGCCGATGGCAGCTTTACCTACACGCCGTCGAGCAACTACAGCGGCAGCGATAGCTTCAGCTACACGGCCAGCAACAGCGCGGGCAACGATAGCGCTACGGTCACGCTCGAAGTCGAGGGCGCCCCACGGGTTGTGAGCACAACACCCGCCAATAATGCCACGCTGGTGCCCGCCAATACCACGATTACGATTAACTTTAGCGAGCCGGTGACTGTTTTGCCGAACGCCTTTGAGCTGGCTTGTCCGGTTGGGGTGCCGATCAGCTTCAGCAATAGCACAGGCAGTGGGCCGACCAGCAGCTTTACGCTCAGGCCCGAGAGCGACCTGCCCGAGACGACGGTTTGTGCGGTGCGGGTTGTGGCCGCCGAGGTGGGCGACGCTGATACGATCGACCCGCCCGATACGATGGCGAGCGATTACAGCTTCAGCTTTACGACCACCGATGCGGCGCCCAAGCTGGTGAGTACGCTTCCGGTGAGCGGCACCAACCCCGTCGCAGCCTCCAGCACCATCGAGGTGACGTTCAACGAGAGTGTGCATGCGACGACCGACTCGTTCGTGCTGGAGTGTCCGGTTGGCACAGAGTTGCCCTTTGCGCTCAGTGCTGGCCCGGCGACAAGCTATACGCTCACGCCGAACGCCCCGCTGCCCGAAGGTGCGCTCTGTCGCGTGACGGTGGTCGCCGCCGAGATCAGCGATGTCGATACCGTCGATCCGCCCGATCAGCCAATGGCCGACGAGTTCTTCTTCTTTACGGTCGAGGCGCCGCCCAGAGTGGTGAGTACAAGCCCTGCGGATGCTGCAACTGGCGTGGCCACAGATGCAAAGGTGACGATTAACTTTAGCGAGCCAGTAGAAATCCCCTCGGCGGCGTCGTTTGACTTTGTGTGCGCGAGTGCGCCCCAAGGCTACACGGTCTTAAACATTGGGGTAGCGACTGCGTTTGAGCTCGATCCTGCAGGTCTTCCGCCTGGCGCGACCTGTACGGTGACGGTGTTTGCGAATGGCGTAACCGATGACGACAGCATCGACCCGCCCGACACAATGGTGGCCGATTACTCCTTCAGCTTTAGCACTGATGCTGCGCCGGAGGTGACCACCACGACACCGAGCGATGGTGCAACAGAGGTGACGACCACACCATCGATCTCTGTCACGTTTAGTGAAGCCGTGAACGTGACCACCGACGCTTTCGTGCTCGCATGCCCGGCAGGCACGGCGGTTGCACTGACCAATACCACGGGCACGGGTCCGGCAACAGCGTTTACGTTGGAGCCGAATGCTGCCTTGCCACCGAATACCACTTGTGAGATGACGGTGGTGGCGGGTGAGGTGACGGACGCCGATAGCGTCGACCCGCCCGACACAATGGCGAGCGATTTCACGTTTAGCTTCACGACCGATGCCGCGCCTACCGTGACTGCTACAACCCCTGTCGATGGTGCGAGTGATCTGCCTACCGATACAGCTGATATCAGCGTGGTGTTCAGCGAGCCGGTGAATGTGACCGCCAACACCTTCACCATTGTGTGTTCGACGGGTGCCCCGATCACGCTCTCCAATACCACTGGCACAGGTCCGGCCACAACGTTCGCGCTTCAGGCCAGTGCCGCGCTGCCGCAGGGCACCACCTGTACCGTGACGGTGGTGGCGTCAGAGGTGACAGACGACGATGCTGGCGATCCGCCCGACACAATGGCGAGCGATTTCACGTTCAGCTTCACGACCGACGCCGCGCCCAAGGTTGCTTCGACTGTGCCGGCCAACAACACGATCGATGTGGCGCTCAACAGCAATATCACGATCACGTTTAGCGAGGCCGTGATTCTCGGTGCCGCTCCTGTGACATTGAATTGTGGCAGCAGTATCTCATTGACGAACCTGACGGGCAATGGCCCAGCGACGAGCTTTGAGTTTGATCCTGTGGGCAACTTGCCGGTCGGCACGCAGTGTACGGTGACGGTCTTAGCGGCTCAAGTGACCGACAATGACAGCGCCGATCCGCCCGACGCGATGGAGGCCGATTACACCTTCAGCTTCACCACGCTGGATACCGCGCCAACTGTGCAGAGCCACACCCCTACGAATAATGCGACAGAACAAGCCATCGATACTGCGATTACGGTGGTGTTCAGCGAGCAGGTGAATGTGACGGCGAACGCCTTCACGCTCGAATGCCCGGTTGGCACTTCGATCGCATTGACCAATACGACAGGCAATGGTCCCGCAAGTTCGTTTACCTTGCAGCCAGACACCGTTCTTCCACTGGCTACTACCTGTAGCGTGACGGTGGCCGCAGATCAGGTGACGGACGTCGATACTATCGACCCGCCCGATGAGATGGCGAGCGATTACACGTTCACATTCACGACCGACGCCGCACCCGAAGTGGTGAGCACCACTCCTGATACGGACGAGATCGATGTGATGATCAACTCGCCCATCCAGGTCACCTTCAGTGAGAGTGTGCAGGCGACCAGCGATTCGTTTGAGTTGGTCTGTGCGGGCACGCCCGTGGACTTCAGTTTGTCGGCCTCGCCTGCGACGGTGTTTACTCTGACGCCCAACGTTAATCTGCCAATCAATACGCTCTGTACGGTGACGGTAGTGGCCGATGAGATCCACGATGTCGACGCTGGCGATCCGCCCGATGTGATGGCGAGCGATTACACGTTCAGCTTCACCACGGTGAACGATGATCCGCCGACGGTAACAAGCACCACGCCCTCGGATGGCGCAACGAATTTGGCGACTAATACCAACATCGTGATCAACTTTAGCGAGAGCGTGAATTTTAACGCAAGCTCATTTGCGATCGCCTGTTCGAGCGTGGTGACCTTTAGCATAGTGGAGGCATCGCCCGCCAGCAGTGTCACGCTTGATCCGACCAGCAATCTGCCAACGGGTGAGACCTGTACGGTTACGGTTTTGGCGGCAGGCATTACCGACGCAGATAGCATTGATCCGCCCGATGCTTTGGAAGCCGATTTTGTCTTTAGCTTTACGACCGATGCGCCGCCGACCGTGACGAGCACGAGCCCAGCCAACGGCGCGACCAACGTGGCGACCAATAGCAATATCGTCATCAATTTCAGCGAGAATGTAAACTTTAGCACATCATCGTTTGTACTTGAATGCCCTACTGGTAGCGCTAGAGCTTTTACACTCAGTAGCTCTGGAGCCACGAGTGCACTGATCAATCCAATCAGTGATCTGCCAGTCGGAGAGACCTGTAGGGTGACGGTTGTGGCGGCTAATATCAGCGACGTCGATAGTGCCGACCCGCCCGATACCATGGAGGCCAACGAAGTCTTCAGCTTCACCACTGATGCGCCGCCGACCGTGACTAGCACCTCGCCTACGAATGGTGCCTCGAACTTAGCGACCGATGGCAACATCGTGATCAATTTCAGCGAGAGCGTGAACTTTAGCGTAAGCTCGTTCTCGATCGCTTGTCCGGACGCTGTGCCATTTAGCCTGGTGAGCACATCGCCGGCCTCCAGCGTCACGCTTGATCCGAATGCTAATCTGCCAGCAGGCTCGACCTGTACGGTGACGGTGTGGGCAGATCGGATCACCGATGCGGATACTGCCGACCCGCCCGACACGATGGTATCCAATAAGATCTTTACCTTCACGACCGATGCGCCACCGACCGTGACAAGCACTTCGCCTGCCAACGATGCGACCGGCGTTGCGCGCAGTGCTAACATCGTGATCAACTTCAGCGAGAGTGTGAACTTCACCACCGCCTCGTTTACGCTTGCTTGTCCGACTGGCACGCCCGTGATCTTTACGGTGAGCGCTTCGCCAGGCTCCAGTGCCACGCTCGATCCCACTGGCGATCTGCCTGCTGGTGTTGTGTGTACGGTGACGGTGCGGGCAGATCAAATCACTGATGCAGATACTGCCGACCCGCCCGATACGATGGTGGCCAATTATGTCTTTACCTTTAGTGTGCCGCCCGATGCCAAGGATGATACCTACGCGCCGTCGGTGATCGGTAATGTGGGGGTCGATACCGCGATAAGCACGCAATTTAGTGTGCTCACCAACGACGAAGGCCCATCGCTGACGATCACCGCTTATGACACTACCAGCGCACAGGGTGGCTCGGTCGTCCTCAACACAACCACCGGTAAGTTCTCCTACAGGCCGCCGCGTGGCTACCAGGGCAGCGATAGCTTCACCTATACGATCAGCAATCCGACTGGTAGCGATACCGGCACTGTGCATCTGACCGTCAGCGGCATGATTTGGTTTGTGAATGGGAATGCTGCTACAAATGGTGATGGACGCCTGAATTCGCCCTACAACTCGCTCGCAAGTTTGCAGGCGGTGAATAATGGCACTGGTAGCAATCCAAAGGCTGGCGACACGATCTTCCTGTACGGGAGCGCTACGTCCTATGTAGGCCCGATCACCTTGCTGAATAACCAGAAGTTGATAGGACAGACGGCAGGCGTGAGTTTGGCTTCGGCGGCTGGTGTGATCGCGCCCGCCGACTCGTTCCCGCTGCCAGCGATGGGTAGTAGCCCAAGCTCAACCATAACAAGTGCAGGCGTAGGGATTACCTTAGGCACGAATAATACGCTCCGAGGCTTACAGATCGGTAATACCACAGGTGCTAGTATTGCAGGAGCGAGTTTCCTGAACTTGTTTGTGCGCGAGGTAAATATCACTGGCCAAGGCCAAGCGCTCGATCTTTCTAATGGTACGCTCGATGCTCAATTTGGTACGCTTAGTTCCACAAGTGGTACGAATAATATCTCGCTACAGAACATCACAGGTTCCTTCACGGCGACAAGTGGTGCGCTCAGTGGGGCCACAGGCACAGCCTTTGTGAACAGTGGAGGCTCAGTCGCAATCACCTATCCTGGCTCGATCTCCAAAACCTCGGCTGGTTTGCTGATGCAGATCAGCAATCGTACAGCGGGTGCTGTAACGTTAGGCGGCGATTTGACCTGTAACTCGGGCTGTAGCGGTGTGAGAATCGAGAACAATAACGATGGTACTATCACCTTGAGTGGAGCAGTAGTGCTGTACACTGGTACAAACACAGCGCTCAGCATGACTACGAACTCAAACACAACAATCATGTTCTCTGGTCCTCTTACGATATCAACCACCTCTGGTAATGGCATTGTGTTCACCAATGGCGGCACAATCACCATTATCAACGCTGGCAACACCGTTACAACCACCACCGGTACAGCAGTGAATTTCAGTAATGTCACCATCGGTGCTGCGGGTGTGACTTTCCGCTCGGTGTCAGTCAATGGAGCGTTTAATGGCATTGTACTGAACAATACAGGTAATGGGCCTTTCACCATTAGCGGGAGTGGTACGGCTAGCTCTGGCGGTGTTATTCAAAATACGAGCGGCCCAGGCATATTGTTAACCAACACTGGTTCAGTCTCGCTGAATTGGATGCAAGTCCTCAATGGTCGAGATGATGGTATCCGTGGTTCTACCGTGAGAGGCTTCACTCTAAACAACAGCACCATCAACAATAATGGTGATTTCGCAGACGAAAGTGGTATCGAACTGACCAATACGACTGGTATGCTCTCGATCTCTAATAGTACGGTGATCCAATCGTACAGCCATAATGTGCTGATCACGAATACCAGTGGGGTGCTCGATAACTTAACGGTCACCAATAGTACCTTCAGTTCACCAAAATCTTCACCGGTCGATGGTCTCTCGATCACACTGCCATCGGGTAGCCCGACGATCACAGCGATTACGGTGACGAATAACACCTTCACCAACAATACGGGCGATGCGATTGGGGTGAATGCGGAAGGCTCCAGTAGCATTGGCATGTTCACCTTCAGTGGCAATACGCTGACTGGCAACGATATCGGTGTGAACGTTTCGAGCAACGGCACTGCCAGCGTCAAGTTCGACATCAAGAATAACCCGATCATGCACGGCACCCGTACTCAGGTGAATATCGCCGCCAACGATATGATATCTCGCGATGGAGTTGGCCCCACGATGGAGGGGTATATTCGCGATAACCCATCTATCATGGTCACTCCCTCTTTCTATATTGGTATGTGGATCGTTGCTGATGGCGATGGCGGCATTACGGTCGATGTTTCAAGGAATCATCTGCTCAATTTCGGCGAATCGGGCTTCTCAATCGAGTCACGCAATGGGCAAGGTAGAATCGACGCACAAATCAAGGACAATGTAATTGATCCATCGACTAGTATTTTCGCCTTTGCTGGTCTTTACTTGCGAAGTGTCCATAGCATACCAACTGACACCAGTTACCTATGCGTTAATTTGGATCGCAATAACGTTAGCGGTGGTGCGGCTGCATCCGCTGATTATGTACTAGAGCGTTCGTCAGGGAATGTAACCTTCGCGCTCCAAGGGCTGACATCGAATCCATCTAATGGCACACAAGTCGCTTCATATGTCCAGGGAACCGATAGCGCACCTCCAGCATCAGTGTATGTGATGGGTTCAACCTTTATTCCGGCCACATGTCAAACACCATCGTTCGCGCTGCAAGCCGCCGATGGCGAAGGCCCGGGCGCAGCCAACGCACAGTTGAGCCAAGCTCAACTCGATGCCGCCGTCGCTACGGCCATCGAGCACTGGGAGGCCGCTGGTCTGTCGGCGAAGCAGCGTGAGCAACTGCGCAGCGCCAGCGTGCAGCTCGCCGATCTCGATGCTGGCTTGCTGGGCAGCACCTTCGGCTCAAGCGTTGAGATCGACCGCGATGCCGCCGGATGGGGCTGGAATATCGATGGCTCACAATCCAGCGAGCGCTACGATCTGCTCACCGTGGTGCAGCATGAGCTCGGCCATGTGCTTGGCATGCCTCACGAAGCTAGTGAATCTCAGACGCTGATGGCGAGCACGCTTGCGCGTGGTGGGCGCCATACAAGCCTCACCCAGAGCCAAAACGCAGCGCCGAGCGCTATCACTACGACGCCCAACAGCCTACAAGTGACGCTCGATACCTTGCCTGCTGGTAAGAGTGTCGTTCTGATCTTCGATGTGCTGATCGCTAGTCCGTTGTCCGAGAGCGTGACTCAGATCGTGAACCAAGCCCAGGCGAGTGCGACGGGCATCGACCCGGTCTTGAGCGATGACCCCGATCGCTCGGGGAGCGCCGATCCGACCGTTACCGAGCTTGATACGCTTAAGCGGGTGTACCTGCCCTTGGTGGTGAAGGAGCCGCCTCAGGCCGATCTGGCTGTGACGAGCGTGACCTTCTCGCCCGATAAACGGCAGTTCAATGCTGGCGAGCCCCTTGAGATCAAGGTGGTGGTCACGAACCAAGGCCCGGCCGCAGCGCCCGCCTTCTGGGTCGATCTCTACATCAATCCCAGCCAAGCGCCCGGCCAAAACGCAACATGGAACGAGTTGTGCCAACTTGAGCCTTGTTATGGCATAGCTTGGCCTGTTCCCGCTGGCCTCGCGCCCGGCGAAAGCGTGACACTCAGCTCGAAGAACCTGGTCGAAGGTTTTTCGATCTGGCCTGGCTTCTTTGCGGCGGGCACAAGCGAGATCTATGTGCAAGCGGATAGCTGGCGTTTGAATACTGGGGCCTTCGATCCCAATCGCGCCAATAACCTGCTGCGCATAAGTGGTCTGCAGGTAACGGGCACAACGCCAAGCCGCCTTCAAACACCAACACTGCGCGAGCGGCCCGCAGCCCAAGCCTGTTGCCAGCCTTGAGATGAATTTGACATAACAAACAGCGATACGAAATCCATCTAAGACTTGCATTCTCTTGGTGCAAGACAACAAAAAGAGCCAAATTCCGCTCTGCCGGAGGCCAAAAGAAAGTGATCTACCGGATTCGGTATGATCCGCAGCGATCGCTTGGATGCGCTGCTAGACCGAGAAGCCACGCCAATGCATCTTGGCGTGGCTTCGTTGCTTGCTTGGAAGTGTAGCGTTGTGGCTCGCTGAGAGCGAGCCGCCCTCTTTTGAGGAGCGACGGCTATCAAAGCGTCGCTCCTCAAAATGCGCTTCTATCGGTGCCGAGCGACCAGCCGAATATCCAAGCAAACGGTTTTAGCCTAAAATCTGCTACACTAGAACTTATAGCAAGTTTGTAAAGTCTACTGGCACGTTTTTCTCGATGTTGTTAGCAGGCTTTAGCGATACCTCTTATTGCCTGCCACTATGCGCTTTGTTCGAATCTGGGCGATGTGATACCTACTTCACTTGTATGCTTTTCTTGCACATAGCTCTTTCGCCCATCATAGTTAAGGATATCTGTGTATGCCACCCCATAGCCCAGAGTGGCCCTATCTTGAAATGTTGGCCCGCCTAGGCTTAGCCCTAGCGATCGGTCTGTTTGTAGGTCTCGAGCGCGAGCGGCGCAACAAAGCCTCCGGCGTGCGCACCTTCGCCTTCACCGCCATGCTCGGCTGTCTGGGCGGCCTGCTCGGCGAGGCCTATGCTCTGATTATTTTGTTGCTCTTGGGCATTTTGATCACCTTTTTGAATGTTCAGAGCTTGCAAGCGAATGCTGGCACCGAGCTCACAACATCGGTGGCGCTTTTGTTGATCGCCTTAACGGGCGTGCTCTGTGGGATCGGCCAGACCTTTACGCCTGTGGCGGTGGCGGTGGCGACTACGGCGCTGCTGGCTTGGAAGGAGCCCTTGACCACCTTCAGCAGGCTGGTGAATGAGACCGAGGTACGCTCGGCGATTCTGCTGGGCATTCTGGCCTTCATCATCTATCCGGCCCTGCCCGAGGAGCCGATCGATCCTTGGGGTGTGGTATCGGCCCAGGCGACCTTCGTCACCGTGCTTTTGATCGCAGTGATCAGCTTCGTCAACTACATTCTCTGGAAGATCTATGGTGATCGCGGCATCGCGCTGACAGGCTTCTTGGGCGGCTTGGTCAACAGCATGGCGGCGGTCAGCGAGCTTTCGTCGCGCGTCAAAGAGAGCGACGGCCAACTGATCGATGTGGGCCATCGCGGCATTCTCTTAGCGGTCAGCGCAATGATCTTGCGTAATAGCTGCATTCTGGCCATTCTTGCGCCCCAAGCCTTTTTGCACGCTGTCTTCGCCCAGGCGGCTATGTTGCTGAGCAGCGCCGTCTTGATCATGCTCGAGCGCAAGCCCAAACATGTAGAGACCGACACTCCGCTTTTGCACCTTCAATCGCCCTTCTCGTTGATAGCGGCTTTGCGTTTCGGCGCGCTCTTCTTGGTCTTGCAGATCATCTCGGCGGTCGCTCAGCGCAATCTCGGCGACTTAGGCCTGTACGGAAGCACGGTTATCGGTAGCATCGTCTCCAGTTCGAGCACTGTTGCGGCGACCGCTTCCTTGGGCGCTCAGGGCACGGTTCCGGCGGCGACCGCTGGCCTCAGCACCACCATCGCGACGCTCACCAGCACGGTCGTCACTCTGCCGATGATTATGCGCGCTCAAGTGCCCGAGCTCAACAAACGTTTCGCTTGGGCCACGCTGGTGATTATGATCGCTGGTGTTGTGGGCATCGCGCTTCAGCTGCTGTTCGGAGAGCGCCTCTTCGCTTTGCGTTAGACCCAGCCTGCTTTATACTATTCGCCTATTGATCATTATATTCCAGCGCTGGCGCTGGCAAAGATGAGGTTTCGATGGCTGATCCGTTTCGCAAAGTTCCTTTAGGTCGCAGTTCGCTCGAAGTGACCCAGTTCGGGCTAGGCAGCGCGGCCTTTGGTCTTTTATACACACCCGTGAGCAAACACGATGCCCAAGCGACCCTTCGTCACGCCTACGATATCGGCTGCCGCTTCTTCGATACCTCGCCGGGCTACGCCAGTGGGCGGGCCGAGTCGCGCTTCAAGGGCATCTTCGATGATGTGCCGCGCGATAGCTTTGTGATCTCGACCAAAGTCAGCCACGCTCTTTACGCCGATGATCCAGTGCCCGCCGAAGACGAGCTGCCGCGACCGATGGGGCGCGACTTCAGCTACGATGGCACACTGCGTTTGGTCGAGGCCAGCATGCAGCGCATGGGCTTAGATCGCATCGACATCGTCTTGATCCACGATCCCGACTACCATATGGAAGAGGCACTGGCAGGCACGTACAAGGCGTTGCGCCGTTTGCGCGACGAAGGCGTGATCAAGGCCGTAGGGGCGGGCATGAACAGCGCCGAGCTGCTGGCTCAGCTGGCGCGATCGACCGAGTTCGACTGCTTTTTGTTGGCGGGGCGCTACACCTTGCTCGACCAGCGAGCCTTTGATGTCTTGCTGCCGATCGCGCTCGAACAGGGCATCGGGATCTACTTGGGCGGGCCGTTCAACAGCGGCATTCTGGCCGATCCGCACGCACCCCAAGCCACCTTCAACTATGGCCCAGCGCCCCAAGAGTGGCTCGAGCGCGCCAAACGCATCGACGCGATCTGTCAGCGCCACAATGTGCCGATCAAAGCGGCGGCCCTGCAGTTTCCGCTGGCCCACCCCGCCATCAATGTGATCCTCTCGGGCGCGCGCTCGATCGCCGAGGTCGACGAGAATGTCGCGATGTTTCAGCATCCCATTCCGAGCGCTTTGTGGGACGACTTGCGTTCGGCTGGTTTGTTGCGCGACGATATGCCAACACCCAGTTGATCTGCCTATAACTGCCTGAGCATGCTACAATGTTCTTGGCGAGGATTGAAACGCTCTAGCGCTTGGAGGGGAATATGGAGATTTATACCAAGGAAGAAGCTTTGCGCCAGACCTTTGTGGCGCTCGTATGCCGGATCGAAAGGATCGACGACGCCCTGATCATTGCGCTAGCCGATGATCCGAAAGCGCCCCAACAAGGGATCGAGCTCCAGCAAAATAGCGCTAGCGACCCCGAGGATCGCAACCTTGGTATGGAGAGCTACTGTGTGGTCGATGCGCGCGGCGAAACCTATTATGGTGGAATCGAGTGGTGCGAGTTCGACGAATACAGCTTGCGCCTGCAGTTCAGTCGCGAAGCTGCTGAAACCTTTGTCTGCGCCGGATACGATATAGTTCTGACTCAGTTAACTCCCAAAGAGCGCAGCGATCTGCGTAGCGCGCTGCGTGAGCTCTTCAGCGCTGCCCCCGAAGCAGCCCACTGGGATCTCTAAGGATAGATCATACCAAATCCGTTTAAAGACGTGCATGCTCTTCGCTCAAAAAACGAAAAGCAGGAAAAGGCTTGTGTGAGATTTCGCGCTACCGCGCGGAATCTCACACACCAAAAAGAGTCGCGTTCCGCTCTGCCGAAGGCCAAAGAGAACCTAATCAACCGGATTATGAAGATTTGGGCTTCGTTGGCCCATAACGCAGCGCTATCTCCCGCTTTTCTTTCGCTCGCGCCTGGAGCGCGACCCACAAAAGCCCCAGCATCATCAGACAACAGCCGCCGATCAAAAGGTAATAGCCAAAGCGTAGCTCGACATTCTGAAAATCAGGGATGGAGAGATGGCTCTGGTAGAGGCCGAAGAGGTTCACGATCGCGTAGTAGCCGAGCAGACAGGTCAGAATGGTGATCAGTTGGTAGCGCCCAAAGAGCTCGAAAAGGCCGCAGAGCAGAATGATAGCCACACAGACTGTCCAAACCCCCCAGAGATTGTTCCAAAGAAAGTAGCTTAAAGCTGGCAGCGCTTCTTTACCCTCGCGGACGAGTTGGTAGCTCATCCAAGGGCTGAAGAGCGCGATAGTCATCAATAGCGCAGGGAAAACCAAGGCTCAAACTGGCCGGAAACTGCTTGCGATGCCAGTTTTAGACTGATTGGAAGCCATGCGCCTGCTCTTTCTTTCAACTTAGGATTATTTCACACTATACATTACGCAACACTTCTCGAAAAGGTTGCCTTGATTGTAGAAACGACGCTGCAATTGATGCTATGGCAGGCAGCGCGCTTGCAGCGAAGAGGGCAATGCTTCGCTTTGCCGAAGGCCGATCGCCTGAATGGGTGAAAAGGATGTTGATAGCCGAAGGCGGACGCGCTAGAAGCCGAATGCATGGAAAGATCTTTTCCGCCTGATGAGCGTGCGGAAGCTCGCACTGTTTAGGCTGCTAGCTTGCCTAGATCTGTTTGGAGCGCTGTGCTAGAGTAAAACTAAGACCAGAAAGGAGACAGCGATGACTTCGAGTTCCGATTGGTGGAAGGCTGTTGAAAGCTTCCTCCATTCTGTTGAAAAGGGCGTGCAAGAGGGCAGCCAGCAGCTCGCTGAAGGGCTTGGTTATGGCTTGGGAAAGCTGAGCACGATCTTAGACGAGCTCGGCGCCCAAGTGAGCGAGGTCGGCAAGCAGAGCTCCCAAGTCTTGCACGAGAAGTTCCAAGAGAGCGCCGAATATGTGCGCAGCCATAGCGCAGCCGCCGCCGAAGAGGCCAAACAACACCTGACGCTCGACGAGCTGGCCCATAAGATCGCGCTGATCGGCCTGCCCGCCCTGGCCTTTGTGGTGGCCTGCTCGATCGCCAGCAGCGCCGGCCTGGCTGGAGGTGCGGTGGTGGTGGCGGCGCTGGCTATGTTGGGCGGTCCGGTCGGCTTGGTGGGCGGCCTGCTTACGCTCGGGCTGCTGACTCTGATCGCCGATGCTGTCTCGAAATATGGCTTGAACAGCGTCTTACTGGAGAGCTTTAAGGCTCGCCGAGAGCGCGGCATCTCGATGGAACAGATCCATAGTGAGATCGATTCGCTCTGGATCTCGGACGAGTTGAAGTATAAGTTGAAGACCCAGCTAGCCACTCCGCAAAACTCCTAGTTCGAGCGTCATTGTGCGGCAGCGCTCGTGTCGCTTGCTTAGCTTATGTTGGCGGAGAGGCTGCTAGTCCCCATTCGGCTTCTGGCGCGTCCGCCTTCGGCTATCAGATGTTAGCTCCTCCCATTCAGGCAGTACGTCGCAGCTTGCGCTGCGACCTGCCTTCCGCTACCTACTGAGAAAATAGTCAAGTTTCATTCTGCCCCAGGCCAAATAGCAGCAGAGACGATCAAACGGATATTGTATCAAAGCGGCGCCGGAGGAATAATTCCAAATTCGTTTAAAGACTCTGTAGTCTTGGAATGCAGAAAACAAAAACCGGGGAAAGGCTTGTGTGAGATTTCGCGCGACAGCGCGAAATCTCACACAACAAAAATGCTCAAGTTCCGCTCTGCCGCAGGCCAAATAGGAAGTGATCTACCGAATTTGCTATAACGGACGCTGCTTTTTGTGTATTTGCGCTAAGCAGGAAAACTGAGTAAGATTCAAATTGCAGCATATCTTAACCAACAGCATGCCTGCAGTGCGTTTCAATATCCTTTGCGTGTGCCGCAAAAATCCCCTCTAGGATGCGCTATAACGACGCGGTTATACGACGGACTACACGCGCGTTTTATGTGGAGAATCTTCCGTTATGTCTCGTTCATTCCGTAGCTCGCTGCTCTGGCTCACAATCGCTCTGGGCATCTTGAGCGCCTTTGCCCCGTTAACGACCGACATGTATCTGCCCGCCATGCCCTCGATGGTGACAGATTTCGCCACCGATGCTAGTTCGGTTCAGTTAACCCTCTCGATCTTCTTTATCGGCCTCTCAGTCGGCCAAGCGATCTATGGCCCGCTCTCGGACCGCATCGGACGCCGCGCCCCATTGATCTTCGGCTGTGTTCTCTATACCATCGCTTCGTTTTTATGCGCTGTTGCACCTTCGATTCAGAGCTTGATCGTGCTGCGTTTAGCTCAAGCTTTGGGCGGTTGCGCCGGTATGGTGATCGGTCGATCGATCGTGCGCGATATGTTTGGTGGCCGCGATGCGACGCGTATGTACTCCTTCTTGATGCTGGTCTCGGGCCTCGCGCCGATCTGTGCGCCCATCCTTGGCGGTCAGATCTTGCTGTGGAGCGGCTGGCGCATGGTCTTTTGGATTCTGACCGCTTTTGGTTTGATCTGCAGCCTGATCAGCATCTTCGGCTTAGATGAGTCGCTGCCGAACGAACGCCGCCTCACTTCCGGTCTGAAGCAGGTCTTCGTCGACTATGGCAAGCTACTGTGCGATAAAAGCTTTTTGGGCTATGCGCTGGCTGGCGGTTTCGCTTCAGCGGGGATGTTCGCCTATATTTCGGCCTCCTCGTTTGTTTTGATCGAACTCTACGGCCTTAGCCCGCAGCAATTTAGCTTTGTGTTTGGCAGCAATGCGCTCGGTTTGGTTTTGATGTCGCAATCGACGCGCTGGCTGATCAATCGCTACACGAACCAACAGCAGCTCAAGGCCATCGCGGGCGTCTACCTGGTCGCTTCGATCTTGCTCACCTTCTTCTCGATAAGCGGCATCGGCGGGCTCTACACGCTCTTGCCCTGTCTGTTTTGCACGGTCGCTATGGTGGGTGGCATCAACCCAAATGCGACGGCGGCCGCTATGGAGCCGCAGGCTAAGCTGGCGGGCAGCGCTTCGGCGCTGTTGGGCACACTGCAGTTCGCTGCGGGCGGCATCTCGGGCGCGCTCGTGAGTATGCTCGATAACGGCACGGCGGTGCCTATGGCGGCTATCATCTGCGTGTGTGGCCTGATCGCCAACTGCTCGTTGCACTTCTTGGCGCTGCGTGCTCAAGCCGTGCCTCAAAACAGTCCGGCAGTCTCGTAGTTAGAGCTGATATGAGATCCTCTTAAAAGCCTGCATGCTCGCAACGTGGGGAAAGAACAACGAAGACGAAGAAAAGCCCCTTTCACCCGTAGCATTGGGCCGAGCGCCGCTCTGCTCCCTTCTCCCGCCTTGCGGGAGCTATGCATTAGCCAAAAGACGTGTCGGCAGCAACAGGCGATCGTTCGCATACCACCGCGGGAGTATCCTTGAGAGCACCGAACTCAACATTCAGCCCCTCGCCCGCAGTGCGGGAGAGGGGCCGGGGGTGAGGGCAGCTATCCCCTTTGATAGCCGGAGGCGGACGCGCTGAGGACCGTATGGGGGCTAGAAGCCTCTCCGCCAAAGGCGAGGTTTATCGTAGCTTTAGGGGAGCTCGAGGCCGTGCGCTTCGAGCAGTGCCGTATCCTCTAAGAGGCGGCTGGTTGGCCCGTCGGCCACGATCTGGCCCTGATCCATCAGCACCATACGCGGAAAGAGTTCGCGCACCAGCAACATATCGTGGGTCGAGATCAGCATGGTGAGCGGCAGCTCGCGCAGCAGGTTGATCAGCATGCGGCGTGCGCGCGGGTCGAGCCCGGCCGATGGCTCGTCGAAAACCAGCAGCTCGGGCTGCATCGCCAACACGGTTGCGATGGCGATGCGCTTTTTTTCGCCGATGCTGAGATGGTGCGAGAGCCGATCCTCGAAGCCGCGCATGTTGACTTGGCCGAGCGCACGCTCGACTCGTTGGCGCACTTCGTCTTCGGGAAGGCCCATATGCAACGGCCCAAAAGCCACATCTTCGAACACGGTCGGCGAGAAAAGCTGGTCGTCGGGGTTTTGAAAGACCAGACCGACGGCGGCTCGGATCTGGGGCAGGTTGCTGCGATTCAGTTCTAAACCTGCGATCTTGATCCGCCCTTGGCCGCTTAGAATGCCGTTGAGATGCAGTAAGAGCGTGCTTTTGCCCGCGCCGTTTGGCCCAACTAAAGCGACCTTTTCGCCGCGCTGGATGCTGAGATTGATCCTGTGCAGAACCGGACGTTGGTCGGAATAACTGAAAGAGAGATTCTCGATCTGTAATAGCGCCATGTCACTCTTCTCTCTAGCTTCTATCAGCCCAGCGCTGCGGCGAGCTGAACCAGCACCAGCAACATCAAGCTCAGGGCGATCGCTAGCCAATCGCGGCTATGCAGCTGCGTTCGGGCTAGATTGAGCGGCTGCCCAGTGTAGCCGCGCGCCAACATGGCCTGATAGACCCGTTCGCTGCGTTCGTAGCTGCGCAGAAAGAGCTGCCCCACCAGATTGCCCGCCACCCGCGCCCGCCACCAGAGCGAGCCTCCGCCCACGCGCCCGAGCATGCGTGCGCTGCGCGCCTCGCGTGCGCGCATCAGCCGATGGGCCTCGTCGCTGATCACGCTCATATAGCGGTACATCAAGCCGATCAGGCTCACAAAGAGCTGCGGCAGCCCGAGGTTGCGCAGCCCGTTGAGCAGATCGGGGAAGGGCGTGCTTGCGGTGAGCAGAATCGCCATCTGCACCGAGAGCCAACTGCGCAGCGCAATGCTGCTAAAGCGAATCAGGCCGCGATCGCTGATGACGAGCGCGCTATCGCCGAAGGGCAGGCTGGCGAGAGGTTGCCCGGGCAGCCTAAAGATCAGCGGGAGCGCGCTGAGCAGAAAGGGCAGGGCGATCCACGAGCGGCGCAGCAATAGGCCGAGGCCGACTTGGGCGACGAGGCTGTAGCCGAACAGCAGCAGCAGAGCAGCGAGAAAGCCGAGCCAAGCGCCATCGGGCAGCACCAGGTTCGAGAGAATGAAGAGCAGGCTGATGATCAGCTTGGTGCGCGCGTCGAGCAGTTGAACGAGCTGCTTACTGGGCGCGACGGACAAGCTTTGATACGAGCTCTGGGTCTGCATAAGTGTTACCGTTTTCTTGCGTAAAGCGGACTTCTAGACTGCTAAGCCTTGCGCTCTTGAATAAGCCGAGCAGCGGCCATGCTGAGCGCTGCTACCACCACCAAGCCCACAAGGCCCGCAACGATCGTCGAAAGCGACGTCTCGCCTAAAAGCGGGAAGCTGTAGTCGGGAATCAGTTGGTAGGGCGCGTCTTGGCCGCGCTCTATAAAGCCCAGGTCTTCTGCGACGCGCTCGAGTCCGTCGGGGTCGGCCGAGGCGAAGGGTGCCAACAACACGACCAACACGGTGGCCACAACGCCGCCGATGATCCAAGCACGTCCGTCCTGCTGCGCGTTTTCGTTGAGCAGATCGGGGCGAGTGCGCAGAATGAAGGCCAGCGCCGCCACCGTTATCAAGGCTTCGCCGATGCCGATCAGCGCGTGGATGCCCAACATGGCCGGCATGACGATCTGAAGGGACGAGGTGCCGCTCAGCCACAACTGCAGGGCGGTCAGCAAGGCCCCGGCGACCACCGAGAGCCAAGCCGCGAGGCCGGCCCCGAGCAAGCGCAGCCGTTGCGAGCGCTGGGCCACGATGCGATACAGTCCATAGCCGATCACCGCAGTGAGCAAGCCCATATTAAAAATATTGGCGCCCATAGCGAGCAGGCCGCCATCTTGGAACAGAAGCGCTTGGACGCCGATCACGCAGCTCATCACCAGCATGCCCGCCCATGGGCCGAGCGTGATGGCCGCCAAGCTCCCGCCCAGCAGGTGCCCCGAGGTGCCTCCCACTACGGGGAAGTTGATCATCTGAGCGGCGAAGATAAAAGCCGCCATAATGCCCATCAAGGGCAGCTGATGCTCGTTGAGATTGCGACTGCGCCGCAGGGCTAAAGCCACGAGCGCGATGCTGATCAGCCAAAAGAGCAGCGAGATCGGTAGGTTGAGAAAGCCATCGGGGATGTGCAGCGCTGGCGGCCGCTTGGGCACGTGCGGGATGTGGGATCCCAAGACAAACGCAAACATAGAGATCCTCCTTGCTTAAGGCGTGCGATACCTTACATTCAAGCAGATCTGAGAGAGCTATGCCCGTGTTGGGCGCTGTGTGCTGAACGCGATGCTAGAACGAAGCAGACTAGGAGAATTTGTTGCAATTAGTTGCAAATGCGATTAGTTGCAATAGTATACTGAATGGGTTTAAAATCGTCAACAGGATATGCGGGCTTATATTTCCATCTTTTGGCCGATTTAGCTACAATGGAAAAGCCGCGAGCACAAGTTTGGCTCGTTGACAGTTGACATATTTCCTGTTTACAATGGCAAATAGATGCTTAGAGAGCTGTTTTCGGCCAGTGAGAGCATGCATACGAGCCTAGCCGAAGTGAGAACAGCGACTATTTGGAGGGCCCTGCCATGGAGCTTTCAGATGAAATCACAATGTTGCGCCAACAGGGTCACCGCCTCACACCGCAGCGTTTGCAAGTGCTTCAGGTGATCAAAGCTGCTGGCTGCCATATGACAGCCGAGGAGATTCACGCCGAGATCGTGCTGCATCAGCCTTTTGTCGATATCGCAACCGTTTACCGCACCCTGCAATGGCTTCAGGGCCTTGGTATGGTGGCATCGATCGATCTGGGCGATTCCAAGTTGCTCTACGAATACCGCGCGCCGGGCGAATCCCACCACCATTTGGTCTGCCAGAGCTGTGGCTATCAGATCCAGATCTCCGATGAGGAGCTGGCGCCCTTAAAGGAGCTGATCCAGCAGCGCTATGGCTTCGAGATCCAGAACGATCATCTGGCCCTGCTGGGGCGCTGTGCTCAGTGCGCCGCCTTTGAAGTCGAAGATTGAGCTTGGTTGTTGCGAGCTTGAAGCGCAAAAAAGCCTAGCAGAGCGCTTTCTGCTAGGCTCATTTTATTTATTTCGCTCTGGGCGAAGCGCCATCCTCTGTATACGCTTAGGCTTCAGGCGGAGAGCTCTCAAGCATCCATTCGGCTTCTGGCGCGTCCGCCTTCGGCTATCAACATCCTTTCCAAACATTCGGTCCATAGCCTCGCAGCTCACGCTGAGCCTGCTAGGCGCACGCGCCTAGCAGGCTCAGCAAGCCAAAGCCTACCCTAAGCTTGTCGAAGGGTAGGCTCGAATTCCGCAGCTAACAACTTTAAAGCCTTGCATTCGCTTAACGCGAGAAGGCGAAAAGCTGAGTCTCATTCCACACTGCCGAGGGTCAAAAGTAATACCATATTCGTGTAAAGACTTGCCCTCTTGAAGCGCAAGAAAACAAAACCGGCGGAAAGAGTTGAGAGATGTCGCGCGACAGCGCGAAATCTCTCAACAAAAAGGGTCAAGTTCCACACTGCCGAAGGCCAAAAAGAGAGTGATCTAACAGAGCGGCTTTGTTTTCAATGCGAAGGTGATGCTGGCGCAGAACTATGAGACGCTAAGCAGACTTATTCTTGTCGATTAGACGTTTGCTTGTCGTTGGCGAGCGCATAGGCGATCCCGTCGCGCAGGGTGCCGCGCGTAGTGATGCCGCTGAGATTGATGCCCAGCCCGATGATCGTTTGGGCTACCTCGGGGCGAATGCCCGTGATCAGCACCTCCGCGCCGAGCAAACGGGCTGCCTGTGAAGCCTGCACAAGGTTGTTCGCCACCTGCGTATCGACGATCGGCACGCCCGTGATGTCGAGGATGATGGTGCTGGCGCGGTGTTGGGCTGTGCCTTGCAGGAGGCTATCGAAGATCTGTTGGGCACGCTGCGAGTCGATGGCGCCGATCAGCGGCATAACCATGGTGCTGTCGCTGATCGAGAGAATCGGTGTTGAAAGCTCGGCCAACTGCGACGCTTGCTGTTCGATCAGTTCAAGCTGCTCTTTTTGTGCTTCAAGCTCGCGCATTTTCCGTTCGGTAATATCTTCCCAAGCCATCAGAATATGGGTGACCTCAGAGCGCTCATTGCTAATCGGTGAATAGGTCGCTGTCATCCAGTATTGCTGGCCTGCAACATCGAAATTGTTCTCGATCTGAACGCTTTCGCCGGTGCGAACACATTTCAACATGAGCTCTTCCACGAAATCGGCGTCTTTAGGGGTATTGATCTCGCGAATCGTCTTTCCAAGTAGATCTTGCTCGGAGAACACATGCTTGAGTTTGTTGTTCTGTTTTCCGGCTACGATCCGAAAATCTTTGGGCGGAACATATTCGAGAATAACAATATCGAGCGGTAGGGCTTCTAGAAATTGTTGGGCGAAGTGGTTAAATAGCTGCCCTTGTTGAGGTGTGGCTTGGCTCGCGTCTGGGTTTGTGAGGTGGCTGTTATCTTCGCGATGAGGCGACTGATTAGTCATGGTGATATACCTTTGTATATGGCGTTTGAGTGTGTTACGTAATCAGTAAGCTATCTGTTTGGATACGCATATCGATCAGCTTATTAACTTTATTAACTGCTTGATAAAGCAAGTTACGTGCCTCTAAATTGCGATTTTCGTTGCTTTGAAGTTCCAGAATCGGCCTGTATTAGCGAGTCCCATTGCGCTCTCGCATTTCATACGAAATTCGGTTGAATACTTGGTGTTTTGGTCTTCAGCAGCTTTGATAGCAGATCCGCACGCACGCTTGGCTATTCAGGGGGCGCTTGGGCGCAGGCGTGCGAGCAGCCGAATGTAGCGAGCAAGCTGTTGATAGCCGGAGGCGGACGCGCTAGAAGCCGAATGGAAGGTTGAGAGCTCTCCGCCAAGATATGCATTACCTGAAGTGAGCGGATACGCTATCAGATGAGCTTGATCTGCGCGATCGAGGGCGGCCAGTGGTGTCGATCAATGCTTCGATGGCGAGATTAGAGCCGTTGCGCAGTGGGCCGTTTTCAGAGTTAGGCTTAATTCGTTAAGCTGCTGCGATCTGGGCTAAATCAGAGTTGTTTAAAGAGGAACCATCTTGTGATGGGGAAAAACAAGAACGGCGGAAAAATAGTCAGGTTTCACTCTGCCGAGGGCCAAAAAGCATCAAAGCGCTCGGATTTTGTATGACCGACTCTATGACTTTGTGGAATAATTTCCTTCTGCAAATAATAAATCTACTACGAGGGGTTAGTTTTTACAGTCAACCGCTCATTTATCTAGTTTGAGGGAAGATATTTTGTTTTTCGATGTAATGTAAATTAAACGCTATTTATATTACAATACCACATTTTATCGTGTATTATAGAGTATCTGTACACTTTTTTCTTAAGGAGCTTTATGCTGCCCTCATCCTCCATTCATCCACGATCGTTTAGGCTTCTGTTTGTCGTTGTATTAGTGGCAAGTTGGTGTACATTTACTCAACAAGCTCCGCCAGCCCAAGCAGCTGATCAGATTTGGTATGTGAATCGGGCGGCGAGCGGTGTGGAGGACGGTACGAGTTGGGCTACCGCATTTAAAGATCTGCAAGCGGCCCTCAGCGCAGCGCAGGCAACCGATCAGATCTGGGTGGCCAAAGGCATCTACTATCCTACCAGCGATTCAGGTGATCGCAGCGCCAGCTTTGAGCTGAAGAATGGCGTAGCCTTGTATGGCGGCTTTGCGGGCGACGAAACACAACTGAGCGAGCGCGACTGGGAGCTGAATACAACCATTCTCAGCGGCGATATCGACCAAAACGACACTCATGTGAACGGTATCGTCACCAGCGCCTCAGATATTGTTGGCAACAATAGCTACAATGTTGTCAAAGGTTTTCTAGTTGGTACAAGCGCCATTATCGATGGTTTTGTGATCACTGCGGGTTCGGCGAATGATCTTCCCGCATCTGCTTTCGCTGGCGGGGCGCTTCATAATACAATGAGTAGCCCTACTATCAGGAATGTCACCTTCTCAGGCAATCAGGCCTCTCTCTATGGCGGGGCAATCTATAATACAAGCGATAGTAACCCGAGCATTAGCTATTCTTATTTTGTTGGCAACCATGCAACCAATGGCGGTGCTATAAGCAATTCCAATAGCGCCCCCACTATCAGCAATACTACCTTCTCCAAGAATAGTTCTGATAGCACCGGTGGTGCTATCCAACACACAACCAGTGTCACCACCAGCAACAGCTTGATCATCAGCCATGCGGACTTCTTAGAAAATCATTCCGGCACCAGCGGTGGCGCTATTAGCAGCACCAGCAGCGCATCCTATGGTGGCATAACAATCAGCGATTCGACCTTCTCCAAAAATAGTGCTGATACTGGCGGCGGCGGTGCGATTAATAACTATCATCCCACCATTAGCAATACGCTCACAATCATTCGTTCGAGTTTCTCCGAGAATCAGGCAAATTCTGGCGGTGCGATCAATAATTATCGAGGTTATCTCTCGATCAGCGATTCCAATTTCTCCCAGAACGAGGCGACGACTGGCTATGGTGGTGCGATTTCCAACAACCTCGGTGATATGACGATCTCGAAAACCGATTTCGAGGAAAATCGCACCGTACTTGCAACAGGCGGCGGCGCTATCTATAACCCCAACCCTATAGGCTCAACGCATACGCTCAGCATTACTGAATCAACCTTCTCTGAGAATAGTTCAGGTACTGGCGGTGCGATCTATGGCGCGTATAGTGACCTGATCATCAGCGATACGAGCTTTGCCGAGAATACAGCAAATACTAACGGTGGCGGCGCGATTTGGCATGACTCGGGCAATATCACCCTCTCGCAGACGGAGTTTCTCACCAATACAGCTGTGATGGGTGGCGGCGCGATCTTTCATCCAAACCAACTAAACTCAACCAACGCGCTCACTATTACGCAATCGCTCTTCGCTGCAAATAGTGCCCCTATTGGCGGTGCGATTCACAGCGCCAATAGCGAGCTGACTATTAGCGGTTCGGACTTCTCCGAGAATAAAGCCACTAATGGTAATGGTGGTGCCATTTTTCATAGCTCGGGCAATGTCGATATCCTAAGCACTGATTTCAGCAAGAATAACGCTTCTTCGGCTGGCGGTGCGCTCTACAACGCGTCTTCAAGCATTTCCTACACCTTAACTCTCAGCGATAGCACGTTCACTGAGAACAGTTCAAGTAACGGTCATGGCGGCGCGATCGCAAGTAATGCTACCGAGACTATCAGCATCACCAGTAGCACCTTTGTGACGAATACCGCGACCACGAGTTCTGGGCCTATGCCTGCTGCTGGTGGGGCGATCTTCAGCGTATCCATCCAAACCACTGTTGAGGGCAGCACGTTCTCGGGTAATCGGGCAGAACAGGGCGATGGCGGCGCAGCGCTTTTCTCTGGTGGAGATCCATCTATTACCTCCACGCTGTATCTTCACGATTCCGATTTTATCCTCAATGATTCAGGCCAAGATGGCGGTGCTCTACAGCTCCAAGGCTTAAGCTCTATCGAAATCAGTGATAACCATTTTCACAAGAATGACGCAGGAGGGGATGGTGGTGCGCTCAACATCTTTGGGACAAACAGCGGCACCATCACGAACACTGACTTTCTTGAGAATCAGGCCGCTGGATCTGGTGGGGCGATTAATGCTCTAGCGGCTTCATTCGCCATTACCAACACCAACTTCTTAACCAATACGGCGACCCTTGGCGGTGCGATCGGGAGCGAGCTAGGTGGGATTGATGCTTTTCATACTCAATTTAAGCACAATCATGCAAATAATGGCGGCGCGCTCTATGCCAATTCCAGCTTGTTCTCGCTTGCCGATTCACCGCTGAGCAGTAATAGTGCTAGTGGAGATGGCGGCGCGATCTATATCGAGGATACAAGCTTTAGTATGCTGGAGAATGTCTCTATTACCGATAATCAGGCCGATGGAGATGGTGGCGCGATCTATAACAACAATACAGGTATCAGCTTGCTTCATCGCTCTCGCCTCGCTGGGAATCGCGCAAGCAACGACGGTGGTGCGATTGCTAACTCGGATTCCGGTGTGGCGATCATTTTGAACTCCAGCATTTCTGGAAACGGCGCAACGAACAGTGGAGGTGCGATTGCGAGCACGGATTCGAGCGGAGCATTCCTTTTTAATGCCACTGTCTCTGGGAATAACGCGAACAGCGGAGGCGCGATCGCACACACCGATCTCAGCCAGCTAGCAATAATCAATAGCATTGTGTGGGGTAACAGTTCGGAGCTCGTCATCGATAATAGCGATATTGTCACCATGACCCATAGCCTCATTCAGGGCTGTAAGCCGAGTGGTGTTTGGAACACAAGCGTTTGTGGAACGGATCTAGGCGGCAATCTTGCCGATGCCGATCCCTTGTTTGTAAGCCCTGTTGATTTTAGTTCAGCACCAAGTACTGCTGGCGATCTTCGTTTGCTGCCTGGTTCACCCGCAATCGATGCTGGTGATAATCAATTCGCCCTAGTATCAGTGGTGATTGTTACAGACACTATTGATCTCGAATTCGATCTCAAGTTCAATCTCGATCTTGGTGGTAATCCGCGTATCATTCGCTCCAATATCGACCTAGGAGCCTACGAGGCGCAGCTCCACCTGAATCTGGATGTGATTGGAGGCGGCACGGTCACCTATACGCCTCAACAGATCGAATATCTCGCCAATACCACCGTTGCGATCACCGCCACGGCCAACCCAGGCTGGACCTTTGCGGGATGGAGCGGCGATTTGAGCGGCACATCGCCCCAGGCCAGCGTGGTGGTCAGCGATACACATATCACCGCCACCTTCACCAATGATCCGCCCACCGCAGACGCAGGTGCTGATCAAGTGGTGGTCGCTGGAACACTGGTCACACTCAATGGCAGCGCTTCGTTCGATGCCGACCCAAGCCAGACACTCAGCTACGACTGGACGCAAACTGCTGGGCCGAGTGTCACGCTGAGCGATAGCAGCGCGGTTTCACCCAGCTTCACACCCACCGTTGCGGGCGTATACACCTTCAGCCTTGTGGTGAGCGATAATTTGGGTGCAACAAGCGCAGCCGATAGCGTCACGATCACGGTGACCAACCAGCAGCCAAACGCTAATGCGGGTGCAGATCAAGCGGTGCTAGTTGGTAGCACCGTCACGCTCGATGGCAGCGCTTCGAGCGACCCCGATGGACACACGCCGCTCAGCTACGCATGGACGCAGACGGGCGGTACAAGCGTGGTGCTGACGGGTGCCAACACCGCCCAGCCGAGCTTCACCGCACCGAATAGTGCAGGCGTATTGACTTTCGAGCTGATTGTGACCGATAGCTTGGGCCTTACCAGCACAGCCGATAGTGTGACGATTACAGTGACGAACGGCGAGCCGGTTGCCAATGCGGGTGAGGATCAGACGGTCATGCCTGGCAGCACCGTCACGCTCGATGGCAGCGCTTCGAGCGACCCCGATGGGCATCTTCTGCTCAGCTACGCTTGGACACAGACGGGCGGCACACCTGTTACGCTGACGGGAGCCAATACCGCCAAACCCAGCTTCATTGCGCCGAGTGTGGCGGATGTGCTGACCTTCAGCCTAGTGGTGACCGATAGCATGGGCGTAGCTAGCGCAGCCGATACCGTTACGATTACTGTGCAAGAGACGCCTCAAACCAGCTATACGGTCTATCTGCCTCAGGTGCTAGGTCAAGAGCAGCGACCGAATCTGGTGATTACTGAGCTGACAGCCGATCAGCATGGGCTGAAAGTGGTGATCAGCAACACGGGCGATGCTCCTAATCGGGCCGATTTCTGGGTCGATCTGTATGTGAACCCGAGCCAGAGGCCCACAGCCAACACGGTCTGGCAGAAGATCGCGCCTACGGGAGCGGTCTGGTTGGTCAAGCAGACGCTTGAGCCGGGTCAGAGCATTACGCTCACGCAGACCAGCCCGTTTTATGTTGCAGACTATAGCTTTGGCAGCTATACGGCGGGCGATCAACTGTATGTCTATGTCGACTCCTACCATTCGCAAAATAGTTATGGCGTCGAGCTAGAGAGCGATGAGAGCGACAATCTGGCTGGCCCAGTGACGGCGACGGGTGCGGGCGTTTTTTCTGGCTCGGGTCTCCAACAAGCTGATCCCTCTAGCTGGCCTGCTCGCTAGCTAGGCAGCTCGATCGATAGAAAAAGAGGGCTTGTGCGAAAGCACAGGCCCTTTTGATTCTGCATCTGCTTAACGAGCAGAGCGCTAAAGCGGTCAGGTCTCTGTTGACAAGGGTAGCGTCAACTATACCCCAAACCAAGCAGAGTATCCTCTCGATACTGAAGTCACCTTCACCACCACCGCCGATTCAGGTTGGAGTTTTGCTGGTTGGAGCGGTGATCTGAGTGGCGGTAGTTCTCCCACCACGCTCCTGATGAACAATAGCAAAGTGATCACTGCCACCTTCAGCAATGATCCTCCCACCGCACATGCTGTACATTAGCCACAAATCGACATACGGTCAGCGTTATCGGCCCTCACCCCCGGCCCCCTCTCCCGCAGTGCGGGCGAGGGGCTGAATGGTGATGTTGTATGCGATTTCGCGTAGCGAAATCGCATACAAGCTCTCTGCGTTCTGTGCTCTCAAGGATACTCCCGCGATGGTATGCGAACGATCGCCTTTTGCTGCCGACACGACTTTTGGCTAATGCATAGCCGCACATGCGGGAGACGATCAAACAGTGGTCGCTGGCTCACTGGTCACTCTCGATGGTAGTGCTTCATCAGATGAAGATCCAACTCAGACACTTAGCTACACTTGGACACAGACCGCTGGGCCGAATATCACACTGACCGATAGCAGCGCGCTTTCACCCAGCTTCACCTCCACCATTGCGGGCACATACACCTTCAGCCTCGTGGTAACAGATAATTTGGGATCAGTAAGCGCCCTGGCCAGCGTCACCATCACGCTCACTAATGATCAGTCGATCGCTGATGCAGGTGAGAATCGGATAGTGCTCGCTGGCACACAGGTCATACTTGACGGCAGCGGATCAAGCGACCCCGATGCGCATTCTCCCCTCACTTATAGCTGGATACAGACAAGTGGCACGTCCGTTACCTTAACGGGTGGTCGATAGCGCCCAGCCCACCTTCACCGCGCCGAGTGCGGCAGATACGCTCACCTTCAGCTGATAGTATGGGCTTAGCCAGCGCGCCGGATAGCGTCACTATCACGGTGGAAGAAGCACCTCAAACGAGCTTTGCGGTTTATCTACCCCACGTGCTGGGTTAAGAGCAGCGACCGAATCTGGTGATTACTGAGCTGAGTGCTGATCAGAGAGGGCTATGTGTGGTGATCAGCAATACAGGCGATGCAGCTAATCGGGCCGATTTCTGGCTCGATCTGTACGTGAACCCGAGCCAGAAGCCCACAGCCAACACGGTCTGGCAGAAGATCGCGCCTGCGGGAGCGCTCTGGGGCGATCAGCTCTATGTCTATGTCGATTCCTACCATTCGCAGAATAGCTATGGCGTTGAGCTGGAGAGCGATGAGAGCGACAATCTGGCTGGGCCAGTTACAGTAACCTTTCAGACAACGCCTTAGACTGCGGATAAGCTGGGGAAAGGTTATTTGAATTTTGTGCGACAGCCCAAAATCTTACACAACCCTTCCCAAGATGTTACATTTTCCTGTATGCGCATAAATCGGGGGAAGATTGTTTATATTTCGGACGATAACCCAAAATCTTACACAATCTTTCCCAAAATGTTACATTCCAGTATTTTGAGTGTGAAAGTTGATTTTTTTTGTAAGATACAGACGCAATACGCGCAGAAATGTATCTATATCGCAGTCATTGTAATATTTTGTTGAAATGTAAACAAAGTATTCTGAGCTTCATGATTTAAGTAAATGTACTTTAATGTGCTACGATAAGGGTATTACCGATCAATAAGCTATATTTCTTCTTCATCTACATATAAAATTTTATTTCTGCTAGTATTCTTGCAAAATTTCCATTTTTTGAGTTATAATTCGCTCATAGCTTTTTACTATTCCTTAACCGAAGGAAGTTAATAAAAAACATTTCTTTAACATGTTGCCTTGGTCTTGTTTTGTGTTTTTTTGCGGTGATGATGCCTGGCTTCCTTATGTTGTTGCCAAGTGTCAACATTGTGAGTAATGAATGTAATCTGGCATAAGGATCGGACTTCAAATAGCAAAGGGGGAGATATGAATTAAAACGCAACATTAAAATGTTTACAATGGCATTTAAATGCTTCTGAAACTGCCAATCGATTTTAGGTGGTATAAAGATATATTGTTCCACCAACGATGCAATAGCACTGCTAGTCTCGAATTGAAAGCTGGTAAAGCGCTATAGGGTGAGTTTGCAGGGCATGAACCATAACAATCTCGCTACATTTAACAACAACGCCTACATTTCATTAGGAGATCATCGATGCAACACTCACCACTTACTTCTCTCCGCAAGATCCTCTTGCTGTTGCTCACAATGCAACTGGTTTGTGCTAGCTTTTTTCTATCGGCCACGATGTACGCCGCCGATACTCCCACCATTGTCTATGTGAATGCGAGCGCCACCGGTGCTAATAACGGCACCTCTTGGCAGAATGCGTATAAGGACCTGCAACAAGCCCTTGCAACCGCCCCTATGGACTCTCAGATCTGGGTCGCTCGAGGTGTCTACTATCCCACCAACAATACTGGCAACCGTGGCGATAGCTTCGTGCTGAAAAATAGAGTGGCGCTGTATGGCGGGTTTGCGGGCAACGAAGATCAGCTCGACAAGCGTGATTGGCGCACCAACCTGACCATTCTCAGCGGTGATATCGGTCGGGATGACTCCAGTGTCAATGGTATTGTCACCAGCGTAGCCAATATCAATGGCAGCAATAGCTACCATGTTGTAGAGAGCATTAATGACAACAGCAGCGCCATCCTCGATGGCTTTGTGATCACAGCAGGCAGGGCAAATGGCTTGCTCACCCAGAGTGCTGGTGGTGGCCTCTACATCTCCAATAGTAATCCTACCATTAGTAATGTCAGCTTCTCTGGCAATGCTGCCATAGGATACGGTGGCGCTATCTTCAACAGTGGCTCTGAGGACCTATTGAATATCACCAATGCCACGTTCTCTGGCAATAGCGCAGGAATCGATGGCGGCGCTATCCACACAGAAGGCGGTCCAGTGAATATCACCAATGCCACGTTCTCTGGCAATAGCGCAATAAATGGCGGCGCTATTTCAAACACCGCCTCATTCCTCATTGTCGCCACCGAGGCCAAGGTGAAGATCACTAATGCCAGCTTCTCTGGTAATCGTGCTTCGCAGTTCGGCGGAGCTATCTATCAAGCAGGCCTTCCCCTCTCTTCTGGTACCATCATGAACATCACCAATGCCACGTTCTCTGGCAATAGCGCAGAACTCGATGGCGGAGCGATTTATTTTGGCATCCTCAATTTCAATCTAAACAACAGTATTATTTGGGGGAATAGTTCACCAGCCGTAGGTCAACTGGGATTAGTTCTCAGCACTACCAATCACAGCTTGGTGCAAGGTTGTAATCCTAACGGAACTTGGACTACTAGTAATTGTGGGCTCAACGGTATCGGTAATCTCGCTCCTACGGATCCGCTGTTTGTCAGTCCAGTTAACCACCAGAGTGCGCCAACCCAAAGCGGCGATCTGCGTTTGCAAGCCAACTCGCCCATGATTGATAAGGGCAGTAATGTCATTAATACAACCACAAACGACCTAGACGAAAAGCCCCGTATCATGGGTTCCACCATTGACTTGGGCGCATACGAAACTGCCTATCAACTAAATAAAGTCGTGATTGGGAGCGGTGAGATCAGCCATACACCCAACAGCGATTGGTACGAACCCAATACAACTCTTAACCTTACCGCCGTCGCTCAGCCAGGCTGGAGCTTCGCTGGCTGGAGTGGTGATCTGAGTGGCAGCAGTTCATCCAACACTCTTGTGATGAACAACAACAAAGAGGTCACCGCCACCTTCAGCAATGATCCTCCCACCGCCAATGCGGGTGCCGATCAGACGGTAGTCGCTGGCACGCTGGTCACACTTGACGGTAGCGCCTCGTCTGATGCCGATCCAACGCAGACGCTCTCCTATCAGTGGACACAAACAGGCGGCCCAAGCGTCACGCTCGCCAATGCGCAGAGCGCCAAGCCCAGCTTCACCGCGCTAAGCACAGCGGGCACGTTGACCTTCATCTTAATCGTCAAAGACGATCTGGGTCTGGCTAGCACGATGGATAGCGTGACCATCACTGTGACGAATGATCCGAATGATCCGAACGATCCCAATAACCCGAACAACCCGAACGATCCGAACGATCCCAATAACCCGAACAACCCGAACGATCCGAACGACCCCAATAACCCGAACAACCCGAACGATCCGAACGATCCCAATAACCCGAACAACCCGAACGATCCCAATAACCCGAATAATCCCAATAACCCGAACGATCCGAACGATCCCAATAACCCGAATAATCCCAATAACCCGAACGATCCGAACAACCCGAATAATCCCAATAACCCGAACGATCCGAACAACCCGAATAACCCGAACAACCCGAACGATCCGAACGATCCCAATAACCCGAACAACCCGAACGATCCGAACAACCCGAACAACCCGAACAATCTGCGGGTTTATCTACCGCTCGTAAGAAAATAAGCAGTTTTCTTTGATTGCTGGCGATTGAGGAGGTGTGAAAACGCCTCCTCATTTGTTTTGCTCCTTCTGGCCAATCTGCTTAGTTTTGTGTGGATCGATACCCCGAATCGGCTTGATGACTTTAAAACTCTGGCGGAGAGCTCTCAAGCTTCCATTCGGCTTCTGGCGCGTCCGCCTCCGGCTATCAACACCTTGCTCGCTACATTCGGCTGCACGCACGCCTGCGCCCGAGCGCCCCCTGAATAGCCTAGCAAGCGGATTTGGGATCATATCAAATCCGTTTAAAGACTTGTGTTCTTGTAACGCTGGAAAGACAAAACAGGGAAAGAAAAAGAGACAAGTTCCGCTCTGTCGAAGGCCAGAAAGTAAGTGATCTAGCGAATTTGGTATGAGTTGCGATTTTTGACGATTCGAGCGTTTCAAGAGACGTTTTGAGGTGTGTTTTGTGACGTTCTTGAGACGCTTGCTTTGTATACTGCTACGACAAGTCCTGTCTAGATCGGGATCTTGATAAGGTTGATAGACTGCTGAATTGAGGCTGCTTTGGGATGGTTTTGTCTGGATAGAGAATCGTTTCTGAATTTGTCAAGGATCGGACGCATGCCACGTAATAAAGTTTCATCTTACAGGACACTTTTACCTTTGCTGATCTGCCTTGTACTAGTAATGGGAGCACAAGGGCTTGCTTTTCTGCCAAAGCTCCAAGCTGCGCCCGGCGACAGCATCATCTATGTCGATCAGAACGCGACCGGTGCTAACGATGGCAGCAGTTGGCAGAATGCATATACGGACTTACAAGATGCCCTTGCTGCTGCTCAATCCAACCACAGTATTTGGATCGCCAAGGGCATCTATCGTCCCGTAACGCAAGTAACCAACCTTGCAACAGATAGCCTGATCTCCTTTAACATCCCCAATGGTGTTGAGCTGTACGGCGGTTTTGCGGGTACAGAGACCGACTTGGCTCAGCGTAATTGGGAAGTGAACAAAACCATCCTAAGCGGGGATCTGGCGGGAGACGATCTGACAGATGCGGATGGGGTTGTTGTTCACCCTGACGATCTTAGGGGAACCAATAGCCGCCGTGTGTTATCCATTACCAATGCTACCGATACCGTTGTGTTGGATGGACTGTTTATCACTGCTGGCTGGAACACATCTATTTATGTAGTTGATACAGGTCCTGGCATCTTTATGCAAAATGCCAAAACGATCCTTCGTCATCTGGTCGTGGCTGGTCACTCTTCCAGTAAGGGTGGGGCACTAACACTTATCGGTAGCGATACCGAGTTGAGTGACAGCTCCTTCTCTGGTAATCGAGCACACTTTGGAGGTGCCATCTTCAGTAGTAATAGCCATCTCAACATAACGAATGTTAGCTTCTCTGGTAACTCTGTATTCATCTCTGGTGGCGCGATTTACAATGAAAATAATAGCGAAGTGACGATCACCAACGCTAGTTTCTCTCACAATACTTCTGTTGAATTTGGGAGTAGCGGAGGAGCGATCTATAACCGTTCCAGTGAGCTAACAATCATCAATAGTAGCTTCGTGGAAAATTCTACCCCTTTTGAGGGCGGCGCGATCTATAACTATTCCAGTAACGTAAGCATCACTAATACTAGTTTCTCCGGCAATAGCACGGGTCCACATGGCGGCG
Source organism: uncultured Chloroflexales bacterium (assembly GCA_937902315.1). Lineage (GTDB taxonomy): Bacteria > Chloroflexota > Chloroflexia > Chloroflexales > Chloroflexaceae > CALGUG01. Next base: position 674,288 of record CALGUG010000059.1, read on the forward strand.
GCGCGATCTATAACCATTCCAGCAACTCAAGCATCACCAATGCCACTTTCTCCGGCAATAACTCAGATTTCGGCGGCGCGATCCTTAACTATTCCAGCGACTCAAGCATCACCAATGCCACTTTCTCCGGCAATAGCGCATTTCGCGGCGGCGTGATCTATAACGATAACAGCGACTCGATCCTCTCGAATAGCATTATCTGGGGCAATGCCTCTGATGAAGGCGATAACCCATCGATTTTTATCGACAGCAGTTCGGGACAAACGATCAGATACAGTTTAGTGGAAGGCTGTAATTCAGGAGGCACTTGGAATAGCGCTTGTGGCAGCGATGGCGGAGGCAACCTCGCCGATGCTGATCCACTGTTTGTAAATCCGATTAGCCATACGAGCGCTCCTACCACTACTGGAGATCTGCATCTCAAACCAGGCTCGCCAGCGATCGATCAGGGTAATACGAGCCTTAATACTACTTCGACCGATTTAGATGGCAAACCACGTGTAGGGAATGGGATCATTGACCTGGGTGCCTATGAATTTGGTTACCGACTCGCCAAAGGTATCATTGGCAGTGGCCAGCTTGTCGCAACACCGAGCACTGATTGGCATCTGCCCAATACAACTGTTACCGTTAGCGCAGCCGCCAACTCGGGCTGGAGCTTTGTGGGTTGGAGTGGCGATCTCAGTGGCACAAGTTCGCCAACCACACTCCTAATAGACAACAGCAAAGTGATCACCGCCACCTTCAGCAATGATCCTCCCATCGCACATGCGGGCGACGATCAGATAGTGGTCGCTGGCACATTGGTCACCCTTGATGGCAGTGGTTCATACGATGAAGACCCAACCCAGACGATAACCCATGCTTGGACACAAACCGCTGGCACGCCCGTCACGCTCACGGGTGCCAACACCGCCCAACCGACCTTTACCGCGCCGAGTGTGGCGGGGACGCTCACCTTCAGCCTGGTGGTGACCGATAGTCTGGGGGTGGTCAGCGACCCAGCCAGCGTCACCATCACGGTCACTAATGACGAGCCGGTCGCTGATGCTGGTGAGGATCAAACTGTGTTGGTTGGTACGCTGGTTACACTCGACGGCAGCAAGTCGAGCGACCCCGACGGGCATACGCCGCTCACCTATGGCTGGACACAAACCGCAGGCACAACCGTGACGCTCACGGGTGCCAACACCGCCCAACCGACCTTTACCGCGCCGAGTGTGGCGGGGACGCTTACCTTTAGCTTGGTGGTGACCGATAGTATGGGCTTGGTCAGCGACCCAGCCAGCGTCACCATCACGGTCACTAATGGCGAGCCGGTCGCCAATGCTGGTGAGGATCAAACTGTGCTGGTTGGCACACTGGTCACACTCGACGGCAGCAAGTCGAGCGACCCCGACGGCCATACGCCGCTCACCTATGGCTGGACACAAACCGCAGGCACGCCCGTCACGCTCACGGGAGCCAACACCGCCCAACCGACCTTCACCGCGCCGAGTGTGGCGGGGACGCTTACCTTTAGCTTGGTGGTGACCGATAGTATGGGCTTGGTCAGCGACCCAGCCAGCGTCACCATCACGGTCACTAATGGCGAGCCGGTCGCCAATGCTGGTGAGGATCAAACTGTGCTGGTTGGCACACTGGTCACACTCGACGGCAGCAAGTCGAGCGACCCCGACGGCCATACGCCGCTCACCTATGGCTGGACACAAACCGCAGGCACGCCCGTCACGCTCACGGGAGCCAACACCGCCCAACCGACCTTCACCGCGCCGAGTGTGGCGGGGACGCTTACCTTTAGCTTGGTGGTGACCGATAGTATGGGCTTGGTCAGCGACCCAGCCAGCGTCACCATCACGGTGGAAGAAGCTCCCAAGTATCTCATCTATCTGCCTCGCGTGCTGGGTCAAGAGCAGCGACCCAATCTGGTGATTACTGAGCTGAGTGCCGACCAGAATGGGCTCAAAGTGGTGAACAGCAACATAGGCGATGCGGCTAACCAAGCCGATTTCTGGGTCGATCTGTATGTGAATCCGAGCCAGCAGCCCACAGCCAATACGGTCTGGCAGAAGATCGCGCCTGCGGGAGCGGTCTGGTTGGTGAAGGGGACGCTTGAGCCGGGCCAGAGCATTACGCTCACGCAGAGCAGCCCGTTCTATGTGGCAGACTATAGCTATGCTAGCTATGCGGCGGGCGATCAGCTCTATGCCTATATCGATTCCTACCATTCGCAGAATAGCTATGGGGTCGAGCTAGAGAGCGATGAGAGCGACAATCTGGCTGGGCCAGTGACGGCGACCGGAACGGGCGCATTCGCTGGCTCGGGCCTCCAACAGCTTGCTCCATCGGATAAGTCTGCTCGCTAGTTTGGGCTGTTCGATCGATGTAAAAAATGGGCTTGTGCGAGAGCACAGGCCCATTTGATTCTGATTTGATAACAGATCCGCACGCTAGGTTTTTCAGGGGGCGTTTGGGCGCAGGCAGATGGGCAGCTGAATGTTTGGAAAGGACTCTGATAGCCGAAGGCGGACGCGCTAGAAGCTGAATGGGGCTAGTAGCCTCTCCGGCTTCCGAACCACACTTTTCGTCTCTTACCTTGCCAGAAGGAAATTTGGAAGCTGCTTTGTTATGAGACGTTTTTGGCCTGTTTTGAAACGCTTTTGTGACGTTTTTGGCCTGTTTTGAAACGCTCAAGTGACGTTGCCTTTGTATAGTGAAATCGGTCTATATTTTCTGTTTAGATTGACATAATAATTTAGGGGCGTCATCTATCCACGCGCTTACCCTCTTTTGATATGCTCTGTCGATACATCTAGTCAGGTAGTTTAGAGTAAAGGAACGGTTCATGGGGAGTTATCGATCTGCTTCGCGAGAAACGTTTATCTGCCTGTTCGCCTCTATTTTCTTGGCCAGTTGGTCGATCTTTGCGACGGTATTACCGAGTTTGCATGCTGCTCCCGGCGATGTGATTGTCTATGTCGATGCGAATGCTACCGGAGATGCAAATGGAACCAGTTGGGAAGATGCCTTCACTGACTTAATGCTTGCGCTTACCATTGCTCAACCCAATCATACGATCTGGGTCGCTCGAGGTGTTTACTATCCGGTCGATCCTGGCGGTTTACGCACGGTTTCTTTTAACATTCCCAATGGTGTAGAAGTCTATGGTGGTTTTGCAGGCACTGAAACAGACTTAAGCCAACGCGATTGGGTGGCCAATAAAACGATTTTGAGTGGTGATATAGGCCGCGACGATATAACTGAGGATGGTGTTGTTACCAGTCCTGATGGGATTGTAGGCGATAATACTGCTCATCTGGTCACCATCAACAATGCCGATGAAAGCACCGTACTTGATGGACTGATTATCACTGGAGCACAGGCGACTTCAACGGATTTCGTTCAAGATGGTGCTGGTATGCGCATGCTGAACTCTAGCCCCATTCTGCGCAACCTTGTATTTTCGGGCAATTCTGCGTGGGCGAATGGCGGGGCGATCTATAGCTCGAATAGCAATCCGGTAATAAGCAATACCAGATTTGTGAATAATACTGCCTACGATAGTGGCGGGGCGATCTTTAACAACAATAGCAATCCGAAGATCGACAATGCCAGCTTTTCAAAAAATGTTGCTCAACGGGATGGCGGGGCGATCGCCAACGAGAATAATAGTAGCCCAACGATCATCGATTCGAGCTTCTCGGATAATTCCGCTAACTATAGCGGAGCGATTCATAACGTTGGTGGCAGTAGCCCAACTATCACTCGTGTCAGCTTTTCTGGCAATTCAGCGACGAGAGATGGTGGCGCGATATCTTGCTACTATAACTGCAAAATGATCATAAGCGATTCGCAGTTTACGAATAACTCTACTGGACCTGTCGGGCGCGGGGGCGGTGTTGTTGGCGGTCCCGGCTCCACTCCGACTATGACCAAGGTGCATTTTTCTAACAATACAGCATATGCAGGCGGTGGGGTTTATGTCGATAACGATAGCGCTCCGACTATTAACAATGCCAGATTCATAGGAAATGAGGCTGATTCTGGTGGCGGCGTTTTTCTTTACAATAGCGCCCACTTGGTGATGACCGACCTCTTGTTTGCGGGCAATTCTGCTCGTTTTGGGGCCGGAATGACTGTTTATTCTGATTTAACCCTTACGAACGCTGTCTTTATAGGTAATAAAGCCGAAGAGCGGGGCGGCGGAATGGATGTTTTTGGTGAGGCGACCCTTACCAACACAACCTTTTCTGGCAATTCTGCCCCGTTAGGAGGCGCGGTCTATAATCGTCGAGTCGTAAATTTACATAACAGCATTTTATGGGCTAATAGCTCGGAGGTAACAAGAAGCGATCCGAATACAACTAACTTCACCAGTAGCTATAGTCTCATTTCTGGCTGTAAGCTTGGTGGAGTCTGGAATCATGCTTGTGGCAACGATGGCGGTGGCAACCTCGCCGATGCAGAGCCACTCTTTGTCTCTCCGGTCAGCCATGCAAGTGCGCCAACCACTGCAGGCGACTTACATTTGCTACCAGGATCGCCAGCGATCGATAAGGGAAATAACGCCTTCAATGCGACCACGACCGATTTAGATGGCAAGCCACGCATTATCGACACACATATCGATCTTGGTGCCTATGAAGCGCTACCCCAGCTAAAGACCTTTGTGGTCGGTAGCGGCACGCTCGATTATTCCCCTGTGCTCGATCAGTATCCCTACGACACAACGGTTAGCCTCACTGCCGTCGCTAAGTCTGGCTGGAGCTTTGCTGGCTGGAGCGGTGACCTGAGCGGCACTACTTCGCCTAGCACGCTTCAAATGAATGCTAGCAAAGTGATCACGGCTACCTTTAGCAACGATCCGCCAACCGCGCATGCTGGAAACGATCAAACCGTATTGATCGGCGCCCAAGTTACGCTTAATGGTAGCGCCTCGTCTGATGCCGACCCCGATCAGACATTAAGCTATAAGTGGACACAAAAGGCCGGGCCTCAGGTGGTATTGAGCGATCCGGAAAGTGCTGTGACTACCTTTACGGCGCCAAATAGTGCTGGCCAGCTCATTTTCGAGTTGGTGGTCACCGATAACCTCGGCGCGGTTAGCTTGGCCGATAGCGTAACGATTACCGTTACCGAAGATACGAGCGAGGTGCCTAGACAACCGATAGCCGATGCTGGGCCAGATCAGTCGGTGCCTGCGGGCAGTACAGTCACGCTCGACGGCAGCGCTTCCTACTCTCCCGAGGGGCATACACCGCTCAGTTATAGTTGGCAGCAAACTGCGGGCCCGAGCGTTGTGTTAACCGGCGCTAACACAGCCAAGCCAAGCTTCACCGCACCCGCTAGCGCTAGTGAGTTGACCTTTGTATTGGTGGTGATCGATAGCCAAGGTGTAACCAGCGTACCCGATAGCGTGACGATTAGGGTAGAAGCCTCGGGCGCCTCCCAACGCACAATTTATCTACCGATCGTAAAGAATTAAGCTGTATCACAAGTGACGATCTTTCAAAGGGCCTGTGTTTCAACATAGGCCCTTTTACTTCGTTTGATCGCTTTCCAGCTATGGCGGCTTGGTCTTTACCTTCCATTCGGTCCTTGGCGCGTCCGCCTACGGCTACCAACATCCCGCCCACCAAAAAAGGGGATAGGCCTTCGGCGAGCGGAACGAAACAATCTTCTTTACCCCGCTCTTTCGAGCCTTTCCTTACAAATGCCCGTTTGCAAGCAAAGTTTGGCAGGCTGTTGGGTTTGGCGCGGCCACGCTCCCTTCTCCCGCCATCTATGCATTACCCAAAAGTCGTGTCGGCAGCAAAAGGCGATCGTTCGCATACCATCGCGGGATCATCCTTGAGAGCACAGAAACATTCAGCCCCTCGCCCGCAGTGCGGGAGAGGGGGCCGGGGGTTGAGGGTAGATAACGCTGACCGTATGTCGATTTGTGGCTAATGTACAGCTCCCGCCATTGCGGGAGAAGGGTCGGGGATGAGGGCAGGCTCGCTGATCTGATAGCCGTAGGCGGACGCGCTAGAGCTCTTGCTTGAAGGATGAGATCTTTCCGCCCGCAAACGAAACGATATAGATAACGTTTTTGTTCGATTTTGTGACGATTAAGAGACGTTACTTGCTTCTTTTGTGACGCTCAAGAGACGCGGCCTTTGTATAGTGCATGAAGCTATCCATCTTTTTCTCGCTTCAGAAGAGTATAAGTTGTGCCGAGTTGTGTAATGATTGCAACTTTTTAGCTTATGGAATTGCCCATAAGAAGGGATCTGAATCTGCGAAAAGGAAAGGATTATGCTGCTTGGTGGTGCTGCTTTTCAGAAGAATGCCGCTTTGTTATTAGTTTATCTGCTAGGGACAAGTTTATGTAATTTTGCGCTTGTTTATCCCTACATTGAGACCTCTCCCCATCACAGCATCATCTATGTAAATCGTTATGCTACGGGTGCCAACAACGGCACGAGTTGGCACGATGCCTATACCGATTTGCAATCGGCGCTCGCTGTTGCCCAAGCCACTGATCAGATCTGGGTAGCAAAAGGAGTGTATCACCCAACCAGCGATCTGCGTGATCTGGACAGGGCACGCACTATTTCTTTCGATATTCCCAATGGGGTGGCGCTTTATGGTGGTTTCGCTGGAATAGAGACCAGGCTCGATCAGCGCGATTGGGAACTGCATAAAACTATTTTGAGCGGCGACTTAGAAGACAATGATGCCCATACTGATGGTGTGGTCGTAAGCATTGATGGGATAGTAGGGACTAATACGCGCAACCTGGTGACGATTAGCAATGCCGACTCGAGCACCGTGCTTGATGGCTTGATCATTACCGCGGCCCAGACGCGGCCTGATGATGCCGAAACTTTTCAGCATGGCGCGGGTATGCGCATTCAGCAGGCCAGCCCAACTCTGCGTAATCTTTCTTTCTTTGGTAATCAGGCCGCGTATTCGGGTGGTGCGATCGCTGCTCGTGATAATAGCAGCCCAACCATTAGTAACAGCAGCTTTTTTAGTAACGCTAGCTACAACGGGGGTGCTATCTCTAACTCGCAGAGCAATCCTACCCTGTTACAGGCTCTTTTTGTGGCTAATAGCGCTGTGAACGGCGGCGCGATCTTCAATGAGATTCAGAGCAGCTTCATCATCTCTGCGAGCGATTTTATTGACAATCGTGCGACGACCTTTGGCGGCGCGATCTATAACAGGAATAGCAGCCCAACTATTTCCTATACGCGCTTTGCGGGCAATAGTGCTCAACGCAGTGGCGGTGCGATCTATAACCTTGAAAGTAGGCCAACACTCTCTAGAGCCAATTTTAGCGAGAATGTGGCCCAACATGGCGGTGCAATCTATAACTACAGCAGTAGTCCGACGATTGTAGCTAGCAGTTTTTTAGGCAACCAAGCCTTGGATTCTGGTGGGGCGATCTCAAATTGGTGGTATAGCAGCCCAACAATCAGTAGCGCTAGTTTTTCGGGGAATATGGCCCAATACGGCGGCGCGATCCGCAATCATACCAGTAGCTTAACCATCAGCAACGCCAGTTTTGGGGGCAACTCTGCACAATCAGGCGGCGCGATTCACAATAGCCTCGATAGCTTTTCTAGCGTCTCAAACTCTATTATCTGGGGCAACAGTTCATCGGTTATGCTCGATGCCTATTCCAGCATCAGCTTCCGATCAAGCTTGGTTGAAGCTTGCAACCCAAATGGGATCTGGAATAGAGCTTGTGGCAGCGATGAGGGCAACAACCTGGCCGATACCGATCCACTGTTTGTCGAGCCAGTCGCCTATACCAGCGCGCCCACACGTTTGGGCAATCTGCGACTTCAGCCCCATTCGCCTGCCATCGACGCGGGCGACAATAATCTCAATCTCTTTTCGACGGATCTCGTTGGCAAGCCGCGTATTAGCGGTCAGGCCATTGATCTCGGTTCGTATGAGCTTGAATATCAACCTGAACAAGGAGAGTTTATTTACGATCAGAGTATCACCAGCATTTGCGATGATTGGCTACTGTCCGCAGCCAAGCGTGAGTTCATGATGTCATATCAAATTCGTTTGTTCACTTCAGACCCTTCATTAGGTAGGCGGAGAGATTCTAACCTTCCATTCGGCTTCTAGCGCGTCCGCCTCCGGCTATCAACAGGTTGCTCACTACATTCGACGGCTCGTCTGTCTGCGCCCAAGCGCCACCTGAAAAACCTAGCGACCGAGCGGATTTGCTATCGGCTTCTTTCGCTCTTGTTGAACCTCGGCATAGGCGCGTGTCTAATTCTGCAGCTTTCAAATCAGCCTTTGGAAGCTAGTACCAAATCTATATTAAAGACGAGCATTCTCTTGGCACAGGACAATGAAAAGCCGGGAAAAGAAAATAGTTACGTTCCGCTCTGCCGAAGGCCAAAAAGAAAGCGACCTACCGGATTTGATATAAGTAGCTTGCTTGCCGATAAGGATGGTAAAGAACGTAAGGTCGCTTGCGGGTTGAAGCGTTTATTCGCCTAGCATTAAGGGTGAGATTATGCCAAACCAATTTCTTAGCCTTCCTGAAAGGCTTAGCCTATTTTGCATCTGTCTGTTATTAGCGAGCTGGTCGACCTATAGAACAGTCTCTCCTAATGTGCTTGCGGCGTCTGAACAGGCCATCATCTATGTCGATCAGAACGCGCAAGGAGCCAACAATGGCAGCAGTTGGCAGCATGCCTACACCGACTTGCAGTCGGCTCTTGCTGTCGCTCAAGCGGGCGATCAGATCTGGGTGGCGCGGGGCGTCTATTATCCTACTGCTTCGGCAAGCGATCGTACTGTCAGCTTTGCCTTAAAAGATGGGGTGGAGCTGTACGGCGGTTTTGTAGGCACGGAGACAGAGCTTAGTCAACGCAACTGGGAGCTGAATACAACCATTCTCAGCGGCGATATCGATCGGAACGATACGCATACCGATGGGATTGTGCTCGATACAACAGGTCTGAGCGGTACGAATAGTTATCACGTTATCACTGCTACGAATGTAGGCGAGAGCACCGTTATTGATGGCTTTGTGATCACTGCTGGTTGGGCCAACGCTGATGCGCCGAATGACAGAGGCGGAGCGATTCATATTGACAGCGGTAGCCTGACACTTCGTAATCTCAGCTTCTTTGGTAATGCTGCCCAGTATGGCGGTGCGCTTTACAACCCTCCTGGGAGCAGCACGAACATGAGCAATGTGAGCTTCTCTGGTAATAATGCCGATCAAGGTGGTGCGATCTATAACAACATAGATGGCCGACCAAGCATTAGCAATGCTCGTTTCTTGAGTAATTCCGCCAGAGTAGGTGGTGCTATTTTTAATTACAATGGCAGCGACCAAAGCATTGATCAGAGCAGCTTCTCTGGTAATAGTGCTGACGAGGGCGGCACTCTTTTCAACTTCTCTGGCAACTTGAACATTAGTAATACCAGTTTCTCTGGTAACTCTGGCCGTCATGGCACGGTGATTTACAACTATGCAGTGAGTAGTGCGACTGTTATCAATGCGAGCATTTCTGGCAATTATGCGAGCGGTGGGGGCGCTGTTGTTTATAACAACGCTGAGAGCAATACCAGCTTCTCGAATAGTATTAATAGTTCGCTGAATGTGAATATGGGTGGCTCTATTACAACCAGATACAGTCTTGTTGAGGGCTGTAATCCTGGTGGAGTCTGGAATCATGCTTGTGGTAGCGATGGTGGTGGAAACCTGGCCGCTGCAGACCCGCTGTTTGTCAACCCGATTAGCTATACTATTGCTCCTACCACAACTGGAGATCTGCGTCTGCAGTCCAGAACATAGGCGATGCCGCTAACCAAGCCGATTTCTGGGTCGATCTGTATGTCAATCCGAGCCAGCAGCCCACAGCCAACACGATCTGGCAGAAGATCGCGCCTGCGGGAGCGGTCTGGTTGGTGAAGGGGACGCTTGAGCCGGGCCAGAGCATTACGCTCACGCAGAGCAGCCCGTTCTATGTGGCAGACTATAGCTATGCTAGCTATGCGGCGGGCGATCAGCTCTATGCCTATATCGATTCCTACCATTCGCAGAATAGCTATGGGGTCGAGCTAGAGAGCGATGAGAGCGACAATCTGGCTGGGCCAGTGACGGCGACCGGAACGGGCGCATTCGCTGGCTCGGGCCTCCAACAGCTTGCTCCATCGGATAAGTCTGCTCGCTAGTTTGGGCTGTTCGATCGATGTAAAAAATGGGCTTGTGCGAGAGCACAGGCCCTCTTGATCCAGATGTGATGGCAAATCCGCACGGTTGCTTCGCTTTTCATACCAAATCCATTTAAAGACTGGCATTCTCTTGCACAGGACAACAAAAAGTCGGGAAAAGATCAAGTTCCGCTCTGTCGAAGGCCAAACAGCAAGTGATACCAAATTCGTGTGAAAGACGTGCATTTGCTTAACGCGAGAAAACAAAACGAGGGAAAGACGTTGTGTGCTATTTCGCGCGACAGCGCGAAATAGCACACAACAAAAAGAGCTACGTTCCACTCTGCCGAAGGCCAAATAGAAAGTAATCAACCGAATTTGGTATGATCTACCGAATTTGGTGTCAGGCGGCGCTTGGGCGCTAGGGGCGAGAGGCCGAATGGAAGGGTAGGATGTTGATAGCCGGAGGCGGACGCGCTAGAAGCCGAATGGAAGGTTGAGACCTCTCCGCCAACGAAAAGCATCACCTGAAATGGACAAGCGGATTTGATATGAGATCTCGGCCGCCCTTGCCATCAAGGGCGGCCGAGAGAGGCGATCTGCTAGACACGGCAGGGGATATCAAATTCTTGATCTAATAGCGGTAGTTTTTGTCGAACAAGCAGAGGATGGTTATTAACTCGTTCGATAAAGGCAGCATGAAGAGTAGGATTGTCGATCTTAGCCAAGTATGTATCGATCAACTGCTCGTTGGCCGCCAAGATCTGTTTGGCACGCGGATCGCCACAGCATCGCAGAACTTCATAGCAGGCTTGGTAGGTAAAGAACGGCTCATCTAGACCGATACGTACACCGGTATCGATTATCTGCAAGATCGCTTGGCAAGCTTGCCTAGCGTTAGTAAGATCTTGACGATCTAGGGCGATCAAGGCGACTCCAGCCCAAGCTTCGGCGGCGAGACCCGGTTGCTCGAGCTTATTGTAGTATTCTAAAGCTTGGAAGTAGGTTATTTCAGCGTCGGGCCTTCGCAGGGCGGCTCGTGCATGGGCCAACACTAACAGACTATGTGCTTGATCGTAGGTGTAACAGATACGTTGGGCTAGCTTCCAGCCAGCTTCGGCGATCTGAAGCGCTCGGTTGAATTGACCGTTTTGCAACAGGTAGCCACTTAAGGCCATCTGCATCATAAACGATTTTGTAGGAGGTACGAGATTATGTTCTTGGAGAGAGAGTTGTTGTTCCCAAAACTGTAGTTGTGCTTGATTGCCCATTAAATAGTTGAGACGCATAAGGGCAACCTTAACTTGATATGTCTGTGAAAAATCGTTTGTTTGATCGGTAACCTTCAGCGCTTGCTCTAAGATCTTATGGGCCTGGCCATAGTCGCCTTGGAGGCGAAGCACTTCTCCTAGACCAAACAAAATCCGGCTTTCACCGGTACGGGTTGTTAAGCTTGCGGCGCGCATGCGGGCTTGTTCGTAATAGTCTTGAGCGCTTGATAGCTTATAGACAGTTTGGGCAACATTGCCAAGTCCCAACAAACAATCAACTTCGCGGGCTGGTTGGTCATGCTGGCTACAAACCGCACGAGCATATTGAGCGTGACGCAAAGCTTGTTTGTATTCGCTTAGGTTGAGATTGATCGTTGTGAGCCAAAGATTGACCCCACATTCGATTGCGCTCAATAGCATACCTTCTTTGTCGCTGTTGCGCACTTTGCTATTGAGAGCTAGTGCTTGCTCACCCGCATCGCGTGCTGCGCGAAACTCACCCTGATTAAAGAGATAATAGCTATGCGCCATATGTGCCAGTACAAGGCCAAGTTGTCCGGCTTGTTCGTGTTCAAAGAGCTGTTCGATGATTTGTTTGGCCTGCTTATTTTGAGCGTTTCTGACTAGGGCAATGCTATAAAAGCCGGAGAGTTTGCCATAGAGCTGACGAATCTGCCAGTCATCATTGTTATAGAGGTCGAGCTTTGAAAGCGCACGATACGCTATTTCAAACATGTGTACCCGATCGACAAGGAGAGCGGTCACCATATAAAAATGATAGAAAGCATTGAGGCTGTTTGCGATCTCGTCGAAATGCCCATGCTGAGCTGCCCAGATCCATGCTTGACGAATGTTATCGATTTCGTCCCAGATTTCGGCGGCTGCTGCTCGAGGATCGTTCTTGGCAAGGCGCTCTTCGCGTGCTGCGGCAAAGGCGAGGTAGTAGCGACAGTGACGTAGTTCCGCCTCATAGCGCTCGTGTTGATCGGTAAAATGTTCGAGCGCGAACTGACGCAAGAGCCTATGCATCGTATAGCGCTTTCCATTGGGGTGCTCGCTGATCTGAATCAGCGAGCTCTGACAGAGGCGATTTAGAATGCTTGGAGAGATACGAGCGATGCTCTGAGCTGCCTCTAAGGTGCAACCTCCTTGAAAGAGCGCCATGGTCTTCAGGCTCTCTTGTTCCTCGGGCTTCAGTAGCTTCCACGACCACTCAAATACGCCTCGCATACTCTGTTGGCGAGTCGGAACGTCGCGCCAATCGAACATCAAGAAATCAACGTTCTCTTGAATGGCTTCGGCGATGGCTTGGCAACTATAAAAATCAACCCAAGCGGCTGCTAACTCAATTGCCAAAGGAAGACCTTCAACCAAGTGGCAGATTTTGTGAATAGCATTGTAGTCGTTCTCGTTAAATGATACGTAGGCCTGTACTCGTTGGGCTGATTGTATAAATAAGCTTACTGCGGCGTGTTGTTGTTCCCTAATTTTTCCTGTTTCATCGCTGTCTAAGGCCGATAGACGATAGACCTGCTCGCCGCGAATGCGCAATGGCTCGCGCGATGTCACAAGGATACGAAGCTGAGGAGCTGTTGCTAGCAGTGTTAGGCAGAGCTCGCTAACCTCTTTAAGCAGGTGTTCGGCGTTATCGAGCACTAACAAGAGCTCTTTATCCTGCAAATAGCGCGTGATATAGCTGAGGGCGTTGTCGCGCAGATCTAGACCTAGAGCTATAAGTAATTGGGCCGGTATTGTTGTTGGATCGGAGAGCGTATCTAGGGCCAGAAAGACGGCACCGTTTCGATAGCTATTGAGTTGTAAGTGAGCGAATTCAAGGGCGAGCCGTGTTTTTCCCATGCCTCCCATGGCGCTGATCGTTACTAAACGATTATGGGGCGCGCCGATCAATTCCCCTACTTCGTTTAGTTCACGTTGTCGCCCGATGAGTTTTGTAAGTCGTGCTGGCAGCACGCTATGAACTTGGTTTGAAGTGCTAGAGACAAGCCCTGTTTGCCGGCTATCTTGCTCGAGAATTGTGCTTGCAGTCAGCTCCCCTCGTTGGATCCGTCTGTTCAGCTCCTCTATCTCAGCGGAAGGCTTCAGGTTGAATTCACGCTGTAGCTTCTGGTAATAGTTTTGGTAGTGAAGCAGGGCATGTTGAGGTTGACCCAAGAGACTAAATAGGGTCATAACCTGCTGATGAAAGGCTTCGCGGTTTGGGTCAAGAGTGATTGCTTGTTGCGCATAATGGAGGGCTTGTTGGTAGTCGCCTCGGCGCTTTAAGATATGGATAAGCGAGCTCAAGGCCAACAAGGCCATATTGTGGAGTATCTCACGCCGACCCAATAGCCACTCTTCAAATTCTGGAGCGTCGGGAAGGACGATCAGAGGGAGTAGCTCGCCTTTGTATTCGGCAATGGCTTGACTGAGGAGCTTAAAACATTCCTTACAGGAGTACAGCGATTCGTGAGCATGTTGCTCATACCTTGTAATAAGCTGTTGAAAGCGCAGTGCATCAACCGAGAGGCTTTCGGGCCTAATTTGGATAGTGTAGCGTTGAATATCTAAAATCTGATCTGCCAGCTGAGGATCAATTTGTTGTAAGGCATGGCGCAAGCGGTAGAGTGTCTGCCGCAGATTCTTCATCGCCATACCTGGTGGATTATTTGGCCAGAGGAGTTCGCTGAGAGCTTCTCGTCGATGTGGATAGGGCTCAAGTGCGAGATAGATAAATAATGCACGTGCTTTTTCAGTTGGAAAGTTGACGAGCGTATGAGTTTCTACCGAAAAGGCAAATGTCCCCAAGACTGTGAGATTATTCAACGACATATTCTATCCTTATAGGCGTCACAAACGTATGGAAGACATCTACACAACATAAGGAAGATGTTAGACCTAATGAAATAAAGATATCGGTTGAAACTGTCTCTTTAGTTACAGTTGCAGGGCCAGCCCAAACAGAGGTAGATAGTCAGCTTGCGGCTCTGAGACGTATGGCAGGCTGACAACTGCCCTGCCCAAGACACGAATGTTTTGGGCAGCGATTGTATCGTCATGACCAGCTCAGCCGCACGATACACAACAGAAACGGGATTGAGACGGTCTCTTTTCCTTGGCAAGGTATCCACAAGCAGGGCAGGTGCGAGAAGTGTTGCGCGGGTCAACCAGCACAACCCGCACGCCAGCGCGCTGGGCCTTGTAGCTGATGAACGAACGTAACTGATAAAACGACGAGCTCTGCTGTCGAGCGCGCTGCGGCTTTCGAACCCTCACCCACGAATGGAATGCGGATGCGTCCACGCAGGGTCCAGATCGAGACCGACTGGTCCGGCAAAGCGAACGAGAGAATGCGATCGTCGTAGGAGATTGCGCCCAACTCACGAAAGGTACGCTTGGCTTTCGTATCCCGCTTATAGGCATCGCCCACTTTGGCCAAGGCCCGAACCCTCATCTGGGCCGACAAACCGAACCGCTCCCGCACATCGCTGTAGCACACCTTTTGCAACGCGAACCTGCCAAAGGTGCGCTTGTCCCAAGCGATCTTGCTGATGGAGTGGCAGGCCCGATTGGCTGCCACTAGCGTCTCTTTCAGCGCTGTCGCCTGCTCTGGCGTCGCTTGTCGCTTGATTTGTGCGATGAGTTTCATAGATCGAATAAGAGCATGTTTATACTCAAATTACCAGAACGGCCAAAGCAGGGCGCTCCTTCCACGGCGAAAGCGTGTAGGCTTCCGCGCCTAGACCATCTCGTGAAACTCTATTGAATGACCTGCTTTAACATACGAAGACTATCATTACGAAACACAAAGAAGTCTCATATAAAAAAATAGAGTGTACAAGTTGTGGTAATTTCGGTTAATTAATTTTATAAATTATAATTATTTTAACATTTGATAAATACATAATAGTAATGAAGAATATCTCTCATTGTGATTATACACTGCTGTTCTGAGAGTGCAAGCGAAATTTTTAGCATTCAATTAATATTAATAAAGATAAAATAGATTAAAAGGCCTTTTATTCATTGATAGTTAGATATTCTCTGCGCCCTTGTTAGCTTGTGATTCGATTACATTTGTTTTTTAAGATTATTGTGGATCGAGCGATAACGCTGTAGTTATTTTTGAACTTCAAGTGCCTATATCAATAAAAGTATAAAAAAGGGGGTTTGTCATAAGTGACAAACTCCCGCTCATTTATATACCGTTAATATCTCGACTAGGGTATGCTAGTTTGAGCTTTCTAGATTGAGAAGATAGTTTTGTTGCCCAAGGCGGCGGTAGTAAATGTTTGCGAGAAGAAACCCGCCCAGATTAAGCAAACCAAGCAGTACAAAGGGTAGACTCGGATAGAGGTCGACCAATTGCCCGCCCAAGAGCGATCCCCCCACCATACTGATGCTCCAAACTGCGTGTAGCAACCCAAAGGCCGAAGCATGCTGTTGTTTGGCTATTCCATCAGAGACCCACATAAAGAGCATGGTCGAAAGGCCCCAAGCGGCAGCGATTCCGATCACCCCAAAGACGAATAGTCCGATTGTGCTGCTGGTGCTTAGACTAAGCCCAAGACCTGTGAGCAGCAGCAGTGTATAGCCCACAAGGCTCGGTCGTAGCGCTCCCCATTTGTCGGCGGCCTTGCCAGCTGCCAGTTGAGCTAACGAGGCGACGATCAAATTTGTTGTGCCATAGGCGGCGATCACCCATTTGTTAGCGCTGATCTGGTTGAGCATCAGCGGCACGAGCAGCAGAATCATGCTGTAGTACAGAGTAGGTATACTGCGCATACCGATCAGTAATGGCAGGTTGGGGTGCCGCAAGAGGCTGAGCGAATTGCCGCTTTTGGGAGAGTTTGGAGCATCTGCGGGCTGATCGTGAATATTGGGCATTTTCCAGGCCAGAATCAGCACGATCGTGAGCATAAAGCCAAAAACCAGCCAGCCATAGCTGCTGTAGCCGTAACGTTCGATGCTTACTGCTGCCAGTGGGTTGCCCAGCGCCCCGCCCGCCGTCATACTGAGGGCATAGATGGCAGCAAGGGTGCCGAGTGTACCTTGGCTGCGCAGCTTGGTGAGGTAGCTTGAACTACCTACAAACATCAGCGAGCCACAGCCTCCGCCTAGCATCCAGAGCAGCAATATCGGCCAGAGACTATGTAACTGAAAGACAAGGCTCGCCAGCGTACTAATCGACATACCCGCAATCAGCGTCCATTTACTGCCAATACGAGCTGTGATCGCTCCGCCCAAGAGCGCAACTAGCATGCCCATCACTTGTGCGCCAGCCACAATACTCGAAATTGTTTGGGGTGCAAGCTGGAGTTGTTCTTGGAGATAAATCAGGAAAAACGAGGTTTGGGCCATGTCGCGCATACCGATGGCAGCTTGTGCGCCGATCAGAAGTGCTGCTGCTAGCCATGCGATCTGTTTTGTAGCCCGGTCGCCGTTGAGGGTCATAATGCTGTATCCTTGCATAGAATCGCTGGTTTGGCTAGATAGTACGAGAGGATAGATTTTTCTGCAAGCCGCCTTTTCGCTCTTTGTGAGTTTGGGATTGCGCCCTATCTCTCATTGCGAATCCGCTTGCCTTCTTCAGATTGCTGCGGCTAGGTCTTGCCCTTCCATTCGTTGCTTGGCGCGTCCGCCTACGGCTACCAACATCCCACCCAACAAATGAGGCTTGTAGCTGTGTGCGCCGAAAGATCTCCTCAAAACCGACAATACAAACGGATTTCGTATCACGCCCCTTGCTTTGGTTTTGTTTCTCCCAGGTTGTAAACGTGCGGATTTTGAAGGAATTAGCTATACCCTTCTTGCCCTATCTTGTTCTTTTTTGTGGGTTTCAGCGTCTTGATGGCGAAAAGCAGCTCTCTGTAGAGGGTGAGTATGTTGGTAGCCGTAGGCGGACGCGGTTAGAGCCGGTTGTATGCTAGAGACGAAGCCGCCAGAACGATGAAATAAGCGGATTTGGCGTTGGGACGCGCTTACTGGGCCTCTTTTTTGAAGTAGAAATGAGAAAAGTGGATGTTGTATTTGTTGTTAGTTATTTCAGCCAAAGATACGGGCGGGGATTTTGTTTGTTAAGCATACATATCAAAGAATCGACCCTTGTGCTTGTGGTTTAGCAACAAACAAGAACTCTCAATTTTGTTTTCGATTAACGTAGACGGACCCCGCGTCACCTCATATACTGACACATGCCCAGTAGGTGATTTATCACATTTTAGTAAGTGAACAACGGTTTGTTCTAGGTTGAACACAGCGTGTGTGTCTTTATGAGCTAGCTTTGATGAGAGGCAGTTAGTACCCTCGATATCAAGGTGTATTGTGCAAGCTGCGTGTTATCAACCCTCTCGTTGGTTGATGGGCGCTTGCCGTATGAACTGTATAGTATCGATATACAGGCGCTAGATGCTCTGGGTGATCCACCATGAGCTATAACAGGTATCTTGCATATTCGTTTTTGATCAAACTCAAACGGCCTGATGGGCAAGACTAGTCTTGATGGGAAGAGCCATGTTCGCTCGCAATCGTTCCATCGGTCGTAGATGCCTGTTGTGTTTGTGGATCACTCTTTAGGATAGAGTCAGCCGCTACCATCTTTGAATGAAACGTACGCTGTGACATCTACTACGTATTCAACAACAATCGGGTCACAACTTACAACGAAGACATCTACATTCCATCTACGTTGTTGTAGGGCAGTCCAAGGCTTGAGCATAGCGTAGATTGCGGATGGAGATGTTTTTGCGTTCAATCTCAATATTGTCTCTGAGTGGGTTTCTACTCCGTGTACTATGCCTCCCCTGTTTGTAGGTGTAGGACAAGCTTGATACAGAGATGGTCGTTTGCTGAGGGCCTTGCACTATAGTTTATCTTGAGTTCGTTCTGAGACAGATTTCCTGAGACTTAAGGAGACCCTAATGGCGTCGCAAGAAGACAAGCAGTTACAACTTACACGACAACTCATGGCCCACATGGAGCGCAATGGTGTTAACCGCCGTCAGTTCCTTCGTATGCTGGCTATGGTGGGTGGTGGCGCATCGCTGAGCAGCCTGCTGGCGGCTTGTGGTGCTTCGCCTTCGACTCCGGCTTCGAATAGCGGTTCCGCGTCCTCTGATAGCTCGGCAGCTCCAGAGGCTACCACTGCTCCTGCCTCGAACGACGCTGAGACAGCCGCTGAAGACACTACAACAAGCGAAGAAGCCCCTGCAGCGGGTGGCGCTTCTTCTAAGCTGCTTGTAGTTGCCAGTGGCCAAGATATCTCGAACCTCGACCCCCACATTGGTCACGACTACTCGAATGCGAGCGCTCAGAAGGCAGTCTACGACACGCTCTTCGTGTACCGCAACAACCCGCCCGAAGTTAAGCAGTTGTTGGCAACTGAGTATAGCTCCAACGATGATGCGACTGTTTGGACATTCAAGCTGGCAGAAAACGCTGTCTTCCACGATGGTACCCCGGTGAAGGCTTCCGACGTGGTCTACTCGGCCGAGCGTATGTTGCGCAAGAACAAGGGCGCTGCATGGCTCTTCACCAGCATTATCGAAGAGGGAAGTGTTGTTGCTAGCGACGACAAGACGGTCGTCTTTAACCTGACTGTTCCCTTCGCGCCGCTGCCGCTCATTCTGCCCTGGCTCTTCATTGTCAATGAGAAGGTTGTTAAGGAGCACGATGTTGATGGCGATGAGGGCGAGAAGTGGCTGATGGAGAACGAAGCCGGCTCGGGCCCGTTTGTGATCAAGAGCTGGAACGTGGGTGACTCCTACGAGTTTACGGCTGTTGAGGATTACTGGGCAGGTTGGGAAGGTGACCACGCTCCTGGCTTTATCTGGAAGATCGTTCGCGAGTCTTCGTCGGCCCGATTGGGTATGCTCAACGGCGATTACCACATGGCCTTCGACCTTTCGGCCGAGGATGCGATCGCTCTCGAAGAGACTGGCGACTTCGTATTGAACCGCCAACAGGGCTTGGGTGTGTTCTCGATCAAGATGAACAATGCTAAGGGCCCCTGCTCTGACGTGAATGTACGCAAGGCCATCAGCTACGCTTACGATGCTGAGTCGGTGCTTGCCGCTCTCAATGGCTTGGGTGTGCTGTTGGACGGCCCATTGCCGAACTTGGGCGACTATAATAACCCGAACCTCAACCTCTATCGTTTCGATATGGAGAAGGCCAAGGAAGCCTTGGCTCAGAGCCAGTATCCGAACGGTGGTTTTGAGTTGGAATATATCTACGTCACCGGTCTGTTGATCCAAGAGCAAATCGGTCTGATCTTGCTCGACAAGCTCTCGGAGCTCAACATCAGCCTGAAGATGACCCCGCTGGTATGGCCAGACATGGTCGCTCGCGCTCAGTCTCCCGAGACTGCCGCCGACCTAATGCCGGTCTATGCAGGTACGACCTATGGTGACCCCGATAACTTCTTGTGGCAGGCCTACCACTCCAGCCAAGCTGGTTTCTGGTCGGCAGCTTCGCACTACAAGAACCCAGAGTTTGATGCGTTGATCGAGGAGGCTCGTTCGACCCCCGATACGGCCAAGCGTATTGAGCTTTACCACAAGGCTCAGGAGATCTTGGTTAACGACTGTGTCGAAATTTGGAGCCATAGCGAGTTCTTGCGTGTAACTTGGAGCAAGAAGGTTCAAGGTTACAACTACTGCCCGATCATGGGCTACTACCTGCGCCCGGTCTATCTGGTCGATTAACGCTGAGTCAAACAGGGCATCTGGTTGCAGCTAACTACAACCAGATGCCCCAGTGAAGCCTGCTTCTGTACAAGCACAGCTCGTTTAGGTTTTGAGCCTAAGGCGTGCAGAAGACAGTTGTATATAGATCTACCCTTTTCAATCGTGTGTTTCAACACACGTTTACCATAGATCTGAGGTCGTATAAGCGATCTGTATGCGTAAGGGGCGGCTGCAATCGAGAGATTGTGGCCGCTCCGCGAGGTACCCCATGAAGTTGGCATCCTATATAGCTCAGCGGATAATGCTCATCATCCCAGTGTTGATTGGGTTAACACTGCTGACCTTTACCCTCTCCCATATTGTCCCTGGTGATCCCGCCCTGCTCGCGGCTGGTCAACAGGCGACAGCGGAAATGGTGGAACAGATTCGCCAAGAATTTGGCCTTGATAAACCGCTGTACGTTCAGTATGGAATGTATATCAAAGGCCTGTTAACTGGCGACTGGGGACGCTCGATATTGTCGCGTCGTCCAGTATTAGAAGATCTGCGGGTCTTCTGGCCTGCCACATTTGAGTTAGTCAGTGTTGGCATGCTGATCGCCATTGTGATTGGTATTCCGCTCGGTGTGGTCTCTGCTGTTATGCAAGGACGCTGGCCAGATCACTTCTCGCGAGTTTACGCATTACTTGGGGTTAGTATTCCTGCCTTTTGGCTTGCTCTCCTGTTGCAATGGTTTATCGCTCTGCGCTTCGGCTTCTTGCCGATTGGTGGGCGAATTAATTCGCAGATCGGCGCCCCAGAAACAATTACTGGTCTCTATATTCTCGATAGTATTTTGACCATGAACGGCCCGGCTCTGAAAAGTGCTTTGACCCATATTTTGTTGCCAGCGATTACCTTGTCGATGCCGCCTTTGGCAACCATCACACGTATGACCCGATCGAGCATGCTCGAAACCCTCAATCAAGAGTATATTCGTACTGCTCGAGCAAAAGGCCTCTCGGAGCGAGTCATTTTGCTGCGCCACGCATTGCGCAACGCCTTTCTGCCCACCCTCACCATGGTTGGCCTGTCGATCGGCTGGTTGATGGGTGGCTCGGTGTTGGTCGAAACGATTTACGACTGGCCTGGAATCGGTCTGTATGCGGTGAAGTCGGCTATGTCGCTCGACTTTATGCCAATTATGGGTATCACTTTTATTTATGGCGTTATCTTTAGCTTGATCAACTTGGTTGTAGACTTGCTCTACGCTGCAGTCGATCCGCGTATTCAGCTAACGTAGAAAGGACGGCATAAGCGGTGGCTACTGAGCAACTTTCTTCACCGTCCGGCCAAGCTGCTGCCCCAGCAGAGGTCGTCAAACGACCTATGTCGTTGTGGCAGCGACGTTGGCGACGTTTTCGTCGTAATCGACTGTCCATGCTGGGAGCAGTCGTCGTTGTTTTCTTGGTTCTGTTGGCGATCTTTGGACCCTATTTCGCTCCCTATCCCAAAGATGCCACCGGCGCAGTACACATCGCCGACCGATTGAAACCACCATCGGCTGAGCACTGGATGGGTACTGACGATGTAGGCCGCGATATTCTGTCGCGTATTTTGGTCGGATCACGCCTCTCGCTGGGTGCAGGCGTTATCGTATTGCTGGTTGCAATCGGTATCGGAGCTACCTTAGGAGCCTTGTCGGGCTATATTGGCGGAGCTTTCGATCGCCTGTTGCAGCGTGTCACTGATATCTTCCTGACCGTTCCCGACTTAATCTTAGCGATGGCTGTATCGGCTGCACTCGGCCCAAGTTTGGTCAATGTGGTCATTGCGATCTCGTTGGTGTGGTGGCCGGGATACTGTCGTTTGGTGCGTGCCGAAGTGCTGCGCACTAAAAATGAGTTGTTTGTCGAGGCTACCCGTGCTTTAGGTACTCCTGACTGGCAAATCCTCTTCCGACACGTCATTCCAAATATTCTGACTCCAGTGTTGGTAAAGGCTTCGATGGATATTGGCTTTGCGGTGCTCACGCTCGCATCGCTCGGTTTTATCGGGCTCGGCTCGCAGCCACCAGCACCTGACTGGGGCAAGATGATCTCGGATGGTCGCCGCTTCCTGCCCGAATCGTGGTGGATCAGCGCCTTCCCAGGTATGGCGATCTTTATGACCGTATTCGCGTTCAATCTTTTGGGCGACGGTGTCCGAGATGTGTTCGATCCACGCGCGCGTGACTAACGCATCATTATAGAGCTGAAAATTCTAGAATACTGGGCCATCTCTGATTGCACAACGTTGCTACTTGGGCGTTGTGTCTAATGGCCCTGTTTCTATAGCACTATAGATTTGAATAACTTGAGGGTATTTCATGAAGCTCCGACTTGGTATAGATGTCGGTGGTACAAACACCGATGCCGTTATTCTGGATGAAAAAGCGACTTTGATCGCTCGTTTCAAGTCTCCTACAACCTCCGATGTTTCGAGCGGTATTCGCAATGCCTTGAATGGCTTGGTCCAGAATAACCCAGATCTCGATCTCTCTGCCATCAAGTTTGCGATGTTGGGTACAACGCACTGTACCAATGCGGTTCTTGAGCGACGTAATTTGAACAAAGTTGGCTTGGTGCGCGTTGGTGCTCCTTCGACTCTGGCGATCAAGCCCTTTGTTGAGTGGCCCGACGATCTGCGCGAGGCTATCGATGGCCGCTATGTGATCGTTGAAGGCGGTTTTGAATACGACGGTCAAGAGACCCGCCCGCTTGATGAAGCTGCTGTACGCGCTGCTGCAGAGTCCTTCCGTGGCAAAGTCGAGTCGGTAGCTGTTTCGGGTGCTTTCTCGCCGGTCGATCCTTCTCACGAGCAGCGCGCTGGCGCGATCTTGCGTGAAGTGCTGGGCGACGAGATCCCGATCACCTATTCGTACGAGATCGGTAGCGTCGGTCTGATCGAGCGTGAAAACGCTGCGATTTTGAACGCCGCTCTGGTTAATGCAGCCAAGGTCGCTGCTGGCGGCTTCCAGGAAGCTCTGGCCGCTCACGGTATCGATGCTCGCCTGTTCTTCAGCCAGAACGACGGCACTTTGATGGCGCTTGAGTATGCCATTCGCTACCCAATCTTGACCGTAGCCAGTGGTCCGACCAACTCGATCCGTGGCGCTGCCTTCCTCTCGGGCCTGCAAGATGCGATCGTGGTTGACGTTGGTGGCACCTCGACCGACGTTGGTATTTTGGTCAAGGGCTTCCCGCGCGAGTCGTCGATCGCCGTCGATGTCGCTGGTGTACGCACCAACTTCCGCACCCCCGACCTGCTCTCGATCGCTGTGGGTGGCGGTACGCGCGTGACCAACGATAACGGCCTCCAGATCGGTCCTGCTAGCGTAGGCTATCGCCTCTTGACGGAAGGTTTGATCTTTGGCGGCAACACCCTGACCCTCTCGGATATCGCTGTTGCTGATAAGCGCGCGAGCTTTGGTGACCCCTCCAAGGTCGCTCACCTCGATGCCGACTTTGTCAAGCAGGTGACCGAAGAAGTACGTCGCATGTGTGAAGATGCGGTTGACCGCGTTAAGACCAGCGCTGCTCCTATGCCGATCATTCTGGTTGGTGGCGGTAGCGTAGTGATTCCGCAGGATCTGGCTGGTGCATCTCAAGTGATACGCCCCGAAAACTACGATGTCGCCAATGCGATCGGCGCTGCTATCGCTCAGTGCAGTGGCGAGATCGAGCGCGTCTTCTCGCTGCAAGAGATGACCCGCGATCAGGCTATTGAATTGGCTAAGAAGTTGGCTATCCAAGAGGCCGTTCAGGCTGGTGCAGATGAGTCGACCGTTCAGATCATCGATATCCAAGAAGTGCCGTTGGCCTACCTTCCCACCAACAGTGCGACCCGCATTCGTGTGCGCGCTGCCGGTGATCTTGCAATCTAAGCCGAAAGGAGCCTGCGGTGGCTTGGACTTTAACGAAAGATGATGTAGAGCGAATCGCGATCGGCGCTGGTATCTTGGGTACCGGTGGTGGTGGTAACCCCTATCGCGGTATGGTTCGCACCAAACTTGAGATCGAACAGGGCCGTGTTTTGCAGTTGGTCACCTTAGACGAACTACCCGACGATGCTCTTGTTGTGCCAATGGGTGGCATGGGTGCTCCGACGGTTGGCCTCGAGAAGCTCGGAAGTGGCGACGAGGGCCAACGCGGCGTCGAGGCGATGCAGGAATACTTGGGCGTAAAGATCGCTGCGACCATTCCGATTGAGGTTGGTGGCGGCAACTCCTTCGCTCCGCTGATCGCTGCTGGCCGCTTGGGCATTCCGACCATAGATGCCGATGGTATGGGCCGCGCTTTCCCTGAAGGCTCGATGATCACCTTTTACTTCGATGGTCACGCTTCTTCGCCGATTGTGATGACCGACGCGGTGGGTCGCAAAGTGATCATTGAAAACGCCAAGAACTCGAAGGATCTCGAGCGCATTTCGCGTGCCGCTTGTGTCCAGATGGGTGGTTCGGCCATGGTTGTTGATGCACCCTTCACGGTCGCTCAGCTCAAGAAGGTCGCTATTCCCAAGACCATGACCTTTGCGCATCGCATCGGCGATGCTGTTCTGAAGGCCCAGGCCGAGGGCAGCGACCCCGTCAAGGCGGTCTGTGATGTTTCGAACGGTCAGCTGCTGTTTAGCGGTAAGATCACCGATGTCGACCGCCGCTTCGAGCGAGGCTATAACTTCGGACGCTTGACCTTGCTGGGTAACGACGAGTGGAGCGGCGAACAGGCGACCATCGATTTGCAGAACGAGTTCTTGATTTTGCGCATTGGCGGCGAGATTAAGGCGATCGTGCCCGACCTGATCACTATGGTCGATGCTGAGCGTGGTACCCCGATCACCACCGAGGTGGTGCGCTACGGTCTGCGCGTCAAGATCATTGGCATTCCGGCCCCCGAACAGCTGACGACCGAAACAGCTCTGAAGTTCGTTGGCCCGCCAGCATTTGGCTATGATCTGCCCTATACACCTCTGAAACGCGCCTAAATGCATATTTCAAGAGGGTGTGCTCTCTGTACACCCTCTTGTATCCCAGGCTAGACGAAGGAAGAGACCGTGTCTTGGAAACTGAGCTACGAAGATATTGATCGTATCGCGATCGGTGCCGGTATTTTGGGCACCGGGGGTGGTGGCAACCCATATCGCGGTTTGCTGCGCGCTAAACAACAGCTGCGCGAAGGGCGCACGATCGAGATTGTGCGTTTAGAAGAGCTGCCCGATGATGCCTTAGTGGTACCGATCGGCGGTATGGGTGCACCAACTGTTGGCCTTGAGATCCTCGAACGAGGCGATGAAGGCAAATATGCAGTCGAGCGGCTTTGCCAGTATTTGGGGGTTGAGGTCGCCGCAACCATTCCGATCGAGGTGGGAGGAACAAACTCGTTTGCGCCGATTATTACTGCGGCTCAGATGGGTATTCCAACCGTAGATGCCGATGGAATGGGTCGCGCCTTCCCCGAATGGTCAATGATCAGCTTTTATTTTGACGGTCAAGCTCCTTCACCCGTTGTGATGACCGATGCAGTTGGTCGCTCGGCCCTGATCCAACACGCCAAGAATGCCAAGGACCTTGAGCGGGTCGGGCGTGCGATCTGTGTTCAGATGGGCGCCTCTGTGATGGTCGCTGACAGACCTATTCCGGTCAAACGCTTGCGCGAAGTCGCTATCCCCAACACAATGACCTTCGCTCACCGCATCGGCGATGCTGTCTTGAAGGCTCAAGCTCAAGGTAGCAGCCCGATCGAGTCTATCTGCGAGGTATCGGGTGGACGGGTGCTGTTTAGCGGCAAGATCACCGATGTCGATCGCCGTTTCGAGCGAGGCTATAACTTTGGCCGCCTGAAGCTGGCGGGCAGCGATGACTGGCAAGGTCTAGAGGCAAGCATCGACCTCCAAAATGAGTTTTTAATTTTGCGCGTCAACAACGAGATCAAAGCAATTGTTCCTGATTTGATCACCATGGTCGATAGCGAGCGTGGTACGCCGATTACAACCGAAGTGGTGCGTTACGGCTTACGTGTCACCTTGATCGGTATCCCTGCACCTTCCCAGCTTACCAGCGAATTGGCGCTCACTCGTGTTGGGCCAAGCGCCTTTGGTTACGATCTGCCTTATACGCCATTGGTGTTTGATTAAACCGACCTGAGCCTGATCGCGCGGGCAAGGCTGTTTATACGAAATCCGTTTGCATTGCCGGCTTTGGGGAGGTCTTTCGGCATACACAAATAGAAGCCTCGTTTGTTGGGTGGGATGTTGGTAGCCGAAGGCGGACGCGCCAAGGAATTTCTTTTTGGAGCAAAACCTCGCCGCAGCAAGCTGAAGAAAACAAGCGGATTCGCTATTACATATTAAGGAGTGACCCGTGTCTTGGAAACTGACACGTGATGATATTGAACGCATCAGCATCGGTGCTGGTATCTTGGGCACCGGCGGCGGTGGTAACCCCTATCGCGGCAAGGTCAAGGCAGCACTCGAATTGGCGGCTGGGCGCACGATCGAGATCGTTTCGCTCGATGAACTGCCAGATGATGCTTTGGTAATGCCGATTGGCGGTATGGGTGCTCCAACGGTGGGCTTAGAGAAGCTCCAGCGTGGAGACGAAGGCAGCCGATTGGTGCAGATGATGGAAGAGCTGCTTGGTGTGAAGATCGCGGCCACCATTCCGATCGAGGTTGGCGGCGGCAACTCTTTCGCTCCGATGATCGCAGCAGCCCAGTTGGGCCTGCCGACCGTTGATGCTGACGGCATGGGACGCGCCTTCCCTGAATGGTCGATGATCAGCTTCTATTTTGATGGCGTGGCTCCATCGCCGATCATTATGACCGATCCGCTCGATCGCAAGATCGTGTTGGAGAATGCGGGCCACCCGCGCCAACTCGAGCGTATCGCTCGTGCGATGTGTGTGCAGATGGGCGGCAGTGCTCATATCGGCGATCGACCGATTCCGGTTAAGCGTCTGCGCGAGGTCGCTATTCCCAATACCCTGACTCTGGCCTACAAGATCGGCGACGCCGTCATGGGCGCCCACGAGAAGGGCAGCAGTCCGATCGAGGCGATCTGCGGTGTATCCGGCGGTACGGTGCTGTTCAGCGGCAAGATCACCGATATCGATCGTCGCTTCGAGCGAGGCTATAACTTTGGATGTGTACGCATGCTCGGCAGCGATGCCTATCAAGGCCAAGAGGCATCGATCGATCTGCAAAACGAGTTTTTGATCTTCCGAATCGGCGATAAGGTCAAGGCTATTGTGCCAGACCTGATCACCATGGTCGATAGTGAGCGTGGTTTGCCGATCACTACCGAAGTGGTGCGTTACGGCTTGCGCGTCACCTTGATCGGTATCCCAGCGCCGAAACAGTTGACGACGCCCCAGGCACTTGAGGCAGTCGGCCCGGCAGCTTTCGGCTATGACTTGCCCTATATGCCTTTAGAGACGCTTTTGTAAGTTGAGCTATAACCAGGCGATGCAGGAACAACCTCCAATACTTGGAGTGCGGGAGCCACGTTCGCTTCGGCAAGCGTTGAACCGAGGTGTCGCCTGTTTATCATAGGAGGTGCGGCTCGTGCCGCTCAGCTGTATGAGCTGCACTTCCAGTAACTAATTCTAGAGGAGCTACGTCGACGCAGTGCGTTGCGTGAGAATGCGATTATGAACAAACCAGATTCAACGACGCTCCAAGAAGAGCCGCAAGGACTCCTTGTTGGAATCGATATTGGCGGCACTTTTACCGATGTAGTAGTATTTGATCCCGCTACGCGTCGGATTGTAACCGCAAAAGCTTCATCTACCCCCGGTCAACCCGCTATTGGCTTCTTCAATGGCATCGAACTGGCTATTCCCGACCCCGAGCGACGAAAGCAAGTGACGCGCGTTTTGCACGGCAGTACGATCGCTACCAATACCGTGCTTGAAGGTACTGGCAGCCGCATCGGCTTGCTTGTAACGGCGGGCTTTCGTCATATGCTCGAAGTGGGGCGTGCTTATATCCCTGGCATTTTCACCAACTATATGAGCTGGATCAAGCCCGAACGTTTGGTTCCGCTCGAATTAGTGCGCGAAATCAACGAGCGTTTGGCTGTTGATGGCTCGGTTGTGAAAGAGCTTGATAGCGATGCAGCTAAGGCTGAGATCAAAGATTTGGTCGATCAAGGTGTCGAAGCCTTTGCGATCTCGTTGATTCACAGCTATACCAACGATGCTCACGAGAAGCAGGTTGAAGGGCTGATTAACGAAGTAGCTCCTGATATGTTCGTGTCGCGTTCATCGGAAGTCTTGCCCGAGTACCGTGAGTACGAGCGCACGATGACGACCGTCTTGAACGCCTACGTTATGCCTGCTACTTCGCGCTATCTGCACGCTATCGAAAAGGGCTTTGCTGATCGCAACCTCTCGCCCGAAGTTGCGATTGTGCGCTCGGATGCCGGTGTGATGAGCCTTAATGCCGCGCGCGAACGTCCGGTCAACACCGTGCTTTCTGGCCCGGCTGGTGGTGTAAAGGGCGCAAGCTTCTTGGCTGCCGCTGCTGGCTATCCCGATATCGTCACCATGGACATGGGTGGCACCTCGACCGACGTGTGTTTGAGCACGGCTGCTGAGCCGCGCATCGCCAACGATACCTGGGTCGCTCAGTATCCGGTCAAGATCCCGATTCTCGACATCACCACGATCGGTGCTGGTGGTGGTTCGATCGCCCACGTTACCAATAGTGGTTCGCTGCGTGTTGGCCCGCGCAGTGCTGGCGCTATGCCTGGCCCGGCCTGTTACGGACGCGGTGGTACGCTGCCGACCGTGACCGATGCCCACTTGGTCTTGGGCCGCCTGCCCGAGAAGCTGGCCGACGGTGCCCTCGTGCTCGATCGCCAAGCCTCGATCGAAGCAGTACGCGAGCACGTTGCCAAGCCACTCGGCATCTCGGTCGAAGCCGCTGCCGAAGGCATTATCCGCATTGTAAACGCCAACATGTTGGGCGCACTCCAAGTGGTGAGCGTGCAGCGTGGTATCGACCCGCGCGAGCTAACGCTGGTGCCTTTCGGTGGTGCTGGCCCGCTTCACTCTGGCGAACTGGCTCGCCAGTTGGGTATGAAGTCGACCTTGGTATTGCCGACTCCGGGTGTACTCTCGGCTCTGGGCTTCCTCTTGGCCGATATCACCCAAGTCTTTACGCGCACCCGCATCGGTGTGGTGGGCGATCTCGATATCGCCGCTTACAACAGCGACCTACAGGATCTGGTTGCGCGTGGTACCGAATGGCTGATACGCGAAGGTGTGCCCGAAGCTCAGCGTCGTATCGAAGTTACCGTCGACCTGCGCTACAGCGGTCAGGCCTTCGAGATCTCCCTGCCGGTTAGCCTGCCGCTCGACGCCGCTGCCTTCACCAAGTTGGCGAGCGACTTCCATGCCGAGCACAAGCGCCGCTACGGTTTCGATCAGAACGCACAAGTTGAAGTGGTCACGTTGCGCGTCACTATGATCGGTATGCTGCCCAAGCTCACGGTCGAACCTCTCGAAATGGCTGGCCCCGAGTCGGATCACGCTAAGATCGATGAGCGTCCGATCTATCTGGAGGGTGCTTTCCATACCGCTAGCATCTACGACCGCACCAAACTTCAGCCCGGCAACCAGTTGGTTGGCCCAGCCGTCGTCGTACAGCCCGACTGCACCACTTTGGTGATCGTCGGCCAAAAGCTTACTATCGATCAGTATGGCAACATGTTGATTGAAGAAGCGGCATAGGGAGCAGCATAGCATGTCAACAGATTCCATTACAATAGATGTTATCGCGGCGGCCTTAAAGGCGATGATCAATGAAATGGATGCAGCCATCGAGCGCACCGCGATGTCGATCATTATTCGTGAACAACACGACTTCGGTATGTCTTTGGTTGACGAGCGCGGTTATGTTGTGGTTGGCACAAACTTCGCTGGTCAAACCTTGGCGCGCTACGCTGCCGAAAAGCCCGTTTACCCGGGCGACGTTTTGATGTTCAACGATCCCTACCTTTCGGGCGGTGAGATCTCTCACTTGGGCGATACCATGCTGGCAGTGCCAATCTTCTGGGAAGACGAACTGATCAGCTGGGGTATCGCTTGGGGTCACCACATGGATATCGGCGCCGATGCTCCGGCCGCCATGCCGACTCAGGCGACCGAAATCTTCCACGAAGGTCTGCAGATTCCGCCGGTCAAGCTCTATAACAAGGGCGTCCTCAACGAAGACCTCCTGACCTTGGTTGCACGTAACTCGCGTACCCCCGAGATGATGATCGGCGATACCTTGGCTCTTACGGCAGCCGGTAAGATCGCCGAGAAGCGTCTGCATGAACTGTGTGCCAAATTCGGTGTCGAAGCAGTCAAAGACACCTATGCGACTCTCTTCCGTCGCGCACACGACAACATGAAGAAGCTGATCGCGCTGCTGCCCGAGAAGATCTCGTTTGAAGATGTGCTCGATGACGATGGATTGACCGACCAGCGTTTGACCATCAAGCTGACTCTCGAGCGCCGTGGCGAGCGGCTGCACGCCGATTTCACGGGCACTTCGCCCCAATGCGCAGGCCCGATGAACTTCCCGCAGAACCCAAGCCTGTTCAAAATGCGCATCTACAATACCCTGCGCATGGCGGCTGGTCACTTGGTCAATATCGATGTCGATCAAGACGTCAACCAAGGCGTCGAAGATCTGGTCGATGTCACCATTCCCGAGGGCTGCTTGCTGCGCCCGGTCTATCCGGCTCCCGTTAGCTTGCGCCACTTGACCCAAGGTCGCGTTGCCGAGATCCTGCAAGCCATTCTGGCCCAGATCTTCCCCGATCGCATTCCAGCAACCGCTAATGGTAGCTTGAACTGCTACAGCATGTTGGGCGATACGCGCGTTCCCAACAACAACTGGCTCTGTTTCGAAGTGACCGCAGCTGGTGGTGGTGGCCGTCCCTTCGCCGATGGCCTCGACGCCTACTGTTTCAACACTCGTCTCAAGAACGCTCCGGTCGAGTTTGTTGAAACCGTCTATCCGGTGCGTGTCGAGCGCTATGGCCTTAACCCTGGTAGCTCAGGCCCGGGCAAATATCGCGGCGGCTACGGCTTAGTTCGCGCTATCCGCACCCTCAAGCCGACCAAGCTGACCTTCCTCGACGAGCGTCAGCGCACCCAGCCTTGGGGTCTCTACGGTGGTCGCGCCGCTCAGGCCAACACCTGTTTCGTCGAGTACGCCGACGGCACAGTCAAGCAGTTGCCCGGTAAATTCGATCATATGCCGCTCAAGCCCGGCGATATGTTCATCATCAGCACCGGTGGCGGCGGCGGTTGGGGCGATCCGACCGAGCGCGATGCCGCGCTGGTTCTGCGCGATGTGGTCTGCGGCCTTCTGACCGTCGAGCAGGCCCGCGAGCGCTACGGTGTGGTGATCACTGGCAACCCGATGAAAGTCGACGAGGCTGCTACGGCCGAACTGCGGGCCTCCATGCCTAAAGTCGACAGCTGGATCGACCGTGGTGTTCCGGTCGATGCACCGCCTCCTGGCAAATACTAATCCTTTCACACAACACACCAAAACGAGCAGGGCCACATCCCCTGCTCGTTTTTTATTCGTTTAAAAATGCTGCAATTTTCGCTCTTTATTTGGTTCATCGTTCCTTTATGATAGGCAACTTGCCCAGTTAGTATGGAAAGGCGGCATCTTTTGAAAAATGAAGTCAATATCAAAAGTAGTAGTGGTGCGATCAATATTACTGATAGTGTTGTGGGAAATGGTAACGTTCAAGTGAGCTACTCTTCTGACCTAGTGGCTAGTTACTCACGGCAGCTAATCGGCAGTTTGGACAAGTTATCCAGTTTCTTTGCTGCACAACCCAAGCCCCATAAAGAACCTGTAGAAGACCTCCTTGAAACGATAGAAAACACTCAGCAGCGATTGCAAGGACTAGCCCAATCAAGCCAAACGTCTCAAGAAGAACAGCTACGGGTGCAAGAACGTCTCAATACTCTTAAACGGCGGATCCATACATTGGAGCTTCAATCGGCCCAATTAGGTATCTATACGCCACCTTATATCGTTGAGGATCTGAGAAGGGCGAAGGAACTGGCTGAGCAGTTGCAAGCCCTCTTACCTAAGTCCTAACATCCTCCTTATAGCTGCTAAGACTGATCTTATGATCCAGCTTTTGGTTGTCATAAGATCAGTTTTTTGCTTGTCGTGTTATCTCTTAAAGGAGCTTAAATGAAAGAGTGGTACAATACAAGTAGTGTATGGGCCTGAGAAGAGAAGTAGATCTATGACCGATTCAACTAAAACAAGAACCAAGCCCAAAGGTATGCTGCGTCGTTTCTTGCGCTCGCCAGTCTGGATCTATCGTTTAGGCTTTGGCGCACTTTTGGGCGACCGCTTTTTGATGCTGACCCATGTCGGTCGTAAGAGTGGCCAATTGCGGCGCACAGTGCTCGAAGTGGTCTGGCACGACCCGGCTCAGCAAAGCTACCTTGTTGCTTCGGGTTGGGGCGAAAAGGCCGATTGGTTTAAAAATATCCAAGCCAAGCCCGGTGTCTTGATCGAAGTCGGCAAGCGTCGTTGCGAAGCGCGCGCCCGCCTGCTTTCGGAAAGAGAGGCTTTGGCCCAACTGCGCGCTTTTGCAGCGGCTTATCCCGCACGCTTTAAAACCATTGCTCGCGTCACGTTGGGCAAGGTCTACAGCGGCAGCCCCGACGTCGATGTGATTTTGCTGGCTGGCAAGCTACCTTGGGTGCTGTTTGAGCCTTGTTGAACTTGCTTTGTTGGCTGGCTAGGCTCGGCGTTGTGACACCGCGCTTCAGAATCGTGCATCGGCTTGCAATAGAGACCTCAACACCTCTGCTGGGCGCTGAGTTTTTGGTGTGGTTTAACTTCTTTTTCCCCTCTTGAAGCCGTTTATTGCCCTGTGCTATACTGAAAGTAGCAGCAAATTCCTGCGTAGTATCCCAACAAATAAGGCCGCTTCTTTTGCGAAAAGGGGTGCCAGTTTTTTAACGTAGTACGATTCACCAAGCTCTGGGCGGCGAGTGTCTTCGCTGTTACCCTTTCGTTCTAGGTGCTTTATGAGCTACAGCGAGGAAGAACTTGCAGTCTGCTTGCGCGTTTTGCAAGCACGTGCCCATGATCCTATTCAGATCCAAGAACGCAAACGCTTCAAAGCCCAACCAGAGCTTACCCAAGCTACAAGCGGCGGACGGTCTAGCTTAGGCCGAGAACGCCTAGCTAGGAACTTTGAGCTTGCGGTGACATATCACCAGCGTCTGTTCCCTCGCTTCGATCAAGCGCCTCTCATTCCCCTTGAGCCGCCCAATGGCCGCTCTTCTTGCTCTATCTGTCAGCAGCACTCTCGTCGCTCTTACAAGCTTCATCATTATGCGTTCTGCGTTTCTCCAGCGGCTATCGGCCCGCTGGTTCGCTCTGCTAAGCTTGTTGAGTGGCGCGATCAAGCGTCGCCTATGGGGCTCTATGTGAACCAGCATCAGACCGCTGCGCTTGATACGCACGTTTATAATGCCGCTCAGAGCGACAAAAGCTCATCTGTGATCGAGCAACAATGGCCCGAGTGGCCAAGACAGTTTCTGCCACTTGATTTTGCTTCAAGCCCCGATCTGCTTGAAAGCGCCATCAGTGATCGTAGCATTTCGGCCCAACAAGAGCCCGTCGTTTCGCCTAGTACTTGCGATAACGGTGCTCAGTTCTTTGATCAGCGCCACGATACGCGTTGGAAGCAGCGTTTCAAATCGCTCTCTAGATAGCGGAATCTATTCTCGATGAGATAGCTATGCAGCACATATTGCTGTGTCTCATCGATGCGCTAAGTGAAGCGATACCCAAGTGGATAGCTCGTTTGCAGCCAAGCTTGCTGCTCCTACAAATTGTTATTCGGACCGGTTTTCTATAGGTCTAAGATGAGGCTTAATAGGTGTTTTGACCGTTATAGCCAGCGCTGATAGTGAGCGATACTGTAGCCGATACGTCACGTGCGTTCGTTAGTGTTCCATGGAGAGAGCTGAAATACGATCTATGGATCGTTTAATCTAGGGGCTAGAATGCTCAGGGTGCTCGCACACTCGCCCAAGCATGCTTATCAATGACGAGATCGAAGGCTCGTAGCGGAAAGCTAAAGCTGTTATTCTGGGAGACTCTCTGCCCTCGGAGCGAAATGCTGCACTACAATTACGCTGCTCGTGGGCGCGATTGAACTTATCATTCGAAACCGTTTGTGTAATGGGGGCGGTTTCGCCAGCGAGGTAGATACGACCTCGGGTGGCGGGCAGGTCCTTGGTAGCCGTAGGCGGACGCGGTTGTTGCCTTAATTGGGGTAAAGACCAAGACGCCAGAGCATTAACGTATGCAAGCGGATATGCTATCAGCAATCGGCGAAGAGAGTCTCGGTACGAGATAGTGTGCGCTTTGAACGAAAACTTATGTGAGCTCTGGCGGCCCAAACTTATCCTGTTTCGCACGATCTCATTCTCACTCGTAGCGTTTACCCAACGAAGGTCTATTGAGATGACTACCAATGTGCAGCCTCCATTCCCATTTTCATATTGGGTCAAACCTCGTCTGTTGCTAGCCGGAAGACACCCTGCCGCTCAGCCACATGCGACTCGCCATACCTTGATCGCGTTGTTGAGCGCGGGAATCACTCGTTTTATCGATCTGACTGCTGAAGATGAACGCCCGTCGTATGAGCCATTGCTATACGAATTAGCGGCTCAGGAAGGGCGAGAAGTTCAATATATGCGCTCGGTGATTCCCGATATGCAGCTGCCCTCGCACGAACAGGTACGCAATACGCTCGACCTCATCGATCAGGCCCATAGCCTAGGCCAAGGCGTTTATCTGCATTGTTTAGCTGGTATCGGGCGCACTGGAACCCTAGTCGGATGTTATCTTGTTCATCAGGGTTTAAGCGGCGAAGAGGCCTTACTGCGCATCAATGAGTTGCGCCGTAATAATCCACAGGCCAAAGCGCCGTCGCCCGAAACCGAAGCTCAGCGCCAATTTGTGCGCCACTGGCAAGGCTAGAAGCGGCGCTTCAATAACAAAGAGAGTGAGGCATCGAACCTCACTCTCTTGCTTTTTAGTCGGGTTTCTATTCTGGCGCTATTCCTGCTTCTCTTTTCGTTTGAGAGGCGCTACCTTAGCAATGGCAGGCCGCAACAGGTTCATGAATTTCTGCTGTGCGATACGCTTCTTCCACTCCGGATCTTGCAGGAATAAG
Source organism: uncultured Chloroflexales bacterium (assembly GCA_937902315.1). GTDB lineage: Bacteria > Chloroflexota > Chloroflexia > Chloroflexales > Chloroflexaceae > CALGUG01. Next base: position 709,668 of record CALGUG010000059.1, read on the forward strand.
ACAACTAGCGTCGGCAGAAAGAACAACGGAATAACCGAAGCATGACCAGCGCCCGAGCCCTCGACGCTAAACATCGGGAGCCAGCTAAACAAGGTGAGATAGACCATTTGGCGGGGCGTTTGGGGAATGAGCAAGAGGGCGCAGAGATCGTAGATACTACGAAATGGCAAGATCGACATCAAGAAGAAGAGGCGCGCTCGTTCGTTGCGCCATAGGAGGAGGCTAAGTACCAAAAGTGGCCCGAATGGCAGCGTAAAGAGGGCGATGATCTGCTGGAAGTTATCCAACTTGGAGAGGAAGCGGATCGGCCACTGCGGGTAGATCAGCAAGCTGGCGATGGCGATAGCGCCCGCAAGCATAAGACCCTTCCAAGTTAGCCGTTGCAGCGCAAGCGGCAGGGCGATATGAGGCTTGATCAGAAGCAGAGAGGGCGCCAGTAAAGGAACAAACCAAGCGCACAAAATCAGGGCTGACCATTGGGAATACATGGCCGAAACGTACATTGGGAGGCTTGCAAACAGCAGTAATCTCCACCATTTTCCGTCTTGAGTTATCAGATATGCCAGTAAACTTATGCTGAGCGTGCTGAAAAGCGTTGATGCGAGCGGCCAAGCTAGCCAGAGGAAGGGGAGCCCAATAAGACCAACAGGGAGAGGGTAGGGAATAAAATAACCTGCCGCGTCGGAAATGAAATCGTATGGATCTCGGCCTTGGAGCAGCTCTTGGGCGGTATAAAGCGCCCAGTAGAAATCACCGATTTGGTTATAGCCGGTCCGACTCGCACGATACGTATGGCCAAGCGTACCATACAAAAGACCTATACCGATGGCTATGACAATGCGCAGATATGGCATATACTCCTCAGGAATAGAATTAACGAGGTATTTGGAGCATGCTCAATACACACAGCTCAATTTCTGCCGTCTCTAGTATACTTGTTTCTTTCAAAATGAAGCAATCTCTTTTTGTATTTGTATGGTTTGTTCAAATCTTACTGCTTATGGCTTGTTCGCGCCCAATTCAGGAGGAGACTATGTCAAATAGAGGGCTGATCGAAGCGGCAGAGAAAGGTGATCTTGAAACGCTCAAGCGTTTGATCGAGGCGGGGGTAGATCTTAATCAACAAGACGAACGCGGGCGCACAGCGGCTTTGGCTGCCACCCATGCCCGTCAGACCGAAGCGGTGCGCCTTCTGATCGAGGCGGGCGCCGATATCAACCTGCGCGACCAGCGTAGCGACAATGTCTTACTCTATGCTGGCGCCGAGGGCATACTGCCGATTGTCGAGCTAGCGATCGAAGCAGGCGCAGATACACGCCTTACGAACCGCTACGGTGGGATCGCGATTATTCCTGCCGCAGAGCGTGGCCATGTCGAGATTGTTGAGTTTTTAGCCACCAAGAGCGATACCAATGTGAACCATGTCAATAACTTGGGCTGGACCGCTCTGCTCGAAGCAATTATCCTCAGCGATGGCGGCCCGCGGCACCAACGCATCGTCGAGTTGCTGATCGCCAATGGTGCTGATGTGAATTTGGCCGATAAAGATGGTATTACTCCGCTCCAACACGCCCGCCAACGAGGCTATCAGCAGATCATCAGCCAATTGGAGGCTGCCGGAGCGCGCTAACTCCAATCTGCTCGCCCTAGCTTGATTATTTGTTGGCTGATGCTATATCCGTTTGATCAGTTCAGCATTCTGGCGGCCTGGTCTTTACCCCAAACAAGGCTCCAACCGCGTCCGCCTACGGCTACCAACATCCCACCCGCAACCAAGCAGTTGTAACTGTGTGTCGAGAGACCGTCCCAAAATGCGACGTTTAAGCGGATTTCGTAGCTTGTGTCTGATATCACTTTCGTTTACAGAGTTGCGTTCTTGTAAGGCAAAAACGGGAAAAGAGTTGTGAGCAATTTCGTGCTGCAGCGCGAAATTGCTCACAACAAAACTGGTCAAGTTCCACTCTGCCGAAGGCCAAAAGTAAACCATCGCAGATGGCGTCGAGGCATGTGCTGGGTCTGGATGCTTCAAGGATGGTGTTGGGGTGTACAGCTTTTTTGCTGTACACCCCAATAGGAACATAGTTTTAGGCGGGTGTAATGATGTAACTAGCGCCTGCTTCGCTGCTGCACTGCGCTGTCTCACTACCATTAATGCGGATTGGGATCGCGCTTTTTACTATCAGTTGACCAGCGCGCTCGGCGCGGATCACGGCGCGTGTGAGTCGGCCTTCGTCCCATTCGATATCGACTTCGAATCCACCACGCGCCCGCAGACCGCGCACGCTGCCCTTGGGCCAGAAGCTCGGCAACGCGGGCAGCAGCTCGATCGCACCATTGTGGCTCTGCAACAACATTTCGGCGATGCCCGCTGTTGCGCCGAAGTTACCATCGATCTGGAAGGGTGGGTGTGCACAGAACAAGTTGGGATAAATGCCGCCACCAAAGACCGAAATAACATTGTCATCGGCTAGCCTGAGCATGCTCGAAAGCACCTGATGGGCATGATCGCCGTCGCCTAAACGTGCCCATGTATTGACCTTCCACGCCATCGACCAACCAGTGCTCTCGTCGCCGCGCCGTTCGAGCGTACGACGCGCCGCAGCGAATAGCTCGGGTGTAGCTTCGCGTGTGATTTGATTGCTGGGGTAAAGTCCATACAGGTTCGAGATATGGCGATGATGCGGTTCGGCTTCCTCAAAGTCCTCCGACCACTCTTGTACTTGACCGAATTTGCCGATCTTTACGGGCTTGAGTTTGGCGCGTGCAGCTGCCAGTTCGGCGCTCAGCTCTGCATCGATGCCTAGCAGTGCGCTCGCAGCGATACAGTTGCTAAACAGCTCGTTGATAATGAAGAGATCCATAGCCGTCGCGGCGCTTACACCGGAGCGTTTGCCATCGGCTGTCAGAAAGACATTCTCGGGCGAGCTTGAAGGCGCGGTGGTTAGCTTGCCGTCGCTATCCTCGATCAGCCAATCGAGACAGAATAGCGCTGCGCCGCGCATGAGCGGGTAGGCCCGTTCGCGCAGGAAGTCGAGATCGCCTGTGAAGTTGTAATGCTCCCACAGATGTTCACACAGCCAGCCCGGGCTCATTGGCCACATCGCCCACACGGTTTGAGCCTGTCCGAATTCGCCTACTGGGGCGCTCTGTCGCCAGATATCGGTATTGTGATGCGAAACCCAGCCGCGTGCGCCATAATTGGTGGCGGCGGTTTTGCTGCCCGTCACGCTGAGCTCGCTGATCAGATCGAACAGTGGCTCGTGACATTCGCTGAGATTGGTGATCTCGGCTGGCCAGTAGTTCATCTGGGCATTGATATTGATCGTCCAGTTTGAGCTCCACGGCGGACGAACCTCGTGGTTCCAGATGCCTTGCAGGTTGGCGGGTTGGGTGCCGGGGCGCGAACTGCTGATCAAGAGATAGCGACCGAATTGGAAGAGCAGGGCTATCAACTGCGGGTCCTTTGTAGCCTGCCAATTGATAATGCGTTGATCGGTGGGTAACTCTGCCGCGCTGGTAACAAGGTCAAGTTCGACACGCTCAAATAGTGCACTGTAGTCGTCAATATGGCGGCTGCGGATAGTAGCATAGTCGCGTTCAAGCGCCGCAGCGAGCATCTGCTCGGCCAAAGCTACTTCGTCGCGTCCCTGCTTGTTGGGAAAACGGTCAAAACCATTAAAGCTGGTCGCAGCGCTGAGGAAGAGCGTAACACGGTCGGCAGCCTCGATCTGTAGGCCGTTGGCATCGCTGGTGAGCGTGCCGCCCTCCACTTGCAGGGCTAGACGCACGGCAAAACGCATTCCCTCGCCCTCACGATAGATGATGGGCTGCTCGACTCTGTAGTAGTTGGGTGCGACATATTGGGGCGCTTCGCCGCCGAGCTGCAGTTGTTGGCCCAGTATCGCAATCGTATGCGGGTGCGGGCTGCTCAGGCGAACACTAAAATTGAGTGAAGCAGCCCGATCGGCTTTGAGCTGGAGCACCAAGACTTGGTCAGGTGCGCTTACAAATGCTTCGCGGGTATAGGTCACATCGCCTATGCGGTAGCGCGTACTGCTGATGGCGGTGCGCAGGTCGAGGCTGCGCTGATAGTCGCTGACCTCGCCTTGGCTGCCAAAATCGAGCCATAGGTCGCCCAAAGGCTGATAGGACTGATTGTAGGTGCCTTGCATTTCGTGGCAGAGCTCATCTGCAGCGGCATAATCGCCAGCAGCGATCAGACGACGCACTTCGGGCAATACCTCATGCGCACGCGGATTGTCCCACTCTTTTGGCCCACCCGACCAAAGCGTATCTTCGTTGAGCTGCAAGCGCTCTTGCTCGATCCCACCAAAAACCATTGCACCCAAACGCCCGTTGCCCAAAGGTAGGGCCTCGACCCAGGCTCGAGCGGGTTGTGAATACCAGAGTGTTAGATCGTTGTCTTGCATAAAAACCTCGTAAATATATCGGAACAAAGACGCCACTGGCGCCTTAAAAGGCAAACCAGTGGCGTCTTGTGCTTACCTAACTAGAGGATTATTTAATGCCGGAAGCGTCGTAGGCTTTCTGCATCATCTCTTGGTAACGAGCGAAGTTGAGCTGCTCAAGGCCGCTCACATAGCTATCCCAGTCGTTTTCCAAGCTCAGCGAGCCGGTTACGAATTGTAACGCATTTTGTTCGATATAGCTGGTGATGTTGGTGCGCAAGGTCGCGAATTCATCAGCCTCTGCCGGATCGATCCAGATGGCCCAGTGCGGGAAGGGTGTTGCGGGCTCCTTGCCTTCGTACAGGGTTGTTGCCTCTTGCAAGCGGCGCTCATAGCCCTCAGCTGAATAGATATCTGTGGCCTGGATCCAAGCATCGCGGAAGGCGCGCGGCTGGTAGTACTGTGCCATTGCGCCCCATGAGCGGTTGCCTGGATCATCAGGGGAAAGAGGAATAGTCGCCATAAGCGGCTCTACACCCTCGCCCAGCGCCATATCGCCCTCAACTGGTCGGCGCCAGTCTACACCCTCTTCGCCAAAGTGAGCGCGTAACTGACCTTCTTGGGTAAACATGCTGTCCAGCAACTTAACCGCAGCAACTTGTACTTCGGGTGATGCTTTATTCGTCAGCACGAAGGTTGCGCCCGGAGTTACAGGGTAGTTGTAGCTTGCATAGTTGCTGTATGGGCCCTTCAAGGGTGCGATCGGATCGTAGTGGCTACCATAAGGTGAGTCGCTGCCGGTCGTCACAAAGATCGCGGGGTGCATACCAGCGCCGGCACCCAACAGTTCGGCGCTAGCGTTGTCACCGATCATCTTGAACGCTTCAGCGTTTTGCGTGAATGCACCTGGATCGATCAAGCCCTCATCAACCAGCGACTTGATATAGGCCAAGCCCTCTCGCCACTCGTTGGTGGTGGCTGCCGTTTCGACCTTACCATCGTTGACGATCAGGTAGGTACGGTCGTCATTATAGATGAAACCATTCATCAAGAAAGGAATGACACGTACACCGTACTCTTCGGTCGAACCGCTGAGCGGCACTTCATCGGCGATGCCATTTCCATTCGGATCCCTGTCGCGGAAGGCCTCTAACACGGCCTTAAACTCTTCGGTCGTGGTGGGAGGTTCGAGCCCCAACTTCTCTAGCCACGCTGAGTTAATCCACATTTTGTTCGGGTAGGAACAGTGGAAACACTCGTTGATCTGTGGAATACCATAGATATTGCCATCGGGAGCGGTTGCGATCGCCTTGAAATAGGCGTTCTCTTCCATGGCGGCCATCAGGTTGGGCGCATGCTCTTTCAGCAGGTCGTTCAAGGGCAGAATCACGCCCTGCTGGCCGTAGCGCAGCAGTTCAGCCTGCGAGAATTGATCGACCCAAGGAATAAGCAGGTACAAATCAGGATAATCACCACTGGCTAGCGAGATCTGGCGCTGCTCTTTAGCAGAGGTGGCGTCGAAGGTAGTTGTCTGCCACTCGAATTTGATATTGAACTGCTTTTCAACTTCGAGTGTGTAAGAGTTTGTTGCGAGATCTGTTGTCGTGTTCTGCGGAGCGAATACTCTAATCTTTATTGGCTCGCCACTCGCAGGAGCGGCATCACCACTTGCCGGTGCGGCATCGCCGCTTGCTGGAGCCGCCTCGCCCGTCGTAGGTGCTGCTGGTGCGGTTGGAGTTTGGGTTGCAGCGCCACCACATGCTGTGATCAACACACTGAGTGCCAATGTTAGCACAGTAGTAGATAGCCAAGTCTTCTTCTTCATTGTGCCTTCCTCAACTAGTCCAAATTGACTACGCCGTTGTGCCTAATAGCTCGCTACGAGCATTATGGTGTCAACAAAAGCATCGCTGCTTCTGTTTGGAAAGAGAGCAGAAGCCTGACTATCTTGTAGCCAGATAACATAGAGCTCTTAGCCCTTGATGGAGCCAATTAGCATGCCCTTTACAAAATAGCGCTGCACAAAAGGATAGATGATTAGGACGGGCAGACTTGCGATCACGATCAATGAATATTTCAACAGTTCAGCCATCTGTTGACGCTCGATCATCACCGCTGCATCCATGTTGGACGAGGCAGTTGTATTGAGGATGAGAATGCTACGTAAAACCAACTGCAAGGGATGTAGCTCTACCGATTTGAGATACAGCAGTGCATCGAAGTAGGCGTTCCATTGCGAAACAGCATACATCAATACCAACACTGCCAGAATCGGTTTGGAGAGCGGTAACACAACCGACCATAAAAAGCGTAGATCGCTACAACCATCGATAGCACTGGCTTCTTCTAATTCATCGGGGATGCTGCTTTGGAAGAAAGTACGTGCGATAATCACCTGCCATACAAAGATGGCTTGGGGAATAAGCAGTGCCCAGCGTGTATTGATCATACCCAAATCGCGCACAACCATATAGGTCGGAATAAGACCGCCAGAAAAAAGCATTGTAAAGACGATAAAGAACATCAATACATTGCGCCCATAAAACGATTTACGCGATAGTGGGTAGGCGATCATAACCGTGAGTGTTACGCTGATGAGCGTGCCAAAGAAGGTGTAAAACAGCGAGTTCAGATAGCCCGTTACGATCTGTGGGTTGCTGAGCGCAACCTGATAGCCTCGCAGCGAGAAATCGACTGGCCATAGCCATACACGTCCCGAAGAAACCGCCAACGGGCTGCTGAGCGACGAGCTGACAATATAAATAAGTGGATAGAGTACGATCACCAAAACGATCGTAAGAACCACATAGATCACTCCAAGAAAGATTTTATCGCCCAAGGACTCTTGTATAGGCCTTCTGCGGCGTTGAGTTGTTGTTGTCATGTCACTGCTCCTGCGGGCTTTACCACAGGCTCGCGTTTGCAAGCCGTTTTGCCACAAAGTTGACCGATACCAACAACACCAGATTCACCACTGAGTTAAATAAGCCAACAGCTGTTGCAAAACTAAAGTTTGCATTCAGCAGGCCCATTTTATACACATAGGTCGAGATCACCTCTGATGTGCTGAGGTTGAGCGGATTCTGTAACAAAAAGACCTTCTCGAAGCCGACTGCCATAACGTTACCCACGCTCAAAATCAGAATAATGACAGCGGTTGGCAAAATGCCCGGCAGATCGATATAACGAATACGCTGCAGACGAGATGCACCATCGACTTTAGCCGCTTCGTAGAGCGTTGGATCGATCCCAGAGAGCGCTGCCAAATAGATCACTGCCGAATAGCCTGCGGTCTGCCAGACATCGGAAAAAACATAGATTGGACGGAAGAAGGAGGGCACACCCAAGAAATTGATTGAGCGGAAACCAAACATATTGATGAATTGGTTGATGATGCCGAGGCGTGGCGCGAACAGGAGCAAGATCATCGACACCATTACCACGGTCGAGATGAAATAGGGTGCATAGGTCACCAGTTGTACAAGGCGCTTAAAGCCTTGGTGACCGACTTCGTTAAGCGCCAATGCCAGCAAAATCGGGATCGGGAAACTGACAGCGATGGTTGAAACACTTAATAGAAAGGTATTACGCACCAAGGTCCAAAAAACGGGGTTCTCGAAAAAAAGCTTAAAGTGCTTAAAACCCACCCAAGGGCTACCCCAAATGCCTAATACGACGTTATAGTCTTTAAAAGCAATGACCGCATTCGTCATCGGGATGTACTTAAAAATAAGAAAGTACAATACCGGAGGAATTACGAGAAGATAAAGCTGCCAGTGACGGCGAATACTTTTCATTGCGATAGCCCATTGGCTATTTCTACGCTGTATATTCGCGCTTGTAGCTTGTCCAACGCTGGCTGTCTTCAAGGCAGTGCTCCTTGTATTGATACTAATCAAGCGAAAGGCCTGCGCTAGTTAGGGGCTGGAGAGATTGTTGTTGTTCTTTTGATCTACAATCAAATATGTATTAAGAAAGAAGTTTTTACTAATGGTGCATGCAGTTATGAATTTCAGGTAACCATAAGTTACGATTCCCAGAATATTCATTACTCCAAGGGTATTGGGAGAAATCCGGTTATTAAAATAAAAACTTTTTGGATTTGAGGACTATAACACGCGCCTATGATCCTGTCAACTTGTCAGATAGGTTGATAGAAGATTGGTATGCTCTATGAGCTTGAACACAGGCGCAGAATTATAGCGTGCTTGCTTGGCTTTTTGTGCTTTGTGAGGGGAAATAGAAAAGCTGTCTAATAATAAGTGATGCTGCTCGCAGCCAGGTAGCTGATTCAAAAAGAGAAGTCTGAAAAGCTCTCAACCACACGCTTAGTAAGCCGCTTGTCGAGACGACTCAAGCGAGAATGCGGACAATCGCCTTTAGCATACGAGTGAGGCCTCATACATATTCCGTTTGAACACTTCAGCGCTCTGGCGTCTTGGTCTTTACCCCAATCAAGGCAACAACCGCGTCCGCCTACGGCTACCAAGGGCCTGCCCGCCACCCCGAGTTCCTATCTATCTCGCTGGCGAAGCCGCCCCCATTACACAAATAGATTTCAGATCAGAGCTACGCTTTTGCTCAGGAGCGTAGCTCTGTCTCCTTACACCGAGTCTGCTTAAAGACTTGTATTCTCACAAGGTGGGAAAAACGAAGAGATGGGGAAAGGGTTGTGTGATATTTCGTGCCATAGCACAAAATGTCACACAACAAAGATACTCAAGTTCCACGCTGCCGAAGGTCAACAAACACAAAGCGATCAGCAGACTTTGCTGTTAGTTTACCGATTGTTCGTTGAGAGCAACCGAATCCAGATGTTGAAGCTGATCGCTGAAGATTTTCCGTACATAGTTCAAAACAATGTCTTCATGAACGTGGCGCGGCAGTGAAGGCGGCACCTTGGCATAGATCTGCTGCCAAAGTACGCGATAGTACTGTTCTTGATCGCTTTGTTGGAAGGGGATACCTGCTAGACGGTTTTCAAACAGATTGATGATCGCAGGAGTGATAACGACATTTGAAATATGAGCTTGGACAAGCCGTTCAAGATGTTGTTTGGCAGTGTCTGCCTCTTGTTTATTGCGACTTGCGCTCAGCCAGATCAAGGTCTCTTCGCTCCAGCCTTGGCGCCAAAGATCGATCAGTTCCCAATTTTCAATTGCCATACTCGCCTCCTGGAGTGAGATTTATAGCGTGTATGGCAATAACCGTATTAACCTAGAGCTTGGTACGGGCTATCTTAATTGCCAAAGTGGATTTTTGTGACACACAAGAAGCTGTTCCCGTAGCTGGTATATGACCATTTTTGTAGTGTGAGATCTTGCACGGTAGCGCGAAAGCACACATAACTCTTTTCCGTGTTGCGAGGGCGCAAGCCTTTAAACGAATTTGGTATCAATAGCTTAGATGGTACAAGGGCACTTAGCCTAGGAATGCGTTGAAACACAGAAAAGCCCACGTCTTGGGGAGTGACGTGGGCTTCTCCGGAAGGAAGGGAGGGAAGGAAGATTGTTTAGAGAGCTTTCCAGCCTCCGTCTGCTGGAATGATAGCGCCGTTGATGTAGCGAGATGCGTCCGAAGCAAGGAAGAGCGCTAAGGTAGCGATGTCGATTGGTTCAAGGAAGTTCGGGATCAGCGCACCAAAGGTTCCGGCTCGCTGTGCGCCCTTTGGATCGAGCTTGTCTTGCGGCATGGTTTCGCCGATGTTGGTTGCTGTGCCGCCCGGACAGATCGCGTTACAGCGAATGCCCTCTTTTGCATACATCCAAGCGGTGTTCTTGGTTAGACCGACGAGTGCATGCTTAGAAGTGGTATAGGCCGAGCCTGCTGCTCCGCCGCTGATGCCTGCTGTAGATGCAACGTTGATGATCGAGCCACCACCCTGCTTAAGCATCTCTTGGACGGCGCGACGGCTGGTGTACATGGGGCCATCAAGGTTGACAGCGAGCACACGTCGCCATACTTCGTCGTCGAGCTCGCCAACACCTTGCATATAGTCCATGATGCCAGCATTGTTAACCAAGATATCGATTCGGCCGTAGGTCTCGACTGCGAAGTTGATCAGCTTTTCGGCGGTGTCTTTGTCTGCGATGTTGCCATGCAAACCTTCGATGGTGCCGCCCTTGGCTTTGATCTCTTCGACCGCTTTGGTGAGACGCTCTTGGTTCCAGTCGCCTGCTACAACCTTTGCACCTTCAGCAGTGAAGAGCTGGGCGATCGCCAAACCCATACCCGAGGCTGCACCAGTTACAACAGCAACTTTGCCTTCTAGCTGCATCGCTTTTCCTTTCTACCATATGTCGGTTTGTTATGTAGACACTATACTGCGGATCTTAGACTTGTGAGTGATCATTTGTCTACCGTACAGATAAAGAATCGCAACGATTAAGGAATAATCAGCTCTGGATCATTAAAAATGTTGTAATACGGCATTCGTTGAAAACTAGCACGCTCGCAAGGTAGAAAGGCGAATCTTTGGGAAAAGAAGCGTAATACATTAAACAGAGCAAAGTTCTGTTTAAGCGCAGGTTTAAAGCGTATTTCGGAGTCGCTTGATATGGTTTTTTGTCTGGGCGCTTTCGGTTCGCAGCCCAGTTGGGAGGGATGTTGATAGCCGGAGGCGGACGCGCTGAGGACCGCATGGAAGGGAGAGAGCTCGACGCCAGCGTTTTGAGACGGTCGAACTAAATGAGCTGAGACTGCGGATTTGAGCCTAGAGGAGAGGATTAAGGGCAGCTTTTATAAAAAAACTACTTCTTTGGCATATGCCTTGCTAGTATAAATAGTGTGTTAATAATGTGAAGATCCGTTTGTAGGGAGGTGAGGCAATGACGCAATCGCCTGAACGTGAACATAACATTCCAGCTTCATCCCCGGCCCCACAAAAAATCGGCGTTTACGAACGTCCCGATACCTCAAGCTATGTTGGCGCTTTTACCGCCACCCTGACCCTGTTACTTATCTCGATCATCTTCATCATTCTACTCTCCATGCTGATCATCTTTTTATAACGAGAACGTGCTCAACTAGCTACGGTTACCAAGCTCGATATGGGGTAATCCAAGCTATTAAGCAGACCGAGATCGTTCATTGTGCGCTGGCTGCTTCGGGAAGCTTTTGCCTTGAGAAGCGATACATCTAATGGATTGCTGCACGGGTATAGACAAAGCGACGAAGCTATACGGCATTTGAATGGCTCTGATCAGAAACGGCGCTAAAGCAACGAACTCAAGCTGCGGAGCCTATTGAGGCGACTGGTCTGCTGAACTAACGGAAAACAAGCCTAAGAGAGATTTGGCATCAGGATAGAACGATGAGCTGAAAGGGCTGTATTGCAGACCCCATGGCTTCGCTTTGCCTCTGACCTGCGGCCAGATACATGAAAGGAAGAGATCATGGCTAAGACTATTGTGGCATTATTCGATACATTTGCTGATGCACAAGATGCGGTTAACGATCTGTTGCACGCTGGTTTTCAGCGCGAAGAGATCAGTCTTATCAGCCACGAGAAGAACGTGGGCCACGAGCGTGCGGTTAATGCAGGCGATTCGAATGATGTCAACGATGGCGCGGCGATCGGCGCGGTTGGTGGTAGCCTTGTAGGCGGCGCGGCCGGTCTACTGATCGGTTTGGGCGTGATCGCCATCCCTGGTATCGGTCCGGTGTTGGCCTTTGGTCCGCTTATGGCTGCTTTGGGCTCGACAGCGCTAGGTGCAGGAATAGGTGCTGCTGCTGGTGGCTTGTTAGGGGCCTTGGTGGGCGCTGGTGTGCCTGAGGAAGACGCCCACATTTACACCGAGGGTGTGCGGCGTGGCGGCAGCTTGGTAGCGGTTAATGTCGACGAACAAGATCGCGTCGATAATGCGTATGCGATTTTGCAGCGCGAGGGAGCGATCGATATCGAAACGCAAAGCCAGCATTGGCGTTCTGAGGGTTGGCAGCGCTTCGATGATACGTCCGATCCGTATTACGACGATAAGGATATCGACCTTGATCGCGCGGTCGATATCGATGACGGGACGAAGCGCGATATCGAACGACCGGTGCCGATTATCGCTCCTGTGAGCGGAACCGGTAACTCGATCGGAGGCGCGGGCATCGGTGTAGCTGGACCGGTGGTTGGCGGGCTGACCAACGACTGGGACGAGCAGGATAGCGAAGAGGCCAAGGCCCAACAGATCTTGGCCGATCGAATCGCTACGGCTGCCGATGAAGAGCTGATGCGCTCGGGCAAGATCGAGACCGATGATAGCTCTGTGCGCGATCAAAGCCCCGATCATCCGCTTTCACATGTGCGAGAACTGGGCGAGGAGCGCCGAGTGACGAACGAATCGTCTGAGATCTACGATGATCTGAATCGCGACGATTTGAATCGCGATACCTATGAGAATCGTCCTCTAGGCGACGAAGAGACCTCGAGCATGGGCAGTGAGTTTATCGATGACAGCAGTTCGATCCGCCAAGCTGATGATCTTCAGCGCGACCTCGACGAGAACCGTCCTTTGGATGACGAAGCGAGCTCTGGTTTGATCAGGGGTGCGGTCGATGAGCGAGCGCTGCGCCAAGCCGATGATGTTCAGCGCGAGGAAGAAGATAACGGCTTTATCAGCCAAGATATTTATGATCGCAATCGCGATCTGAGCCGCGACCGAGTGAGCGACTTAGAGATGCGAACCGATAGCTCGATGCTTTACGATGATAGCAGCGATCGCAACGATTACCCTGATGACGTCACGGTCGAGCGCCAATTGAGCGATGCCAATGCGATGTTGCACGACGATAAGGGCACACGCTTGCACGATGACACGCTGAGCGATCGCGATTTGAGCGAGAACGATCCGCGTTTGCGACGCGATACCAGCGAGCGCCACGACTACCCTGACTCGTTGAATACTGAGCGCGACACCAGCGAGCGCCACGACTACGATGAGGGCCGCTTCGACGAAGGAATGAACCGCGATATTGTTGATCGGCGCGAGGGCAACTTTGACGATGGTATGGAGCGCGATCTGCCCGAGCAGCCTCAAGGCCGTTTCGATGAGGGTATGAATCGTGATGCGCGCGATCTTCACGAAGGTCGCTTCGATGAGGGCATGGATCGCGACCCGCGCGATTTACACGAAGGCAGTTTCGATGAAGGTATGCGTAGTCAGGGCAGTGCAGGCTATCGCGACACGACCGGCCGACCCTCGGACTCGATGTTGAGGAATCGTATACCTGAGGATCTCGCTTCCGAGAGCTATATCGGGCGGGAGGCCAGTGACGACTCGTATCTGCGCAATCAAGACCGTCTGGATCAGGCGGCCTATAACCTGCGTGAGACTGAACCCGACCTTGGCCGTTCCAGCAGGGAACAACAGGAGTATGACGAAACGCTCTATGGTAATCGGATGAGCAACCGGCAGGATGCCCATGTGGCCGATGATCTGAGCACCAATCCGTACGATGATGTTGGTGCGCCCTCGTGGAACAGCTATGTGTCGACCTTCCGCAGAGACTACGACACCAACTATGGTTCGAGCGAGTATTCATGGGATGAGTTTAGCTCAGCTTATCGCTACGGTTACGATGTCGCCAACGACGAGCGCTATCACGGCCGTCGCTGGGAAGATATCGAAACCACCTTGCGGGGTGGCTGGGATGATGACAACTACGGCCCGTGGGATCGCTTTAAGGATGCGGTACGCTACGCTTGGGAGCAGAGCAAAGACGCCCTTGGGCGCTAGTTAGAGCTTTGATCTAAGCGCTGAATAGCTAAAACAGAAGGGAAGTGGCCGAGGCCGCTTCCCTTCTTTGTACTTTGGTGATAGCGAATTCGTCTGATCAGTTCAGCATTTTGGCGACTCGGTCTCTACCTCAAAGAGGGCAGCTAGCGCGTCCGCCTACGGCTACCAACGGCTCGCCCGCAAGCAGGGTGTGGTAGCTGTGTGCCGAAAGACCGTCCCAAAATACAACGATTCAAGCAGATTTTGTATGAGTTATACCAAATCCGCTTGATTAGGTCTCTTTGGCCTTCGGCAGAGCGGAACGTGACTCTCCTTTTCCCGGCTTTTCGCTTTTTCTGAGCGAAGAGCATGCACGGCTTTAAACGGATTTGCTATTACTGGGTCGAGCTAGAAAGGTTAGGGGCGCCGGGTGTGGGCGCTTGGGCGCGATCGCGCCCAAGCGCTCGTCTTGCTGGGCGGGATGCTGGTAGCCGTAGGCGGACGCTGTTGGGACTGAATGGAAGGGTGAGACCTCTACGCTAAGGCGCTGAATGCAGCAAGCGGATGGGTATAAGCTAGGAGTAAGTGATGTTGATCTTTGTGGGTGGCGCGGCTCGTACTGGCAAAAGCATGCTGTCGCGCCGCTTGCTCGATAAGCGCAAGATCCCGTTTTTAAGCAGCGACGTGCTGATTATGGGCTTGGTGCGCGGTATGCCCGAGCTGAAGATCGAGCCTGATGAGGGCGCTTTGGTATCGGCTGAACGAATCTGGCCATTGATTTATGAAATGTCGCGCAGCCTGCTCTATGACAAGACCGATTATCTGTTTGAAGGCGAGCTTTTGCCCTATCAAGTGGCTCGTCAGCGTGATGAAGCGCCGAATCAGGTTATCGGCTGCTTTTTAGGCTATGATCGGATCGATCCTCAGGAGAAGCTGCGCACTATTCGCCAATATAGCGACTTCCCCAATTATTGGCCTCAAGAGATGGATGACGCCAAGCTTCTGGCGATTGTCGAACGCGAGATCGCCTTTAGTCGCTATTTGCGCCGAGAATGCCAGCGCTACGATCTGCCCTATTTCGATTTTTCCTACGATTTTGAAGCTGTTCACGATCAGGTCGAAACCTATATTCTGGAACGGCTCTAGTTTGATCTACGATGTTTACATAAAGTGATCGACTGGAAAGGTCACAAGAGGATGATCAGGCTGTAAGCTGACCCAAACCCGCTCACCTTCGCTGAAGGAGAGACTGTGGTTGGCGAGACAGCACAGTTGCTGGCCCGAGTCAAGCTGAAGGGTATAGAGAAATTCTCCGCCTTGGAAGCGGCGTTGTAGCACAGTAGCGTTGCTGGGCCCCTGCTGAGCGCCGCTAAGCTTGAGATCGTCGGGGCGCACCAATACTTCAAGAGCAGCATCTGTATGCCCGTTTGGGGCTTGCTGAAGCGGGCCGAGGCAGGTGTAGAGTTGACCAGCTTGCCAATGGGCAGGCAAGAAACTGGCTAGGCCCACGAATTCTGCCACAAAACGGTTGATGGGCCGCATAAAGAGCGTCTCGGGAGTGGCGAACTGCTCGATGCTTCCAGCGAGCATTACGGCGATGCGATCGCCCAGACTGAAAGCCTCTTCGCGGTCGTGAGTCACAAAGAGCGCGGTGGTGCCGACCTGTTTGAGAATCACGCGCAGTTGCTCGCGCATGCTGACGCGTAGCTCGGCATCGAGGCTGCTGAAGGGTTCGTCGAGCAGCAGTAGAGCGGGGCGTGGCGCAAGGGCGCGCGCTAAGGCGACGCGTTGCTGTTGGCCGCCCGAGAGCTGATGCGGCATGCGTTCGGCATACCCCGTCAGTTCGATCAGGTGCAACAGTTCGTCAACACGCTCGTGCTGTTGTTGGCGCGATCCACGCAGGCCGAAGGTGATATTTTGAGCCACGTTCAGATGCGGAAAGAGCGCGTGTTGTTGAAAGACCATACCAACGTTGCGCTTTTCGGGCGGAAGGCTCAGCTTTGCATCGGCCACAAGCCGCCCGCCGATCGTGATTTGACCCCTATCGGGCTGCTCGAAGCCCGCTAACAAGCGCAGCAGCGTGGTTTTGCCGCAGCCGCTTGGACCGAGCAGTACCACGATCTCGCCGACTGCGATCTGCAGGTTGACATCGCGCAGGGCTTGCACTTCTCCAAAGGATTTGTCGAGATTGTTACACACAACCATTTGCATAGCTAAGGCTCACTGTTTGTTCAAAGCGATCACGCTGTGTTGTTACGATTTAAGAGTGCTAGGGGCAGCGAAGAGAGTAGCACGATCAAGAGTGCGGGCGCAGCGGCCCGAGCGAAATAGGCTTCCGAGACCGATGACCAAACGATAGTGGCGAGGGTGCGAAAGCCGGTGGGCGCTAACAAGAGCGTGATCGGCAGCTCTTTCATGGCGGTTAAAAAGGTTAGGCTGGCGGCGGCGAGCAGGCCCGGACGCATGAGCGGCAGGGTGACGCGCCAAAATACCGCCAAAGGCGAGCTGCCCAAACTGCGCGCGCTCTCTTCAAGGCTAATATGGATCCGCAATAGGGCGCTGCGTAGGGCACCGACCGCTTGGGGCACAAACAAAATGGTGTAGGCGATCATCAACATGCTAAAGCTTTGGTAGAGCGGTCGAGCGTATTGAATGCCGAAAAAGACCAAAGCGAGGGCGATCGCGATTCCGGGCAGGGCGAAACCGATGTAGATCAGCCGCTCGATCAGTTTGCTCCAGCGGCTCGGCCAGCGCGCCACCAGAATGCTGACAGGCAGGGCTGCTATCACACAGAAGAGTGCCCCAACTGCCGAGGCCAGCAGCGAGCCGCGTATGGCGCTGCCTACGCTTGCCAGCGTTTCGCCAGCTAGCAAACCGCGCACTAGCCAATAGCCTAAGACCGAGATCGGCAGAAGTAGGCTAAGGCCGATGATTAGGCCACAGAAGAGCAACGCTGGCCAGCGCCAGATCCCTAAACGAAGCGGCGCGCTTTGGCGCAGCGAGGTTTGAAGTGAACCGCTTGTGCGGGTGCGTACAAAGAGCCGCGCTTCAAGGCTGATCAGCACAATCGTCATGCCGATCAGCAGTAGGGCCAAAAAAGCGGCTTGAGAGCGATCGAACGAGTTGTATTGGGTGTAGATGGCGCGTGTAAAGGTGGTATAGCGCATCAAGGCAACCGCGCCGAAGTCGCGCAGACTGTAGAGCGCGACCAGTAGTGCGGCGCTGCCTAGCGCTGGGCGGAGTTGTGGCAGGGTGACGCGCCAAAAAGTGCGCCATGGCCCTAAGCCTAAGCTGCGTCCGGCCTCTTCGAGGGCGGGGTCGATCTGGCTCAAGGCGGCGCGCGTGCTCAAGAAGACATAGGGATAGGTCAGCATACTCAGAGTGAAAAGCGCGCCCCAGAAGCCATAGATTGAAGGCAGGCGGTTGATCTGGAAGGGGCCTTCGAGCAGTTGTTGTAGCATGCCGCGTGGCCCTAGCACCGAGATGTAGAGATAGGCTGCTACAAAACTTGGCAGTACCAGTGGCAATGGCGCAAGCGTATTCCAGAAGCGCCGCCAAGGCAGGTCGCTGCGCACCACCAGCCAAGCTAGCGGCAGACCGATCAACATACTGCACAGAGCGCTCGCCACAGCCAAGGCGAGGCTGTTGAACATAATCTGCCAGGTTCGCGCTTGGCTAAGACTTGCAAAGGCATCGCTGCTGCCCAAAGCTCGAATCACAAGGTAGGCGATCGGCAAGAGAATCAGCGCCACCACAATCAGGCTGGCGCTCCACAACAGCACAAGCGGCCAGTTGGGGTTATGAAGCGCTGAGCGTACTGGCAGCACTTGGAAGCTGCGTTTCCTTTCAACCATGGGTCATGCTCGTTATGCTTCTGCTGCGATTCAGCAGAAGCCTTGCTGTGAGGGGCGAACGACTTTTCAAGAGATGCTACAGAGAGGAATACCACGCTGTATCCCTCTCTGGCAGGGCGCTAAACCGACACTATTCCAACAAGCCGACATCTCTGATCAGGGCTGTGGTGCCTTGTACATCGTCGAGAGTCGAGATATCGATATCCAAAGCAGACGATTCGAGCTCGCTCAGCGGCGGCAGACCTGCTTGAGTGACGACACCATCCACTAGGGGGTATTCATAGGTCTGGGCCGAGAAGTATTGTTGAGCCACGGGCGACAGCAGGAAGTTGATAAAACGAATGGCGTTCTCTTCATTCGGCCCGTTGGCTAAACGCCCGATGCTGGCGGTCATAATCAAGGAGCCGGGGCCGCTGCCCGTCAGGAAGTGGTTGCGTGCGCCGAAGCTTTCGCCCTCTTCCTTCAAGAAACGGTAGAGATAGTAGTGATTCACAAAGCCTGCGTCGATCTCGCCAGCGGCGGCAGCTTGTACAACCGCGTTGTTGTTCTCGAGCAGCACAGGTTGGTTAGCCTTCAGCCCTTCCAGCCAAGCGCGGGTTTTCTCTTCGCCCCAAGTCAGACGCATGGCTGTGACCATAGTTTGGAATGAGGCGTTGCTGGGCGCAAAACCGATCCGTCCCGACCACTCGGGGTTAATGAAATCGTAGATATCGGCCGGAAGATCTTCAGGTGTAAGCGTTGCGGTATTATAGACCACGACACGGGCCCGCCCGGAAACACCTGTCCAAGTGCCTTCCGGCGAGCGGAAGCGCTCTGGGACGAGGTTGAGCGTCTCTGCAGGCAGCTTAGCGAGGAGGCCTGCTTTAGCGACCGCACCTACTCCACCAGGATCTTGGGCGAAGAAGACATCGGCTGGAGAGTTGCTGCCCTCTTCAAGCAGGGTCGCAGCGATCTCGGCAGTTGAGCCGTAGCGCACTTCGACATCGATGCCAGTTGCTTCTGCAAACTGGGCGATAATCGGCGCTACAAGCGCTTCGCTGCGACCGGAATAAATCACGAGAGAGCCTGGATCTGCCGGAACAGGAACCTCAACCGTGGCCTCAATAATTTGGGGCGGCGCGGTTACTTGGACTTCTACTGTTTCGCGAATGACTTGTGGGCTTGCTACAGTAGCAGCAGAGGACGAACAAGCGCTGAGAATAAGAGCAGCGAAGAGCATAACGAACTGGGCCGACAGACGTCTCGGCAAGAGCATGCCTAGATCTCCTTGTTTATGTGAACAAGTAACAGTGATTATTAGGATAGTCTATAGATTTTCTCCTATAGTGAATAGGGAGATTCTTCCCTATTTTGTAGATTTTATCTAAAAAAACTGTTAATACTCAGATAAGTACAATTAATTCAAAAGATTTGTATCTACTATCCTAAACGAATAGCTGAATGTAATCCTTTTGCTTTACATAAGTATGAAGCCTTGATAGAGAGGTAAACTATAAAGCGATGATACAGCGCTTCTTTGGAGCCTTAGGCTTTTTAACTACGATACCGCTGCCCAAACGCTGGGCGACTAACGATACGCCCTTGGCCAAGATGCTGGAGCTCTTTCCGCTGGTCGGCCTTGTGGTGGGCGTATGCTTGGCGATTGTCGGCTATCTGAGCGGCTGGCTGTGGGGCGATTGGGTGCGAGCCATGGCTGTGCTGGTGGCTTGGGGCATTGTGACGGGCGGCCTGCACCTCGATGGCTTGAGCGACACCTTCGACGGCATGATGAGCTGGCGGCCGCGCGAACGCAAGCTGGAGATTATGCGCGATAGCCGCGTCGGCGTGATGGGCGTGCTGGCGCTGCTGGCGGTGTTTGGTCTCAAAGCGGCCTTGCTGGCCCAGAGCGAGGCTTGGCTGTGGGCGTTGCTGCTCGCTCCGGTCTGTGGGCGCTGGGCCATGTGCTACGGCGTCTGCCTCTATCCCTCGGCGCGCAGCGATGGCCTAGGTGCCCAAGCGCAGTCCGAAGCCGGCTTTGGGCAACTGCGCACGGCCACGATCATCGCGCTGCTTTTGGCGCTGCTGCTCGCTGGTCTGCAAGGCTTGCTAGCGCTCGCTCTGGTCTGGCTGGGCGCGCGTTGGCTGGCGCGCTGGTGGGCGCGCGAGTTGGGCGGCCTAACGGGCGATACCTACGGCGCGCTCTGCGAGATCGCTGAGGTGGTGGCTCTGGCGGCTCTGACGGCTCAGTTCTGAGCGGGCAGCGACCACTCGGCTTGGAGCGCTTTTAGCTCGACCGGAATGCCGCACACCACCAGATAGACCTGATCGGCGGCCCGCGCGACGCGCTGGTTGCTCCAACCCAGCAGATCGCGATAGACCCGCCCGAGCGGGTAGGCGGGCACCACGCCCATACCGACCTCGTTGGTCACGGCGACTAGCTTGAGCTGGCGCTCACGGGCGCGCGTGATGATGGCGTCGATCTCAGCGAAGACGGCTGGCTCGGGCTCGGCCTCGTGGGCCAGCAGCAGATTGCTGACCAAGAGCGCGAGGCAGTCGAGCAAGACTAGGCTGCCCGGCTCTAACTTGGCCAGCGCTTGGGCCATATGCAGTGGCTCTTCCAGCGTGCGCCAATCGCTAGGACGGCGCTGCTGGTGCTGCGCAATGCGTTGACGCATCTCATCGTCGAGCGCCTGAGCCGTGGCGATATAGACCACTGGCTGCTGAAAACGGGCCACAAACTGCTCGGCTCGGCTGCTTTTGCCGCTGCGCGCCCCACCTGTAAAAAGCGTAATACTCATAGAAATCCCCTCACACAACCGATATACGCTGAGGTATCATCGTTCTAGCGATACAAACCAGCGCGGTTTTTGCCATACGATTCAGGCGGCGAAGTCTCTCCCCTCCATTCGGTCCTCACCGCGTCCGCCTTCGGCTATCAACATCCCGCCCAACAAACGAGGTCTGTATCCTCTGCGCCCCGCCGCCGCCTCAACAACCCAACCATACGAGCGGCCTTTGGATAGAGCTCAAGCGAGCGGGCCATAGGGAAGCTCTGCTGCCAACTGCCAATGGCCCGCTTGTTCATCGTGATGACGAGCGCTTAACCCTTATTCGAGACGCCCGCTTCTCCAAAGGTCGCCATTTCGTCGAGCGCTTTGCAGGCCGCGATACAGAGCGACTGAGCCAGCACCGCGCCCGTGCCTTCGCCAAGCCGCATGCCCAGATCGAGCAGCGGTAGGGTTTGGAGGTGCTCGAACACAGCGCTATGACCACGTTCGACCGAGCGATGGCCCGCGATCAGATAGGGCCGCGCGGCGGGGGCGAGTGTGACCGCGACCAGTGCCGCCGCTCCCGAGATAAAGCCGTCGACCACAATCGGCACGCGCCGCGCCGCCGCGCCCAAGATCACACCGGCCAGGCCAGCGATCTCAAAGCCGCCCACTTTGCTCAGCACATCGATGCCATCGTCGGGGCGCGGCCGATGGAGTGCCAGCGCCGCCTCGATGACCGCGATCTTCTGCTTCAGCCCGGCGTCGTCCAGCCCGGTGCCGCGCCCGGTAACCTCGGCCACCGGACGCTGAGTGATGGCGGCCACGATCGCGCTGGCAGCCGTGGTATTGCCGATCCCCATATCTCCGGTGGCGAGCAGATCGGCGCCGCGCTCGATGGTCTGCTCGGCCAGCTCGATGCCGGTCAGCACGGCCTGTTGAGCTTGCTCGCGGCTCATTGCAGGCTCCTGCGAGAAGTCGCGTGTACCGAAGGCGATCTTACGGTCGATCAGCTCGGGGTGGGTAGGCAATTCGCTAGCCACACCCATATCGACCACCACCACCTGCGCGCCCACATGGCGAGCTAGCACATTGATGGCCGCACCGCCGTTCAGAAAGTTCAGCACCATCTGAGGCGTCACTTCGGCGGGGTAAGCGCTCACCCCTTGGCGCGTCACACCGTGATCGGCGGCCATCACGATCACGGCGGGCAGCTTCAGACGTGGGCGCGCCTGGCCTGTGATCCCAGCGATCTGGGTCGCGAGCGCCTCAAGTTGGCCCAAACTGCCGGTCGGCTTGGTCAGCTGGTCTTGGCGAGCTTGGGCCGCCGCCATGGCCTCTGTATCGAGCGGGCCGATTCGTTCGATCGTTTCAACGATAGCTTGCATACTCTCTATCCTCTGGATTGTTTAAAATTCGATGCCTTTTTGGGCCGGAATGCCTTGGTCGCGGTAGGGGTGCTTGACCTCGTTGATATCGCTGACCAGATCGGCGGCCTCGATCAAGCCTTGGGGTGCATCGCGCCCGGTGATGATCAGATGGAGCATGGGCGGCTTGTTGGCTTTGATCCAAGCGACCACTTCGTTGGTGTCGAGCCAGCCAAAGTGCATCAGATAGGTGAATTCATCGAGCAGAAAGATATCGTAGTTGCCGCTGAGAATGCGCTGCTTGCCGATCTCCCAGCCGTGCAGCGCCTTGGCTTGGGTCTCGTCGATGTCGCGGCTGGTCCATGTGAAGCCATCGCCCATCGGCGTCAATTCAACGCCCATCTTGTTGAGGGCGCGCAGCTCGCCGAAGTTGGCGTTTTCGTGCTTGAAGAACTGCACCCCGCCGACGCGCATATCGCGGCCCCAAGCGCGCAACAGCACGCCCAGCGCGGCGGTGGTTTTGCCCTTGCCGTTGCCAGTATTGACGATCAGCAAGCCCTTCTTCTTGCGCTCGGCCCGAATCGCCTTGCGGCGTTCTTCATCTTCAGGGCTGGCCTCGATCTGGCTACCGCCTGTTGCTTCGGGCGCGCTTTGGCCATAACGGTACAGAATCGACTCGGCGACGGGCTTTCCTTGCAGAATATGCTGCTGAAAGATCTCTTCCAGAGCGGCTAGATCGACCTTGTGATACCAGACGCCCTCGGGGTAGACCACCACGATCGGGCCGTTGTCAGCGCCCTCTAGCGCGTCGCACAGGCTGATCAGCACACGTTTGGGACTATCGGCCTTATTCAAAGCGTTGGCTTCGACTAGCTCTGCGAGGCGTTGTTTAAGCGCTTGTGCTTGCTCTGGCTCGGCGTAGATCAGGACATGCCGGTTATAGGGAAATAGAGTGTTTGTCATAAAAATGCTTTCAATCAGATTAATGGCTGAGCGCTCTAGCCTTCGGGCAGGAGCGGTGTAATCAAGGGCTTATCGTAGATCGGGTGGCGGCCGATCGCGATCGGCACGCCATAGGCTTGTTCGAGCAGATCGGGCCTCAGCACGGCCTCGGCACGGTCGAGCGCTAGCAGTTGGCCTGCCACCAACAGCGCGATCCGCTCGGCAACCAGCGCGGCATGGTTTAGGTCGTGGAGCGTGATTACAACCGCTAGCCCTTGCTCTTGGGCTAGGTTGCGCACCAGTTCCAGAAGCGTCATTTGGTATTTCAGGTCGAGGCCAGCCGTCGGCTCGTCGAGCAGCAGAATGCGCGGCTCTTGGGCCAGAGCGCGCGCCACGATCACGCGGCGCTGTTCGCCTCCCGAAAGCTGATCGAGCGGGCGCTGGCGCAGATGGGCGATCCCGACCTGTTCGAGCACTCGTTCGACCACCGCTTGGTCGTCGCTGCTGAGCGGCAGTAGCCAGCCGCGATGAGGCGCGCGCCCCAATCTAACGGCCTGCTCGACCGTGAGCGGCCACTGTTCGGCGCTGCCCTGTTGGGCGAAGGCCAGTTGGCGCGCCAGTTGGCGGCCTTGCAGCTGCCAAGCCGCACGTCCCTCGATCATCACTGAACCGGCGCTGGGTTTGAGCAGACGCGCTAATGTGCGCAAAAGCGTGGTTTTACCTGCCCCATTCGGCCCAATCAAAGCCAATACTTCGCCCGCTCGCACCGCCAAATTGACTTGTTCGACCACGGTGCGCGAGCCGATCGCGCAGCTTAGATCGTGGGCTTCGATCAGATCGCTCATTGCTGCCTCCTGCGCAACAACCAAAGAAAGCTCGGCCCGCCGATCAGAGCGGTGAAGATTCCGACCGGCAGTTCGAGCGGCGGCATCAGGCTGCGAGCTAAACTGTCGGTGGCCAGCAGCATAAGCGCCCCGATCAGCGCGCTGATCGGCAAGAGGCGGCGGTAGCCTGTGCCCACCAAGAGCCGCCCGATATGGGGCGCGATCAAGCCCACAAAACCGATGATGCCGCAGGATGCTACCGCCGCCGCTGTCACCAAGCTGGCAGCGCAGACGATCGCGACTCGCGCTTGCTCCAAGGGCAGGCCGAGGCTGCGCGCGCTATCGTCGCCCGTCGCTAAGGCATCGAGCGGGCGTGCCAGCAGCCAGAGCAGGCCGAGACCGATCAGAATCAGCGGCCCGCTGGCCCAGAGCTGGGGCCAACTGCGGCCCGAAAAGCTGCCCATCAGCCAGGCGAAGATCTCTTGCAGCTTTTGGTCGTTGAGCAGCATCAGTAGCGAGACCACGGCCGACAAACTGGTGCTCAAAGTTGCGCCGGCTAAGAGTAGGGCGCTGATGGTTTCGCCGCTTGAGGCCGCCAACAGGTAGACCAGAAAGACCGCTCCCAATGCGCCGACAAAGGCCGCTAGCGAGGTCGATACGCCGCGCAGTGGGCCGTTGCCCGCCAGCACAATCGCCAAAGTCGCGCCCAGGGCCGCCCCGCCCGACGCCCCGATCACAAAGGGATCGGCCAGTGGATTGCGAAACATGCTTTGGAAGGCGCCGCCCGCCCCTGCTAAGCCCGCCCCCACCAAAGCCGCCAAAACCGCGCGCGGCAGGCGCAGATCCCAAATGATCGTGAGGTCGGCGGCGCGCAAAGCCCGATCGGGTCGCCCGAAGAGCGCGCTAAGCACTTGCTCGACTGGTACCTGCACCGCGCCCACGCCCAAGCTGATCACAAGCGCCAAGCTTAAGCAGGCGCCGAGCAGTGTCAGCCAGCCGACAAACGAGAGCTGTCCAGCTTTCACGGCACAAGCTCTGGGTGTAGCGCGGCCAGCATCGCCTCCAGCGCATCTGCGAGGCGCGGGCCAGCGCGCGACACGGGGTCGCTATCGAGCAGATGGATGCGGCCATTCTGAACCGCCGAGATATTCGACCAGCCCGGACGTTGGGCTACGCGCTCGGGCGCGAGCGGCTCGGCTTGCTCGAGTGTGCCGAGAATGACCTCGGGATCGAGGGCCACAACGCTTTCGTGGCTGACTTGAGGATAAGCCTCGCTCTGATCGGCAAAGATATTGACGCCGCCCGCCCGTTCGATCAGTTGGCTGATAAAGCTACTCGGCCCAATGGTGATCAGCGGCTCGTCAAAGACCTCCCAGAAGACGCGCGGGCGCTGATCGGCTGGCAGATCGGCCACTTTGCTGCTGATCGCCTCGATGCGGCTGCGCATAGCTTCGACTACGGCGGCCGCCTCTTGGCCGTTGCCCGTGATAGCGCCGATCTGCTCGATGCTGCTATAGACCTCGTCGATGGTGGTGGCGACTAGGCCGACCACCGGAATGCCGAGTTGTTCTAGGGTTGCGATCACCGGCTCTTGCTCGAATTCGCCCACGATCACCAGATCGGGCTGCAGGTCGACGATCGCCTCGAAGTTGATTAGATCGGGTGTGTAACCGCCGATTTTAGGCAGCTCTGCGGCCTCGGGCGGGTAGTTGCAGAAGCTTGTATTGCCAACCACACGTTCGCCTGCCCCGATCGCGAAGAGGATTTCGGTGATCGAAGGGGCTAAGGAGATGATGCGCTCGGGCCGGCTTGTGATCGATACTTCGCGTCCAAACGAGTCGGTGATCTGCAGCGCGCCCTCGGCTTCTGGGGTGCTTGGCTCGCTGGGGGCCTTTGTGGGCTCTGTACTTGCTTGGGTTGGTGCTTCGTTCAGGACTATGGCAGAAGGTTTGCTGTTTGCGCTCGGTTGGGGTGTAGTGCTTGAACAGGCATTCAATCCGACAAGGGCGATCAGAAGGGCCAACAAGCTCTGAAGTACTTTGTTCATCGTTTTCTTCCAATAAAAAACCAGCCGTAGGGCTGGTGAGAACTTGTTGAACGCTCCAAGCATGCTTCAGATCGATGCCTATTGCGATCAACGTTCTACTCCTTGCTACGAGAAGATCGAACAATCCAAGAGTCGGCATTCTGGCTTCGAGCTGCTTGAGCTGCTCGTTACAGTTGCGGCACAGCGCTGGATTCGCACCAGCTTCCCCGATGACCGTTCGGTGTCCCAAACGAGTCGTCCCTTGGATCTATGCAGTTGTCAGATGCTGGGCATTATACCAGAGTTTTTCATTCTTTTAGGTCGTTTCTAGATCGCAAAAACAGAAGCTGACTCCCCATGGCAACGCCTGATTGTACCGATCGGCTAATTGTGTGATTCAGCCGATTATCTAAGCCTAGGCGGATTCTTCCCTAGCCCTCATTCGACTTCTAGCGCGTCCGCCTTCGGCTATCAGGGCTTAGCGCGCCACAACACAGGGCTAGCAGTCTGCGAGCCGCCCCAAAACCTGCCGATCCAACCAGCTTTCATACCAAATCCGCTAAAAGAGTCGTACTCTCTCAACACAGAAAAACGAAAATCAGGGAAAGGGTAAAAAGAGGCAAGTTCCGCTCTGCCGAAGGCCAAAAGTAAGTGATCTACCGAATTTGGTATCAGATCAGATAGTTGCACTCTGTTCTTCTGTTCTCGGTGAGCGATATGCTTGCTGATAGATTTGGTCGACGCGCTCGAGCACGGCGTCTGCAAGCTGAGCGAAGGGCAGCTTGCGCACTTTGTCGTTGTTGATAAAAACGCCCGTTTTTCCCCTCCATTTGCCCAAGGCCACCTCATAGAGCCGCCCTGCGCCAACATCTGGGCTTGCAAAGAAAAGATCGCGGATGATTCCAAGCAAGCGCGGGAAGTCGCTTCGCATGGTCATCTTTGTTTTCGTAGCGCCGGGGTTCAGACTGCGAATCTCGATGCCTTCAGCTTGGAGCTGGGGCGCGAGCGCTTGCGTCCAGAGCGAGAGGGCCAGTTTCGAGGTGCCGTAGGGCATGACCAGCGCTGCATATTTTGGCGGATGTTCGAGCAGTTCGAGGCTAAATGCGCGCACAAAGAGCAAGGCATTCGACGAGGTGTTAACAATCGTTTTATGTGTCCCATTGCGGAGAAGAGGCTTCAGCTCTTGCGTGATGATATAGGGCGCGATCACATTGACGGCGAAACAGAGCTCAAAACCTTGGGGCGAATACCGAATATCTTTCGAGGAAGGCGCGGCAGCGTTATTGAACAGCAGATCGATCGCGTGCTCGTGCGCTTTGATCGCTTCCAGCGCGCTATGCAGACTCCGCAAATCTGCTATATCCGCCCGATAGACTCGCAGCTGATTGCGCGCCTTTGCCGAGGCGATCTGCGAATCATCCGCTTGGAAATCTGAGCGAATGAGCGCGATAACATCCCACTGTTCCGCCAAAAGCCGCTTGCTCAATTCTAGGCCGATGCCCGAATTGGCTCCGGTGATAAGCGCTGTCGATGGCATACTATTGTGATCCTTGAATTATTTTATAGGTCACTATATAATTACCATACTCGAAATTTGTCGCTGTGTCAAATTTTTATAGCGATCACTATTAAATACAAATGGAAGCATCTAGACCGCGTGGTAGACCACGTACCTTCGATAGACAGCAGGCCTTACAAGTCGCCACCGAGCTGTTCTGGCGTTACGGCTATGATGGCACCTCGATCGCTGATCTAACTCAGATGATGGGGGTAACACCGCCGACTCTCTACGCAGCCTTTGGCTCCAAAGAGCAGCTCTATCGCGAAGCCTTGTTGGACTACATCCGTTCAAACGGTGTCTTGGTAGAGCGAGTCGTTCATAACGGTGAGCCGATCTACAGCTTGATAGCGAACTATTTGTATCGTTCAGCCGAGGCTTACACCGATCCTGCCCATCCGCCCGGCTGCATGTTGCAATTAGCAGCTCTCACCTGCGCGGCAGAGAATGAAGCGGCTCACAAAACAGGCGTGGAGCTGCGCCAAGAAGCCTTTCAGCTGCTTGTGGCGAGTTTAGAGTGGGCCAAAGAGCGTGAAGAATTGCCGTCAGAGACGAATGTCTTTGCGCTGGCACGCATGTTTATGGCGCTCTTGCAGGGCATGTCGATTCAGGCAGTTGATGGGGCGAGCACAGAGGAGCTGAAAGAGATGGTGACTGCTGCCTTAGCTGCTTGGCCGGGCAAACGCCCAAACGAGACACAGAACACAATTCACCACAGAGACACGGAGTTTTGAAAAATAATCTTCTGATCTTCGCGCGAAAAGCAGCCTTAAAAGCGTCATAACGTGTGATCAAAGCAGAGGAAGAAGCTGTACCATTGACCTTGCAGCAGTTCGCAAGCTCCCAGCTGCCAAGTCTTGGACGGGTTTTTATTCACCACACGAGCCCAGAGACACAGAGTTTTTTGAGGATAATTGTTGAAATGTTTGGGTGTGGAACCGTACCATGAGCCTATTGAAGGGTACGAGAGTGCTGTCATTGTGACTCGACGTAGGTGCAATGTGAGTCAGCAATGCTTAACACAGCGTCGGCAGCTAGCGCCCGATTGTAGTGGAAGGATGTTTGTAGCCGAAGGCGGACGCGCTAAGGACCGAATGGGAGCTAAGGACGTATCCGTCAAAGCTGTTACTGAGCGGGGCAGAGAAGTTGTGGGCCACCCGAAGCCCATAGAGACTGAGCCTCGGGTGGCGAATGATGTTCTAGCTCATCAAGGGGATGGTGAGATAGCCATCGGGCACAAACAGGCTGCCCTCGGTAGTGCCTTGCGGTGCGATACGTGTGAGGCGCTCGCCCAAACCGACGCTCGAGATGCGGCCCTCGGCATAATCGGCGAAGGCGCGCGTCACTTGGCGCACTTCCTCAGCGCTTTCGTGCACAAACTCCAAGCGAATATGTTTGATGCCCGCGGCGCGCCACTCGTCGATATAGTTGCTGGCCTCTTGGGCCTGAGCGCCGAAGACCGTGTTGCGGCAGCCTACGTCGGCCATCACCGGGTGGACGCGGCCGCGCTCGTCGCGCAGGGCGACGCGATGCTTCTCGCAGGGGTGGCCGCAGTTTTTGAAACTGGTGCCTTCCGACAAGAAGCGGCAGAAGACACAGTGCTCGGTGTGGAAGACCGGCAAGTGCTGGTAGGCGATCGGTTCGAGGAACTCGGCCCCGATGCCTTCGGCCAAGGCGCTGATCTGGGCGGCGTTCAGGTCGTGGGTCGGTGTTAGGCGCTCCAGACCCATGTCGAGGAAGATATCGGCCGTCAGTAGGTTGGCGGTGTTGAGGCTGAAGTCGCCGATCAGAGCGGGATGCTGCTCTTGGCGCAAAGCGTGCAGCAGACCGGTTGAGCGCACCACGATCGGGCAGCCCAGCTTCAGCAAGAAGCGCACGATCCGCTGCTCGTCGGGCTTGAGCACGCGCGGGCTGGCCACACGCACCTCGATGCCCGCCTGCTGAACGCGCTCGACGGCAGGTTTAAGGCCGTAGAGCTCGAGGTAGTCGAGCGTAATGCTGGCGGGCTTCATCTCTAAGGCTGCGTCGAGCTGCTCGGGGGTGCGCACCAAGAGATGGAGTTGGATCTGATCGCTGTGAGGCGCAGTCTGTTGGCGGCTGGTGGCGTGCTCATAAGCTTGCTCAAGCAGCGCTTCAGGATCGGCGATCTGGCGTTTGGGCGCTGCAGCTTGTAGCTCGCTGATCTGTTCGACTGCTTCGCGGCGCAGATTGTTGAGCAGCGAGTTGGGCACAAAGACCTCGCCCTCTTGCTCTAAGCTCAGTTGCGCAAGGTAGTAGGCTGTGTTGCCGAGCCGACCCAATTGCTCGCGCAGGTTCTCTTCGTTCAGACCGCGCTTTTGGGCAGCGCTGAGCGGCTCGGGCGAGCGCACTGTCACCTGCAACTCAGGATGCTCGACCACCGTCCAAGTCAGTTCGAGCGGCTGGCCCACCCGTGCGCGCACGGCCACCGCCAGCGGTCGCTTGTAGACGGGCGCCGGGCTTTCGAGGAAGGGGCGCACCACTTTGGCCAGCTCGGGGTCGTCGCTGCGCCAGACCCAATCGCCAGCCCGAATGCGCTTCATATCGAGGATGCCCGGGCCGAAGCGCAGTTCAAGGTTGCCGTCGCTCAGCGGAGTGACAGTATAGACGCGCCCGCCTTCTTCGGGCTCTTGCGGGCTGCGCCAGTCGGCGGCGTCGAAGACCAGACCATCGCCTGCTTTAAGCGGGGCGTGCAGGTTCACTGCATCGGGCGCGATGATCACGCTCTCTTTCAAAACGCGCACCACGCGGCCCATATAGACGCCACGGTGACGGGGCGCCCGGCCTTTCACCACCTCTTGGTGGTTGGTGCCCGAGATAAAGTATGGCCCCGAACCGCGCGAATAGACCTGCTTCAGCTGAATCTCGTCGCGTGGAGTGATCGGCGAGGGACGTTTCTCCCAAGCGGCGTCGACCGCGCGGCGATAGGCGTTGGTGGTCAAGGCTACATAGTCCGAATCTTTGTAACGTCCTTCGATCTTGAGCGATGAAATGCCCAATTCAACGATCTGCGGGATCTCGTTTAGGGTGTACATATCGCCCGGCGAGAGCAGATAGCGGGCGGCACCCAGCGGCTTGAGCTTGCCGTCGACGATCATCTCGTAGGGCATGCGACAGGCTTGGGCGCACTGGCCGCGGTTGGCGCTGCGGCCGCCCCAAGCTTCCGACGAGAAGCACTGGCCCGAGTACGAGACGCAGAGCGCGCCGTGTACAAAGATCTCGAGCTCGCAGTCGGTTTGCGAACGAATGGTACGGATATCGTCGAAGGAGAGTTCGCGTGCCAACACTACACGGCTGACACCAAAGCTGCGCGCCAGTTCGACGCCCTCGGCGCTGGTGATCGACATCTGAGTCGAGCCGTGTACTTCAAGCTCGGGCGCGATCTGTTTGGCGAGGCGTGCGATACCCACATCTTGCACAATAATCGCGTCGGCGCCCGCTTCGGCGATCGCGCTCAGAGCGCGCGCTGCTTGGCGCAGCTCGTGGTCGAACACCAAGGTATTGAAGGTGATATAGCCTCGTACCCCGCGGCTGTGCAGGGTGCGCATCACCTCGGGCAGCTCGCTTAGGGTGAAGCCCACCTTTGCGCGGGCTGTAAAGTGGTTGAGGCCAAAATAAACGGCGTCGGCTCCGGCCTCGATTGCGGCCTGCAGTTGGGGCCAGTAGCCCGCCGGACTCATAATTTCAGGTTTTTTAAACATAGTTTCTTCAGGTAAACAGTAAAGCAATCAGTATTATACCATGGCGCTTTTGGCTGGGCTGGTCTGTTTGGATCCAAGAAAGTTTCGTTATAATATTCTAATCTATCCTGTTGCGCTTGAAGTGCGTCGCTGACCTTGTTTGGATCGCTCTGGGAAGCCGAAAAGGGGCGAATCGTTTTAAAGGAAACCTATGCAGGATCGTTCAATTACAAAAGCTGAATCGTTGCAGCTCCCAAGTGCCTCTATTATTATCCCAACTCTGCATTCGCCCATGCTCGATCGAGTGATCGAAGCATTGCGCCAACAAAGCGTCCTTCCGCTTGAAGTGATTATTGTTGGTCAAGATCGCTATGGCTTTGCCCAAGATGATGGCTGGGTTCGCTTCTTTCCAACGCCCCACCCGATTGCGCCCGCGCTCGCCTCGAACCTCGCCATCGCCTACGCGCGCGGGGAGGTGCTCTGTTTTATCGACTCCGATTGTATCGCCGCTCCCGATTGGCTCGAAACCTTGTTGCGCTACCAAGCCAAAGGCATGCGCGCTGTGGGGGGCTCTATCGGGCTGCAACAACAAAGCTTTTGGCAACGCTGCGATAACATCGCTTGTATGGGCAGCTTTCTGGTGACGGCTCCAGCAGGCCAGCGCCCCTACCTGATTACGGCCAATCTCGCCCTCCACCGCTCCTTGATCCGCGAGTTCGGCGCTTTCGATGAGAGTTTTCAGCGCGCTTCCGGCGAAGACACCGACCTGACCTTTCGCCTGCGGGCGGTGGGAGTTCCGCTCCACTTCGCGCCAGATGCCTTAGTCTATCACCATACCAACCGTTCCAATGCCGAAGCTGCTTGGAAGCATATGCGGACCTATGCGCTTGAATGGCCGCGCTTAGCAGCGCGCTATCGAGATATTTTACCTTTTTCCTTGTGGCAAGCCTTATACCGCTATGTACCCATGTTCGCTCTGCTGCTTGTTCCTTTGGTGGCTTTGCGCGATGTCTTGGCGACCTACCGAATTCAACCGGCTTTATGGAAGCACGCTTGGTGGGCCTTTGTGGGCGTTTGGTGGGCGCGTCTGGGCTGGTATGCTGGCCTGATCTCGGTGCTGAAGCAGCTAGACGAAAGGCGCTAGACCCGTTTTGGAATAGCTTGATCTGCGACAAGGGAGTATCCGATGTCGTCTCAACAACTACAGCTCGCTCGACCTCTGAAGCATCTGCTCTTTTTGGGCTATCGCTTATTGCGCAAAACCAGCTTTGTGAAGGAGATCTTAAGCCAAGTGCCGGAAGATGCTTGGCGCGAATATCTGATTCGCGACTTTATTTATGGCGATTATGGGGCGGCCTACGGCATCAGCGCTCAGACCAAGCGCGATCTTGTGCGTCAGTTCGAGCGCACTCTCACGGTTGTGCCGTCGGGCACTTCGTTGTTAGTCCATCTCACCTTGGCGCGCGCTCTGTTGAGTGTGCCGCCCGATCTGAAGGGGGATGTGATCGAATGTGGTGTTTGGAAGGGCGCAAGTAGCTGTAGCCTCTCGTTGTTATGCCAGCTCACAGGGCGCCGCTTGTTAGTCTGCGATTCGTTTGATGGATTGCCCGATACAGGTTTAGAGCTCTACGATACGCCCCATTTGGGGGTTTATGGCTATCTAACTGGCGGTATGTTTCGCGGGCGCTTCGACGAGGTATCGAGCAATATCAAGCAGTTCGGCGCTATCGAAGCCTGTGAATTTGTGCCGGGCTTTTTCAAAGATAGCCTGCAGAATCTGAAGCGTCCTTTGGTTTTTGCCTTTCTTGATGTTGATCGCTACTCATCGACCCAAGAGTGTCTGCAAGCGATTTGGCCGAATCTACAGGAAGGCAGCTACCTTTTCAGCGATGATGCCGCGCATATGCGGATCGCAGCGCTGTTCTTCGATCAGCAGTGGTGGCAGAGCAACCTCGCTTGTCCTGCACCCGGCCTCTATGGCGCGGGGAGCGGTTTGCCGCTCTGGCCGACCGGCTCGTCGATCGGCTACACCCGTAAGCTCAGCCGTTTTAACCCCAATGAACTGCGGCGTGTCTCATATTTGTACTATCCCGAACACGAGCCGATGCATTGATCCGAAAGTCGCTTTTAGAGTTGTACTTTAGCTGCCGAGTCGTTTGTCCCATCCTATAAGCGGATAGGTCACTGGCATCCATTCGATCCTTGGCGCGTCCGCCTTCGGCTACCAGAGCTGCTAGACACCCATTCGAGCTTTCCCTCGCAGCTTGCGCTGCGACCTGCTCGGTGCACGCACCGAGCAGGCTTCAAGTGCTGCCTTTCAAGGGCTCCCTGCGATAGTATGCGGAATCTCGGTCCTTGCTTTTAGCTCAAGGTGTGGCAAAGGCATAGCTTCCCCCTTATGGGAGCCGCTTCGGGACTGGGGCCTCCTAGCCCATCTGATAGCCGGAGGCGGACGCGCCATAAGCCTTGTTCGAGGGTGAAGACCATTCCGCCAAAGTGATCTAGAAAACTGGTATGCTGAGGAACTGGCTTGTACGCTTTTGTTTACAGAATCTGGGCTAGGCCGCGCTGCCATACCTCGAGCATGCGCAGATGGTGTGGCCGAATCTGGACGGGCCAACGGCTAGTGATTGGCATATCGATGCCGCGTTGGGCTACCAAATATTTGGCCGTCAGCGGGTAAGCGAGGCAGAGCAGGGCATCGAGGTTGACTAATTCGCGATGTAATACTTCGGCGCGCGCTGTATCATCGCTATGGGCGGCTCGCCAGTAGGCCACCGCCAGATCGGCGTGGGCGGTGCTGGTGATCGCCATATAGCCGCCTACGCCTAACTCGATCGCGTCTGGCAGGAAGGCGGTATTGGCCTGAAAGATGGTCGCTTGGGCAGTGCGCTCCTGTTTGGCTCGAATGCCCTCGACGGTACAGGTGGTATCTTTAATGCCTACAAAAGCGCCGGCCCCTGCTAGTTCGCCGTACAGCTCGCTATCGAGGATATAGTTTGGCATCTGCGGCCACTCGTAGAGCATTACCGGACAGGGCGAGGCTTCCGCCATCGCAAAGAGATACTCGCGGTAGCGCTCGCGCTCTCCGCTTACGCTCGGAGGTGGGATCAAAACCGCCGCGCTGATGCCCGTCTCGGCCATGCGCAGCAGCTCGTCGCGATGCTTGCTCGGATCTTCTTCGAGGTTGGCCGTGGCGACCACTGGAACACCATTGGCGTGTGCAACGGCGCGCTTGGCGAGCTCGATGCGCTCCTCGAAGTTAAGCCACTTCATTTCGCTGCTTCCACAGACGGCAAACAGACCATTGGGTTGTTGGGCAGCCTGCCACTCTACATAACGATCATAGCTATCCCAAGCGATCGCTCCATCGTTTTCAAAAGGTGTTAACAAGAGCGCCACCACACCATCGAGTTTGAACGATCCATTGCGAGTCTGTTCTAAAGACATCTCTTCCTCCTTGCAGATCGCCCTCGTCGCTGAGAGCAGAAGATTGTTCTAGGCCAACCGATCGAATCTGTCTTTTGGGAGCTCAACTGAGGGTAGACGAGGTATTGAAAAGCGTGTGGCTGCAACAACCACACGCTTTTCACAAAACTTAGGCGGGCATAAACTCGGTGGCGAAGCGCAGCAGCACGCGCACCGTTCCGGCGATAGTCGAAAGATCGACCGATTCGTTACACTGGTGGTAACCGTAGCCCTTAGGACCAAAGATAAAGGTCGGGATGTTGGCGTCGCTCGAGAAGTAGTTGCTGTCGGCGACGAAGGTGGCATAGCTATAGTCGGGATCTTTGCCAACTTCGATCTTGAAGGCCTTCTCAAAGATGCCCAAGATCGGGTGGTCGGGCGACAGCTCCCATGGCGGATAGTAGGGCGGAGCGATCGCAAAGTCGAAGCGGGCTGGTGAATTGAGACTATCGGCCAGCTCGCGCATCTCGGCCAGTACGCTCTCGTCGGTTTCGCCGAACACGGTGTGGCGGTTGATCGTGAAGCGGGCCTTTTCTGGCACGGTGATCACATACTGATCGCTGCCGCTGTGGAAGGAAAGCACCGCTTGCGAGGACTTCATGCGCGGGTGTTGGCCGAGCGGCATGCTGTCGAGTTTGGCGACCAAACGGGCCGCTTCGACGGCGGCGTTGATGCCTTCTTCGGGCATAGAGCCGTGCGATGATTTGCCGGTGATGTCGGCGCGCACCAAAACCTTGCCCACGCCGCCGATCACTGGTTTATCCCACGATGGTTCGGTCACGATACAGGCGTCGGCTTTGATTCCCATGTCGACGATCGCACGGGCGCCGATTGAGAAGGCCTCTTCGTCGACCACTGAGGTCGCGATCAGGGTGCCCTTCCAAAGGTCGCGGCGGCGGTGAAGTGCGCGCACCGCCAGCATCATGGCGGCCACACCCGACTTCATATCGGCTGCGCCTAGGCCATAGAACATATTGCCCTCGCGCTGCCCCTTCCAGGGGTCGCACTTCCAACCTTGGGCCTCTAGCACAGTATCGACGTGTCCGTTGAGGAGCAATACCGGGCCGGGGCCATTTTCGATTCGTACAATGACGTTGGGGCGATCGCCTTCGGTCTCTTGAAGCTCTACGGGAATGCCTTCGGCCTCGAACCAAGCTGCGATCGCACGCTGAACTGGACCCTCAAGGCCCGGATAGCTCTTGTACGAAACCAGCATGGCTGTTAGCTGATAGGCTTCTTCGATATCAGATGACTCGTCGAGCCATGTCGTATCAAGCATAGTTGTTCCTCTGTTGATAACAAAAGACGGGCCTTTATCATACCACGTTCTGAGACACCCTTATCAGGCTCAAAGCTCTATTAACAAGTTGTCTTCTCCAATAGATTGGATGGTTTGTAACTTTTTATGAGAAGTTACGTAATAATGTGTAATAAACCCATACTAAACTGGCAAAAATGGGGATAATATGCAAAACTCTGCTGCAAACGATCTTTTCAATCAAGCTGTCGCTGCTATTCAAGCAGGAGAGCGAACCAGGGCGAGTGATCTCTTTCAGCAGGTGCTGCAGCTTAATCCCTATGCTGTTGAGGCTTGGCTCTACTATGCTCCACAACGCTGCGCTCCCATCGCTATCTTTGCAGTCGCAGCTCGCAAGGCGTTCCCAGGGCGCTTTGAAAGATGCGCTGGCTCAACGCAAACTCATTCGATTTATTAAAAAACAAGCCAAGAAACGATCGAATTCCAAGGCTATAAGTGTTGATTTTGTTTTAGTAGTGATGGAGAAGGGAGGCTTAACAAGGCAAGAGAGCATTGCTTTAATCAATCATATTGTCGGCCACACATCTAAAAAAAAGCAGATGGGGCCTGAAAACTCCTAGTGAAGATGCTGTGCAGTTTATACTTTTTATGAATATGTCTACATTGTTATTTATTGCGCTTGCGACTCCTTATCCCTATGGTCTGCTGTTGCTTGCGATTTGGTTTTTGATCTTTGTGTGTATCCAAGCGCTTCGGCATTGTCAAACTCATCAAACCGAGGGTGAATTTTAAAAGCAATGAATCAAAACGCTTCTGCAGAACAATTGCTGAATGAAGGCATCATTCGCTTCCATAACGGCGATCGTCAGGCAGCTTTCGAGTTGATCGAACAAGCGGCCCAGCACGATCCGCGCAATCTTGAGGCTTGGCTCTGGTTAGCTGGCCTAGCTCAGGATCGCGACCAACGGATCTACTACTTAAACCAGGTCTTATTGATCGAGCCTACCAATCAGCGTGCTTTGCAAGCCCTCGAAACGCTGCGTCTGGCTCAAACGCCGCATAGCCTCGATCAGCTATTGCAGATTCCGCCGGGTTTGCTGGCCGATATGAACCGGGCGCGCCAAGCACAAAACAGCGCGGGCCAAGCGACAGTGGTTCTGCCACAGCCCTCCAGTCGCTTCGATCCTCCGCTCGGTTTCGATAATGAAGAGCTGGTCGTATTTATTCGGAAACAGTTGAACGCTAAAATAGCTAAAGATCAATTGATCGCAAAAGTTACGCGACATAGCGACCTTAATGCCCACCAAAGCGAGCTATTGATCGATTATATTGCTCGAAAATACAACTTTTTAAGCAATACAGTTGTTAAACAAAAGCCTTCATTTTCTTGCCTCGCAATGCTTTCAGTAAGCGTTTTGGCGATTGTAAGCGTAATCATTCTCTTTTTGATTGCCAGCTTCACCTCATTTAAGGTATCAATCGTCGTTCTTATAGTGGCAAGTCTGATTGCTATCGGCTTAATCGGCCTATGTATCACTTTGGCGCTAAATAGCGGAAGCTAAGGCCAGTGATATAGGAATTCGCATGAATCTTCAAAGGGCTAGGCAACTTCTTCGGCAAGGGATCGCCATGGTACAGGCGGGCGATCGAAGCCGTGCGCTTGAGCTGATCGAACAGGCGGCCCAGCTTGAACCCTACAACGAACAGGCTTGGTTGTGGTTGGCAGGTTTGAGCAACGATCTTGATCAGCGTCGTTTTTACCTTAACCAAGTCTTGTTGATCAATCCGCAGAATCAGGCGGCGCTGGAAGGGTTGGACGAACTGCGTCAGAAGCCACAAGCATCGTTAGCTCAGTTAAGCCCATTGCCGCTGGAAAGCAGTTCGGGCAAAGAGACGATCAACCTACAGACCATCAAGCTGCAACAGCTGCCAGATTCGCAAGAGCTGTTGCGGAACCTATCGAGCGATGAGGAGCATGCCGAGCTGATCGAGCTGATTATCAAAGAATTGCGCCAGCACAATGCGCGAAACAATATCATTTTAAAGATCGGTCAGAACCATCATCTTACGTGGAAGCAATCGGAAGTGCTGATCGATTACGTTGCGGAGCTGTATAAGGATCGAATTGAAAGGAGAACCTTTCAGAGTGTACTGTTGTCGCCAGTGGCGACCATAGCCATATGTCTAACATTAGGAATTTTTGGAATATTTGTTTTATTCTTTACTTCATCGCTTGCTAAACCTCCTGAAGTTGATTGTAACGTATATTACTTTTTAAAGGAGTGTAGCTACTTTAGATTTAAGCCTTTAATTGACAGCCTGCTTTTTGCATTTCCTGTTTACTTCTTTTTCTTGTTTTTTCTGATCATAGCCCCGATTGTCTATATGATTGGAAATTCGAAGCATCTTTCATTAAGCAATGTCGTGTTTATTATTGTGTTTGTGTTCACATCTGTTGGATGTCTTTTGATAGCTTGTATGTCTGCGATTATTTTTTAGGATGAGTAATACAAGCAGCTTCAACATCTCAAACAGCAGCAAGGGATCGCCATGTTACAGGCGGGCGATCGGGTCAGAGCGCTTGGGTTGATCGAACAAGTGGCCAACTCGATCCCTACAACGAGCAGGCTTGGTTATGGCTGGCGGGCCTGAGTAGCGATATCGATCAGCGCCGTTTTTATCTCAATCAGGTTGTCTTGATCAATTCGCACAACCAAGCGGCGCTGCAAGGCTTAGACGAGCTGCGCCGTAAGCCCCAAGCCTCCTTAACTCAGCTAAGCCCGCTGCCGCTCGAAAGCAGTTCGGGCAAAGAGACGATCAATCTTCAGACCATCAAGCTTCAGAATCTGCCCTCTGCTCAGCAAGCTGTGCAAAGTCTGCCCGGCGATGCAGAATGCTCGGAGTTGATCGAGTTGATTATGAAGGAATGACAGCAGGCGAGCGCCAGAAACGATATTATTTTGAAGATCGGTCAGCGATATCCCCTTACTTGGAAGCAGTCGGAAGCTCTGATTGATGAAATCACCAAGCAATATAAGAACGCATTGTTCGCAAAACGATTTGGAATCTGTCTCTATCGTCGATGTTGGCGATCGGTGCCTCTTTGCTTGTAGGTGTATGTATTGTGTTGTGTCAGGAAGCTGTTCCCGACATCGCTCATTATCTAAGGTTGTAATGTTATCCTGTCTGTATGATCGCTTCGCTGATTTTTAGTATTCGTTATGCAGATCAGAGCTTTGTAAACCTTGTGACTCGCAGTATCGTCATTGTTGCGATATTTTTTCTCTATTTCTTGGTAGCTTTATGGTTTTTCTATGTGAGCTTATTACTGATGATGTAGTAGCTAGGGTTGCTCTATAGCCATTTTTAACGCTGCGAATCTCTTATGGGGTAACATAAACTATGCAACACCTCTCTTCTGATCAACTGCTTGAAGAAGGCATCACGCTCTGTTTCGGAGGCGATAAAGCGGCGGCCTTTGATCGCATCTCTCAAGCGGCCCAATTGAACCCCTACAACGAACGCGCATGGTTGTGGTTGGGAGGCCTAACGACCAATCGCGATGAACGCATCTTTTATCTCAACCAGGTTCTGTTGATCAATCCTCAAAACCAAGCGGCGCTGGAAGGTCTGCGCGAGTTAGGCTCTACTCCTCAGAGCGACATGCCGATCTTGCCTTCTATTTTGGCGCCTCATAAAGATTCGAGTGCAGGCAAGGCGACTGTTCGCCTCCAAAGCCCCGATCCAGCGCCAGACGAGTCTTCGCCTCAGGCTTCTACCCGCACCACACGTGTGCTTGCCACGATCCCGCATGGCGCAGATGAGCCGCGCTTGGTGAGCCTGATCGTCGATGAGTTGAGTGCGGGGCGTCGCAAAAACGAGGTCATTCAGAAGGTGGCCGAAACGAGTTGGCTCAATTGGGAGCATGCTGAGGAGCTAGTCGACTTTATCGCCAAACAAGAGGCGAAGACGATCCGTTCGCGCTATAGCTGGATCTTCATTCTCTTCGGCGCGATATTCCTCATAATCGCTGGTCTAATTGCTTGGTATGCTTGGCTTATACAGCCCGACTTTTCACAGCTTTTGCAGGCCCATAACACCACAAAAGGAACTCCTTCGGGCCTCTTTATCTTGCTAGGAACCTTCTTGGTATTTAATACTTGGATCAAGCTCGATATCTTTATGTTTTGTGCCAATCGTTACTCGCTAGAAGACCTATTTGGCTCGTTTATTAGCCGAATCATCTATTTTGTGCTTGGTATCGGCTTGATATTCTTAGGTTTTACCCTTTAGAGCTCATTTGTATATCGATATGCTGATTTCCTCTCGTCTTTCATTCTAAAATGGAGGCAAGATATGGATATTGTTTCTTAGGTTGCACTCTGTTTTTTTGGCTATATTTCTTTCTATAGTGCTCTTTCTGGTAGGATCAAAGCTCTATTTTCGTTTTTCATCCTGAAAAGCTTTGGAAATGCTTGAGCAGAAGTGTAGCAGTGCGCTAGAGGTGGTTACGTAAAGACCCCGCTAACCAAACAAAATATGAAACTGCTGTGAGATCGCTGCAGATGCTTGTAGCTGTATTGTCTCAAGTCGAGAGGGAGACGCAAAACAAATATCGATTTGATGAGCTTGGCAGAGAGCTTAATCTGTTGCTTCAAGATGCAAGAGAAGCTCAATCGAAAGTCCTTGTAGAAGAACGTTTGCAGACGCTTGGGGACTTGTATACCAAAGGTTTGATCTCTCAGCACGAATATCAACAGCGGCGCGAGAAGATCTTAGATTCGATTTAAAAGCTCGTCAAGAAAGGTTGTGTACAACTTGTTTCAGAAGCCTTGACCTGTGTTTCTGTCAGCTGTTAAGTTTGTGTAGTAGATAGCTCTAGCGGTAACATTTCGACCCCAAAATAGGCTTTTAGCGCGTCCGCCTACGGCTACCAACATCCCGCCCGCCCATGCGTCGTATCTGCCTGTACCTAACGTGTACTCAAAAACACAAAGCTCCCAGCCCTCCAGATACAACCGATTGCGTCGAATAGCTTGGCTTTGGCACTGAACGCAGCGAAGTGCAGCGGGCAGATTGCAATGAACGCAGCGAAGTGCAGCGGGCAGATTGCAATGAACGCAGCGAAATGTTAAAAGGGTTGGATGGGTGGATAGCCATACCAAATTCGCTAGTATACTGAGAGAATGAAAGCAGTAGCTTTGTTAGATCACCTCACTCGCGAAGAAATAGAACGCCAGTATCGGAAGGCAGAAGATCGAGAGGAACGAAGCTGTTGACAGATCAGCGGGTAAACTGCTTTATGGGTTACTTTTATCATCAAAGGCTACAATGCCCACGGTGCAGCAGGGATAGAAGATCAGCGTCATTGCCAGCCTGGACCGGCACCTCTGCTGAGCCCTGCTCTTCGCGAAGAACTCGCCGCTGCCTTGCAATGAGATGCACCTGCAGGTCTTTAGATTGGATCAAAAGTAGCTCAGTGGATGAGCGAAAAACCTAACCTTCCAATCTACCCTGTTCGCGGCAGGGAAGCACTACGTGCTGGAGTATCGCCGTCTTTCTCCCCGCCCTCGCCATCGTAATGCAGCCCTTGAGCTTCAGGAACGCTAAAAAACGCTTCTGAAGCGGTGGCTCACATCAGAAAAGCTCATTCTGATATGAAAATTCCAGTTACAGGAAGCGGTCAGCATTCACGCGACACGTATAATGCCGCCCACTGAGGATTTTCACTAGTTGTTCTCAGCGCCCCGCCTGGTGGTTAACTAATACCAATTCGAGCTTTTGGCAGAAAATGAACATCGTATTGGCTTAAAGCCGGATTCTATGTAAGGTCTGCCTAAAAGGCTGCTCGTCCAATCGTCAGCGTGCAACATCACTCCAATATGCTCCTATCTCTATGCCTTTGTGTACCCTCAAACGGGTCAGAATTTTTGGTGGCTCGCACCAAGTGTTACTGTCACAACGTTCCAAACTGTGTTCTCTAGTAGCGACCCGCAACAGGAACCCTTTGATGATGCCGTTATCAACTTGACTGTGGTGCTGCTCCGACAAGTGGATAATCTGGAAGGCCCATAAAGGGTATACGCTATGTGTTAGCAAACGTGCTGAGCTGCTTGCATATGCAAGCAGCTCAGCACGTTTGT
Organism: uncultured Chloroflexales bacterium; assembly: GCA_937902315.1. GTDB lineage: Bacteria > Chloroflexota > Chloroflexia > Chloroflexales > Chloroflexaceae > CALGUG01. The sequence goes on from CALGUG010000059.1 coordinate 751,666, forward strand.
TGTATCTGAGAACTTATCTCAGAAATGGAATTCCATGTCTTATGCTGTTTCACAGAATGTATCAGTAAGGTATAGGAATCTTAAATATCTATACTATTGAAATAACTTCTTATTACTCTAACTATTGAAAGAAGCCACTTGAAAAGAAATTATTAAAAGTAGTTTTTGATGAGTGATAAATTTGGATTGGAGCTTGAATTCATGTTTATTTAGAGATAATTTCTAATAATACTGATATGAGATAGTGTTTTTCTTACTAATTCCCTTTCTGAAATAATCGAAATGAAAAATATTCTAATATAAAATCTGAGCGGAATAGGAAAATAATTTATGTATAACGTGTTTTTTTGTTGTTATTAAGATTTGTGATTTCAAAAAATAATTTTTTAAATTATAAAAATATCGACGTATATATCGTTTAAATATGATAAATTTGTCAATTTATATAAAAAGAAGCCATATCTTTAAAATGTATTGATCGGTATTATTTGTGCTACCTTTGTGGCCGTTAAGCTTGAAAATGGCCCTATTAAGCTTTTGGAGGTCATAATGATGAAAAGGCGTATAACGTCTGTAATACTGATCATTTCATTAAGTATTATTTCAGTAGTTTCCTTATTTATGCCTGATACTTCAAAGGCAATGAGTTCAATTACAGGGAAGGTATTTCGCGATTTTAACGATAATGGTGTAATGGATGTTCATGAGCCAGGTATTGCGAATGTAACAGTTACTGCTTACGATGCAGTCGGCGTAGTACAAGGTTCAACAACGACGGATGTCAATGGCGATTATACGCTCGATGCTGATGGAAGCGGTCCCTATAGAATCGAGTTCAGTGGCTGGCCTAGTTATCTGCAGCCAAGTGCACATGGTTCGCACAATGCAACCAGTGTTCAATTTGTACCAGATGGCTCTAGCACTGCAAACTTTGCCCTACTTAATCCAAAAGACTATAGCCAACCGAATCCGATGGTTGCGATTTCGAGAATGAGAAGTGGGCGAGGAGGACCAGCAGGTGAAGGAAACAATTCCTACCCAGGTGTATTGGCTTTTAATTACTACAATACCGGCATGATCACAGAAACTAACTATATCATGCCTGCTACAAGTGTATTTATACCAAGTGTGGGTAGTGTGTGGGGAAATGCTTATCAACGCGAAAGCAAACATCTCTATGTTAGTTCTTTTCTTCGTCGCCATGCAGGCTTTGCACATGGTCCAAGTTACATCTACCTGCTCGATTATAGTAACGGTCCGAGCAATACTCCTATCGTAAAGCTGAGCCTCCAAGGCATTACACCGAGCAATGGTGGGCCCGCTATTGATCTTGGTAGTGTTTGTCGTAATGATGCTCGGGGTGGCCCTGGTAACCTTGGCTGTGTAGCAAACGGGACAGGACGTGTTGCGGATTATCAGTTACCGGTTGATGCTAGCGATCCAAGTGTTGACCTCGATGCGTTTGGCAAAGTGGGTATGATCAGTTATGGAGGGATTGACCTATCAGAAGATGAGAGTACTTTGTGGCTGGTTAATCTCAACCAACGTGCTTTAATCAGCGTTGATGTATCGAATGTAGATAATAGCAGCGATACTAGCTTCGCAAATAGCATTGGAGATGTTAACCAATATCTGCTAGATGACCTTAGTGGTGTGCCAAGCTGTACAGATGGTGTCTTTCGTCCTTGGGCTATCACCTTCCACGATGGCTATGGCTATCTTGGTGGTATTTGTACTGCTGAAAACGAAACCGTCACAACTACTACGACTTTCGATCCGTCAAAACCAGAATCAACACGTACCTATCGTGTAAATGATGATGTGAGCGCTCACGTATTACGCTTCGATCCTGCAAACATCATTGCTGGTTTTACTTCGGTGGTTAATTTCGGCCTGAATTACAACCGCGAAGCCTTCTCTACAGCAAACACTGTTTCGATGTGGTTGCCTTGGACCAATGATTGGGCTGATTTTGTCAATCTTTCTATTCCGCCTTATGATGAAACACATTTTTATAGCCATGTACAAGCGATGTTTGGAAACATCGAATTCGCAGATGATGGTGCGATGATTATTGGTCTGATTGATCGCTCGAGCTATCAATTGGGCCACCGCCAATACGGAGCATTTCCTAAAGCTGATATTCCTATTCCGCCAGCAACTACACCGCGCTTGTATCATAGTGTTTCAGCTGGTGACATTATTCGCGTTTGTGCGGTTGGTAACGATTGGGTAGTTGAGGGAACGGATCCGAGTTGTCCCGTCAATGAACCGATAGATCCTAACGTTCCATTACAACGAATAGATGATGGCCCAAGCAACAAAGGCGAATTTTTCTATCATGATCGCATCCGTGTTCACCAAGAGACTGCCCTAGGTGCTTTGGCCCATTTGGCAGGTTCTGGTGAGATCATGGCTGTTGTGCTCGATCCTCACCAGTATGGTTCAGCTGGAACACGCCGCTTTAGCACCATCGATGGCACAAATCAAGCTAGCTACGAACTCTATCTGGAAGCTTGGAATGATTATGGTGCTTTCTATAAATCAAGCGCGCTTGGTGATATTGAACTCCTTTCGGACCCGGCCCCGATTGAAGTGGGTAATAGGGTCTGGATTGACACGAATCGGAATGGTATCCAAGATCCCGATGAGCCGCCTGTTGCCGGGGTTACGGTACGCCTGTACGCACCAGATGGGGTAACTCTATTAGCAACAGCCATCACTGATAGCGATGGTACCTATTATTTCTCCAATGGGCCAGGCACAGATCGTGTCAACGCAATTTACAATATCGCTGGCCTCACTACCAACACTGATGGTTTCCAGATCCGCTTAGATAACCTTGCCGACTATGAAGCTGGTGGACCATTGGAAGGCTATAGGCTCACTACGCCTGATCAGCAAACAGGTGATGACGATGTGAGTGGTGATATTAGCGATTCAGATGGTACACTTGCTGATCCAACTGCACCAATTGGTATAGGTAATTTCCCAACGAAAGTCTTTTCGACTGGTCCAGCTGGCTATAATAACCATACCTACGACTTCGGCTTCTGGCCGACCTATTCGCTAGGCAACCGGGTATGGTTTGACCTCAACAATAACGGCTTGATCGATGCCGATGAGCTTGGCGTCGATGGAGTAGTGGTTGATCTCTACTTGGATAGCGATGGTGATGGGGTGCCCGATAGTAGCACGCCCTTGGCGACAACCGTTACAGCAGATGGAGGTTACTACCGCTTCGACAATCTGCCTGCTGGCAATTATGTGGTTGAGATCAACCCCAGTAACTTTAGTGGGAATGGACCTTTAGTTGGCTATTTGAGCAGCACACCAACTGAAGCGAACCCTAATAGTGATGTCGATAGCAACGATAATGGTATCGACAATCCTGATCCAGCTGCCAATGGTATAAGGAGTGGAGTGGTTACACTTGGACCGAATGCGAGCGAGCCAACAGGTGAAAGTGATCTAAGCCCGACCGGCCAAGGCAATCCTGATGACCGTTCCAATATGACGGTAGACTTCGGCTTCTGGCCGACCTATTCGCTAGGCAACCGGGTATGGTTTGACCTCA
>CALGUG010000060.1 GCA_937902315.1 uncultured Chloroflexales bacterium
CTCTCCCGCACTGCGGGCGAGGGGGTGAATGCTCCCCGTTCTGTGCTCTCAAGGAGAATCCCGCGATGCTATGCGAACAATCGCCTTTTGCTGCCGACACGACTTTTGGCTAATGCATAGCCCGCCAAGCAGGAGAGAGGGAGCATAACGGCGCTTAACCGAAGAAGCCGTACCCTGAGCTGTCGAAGGGTACGGCTTGGATGCTCGGCATAGGGCAGCGAGAGGCGGCGTTGGAAGCTGTGTATCTCGCTGCTTGCGATGCAAGCAGCGAGATAATACGTGCTATGTAGTGGGCGACGCTCTGATAGCCGAAGGCGGACGCGCTAGAAGCCGAATAGAAGGTTGAGACCTCTCCGCCAACGTATAAGCACCTGAAGTAACAAGCAGATTTGCTATCAACTGGCCCACATCAGGCCGTGTTGGGCGGCGTAGGCCAGAATCGCTTCAGTATCGATAGTGTAGGGGCCGCCCAAGTCAAGCTCGACTGTCACCTGCTCGCCGCTCTGAAAAACGATCTCGCGTTCGCCATCGAGCGCAATCGTGCCCGACTCTTCGGGCAGCACAATCCGCTCGCCCGGCAGCAGTGGTGCCGCTGATTCGACCGCAACCGCTTCAAGCAAACCCGGTCCGAGCGGCACCAGCAGCTTGCGTTCGCCACCAAACACCAGTTGAGCACCACAAGGCTCGTGGCGTCCAATCGGCATAGCAAAGCCAGCGATAGCCGAAAGTCCGATCGCATGCGGCTGACCAAAAGTCACAAACAAACGGCTCAGATCGCTGGGCTGCCAGACCGCACGCGCGCCCAAAAAGCGCTGGCGTGTCACCGCCGCATCGACAAGGGCGATCTCGTGACGTTCGCCGTGCCAGACATGCAGCAGCTTATTGCGTTTGAGCGCGATCTGCTCGGGCACGCGCCCTGCCACAAACAGACCAAGCGCCAAACCGGTGCTGGTTGCTTCGCGCAACGAGGGAAATGCATTGTTGGTGCCCGTCGAAAGCGTCGCCAAGGGCGTATCGCCACACTCGCGCGCTACCGCCCGATGGGTGCCATCGCCGCCTAAAACCGCGATCGCCTTCACACCTTTTTGAGATAGCAAACGCACCGCCTGCCAGGTATCCTCGACGCTATCGCTGATCTCCATCTCGAGCAGGCGCACGCGCGGCAGCTTGCCCGGACTATGCCTGCTCTCTTGCTCGGCCGTATCGCGCACGCTGCGCGCGATCCCGACGCGATCGGGCAACATCCACGCTTCTTCCAAGCCTAAAGCTGCCAAAGAACTGAGCAATCGCAACACAAGGTTGATCTTTTCGGGCGTACTAAACGACGAAGCACGCGCCAGCAGACGCCTGATATCGCGCCCCGATGAAGGGTTAGCGATAATACCGATCGCAGGTGTTTCCTCACTCATACAACACCTCTTTCCTGATTGCTCAATCCTGCGAAGCAGGCACACCAAGCTCTTCGTACAAAGCTAGACCGAGCGTCAAAGCGAGCTGATCGCCAGCCAGCCCGCCGCAGTGGGCGGTACGCTCTTCCAACATAGCAGCCTGTTCGCTCGGCTGGCCCATCACCTCGACCAAGTGCTGCCACGGCGAGCGATCGAGCAAGATGCCCGCCACCAGCAGCAAGCCGGAACGCTTGCGGATCTGCGCCAAGCCGACCAGCTTGCGTCCTTGGGCGTCGGCCAGTTCCCAAGCCGAAAAATTCGCAAAACAAGCCCAACTCAAGGGATCATCGGGCTGCTTCTTTGGCACTAACTCGGGCGGCAGGGCATAGGCCTCGACATTGTGTATCTCGAGGCTGCGCTCGATCAACTGGGCCAACCAACGATAGCTGCGAGCCAGCGACGGCAGATGATGGGGGTGATCAGTGGGCAAAAAGACCGAGAGGCCGAGCATCCACGGCCCCTCTAAGACTGCCCCGCCGCCCGAACGACGTTGCAGCAGCGGCAAACCGAGCCGTGCTGCCCGCTCTTCTTGGCCCGCGTCGGGGCGCTGTGAACATCCTAAAACAACTGCTGGGCTTCGATAGTGCCACAAATGCCAAGCTGCTGGCTGAGGGGCCGCTTCAAAAATCCCACTATTCCAAGCCTGTTCACGATAGACTAGTGCTAAACCGTTCGATGTATGATCATTCATATAAGATAACGACTGCGTCGGCTATTGAAACAAAAACGAACGCAATCTCTAAATAACACGCTCAACAATTATGATTCTAACACGCTGAAGAAGCTCTTCAGCGCTCAATAAGCCTAACAGCCGCTAGCAAAGCCTTAACAATCAGCTCTAACAAACTCTTTGCGTTTAAAGCGTTATATCTGTTTTGTCTTCAAATGCGGGTGGTCAAATCTTTGTATTCGTTTCGCTTAATTACGCACAATTCAGAAGTCTCAAGGCCCTTAGCCCAAAGCTCGTCACAGCAAATAGTTACGAATGAATAGCGAGTCTCATAATACAATAAGGTGTATCTTCAAATCCTGCCTTGAGATAGGTCTGTATCGCTCGTCTATTCTCTTGATGAACGTAGAGCCGAAGCTCCAAGGCCTGCTGTTCCTGGGCTGCATCTTGAACAGCGCGCAAAAGCATCTTCGCCAAGCCTTGGCCTCGATAGTTCGGTTCAATAAATATACTTTGGATCCACCAGTAATATCCTGCGTTCCAATCGCTCCATTCTTTTACCACAGATACATTCCCAATAACCCTTTGAGCATCCTCTACAACCCAATACAGAGCGACAGACTCATCCATAAGCCCTGTCAGAATACCTTCACGGACAGTTGCAGGATTCTTTGTAATACCTTCTGCCTCTTGGGCTTCCATAACGACAAAGTCAATCAATCGTTCCAAATCCTCACCTGTCGCACGTCGTATTCTATAATTCATGTTCTTATTCCATCGATAACTATCATTGTTTTTTGGCCAACATCTCTCCAGCGCTAAAGAATATCCAATGCGATAGCTCTTCTTTAGCTTTCTGATATGAAATCCGCTTGAATCGTTGTATGTTGGGGTGGTCTTTCGACACACTGCTACAACAGCCTGCTTACGGGCGAGCTGTTGATAGCCGTAGGCGGACGCGCTAGCAAACCTCTTTGGGGTAGAGAACAAACCGCCAGAGCGCTGAAGTGATCAAACGGATTTGGTATCAAACAAGCTAAAGCTCCTATTTCAATCGCAAAGAAGCCTCGCAAATGGAAAAAGCTCTCTGCTTGTGTGCGACTCAGCAGCGAACGGCTCAATCGCACACAAGCCAAAGTCTAAAGAGCGTTAGCTAAAAGTTCGCCCCTTCGAGCAGTTGCTTCAGACTGCCCAAGAAGAGCGCCGCCGGATAGCCATCGATCGCACGATGGTCGAACACCAGTGTAAGGGTCATGATCGGGGCTTGAGCAAGCTGCCCGTCACGCATCACCACCCGCTCAGAGATCGAACCGACCCCCAAGATCGCGATCTGGGGCGGGTTGAGGATCGGCGTAAACCAATCGATGCCCGTCATACCCAGATTGCTTATGCTAAAGGTTCCCCCTTGCAAAGCGCTCGGCGGCAACGAACCAGAGCGCGCTAGGCCGATCGAGTCTTGGATCTGCTTATGCAGTTCTGCGAATGAAAGCTGATCGGCGTTACGAATCACCGGCGTCACCAAGCCTTCGTCAAGGCTCACAGCCAACGAAAGATTGATCTCGTCGCGCTGTTCGATCCCTTGCTCGCTCAAGAGCGCGTTCAGTTGAGGGTGTTGCTTTAAAGCCAGAGCAGTCGCATAGGCGATCAGGGGTGTGATACTGAGTTTGGGCAGTTGCAACTGCTCGCGCAGGGCATCGCGGCGCGCTAAGGCCTTTGTCATATCGACATCGACGCCTATAGCCACCTGCGGCGCCTGCCATGCTTGGCTCATGGCACGAGCGACGCTGCCACGCAGCCCAGTCAATGGGATCGCCTTGGCCGATGCTGCCGGAGCAGCCGCGCTGCTGGTCGCACTTGTTGTGCTGCTAGCCTGCCCAGCGGAACCCGATAACATCGCCGCGTGCTCGCTTGGCGCTGCGCTCGCCTCAGTCGAGGCCCCATCGGTTGCCTCAAGCTCGGCCAGAGCGACATCTTTGCCAAAGGTATCGCTCTCGCCCACACGAATCGCACTAATCACTCCGGCGGCTGGTGCTGTGATCTCATAGCTGGTCTTGACCAACACCGCTTCAGCGACGACTTGTCCGGCCTGAACCGCATCTCCGACAGAAACTAACCAACGCTCTAAAAGCGCCTCGGTCCCTGGTTCAACATCGGCCCACGCCTCTTCGGGAAGCGTAATTATAGCCATAACTTATGCTCCTACAAGCACTCCACTGTTCATCAGCTTACGCGCTGCAGCGACAATGCTTTCGGTTTGGGGTATAGCGAACTGTTCGAGCGGGCGGCTGTAGGGAATCGGGATGCCCGGCACGCCAAGGCGCGCAATGGGCGCTTTCAAAGCGATCTGATCGAGCCGCTCTGCGATAATCGCACTGATCTCGCCCGTCAAACCAAAGTTCAGATAGTCTTCATCGGCGATCAGCAGACGCCCAGTCTTCTTGACCGAGTCGACGACCGCTTGACTATCGAGCGGGACGAGGGTGCGCAAGTCAATAATCTCGGCGCTGATGCCATCCTTTGCCAATTCATCGGCGGCAAGGCGCGCTTTCTGCACCATTTGGCTCAAGGTAACAATCGTCAGATCGCTGCCCTCGCGCACAATATTGGCTTTGCCAAACGGAATGGTATAGGACTCTTCGGGCACTTCATTCGTGCTGCCCTCATAATAGGCCATCCACGGCAGGCCCATAATACCCTTGTGGAACATAAAGATCACAGGGTTATTATCACGAATCGCCTCGGCCATCAGACCTTTGGCGTCGTATGCGTTCGAAGGCACCACCACTTTGAGGCCCGGCATATGAGCGAAAGTCGCATACAAACACTGCGAGTGCTGTGCTGCATCGTTGTAACCGCCGCCGATCGCCGTCATCAATACAACAGGCATCTGAACATTACCACCTGACATATAGATATTCTTAGCCATGTGGTTGTAGATCATATCCATACAGACGCCAAAGAAGTCGACGAACATCAATTCAACTATCGGGCGCAAACCTTCGCCAGCCGCACCGATCGCCGTACCGATAAAGGCCGTCTCAGAGATCGGCGTGTCCATAATGCGCTCTTTGCCGAATTTGTCTAACAAGCCTTGGGTTGCGCTAAAGATACCGCCGTACTTGCCGACATCTTCACCCAACACAAAGACCTTCTCGTCGCGCTCCATCTCCTGCGCGATCGCCTCAGAGATAGCTGCCGCCATAGTCAATTTGCGTGCCATGCTGATTCCTCCTCGTTGATGAATCGCGACTAAACAAAGACATGCAAAAGCGCTTCTTCCGGTTCGGGATACGGGCTATTGCGAGCGAAATCGAAGGCTTCCTTAACCGCTTGTTTGGCGCGGTTAGCAAGAGTCTCCAACTGCTCATCAGCGATCGATTGCTGGCGCAGATAATCGGCGAAATGCCCGATCGGATCGTTCTTGCGCAGCTCGCCCACCTCGCCTTTGGGACGATACACCTCTGCATCGCCTTGGAAGTGGCCCATATAGCGATCGGTCTTAACCTCGATCAAGGTTGGCCCATCGCCCCGTCGAGCGCGCTCCACGGCTGCGCCAGCGGCTTGGAAGACTTCGAGCGCATCGTTTCGTTCGATCAATACGCCCGGAATGCCATAGGCTCCCGCACGATCGGAGTTCCAGGAAACAGCGGTCGATTCGCTCTTTTCAACCGAGATGGCGTACTTATTGTCTTCACAAACAAAGATAACAGGGAGTTTCCAGAGTGCGGCGAGGTTGAGGGATTCATGGAAGCTGCCTTGGTTGGCGGCTCCATCGCCAAAGAAGGCGACAGCGACCCAATCTTTGCCCAGTTTCTTAGCAGCAAGTGCTGCGCCACAAGCGGGCGGCAAGCTCGCACCGATAATGCCGCTACAACTGAACTTATGCTCGGGATCGAATAGGTGCATATGGCCACCTTTGCCACGTCCCAAGCCGGTCACTTTGCCGAACATCTCGGCGGTCATTTTATCGAGCGGAACACCCTTTGCGATCGCGAAGTGGTGCGGGCGGTGGGTGCCTACAACCGTGTCTTCTTTACGCAAATGGGCACAAACTCCGACAGCAACCGGCTCTTGCCCGGCTGCGAGATGCATTTCACCTGGCACAGGGCCCGATCCGATATCGAAGGCAAGCCCTTTCTGAATGTTGGGCGGCAGTTTGCCCTCGAGATAGACCTTCGCCATAGTCTCCTCGTAGTGTCGGATCTTAACCATTGTCTCGTACATCCAGAGCTGCTGTTCTGTGGTTGGTTCCACGATCCACCTCCTTGTGAATAGGCGCTCACTAGCAAACGACAATCGTTGTCTTGATGCCGAGAGATTGTAAAGTGTATGAGTGTTATGAGGAATGAAGAGTGCGGGATTTAAGCGCTACCGTACGCCTGTATCACAAGAGCCCGCGTCGCTGCTTGGGCTACCGTCAACACGCGTACGATCTGCTCGCTAGAGCTCTTGCGATAGCGTCCTTCGGGCATTGCGATCCCGATCGAACCGATTACACGCCCCTGCATATCAAAGATCGGAGCGGCGATACAACAGACCTCTTCACTGAACTCAGCTTCGTCGAGAGCATAACCTCGCTGACGCGTGATCTGTAGTTCGGCTTCAAACGCTTCAAAATCACAGATCGTTTTGTTTGTGAAGGCTGGCATACCGTGATAATCGAGATAGCGTTTGACATCATCTTGGCTGAAATAGGCCAAGATCGCCTTGCCCAACGCCATCGCGTGGTTGCCGCTCGCATAACCGACGCTTAGCAAACTTACGCGCAACGAATGCCGACTATCAACAACGGCGCTAAGCACAATTTCGCCATTGTTGCGCAACGAGAGATAAGCCGTCTCTAAGCTGTTATCACGAAGCGTCTGGACAAACGGCTGCAAATGACGAACAAGCTGGCCTACAGCATAGGGATTCGCGTGCGCAAAACTGACCTTTTGCGCTAGATAAAAACGCTGGGTTTGCGCCTGTTTAAACACATATCCATTTGCCATTAAGGTGTTAAGCAGATGGTAACAGGTGCTCAGATGCAGCCCACAGCGCATACTGATCGTCTTGGCCAACAAGCCTTCCGGTTCTTCAGCCAAAACTTCCAGTATCTTGAGACCGCGTTGAAGCGACTGAATATGGCTCACTTGTTCTTTGGAGTGTGTACATCCAGATCCGCTTTTTTGTGATACTGTGAAAGGTGGTTCTGCCATAGATCCAGTATAACAAGCGGGCCATCGATCCTCAATAGAGCGAATGCTGCTTTTGCAGACCTTTTTCAAATAGTGAAATTTATTATGTTCTTATCTTAGAATTGTCAAGTAAACGCATACAAACACAAAGGCTGGTTGCATTCCCTTCAACCAGCCTTTGTGCTACGTATAACGTCTCACTAGAGTGCGCTATTGCCTTAGGAGACAACAAGTTCGATATGTGCGACCTTCACAAGACCACACTATTAGTATAACCGATCCCTATTAACGCAACGAAGCACACCTGTTAAAGCCTGTTTAAGCCCGATCTGCCTTTGCTTAATGCGAACGAGAGCGAGGCGGGCCTTGCTGAATACGTTGCAAGAGCGCCTTTGGATCACTCTCGCCCCAACGCGACTCAAGCCACCAAGTTAACCCTGCCTCGCCCAGCGGCGCCACTTGAGCGACGGCCACATCGAGATCATCGCCGGGGGTCTCGCCCTCAGCGACGATTGCATAGCCTTCAGCGCTGCCCCGCGCTGCGATCACGGCCTCGCGCAAAGCCCGTACATCATCAGCATCGAGCGGCTGCGGCGCGCCATCGACCATCTTCTGCGGCACAATCCCATCCCAAGCCAGCGCACGCCGCATCGACTTGGGCCGCCCCAATACACCCACCACCCAAATCGGAATACGCGGCTGCTGTACAGTCGTCGGCAGCAGCTTCATGCCATCGACGCGATAGTGTTTGCCTGCGAAGTTGACCCGTTCGCCCCGCCACAAACCATCGATGATCGTCAAGCTCTCGTCGAGCAACTCAGCTCGCGTGCGCAGATCCAAAGGCTCGCCAACTTTATAAAAGCCAACATCATCCTTAGCCGCGCCCAGGCCGACCGCAAAAATCATGCGCCCATGAGAGATCTCATCGACGGTCATCGCCTCGCGCGCCAGCTTCCACGGGCGACGGCGCGGCACAGCCGTCACCATCAGCCCCAACTTGATCCGAGAAGTTGTCACTGCCAGCGCGCCCAACTGCACCCACGGATCATAGCTATCGCTGCTTGGGTACTCAGGCGTCTCGATCGCGATACAGTCGGGAATAAAGAAGGCGTCCCAGCCCGCCTCTTCGGCGACTTGTGCCCGTTCAATCAGCGTGCGAGTATCGGCATTGGGGCTCACGAATCCATAACGCATTTTCGCCTCTTCCCTTCTTTATCAAAGCTGATCCTCAATCCGCTCGCTTATTTCAATGCTCTGGCGGTAAGATCTCTTCCTTCCATGCATTCCCGAGCGCGTCCGCCTACGGCTATCAACTTCCCGCCCATACAAAGGTGTGGTATCTGCCTGCGAAGCGCGACTGCTCAATACGAAACAAAGCGAAGCTCGTCTGATCTATTCAACACAGCGCAACGCTTCGCTTGAAGCAAGCACGTATCCCTCTCTGTCCGCCGACTGTGTGAGAACTTGCGCCGCTGCCCAAGCTCCCACACAGCGCCTTCCTTCCCTAAAGCTCGCCGTTTTTATCAACGAGCCTACTGTTTAAAGCATCGTCCCCTAAACAAGACCAAATGCTGTCGCTTTGCGCTTAGTCAATACGCGGCGGCCCCTGAAGAATGCGCTGCCGCATACCTTCGATACCACCTTGCGCACGCGGTCCGTCCCATACATTCTCGATCCACCAGTTTATGCCGCCATCGGCCCAAGCCTTCACAAGGCGGGCCGCCTCTTGAGGGTCATCGCCGGGAGTAGATCCTTCCATCACGATTGCGTAGCCATCGAGCGCGCGCTGCGTTGCCAAAAACTCGCTGATCTCAGGCATATCGCTCGGCTCAATGGTTCGATCGGTGCGATAAGGTAAGATTCCATCGCAACGCAGCGCGCGCCGCATCGACTTCATATATGGCCAAGCCCCCACCACCCAAATCGGCACGCGCGGCTGTTGGATCGGCTTTGGCGCAAATTGCACGTTCTCAAGCTTGTAATGCTTACCTTGAAAGCTAAATGGCTCACCGCTCCATAAACCGTCGAGAATCGCTAGACCTTCATCTAATAACTCGGCGCGCACCCGTCGATCGGTCTCTTCACCAAACTTTGCAAAACCTGTTTCGGGCGCACCCAAACCTACTGGCAAAATCACGCGCCCGCCCGAGAGACGATCGAGGGTTGCGACTTCTTGAGCAAGCTTCCATGGTCGTCGTCGTGAGATCGGCGTTAGCATTGGGCCAAGTTTGATTCGAGTTGTGCGCGCTGCAATCGCTGCTAGCGTCACCCACGCATCGTTATAGGCGATACCATCCCAAACAAACACAGCATCCCAGCCTGCTTGTTCTGCCTCGCATGCCAAAGCCAACACGTCCTGCGGTTCTTCCTCATACGACAAAGTGACAGCGTACTGCATACCACGATCTCCTTTTGGAAAGCATGCCAAATAGCCTCAAAACAAGCCTAGGGGGCTGTTCAGAAGCTCAGGAAAGTCTATTGCGCAATAGATACTAAGGGTAACCCAATTATGTGTCGCTCACATCAGACCATAGAATGAGACAAGCTGCCCTTATGGACAGCTTGTGCACACGAGCTATTGAATGTGAGTTCTACTTCGGCTCGATTACAAAGATCGGCACCGTGCTGCCTCCGCCTGCCGTAACGTTCAACAAAGCGCCCGTCGCCAAGCGACACAATCCGCCGACCACCTGATTGCCAAACAGAAACGGATCAGTATCGACCAAACGCTGCCCGATCTCAAGTCGCTCGTTGAAGAGATAAGGATAATCTTCGTAGGCCACTGTGACACGCTCCTGAATCACATAATGATCCTTGAGCGCTTCACTCAGGGCTGCATCCCATGCATCGGGCGTGCTCTCCCAACCAACCGTAATGCCATGACCGCCGTAGTCATCGTTCGGCTTTAAAATCAGGCGCTCGCGATTGGCCCGCGCAAACTGCAACAGATCGATTCGCTCGCCCTGATAGCTGGTTTCAGTCTTCTCAAGCAGGCGCGTCCAAGGCACATGCTTCGCGATCGCCTCGCGCTGCTCGGCTGTAAACAGACTAGCACAACGTTCGTCGCTCAACAGCGCGAAGATGCTCTTCTTGTGCAGCAATTTAGCGCGGAAATTATTCACCAACGCGATCGCACCAGCGGAATAGGCCTGTACCAAGGGGTGAGCTAAGACCTGATCGCCATAGTGCTGCAGAAATTCACTGGTCAAAATACGCTTATAGACAATCGTAATCGGCAGAGGTTTATTGGTCGCTACACTCGAAGCATAGAGTTTACCATCACGATAGGTCAGGTCATCTGGGGTGCAAACAATGGTCGGCAAGCCTTGCTCTTCAAAATAGACTCGAAACAGTTCAAACTCATGGGCGGTCGGCAGGCCGTGCCAATCAACAATCGCGACGTGCGGCTCGTCGTTGTTGCCAACCGAATGCCAAGCATCTAGCAGCGTCTCGTGCATTTTGTGACGGGCTGGCAAGATATCGACCCGATAGCGTTCCTGAAAGTCGCGCATCACTGGCAGAGCAAGAAAAGCCTCCGATAACAGATCCTCATAGGCGATCGCAGCGGGGCTTTCGGCGTTATATTCGACGAATTGCAGCGATGAGCCATCGAGAGTCATAAAAGTGTCCATACGCGAATGGATCGAGGGGTCTTCGTAGCCCGGTTCCATCGCGATCAGGGCTTCTTCGTGAGGGGTCAAGGCCAAATAGCGCCGCAACGAAGCGGCATGGGCCGTCGTACGTAATACTTCGTCAGCTAGACGCCGCGTAGCATCGGCGACCAAAGCGCACGCCTTGGCGAGATCGGCATATTGTTCGGCGCTAATAAAACGAGGACGCAATACATTCGCTAATGGACGCTCGCCAAAAAAGAGTTGGCGCTGCTGCATCTCTTTGCTTAAAACCGCTTGCGATTCCTGCGCTCGGGCATCATCAAGCAAGCTATGATAGTGGGCAATCGCTTCCTCAAGCATAGCAACCCCTTTCTACACCAAGCCAGCACAGCCCTCTAATGCGAAAAGGCTGTCTTCCCAATCCACTGCATAGCCGGATTGAGAAGACAGCTGATCATATACCCAGCTTCGCTCCTAGCGATCATAACCAACTGTAGGTTTTGTTTGTAAACGCCAGATCGCGGCCTCGTATAAAGCCGTAATACGCTTACTATTCAGCAACTGCTTTTGCTATAGATTTCGGAATACGCTTACGAGCGGGTTTCTTCTTAGCTGCACGCTTGACACTCGGATACCAATACATCGCTTCTTGTTGAGCGCGGCTGCCACTCTTGGCTAGTTCGATGGCGAAATCAGCCATGTGTTTCACCACCCAATCGAAATACTCTTGCTTGAGCGAATAGAGGTCAAAATCGGGGGCTGGATTGGTGAAGTCGATAGCGTAGGGCACGCCATCTTTGATCGCGAACTCGACACTATTCATATCATAGCCGAGCGCTTCACAGATCTTGAGGCAGTCATCTGTAATTTGCTCACGCAATTCGTCGCTTAAATAGCCCTCTTCAATCGGGAAGTAGCGATCGGGCCAAGGGGCGCTTACATCAAAACGAGTGATCAAGACATGTTGACGTCCCACCACCACACAACGAACGTACTTCTCCCATGCAATGAACTCTTGCAGGATCATACATTCGGTGCCGGTTTCGTTATAGGCTTTCCATAGCTCTTCCATTGAAGAGAGCTTATAGACGTGCTTGAGTCCACCGCCTGAATGCGGCTTCAAGATCACCGGGAAGCCTCCAACGGCCTCAACATGCTGCTGCCAAGGGATGGGATACTCTAAGTTCCGCAACGACTCTGTTACAACGCCGTCGATATAACTATGAGACGGAAGCGCTACAGTGCGCGGGTGCGCGATTCCCAGACGCGATGCTAAACCAGCTGCAAAAAACTTGTCGTCGGCAGCTGACCAGTTAAAGGGGTTGTTGATGACGGTGGTACCAGTGAGGACAGCGTTGCGCAGAAAGGCTCGGTAGTAGGGTATTTCGTGGGAGATACGGTCGATTAAGACATCATAGCCGCTCTCGCTCGCCATCATCGTTCCACCCAGCTTGACGAATTCAGCAACGACGCCATCGTCACGCCCATTCACTTCATCTATGAATGCCTGGGGCCATGTGGACTCGCGCCCAACGATGAGACCGATTTTTTTGACACTCACGCGCTTTCTCCATGCTCAAAACACGATGTTCGATCACTAGGATGTAGCGTGCAATGGGTATATAAGGATTGTACCATACTCTGCTTTGCCTACCAAAAGCTATTGCAAATCGCAAAGCAGAGTACGATGTAATTCTCATGCTTTAGAGGGGCCGACTTTATCGCACAGGAGCTCTTGTCTTATACAATTTTGGCACAAAGAGCTATACAGGCCGCTTAGATTGGCTCTGCTGCGACCCTTTGAAATGAAAAGAGGCCATCGAGAGGAGGGTGGTCAAAGGTGTCACCACCAAAATAGGCGGGCCTAATCGTTTCGCGCACTTTACAAGAATCACGCCACAATCCTTGATTGACTCAGTCTGTAACTATGGTATATTTGCCGCGATCCACCCCATACCCCCGATGCAAAGGAGCATAGCTATGTTTGGTGTAGGTATTATTGGCGGAGGCCGTGTTTGTCACGGACACGCAAAAGCGCTAGCAGCCACCAATGGTTTGTTCGCCCTGAGAGCCATCGCCGACATCGATCAAAGTCGTGCCGATTCGCTCGCCGCCCAATACGACTGCGACGGATACACCGACTACCACAAGTTACTCGAACGCCCCGACATCGACATCGTTACCATCGCGCTCCCCAATCACTTACACGCCCAAGCAGCTATCGATGCAGCCCGCGCAGGCAAACATGTATTTGTCGAAAAGCCCATGGCCCTGACCCTCGAAGAGTGCGACGCTATGAGCGAAGCCGCTCAGGCCGCCAAGATCAAGATGATGGTCGGTCATACTCAACACTTCTTCGCTGTGAACCGCAAAGCCCACGAGATCATTTCGAGCGGCGGTATCGGCGAACTCAGTTTTATGACAGACACCTGGTACAAACCCTTTGGACTTGAGTTGCGTCTGCCTTGGTTCCTCGACCGCGCCTACGGTGGTGGTATGTGGCAGATGAACGGTGCCCACATGGTCGACCGAATGATCTGGTTCTCAAACAGTCCGGTTGTGGCGGTCAAAGCCTCGATCAACAACAAGCTGATTAAACAAGCCAGCGACGATTCTTCGATTGTGATGCTTCAACATGCCAACGGCCTGCATTCAACCATCGCCCACGCAGGCTATCGGGTCGGCGACGAACGCTGGAACGGCGAATTCATCGGCACAGAAGGCATGCTGAAGCTGGCGACTTTTGCGCCCAACGCCGGTCTCTGGATCGCACGCAGCGACCACTATGAAGAGGTGGCCTACGAGCCAAACAACCCATTTGCGCTCGAATTCGAACTTTTCGCCGAGGCCATCCGTAACAATAGCGAAGAACCTATTACGCCGCGTTACGCGCGCCATATCGTCGCAGTGCTCTTGGCCGCCGAAGAATCAGCTCGCACCGGGCGCGAAGTGATTCTCTCTGAACGCGACACACAAATGTAGCCGTGCTGCACGCCCGCGCAAACAGCTTGTGGATGTGTAGCAGCGCTGCGCAAAGCCCACATCCACAAGCCCAACTTCCCATGGGCAGCCAAAAGCTTCTCGTTAGCGCACACATAGCAAGAAAGGACAAACGATGCCAGATCAACTTGGCTGTGTGCTTATTGGGCCGGGCAACTTCGGGCGGGGTCTGGCCCGCTTGCTTCAAGAAGACCAACGAGTAGACTTTCGAGGCGTTGTTGCGGCCGAAGCCAGCGAGACCAAAGCCGCCGCAGAGCAGCTTGGCTGTTACGCCTACCCCGATCTACAAAGCGCGCTGAACGATCCCAATATCGCTGCCGTCTGCATCGCCACTCCAAGCTATACTCACGCTGAACTGACCATCGCAGCCGCCCAAGCAGGCAAGCATGTCTTCGTCGAAAAGCCCATGGCGATGACGGTCGCCGAGTGCGATGCGATGATAGCAGCCGCCCAAGCCAACAAGGTCGTGCTGATGGTCGGTCAATTGCAGCGCTTCTTTCCGCTCTTGGCAACAGCCCGTGAATGTATCCAGTCAGGGCGAATCGGCCAGCCGATCAGCGTATTGATGACTCGCCACGATATGTTGCAGCGCAAGCAGGGCAGTTGGTTACAGCGGCGCAAACTGGTTGGCGGTCTCTTACATCAAAGTTGCGCCCACGAGCTCGATTGGCTGCGCTATACCTTCGGCGATGTGAAAGAAGTCTTTGCGAGCGCCGCCTGCAAACCGATCCAAGCTGGCCTCGACTTCCCCGATGCCGCCGAAATCAACCTACGTTTCAGCAGCGGTTGCATCGGCACGCTCAGCGCCTGTATGACCAGCTTTATCGAACAGCATAACGCCGTCGTGCATGCCAGCGAGGGCAGCTTGCGCCTCGATCTGCGCCTAGGCAGCTTCAGTTGGCAAAATAACATAGGCGAAGGCGAAACGCTTATTCACGATGACTACGAGCGCGGCAACGGACACCGGGTCGCGTTTCGCCATGAGCTACAGGCATTTGTCGATGCAGCGCTTAGCGGAACAGAAGCGCCCATCCCTGGCCCAGAAGGGCGGGCCACGATCGAGATTATTCAAGCCGCTTTGATCTCAATCGTCGAGCACCAAGCCGTGCAACTGCCGCTTGCAGCCGATCAATACGAACGACGCGCCTATCTTGAATGGCTGAGCCAATAACCTAACACACAGCAACGGTGCTACAGCGCAAAACGGTATAATGTGCTTATGCTTGTTTTTCTATAAGCTCATCATGGTGATTACAGGTGACACAAGATAAAGAACAGATCACACCAGAGATGATCGCCGCCGTCGAGGCCTTAATTGGCCTGCGCTTTAGCGCCGAACAGCGTAGCTTGATGCTTTCTGGCCTCTCCAATCTGCGTGAACAGTATGCCCAGATTCATGCACACGCGCTTCCATACACCCAAGGCCCTGCGCTCTACTTCAATCCGCGTCTGCCGGATATGTATTTCCAAAACAATCACGAAGGTTTCCATCTCAAGCTGCCCGAAGGCATAGAACGCCCGAGCAGCGACGACGAGATCGCCTTCTTGAGCGTCAGCGAACTGGCCGTACTGATCCGCACGGGCCAAATCAGCTCGCTCGAACTGACCAAGATCTATCTCGAACGCATCAAACGCTACGGCCCGCGCCTTAACTGCATCGTCACATTGACCGAAGAGTTGGCGCTCCAACAAGCCCAGCGCGCCGATGACGAGATAGCCGCCGGACACTATCGCGGGCCGCTGCACGGCATTCCCTACGGAGCCAAAGATCTCTTCGCAACCAAGGGTATTCCAACAACCTGGGGCGATGTTCCCTATAAAGAGCAAGTCTTCGACTATAACGCTGCAGTGATCGATCGTTTGGAAGAGGCTGGCGCGGTCTTGATCGCCAAACTCAGCCTCGGTGCGCTGGCTTGGGGCGATGTTTGGTTCAACGGGCGCACCAATAACCCTTGGAATCTTGAAACAGGCACAAGCGGATCGTCTGCAGGCTCGGGCGCTGCGGTCGCAGCCGGCTTAGTCGGCTTCGCGCTCGGCACCGAAACCAACGGTTCGATCATCTATCCTTCGACCTTCTGTGGAATCACAGGTTTGCGCCCAACCTTTGGCCGCATCAGCCGCTACGGCGCTATGCCGCTCAGTTGGAGTATGGATAAGATCGGCCCCATGTGTCGTTCAGTCGAAGATTGTGCCCTTGTGCTCGATGTTTTGCACGGTCCTGACCAGCGCGATTCGGTTACGCTCGGCCTACCGGGCTGCGGCTGGGATGGCAACTACGATATTCAGGGCCTACGCTTGGGTTACGTGCCTGCCGCCTTCGAATCAGACGAGCCTGCCATTCGTAACGCCCGCGCCGCACTCGATCTATTTGCATCTTTAGGCGCCGAACTGAAGCCGATCAACTTACCGCTCGAGAGCGCCAACTCGATCTCATTTATTTTGCAGGCCGAGGCGGCGGCTGCCTTCGATGAACTGCTGCGTAGCGGCCAAGTCGAGCTGCTCACACGACAAGTTGAGGACGCTTGGCCGAACGTCTTCCGCTACGCACGTACTATCCCAGCGGTGGAATACATTCAAGCCAATCGCATCAGGGTAAGCATTATGCAAGAGATGGCTCAGCTCTTTGAACAGATCGATGCCTATGTCTTGCCCTTCGGATTCTCGCACCACTCCACGCTTTCCAACCTAACCGGACACCCTGCGATCGGTCTGCCAAGCGGTTTCGACCAAGAACAGATGCCAACAGCGATCGAATGTATCGCTCAGCTCTACGACGAGGCGACCTTACTCAGACTTGCAAGCGCCTTCCAGCATGCAAGCGACTTCCATCTCCAACATCCGGAGCTTAACGACTAGCTGATCTCTATGAGCAGGAGCGCAATGAAAGCCTCCTGCTTCTCTCTTTGCAAAGGAGCACCAGCATGAAGATTGTAGAGTATCGCGTTACCCCAATCGCCTTCAGCGATCCGCCCATTCGGGCCGCCTCCGGTCTGCACGCTCCCTACGCCTTACGCACCATCGTCGAAATCGTCAGCGACGATGGCATCACCGGTATCAGCGAGACCCACGGTGGCGCCGCAGTAGTCGCTGATCTCGAAGCCGTGCGCGATCTAGTGATCGGGCGCGACCCTTATCAGCTCGCCAGCCTTGAAACAGCGATCGCACCCAGCAGTCAACGTTGGGGCGGCGAGGGCAGCAAAGACTTTTGGGAAGGTAAACTGCATTCGCCACCGCGTACCTTCGGCGCGATCGAAGTAGCTTGTCTCGACTTGATCGGTAAATCGATCGGCAAGCCCGTGTGCGATCTCTTGGGCGGACGTGTTCGTGATGAGGTGCCCTTTAGCGCTTACCTCTTCTACAAACATCGCGGTGCGGGCGGCAAATATGGCTTCGACATGGACCCTGAAGCCAGCGATGGCTGGGAACTGGCTCGCCAAGAGGAAGCGCTCGACGCCCAATCGCTGGTCGAACAGGCCAAAGCCATGGTGAAGGCCTTCGGCTTTAAGTCGATCAAGCTCAAAGCGGGTGTGCTCGAACCCGCCGAAGAGGTGCGCACCATTCAAGCGCTGCGCGCCGCCTTCGGCCCCGATGTACCCTTGCGCATCGACCCCAATGCGGCTTGGACCGTCGAGACTGCGGTGAAGTTCGCGCGCGATCTCGATGGTTTGCTGGAATACTACGAAGATCCAGTCGGCAGCAAAGAGGAGATGGCCGAGGTACACCAACGTACGGGCCTACCTATGGCGACCAATATGTGCTGTGTGAGCTTCGCCGACCTACCCGAGACCATCCGCCTCAACAGTGTGCAGATCATTCTGGGCGATCATCACTTCTGGGGCGGTCTGCGCGCCTCCGTCGAGCTAGCTCGTATCTGTCGCACTTGGGGCATCGGCATGTCGATGCATAGCAATTCTCATATGGGCATCTCGCTCGCAGCAATGACCCATCTGGCTGCCGCTGTGCCTAATCTCACTTATGCTTGCGACACTCACTATCCTTGGCAGAAGGATGAGATCATTGTTGGCGGCAAGCTGCAGTTTAAAGATGGCGCGCTAGCTGTGCCCACAGGCCCCGGTCTGGGTGTAGAGCTCGACCGCGATCAACTAGCGCGCATGCACGAAACCTACATCAAGAGCGGTTTAACCAAACGCGACGATGAAATCGAGATGCAGAAGGTCGAACCGGGCTGGAAGTATCGCCGCCCACGCTGGTAGAGCAGCACGCTCTTTATTTCAACTTGTTATGCATAACTCCTAAAGTCAAAGCCCGCCAGAGCACTTACTCTGGTGGGCTTTGCGCTTCGAATATAAGAAACATTCATCGTTGCTTGTTTTATACAGGGCTGTGTTTCTTTCATGCAGCCCTCTGTTTCATTCATGCAGCCCTCTGTTTGCTTCATGCAGGCCTGTAATTGCTTCATACAAGCCTCTGTTTCATTCATGCAGGCTTCTGTTTACTTCATGCAGGCCTGTAATTGCTTCATACAAGCCTCTGTTTCATTCATGCAACCCTCTGTTTCTTTCATACAGGCCTGTAATTGCTTCATACAAGCCTCTGTTTCTTTCATACAGGCGACAATGTAATGAAGTCAAGGCTTACAAGTAAAAAGAGAGTAAGCAAAATTAGATCTTGTGGCTTCATAAACAAGCAGATATATAGCACTAAGCTTCCAATTGCAAGCAACTAGAAGATTTTAAAGAGTATTCTCAACGAAACACAACGTTTCAGCCTATTTGGTGCTTGCACCAGACAGGTTGCAGCGATCCCATCGTTTCCTTCTCCCTCTTACCACACTCACATTCTGACCACTAACCTTCCAGTTGCAAGCAGCTAGAAGGTTTTTGAGGGCTTTTCTAATTAAGATGCGGGTAACTAGAAGATTCTAGAAGGTAATGGTCGTACTGTTAGCTCGTTACGGCAAATAATAAAAGCGGAGATGCAGCTAGGCTGCACCTCCGCTTTTACGTGACGCTCTATGAGCTATTCTAGTTCGGCGAAGCCAAGCATTACGCGCACGCCGTGCTTCACACCGCGAATGAAGTCTTCGATGCGGATGTTCTCATCGGGCGCGTGGGCGCGGCCGCCAGGATAGCCAGCACCAACGCTAGCGATCGGCACCTTCAGATATTCGATGAAGGCATGGTTGGGGCCCGAGCCGCCGATCATCGGGCGAACCACAGCGGGCTTGCCATAAACTTCGGCACTCTTTTCGACCACCAGCTTCACGAAAGGATCATCGGGGTCGGTGCGGCCGGGTGCTTCGCCACCCAGAAGCTCGACCTTGACATCTTCAAAGCCCTGCTCATCCAAGTGAGCGCGCAGCTTGGCGACGATCTCTTCGGGAGTCTGGTTGGGAACCAAACGGAAGTCGATCTTGGCGCTTGCCTTGGCTGGCAATACGGTCTTGCTGCCCGGACCTTGATAACCGCTGGTCAAACCACAGATCGTACAGGTCGGCACAAAGACCGACTCGCGCTGCAGTTCAACACCGCTCAGATCGTGGGTGAAGCGCTCGACGCCGTAGATGCGCTTGAACTTCTCGGACTCGTCGGGCAGCGCTGCCAACATCTCCATGTCGCGCTGAGTCGGCTCTACAACGTTGTCGTAGAAGCCGGGGATCAGTACACGCTCGGTCTTGGGATCTTTGATGGTGTTGAGCGCCCAAACCAAACGCCATGCAGCGTGCGGGAAGATCGAGCCGCCCAAGCCGGAGTGAGCATCGAGGGTCAGCTTCTCTACACTCAGCTCGACATAGCAGATACCGCGCATACCGAGGTATTGCTCGGAGGCACCGTCTTCGTTGATACCACCGAATTCCCACAGACAGGCGTCGGCCTTCAGCAGTTCAGTGTTCTCTTTGATGAAGTCGGGCAGGCTAACGCTGCTCACTTCCTCTTCGCCTTCGATCACAAACTTCACATTACAGGGCAGCTTGCCCAGCACGGCCTGCAGAGCATCGATAGCGGCCAAGCGGTTGACGATCTCGCCCTTGTCGTCGGAAACACCGCGAGCATACAGCTTGCCATCGCGCTGGGTCAGCTCGAACGCAGGCGAGGTCCAGAGTTCGAACGGCTCAGCGGGCTGCACATCGTAGTGGTTGTAGCAGAGCAGCGTGCGCGGGCTTTCGCCTTCAGCTGCACCAACAACAACCGGGTGGCCAGCGGTCGGCATAACCGATGCTTCAAAACCGCGAGCGCGCAACATATCGGCGACAAGTGCAGCACACTCGTCGATTCCTTCGTGCTTGGCCGAAACGCTGGGGATGGCGCACAGCTTCGCTAACTCATCGATCCAACGATCTATATTGGCTTCGATATAGGCGTCGAGTTTCGCGAGCAGTTCAGTGTTAGAAGAAGACATGCCTAACTCCTCATAGTGTGGAAACTAAGTCTAAAGGTATGATGCTTTAAGACTCCGCGTGCTTTAATAATACCAGCAATTGCATCGAGCGATTTTGATGAGAAACAGCAGCAAAACAAGAGTAATAAGCCTTTACGTGCCGCATCACAATCGGCGAGATCCTTTATGAGAATGATTACCAAGCTCCGACACAACAGTTTCTTAGATTTCACTAAAAATAGTGCTATACTGAATCGTGATGGCACTTAACGTGCTAGCTACAGTATTGAAAACTGTGGACAAGAACAGCCAAGGAGTATCTGATGGCTACCAAAGAGGTTAAGGATGTAGGTCTTATTCAAGAGTTCGGTTCTCTTATCCATGTACCTAACGGCTTGAGTGAGAAAGATCGCTCGGAAATTGTCCAGCGACTGAACCGCAATGCGGCCAACCTCCAACTCTTGTACATGCGTTATAAAAAAGATCATTGGACGATCCGCGGACGCCATTTTCACTCGCTCCACTTATTTTTTGAAGAACTGGCCAATGAAGTATTGGCTCAAACAGATGTTATTGCAGAACGTGTAGTTGGCTTGGGCGGCGTTGTTGTTTCAATGCCCGATGAAATCGCAGAACATGCAACCATCGGTCAGCTGCCCGCCGGTATTCACGATACAAAAACTATGTTGCAGCGCGAGCTGCAAGCCCTCGAAACCATGGAAGTCGAGATTCGCGAAGATATGGAGCGAGCCGACGAGCTTGGCGACCCTACTACCAACGATCTGTTAAATGCAGTTCTAGATGTGCTTGAAAAACAGACTTGGATGATTAATTCTCAACAGGCAGATCTAGACTAAGCTGGACCGCGCCTGGTAACCTATTGCAAGAGCGGATGTGGAGCAGAAGACATCCGCTCTTGTTTTGTGTGATACTCCGCGCTATCGAACAAAATCTCACCCCACTCTTTCCCTCGCTTTTCGTTTCTCACGCTGCGAGCATATGTATCTTTATGCTGATGTGATAGCACTACGCATGGCGCGTGCGTTTGGCTTAGAAGAGCGTGTCCCCCAACAGATCTCGTCTACAACAACATCATTTTGCAGCCTTGAGTCTTGGGCAGCGGCTTCGCATAAGCTGCGAGCACTGCATGGTGACTGACAGGACCTTGGTAGCCGTAGGCGGACGCGCCAAGGACCTGATTTGTGGTAAAGACCTTCAACGCCAACGCGTTATCGTCTTTGAAGCAAGCGGCGAGATGCAGGATAGCCAGAAAGCAGAGCATTGTTGTTGAGCAGATTGTGGCGACGCCCGCGATCTGCTCAGCTTTTTTGGGCATACGATAGCCAACTAGCCGAAGAAGGGCTTTGCCCGTATACTAGCAGCAGCACAATGTTCGGCAAAAAGAGGCTCCTACTCGATGCACATCGCGCAATCGGGCTGCCAACAAGCAGCATCACGAGCGCTAATCTATAGCATAACGACGGTGTTTGCTTTCTGAAGCGACAAGGAGACGAGGCGATGAGTTCGATGATCGTTGCGCCCAACCCTGCGGGCGTCGAAGAGGGTGCGAAAGTCTTGAAACAGGGCGGCAATGCGATCGACGCCGCACTGACATGTGCCTTTGTGCAAGGCATAGTAAACCCACAGATGTGTGGGATCGGCGGTTACGCCCTTTTGACTATCCATGTGCCGGGACAAAAAGCTGGTGAGAGCTTGATTCTCGATGCGCCAGCCTTGGCGGGCTCGAAAGTGCGGGCCGATATGTGGCAAGATCGCGTGATCGGGCCGAATCCCGACGGTTGGGGCTATTTTCTCAAAGATAAAGTCAACGACGTCGGGTATACATCGATCTGCACGCCCGGCACGGTCAAAGGTTTCGCCGCCATGCTCGAACGCTGGGGCACGCGCTCGTGGAGCGATATTCTGCAACCAGCGATTAAGATCGCTGAGGAAGGTTTTGTGGTCGATCCGACCCTCTCGGCGGGCTGGCGAGCGCCACGTCGCTTCCCCGAAAGCGCGACGCTGCTCGACTATATTCTCGCTAATCCCGAAGCGCGGCGCATCTATCTGAAAGCGGACGGCACGCCCTACAACGATGGCGATATCATTCGCAATCCCGACTTCGGCCAGACCCTGCGACGTTTGGCGGCCAACGGTCCGGAAGATTTTTATCGCGGCGAGCTGGCCGAAGAGATGGCACGCGACTTAGCAGCCAACGGCAGCTTTGTGACCGCCGAAGACTTCGCTAACTATCGCTTCCGCGATGTGAAGCCCGTGGTCGGTAGCTATCGTGACTATACGATCGTGACCGTGAACGCGCCCCACGGCGGGCCGACCATGCTCGAGATCCTCAATATTCTGGAAGGCTACGATCTCAGCAAGATGGAGCATAACGGGCCGGAGTATCTCTACCTCTTGGCAATGGCGATGAAGGCTGGCTTTGCCGACCGCAACCCCTATATGGCCGACCCCGACTTCAACCAAGTGCCAGTCGATTGGATGATCAGCAAAGAGCGGGCGGCGATCTGGCGCGAGCGCATCAACAAGGGCGAGCCGATCGAGGTTTCGTTCACGCCGACCGAGCCGCCCCACACCACCCAAGTGACGGTCGTCGACAAGGATGGCATGTGCGTCTCGCTGACCCACTCGCTCGGTATGTCGTCGGGTGTGATCACGCCCGGTCTGGGCTTTATGTACAACAACTCGATGATCAACTTCCACCCTTACCCAGGCCATATGAACTCCTTCGAGCCGGGTAAAGGCCGCACCACAGGTATGGCGCCCACCATCGTTTACAAGGGTGACAAGCCGGTCTTGGTCTTAGGCGCGCCCGGGGCGACTCGCATTCTGACCTCGGTGCTGCAAGTGATCGTAAATGTGCTCGACTTCGGTATGAGTGTGAGCGACGCCGTGTTAGCGCCGCGCATCGACAGCCAAGGGGCGGCCATTCGCGCTCAAGCGCGCATTCCCGAATACGTCTGCGCAGAGGTGCGCAAGCGCCACCCGATCGTGCGTATGCCGCAAAGCCACGGCGGCTTGGGCTTGGTACACGCGATCACGATCGACGAGCAGACGGGCGAGCTGCGCGGCGCCGCCGATACCGGCGCGGGCGGTATGGCGCTCAAGGTCTAGCTGTTTTTGGCGCAAAAAACAGGACGGATTGTGCATCCGTCCTGTTTTTATTTTGAGCGTGCGCAAAGCACATTCGCTTGAGCGGCGAGCTTGCTAGCTGCCATTTGTTTCTCACCGCGTCCGCCTACGGCTATCAACATCCAGCCCGCTACAAGGGGCCTTTCGCCTTCGGCAGAGCACAACTTGGTTCTTCGCCGCTTTCTTCGCTTCTCGTTGTTAAACGCTGTTGCTAGGCGCTGCTTATTCTTTGTCTTCGCGGCTACGGAAGACCACCGTGAGCGGCGTGCCTAAAAAGCCGTAGCGGTCGCGCAAACGGTTTTCGAGATAGCGCCCATAACCCCAGTGAACCTGCTGGGCATCGTTGGCAAAGACCAAAAAGACCGGCGGCGCGATTTGGGGCTGCGTGATGTAGTAGAGTCGCAGGTGAGCGCCCTTCTTGATCGAGGTCGGCGGGTGCTCCAAAACAGCGGCGCGCAGCATTTCGTTGAGTTCGCTGGTCGGAATACGCTTGTGGCGCTCTTCGTTGATCTCAAGCGCGAGCGGCAAGACATTTTCGACGCGCTGGCCGGTTTGGGCCGAGATAAAGAGCAGCGGCGCGTAGTCGATAAAGTGGAAGGCTTTGCGCACATTGCGCGTGAACTCGTTGAAGGTGTCGTTGTCCTTTATGACCGCATCCCACTTGTTGATCAGAATCGCCATGCTCTTCTTCTCTTCCAAGACCATACCAGCGATATGGGTATCTTGGGCGGTGACACCTTCGGTCGCGTCGATAACCAAGAGGGCGACATCGCAGCGCTCAACCGCACGCAGAGCGCGCAGCACGCTGTATTGCTCAATGCCGCGATCGATGCGGCCACGTCGACGAATACCAGCGGTATCGATCAAGGTGATGCGCTGGCCGTCGTATTCTAGCTCGGTGTCGATGCTATCGCGGGTGGTGCCGGGCACCGAGCTGACCACGCTGCGCTGCTGGCCGAGCAGCTTGTTGAGCAGCGACGACTTGCCCACGTTGGGGCGGCCTACAATCGCGATCTTGAGATCGCTCTCGTCGTCCTCTTCCTCTTCATCACCGGGCGGCAGCGCCTCGACTAGGGCATCGAGCAGATCGCCGGTACCGATGCCGTGATAGGCGCTGATCGGGATCGGCTCGCCCAAGTTGAGGGCATAAAACTCGACGGCGTTGAGGGAACGTTCGGTATTGTCGCACTTGTTGGCACCCAAAATAACGGGTTTGCTAGTGCTGCGCAATACTTCGGCGACCTCGGCATCTGAAGTGGTCATACCTTCGATGGCGTCGACCAAAAAGATGATCGCATCGGCTTCATCGATCGCCAAGTGCGCTTGTTCACGGGTGCGGCGCGCAATCTCAACGAGAGGAAGCGAATTGTCTTCCTCCTCAAACATGATGCCGGCGGTATCGATAATGATAAAGTCGCGACCGTTCCAATTTGTCGTTCCATACAGGCGATCGCGAGTGGTGCCAGGTAGGTCTTCCACAATCGAGCGGCGCTCGCCAACAAAGCGATTAAACAAGCTTGACTTGCCGACATTGGGTCGACCTACAATAGCCACAATCGGTTTAGCCATTTCTCTCTCTCTATCTATCTGTATTTGGAAGTTACACCAAATCCAATTACTTTATTACTTTTTGGCCTTCGGCAGGCAAAACGTAACAACTTTCTCTCGTTTTGTTTTGCCCGCTGCAAGCATGCAGACCTTTAAACGGATTTGGTATTACACGGCTGCTGGTGTTGTTTAAGGCGAAAGAAGTCCGCACAACACGATTGCGCTCCTGCAAGACGAGAAATACAGGTGCGACAATACAACTCTTGAAAGTATACCTGTTTTAGCGAGGGGCCGCAAAAGGTTGCGGATCAGAAAAGCAAAAGGGCACAACAACAGATCAGATCAACTTGGCTTACAGAGTTGTGTTACAAGAACGCAAAAACGGGGAAAGAGTTGTGAGACATTTCGTGCTGCAGCGCGAAATGTCTCACAACAAAAAATAGTCAAGTTCCACTCTGCCGAAGGCCAAAGAGAAAGTAATCAACCAGATTTGGTATCAGGCTCTGTGCTACGCCCTTGTTTGTCTTAGACTCGTTCAAGTACAACGACAGGAATGACTCGCGTCGTTTTGGTTTGGTATTCTGCAAAAAACGACCAGTTCTTAGCAAAAATATCGTACAAACGACTGCGCTCGGGCTCTTCTGCGATCGTAGCGCGGGCCGCGAACTTTTCATCACCAACTTCAAGCTCTACCTCTGGGTTGGCGAGAATATTGTAGTACCAAGCGGGATGGCTCGGCGCGCCGCCCTTCGAGCCGACGATCACATAGCGCTCGCCGTCGCGGATATACATCAATGGTTTGACCAAGCGGCGACCGCTCTTGGCGCCGATCGTGGTCAGCAGCAGCAGGGGACGACCTTCAAAGTTGCCGCCCACCTTGCCGCCGTTTGCACGAAACTCTTCGATGACCTTCTGGTTAAAATCGGCCATGTTCTTCTCCTTTTGGCAGGCTTATTCGTAACGTTGAACGGCGATCACTGCATTTTGGCCGCCAAAACCGAAGGCATGCGCCAAGGCCACACGAATATTCTGACCATGACGGGCGACTTGGGGCACATAGTCGAGATCGCACTGCGGATCTTGCTCGCTATAGTTAAGGGTCGGCGGAACGATGCCAGTATTGATCGTTTTGACACAGCCGATCAAGGCCAAAGCGCCAGCAGCGCCAGCGGTGTGGCCGAGCATCGACTTGATCGCGCTGATCTGCACCTTGTAGGCATGATCACCCAGCGCGCGCTTGATGGCGACCGTTTCTGCAAGGTCGTTGAGCGGCGTTCCGGTGCCGTGAGCGCTGATATAGTCGACATCTTGGGGCGTAAGGCCAGCGTCCTCGATGGCGCGCAAGATCGCGAGGCCGCTGTAGGTGCCCTCGGGATCGGGCGCAGTGATGTGGAAGGCGTCTTCGGTAGCGCCGAAGCCGACAACTTCGGCATAGATACGTGCGCCACGTGCCAGAGCATGCTCAAGCGATTCGAGCACAAGCACGCCGCAGCCTTCGGCGCCCGCTGTACCGTTGCGTTTGGCATCGAAGGGGCGCACAGCTTGCTTGGGATCATCGCCAGCCGGAGCGATCGCGCCGATCACACCGAAGGCCATGGTATTCAGGGCAGTTACACCGGCATCGGTGCCGCCAGCGATGGCGATGTCGGCATCGCCGCGATGAACCATACGAGCAGCCTCGCCAACTGCATAGGTTCCGGTGGCGCAAGCCGCGACGGGCACCGTGGTCGGGCCGTGCAGATCGAAGTTGATGGCTACTTGGCAAGCCGCCATATTGGCAATGTAGGTCGGAAGATAGAGTGCATTGTTGAGTCGCTTGCGTTCGCGCTTTGCAAAGGCGAGAGTCTCTTCCTCAGTGCTCGCGGAGCCACCTAAACCTGTGCCGATATCGACTGCGATACGGGTTCGATCCTCTTTATCGAGATCGAGACCGCTATCACGCAGCGCTTCAGCAGCAGCAGCTACGGCAAATTGGGCAAAACGCGCCATGCGTCGAGCCGATTTGTGATCCATATATGCGCGTGGATCAAAATTTTTGACCTCGGCAGCGATCACATAGGGGAAATCACTTCGATCGAACTGAGTAACATAGTCGATTCCCGAACGACCGTTGATCAGGCCGTCCCACATCTCATCAACACTCAGCCCCAACGGTGAAATCGCACCCATTCCCGTAATCACAACCCGCTGTGTGGGATTACTCCGCATCAGTCACTCCTACTTCCAAACTATGAGCCAAAGGCAGAAACGCGGCCCATATTATACCACGCTGCTCTAGAATAGGGTTGGTACCAGTCGCAGTAGTGAGATGTCATTGCCACTCTGTTTGAGGAGTATAAAGCTCTAGCGGCAAGGTCTCTGGCTTCCATTCGGCTTCTAACGCGTCCGCCTTCGGCTATCAACGGAAAGCCCCTTAAATGCGGTCGTGTTAGCTTGCCGGGCTAACGCCCGACAAGCTAACACGACAACCCCCTTCCGCTCACAACGTTCAGCCTCATCACTTACAGCCTTGAAAGCGAGTCAAGTACTCTAGTAGCCCAAAAGTGCGCAAATAGTTTTCGAGAACAGTATCACAGTACCATCCGCATCTAGACGGTATATGCTACAATGTTCTAAGAAGACAATCTCATACAGTATCGAGTTCAACGGCGTGATATGGAGAGTATCGGTGAGATTTTACAAGGGCTGGCGCGTCAACGAGGGCGCAACGAACATAGCCCCCTTCTGTTGTGGCATGAGATCGCAGCAAACGAAGGGGCACGGGTCAGCCATGTACCTATTAGCCAGCACCTTTCACATGCGTGGATCAAGCTAACCGGCAACCCCTTTCGCCCACACCAATCGTTAGCCCTCACCACGCTGCGACGCGGCGATGCGATTGCCCTCAGTGGCGGGAGTGCAGCTGGTGCAGCAACAGCGCGTCTGTTGTTGTTTGAAATGCTGCGCGCTAAGCCAGGTGCAACGGCGCTTATTCTCGTGCCCGAATTACATATGGCCCGCGAACAGGTCGCACTTCTCCAGCCGATCAACGCAGAGTTGGGCAATCGTCTCACGATCGCAACAGTTGGCCCGACTGGCAGCGCTATGCATGCCGCTCGTGCCCATGTGATCTTGACGACGCCCGAAGTGCTGCACAACCGTTTGTTGCGCTACCACGACCGCACATGGCAGACGTTCTGGCAGAAGCTGATCGCGATCTGGATCGACTCTGCCCATCGTTATGTCGGGGTGGCGGCCACTCACCTCAGCGCGCTGCTGCTGCGTTGCGCACGGCTATGTGCAAGCGAGCACCCGCCCCAAATGATCGCCACCTTAGCCAGCGTAACGAACCCCGATGAGACGCTCAATACGCTCTGGGGAGCGACTTGGCGCCATATTCCGGTTGACGATACTCCTCTACCTGAAAGCGCTTTAGCGGTCTGGCGAGCGGGCAGCGAACGCCTACGCGACAGCGCCACTATCGCCCAAGCCTTAGAACGAGCCGGCTATAGCGTCCATATCACGGCCTCGAACTATGATCTGCAAACGCTGCGCCAATTTGTTGGCAACGACTCCGACCGCATCAGCATCAACAATATTGTGCAACCGGCCGAGGTGCAGCTGATTGTAAGCTACTTGGGCAGCTCGACCATGCGGGCGGCGCTAGCTAGCGGTGCCGAAGCGAGCATTTTGATTCTGGGCGATCAAACGCCCGATAGCACGATCGCGCGCCTGTACGCCACCCTGCTGAACGAGCCAGACCCCGATTGGCCGCAGCCTCCCGCCAATGTCTATGTGATTCAACAGCACCTGCTTTGCGCCGCCAACGAACAGCCGTTAAGCGGCGAAGAGATCGAACAGTGGCAGATGCAAAGTCTGCTCGATCGTATGGTGCAACAGAAACATATCGTGCGCCTGCCGGGCGATACGCCGCTGTGGCAAGCCTACAGTTTGCCGCCCAAACAGGTCAGCAGCGATCCCTATGTTGGCTTTGGCCTGCAAGCGGCGGGCGGCTTGCCCACCCAACTGATCACCGACCAAGGGCGCACAATCGACCAGCTCGACAGCAACGCCTTTGAACGCTGGGGCTACCCGGGCGCGGTGCTTCCGCCGGGCGGGTCGCGCTACCGTGTAGTTAACCGCGACGCCGAACAGGGCATCGTTACACTGCGCCCCGAGGTCAACAACCGTCGCACCTTCCCACTGCGACGCTGCCGCATTACGCTGCAAGACGAGCGCGACCAAGCCAGCTTGCGCAGCGGCCATACCATCGGTTGGGGCCGCGTACACGCCTACGAAGAGATCTTCGCCTATCGCGAAAGCAAGCCGAGCAGCCAAGCCAACGAGCGTCCGCTTACGCCTGTGTTGACGACCGATTGGAGCACACACGCGACCTGGGTCGAGGTTGGTATCACACCACCCAACAATGGCCAGATGATCGGCTGGTCGCTGGCGTATGCGCTCAGTCTACGGGTCGGCTGCCGCTTCAACGACATTGTGCCGGCCTACGACGCAGAAGCACACCGACTCTACTTTATCGATACTCAGCCGGGCGGCAACGGACTTGCCACTTGGATCTATGCCAATTTCGAGCTGCTCTTGCCGCTGGCATACGACATCGCGCTCGATTGTCGCAACGATCCACTGCTCGAGCCGACCGCGCGGGCCGATATGGATTGGTTGCTGCTGTTGCTCGGCAAAGAGAGCCAGCCGCCTCGCCGCCAAGCGGTCTATCAGCCGAGCCGCCGCAACGATGCGATCGCCGAAGAAGACGAAGAAGAGCAGCTTCCCGAGCCAGCATTGGTGACAGCGCGCGAGCAAAGTGCTGCCCAGCAACGTGTTGTGAGCAAATGTCCACGCACGGAAAACGGCCATTCGCCGCTCAACCCGTTCAAGCCCGAACCCGAGCAGAACGAGGCGCAAGCCTTTTTGGAGCGCCAGATAGCATCGCCGATTCCAAGCCAGCCCTTTAAAGCCGAACCAACAAGCAAGCGTAAAAAAGCGGCTGCCGAACCAGATGAGCCTGCTTTGTTCAGATCGACGCCTGTTACACCAGAGGCGCCGCCCGCCAAGCAAGAGCCAGCTCCTGCCAAGCAAGAGGCGAGCAAAGCTACAAACTCGGCGGCCAAAAAAGGACGCGGCGGGCGGCGCAGCGAAGAGAATCGAGCCGCTAAAGCCGAGTCAAATGCCTCGAGCAAACGCAAAAAGGCAGCGCCCGAGCCGGTCGAAGAGCTGTTACCTCCTGTGGCTCCCGAGCCAGCTCAGGCGCCAGAGCCACCTGCGTTTCAGGTCGATGCGAACGCCATGATCGCTCGTATGCGCGAGTTGCGCCAGCAGCGCGAACAGCAGCAGAAGCGCGCCCAGCCCGCCCAAGTGCGCCGCAGCTCCGCGCCGATCGAACCGCGCTTCCACAGCGGCGACCTGATCTTGTGCCAGCCCTATGGCGAAGGCAGAGTGATCGAAAGCCGAATCGAAGACGATAGCGAGCTGCTCGAGATCGAATTCCCCGAATACGGCACCTTGACGATCGATCCGATAGTTAGTTTGGTGCGACTGATCAAGAGCGCTTCCGATCAAGCGGAAGAAGATGACTATCCGCTCTAGAACAAGAAAAAGCCAACGGGCTGTGGTTGTGATACACCACAGCCCGTTTTGTTTTGAGCGCAGTTTTGCAAGCAGGCTCTAGGAATGCTGTTTAGATCGTTTTTGGCGCGGACTCTCCATGCAGATAGCAGCCTTTTGCGATGGGCGGGATGTTGATAGCCGTAGGCGGACGCGGTTAAGAGCTTACTTGGGGTAGAAACCTGGCCGCTGAAGACTAAAGACTTCAACTGGTTTCGAGATAGCTCGCTGTAAGAGCAGGCGTGGCTTGGTTAGCCAGCAGTTGGGAATGCAACTCGCTATCGCTGGTGTAGCCAAGGTTGATCTGGCGCACTTGATGCGCTTGATCGAGCACAACGGTAGCGGGCACGGTTAAAATGCCCAGACGCGACACAAGCTCGCTATGCTCGCTGGGATCGACGGCCACAATGCGAACATCTTGGCCCCAACGCTCGGCGAGGCGGCGCAGAGCTGGCGCTTGACGTGTGCGACACTCTGCGCAGGTGCGGGTTGAAAAGGAGAGAATCGCCGCCGAAGCGCCCTCAAGCTGGGCACGGATCTCGCTGGGTAATTCGAGGCCAGTGCGCTGAAGCTGGATCACACGCCGCGCTTGCAAGAGGCGTATAGCCTGCCACACAGCGACAAACAACAATGCAAAGAACAGAACAACACCCAAGCGAAGCAGCGGCGTATCCCAAGCCATGCTGATATCCTCCAAAACTAGGCCTTCAAAATACCGCGTTGCTGAAGCTGGAAGTAGATAAAGCAACCAGCGCAGAAGCCCAATAGCAGGTTGGCAGCCGCCAAGAGAATCACAATCGCCACTAAGATCCAGCCGAGTACGGGCAAGCCAAAAAAGAGCGCCAAACTGGCAAGCAAGAGCACGCTGCCGCCCATGCCCTGAGCGAAACGGTGCGGTTTGGGCGACTCGTCGCGCAGATCGGGCGAGAGCAGTTTAAGCGGTCGCAAAACATGCAGATAAAAACGCTGAAAGAGAGCCGCTTGGGGAATCAACGTTCCGATCAGCATTACAGCACAGACGAATACAACGATCCAAGGCTGATTAATCAGATAGGCTGTTACAAGAAGCAAAATAATGAAACCTTGATTGGTGCGCAGGGCGTTATGATCGACCTGCTGACCTGCGTTACGTCGCCCAGCTGGAGCTTGTTTGCTAGCCATCTCACTCTGTCCTTTACTTCTTCAATGATCGAGATGCATGATAATCTGACGTAAGTTTGTTGTCAATAGAGGAAAACCCTAAAAGTGCTACAATGAAAGATCGTATGGGGATCTCTAAGCTGAAAGAGCAATTCAATGAATGAAGAACTGGAACATCGCTGGGATGTCACTCCAGAAGAAGCAGTCGAGATTCAAGAGCGCCTGCGCCACAAGGTCATCGTCGAAGATGATTTTGGGCCGATCAAATACGTGGCCGGAGTCGATATCGGCTTCGAGTCGGAAGGGACGGTCACACGCGCGGCTATCGCCGTGCTACGGCTCGATGATCTTTCGCTTCAGGACTACGCGATCGCCCGTCTGCCTACCAGCTTTCCTTACATCCCAGGCTTTCTCTCGTTTCGCGAAATCCCCGCCGCTCGCACAGCACTCTCGCTCCTTAAGCAACAACCCGATATTCTGCTCTGCGATGGGCAAGGCATCGCCCACCCGCGCCGTTTGGGCATCGCGAGCCATCTCGGTTTGCTGACCAATATTCCCGCGATCGGGGTAGCCAAAACATTGTTGACCGGACGGCATGCACCCTTAGCCGACGAGAAAGGCGCTTGGGAACCGCTAGTCAGTGGCAATGAGGTGATCGGCGCTGTGCTGCGCACTCGCGTGGGCACCAAACCGCTCTACATCTCAAGCGGGCATCGCATTAGCCTGCAGAGCGCGATCGATCTGGTGATGCGCTGCACCACCAAATATCGCCTGCCCGAAACGACCCGCTGGGCCCACCGTCTGGCATCGAGCTCTGATTCGGTAGCGACCCAACTGCGCGCCGATTTCGATGCTGAGCATCCAAATTAATCGTTCTTAGGGCGAATGCGTTTTAAGGCTTGTTCTGTCCAGGTGTGGGAAGAGGGAACGAAGTGTTTGCCAGCCCGCAGCAGGTAGGGGTGGCTGATGCGCTTGAGGAAGGGCACAATTCCTTCGCGAGCGATCTGCAAGAGCGCGACGCGGTAGTATTCGAAGAGATAGGCGTTGCCAAGCTGAATGCCCGCTCGCACAGCGCCAAGCGCGACCAAGGACGAGACTTCCAAAAGCGAACGCTGCTCTTGATTGGCCGCATCTTGTAAGGTACCAAACAAGGCCGCCAAGCGTTGCGGCGAGGGCAGCTGTTCAACCTGTTGTTGCAGGGTCGTCCAAGCGGTCTGCACGCTGCTGAGGTCGAGCGGCGGCAGATCGAGCGTATCGGCCAGTACAGCCGAGGTGCCCTGCAGGGTCTCTAAAAGCGAGCCGAACGAATCGATATCGGCTTCGGCTGGAAGCAGTTGAGCCGCGCGCAGCTCTTTGACCAAGGCTTTGAGATAGGCTTTGGTGCCACCGATCAGATCGGAAGCGGCAGCTAACATCCAAAGCGGCGACCAACCGACCGCCAAAACGCTGGCGAGTTCGAGCACATTGCCTGCTGTCTTGCGCTTCAGCAACTCGCCGACCGCCATCTCTTCGCGCGGATAAACGCCGTGAACATCGCCCACCAGTTCAACCGTGATGCGCAATAGACGGGCGACCGTTGCTTCGTACAGGCGCGAACGGCGCAAACGCTCGGGGATTATCACTTTGCTGGCTTCGTAACCTGCGCCGCCGACGACGGCGGCTCCGGCACGCACCACTCGCTCGGGGAGCGTTACGAGATAACGAAATAGCGACATAGCATTCCTAGGCAAAAACAAAATTCGCTCTGCCGTGGTTGGTCACGACTGAGCGAAGCTTGTCCAACACAATTAGTAATCGTCGTCCTCATCTTCGCGACGGGGCAGATCGATCTGACGCTTTTCGGGATCGTGCTGATAGCGGAAGAAGATCATCACATTACCGACGACCTGAACAAGATCGCTGCGCGTCTCGGTAGCGATAAACTCTGCGACCTCGTGTTTGTCATCTTGACCATCGTTAAATTTGACTTTGATCAGTTCCAAACGCTCGAGCGCTTCATCGACTGCTTTGATCAGATTATCGGTCACGCCCAATTTGCCGATCTGGACGATTGGTTTGAGATGATGGGCCTGCTTTCGCAAGTAACGGCGCTGGCCGTTGCTAATAAACGACATAGATTCCTTCCAAAACGTAGACGGAGCGCCATAAGGCGCTCGTTTCCAATAAGAACACGAGTTAAGCCTACCACAGCCCTAGCCCATTCGCAAGCAGCTCAATCTTTTATACGAAATCAAGTTGCTTTCTTTCTATTTGTCCCTCGGCAGAGTAGAACGTGACTATTTTTTGTTGTCTTCCCTAGCTCTTCGTGTTCCGCACTAATAGCATATCCGCTTGCACAGTTTAGTGCTCTGGCGGCTTAGTCTTTACCCCAAACAAGGCTCAAACCGCGTCCGCCTACGGCTACCAAGGGCCTGCCCGCCACCAAGGGCTGGTATCCGCCTCGCTGGCGAAACCGCCCCCACAACACAAACGGATTTGGTATTACTCGATACGCAGATCTTCGATCTCGAGCCACTGCTCATCCTCGATCTGCAATAGGCCAGCGCCGAAACGGCCCTGAGGCGTCACGATCGCGTATTGGTTGTCGATCCACAGTACCAAACCGAGCGGCGCTCGCGGCACAAAACGGCTTTCGAGCACAAGTTGCTCATCGACCCAAAAGCGCGCGCGCTCGGCCTGCCACTCGATCTGATAGCGATGCCAGTCGTCCATGGGAGCATGAAGAGCCGCTTCGCGTACGCCTAAAGCAGTCTGCCCGATCGGCCAGAGCGCGCGCGCCAAAGCGGGCACGCGCATAAGTGGGAAGGCCAAAGGAGCAGTCGGCGCGAGCAGCAGAAAACCAAGGCGGCTAGCGTCGATGGTGGCAGCCTTCCAGCCGAAACCGGGCACTTGCGCATCGAGGCGCATATCAGAGGGCGGCGAGGCGAAGAAGAACCAAAGAGCGCGCGGCAAAGCGGGCCACGGGCTGCGCGGCAACAAGATCGGGTGGTTCCAAAAGCCGAAGCCAGCCGTGCCGCGCAATCGCTCGCAGCCATGCGAAAAACGCGCCCGCAACGAGAGCGTTAAGGGCGGTCGCCACAGCATTTGGCTGCGCGCCAAGTGGTGATAATCGTCGAGCTGAGCATCGTGGTAGTGCTC
This sequence comes from uncultured Chloroflexales bacterium, assembly GCA_937902315.1. Lineage (GTDB taxonomy): Bacteria > Chloroflexota > Chloroflexia > Chloroflexales > Chloroflexaceae > CALGUG01. Next base: position 34,826 of record CALGUG010000060.1, read on the forward strand.
GGCGCTGGCCCGGCCGAGCAACAGACGCTGAGCTCGCCCGCTGCTCTCGAGCCTAGCATTGCCCACCAAATAGGGTTTGCAATCGGGCTGCCTCACAGCCTAAACCTCGATCACAACCGCGCTATCGGCGGTGGCTTCGCGCAGGGCTTCTGTAAGCGGCTCGATCACACTGACGGGCATCGAGAGGGTGAGGGTCACATCGGCCGCGAACTCTTCGTTTAACACGGTGAGCTCATACTGAGCGAGGATCTTTTTGCACAAACCGTAAAGCGCATAGTCGACGCTCACCATCACCGTGCGCAAATCGACTTTTTCGGTGCGCGGCAGCTCGGCCAACACAGCTTTGACCGAATCGCCGTAGGCTTGCACCAAGCCGCCTGTGCCCAACAAGGTTCCACCAAAGTAACGGGTGACAACCACAACTACATCGCCCAAGCCGCTGCCACGCAAAACCGCCAAAGCCGGACGGCCCGCCGTTCCGCTCGGCTCGCCGTCGTCGCTCATACCAGCCGTGACGGTGCCGCCATAGCCGATCAGATAGGCGTAGACGTGGTGAGTAGCATCGGGCATCGAGGCGCGCACTTTGTCGATAAAAGCGCGCGCCTCTTCAACGGTACTAGCCGGGGCTGCTTGAGCGATAAAGCGCGAATTCACAAAGCGCAGATCGACACGAGCTTCAGCCGCCGGAATGGGATAACGTTCAGCCATGAGCGATTTCTAGAATTGAATACGAAGAGCGAGTTGACCAAGACGCAACATATCGCCCGACTTCAGGGCGTGCAACTGGCGCGGCTGCAGACGCTGAGCATTGACCCAACTGCCGTTGGTGCTGTCTTGATCTTCTGCATAGACTTGACCGTTCTGGACCAACAAGCGCAAATGGCGCCTGCCGACACCATTCTCGAGCGCCTGATAAGGTGTCAGATCGACTTCAGGGAAGAAGTTGCTCACCACATCGGCGCGACCGACCATGACCTGAGTTTGAGCGGGCAGCGGAATAACCGCCCCAAAGCTTTCGACCGTGATCTGAACACCAGCCAGACTCGTACGCGACTGAGCAGCAGGAGCGACCGGAGGCTGCTGATAGACCGGAGGAGGCGGAGGCACAGCCGGAGCAGACGGCACAGCCGGAGCGGACTGAGAGGCGGGCGCGACTGAAGCAGGTGGCACGACGGGTGCGGGCGACTGTACCTGCTGCGGCGGCGGGTAGCTCGGCTGTTGCGGCACAACGGGCGCGCTGCTGGCCGGAGCCGCCACCGGAATGGATTGAGCGATCAAGGATGCGCCACAGTTGTCGCAAAATGCCTCGCCCGGAATAACGCTCATACCACACTGCGGACATGTGCTAGGGCCAGCAGAAGCGCTGGCGACCGGAGCCGCCACAGGTGCCACAGGTGCTACAGGCGCAGGTGCGGGGGCAGGTTGAGAAACAATCGTCGGAGGCACAGCCGAGGCCGGCGGATTAACGGGTATCAGGGCTGCACCGCATTGATCACAGAAACGAGCCGCATCTGGGTTATCAGAACCACATTGAGGACAAAATGGCATAATTGAATTTCCTCGTGATTACAAACAGCTATTTCGACTCTGTATTAAAGAGAATTATAGCACGCCGCTTTGGGCTAGCCCAGCGATAATAGGCAGAATAGCCTCTCACAAGGCATAAATAGCCCAAGCGAAAATCTTCTTCTAGCGAGAGCAGTTCTCTATAGTTATACGAACAAAAGCAGATTTAGGTGCATAAGCCGCCGAACGTTTAGCTAGCACTCAACTCCGCAAGGCTTGCCAGCAAATCGTCACGGCTCAGATTACTAAGCACTGCAACTTTGCCGATCTCAAGCGGTAAGATCCAACGCGCTGCCTCTGCGCTACGTTTTTTATCGCGCTCGATCAGCGAAAGCAGACGATCGCGGTCGATCTGGCCCAACTGCAATGAGAGGCCGAAGCGCTTGAGCAGGGCGTTCTGGCGCTGCTCAACCAGTTGTGAGGCGCGTCCTGTGCGCACGGCCAAGTTCGCCTCGAGCGCCATACCGATCGCAACCGCCTCGCCGTGCAAGATCGTATAGTCGCTGGCAGCCTGCAAAGCGTGGCCAAGCGTATGCCCATAGTTGAGCAGCATGCGAAACTGGCCCAAATCGCGCTCATCGGCGGCCACCACTTGGGCTTTCAGCGCCACACAGTAGCGGATCACGTGCAGCAAACAGGCCTGATCAAGCTGAAGCAACTGCTCGACATGCTCCTCCAGATAGTCGAAGAACAAGCCCTGCAGAGCCTCGCCCGGCAGCAGCGAACGCTCCAGCATGGCGTATTTGACCAGCTCGGCCCAAGCGGCTCGCAACTGGCGTGACTCCTCTTGCTCCACCAAGGAGGCATCGATCCAGACCAAACGCGGGTGGTAGAAGCTGCCGAAGATGTTGTGAGCCTTGCGATGGTTGAGCGCGTTCTTACCGCCCACCGCGCTATCGAGCATCGCTTCGAGGCTGGTAGGCAGCTTGATCAGCGGGACGCCACGCATATAGGTCGAGGCCACAAAACCCACCAGATCGTCGATAACGCTGCCGCCAGCCGCCACGATCAGGTCGTCGCGCCCGAAGTCGGCCTCGTAAAGCCAATCGTAGATCTCACCGACGCTCGCTAAGTTTTTGCTCTGCTCGTCGTCGCTCAGCAGACGCACATGCACTGCAAAGCCCTGCTCGGTCAAACTGGCCTCGAGGCTCGGCCCGATGCGCTGCCAGGTCTGGGCATCGCTCAAGACGGCCAACTTGCGGCCGCGCGGCAACAGACGCCGCATCTGAGGCGCGAGGCCCGCTAGATTCTGCCAGCCGACCACAACCTGATAGGGCCAAGGCGTGGCGGGCACCACAATCGGGGCCTGCTTGCCCGCGCCGAGCAGATAGGCCAAGGGCGAGGCCGCCACATCAAAGGCCGCCTCCACCGCCGGAGCCTTGTTCAAAATCTCGACGGCCCGGATAATCTCGTCGGCGACCTGCTCGGACGTGAGGCGGTCGGTGTGAATCGTCCAGTCTGCGAGTGCGTAGATCGCTTGGCGGGTATGCTTCAAAGCTCGCAGTTGCTCAAGTGGATCGTTGGAGGCCAACATGGGGCGAACCGCATCGGGAGTCGCGCGGCGCAGCTGCTCTTGAATACGGGCGTTCAGGGTTTCGGGCCGCCCTTCGAGCGTAATAGTCCAGCCAGTGCGCGCCATAATCCGGCGATTCTCGGGCCGCACCGGAGCGCCGCCGCCCGTCGCGACCACAAACGGCCCGCGCTCGCTCACCGACTGCAGCACCGCCGATTCGCGCAGACGAAAGCCGACCTCGCCTTCGCGCTCGAAGATGGTCGGAATGCTCATGCCGCTCTCTTCAACGATCATGGCGTCGAGATCATAGACGGGCCAGCCCAAACGCTCTCCGACCAGTTTCGCAATCGTCGATTTACCCGCTCCGCTCGATCCAATCAAGTAAATACCACGTTCTGCCACGCTCTGCTCCCTATGCTCAAAACTAGGCTGGGTGAGCTGCCGCTGAGCAACCCACCCAGAGTTCTGCCAGCTTCAGCGCCGCACTATCGCCATCCAATGCGGCGAACCGGCTCTATTGTACTCGTTTTCGCCCGCGCCGCCGACCTCTGCCCTAGCATGGCGATCGCTTCATTCTTCTAGCGGAGAGGGCTTGTTCCTCCCATTCGGTCCTTGGCGCGTCCGCCTCCGGCTATCAAGGTCCCGCCCAACAAAAGGGGCGTCTATCGCTGCGCCGAGGCCGCCCCAAACAGCCTAGACTCCGGCGCTCTGCAAGGCCGCACTGACGATCTGCTGCGCCTCGGCCTGCACCTGCGCCAGATGCTCGGGGCCGCGGAAGCTCTCGGCGTAGATCTTGTAGATCTCTTCGGTGCCCGATGGGCGCGCCGCAAACCATGCCTGCTCGGTCACGACCTTGAGCCCGCCGATCGGCGCGTTGTTGCTGGGCGCTTTGGTCAGCTTGGCCACGATCGGGTCGCCCGCCAACTCGGTCGCCGTCACCAGATCGGGCGATAGGCTGCTCAGCACCTTCTTCTGGGCCGCATTGGCCGGAGCGTCCATGCGCTCGTAGAAGGGTTCGCCGAAGCGCTCGACCAGCTCCTTGTAGTGCTCGCCCGGGTCGCGCCCGGTCTTGGCCGTGATCTCGGCCGCCAACAGATCGAGAATGATGCCATCCTTGTCGGTCGTCCAGACCGTGCCGTCGAGCCGCAGGAAGGATGCGCCCGCGCTCTCTTCGCCACCGAAGCCGAACGAGCCGTCGATCAAACCGTCGACGAACCACTTAAAGCCGACCGGCACCTCGGCCAGACGGCGGCCCAGGCTAGCCGCCACGCGGTCGATCATCGAGCTCGAGACCAAGGTCTTGCCGACCGCCGCATCAGGACGCCAGTTGGGGCGATTCTGGAAGAGGTAGTTGATCGCGACCGCGAGATAGTGGTTGGGGTTGAGCAGACCGCTGCTGCGCGTCACAATGCCGTGGCGATCGCTGTCGGGGTCGTTGCCGAAGGCCACATCGAAGCGCTCTTTCAGGCCGATCAGGCTGGCCATGGCGTAGGGCGATGAACAGTCCATGCGGATCTTGCCGTCTTTATCGACGGTCATAAAGGCGAAGCTCGGATCGATCACCTTGTTGACGACTTCGAGCTTGAGGCCGTAGGTCTCGGCGATTGGCTCCCAGTAGGGCAGAGATGCGCCGCCCATCGGGTCGACCCCGATCGAAAGGCCGGCCCCCGCGATGGCCTGCATGTCGATCACGCTGCCCAGATCGCGCACATAGGGCGTGATGTAGTCGTATTCGTGGGTTGTCTCGGCTCGCATGGCGCGCGCAAAGGGAATGCGCTTCACATCGCGTAGGCCGCCGCGCAGCAGCTCGTTGGCGCGCTCTTGGATGCGCGCGGTGGTTTGGGTGTCGGCCGGGCCGCCCGTGGGTGGATTGTACTTAAAGCCGCCGTCGTTGGGCGGATTGTGCGAAGGCGTGATCACAACGCCGTCGGCAAGCCCGCTGGTGCGCCCACGGTTGTAGCTCAAAATAGCATGCGAGACCACGGGCGTGGGCGTATAGCCAAGGCTCTGCTGCACATAAATATCCTGTCCGTGAGCGGCAAACACCTCGATCGCGCTGATCAAGGCTGGCTCAGAGAGCGCATGGGTGTCCATGCCCAAAAAGAGCGGCCCGTTGATGGCGTGCTGCTGACGCCACTCGGCGATCGCCTGACAGATCGCCAAAATATGGTCTTCGTTAAACGATGTGTTCAGCGAGGTGCCACGATGGCCCGATGTGCCAAATGCGACCTGCTGTTCTGCAAGCTCGGCGTCGGGTTTGAGCGTATAGTAGGCCGCGACCAGCCGAGGAATGTTGGTTAAAATCTCGCGCGGCGCAGGCTTGCCTGCAAGTGGACTAACTGCCATTGACTTCCCCTTTCTAAGCGAGATCGCTCGTTCGATCCGCTGGCTTCCGCGATTTAGACATCGAGCTCGTTAAATTTCAGGCCCATAGGTAGCGGCGCCGGGCGCTCTACGCGCGTTGTGAGCTGCACATGGCGTTCGCTGCGAGCCGACTCGAAGATGCCCAAAGTGATGTCTAGGATATGGCGCGCCAACTCGCCGTTGGCACGATGCGGGCGCCCCGAGCGGATCGCATAGGCCATATCGGCTACACCGATTCCACGGCTGTTTTCAGCGAAGCCATGCGAATAGGGGAAGGATTGGATCGTGCCATCGGGGCGCAATACCTTGATATCACCATGGAACATATTCGGATCAGGAGCGTACAAAATGCCTTCGGTACCATAGATCTCAAGGCGTGGGGTGTAGCCGAAGCTCTCTTTGGCGACCTGCAGACTCGCGATGGCACCGCTCTCGAAGGTCAAGGTTGCGGTGGCGTGTTGCGGGGCCGTGATCGCGAGTCGCTCGCCAAAACGGGGCGATTTAGGGTTGGTGATAGTTACCGCTTGGTGAACTTGGCCGACCGAACCCGTCACTTTGCTCACCGGACCAAGCAGATTGACAAAAGCCGAAAGGTAGTAAGGCGCCATGTCGAAGAGCGGGTCCCAACCGAGCTCTAGGTAATCTTGAATGTTAGGGCGAGTCACACCAAAGGCATTGCCCATAAACACCGAGCCGCTGGCCGCATAGGGTGTGCCGATCCAGCCGTCGTCGATCACTTTGCGGGTGGTCTGCAGAGCAGCGCCGAGGATGGTATCGGGGGCACAGCCCACGCGCAAGCCTTTGGCCTGCGCCAAAGCCAAAACCTCATCGGCGTCGGCAGCGTTGAGTGCAAAGGGCTTTTCAGTATAGACGTGTTTGCCCGCCTCGAGAATGCGGCGGTTGATGGCTGCATGCGCTGTCGGCGCGGTCAGGTTGAGCACAATCTCGATCTCTGGGTGTGCCAATAGCTCTTCCACACTGCAGGCCAAAGGAACGTTAAATTCCTTGGCCTGGCGTTGTGCCAATTCGGGCACCAGATCAGCACAGGCGACCACCTCTAAGATATCAAACGTTTGTGTACAGTTCTGTAAGTAGATCGAACTGATCTGCCCACATCCAATCACACCGATCTTTACCTTGGTACGCATCGTTGTTTGGCACTCCTGATCGATTACAAGAAACTATGAGGCAGGCGCGAAACGGCGCTCTAATCACCAAAAACTTACAATTCGCTGCGTGGTCGCAATACCGAAAAACCTAGACTTATGGTAGCACCTTTTTGAGGACACACCAGCAACGCAGCCTTCCAGATGCTGTCGAAAGATTACCAAGTGATTACCATCGTTTATCGCATACAAGCGGTATAGATGTATGAATACGTACACAAACGGACTTTCGCTGAAAGGAACATAGGTTATGGTTAGACAAATTCGTGGTACAGTCAACTATGTTGAGCTTATCGGCTGGGTTGGTGATGAGCCTGAACAGCGAATCCTTGCATCGGGAGCAACTATGTGTACCTTCCGCGTCGCAACTAAACGGGTCGGGCCGCGCGATGCCTCCGGAGAGCGTACATTTGACACTGACTGGATTGCCGTCGAAACTTGGGACCGTCTAGCTGCCCTATGCCTACGTTCCCTCCGCAAAGGAAGTCGAATGCGCGTTATCGGCAGCTTGCACAACCAGACTTGGGAAGACAAAGAAACTGGTCAGCGCCGTCACAAGACTGTCGTTCGCGCCGAAGAGGTGATGTTCTTCGATAGTCGTATTCCATCGAATCATACACCCCCTCAGGAAGCCCCTGAACCGCTTGAAGAGTCTGAAGAAGCAGAGAATATTCCATATTAAAGCGCATTTCATGTCTTCTTCGACTCCTTTTAAGAAACTTGCTGTGTAGAGCCAAGGTTCAACAACGAGTGGAGTTATTTGAAACAGCTCTACACAGCAAGTTAAACTCCAATACTCTTCCTCTGCAGCGAACCCTGCTTCTCCAGAGCCCCTACCTCTTATCTTCAAGGCTATAGGCGTTGAAACACGGCCCACTTTGCTTATCGCAGTAGGGCCGCGCCTGCTTTTCCCTGCTCGCTCAGCGCTCTCAGCGCATTTTTGTTTCTAAGCACATTCTGGCTTTGTATTTTGGGGGCGCTCTCGACACAGGGTCTAGCCCCTTCTTGGGCGGGCGAGATGTTGGTAGCCGTAGGCGGACGCGCCAAAAGCCACATTTGGGCTTACAAACCAATCCGCTAGAGCGTTGAATCCATCAAGCGAATTCGCTATCAGATCACCATTCTTGCCTCCTTAAAAAGCGCTGTACATGCCGCAGAAACTATTTAAAATTGTGCTAGAATAGGCGCATATCACCCAAAACACATTTCAGATCATTTCCAACCAAACCTCACCCCATTGGTCTCCCCAATGGGAGCACTTTGTCAAAGAGAGTTTCAGCGTTATTTCGCGTCCTACCATCGTACTTTGTGCTTTGGTTTGAAGGGTTGGTCTTTTGTAGAGCAGCATTAGGAGGGAATAGTTCATGGCCAAATTTTCACGCCGGGTATTTCTCAAGCGTTCGGTTGCTGTAGGTGCAGGAGCGATGTTGATGCTCTACAGCGACGGCAGCTACCGCATGGTTATGGCTGCTGAGGCTGAGACATTCAAGCTGCGTATCCTCCACACCAACGACCATCACGCTCACATTGAGCCTGTTATGACCTCTTCTACACCACCAGAACCGCAACATGGTGGTCTGTCTCGCCGCAAAACCCTGATCGATAAAGCCCGTTCTGAAAACAGCGACCTGCTGCTTCTGGATGCAGGCGATGTCTTCCAAGGGACGCTCTATTTCAACCAGTATGGTGGTTTGGCCGACCTCGAGTTCTACAACGCTCTGAAATACGATGCGATGACGATCGGCAACCACGAATTCGACAACGGCCCCGGCCAGCTGACGACCTTCATTCAGAACGCTAGCTTCCCGGTTTTGGGCGCTAACCTCGTTATCAACCCAAGCAACCCGTTGGCTAGCTTGGTGAAGCCCAACGTCATTATCGAGCGCGCTGGCAAGAAGATCGGTATCTTCGGTCTGACCACGGAAGAGACCGCTGTTCTGGCTAGCCCCGGACCCGATGTAAGCTTCCGCGATCCGATCGAGGTTGCTCGCGAGCAGGTCGCTGCCCTCAAGGCCCAGGGTGTCGATGCGATTATTGCACTCACCCACATCGGTATCGAGCCCGATCGCCGCTTGGCTCGCGAAGTGTCCGGCATTTCGATGATCATCGGTGGCCACTCGCACACCCCGATGGGCCCCATGATCAGCCCCGAAGATCCGAACCGACCTTACCCCGAAGTCATCAACAACCCCGACGGCCAAGGCACCGTGGTTGTTACCGACTGGGAGTGGGGCCGCTGGCTGGGCGACCTGACCGTAGGCTTCGACGCCAACGGTGTGGTTACATCGATCAGCGCGAACCCGACCGAAGTCGCTGGCAGCATCGAGCCCGACGCTGGTTTCGAGGCTCGTATCGCCGAATTGGCTAAGCCGCTCGAGGAGCTGCGCGCTACCGTGATCGGTGAAGCCGCTGTAGAGCTGAACGGTGACCGTGCTGATGTCCGCACCAAAGAGACCAACCTTGCTAACCTGATCGCCGACGCTATGTTGGCCAAGGGTGCAAACGCTGGTGCTCAGCTCTCGCTGATGAACGGTGGTGGTATCCGCGCTAGCATCGATGCAGGCCCGATCACCATGGGCGAAGTGCTGGAGGTTCAACCCTTCGGTAACATTCTGACCCTGGTTACCGTTACCGGCGCTCAGCTGAAGGAAGCGCTGGAGAACGGTGTCAGCCAGGCCGAGACCGCTCAGGGTCGCTTCCCGCACCTGGGTGGCGGTCGCTACGGCTGGAACCCGCAGGCCGAACCCGGCAACCGCATCGTCTGGATCGAGGTTGGCGGCAATCCGGTCGATCCGAACGCCAGCTACCGCCTGATCACTCTCAACTACTTGGTTGATGGTGGCGACGGCTACTCGGTCTTCCAGCAGGGCACCGACGTTTTGAACACCGGCTTCTTGGACTCGGACGTTACCGCTGAGTACATTCAGGCCCACTCGCCGGTCAACCCGCAGGTCGAAGGCCGCATCGTCGAGGTCACCGGTGCTGTGGCAGAGCCCGCTCCTGCTCCGGCTGAGCCCGCTCCGGCTGAGCCCGCTCCGGCTGAACCCGCTCCGGCTGAACCTGCTCCCATCCCGGCGACCCTGCCGAACACCGGCGGCGACAACTCGCTGTTCTGGACCTTGGCCAGCTTGGGCGCTGGCGCGATCAGCGGTGGTTTGGCACTGCGCCGCCGCGTGATGCGCTCGCTGAAGCAAGAGAGCGTGGTCGAGGCCGAGGCTACGAGCGAAGTAGAAGCAGAAGAGGTCGAAGCCTAATTAGTACGGCTCGATCGAATTCGCTTGACTAAACAAGCAAGTTACCGCTGTTCACTTGAACAGCGGTAACTTTTTATTAACCACTTGCAGCCAAGTTTGGTATATACTGACAACACTACTAGCTTGAAAAAGAGGAGTATAGGTCATGGCTGATCCCCGTGTTGAAAAACTTGCCCAAGTATTGGTGAACTACTCCCTCCGCATCAAGAAGGGCGACCGCTTCCGCATCGCTGCTAACGCCGTTGCGGCACCTTTAGTACGCGAGCTCTATCGCGAAACACTGAAGGCGGGCGGTTTACCTTTCACCCGGATCGATCTCGATGGGATCGATGAGCTGTTGTTGAAATATGGCAGCGATGAGCAAATCAGCGATATTCCTCCCTTCTTAACAGCCGAAAACGAGCAGGTCGATGCCATGATCCGCATTATCGGCGAGGGCAACAGCCGCTCGCTTAGCGGTGTCGATGCGGCCAAAGTCGCCAAACGCCGCGACGCGCTGCGCCCCTTCCAAGAGATGCAGATGCGCCGCTCAGCAGAGGGCACGCTTAACTGGTGTGTCACGCTCTTCCCAACCAATTCGGGCGCTCAAGATGCCGATATGTCGCTCAGCGACTACGAAGATTTTGTCTATGGCGCTTGTCTGGTCGATCAAGACGATCCGGTTGGCGAGTGGGAGAAGGTGCACACTGAACAGCAGCGCATCGCCGACTTCCTGATGACCAAAGATACGATCCGTTTGGTCGGCAAAGACACCGATCTGACCTATCGCGTGGGCGGACGCACCTGGGTCAACGCCTCGGGTCGGCGCAACTTCCCCGACGGCGAGGTCTTCACCGGCCCGATCGAAGACAGCGCCAACGGCGTGATCCGCTACAGCTTCCCGACCATCTTCAGTGGGCGCGAGGCCGACGATGTGCGCTTGGTCTTCAAAGACGGCAAAGTGGTCGAGGCAACCGCAGGCAAAGGCCAAGATATCCTCGACTCGCTGCTTGAGCTCGACCCGGGGGCGCGCTATCTGGGCGAGGTCGCCTTCGGTCTGAACTACGGCATTACACGCTTCAGCCGCAACATCCTCTTCGACGAGAAGATCGGCGGCACGGTTCACCTGGCCTTGGGCGCTGGCTACCCCGATACGGGCAGCACCAACCGCTCGGCGCTGCACTGGGACATGATCTGCGATATGCGCGAAGAGAGCGAAGTCTACGCCGATGGCGAGCTGATCTATCGCAACGGCAAGTTCATCATCTAGCTTCTCTCTGTCTCCCAACGCCTGAAAACTAGGGAAAGTTGAGTGACACTTCGCGTTGATGCACGAAGTGTCACTCAACAACAATCGTCGAGCCCGCCCTGCCCAAGAGCAACTAGAGAGTTGTCATAGCAAATCCGTTAAAAGACGTGTATGCTCTCAATGCAGGAAATCTCAAACAACACAAATAGTCACGTTCCACTCTGCCGAAGGCCAAATAGCGAGTTATCACTAGGAATTTGCATCATGTGGCGGAGAGGCAGCTAGCCCCCATGCGGTCCTCACCGCGTCCGCCTCCGACTACTAAACATCCTTGCCATCCATTCGGGCGATCGGCCTGCGGCGTCGCGCAACACAGTGCTCAACAATGCACGCTTCGTCTACTGCCCCCAGCGATCGCCCTTTTTCATTGGTGGGCGTTGAGGAGGCTTCGCCTCTTTGGGCTCGCGCTGTGGCTCTTCGGCGCTCTATGCCTGCGCTGAGCCAGCGCAACGAAAGCAATGAAAGCGACGATAACGACGAAGGCAATGAAAGCTAGCCCCTGAATGGTGGGAGCTGCGACTTGATAGCCGAAGGCGGACGCGCTAGAAGCCGAATGGAAGCTTGGAACCTCTCTGCCAGATGAAGAGTACAACGAAGCGGGTTCGTAAGCGCTTTGGGGAGAAGGAAGAGGAGTTGGAAGCGAGTCCAACTCCTCGTACTCTACAGCACGGTGATCAAGCGTTGTAGATTGCGGCGATAGGTTGCGCCAGCTAAGGTGGCCCAAGCTTTGGGCAGCTCGGCCAGCAGATATTCTTGCTCGGCCAGGCGCGCCGCGCGATAGCTTTGCAGCGCTGGCATATCGTCGAGCTCAAGCCCAAGCGCCCCAATGCTGTTCAAGGCCACATCGATATCGTTGAGCGCACCGAGGTGGTCTTGCAGGGCGACCAATGGCTTGATCACACGCTCGCTAGTCGGTCCGAGCGCGGGCGCACAGAATTCGAGAGCGTAGCGCAGTCGTTTAGCGGTGATGCGCAGGGCGTGCAGGGTCGGTATATCGTGGCTGGCGTCGAGCTGTTGACCGATCGGCAAGAGCGTCTCGTAGGCACGCACTCGCTCGTAGGCGCCCCAGATCAAGCTGCCGATCGCATAGCGCACAAGGGGCGGCGCTTGGTGTTCGGGCACGCTCAGAGTCGGGCGGCTGAGCAGAAAGCGGGCTAGCTCCTGCTTGGTTTCGCGATACGCCTCGCTGTCTAAGAGCGCAAATAGCTCTTGTTTGGCTTGCTCGCGTTCACAGGCGAGTCGATCGCTGACGGGTGCGAGCGCTTCTGGTTTAAAGGCTTGAGTCTGGCTGTATTGACTGAGATTGAGCAGCAACACATCGCGGTCGCGTACCGCGCCCAAACGCTTGGCCAGCTTGCGCAAACGACGCTGAAAACGCTGCACGGTCTTGGGATCAAGCTGGTCGCCCAACAGCATTAACACCGCTCGGAACTGACGGATCGCGACTCGCATCTGGTGAACGGCTTCGATATCTCGGTCGCGCCGCACAGCGCGTTCTTGGCGCAATAGGCGTTGGAACGCTTGTAGCAAGAGCTTGCGCGCGGCGACCTCCAGATGGTCATCGAGCTGCAGCTCCCAGACGCGCTCGCGATAGTCGAGCAACAGTTGATCGACCGGCTCTTCCTCAGACTCAGGTGGGGCGCTCGGCTGCCCGCTCTGCTCGGGTGTTTCGGAGGTGCTGATCGTCAAGCTAGCCTCGAAAGCACGCTCCCAAAGATCGGCCTTCTCGCTGGCGCGGGCCGCGTCCTCTTGGGCATTCGGTCCTTCTACAAGCAGATAAACGTCGTTGCCATCGATCTCGATCTCGCATATGCGCGTACTCTGGCTCTCACAATAATCGAGACCATCGGCGATTCGCAAGAGGGCAGCTAACTGCAAAGCCTCGATACGCTGTTTTTTCGACAAATACAAAAAGGCCGCCTCGTAATAGGGGCGAACTTTTTTGCGATGAAAAGCGACTAAACAAGCGACCAAAGCATGTTCTTGCTCGTTCAAACCCTCGATCTCGCTATGCAAAATCATGTTTCGCCCAAGCGTATGGTGTTTGGGCTGATCGATGGCATAAGCGATATTGTGCAGCAGAGCGCCGATCTCGAGCAGGCTGCGCGAACGCGAAGAGAGCTGGTGCAGCGCTTGGGTGCCATCGAAGAGGGCTAGAGCATGATCGGCGACACAACGTGCATGAGCAAGATTCACATGATAACGTTCCAAGAGGGTAGCAACCGAAACAGCCATACCACGCTCCTTCAAATCTTAGATATGCCTCATTGCATACGATAGTTTTCAGCTTCAGATATGCTTCATTGCATACGCTCGTTTACGCCGATGTTGCCTTTTGTAACAGCGCAAGGCCACGGGCGAGTTTAGTGCGCTCGTCGGGAATAAGCCTAAAGCGTTTTTGCAGGCTCAGACACAAGCTATCGAGGTCGTCCATGGTACCATCGCCGAGCAGCTCGATCTCGAGCTCGCAAAATTCCTCACGCAAACCGGCCGCGTCGATCGTACCCTGGTCGAGGCTGATCTCGGCCACGCGCCGTTCGTTCTGCATAGCGATGATGTGGTAGCGCACGGTATCGATCGTCAGTAGGCGCAGCGGGCTTTCGCCAGCCAGCAGAGCCAAGGTTCGCTCACGCGCTTCGCTGGCAGGCCAAGTGCTGGGATGATCGTCCGGCCCGACCTCGACCTCCCACTCGTGACGCACAAAACGGGCGCCTTCGTTTTGGGCTGCACCCTTGAGAGTCGCGATCCGGCGTCCATCGTCGATCTCGCGAATGCGCAAGCCGTAGCCTTGCGAGCGTATGCGGCGATCGGCTGTATCGAAGTAGATGTTGTGTTGGCGCTCTGGCTCGGGCTGAGCGTACAGCATATAGGCATCGAGACGATGTAACTCGCGCAGGGCGATAAACAGGGCTGGATCTTCTACGCGAAATTTCTGCTCAATCTCCATCAAACCACCTTTCAGGCGAATAAACTGCTCGCCACATCTAGATTGAGATCTATGCGATCGCCTCGACTGAATCGACGATCGTATAGTGATAGCCTTGCTCCGTCAGGAAGAGTTGTCGCTTGACCGCAAAGTCTTGATCGCGCGTATCGCGGGTCACTAAGGTATAGAAAAAGGCAGGACGACCATCGCTCTTGGGACGCAAGATCCGTCCAAGGCGTTGGGCCTCTTCTTGGCGCGAGCCGTAGGTGCCCGAAACTTGAATCGCCACGTTGGCGTCGGGCAGATCGATCGCAAAATTCGCCACCTTCGAGACGATCAACAGTTTGATTTCGCCGTTACGAAAGGCGCTGTAGAGCCGTTCGCGCTCGATATTCGAGGTGCGCCCCGTAATCAAGGGTGCGCCCGTCTCGCGCGCGATCTGGTTGAGCTGATCGATATATTGACCGATCACCAGAACTTGATCGTTATGATGCAGTTCGAGCAAGCTGCGCAGAGCCGCGCGTTTGGCTGGATTTTCGGCAGCGATACGGTATTGTGAACGGCTATCTTCGGCTAGCGCGTAGTCCATACGCAACTCTTCGGGTAAATTAAGCCTGATCTCGGTACAGTGGGCGATCGCGATCCAACCTTGTCGCTCTAGGTCGCGCCAAGGCACATCGTACTTCTTGGGGCCGATCAACGAGAAGACATCGCTCTCGCGTCCATCTTCCCTGATCAAGGTGGCGGTTAGGCCCAGACGACGGCGAGCTTGGATCTCGGCGGTGATGCGAAAGACCGGGGCGGGCAGCAGATGCACTTCGTCATAAATGATCATGCCCCAGTTGCGCTCGTTAAAGATCTTCAGGTGAGGGAATTCGTCGATCGAGGCGCCCGGCTCACCTTCGCCATCTGGGTTCGAGGGCTTGCCAGCGCGGTAGGTCAAAATCTGATAGGTCGCAATCGTTACCGGACGAATCTCTTTGCGCTCGCCGGTGTATTCGCCGATCTCGTCGGCGGTCAGGCTGGTTTTGTCGATTAACTCGTTTCGCCATTGGCGCACTGCTACCGTATTGGGGCAGAGAATCAAAGTCTGAGTTTGAGCCATCTCCAAGGCGGCTAGACCAACCACCGTCTTCCCCGCGCCACAGGGCAACACAACTACACCCGAACCGCCGTGCAGACTGCCGTTATCGTAGAAACGCTCAACAGCATGGCGCTGATAGTCGCGCAGCGAAAATGCTTGCCGGCTCAAGGTCTCCGAGCGCAGACGCAAAGGCAAGGCATCGCCCGTCACATAACCAGCTAGATCCTCGGCCGGAAAGCCCAACTGCACCAGAGCCTGCTTGATATGGCCGCGCGCTGCAGGATCAACGATCAAGCTGGTTTCGTCGCGCTGTTCCAGCAAAAAAGGACGGGTGGTTTTGTGGTTCCAAACCTGAGCGATCAAGGCGGCATCTTGGCTCACCAAAACGAGCTGTAGCTCGCCAGTATCGGTATCGAGCTCTTGCTGAAGCTGAATACGCCCATAGCGTCCCATGTACTCTCGAATATCAGCCACAATGTTGGCTGGCAGAGCGAACTTAGCCAAGGCCGAAAGCGTCTCGATCACATCATCGGCGTCGTCACCGGTAGCGGCGGCATTCCAAAGCGAAAGCGGCGTGATCTGATAGGTATGGATAAACTCGGGCGATTTGATCAACTCGGCAAAACGCGCCAAACTGTCGCGCGCTTGCTCGTACAAAGGATTCTGAACCTCAAGCAAGATGCTGCGGTCACTCTGAACGATCAAAGGGCGCTCGGGAAAATAAGACATATATATCCTCGCCACATGCTGGCTGTTAGATCATTGTAATCTATCATCGGAACACAATACCACGCTGGTACGTTTGAATATGTAGTGTATCATAGACCACGGGCTTGAGATAGCGAGAGCGCAACGCGCAGATCGTCATCCTTGAGCGTTCGGCTGCGAGTCGATCGCAACAAGATCTTAACCTAGGTTAAGAATCTCCAATATTTGTCAGTTGCTGTCGCGAACGAGCGTCGGCAGCACTCGTGCAGAGCGAGATGAACAATCTCCTTCTGCAGCGCTGAGACGAACCCGAAAGGCCTGCTCTGCGATCATTTTAAAAGGCTCATTACTTTATTTTGAACGAGACAATGGTTGCATTTCCGTTAAAAAATTAGTCCGCTCTTGGGGATCGTAAGCAAGCAGATTTGGCTATTTTGTAGTACGATTCAGTACCTAGATAGGCCTAAATTCTGTACCATTGGTGCAATTGACAAGCCTTGCGGGCACATGCTACGATCGATCCGCTAAAAGAATTTGAGTGCTAGGAAGGATCAAATTCTTTAGTCAATCCCTTGCAAAATTAGACATTCAGTGTAAAATAGGAGTATTCTACACACTGTAGTATTAAACACCCCAGCCTGATTCACCCATACACAAGATAGGACTAAGTGGTAGTTCTTTAGAGTTGCATCTTTGGCAAATTAGCTTAAAATTAAGTAAAATGCGGATTATGTGGCATATAGAGCAATCTAGCATAACATTTATACAGCTTTAACACATCCGCATTACTTTATGGCCCAAATTAGGGTATAATAAAGCAGAATATTTGTTCTCACTTACGAGCGATCTTTTATATTAGGTGGTACAATGTGAGCGTGTGGCAAAGAGGGTGCTTCTTGTTGATGATTGCAGTTGTGTTAACTGCATGTATAAAACCTTTAGCAATACCTGAGGGCACGCCAAACGCTGGAGCTACTGGGGGGTTCGGTCCCCGGCCAACGTCTGTACTCACTCCTGAAGCGAGTACAGCAAGCCAATCGATAGCGGTCGTTGATGGCACAGAGGCTGCTCAATCAGGTGATCAACAGGCACCAGAAGAGACAAGTACTCCGGTAGCACAACAAGCACCAGGAATAGGGATTATCCCGGCCACCCCAAAACCGATTTCAAATAATGAGCGCTGGCGGCAACAACAGCTGGACCGTGTGCCGTTCCCAGAGCCACAATATTATACAACGACCGGTAGTGCGTTGTATTGGTTTGATCCAGTTTATCAGCAGGCGGTTCTGATCGGAACCTTTAGTGGACCGTTTGAAGTGCTAGCGACCTTTCGCCTGAAAAGCACAGGCGAGCCTGCCCTCGAGGTTTTGTACGAGGTCAACAAACGCTATGGACTCACCGCCCTTTCACCAAGTATCGTCGAACGTATCCATGCAGCCGGCTACGGCGATTTCATCGATACCTACGTACTTGAAACTGATCAAATCACAGCTCCTTAGTTGGAGAATATGTAACGCTATGGATCTTTGTTTCCCAAGCGCGTCTATTCTTGCTTACAATCTGCCGTCTAGCCGTTCACGAGAAGGTCTCGAGGGCGGCTTATCCTCTTTTATGGAAACAGTTCGGCTAAGCAAACGAATAGGCGAGCCTAGCATAATGCCAATAGGGACTATGTTGCGACGTGTCCGCTGTGTGTTGAAGGGCCACCATCGAAGCGCGAACATATTCTCCACCATAACCTCGAGCTACCCTTCGTACACAACAATGCAGGCGGGTGGCTTCATCGCATCAGAAAGGAATAGAGTGTGAGCAGTCGCTATCTCGATATGGTCCGTGGTCAGCGACGACGCGGTAGTAGTGGCTTCCAGTTTACCGCCAAGACGTTTCTCGCTATTATTGCAGTTATTGCAATGATCGGCTCTGGAATCTATTGGTGGGGTGTACAAAGTCAACTAACAGACAACACTATCATCGCCGTCGCATATACGGCAATTCTTGTTCTTGCACCACCTTCACTTACTTCATTCTTAATCCCTTGGTCCCCCGGCGGAATGCTTTTGCAAAAAATCAATGCTCGAACCTGGGGCTATCTAGTTGTTATAAGTGCAAGTATCTTCTTAATTTACTACAGCTTTTATGTCCAATACAGCTGGTGGTTGGCTCAACCTGTAGTCAGAGATACTGACTTGGTGCTGCAACAAGTAATCGTTGGTATCATCGGTTTTATTATCATCCCCGCCCTGTTGTGGACTCCTGTCACCAGTGAGGAACTGGTCGAGCAAGTTCGCCAAGCCCACTTAGTAAAACGCTACGAACTGCAAACCCAAGCAGACATCGCCATTTTGCGCGCCACCTTGTTGCGCGCTCAAGAGAAGGCGCTGATCGGTTTTGCAAACCTAACAGTAGACGAGCGCGAAGAGCTCGCCGCTGTTATGCGTTCACTGGTCTCGGGCATCGATCAAACGCTCAACGAGATCGGCCAAAGCGTTAAGCAAGTTAGTGGAGCTACGATACCCTTCGAAGCGCTCACCGATAACGAAGATATTCGCAGCTATCTCGACTACATCCACGATACACTGACCGCAAATAATCTTCACGATCAGTTGCCCGAAGGCCGAAGCAATGCGCCGCGTCTAGCGGCTCACGACGATTTCGAAGACGACTTCGATCTCGATCGTCCATCGCGGGTTCCAGAACGGCGCTATGGTAGAAGCGGTCGTTAAAACGATAAAAATGATTTTGCAGAATCGAGTTGGGAACTGTCACAGAGAGGTATTCGACACATACTACAAGTGTATCAGGTAAAGTATTTGTCGTCTCTGATCTATTGAAGGATTGAGTCATGCAGGGCATACGTTTCTCGACAGGGCCTAGACTTTCAGAACGAGATATGCGCGAACTCGCAGATGCACTTGCGCTCCGTTTGCACGAACGCATGGGCGATCGTGTCTATATGTTGACGCGCAGTGATGTCGCCGAGCTCGTCGCACCCTATATCGACGATCTAGAACCCGAAGATCGTCGAGCTGTTCCATGGCTTGTCTGGCACCTGTTCCAAGATGCACTAGAAGAAGAGTTAAACGGTTGGTAGTGCATCACTCACAATAATATTTTATTGCCGAGATGAAGCGATCATCTCGGCATTTTTATAGCTTCAGTCTGTCTCTTTTACATCTCTTAGCGCTGAAGTCTCTCGCTCCCATGCGTTCCTTGGCGCGTCCGCCTACGGCTACCAACATCCCATCCTCACCATTCAGGCGACCGGCCTTCGGCAGAGCCGAACTCAGCGCGCAACAATGCACGCTTCGCCGCTCACTGCCCTCAGCGATCGTTCCCTTCGACAAGCTCAGGGAACGATCGCTCTTTTTCATCGGTAAGCCTTGAAGACTCTTTGCCTCTTTATGCTCACGCTGTGGGCTCTTCGACTCTCTATGCCTGCGCTGAGCCAACAATGAAAACGACGAAGGCAATGAAAGCAACGAGATCTAGCCCTTGTTTGTAGTGAACGACGACTTGATAGCCGTAGGCGGACGCGCTAGCAGCCGCATGGAAGGTTGAGAGATCTCTGCCAAAGGGATAAGCGGGCTACAAAGGGCTTTGGTATAATAGGGCGTTTGATAAGCAGAGTTGAAAAGGTTGATTGTGAGCCAACGACAGCGCATCGGGATCTATGGTGGAACCTTTGACCCGATTCATAACGGACATTTGGCAATCGCTAGCGAGGTATGTTGGCAGCTTCAGCTCGATGAAGTGCTGTTTGTGGTCGCGGGGCAACAGCCGCTCAAGCAGCAGGGCCATCAGGCCAGCGCCGAACAACGCCTCGCGATGGTGGAACTGGCCTGCGCCTATGAGGCCCGCTTCCGGGTCAGTTCGATCGAACTGCAGCGTCCGCCACCTTCCTATAGCTTCGACACCGTTACGGAGCTGCGCAAACAGTATGGCCCGCAAGCCGATCTGTGGTTTGTGATGGGGGCCGATGCCTTGGCCGAGCTGCACCGCTGGCACAAAGCCAAAGAGCTGATTCAGTTAGTGCGTTTGGCGGTAGTCGAACGCCCAAAGGCCAGCTACGATCTTGCAAAGCTCGAAGCCGCGCTACCGGGCATCAGCGAGCGGATCGACCGCATCGCAGGGCCGCATCTCGATATCGCAAGCAGCGACCTGCGCGCCCGCCTCGCGCGCGGCCAGCCGATTCGTTATCAGCTTCCCGAAGCGGTTTTGAGCTATATCAAACGCTATAACCTGTACCAAGCAGATTCGGCTTCGTAGCTTGGGCCGACGAAGCAAGAGAGATAGATTATGTCAACACAGCTGCTCGCTGAAAGTGCTGCCGCATGGGGTTTAACGCTTTCGCACACCCAACTCGACCAGTTCGCGACCTATGCCAAAGAGCTGCAGAGCTGGAATGAACGGGTTAATCTGACGGCGATCACCGATCCAGAAGGGATCACCATCCGCCACTTCATCGATTCCTTGAGCTGCGCCACAGTCTGGGGTGATAATCCTAGTTCGCTGATCGATATAGGTACAGGCGCGGGCTTTCCGGGCTTGCCGCTTAAGATTCTGCGCCCCGAGCTGAAGCTTACTTTGGTGGAATCGATCGGCAAAAAAACCGCTTTTCTGCGCCATATGGTCGCGCTGTTGGGCCTCGATAAAGTCGAAGTGCTGGATAGCCGCGCCGAAGAGATCGGGCGCAAGCCTCACCATCGCGAACAGTACGATGTGGCTTTGGGACGAGCGGTGGCCGATATGCGCGTTTTGGCAGAATATTGTCTGCCGCTCTGCAAAGTAGGCGGGCGCTTCTTGGCCCCCAAGAGCCAGAGCATCCAAGAGGAGCTTGAGGGCGCGCGCTTCGCAATCGAGCGCTTGGGCGGACAGATCGCAGGCGTCGAGAAGGTTGTGCTGCCTCAAAGTGCGCCAGATGGCCAAGCTTCGACCTTGGAACGAGTGATCGTGGTGGTTGAGAAGACCTCCCCTACCCCAGCTAACTATCCACGCGCCAACGGTGTGCCCTCACGCCGCCCTTTACAGTGATGTTCATAAGTACAAGCCATTTCTCCGCCAAAAGACGCACGTCTTAGCCGAGCGCTTTTGGCATACTTGTTGTGTGCTAAGACTATAACAGCGTATCTTGAGGATACGCTTGCGATAAACAAGGAGGCCAGCAATGCAACCCGAAGTATGGACAGCCGTCGAAAACTACATTAGCGAGCATCTTCTTCCTCATGACCAAGTGCTTGAGGATGTCCTAGAGGCTTCCCAGAATGCTGGCCTGAGTGCGGTTCATGTTCCGCCTGCCCAAGGCAAATTGCTACATCTGTTGGCGCTAACACGCCAGGCCCGACGCATTCTCGAGATCGGCACTTTAGGAGCCTATAGCACGATTTGGCTCGCTCGTGCGCTGCCTAGCGACGGCAAACTGATCACGCTTGAAAAGGATCCAAAGACCGCCGCTGTTGCCCAAGCCAATATCGCCCGGGCCGGTCTCGAACAGATCATCGAACTGCGCGTCGGTGCCGCTCTCGACAGCTTGGCCCAGATCGCAGAAGAGGGGCAGGAACCCTTCGATATGGTCTTTATCGATGCGGATCGACGCAATTTCGTCAAGTATTTGAACTGGGCGATGAAGTTGACGCAACGCGGCTCTCTGATCGTTATGGATAACGTTGTTCGCAGCGGCGCCATCCTCGATGAGACGCAAACCGACGACAATCTGCGCGGTGTACGCGAACTCTACGATGCCTTGGCGGCCGAGCCGCGCCTACGCACAACCGCCATTCAGACCGTTGGCAGCAAGGGCTATGACGGCTTTGCGCTAGGAGTCGTGGTCAGCGACTAAGCACAAAGAGAGCACATTGGGCAAACGAAAACGAACGCCTGAACAACAAGCGGCCAAACGAGCCGCTCAACTGAAACGAGCGGGCAAAAGCCCGGAAGAGATCGCCGCCCAGATCGAGGCGGAATTCGGCAGCTCGAAGCGCGCCAGCTTGCGCGAAGAGCCTCAAAACTATACGGTAATCGGAACGATCGGTGACGATATCGAGCAGAGCGCACTGGCCCAGCTCGAACTCGCGCTGCGTCTGCCGATCGCAGTCTCGGGCGCGCTGATGCCCGACGGCCACCCGGGCTACGCCCTGCCGATCGGCGGTGTCTTTGCGGCCCACCGCGCGGTCGCGCCGGCTATGATCGGCGTCGACATCGGCTGTTCGATGTACCTCACCATCTTCGACGAAGATCCCGAGAGCTTTCTGCGCCATCGCACGCCGCTCTTCGCGGATCTGCAAGCCAGCACGGTCTTTGGTCTCGGCGAGCAGCGCGTGCGTCAGGCCGATCACGCGATCTTGGAAGACGAACGCTGGGAGTTGACCAACCAGACCCGCAGTCTGCGCGGGCGGGCCGCCGCCCAATTAGGCAGCAGCGGCTCGGGCAACCACTTCGCCGAACTGGTTGTAGGCGAGCGCAAAGGCAGCGATGCTGATAATCCGCTACCAGAGCGCTTCTGCGCTTTGCTGACCCACAGCGGCTCGCGGGGCGTAGGCTATGCGATCGCACGCCATTATATGCAACTTGCGACCGCTGAAACGGCCAAAATTGCCGATGTGCCCAAGATGTACGAATGGCTCGACCTTGAGAGCGAGGCGGGCCAAGAGTATTGGCAGGCTATGGAGCTGGCTGGCGACTATGCGATCGCCAATCACGAAGTGATCCATAGCTTGTTCGCGCGCCGCGCTGGACTGAAAGCCCAAATGGTGATTCACAACCGCCACAATTTCGCCTGGAAACACGACGATGTTGTGATCCACCGCAAAGGTGCGACTCCCGCCGAGGCGGGGCGGCTGGGCATCATCCCCGGCAGTATGGCCAGCGCTTCGTATCTGGTGCGCGGGTTGGGCAGTCAGTCGGCGCTTTGGAGCGCGTCGCATGGGGCGGGGCGCAAAGGCAGCCGCAACCAGATCCGCAATTCGATCAGTTTGCGCGATGTGCGCAAGCTGCTCAAGCAACAAGATATCTTGGTGGAAGGGCTGAGCGTCGAAGAGTCGCCTCAAGCTTATAAGGATATCTCGCGGGTGATTCAGCTCCAAGTGGCGGCTGAGCTAATCGAACCGATCGGCACGCTGCGCCCGATCGCCGTAATTATGGCGGGCGAGCCGGGCGACGACTAAGCTTCCTCATTACAGAAGGGTGTAGCTCATAGCTGCACCCTTCTGGCTGCTAACAACTGATGCTCCATCTGCTCTAACCGCTCTATCAGCCTTCTTTGTACTATTCATGCCAAATCCGATAATGTTGTTGCTTTTTGGCCTTCGGCAGAGGGGAACTTGACTAGCTTTTGTTGTGTGAGATTTCGCGCGGCAGCGCGAAGGCTCACACAACTCTTTCCCTCGCTTTTGGTGCGAGCATGCACGTCTTTAAACGGATTTAGTATCATACGAAATCCGCTTGAATCGTTGTATGTTGGGGCGCACCTCGGCACACAGCTACAACAGCCTGCTTACGGGCGCGCTGTTGATAGCCGTAGGCGGACGCGCTATTCGCCCTTTTTGGGCCAGAGACCAAGCCGCCAGAGTGTTGAGATCAAACGGATTTAGGTATCATCACGATCTCTAAGCTCTAGAGTAGTTTTAAAACTTTCTTCTTGACAAACTGTTTTTATAAGCGTAAATTAGGTAGTGCGTTTAGGGTCTACTAACAGGTGTTATTTGTTCCTGGAAACGTCAGATTTGTGGCGTTACAGCGTTCAGGCTCGCCAGTTTGAATATAGCTTTGCGACACAAAGTCGCACAACTATAACAAAAATTATGCTATAGTGTCAGAGAATAAAAAAATATAAAACTGATAAAACTGGTATTATTTTGAAGCAGGTTCACGATCTGGGATTGAAAGGGGATATTTTATGGCGAGTGCGACTGTAGCGCGACCTCGTGGAGAAATGAGGTTTGTGCGCTCGCGTGCTGCGCTTCTGCTCGGTTTGCTGCTCTGCGTAGGCGCACTGTTGCTAGCAATGTTAGCCAGCATCGCATTCGGAGCCGCAGATATCAGTGCAGCAACCGTCTGGCAAGCGATCTTCGCTTTTGATCAAAGCTCTACAAGCCACCTGATCATTCGCACTCTGCGTATCCCGCGCGCAGTTGTCGCCGCCATTGTTGGGGCAGCGCTGGGCGTGGCCGGGGCGATGATGCAGGGTTTGACCCGCAACCCCCTAGCTGACACGGGCATTTTAGGGATCGAAACTGGAGCTGCACTGAGCGTTGTATGTGCCGTGCAGTTTTTGGGTATCTCCTCAATCAGCCTCTATGCCATTTTTGCCTTCATCGGTGCAGCTTTAACCGCCGCCGCAGTCTATGGCCTCGGCTCGCTGGGGCGCGGTGGACCGACCCCGCTCAAGGTGACGGTCGCTGGAGCTGCGATCACCGCCTTTCTTTCGTCGATCACCACGGGCCTGCTGATTTTTAACCAACGCACTTTAGAAGAGGTGCGCTTCTGGATGGCGGGTTCGGTGGCCGGACGCGATCTCAAGCTCTTAGTTCAAGCTTCGCCCTACTTGATCGTCGGTTTTGTGCTGGCCTTGGCGCTGGGCCGCCAAATCACCACCCTCTCGCTCGGCGATGATGTCGCCAAAGGGCTGGGCCAACGCACCGGCTGGGTCAAGATCTTGGCCGCGATCGCTACGGTGCTGCTAGCGGGCTGTGCGGTCGCCGTGGCTGGCCCGATCGGCTTTGTAGGCTTGGTGATTCCGCATATGGTGCGCTTCTTTGTTGGCGTAGACTATCGCTGGGTTTTGCCCTACTGCGCGCTCGTCGGCGCCTGTTTCCTGATTATGTCTGATGTCGTAGCACGCTTGGTGATCCGCCCTTCCGAGGTGCCGGTTGGCATTATGACCGCCCTGATCGGAGGGCCGTTCTTCATCTATCTCGTGCGTTGGCGGGTGAAGAGGTAGTATGCAACAGCCTTGGATTACGCTACGTTTGGGCCAAACGTCGATCCGCATCGATCGGCGCGTCCCCTTCATTTTTGTGGTTTGTATCCTTGCGACCTTGAGCGCAATGGTGATCAATATCGGCGTGGGCGAATACCCCATCCCAGCCATCGATGTGGTCAAAACCGTCTTGCACATTCCGACAGGCGAAGAGGACTATAACTTCATCGTCAACACCTTGCGCCTGCCGCGTATGTTGGTGGCGGCCTTGGTCGGCTTGGCGCTCGGCATCTCGGGCGCGATTATGCAGGGCCTGACGCGCAACCCGCTGGCCGACCCAAGCATTATTGGCATCAGCTCGGGCGCGAGCTTGGTCGCTGTAAGCATACTAGTGCTCTTCAAAGGCATCTCGAGCAACTACCTGCCCTTCGCGGCCTTTGGAGGCGCGCTGCTGGTAGCCTTTGCGATCTATATGCTGGCTTGGCGCGGCGGCGACTCGCCCATTCGCCTGATCTTGGTCGGCGTCGGCTTGGGCGCGATCACCTCGGCCGCCACCAGTATGATGATCACCTTCGGCAATATCAACGATGTGCAGCGCGCCTTGATCTGGCTGACGGGTAGCGTCTACGCCCGCTCGTGGGGCGAGTTCTGGCCGCTCTTCATGTGGGTGCTAGTCTTTGCACCACTGGCCTGCTTTTTGGCCCGCGACCTAAACGCCCTCAACTTGGGCGAAGATGTCGCGCGCGGCCTGGGCAGCAATGTGACCTACAAACGCGGCTTGCTGCTGATCGTCGCTGTAGCGCTGGCTGCCGCAACTGTGGCCGCCGCTGGTACGATCGGCTTTGTGGGCCTGATGGCTCCCCATATCGCGCGGCGCTTGGTCGGCCCCGATCACAGCGGCATGCTGCCCGTTGCAGCTATGGTCGGCGCGTTGGTTGTGGTCTGCGCCGACTTGGTGGGCCGCACGCTTTTCGCGCCG
The DNA here is from genome assembly GCA_937902315.1 of uncultured Chloroflexales bacterium. Taxonomy (GTDB): domain Bacteria; phylum Chloroflexota; class Chloroflexia; order Chloroflexales; family Chloroflexaceae; genus CALGUG01. The sequence continues at coordinate 60,588 of CALGUG010000060.1, forward strand.
ATCGAATTGCCCTGCGGTTTGATCACTGCAGCCATTGGCGCACCGTTCTTCGTCTATCTATTGTGGAGGCAGCGCAAGAGCTAAGGGCTTTAGCAAGCTCTCGTCGCATGGCTCAAACTTGGAGATATTATGGGAACTCTGCATACCGAAGCGCTCGAACTAGCCTACGACTCGAATGTGATCATTCAGCATATGAATGTAAGCATCCCATCGGGCAAAATAACCGCCTTGATCGGGCCGAACGGCTGCGGCAAAAGCACGCTCTTGCGCGGTCTGGCTCGTCTGCTCCAGCCCCGCAAGGGCGCTGCCTACATCGATGGCAAAGCGATCCACCAGATGCCGACCCGCGAGCTAGCCAAACAGTTGGGTATTCTGCCCCAAAGCCCGATCGCGCCCGAGGGCTTAACTGTGATGGAGCTGGTAGCTCAAGGACGTTATCCGCACCAGAGCTGGTTTCAGCAATGGTCGATAGAAGATGAACAGGCGGTTGAAAAAGCGCTCGCGATCACGGGTATGACCGAGTTCCGCACTCGTCCGGTCGACGCGCTCTCGGGCGGTCAACGCCAGCGCGCTTGGATCGCCATGACGCTGGCCCAAGAGACACCTGTGATTCTGCTCGACGAACCGACGACTTACCTTGACCTAGCCCATCAAGTCGAAGTGCTGCAACTGCTCGAACATCTCAACAAAGAACAGGGGCGCACAGTCGTTATGGTGGTTCACGATCTAAACCACGCCACCCGTCACGCCCAGCATGTTATCGCTATGAAGGCGGGTAAAATCGTTGCTGCTGGTGTACCAAACGAGGTTGTCACATCAGAGTTGCTGCAAGAGGTCTTCGGCATCGACGCCGATATTGTTCCCGATCCTCGCACCGGTGTACCGCTCTGTATCCCTTACGGACTCAAGGGCTCATCCGCAGGTATCAAAACCACATCGTTAGAGGCTGCGCTTGCCAACGGAACGACATCCTAATTTCGAAGGAGGAGTTATGCCACACTGCACAATGGTACGCTGGATCGATAGTCCAGTAGATGCTGTTTTCAAATATATGCACGATCTTCGCGAGCATCTGCAAGCTGCGCCCCACATCAATGTGGTCGATTGGTCGTTGCACGATAAAGCTAAACCGCTGCTGGTCGGAGGCACGGCGATCTTGCGAGCAGGCCGCCGCGAGTTTGTGATGCGCATCAGCCGCGTGATCGAAAACCGCCTGCTAGAGCTAGAGATCACTGGTATGCGCAGCGTCACCTACGAACGGCTCGAACTCGAACCGTCTATGGGCGGCACCCGCATCACCCACACAACCGAAACCATTGTAGTCGCCGATCCTACCGCTCCAAAACGCGTTCCGCCCACCCAACGCGCCCTCAACTATATGCTCAACACGATCAAAGAGAGTATCGAAGGCGCCAAACGCTCGCTGCGCAACGACTTTATCTTGCGCGATGATAGCTTGCGCACTGGCCCTCAGTCTAGCGCTGCTTAAAGAGCTGTAACACTTCCCCACTCAACAAAAGCGAGCTTCAGATAAAAGCTCTGAAACTCGCTTTTGTTATTTTAGCGCAGGTATTGCTTGAACAATTATGTCAATTTAAACAACCTGAGCTTTTGATAAGCTCTTTGGCGGTAAGGTCTCTTCCCCAAGAAGGCTGCTAGCGCGTCCGCCTACGGCTACCAGAGCGCCCTCCCCCAACGAGGCGGCTATCAGCAGTGCGCTGCGCGCCCTGCTTACTACAGTGTCGAAAGCAAACCGCGAATATAAGCCGCCACCCATTCGGGCGCTTCCATCGGCAAAAAGTGCGAATAGTTGGGCAGATGGATATCGAAAGCGCGCGGGAAGGCTTTGTAGAGATCGGTCGCAGTGGGCGAAGCCGACATATCGTTGCGTTCGGGCGTTACCGGAGCGCCGACCCGCACGATATGAACCGGAACTTGGATCTCGGCCAAACGCGGATAGATATTGGTCGTGCGGAAGGTTTTATAGATACCAGCCTCAAACAGCGGCGGGCAGCCAAGCTGAAAACCCTCGCCATTAGCTGCGGGCACCAAGCCATAGTCGCAGTAGTCGCGCAACACACGCGGCTGCCAACGGCTGAAGGGCAGGCGATTCTCAAAGCGCTGGTACATCTCATCGGCCGAGGCCCACTGGTTGCGGCGCTTCTCGACGCCGTGCTCGCGCTCGATCGGGCCGGTGTACCACTCGCGCGGCTGAATGGTCGGGTCGATCAGCAGCAGCAGCGAGAAGCATTCGGGCGCGAGTGAGGCTGCCAAAGCCAGCGAATGACCGCCCATGGAGTGGCCGATACCAACCGCGCCCCGCAAACCGAGGTGGCGCGCCAAAGCGGCCAAATCCATGCCAAAGCCCATCCAATCTTTGGGCGGCTCGGGCTTATCACTCTGGCCGTGCCCGCGATGGTCGATAGCATAGCAGTGGCGGTCGGGCAGATTGTCGATTACTGCGCTCCAAATTCGCCCGTGGAAGCTGGTAGCGTGCGAAAAGAGCAAGGGCAAACCTTGGCCGGGGCGCTCCCAATAACAGAGCGACAGCTTATCGTGCTCGAATCTATGCTGAAGATAGCTCATAACCTATGTGTGCTCCCTTAGCAATCTTGGTGAGATAAAAACATCGCAGGCATTGTACTGCAAAGCAGGGCTGCTTTGATCAGGCCAACCGCCTACAAGCGACTTAGGCCAGCATCTGGCTCTCAGCTCAGCCTACATCCGATTAGCTTGTTTCGTTTGGGCCTTCAGCAGCGAATGACAAGGTTTGGACCTTCTTGGTGCTTGCACCAGGAAGGTCGCAATGAACTCAACGCAGGCAGCGACTTGCTTGAGGGACTGAATGGGAGGAGCGGCGATTTGATAGCCGTAGGCGGACGCGCTAGAAGCCGAATGGGAGCTAAGGAGCTCGCCGCCACTAGATTAACAAGCTCGAAGCACTGTGACCATCAACTTAGCTGCTGGCCCAGTTCGGGGGCGTAGTGAGCGAGATCTTCGCGCAGACGCAGCAGGGCCAAATCGCCCGCCTTGGCCTCCAGCATAATGTCGAAATCGGGCAAGGCGCGGGTCTGCCCGATCAGGGCGGCAAATTCGAAGGGATTGATGAAGTCGGCGTGCTGGCCCGGGCGGGGCGGCAGCACACTGAAGCTGCCTTGCGGGCCGAGATGGCCTTCGGTGCGGGGCGAACTGAAGTGGATCTTGGGGCGAACGTCGGCGGGCCAAGTGGCCAGCGCCAGCCCGAGGGCCGTGATGGGCGCGAGACCTTCGGGGTTGTTTAGCATATGGTGCAGATAGTCGAAAACCAGCGGCACCCCGCAGACTTGGTGCAGCGGCAACAGCGAGGCCAAGCTCCAAGCGCGCTCGTCGTGTTCAAGCACAACGCGGCGGCGTACTTCGGGCGGCAGCTGCAGATAGCTCTGGGCGAAGTTGTCGAGCGCGCCCGGTTCGTCGCGCGGGGCCACCAGATGCAGCACCAAGACCGCTTCGGGGCCGAGTCCAAGCCCATCGAGCAGGGCGGCTTGGGCTGTTATCTCGGCGATGGCGCGCGCTCTGGCTGTACGATCGGAGCTGGCCAACGCCACGTGCAGGTCGAGATGCATGGAGAGGCGCAGGGCGTGTTGGCGAATCAGCTCGCCAAGCTGAACCAACTGAGCCTCGCACTCAACGAGCTGACGCTGGTATTCAGGTGCATCGTGGGCGCTCAGCATGGGTGCGAAGGCGGCAGGCAAGCGATAAAAACCGATGCGGCGCTCGACGAGATAGGCAACGATATCGCGCAGATAGACCAAGCTAAGGCTAAGGTGAGGGTGCGAGCTTGGGCGGCGGGCATCGTAGGCGCGCAAACGGGGCCGCCCCAAGACACGTACAGCGAAACCGAGCCGATGCATGCCACCCTCCAGCCAGATCAAAGCGCGTGTGTTTACACGTTTCCGGTAGATGATCCAGCATTTTTTGCACCATCAGCTCATAGTTTCTTACAAAAATGGCCGCAAGGGACTCAATATCCACTCTCCTACGCGCTGATACCAAGCGCGCCTCCGCCAATCTTCCAAGGTGATTTCGATCGTATTGGTCAGATCGTTCAAAAAGATGATCTCCATATCGTCGGCGAAGTTCACATCGCGAATCTCGACATTGATCTCGTAGTTGCCGGTCAGACTCAGGCGGTCGAGATTGGCGGTTCCGATCGTCGACCAGTAGTCGTCAATGGTGGCGGTCTTGGCGTGAATCATCGCGTTCTGATAGCCAAAAATACGAATGCCTGCCTCTAAACAGCGTTCGAAATAGCCGCGCGCCAGCCAGTCGGCCGTGACATGGTTCGACTGCCAAGGCAGCAGAATACGCACATCGACCCCGCGCTTGGCTGCATCGATCAAGGCTTGTAAGATCACTCGATCGGGGATGAAGTAGGCGTTGGTGATCCAGATATGTCTTTGGGCGCGGTTGATGGCGTCGAGATACATGCCTCGGATCGGGAAGGTCAGGCGAATCGGGTCGTTGCGGTGCACCATAATGTGATCGGGCCATTGGCGCGGCGCAGTATACGAGATAAAGGTCTTTTTGCCAGCGTGAGTATTCCAGAAATCGACAAAGGCATAGGCCAGATCGACCACGGCCGGGCCGACGATGCGCAAGTGGGTATCGCGCCAAGTGGTGGCGTAGAGCTGCCCGATGTTGAAGCCGCCGATAAAGGCCACATCGTTATCGACGATCAGCAGTTTGCGATGATCTCGGGCGTAACAGCGCGGATCAAAAACATGCCAGACCGAATTTATGGTTTTATATTCAAAGGTGTGTATCTCGGGCGGAAAGCGCTTGAACGAGCGCGGCACAACCAAATTAGCGAAGCTATCGAAGATAACATAAACCTCTACGCCCTGTTGCGCTTTACGGGTCAAGGCATCTTTAAAACGTTGGCCTAGCTCATCGCCCTTCCAGATGAAACTTTCTAGATAGATATGCTGCTTGGCCGATTCGATCGCACGCAACATATCGTTATAGAGATCTTCGCCATAGGTGTAGAGCTTCAAACTATCATCACCGATCTCGCCCTTGATGGTGGGCAAGCGGGGAAACTGTACCGGGGAAGCACGGCGTTTACGCAGCTCGCTCATCACGCTCAAAACAGTGATGACTAGAAATTGAGCGCTGCCAAGCAGAGCTATCATCCACAAAAGAATCCGGTGTAGGCGCAATCGATAGCGAAGCATAGCAGTCTACTCCTTAATCTTCCATGCTCGATTGTTGGGCAGTATACCACGGTGGGCGATTTCTAGCCTTCAGGCGGGCCTATTGCCAAGATCGACTATCATAGAAATCTCAGCAATCCGGCCTTGCACCGTTCAAGATCCCATAGCGCCCAAGCATCGCTTGAGATGAAGCGCTACGAGGAGCGCATCGCATAGCTAGAAAGAGAACTTTTTGGAAACAAGCCAAATCACCCGCCCCGCGCGGATCTGGCTGCGTTATCTGTTAGCGCTGATCGGCTTGATCCTCGTGCTGGCGATCGCAGCCTACAACATCGATCTAAAGCAGCTCTGGGATCTGCTGCGCAACGCTCAGCCCGGCTGGCTGCTGGCCGCGCTCGCCTTCAAACTCGCTACCCCTTTGGGCACCGCCATGCTCTACGCCCACATCCTCTCGATCTTGGGCTATCGCATTCGGGCCTGGCGGCTCTGGCTAACGGCTCAGGTCGCGATCTTCGCCAATATGGCCTTTCCAGCGGGGCCTGTCGCCATGAGCGCGGTTTTGCTGCACGTCTTTCGACGGCGCAAGGTGCCCGAAGGCGTGACCACCTTGGCGGTCACGCTCGATATGCTCAGCTATCAAACGGCCTTCGTAGGGCTGGTCGCTTTCAGCTTGATCTACCTTATAGACAGCGGCGAACTGAGCCTGTGGCAGGTCGGCGAGGTCAGCATCTTCGTGCTGCTGATCGTGTTCGGGGGCATCTATCTCTGGAGTTTGCAGCGCGACCGCGCCAAGCTGAGCCGCAGATTGGTTTCGCTCCAGCAGTGGGTGGCCAAGCTGCTGCGGCGCACCTGGCAGCCCAGCCAGATCGAAAACTTTCTCGATGAGATCTATCGCGGCAAAGCGGTCTTAGCCCAACGCCCGCTCGCATTCCTGCGCCTGATCGGCTTCCAGTGCTCGGTCTTTTTGTTCGATGTGATGACGATCTACTGCTGCTTTTTGGCCTTGGGTGATGCGCCTCATCTCTCGGTGGTAATGCTCAGCTACGCGCTCTCTAACTTCCTTTCGATGATGGCGCTTTTGCCGGGCGGGGGCGGCTCGTTCGAGGCGACCATGGTGCTCACCAGCTCGCAGCTTGGGGTAAGCGCCAGCACTGCGCTGGGCGCAACAGTGATCTATCGCGTGCTGACCTTCTGGCTGCCCGCGCTGATCACAGCTCTCAGCTATCGCAGGGTGTTGGGGGCACACGAGGCGATCGCCAAAACGCACGAGGCCAGCGGCTAGCGCACAACCTGGGGCAGGTAAAGCGTCCAGAGCTGATCGCTCAGACGCAGGGTGGGCGAGACCAAACCTTCGGCGTCGCGGAAGCGGGCGTAGAGCACATGCTCGCGCACCGGGCCCCAAGCCCACTGCAGCTCGGAGCGGAACGGCTGCCACTGGGCCGCGCTGAAGTGGGGGTCAGCGCTGAGCTGCATCTCGATCTGCTCGCTGGCATCCTCGACCTTGATCTCGAGCGTGGCGTTGATCTGATCGTTGTCGCGCAGCGAGATTGTGGCGCGCGGCGCAAGGTTAAGCAGTACGGTTTGGGTCAAGGTCGTGCTGTGCTCGGCGCGATCCCAGAAGCGCACCGCCACCTCGTGGGCGCCCTCGACGGCGGGCAAAGGCCAGACAATGCGACCTTGATAGGGCAGCGGATCGCTCCACTCGCCGTTGATGGCGATCTCGATCGTATTGACGCTGCTTTCGCGGTCATAGGCGTTCAGATCGATGCTTAGCTTTGGTTCGGGGTCGGCGCTGGCGATCTGCAGCGTGCCTGCTTGGAAAGGTTCCTCGCTGCGAGCCAGCTCGGCGATCTCGTCGTCGGAGAGCACACGCTCAAAGATCGTCAGCTCGTCGATGCTAACGCCACTGGCCGTGCTGCCGGTCGTGAAGCGACCCAGATGCAGCAGCGGGCCAACATCGTCGGGCAGGCCGGGCGCTTGGCCTTGAGCCACAAGCTGGCCGTCCAGATAGAGCTTCTTGAGATTGCTGGAGGCATCCCAAACAAGGCTGAGCATCTGCCAATCGCGCTTCGCCAGTTCGGGCGCAACCAAGCTATGGCTTTGACCTTGGTTATCGACCGTCCAGAAGTTCCAGAACATGCCACGGTCGCTCTGCTCGCGGCGCAGAGCCAAGGTGCCAGTGTAGACCTTGCTGGCATCGTCGGGCGAAGCGCTGGCGGCCAAGCTGTAATAACGCCCGATCGAAGAGGGTGGGTCTTGCTCGGGCAATTTAAGCCAAAGATTAAGCGTGCCAGCCTGCAAGGGAAGCTGCTCCTCGGTCAAGAAGCTCACCTCTTGCGGGCCGTTGATGCGCAGCGCTTTGCCCCAACGCCCGTCAACATAGTTCAGATTATCGCTGGCGAAAGGCAGCGATTGGCCCAGATCGGGCAGGGTCGTCTCGTCGAAACGGGCCAACAGGCGCACATCCTCGCGCGGCGCGACCGTCATACGCGCCAAAGGCGGGTTGTTGTCGACAAGGGCGCTCAGATCGGGCGGCGTAAAGTCGTAACTGCCGATCAGATCGTTATGCCAGAGCCAAACGCTCGCTTCACAGGCGATATAGGCCGCACAAGGGTCCTCTCCGCCGCCGTACCAGCCGTAAGGATCGACTTGACGCCCGTTATGACGCACCTCGAAGTGCAGGTGGGGCGTACCTTGCACGAATCCGGTGCGCCCGCTGGTGCCGAGGTAAGTGCCAGCCTCGACATAGATTCCACTCGAAGAATCGATCAAGCCATTAAAGATCGGTGCGAAGCGATCGAGATGCCAATAGACCGTCTCGTAGCCGCCGGTGTGGCGAATCACCACGCCGTTACCGCGGGCGGTGCGGGCGTAGGCCATACCGGGCGCGGCCGCCAAGATCGGCGTGCCGATCGGCTGATCGGGGAAGTAGTAGTCGTGGCCGTCGTGACCGTCGTACTGCACACCGCCCCGCCCAAGGTAGTTCACAACATAGTTGTTGCCATCGTCGCCGCTATCGACGGTCGGATAGACGTGGTCGAAATAGGCCAGATGCACCACAGAGACTCCCGCGGGCCAGGGCAGGCGCAGAAAACCTTGATTGGCGACTGGTTCTGCGCGAACACTCTCGGGAAGCTCGTTATTGAAATAGAGGGCGAATGCTTGGTTAAAGCGCTCGAGCAAGCTGCGCCACTCGCTCTGGGTGCGACCTATCGCCAAAAAGCGCTGCACCGCGATAATCTCGGGCTGCTGCTGAAGCGATAAGGTGATAGTTGTTTGGTCAGTAAAACGCAGAACCGGCTCGCGCGTGTAGGGGCCTAGACCAGCGCGCAGCTCTGAGCTGGCCCACTCGATCTGCAAGGCAAAGCCATCGGGGCCGGAAGATCCGTAGGGCAGGCGCAGGGCGCTTTGGGGCGGCTGAGGATCGGAGATCAGCTGATTGACCGCCTCCAGCAAGACCAAATGCAGGCGCGGGCTGATGCCATAATAGGCGCTGGCGCTCTCGATATGGTATGCTGCAGGGCGATCATCGTCGAGATAGGTCTTTAAAACGCCGGGCTGAGAATCGAGGAATGCCTGAACCTCCGCAAACTGGCTGTGCGGATGAGCAGCTACTGGCGCGGCAAATGCTAGCACAAAAGCAGCGATACAATAGAAGGTGGCGACCAGGCGAAGGTAGTTCATCGAAATCCACGTAGACCTATCTCTATGGTTCTTCAAGCAGGTATGCTACCATAAACGCTAGCTACAGGTCAATCGACAGGCAAAGTTCCGCTTCAACAAATGTTAGGCTAACAGCATGACCACTTCGAGCACCACCCGAGCGCGCCAACTTGTGATGCAATACGGCTGGAACAGCATGGCCTACCAGATCCTCAACCCTGGTATGCAGCTGTGGTTCGCGCCCGAAGGCGACGGCGTGATCGGCTACGTCGATGCGGGCAAATATCGGGTCGTGGCGGGCGGGCCAATCTGCCCCAATAGTCGTCTAGCTGCGATCATCGGCGCATTCGAGGCCGAAGCCGCCCAAAACCAGCAGCAGGTCTGCTACTTCGGCGCTCAAGATCGGCTCTTTAAGGTGCTGCAGCGCCACCACACCAGCGCGCGCCTGCTCTTGGGCGCTCAGCCGGTCTGGAAGCCCCAAGAGTGGCCCAGCATTCTCACCAAAAAGTCCTCTTTGCGCGCTCAGATCGCCCGCGCCCGCAACAAGGGCCTCACGGTCGAGCGCTGGAGCGCCCAGCAAGCCCAAGGCCACTCCGAGCTCTACGCCTGCCTAAAAGCCTGGCTGGCCACGCGCGGCCTGCCGCCCATGCGCTTTCTGGTCGAGCCGCACACGCTCGAACAGCTCGAAGATCGCTGGGTTTTCGTCGCTCGCCAGCATGAACGTGTGGTGGCCTACTTAATCGCAAGCCCAATTCCCATGCGCAACGGCTGGCTGGTCGAACAGATCATTCGCGGCGACAGAGCGCCCAACGGCAGCAGCGAAATGTTGCTCGACGCCGTGATGCAGGCCGCCAGCCAGCATGGCAGCGACTATCTGACTCTTGGCCTCTCGCCGCTCTCGCAACATGCCCCCACGCGTCAACCCCAGCAAGCGCTCTGGCTCAAAGCGGTCTTCACGCTGGTGCGCCTGCACGCCAACCGCTTCTACAACTTCGCCGGCCTCGACAGCTTCAAGGCCAAGTTTCAGCCCCACGCTTGGGAGCCGATCTATGCCATCAGCAACGAGCGCGCCACCTCCTTCAGCACGCTCTACGCGATCGCCTGGGCTTTCGGCGGCTGCTCGCCCATCCGATTTATCGGCCACGCCATCGGGCGCGCCGCGCTCCAAGAGCTGCAGTGGGCCTACAAACGCCACCTCGAACCGATCATGCATTCCGGCGCTTAACCTGCCAGCGCCATGTGCTATAATCGGGCAATTCAGACATACCCAAGCAATTCAGTTGACCTTCTTGAAGAAGCGCTCGAGCCGCCATCCACCCGCCGCCGAACGATCCCAGATCGAGGCGGTCTTTTGGAGCACCCCGCGCACTCTTTCAGCCTTCGCACCTTTATAACTCATAGCTATTCGCCCAACGCTTCCAGACGAACGAAGTGCTGTACATGTGCGACAGGGTGAAGCTTTTCTGTTGCGAGAGCCATAACCTTGGCGGACAAGTCTCTAGCTCTCATTCGGTTCCGCCCGCGTCCGCCTACGGCTACCAAGTCGCCAACCCTCCATTCAGGCCATCGAGCGCTTCGCAGCCTTCGTTGTCTTCACTGCGTTTCGCTGCCCAAAGCCTTCTAAAAGCCTTTCAGCTGCGAAGCTGCTGGAAGGTTCGTGGTTCGGGATGCCAGTTTGCAAGATCGCGAATGAGCGGCAAAGCATACTCCCTTCTCCCGCTGTGTGGGAGCTATGCATTAGCCAAAAGTCGTGTCGGCAGCAACAGGCGATCGTTCGCAT
>CALGUG010000061.1 GCA_937902315.1 uncultured Chloroflexales bacterium
GACACGACTTTTGGCTAATGCATAGCTCCCGCATTGCGGGAGAAGGGAGCAAGGCAGCGCGCTCGGCATTCAACAGCGAAAGACAGCGTTTGCACCTGGCAGGTCGCGACGCGAGCAGCGAAGCGCTGAAGCTTCGCATGGCTGGGCGGGGTCTTGATAGCCGGAGGCGGACGCGCCAGAGCACGAATGGGAGGTGAAAGCCCTGGCCGCCAGAGGATTGAGGCATAAGGCGCTAAAGCGCGGCCAGAGCTTGTTGAAGGGCAGATTTTGGTGTTCTACTGCCTTGGGGTTTCGTCAGTTGCCAGCGCGAAGACCGCCATTTGGCTGGAAGAGCCAAGCTCGGGGTCGGCTTCGCCGATGCCGCTGATGCGCACGCTGTAGCCGAAGCGCTGGCAGATCTGGGCCGTCCACTGCTGAAACTCGGCCCGAGTCCACTCGAAACGGTGGTCGCTATGGCGCAGCGTATCTGCGCTGAGCGTCTCGTAGCGCTGGTTGTACTCGCGGTTTGGCGTTGTCACGATTACATGCTTGGGGCGCGCGAATTCGAATAGCACCCGTTCGAAAGTGGCCAAGCGGTCCGACTCAAGATGCTCGATCACCTCGACAACGGCAGCGGCATCGAAGCCGTTTAGTCGCGCGTCGCGGTAGAGCAACGAGCCTTGAATGAGCGTGAGGCGCGCGGCGATGGCGGGCGGCTGGCGCTCAAGCTGCAAACGGCGTTTAGCCAGCTCCAAAGCGCGATACGAGACATCCATACCGACGATTTTGCTGAACTGCAGATCGGGCAGCAAGAGCTTGAGTAGATGCCCTTCGCCACAGCCAAGGTCGAGCACACGCTCGGCGCTGCAGGCCCGTAGCTCGGCGTGCACCGCTTGAAGGCGCTGCTGGTGCAGCGATGTATGTTGCTGGCTGGGCTGTTGAGCGCTGTTCTCCTCTTCATCCTCGCTGATCAGCAGCTCATCGGGCGACTCTTCGGCCAGCAATTGGGCCAAGGCTTGGCGCACCAACTGATATTTTTGCAGATAGCGCTTGGTGATAAAGGCGCGCTCGGGGTGCTGACTCAGCCAACCTTCGCCACGGCGCAGCAGCTTCTCGATCTCTTCGTTGTTGATGTAGTAGTGCTTCTGGCTGTCGAGCACCGGAATCAGCACATAGAGATGGTTTAGTAGCTCGCGCAGCCTGCAGGTGGCGCGCAGCTTGAGGCTGACGATATTGCTTTGGCCCCACTCGGCAAAGTGCGGATCGAGGGGATAGCTCTGCAGCTCCACTTCGTAGCCGAGCGGCTCAAACAGTCGCTTCACTATCGCCGGACCGCCGCGCGCGGGCAGGGCCGCGATCTGCACTTTGAGCGGCAGAGGCGTTTCGACCAGCTCGGGCTTATCGCGGCTACGCCCGTTCAGTGCCGAGCCAAAGACTTCGGCGAGCGCGACGCTCATAAACGACGAAGCGACATAGGGCCGATCGTTAATGTAGTGGCTGAGCAAGCCATCGGCGTTGCCCCGCCCGCGCACCAGATCGATCGGGTCGATATCGAGCAGCAGGGCGACGGTGCAGCGCTCTTCGCTCGCTTCGGGATAGAAGACATGCGCTTTGCCAAAGTTTAGCTCGAAGGTTTGGGCGCGAGCCGGGTTTTTGACCAGCAGATAGCCGAGATCGGTGGCAGGCTGGTAGGTGGTTGTAATGGTCAACAGCATCAAAAAACTCCCTTCCAGTCCTTATAAACGCGGATCAACTGGCTCGCTCTCGAGCGCCAACACACCGAAGACACATTCGTGGACCCGTCGCAGCGGCTCGCGCGCGATGAAACGCTGAAGCCCTTCGAGACCCAAGGCGAATTCGCGCAGGGCTAGGCTGCGTTTGGTCTGCAGGCCGCGTTTGCGCAGCCGTTCAAGATGCTCGGGCGTATCGTATTCCGGCCCGTAAATGATCCGCAGGTATTCCGGCCCGCGACACTTAATGGCTGGCTGGTCGATGCCGTGTGGCCCGCGCAAAACAAAATCCAGCGGCTTGACCACCATACCTTCGCCGCCGTGCTCCGTAAGCTCTTTCCACCAAGCGATACCGGCTTCGACGCTGTGCAGATCGCTCAGCTCGACCGTTTTGGTCGCAGTCGCGAAGAGCAAAGGCGCGTCGTTACGATCGGCTGTCACCAAGCGCCCTAAGATCTCCATATGCCAGAGATGGCTTTTATCGCTGTGCAGCGCGCCTTCGCTCGCCAAAAGGTGGAAGGGCGCCAAGCGCAGATCGGAGAGCTTTTCGACCGGCCAGCAGTAGCGCCGATAGGCTTGACCATAAGCCTCGATCTGGCTTGCGCGATGTGTGTAGCGCTGTAGGAGGTCTCCCAGCTCGATCCCGCGCGCGGCTGTGGCCTCTAGAGCCGCCAAGGTCGGCGGGAAGGCGGCCCGCGCTGCCGCTCCGACCGGAGCGTATTGGCTGCGCAGCAACTCCTGAGCTTTGGCGCTCCATGGCATCAGTTCGCAGTCGAGCAGCATCCAGTCGCTCTTGAGTTCTTCCCACAAACCTGCATTGCTAGCTGCATCGCGCAACTGCTCTAAGACGGCTTGCTCTAGGGCTTTCTCGCCAAAGAAGGCGCGGCCAGTGCGGGTATAGATTGTGCCGATCCCTTCGTTGAGCACGCCGAAGCGTTGGCGGGCTACTTCCTCATCGCGGCAGAGCACAACCACAGCGCGGCTGCCCATATGCTTCTCTTCGCAGATCACCTGCGGCACGCCACGGCTCTGGAAGTAGCTAAACACTTCGCGAGGATGTTCTAGCAAACCCGGCAGGCTGCTGGTCTCGCAAGGCGACATAGTGGGTGGCAGATAGATCAGCCACTTGGGGTTGACGGCGAAGCGGCTCATCACTTCGAGCGCGCTGATGGCCTGCTCCTCTTTGATGGTGATTCGGCGATAGTAGTTGGTTTCGATCAGGCGTTTGCCGATCACATCCTCGATGTCGAGCAGATCATCTTGGCGCTGCTGAGCGCTGAGCGCTTGCTCGACGGGTTGAAGCGGGCGCTTGCTTTCGGCATAGACCTGTTTAGCGGGCACAGCGACCAACTCGCGCTCGGGGTAGCGCAGGGCGGTCAGTTTGCCGCCGAACACACAGCCCGTGTCAATATCGATAGTATTGTTGAGCCATTCGGCCTCGGGAATCGGCGTGTGGCCATAGACCACCATGGCTTTGCCACGATAATCTTCGGCCCAAGGATAGCGCACTGGCAAGCCGTATTCGTCGATCTCGCCGGTTGTCTGGCCATAGAGCGCAAACTCGCGCACTCGCCCCGATGAGCGCCCTTGCATATCTTCACGCATGCCAGCATGGGCCACCACCAGCTTGCCATCATCAAGAACGTAGTGGCTGATCAGGCTGTCTAAAAAGCTTCTGACCGCGTCTAGAAACTCTTGGCTCTCGCCCTCGAGCTGTTGCAGCGTTTCGGCCAAGCCATGTTGAATCTGGACATTCTTGCCGTTCAGTTTTCGCAGCAGCTTAACATCGTGGTTGCCTGGTACGGCCAAGGCGTGTTGCTTGGCGACCATTTCCATCACGGTGCGCAGTACGGCGGGCGAGTTCGGACCACGGTCGACCAGATCGCCCAAAAAGATCGCTTTGCGCCCCTCGGGCGGCAGCCAGTCCCAACCGGATTGTTGGTAGCCTAGCTTGCTCAGCAACTCGACCAGCTCGTCGTAACAGCCGTGAATATCGCCGATAATATCGAAGGGACCGTGTTCAAAGCGGCGGTTGTTCCAGAGCGGCTGGCGGCTGATCGTAACCGCTTCGACTTGCTCGGGGCGCTCGAAGATCTCGACTTGGCGAATGCCTTCACGCTGCAGACCGCGCAACGAGCGGCGTAGCGCGCTCATCTGGTTGCGAATGACATGCGGGCCGAAGTTGCGGTCGGGGCGCTGAGCGTTGCGTTCGTGGCAGATCCGTTCGGGCAGATTAAAAACCAAGCCCACCACCAAGACATGGTATTCTCGCGCCAGCTCGATCAGGCTTTTGCGCGCTTCCTGCTGCACGTTTGTGGCATCTACAACCGTGAGGCGCCCAGCGGCGAGGCGTTTGCGCACGATGAAGTGCAACAGGTCGAAGGCGTCGCGGGTGACGGATTGGTCGTTTTCGTCGTCGGCGATCATAGCGCGACACTGATCGGACGAAACGATCTCGCTGGGCAGAAAGTGAGCGCGGGCGAAGGTTGACTTTCCCGAGCCGGAAGGTCCGATCAGCAATACCAGCGCTAGCTCTGGTAGTGTAATGTGCATTTGTGTCCTCTGTTGTTCCCTTGAACAACCTGTTCTGTGAGACCTCTTGAGCATTATGAGAGTAGTATAACACGTATCGGACGCTTGTTTGAACCGTTCTGATCTATTCTGAACTCTTTTGAGCATATAGGAAATCCGCCAAAGGACTGATTGCAGTATATAATTAGTCCTTCTATAATTATGACCGTGGTCAGTGACCGTGGTCATAATTTAGAAACGACAGAATGATGGCAGCTAGCAAACGCCAGCAGAAACAGGCCGAGACGGCTCAGCGCCTGTTTGAGACGGCGCTCCGGCTCTTTATGGAGCGGGGCTACCACGCCACGACGGTCGAGATGATCACGGAGGCGGCTCAGGTCGCCAAAGGAACCTTTTTCAACTACTTTCCAAGCAAAGATGCGGTGTTAGGCCAGTTCGGCCAGATGCAGATGGAGCGATTGCGCGAATCGATTGCCGCGCAAGAGCATTTCGCTAGCAAGAGCTTTCGCGATCAACTTTTCTTCGTGTTCGATAATCTGGCGTTGCGCGTCGAGGCTCAGCCCGATCTGCTGCAAGCCCTGCTAAGCGAAATGTTGCGCAATCCTTCCGGTTTGGAGCACCACGAAGCCCAAGCCGACCTGTTGGAAGCCTTGTTGTTTGACCTAGTTCAAGCGGCTCAAACGCGAGGCGAGTTAGTGCCCGACAAAGACCCGAAATTGATAGCGGCCCTTTTACGTGATCTCTACTTTAGTGTGGTTTTACGCTGGCTCCGTAACCCACAAAGCGATTTTAAAAGCTTGTTGCGGCATCAAGCTGATCTGATCTTTATGGGGATAGGAGCACCAAAATAGATCGGATAGACCAGTGGTAGAACAGAAGCGAGCTGTAATTATCGGCGGTGGAATCGGCGGTTTGGCGACGGCGATAGCTTTGTTGCAAGCGGGTTGGCAGGTGCGAGTTTTTGAGCGCGCCCCAAAGATCGAAGCAGTGGGCGCGGGTCTTACCCTGTGGCACAATGCGATCAAGGCCATGGATAGCCTAGGTTTGGGTGAGGTACTGCTCAAACATAGCCTCGAAGATTTGCACGGTGGAATCATGGATTGGCGAGGTAAGCTGCTGCTAAAGATAGCAGATCCTCAACAGTTCGGCATCGATGGTCCGCTTATGATCGGCCTTCACCGCGCCGACCTGCACGCTATGCTGGCTGAGGCTTTGCCGCCCGGTGTTTTGCAAACAGGAGCTCAGTTCGATCGTTTCACTCAAGATCGGAACGGCGTTATGGCCTTTTTCGCCGACGGCCATGTCGAGCAGGGCGATCTGTTGATCGGCGCCGACGGCCTACGTTCCAAGGTGCGATCGCAGTTGTTTGGTTTTCAAGAGCCAGTCTATAGTGGTCAAGCCGCTTGGCGTGCGGTTATACCTGCCTCGGCGATCAACCTCAGAGAGCCGGTCGGCTTCGAAGCCTGGGGCCATGGCGAGCTCTTCGGTATGGTGCCGCTCAGCAAGGAACAGATCTATTGGTTTGCAGCTGTGAACCGTCCTTTAGGCAGCCAAGACCCGCCCGAAGGCCGCAAAGCCGAGCTGCTTTCCATCTTCGCTGGCTGGCTCGATCCGGTCGAGCGCCTTATCGAGGCCACACCGGAAGCTAAGATCTTGCGCAACGATATCTTCGACCGCGACCCGATCAACGCTTGGAGCAGTGGACGGGTGGTTCTGCTGGGCGATGCGGCCCACCCGATGTGCCCCAATCTGGGCCAAGGCGCATGCCAGGCGCTCGAAGATGCAGTGGTCTTGGGCCAAGAGCTGCGACGCAGCGCCGATCTTTCTGAGGCTTTGCAGAGCTACGAGCGGCGGCGAGTGAAGCGCGCCAACCAGATCCTGCTCGCTTCTCGCCAAATGAAAAATCTCACTCACGTACCTTATTCATGGGCTTGTTTCCTGCGCGATCAAACCTTGCAAATCTTGCCGAATCGAATTCAGACTAGTCAGATTAAAAGTGTTATTGGTGTTTGATAGATTTTAAATAAAAATAATAAAAATGAGGATTTTGGAATAATTTCTTAAAATCCTCATTTTTTATGCTTTTTAAAGCGAAAAAACTTATTTCTATTAACAGAAACTTATTCTAAAAAACCTCTTTCCTCAATAAAAGCTTTCCCCAAATTTAGAGTACAATAGCACTGTACAGAATAAACTTGTCCATATAACGGCTGTTTGTTTTCGGAACAGATGCCTAGCTAATTGGGCACCCCAGAATGCCTAATTAACTAAGCGATCGTACGTTTTCGCAAATCCCAGCTAATCTATTTTTCTCGTTTGGAGGATTAATTTGCGAAGTTGTTCTTCTTTCTCGGCTTCGAAGTGGTCTCTACGCGCGTGTTCGGCAGTCTTAGCAGGAATTCTCCTTGTTAGCATGCTGCTCGCCCCCTCGACCTCGTTAGCCTACTTTACAAGCAATGAATCGGCCCAAGCCACCAATATCAACGCTTTACAGCTCGGCTCTGACAGTGTTGTGATCAGTCAGGTTTATGGTGGCGGTGGTAATAGTGGTGCAACCTATAGGCAAGACTTTATTGAGCTCTTCAATAGGGGCACTACGACGGTATCCTTGAACGGTTGGTCCGTTCAATACGCTGCCGCTACGGGCACCTCTTGGCAGGTAACTCCCCTTTCGGGAAGCATCGCTCCGGGCGCCTATTACCTGGTGCAACAAGCTACTGGCTCCGGTGGTACAGTCAATCTGCCTACGCCCGATGCTATAGGCACGATCTCGATGGCTGGCGCGGCTGGTAAGGTTGCGCTTGTCAGCTCGACCTCTAGCTTAAGTGGAGCGTGTCCTACTGCTAATGTGGTCGACTTTGTTGGTTTTGGTGGGGCAAACTGTTATGAAGGTAGCGGCCCAACTCCGTCTACTTCCAATACGAATGCGGCCTTCCGCGCTGGCGATGGCTGTATCGATAGCGATGATAACAGCGCAGACTTTACGGTTGCCCCTGCTGCTCCGCGCAATAGCGCCAGCCCGCTGAACAATTGTGGCCCCACGCCCGATGTTCCTCCTACCGTAAGCAAAACGGTTCCCGCAAACGGAGCCAATAATTTTGCGGTAACCAAGAACATTACGATCACCTTTAGCGAAGATGTGACCGTAGCGCCAGACTTCGTTACCATCGTTTGTAGCGTAAGCGGCAGCCATAGCTATAGCGTTTCGGGCAGTGGCAAAGAATACACCATCGATCCCGACAACTACTTTGGGTTCGCT
Organism: uncultured Chloroflexales bacterium; assembly: GCA_937902315.1. Classification (GTDB taxonomy): domain Bacteria; phylum Chloroflexota; class Chloroflexia; order Chloroflexales; family Chloroflexaceae; genus CALGUG01. The sequence continues at coordinate 7,501 of CALGUG010000061.1, forward strand.
GAAACCTGTACGGTCACCGTAAACGTCGCTAAGGTCAGCGATCTCGACGATACGATCGACCAAATGGCGGCCGATTACAGCTTCTCGTTCACCACACTGGGTGAATGTGTGGCGGCTGTCACCAAGATCGGTGCGATTCAGGGCACGGGCGATGTGTCCAACCCTGGCCTCTACACCATTCGTGGTGTTGTGGTTGGCGACTATGAGACCGTTGGCGGCACCCCTCCGATGCTCAATGGTTTCTATGTTCAAGACGATGGTGACGGCGACGATCAGACCTCCGACGGTATCTTTGTCTACACTGGCACAACTGCCAAAGGTGTCGATGTCGGCGACTATGTTCAAGTAACGGGCACAGCGGCAGAATATCAAGGCCAGACTCAGCTTGGCGGCGCGGTGACGGTTCAAGACTGTGGCCCGGCTCCCTATACCATCACGCCTGCCACGCTGACCTTCCCCCTCCCAAGCGCGGACTATCTCGAGCGCTTCGAGGGCATGTTGGTGAAGATCCCGCAGACCATGTATGTGACCGAGCACTACCAGCTCGGCCGCTTCGGTCAGGTGACCCTCTCTTCAGGCGGTCGCTTGTCGCAGCCGACCAGCTTGGTCAGCCCAGGCGCACCTGCTCAAGCTCTGGCGGCTCAGAATAAGCTGCGCTCGATCATTCTCGACGATGGTAACCAGGCCCAAAACTACGATCCGATCATCTTCGGACGCGGCGGCAATTCGCTCACAGCTAGCAACACCCTGCGCGGTGGCGACACCGTTACCAACCTGCAAGGTGTCTTGACCTACACTTGGGCTGGAAACAGCGCTAGCCCGAATGCCTACCGCATTCAGCCCGTCAACGCCCTGAACACTAGCTTGCCCAACTTCCAACCGGCCAATCCTCGTCCGACCACTCCTCCCAATGTTGGTGGCACCGTAAAGGTCGCCAGCTTCAACGTCTTGAACTACTTCCTCTCGTTTGGAAACGTCTGTGGCCCTTCGAAGAACCAAGAGTGCCGTGGCGCTGCCAATGCAGACGAGCTAGCTCGACAACGCGCTAAGCTGGTTCAAGCCATGTACAAACTCGACGCCGATGTGATCGGCGTGATGGAGATGGAGAACACGCCCAATGTTGAGCCGCTGGCCGATATCGTCAACGCGCTGAACGCTCTGCCCGCTGTTGGCGCTGGCACCTACAGCTACATCGATACGGGCGTGATCGGAACCGACGCGATCCGGGTCGGCTTGATCTACAAGACCACTACGGTCGCTCCCGAAGGCGCCTATAAGATCCTCAACAAGGCTGCCCATGCCGGCTTCGACGATACCAAGAACCGCCCGATGTTGACCCAGACCTTCCGCGAGCTCAGCAGCGGCGAGACCTTCACGGTCGCGGTCAATCACTTGAAGTCGAAGGGCTCCGCTTGTACGGGTGATGAGGATAGCGGAGACGGTCAGGGCAACTGTAACGCCACCCGTACCGCTGCTGCAGAAGCCATCCTCGAATGGCTGGCGACCAACCCGACCGGCGATACCAGCGGCCGTTACCTGCTGATCGGCGATATGAACGCCTATGCCAAGGAAGACCCGATCCGCACCTTCGAAGAGGGCGGCTTCACCAACCTGATCGCTCAGTTCAGCGGGCCAGATGCCTATAGCTATGTCTTCGACGGTGCTTGGGGCTACCTCGATCACGCTTTGGCTTCTGAAAACCTGCTGCCTTATGTGACGGGCGCCGCCGATTACCACATCAATGCAGACGAGCCATCGGTGCTCGACTATCTGAAGGAATTCAAGTCACCGAATCAGCACATGATTCTCTACAATGCTGACGAGTATCGCACCTCGGACCACGATCCGGTTGTGATCGGTCTAGACTTCTCGCAAACTCCGACGGTGACACCGACAACTCCGACGGTGACACCGACAACTCCGACGGTGGCTCCGACAACTCCGACAGCTAGCCCGACCACACCGACAGCTAGTCCAACGACTCCGACGGTGACACCGACCACACCGACGGCTAGCCCGACTACGCCGACGGTGACACCGACAACACCGACGGCTAGCCCAACGACTCCGACGGTTACACCGACCACACCGACGGCTAGCCCGACCACGCCGACAAGCGTGCCAACCACGCCGACAAGCGTGCCGACCACGCCGACGACCCCAACCATCCCCGATGAGTACAAGGTCTATCTGCCCTATGTGCGTTCGGGCAACTAATCGGCTTGTGTGAGCTATGCAAAACGGGGCCTGTGTTGCTGCACAGGCCCCGTTTTATGAAACCTCGTATGTTGGGACGGTCTTTCGGCACACGGCTACACCACCCTGGTTACGGGCGGGCTGTTGATAGCCGTAGGCGGACGCGCTAGCCGCCCTCTTTGGGGTAGAGGCCAAGCCGCCAGAGTAGCGTAAGAAGTGTTACCTCAGCAGCAGCGCTAAGCTATTCGAGCTACGATTCGATCGTTTCGATTCCGATCGTCTCGAAAAGCCCGCTCCAACGCTGCTCATTATTCTGCCCTTAAATAAACATCGGGCGGAAACTCCTGAAGCACCCAGCTATTGCCATCGGGATCGCTAAAGTGCGCCATACGAATCTCCTGCGGATATTCGATAATCTCGCTTACTGCGATGCCACGGCTCAGCAGCAGATCTCGCACTTCGGCTACGCTGCGCACAATCAGATGCAGACCTTTGATCGAGCCAGGTTGCTGTGCGTCGATCTCGCCCATACCTTTCAGAAAGACGATCGAGCAGTCCGAGCCTTTGGGAGTCAACTGAACGACCCGCTGACCTTCCAGCGGCTGTACATCGTGATCGAGCTGGAAACCAACCTTTTGATAAAAAGCGATCGAACGGTCGATATCGGAAACGGGTAGCGGGATCACTTGCAACTTCATCGTCGGGGCTTCTGGCATATGGGTCATACGCTCCTCCAATCTTTGCCAACCTTTGCCCTCAGTTTAGCGCTCGACGAGCTGGCTGTCTTGTACAGAACGGCAATTGCGCGTTTGAAAACCACGCACAAGTTGGCCGGGCGTCTGGCCAAACCAGCGTTTGAGCGAGCGGTTGAGGTGAGCTTGATCGAAGTAATCGAGCTCGAAGAGGGTGTCGGCTATCGACCTGCCCGAGGAGAGCAGCTCTAAGGCCCGTTTGGCGCGTTGATACTGGCGAATCTCGCTCTGGCTGAGCCCGGTCGCTTGCAGAAAACGATGACGAACGGTGCGCGGCGCAAGTTCGGGCTGGTAGCCAGCCAATACGTCTTCGATCAGCGGATCATGCACTAAGCTGCCGCTCTTCTTCAGTTTCGCAATAAAATCTTCGACCTGTTCGATATCGGGGAACTCCCAGTCGTCGCCCAAGAGCTGAAAGCGATTCGGTGAGCGTTGGGCTAGAGGCAGTTCGTTGTTGGTGTATTGCGCGACCGGAAGGGACGCCAGAAAGCTGCCGAGCCGAAAGCGAATCCAGATCAGCTCCGCGTCTCCTTGCCAAGCGGCTTGGCCCGCGCTCTGCCACGGCCCAACCAAGACCACGAAGCGTTGGTTGTGGCGCTTGACCAACACCAAATGCCAGTGGATCTCGGCCGGGCGGTTTACACGATCGTCGCGCAGGCTATAGCCATAGCTGATCTGATCGAGGTAGGGAGAGGCGTGCGGGTGCTGTTCTACAAGCAAACTCATCGGTTTTGCTCCTAGCTCACTTACAATCCTTGTGATATTTTAGAACAAATTTTCTTGTTCAACAAGTCGCAAGCGCTCCCCTTTCTCCCCTAGCGCCTCCTCCTGATCAGTTCAACGCTTTGGCGGAGAGGTCTCAACCTTCCATTCAGCTTCTAGCGCGTCCGCCTTCGGCTATCAACATGCCTTCCAAATATTCGGCTTCTCCCTCGCAGCTTGCGCTGCGACCTGCTAGCGCCTGCGCTAGCAGTTTCACACCCCGCCTTTCATAGCAGATCCGCTGCAAGGCGTGTACTCTCTCAGCGCAGGAAAACGAAAATCGGGGAAAGAGCTGTTTAGAAGGCTAAAAACACATAACGAACGGTTTGATTCGCTGGAACACAGGACAATCCCTGCTACAACATCATCTAAATGGCGATTCATGGTGCTAATTGAGGGTTTTGATGATACGTCGTTGGAAATCGCTCAAAATCGAGTTTGCGCGCTTTTATTGTTAAGAGTGTGTTAAATCTTGGCTAAATGTTGCTGAAAAGCGCTTTTTAGCGAAGCTGCTATGGTAAAATGACTGCTAAGAAACAGAGGAAATAACGAACTATGCCTACCATTTTACTTGTCGAAGACGAAACCACACTTGCTGAAACGCTCCGCTACAACCTAGAGCGCGAAGGATATACAGTGCTGATCGCCGACGATGGCGTGCAAGGTCTGGAATTGGCACGACGCGAGTCGCCCGATCTGATAGTGCTCGATGTGATGCTGCCCCGCCTCGACGGCTTCTCGGTCTGCCGCATACTGCGCCAAGAGCGCGATACTCCCATCATTATGTTGACGGCCCGCCAAGATGAGGTCGATCGCATCGCGGGCTTGGAGCTGGGCGCCGATGACTATATCGGCAAACCCTTCAGCTTGGGCGAGTTTCTAGCGCGCATTCGGGCCATTCTGCGCCGTAGCGAAAAGGCTTTGATTCGAGCTAATCGCGAAGTGCTCGAGGCCAAAGAGCTGAAGCTCGATATGGGCAGCCGCCGCGCTTGGCGCAATAACAACGAGCTCACCCTTTCTCAAAAAGAGTTCGATCTGTTGGCCTGTTTGATGCGCAACCGCGGCATGGCTCTCTCGCGCGATCTGCTGCTCGAACGGGTATGGGGCTTCGACTTCTTGGGCGACAGTCGCACCGTCGATGTGCATATCCGCTGGTTGCGCGAAAAGATCGAAAACGATCCCGCCAAGCCTCAGTACATTCAAACTGTGCGCGGCGTTGGCTACCGTTTCGAAGAGCCGCAAACGCTCTGAGGCCGTGCCAGTGCCCATCGTCTCGCATCGATCTTGAAGCAGAATTGAGACTCTATGACCTGGTTAAGCGGGATCTTGTTGGTCGCTCTGTTGGCTGCGCTTGGCTGGGCCTTGCGTTTGCGCCAGCAATTGCGAGCCGAGCGCAGGCTGTTTATTCCAACGCCTGCTCCTCCCCCAATGCCCTCGGCCCCCTTGAGCGCCGCGGGCGACTTCCCTGCTCTCTTTCACGCTGCCGCCGCCGCGCTCGACGATGGCATCTTGGTGGTGAACCGCGACCGCAAGGTGCGCTTTGTCAATGCTTTGGCGACCGAGATGCTTAATGTGAACCATGCGACGGCCACCGATCAGAGCCTGATCGCCCTCTTGCGCGATTACCAAGCCGATAAGCTGGTGCACGAGGTCTTAGACGATGGCGAGGTGCGCGAGGGAAACTTGCAGGTGCTCTCTAACGGGCGTAGTCTGCGTCTGCGCTGCGCGCCCTTGCGGGTGGCCGACGAGATCGCGGGTGTGCTCGTCTTGATCCGTGATATGACCCAGCTCAATCGGCTGGAGCGGGCCCGCCGCGATATGGTCGCCAATGTCTCGCACGAACTGCGCACGCCATTGGCATCGCTGAAGCTCTTGGTCGAGACGCTGCAGTCTGAGCCGCCGCCCGAGATCGCTCAGCGCATGCTGGGGCTCGCCGCCGAAGAGGTCGATGCTGTTACTCGCTTGGTCGACGAACTGCACGAGCTATCGCAGATCGAGTCGGGTCGCGTGGCCTTGCAGCTCGCCCCTGAGCGAATCGACGAAGTTATTGAGCGCGCCCTAGCACGCATTCGCCCTCAAGTCGAACGCAAATCGATCGAACTAAGCTCGTACCTGCCGCACGATTTACCGCGCGTTTTGCTCGACAGCGATCGAATCGGACAGGTGTTGCTTAATCTGCTGCACAACGCGGTCAAATTCACTCCCGAGCATGGCTCTATCGCTATCTACGCCGCTGTGATCGCGGTCGATCAGAGCCGCCCCAACGCGATCGAAGTCCTCACCGCCAGCCCGCCTAAAGGCGCTAGCCTGCCCCACACCGCGCCGATCGATCTGCCCGCTGGCCGTTGGCTGCTGATCGAAGTCAAAGATAGCGGGATCGGCATTCCCGAACAAGATCTGCAGCGCATCTTCGAGCGATTCTACAAGGTTGATCGGGCCAGAACGCGCAATCGGGGCGGAACCGGCCTCGGCCTAGCCATCGCCAAGCACTTGGTCGAAGGCCATGGCGGCCGCCTGTGGGCCACCAGCGTCGAGGGCAAAGGCAGCAGTTTCTTCTTTACCTTGGCGCTGCTGGACCAAGAGCGTTAGGCGGATTTCTCTCGACCCGTGCCTCCAGCGGCGCTGGGCCGCCCAAGCTTTCTCGTGCATCCCCTTTATCAGCTACAATAAGAGGGCTTTTTTGCATTGCAAAAAGCCTGAATCGTAGTGTATAACTACTCATAAGCGATCAGAGAGTCACAAAAGTAGAATTATGCGCGCATTAATTACTGGTGTTAATGGCTTTGTCGGCGGCCATCTAGCCGAACATCTACTCGCTAACGGTTGGGAGATCTGGGGGGTTGGGCGACAGGCCAATTTGAGCTTGCCCAGCATTGCCTCGCAGGTCTCGTATCTGCAAGCCGATCTTGAAGATCGACAAGCCGCTCAAGATGTGTTAGCGACTGTACGCCCCGATTCGATCTTCCATCTTGCTGGACAAGCCTTCGTTCCCCAGTCCTTTAGCGATCCACAATCCACCTTTGCGACCAATATCTTCGCTGAGCTTAATATCTTCTTGGCGATGATCGATCTCAAGCTCGATGCGACGGTTTTGATCGCTGGAAGCACCGAGGTGTACGGGAACATTCGCCCCGAAGATCTGCCCGTCGATGAAGACACACCCTTCAACCCCGTCAGCCCCTATGCGGTCAGCAAGATCGCTCAAGATATGTTGGCGCTGCAATACCACCTGAGCCATAAGCTCAAAACCATTCGTGCCCGCCCTTTCAACCATATCGGCCCCCGCCAGAGCAACCGCTTCGCCGCCTCGTCGTTCGCCTACCAGATCGCCCAGATCGAGGCTGGCAAACAAGAGCCGATCTTGCGGGTCGGCAACCTGAGCGCCCAGCGCGACTTCACCGATGTGCGCGATATGGCCCAAGCCTACCGCTTGGCGGTGCAGCACTGCCAGCCGGGCCAGGCTTACAACATTGGCTCAGGTCAGGCCGTCCCGATGCAAAGCATTCTCGATACGCTGTTAAGCTTTAGCAACGTGCCGATCGAGGTTCAGACCGACCCCGCCCGTATGCGCCCCGCCGATGTGCCCATCGTCGTCTGCGATGCGAGCCGCTTCCGCGCCGCGACCGGCTGGAAGCCGAGCTATACGCTCTCACAAACCTTGGCCGACCTGCTCGACGAGTGGCGGAAGAGTGTTTAGAGGGGATACGCTATGCAGGCAGTGATTTTGGTGGGCGGCCTTGGCACGCGCTTGCGCCCGCTCACGGCCAATCGGCCCAAACCGATGTTGCCGATCGTCAATCAGCCCTTTATGCTCCACCAGCTGCGCCGTCTCAAACAGCATGGCGTCACAGAGGCGATCTTGGCGGTGCAGTATCTGGCCGAACAGTTTGAGGCGCTCTTGCCGCATTCCGAGCGGCTTGGTTTGCAGGTGCGCATTGTCGAAGAGCCGGAGCCGCGTGGCACAGCCGGTGCGCTCAAACATATCGCCGATCAGCTCAGCGGAACCTGCCTGATCCTCAACGGCGATACGGTGACCGACCTCGACTTGAGCGCGCTGGTGCGCACCCACCAAGCGAAACAGGCCAGCGTAACCATCACCTTGAGCGAGGTCGCCGATCCTAGCTCGGGCGGCATGGTCGAAACCGACGCCGACGACAGGGTGCAGCGCTTCGTCGAAAAGCCGCGTCCCGAGCAAATTACCACCAATTGGATCAACGCTGGTAGCTATGTGCTCGATCCGGCCGTGCTCGAACTGGTGCCCGCCAATCAGTTCGCCTCTTTAGAGCGCGATCTCTTCCCCAAGCTGATCGCAGAGAAGGCTGCGGTCTATGCCTTTCGCTCCACAGCCTACCTCGGCGACTTCGGCACGCCTGCAACCTATCTGCGCGTTCAAGCCGATATACTGGCTCGCAAGCTGCAGTTCGCCCTGCCCGAGCGCGAGTACACCCCTCAGATCTGGTGCGACGGCGAGGCGCAGATCGACCCATCCGCCCGCTTGAGCGGCCCGATTCTGATCGGCGATGGCGTGCGGATCGGCCCCGATGCTACGATCACTGGCCCCTGTGTGATCGGCGCTCACAGCGTGATCGCGGCTAAGGCTGTGGTCGAGGGCGCGGTGCTATGGGACTCAGTGCAGATCGCTGAGGCGGCCTTGGTGCGCGAGAGCATTCTGGGTCAGGCGGTGTCGGTCGGCCCTAAGACCCAAGTGACGGGCCTGAGCGTGTTGGCCGATGGCTGTCAGATCGGCGCGGGCAATCAGCTTGATAAAGGCATTCGCTTGTGGCCGAAGCTCAGCATTCCCGACGAATCGATCGCATTTTAGACCGTAAGAAAGCTGTTGGGCCTAGCATGAGCTTTCTTTTTGGAGCATAACTTCGTTTGTGCCCCTGTAGCATATCGAATTGAAGTGAATAGTGTCGAATTATTGAAGAGATCGTCCTGTGTGCGCTGCATAGGACGATCGTTTTATGCTGCCAAATCCGATCGTTCGCTGCGAGTGTGACGGCATGTTGGAGCTGAAGCATTTGCCTTTAATACCAAATTTGGTTGATTAGGTTCTTTTTGGCCTTCGGCAGAGCGGAACGTGACTCTTTTTGTTGTGTGAGGTTTCACACAAGCCTTTTCCCGGCTTTTCGTTGTTCTGAGCGAAGAGCATGCACGTCTTTAAACGGATTTGGTATCGGACAATGGTGCATGCGTGAATATGCGGCGACGAAAGGCAGCGTTTGAACCTGCTAGGCGCTTGCGCCTGGCAGGTTGCAATGAAGGTAGTGAAGGCAACGAAAGCAAGGAAATGCTGAAAGGTCTGAATGGGAGGGCGATGATCTGGTAGCCGAAGGCGGACGCGGTTAGGCCCGAATGAGGGCTAGAAGCCTTTCCGCCAGCATGCGAAGAGATAAGCCGAAAACGAACCGCTAGAGGCGGATTGTGAATCACTGCTTGAGATAAAAGAGTGAATTGATCGTTTTCGCTCGGATCTCGTAGCCAAGTTGGCAGAGAAAGTTGTGTGTCTCGATGTTATCGAGCTGGTTTAGCTTGGCCCCGATCGCTTCAACAACAACGCAACGAGCCGGAAAACGCTGCCAATCGTTAGACCGCAGCACTTCGAGATCGAGCCCTTCAACATCGACGTTCAAAATATCGATCGTTTGGCCGTATCTGAGATGATTGTGCAGGACAGTCGCTAAAGGCAGTTTTTTGATCGTTTTGACTCGAATGACACGATTGTGTTTGTTATGGCGTTGGGCTGCAAGTTGTCGATCAAAGGTATTGAAGGCAGGCTCATTAAACATATAAAATTCCGCTTCGCCTTCTTCCTGAGCGATGGCAAGCTCTAAATTGATATCGCGAGGTCGCTTTCTGCGAAAAGATGCCATACTGCCGGGGCTTGCATCGATATTAATACCTTGCCAACCGCGTTTGTAGAAGAAATAGGTATTTGAAAAACGAACTGGGTGATGCGCGCCCACATCGACGTAAAAACCGCTTTTTTGCCCTGCAAATAGGCGAGATAAAACCAGATCTTCGCCTTCTTGGGCGTAAGAGCGGGTTCCATAACCGAAGCTACTGCGACGCCGAACAAAGTGAAGTAAATCAGAGATACCGTGAGGAAGGCCATATAGCATAGGTAGACCAATCCTTTAAAAGAAAAAGGCGGATCCAATGGCTCTCGATAGTACCTAGCAGATTGGCGCGTTTGTGGGATGGTAAACGACATACGAGCCAAGGAAGCCGCTTTCAGCTCTGATCAGGTGCTTTTTTGTTAGACATCCTTGGTCTCGTACGTAGAAAAGTATACTATTGCGCGAAATGCTCGTTTTTATGACCATTCTTTGATGATATGGCGCAAACCGGTTTGAAGATCGACATTGGCTCGAAAACCAGCGCGACGAGCGAATTTTTCGACATTAGCGCAAGATGTGCGAATTTCGCCGGGGCGAGCGGGAGCATAGATCGGATCGACTCGGATGCCTAAGGCCGCGCCCATGTGCTGCACCAAACTATTGACAGTGATGGCTTGACCGTAGGCGACGTTGAAGACTTCGCCAGCGATGCCGGGCGCGGTGGCCGCCGTCCAGAGGGCGCGCGCGATATCGCCTACGTAAACAAAATCCCGCGACTGCTCGCCGTCGCCATAGATCGTGATGGGCTGGCCTTGGCGCAGGCGATCCATAAAGATCGGCACAGCCGCCGCGTAGGGCGAGTTTGGGTCTTGGCGTGGGCCATAGGCGTTGAAGAAGCGCAGGGCCACACACTTGAGTCCGTAGTGATTGCTATAGAAAGCGCAATACTGCTCGCCCATCAGTTTGGTGAGGCCGTAGGGCGAGAGCGGTGCGGTGGGGGCGTTTTCGGGGGTGGGAACGATGCCCACGTCGCCGTAGACCGCGGCAGACGAGGCGAAAACAAAGCGATTGACGCCCATATTGCGGGCCGCTTCGAGCACATTGATTGTGCCGTTGACGTTGATCTCGTTGGTCAGCAATGGGTCGGCTAGGGATTGCACAACCGAGATCATAGCGGCCAGATGGATGACTACATCAACACCGGCCATTGCATCTTCAACCGCCTCCAGATCGCGGATATCGCCCTCGCAGAGGTCGACGCGATCGAGTACAGGTTCGATATTTTCAAGCTTACCGGTACTGAGATTATCAAAGATCCGCACCTGCTGGTTCTGTTGCAGCAAAAAGCGCACAACATGCGAACCGATAAAGCCAGCACCACCAGTGACAAGTACCGTCATAGTTTGCAACTCCTTATGAAATAAACCGCCTTTATTGTGACGCATTGAGACTTGAAACGCAAGAATACTTAGGCTCCTCCCGAGCCGTACAGCATCCGCTTAAAGACGTGTATCCTCGCAACCGAGCAAAACGGAGGAAAGAGTTCCATTCCACTCTGCCGAAGGCCAAAGAAGAAAATATGTAATCGGATTTGGAATCAGATTGGTTAGGCTTGGAGAGACCTGAGGGCTTGTTGCTCTTCGTTAGGCGCTTTAGAAAGAGTCGAGGTGCAGAGCGACTGGCTGCTGGCTCTGGTGGCAGAAGATCAGCGTTGTGCGTCCTTGGGCGAAATCGGCTAGGGCCGCCTCAACCGCTTGGGCCGTGAGCGGGTCGAGGTTGTTGCTAGCTTCGTCGAGAATGAGGATGGGGGCGTTTTTGAGGATCGCCCGTGCCAGAGCGACTCGTTGACGTTCGCCTCCGCTCAACTGCATGCCATTTTCGCCCACCAGCGTATCTAAGCCGTGAGGCAGGCGGGCGATCAGCTCGCCGAGTTGGGCCGCCTCGCAGGCGACTAACAGCTCCTCGTCGCTGGCCTCGGCCCGCGCCAGCAGAAGGTTATCGCGCAGGGTCGAGTTGAAGAGGTAGGTCTGTTGGCTGACGACGCTGAAGAGCTGGCGGGCCGCCTCTGGGTCGAGCTCGCGCAACTCCCGTCCGCCGATCTGGATCGAGCCGCGTTGATGGGGCCAGAAGCCGAGCAGCAGCGCGACCAGACTGCTTTTGCCCGCCCCGCTCGCCCCCGTGATAATTGCGCGCTCGCCCTCTGCCACGGCCAGATCGACCTGTTTGAGCACCCACGGCCTAGCCTCGCTATAGCGAAACCAGAGATCGCGAATGCGAATATCGTAGCCGCTGGGCAGCGTCTTCGTCGCTTTGAGAGCTGCGGAATCCGTTGGGGCATCGCTCAGCTCGAAGATGCGCCGAGCCGCCGCTTTGCTCTGTTCGAGCTGCTGCATGGCTTGCGAGAGCGGTTGAACGGCCTCGAAGCTGGCGATGGCGGTCAGCGGTAGCAGCGCCAAGAACTCGCCAGCGATCTGACCGCTGCTGACCAGCGGCAGCGCCAACCCCAAGATCGTGATGCCAGCCGCGCCTGTGAAGAGGCTGCCTAAGCCGATACCCAGCGCTCGAATGCGCGCCATGCGCTGTTGCTCGTTGTGCAGCTCCCGATCGAGCTGTTTGATGCGGGCCTGTTGGGCCGCGCTCTGGCCGAAGACCAACAGCTCGGCGTCGCCCTGAATCGCGTCGGCGATGCTGCTCTGCAGTTGGGCGCGCAAAAGCGCGATGCGGCTGGCGGGCTGGCGGCTTAAGCAACGGCTGATCGCGGGCAAGACCAAGCCGGTGAGCAGCAGAAAGCAGAGCAGTACGAAGCCTAACCAAGGCGCGAAGCTGCCCAAAATGATGCTGGCCAGCAGCACCGTCAGGGCCGCAGCGACCGGAGGCACCAGTACGCGCACATAGAAGTCCTGCAGCGCCTCGATGTCGCTGCCGATGCGCGCGAACAGATCGCCGCTGTGGTAGCTTTGCAGGCGGGCTGGCGCGAAGGGCTCGATCGACTGGAAGAACCAAGCTCGCAGACGGGCTAAAATCCTGAAGGTGATTGTATGCGTGACGTAGCGCTCGCAGTAGCGCAGGGCGGCCCGCGAGATCGCGAAGAAGCGCACGCCGACCGAGACCAAGGCCACATCGGCGACCGCGCTGACCAAGACCGATTTCGAGATCAGGTAGGCCGAGAAGGCCATCAGACCGATTCCGCTGCCGAGGGTTGCGAAGTTGAGCAGGATCGCGAGGCCTAACCACCAGCGAAAGGGCCTAACAAGCTCAAGGAGTCGTTTGAAAATCTGCATACGTTCACCGAATCTGCTTGTTTCGTTCATAACTCAGGCGGCGAGGTCTCAAGCTTCCATTCGGTCCTTGGCGCGTCCGCCTTCGGCTATCAACAGCTTATCCAACAAATTGGGCTTCTCTCTGTGCGACGAGGCCGCCCGATAAAAGGGACGCTCCGACCGAGCTTGCAATTAGGCCGCAGCCTCAGCTAGCGCCAGATTGTGGTCTGGCTGAACGAGTTGGCGGTAGTAGGCGAGCTGTTCGAGCAGCTGCTGATGTGTCCCTTGGCCGAGCAGCCTGCCTCGATCGAGCACGATGATCTGGTCGGCGCTGGCGGCGCTCTGCAGACGGTGGGTGACCAGCAGCACGGTCTTGCCCTCTGTGCGGGCGCGCAGATTGGCCATAATGCGCGCTTCGAGTTGGGCGTCGAGGTGGGCGGTCGGTTCATCGAGCAGCAGCAGGGGCGCATCGCGCAGAAAGGCTCGCGCTAGAGCGATGCGCTGGCGTTGACCGCCGCTCAGGCGCGCGCCGTTTTCGCCCAACAGGCTAGCGTAACCCTGCGGCAGGCTCAGAATGAAGTCGTGGATGCAGGCCGCTTTGGCCGCCGCTTCGATTTCGGCTTGGCTGGCGTTGGGCTTGCCCAGCGCGATATTTTCGGCCACGCTGCCAGCGAAGAGGTGCGGGTGTTGTGGCACATAGCTGATCCAACTGCGCCACGCTTGCAGATCGAAGTCTGTCAGCGCGCGACCGTCGACGCGGATCATGCCGCAATCGGCGGGCATAAAGCCCAGCAGCAGGCCGAGGATGCTGCTTTTGCCCGCTCCCGTCGCGCCGACCAGCGCGCTTAGTTTGCCGTGCGGGATGGTGAAGCTGAGATCTGCGAGGGTTGGCCGAGCCGGATCGCGCCCGCGCAGCCTGACCGCTTCGAAGCTGATGGTGAAGTGTTGCGGCGCTTGCTTGACTAAACCATCTGAGTGTTGGGCTTGGGGCGCGGGCTGTTCGAGCAGAGCTGTGATCTCGCGGTGTGCGCTGCTGCCCGCCGTGCCAGCGTGGTAGCGCTGCGCCAAGAGCCGCAGGGGCGCGAAGAATTCCGGCGCGATTAAGAGCACCATAAAGGCTTGCTCGAAGGGCATCCAGCCCGCGATCATACGCCAGCTGACCTCGATCGCCACCAAGGCGGTCGCAGCCGTCGCGCCCCATTCCAGCACCAAAGAGGTCTGGAAGGCGGTGCGCAGCACATCCATGGTGGTGTGGCTGTAGCGTAGCCCGATCTCGGCGATCTGGGCGGCCTGTTCGCGGCTGCGCCCGAACAGCTTGAGCGTGGTGAGGCCGCGCAGCATATCGAGGAAGTAGGCGCTCATCCAGCGCAGCTCTTCGAAGCGTTTGTCAGTCAGAACGCGCGTTTTCTGGCCGATCAGTGCCAGCAAAATCACCAGAATTGGTCCTGCGAAGAGCAAAACCAAGCTGCTGAGCGGATCGATCCAGAGCACAGCCAGCAAGACGATCAGCGGGCCGAGGCCAGCTAAGAGCTTGGCTGGCATAAACTGGCCGATGTAGTCGTCGAGCGCTTCGATATGCTCGCCCAGCACGTGGATCAAGCTGCCGCTCTGCTGGGAGGCGCTGAAGCGCGGCCCAAGCTGTAACAGATGGCTGCTTAGCTTCTGGCGCAATGTGGCCTTCACAAGGTTGGCGCTGCGTTGCAGCAGCAGTTCGCTCAGGCCGAGCGCGAGGGCGCGCAGAGCCACCAAGCCGAACGCGAAGCCCAATCGGCCGAGCTGTTCGCGCCAGCCCTGCCCGCCCAAAAAGACCGCATCGACGATCTGCGCGATCAGGATCAGCAGGCCTAACTGGGCCAGCAGGGCGACGAGCTGTAGCGCAGCGGCGAGCGCAAACCACATGGGCGCCTGCGGCTGTGCTCGCAAGAGGCTGTATTCAGATGGCCTGCGTGCTGTCTGCATAGCGAACTCTCTAGTAGCTGTTGTGGCCTAAACGCACCTTGCCGCGGAAGATGTAGTAGACACCGAAGGTGTAGAGCAGCACAAACGGCATACCGATCGCGGTGATGATCAGCATCACCATCAGGGTGTTGGGTGCCGAGGCGGCGTTAAAGATCGTCAGGTTGTAGGCCGGATCGATCGTCGAGATCAGCAGGTTTGGGTAGACGCCCACCCCAACCGAGATGATCAGAAAGCCGATCACCGCGCCCGATGCGAACAGTGCGCCTAGCTCGTTGCCGCGCCTCATCAAGCGCCACGCGAGCACCATGCTGGCTAAACCGGCGGCCGGGAAGATCACGGGCCAGATCTGTTCGAGATAGCGGTTGGTCACGTAGTCTTGCTCCAGAATGGCGGCGATCACAGAGAGGGTGTTGAGCGCCACAAAGGCCACCATCAGCTTGGGGATCAGCCCTTGAACGCGGGCCTGAAGCGCTCCTTCGGTCTTGATGTTAAGGTAGAGCGCGCCGTGCATAGCCAACATCACGATGGTGGTGGCCCCGATCAAGAGGCTGAACGGCGAGATCAAGCCCCAGATCGGCGCTCTTACAACGCCCTCGGCGTCGAGCGGCACACCGGCGATGATGTTGCCGAAGGCGATGCCCAACGAGATCGCCAGCGCCAAAGACGATCCGAAGAAGACAGCGTCCCAAGTTGAGCGCCAGAGCTTGCCCTCCTCTTTGCTGCGGAAGTCGATCGCGACTGTGCGCAGAATCAAGAAGAGCAGAATCAGCATGATCGCCGTGTAGAAGCCCGAGAAGAGCGAGGCGTAGACCTCGGGGAAGGCCGCGAACAGCACGCCGACGCCCACCACCAACCAGACTTCGTTGCCATCCCAGACCGGGCCGATGCTGTTGAGAATGATACGCCGCTCTTGGTCTTCTTTGGCGACGATTAGGTGCAGAATGCCCACGCCGAGATCGAAGCCATCGAGAATCAGATAGCCCGCGATCAGCACGATAAACAGGATGAACCAGACGCTATTAATCCACATCGTTGCTCCTCACCAATTCAGCGCGTGCCCGCCGTCCAAACACTTCGCGGAAGGTATCCGGCAGCGAGCTGACCTCGATCTTTTCGTCGAGCGGATCAGGCCCGTGTTGGATCTTGGCGTTCAGCAGGTAGATAAACAGCACAAACAGGATGGCGTAGATAAAGGCGAACAGAATGAGCGAGAAGACCAGTTGCTCGACAGTTAGGCCGGGCGAGCCGCCCTCGATGGTGCGCAGCAGACCGTAGACCAGCCAAGGTTGGCGTCCGATCTCGGCCGTCCACCAGCCGAGCATGGTGGCTAGCTCGCTCAGAAGGATGCTCAGCACAAACAGCCACATCAGCCAGCGCAGCTCGAAGAGTTTTTCGCGCCGCCAGAGGTAGTAGGCGAGGCTAAAGATCGCTAGGGCCACGAAGAAGCCGCCCAGCATAATCATAATGTGGTAGGACTGGAAGGTCAGATTGACGGGCGGGCGCTGATCGACGGGGATGTCTTTGAGGCCGGTGACGGTTGCGTTGATGTCGCCGTGTGCAAGGAAGCTGAGCAGGCAGGGCACCGCTAGGCCATAGGTTGTCTCGTTGGCTTCATCGACCCAGCCGAAGAGATGCATGGGCGCGCAGCTTTGGGTCTCCCAGATGCCTTCCATGGCGGCCAGCTTGGCGGGCTGGTGTTCGGTCACACTTTCGGCGCTCTGCGAGCCGAGCACAAACATTTGCAAGACGCTGAAGAGGGCGAAGAAGGGCAGTGTGACCAGCAGGTTTTTGCGCGCCAGGGCGACATGCCTATTGCGCAGAATATACCAAGCGCTGACGCTGAGCATCATGGTTGCGCCGACCAGCCATGCGCCCACAAGGATATGGCCGATGCGTGGCAGGAAGGAGGGCGAGAAGATCACTGCGAAAAAGTCGGTCATAAAGACCTGCGTGCCGCGCAAGCCTTCGCCCAGCTCGTAGCCCGAGGGCGTCTGCATCCACGAGTTTGCGATCACGATCCAGATCGCGCTGAAGTGCGCCCCAAAGGCCACTAAAGCAACCGCCAGCAGCCACATGCGCGGGCCTAGGCGCTCGCCTCCGAACAGCATCAGGCCCAAGAAGCCGCCTTCGAGGAAAAAGGCGAAGATCCCTTCGGCGGCCAGCGCACTGCCGAAGATATTGCCTACGAACCGGGAATAGTTGGCCCAGTTCATGCCGAATTCGAACTCTTGCACCACGCCGGTGGCGATGCCGAGCGCGAAGACTAGGCCGTAGATGCGAACCCAGAAGAAGGAGAGCTCGCGCCATTCGGGGTTTTTGGTGCGTAGATAACAGATACCCAACACCACCATCATAAAACCTAGCCCGATCGAGATCGGCGGGTAGATGTAGTGGAAGCTGGCGGTAAAGGCGAATTGGATGCGCGATAGAAAATTCTCGTCCATGGGCTACAACTTTCTAGAGTGTGCGCTTTTTCACAAATAACCTTTGGCCTTCATTGTACATAATTTTGAGTTATAAATCGGTTGATTGTCATACATAAAAGTGATTAGGTTGATATGAAAAACTCTCAGAATCGCAGCGCTGAGGCTTGGAATTCAGCGTTGAGGCAGCGATCGCCGCGCAGCTACAAGCCTCTTTTGTTGGAAAGGATGTTGATAGCCGGAGGCGGACGCGGTTAGGACCGAATGGGGGCTAGCAGCCTCTCCGCCAGAATGAAAGAACGAAGCGCCCGACTAGGCCATCTGGCGGGTAGCGCTCGGCCCAAGGAGCTGTTAAGCTATAACTATCGGTTAGGATGTAGTGTGAGATAGAGGTACAAACGATGGCCTACAATCTTAAAGTTCAGGATATGTCGTGTGGCGGTTGCGCCGCTTCGATCCGCAAGGCGGTCGAGCGTGTTCCGGGCGTCGAGGCTGTTTCGGCTGACCCCAACACCAAGGATGTCGTTGTGAAGACCGCTGGCGATGTCAGCCTCGAGACAATTGTTGCCGCGATCAAAGACGCTGGCTACAGCGAGATCTCGACCCAGTAAGTTCGATCGCTATTTGCTTGCTCCCGTTGCGCCCGCTGGCTAGGCTGGCGGCTGCAACGGGAGTGTTGTATTGCAGAAGATGAGGTTGTGATGGCAAGCTTAGAAGAATTTCGCGCTCAGAAGGATGCGTTTTTCAAAAACCATCCTCAGAGCCCGCTGCTCGCTGAGCAGAAAGCGACCTTTAGCGGTTTGCGCTACTTTCCCGAAAATCCCGATCTGCGTTTGGAGCTCGATGTCGAACCGTTCGATCCTCAAGAGCTGGTGATGATGCAGACAACAACTGGCGACCAGCGGGGCTATATTCGCTATGGGCGGATCTTTTTTGAAGTAGATGGCGAAGATGCGGTTTTGACGGTCTATAGCGATGGAGAGAACTTCTTCTTGCCGTTTGTCGACTCCTTGGCCAATGTCGAGACCTATCCGGCGGGCCGCTACCTAGAACCGCAGGTGATCGGCGAGAATCGCTTGTTGGTCGACTTTAACCTCGCCTATAACCCCTATTGCGCCTACAACGATCGCTGGTCGTGCCCAATCACTCCGTTTGAGAATCGCCTCAAGGTGCCGATCCGGGCTGGTGAGAAGATCTATCAAGCTCATTGAAATAGCTAAAGGCGGAACCTGCATAACGGGTTCCGCCTTTATTGTATAGCAATATTTTAGAGTTTTCCAATCGGTGTGGAGGACCTCACCTCCCGGCCCCTCTCCCGCAACTGTACATTAGCCACAAATCGACATACGGTCAGCGTTATCTGCCCTCACCCCCCG
>CALGUG010000062.1 GCA_937902315.1 uncultured Chloroflexales bacterium
ACCATTCACCCCCTCGCCCGCAGTGCGGGAGAGGGGGCCGGGGGGTGAGGGCAGGTTTGCCCTGCTGATAGCCGAAGGCGGACGCGGTGAGGAACGCATGGGAGCGAGAGGCCCCGCCGCCAAAACGAAGTGTTGCGCTCGAATAGTGCGAGGATAAGGAAGGGGATGTTGCAGGTTCGCGCACCATCCCCCAAGAAACATAGCTCGTGCTGTTGAAAAGGCGGCTTAGCCTGCTCGATAGAGTAGTTGAACGATGACAGGCGTGATAAAGCCCTCGATCAGCGAGCCGAGGAAGACCATGGGCAGAATCACCAAGAGCCAGACCTTGACATAATTGGCCGCCGACCAGAGCACATGTTGGCCCACACTGAAGTTGCGCGGCGGCGCGAGCAAGGAAACACCTAGTCGAATGCCCAAGCCAGCCGAGAGTAGGAAGGCGGGCAGTTCAATTACGCCGTGGGGCAGCACATAGGCCAAGACGAATTGGAGCGGACTCTGCGTTCCTAGCTGGAACCAAGTGCCTCCTAGGGTCGAAAGCTCTTTGGCGACAAAGCCGATCTGCCAAAAGGCTACGCTGGGCACCGCAAACGAAAAGAGCCCAAACGAGAAGATCGAGGCGATCGGTGCCAGCATCGAGACGCGCAGGTTGTTGAAAAAGATGAAGATGCTCAGCTGCAAGCTCGCAGCAGGTGGCGCGCCGATGCCATCGAGCAGGCCGTCGCTGAGGCGCGTCAGAAAGAGCGATTTTTCGGTATTCATAGTCGCGCCGCCGATCAAGCCGACGATGGCCGACAGAAGCGCGATCGCGAGCGGAATGCGGTTATCTTTCAGGAGCTGCCAAAACTCTTGGCGATAGAAGCGCTTGAGCGAGAAGGATTTGCCTTCGTAGTCGTTGGGAACAATTCCTGGGCTGTGGTATTCGCGGAAAAAGGTCTTGAAGGTCTTGGCGATCCCGTCCAGCGAGAGCTGTTCGTGTTCGCGCGAAAGCAGCTCTTCGCGGTTGAAGGCGAAGAGGCCGGTGCGAATCAGAGCGATCGCGATCACAAAGAGCGCAAACGTGATCAAGACCATGATATCCCAGCGGCGCGCGATAATTAGGATCGATTCCGACATCAGCGCGCTCGACATGGGCAGAAGGATGATACTCGCCAAGAGCGTAGCCGCGCGAATGCTGCTTGTATGGCTCGAAATGATCACCGCGCCCGCCACCATCACACAGGTCATGGCCCCGATCATTGCGATCAGCAATACGATGCGCCCCAAAGTAAGCTCGGCCCAAAAATAGTCTGGGTAGGTAGCCATCACTCCCAGCCCGAAGACCAACATTCCCAAGTAGCTGGTAAGCAGCGGCGTAAAGAGCGACGAGACAAATTTGCCGAGATAGAGCTGCAGATCCGAGACCGGCATGGCGAGCAGCGATTCGAGCGTATTGCGTTCTCGCTCTCCTACAAACGATTCGAGCGCACCTAGCAGCGAAAAGCTCGAAGGAATGAAGCCGACCAGCAGCATGCTAAAGGGCACCAGTCGCTCGACCGAGCTTTGATCGCTGACAAAGCTTATCGCAAACGGCAGCACTGCGACCAGACCGCAGGGTACCAAGACCGAGAGAATAAAGACAGGCAAGAGAATGCGCCAATCGGTGATCGTATCGGTCACTTCGCGCAGGCCGATCGTTACGGCATGCGGCAGCTCGTGCAACGAGCGGCGCGGCTTGCTCTGGAAGTTTTGAGGCGTTTGGGTGCGTTTAAACAGACGTACGGGCTGATGTTCGCGCGAGAGAATGCTTTCGCGGCTGAAACTCTGCAGACCTGTGCGAGTCAGCACAATGCCGATGATCACTAAGCTGGGGACAATCAACCACAAAACACTCCATAAATTGTTAATCGCTAAAAAGGCTTCTCCTTGCACAATCAAAGCTGCTGGCAATAAGACAAGGCTCGAAAAGAGGTTTGCGGCGCGTAGGGTTGTGCTTTTGCTCGAAATCAATACACAGGCCGATACCATGACAAAGCCCAAGCAGCCGCTCAAAAGAAAGATTAAGAGCAAGCGCCCGAGGTCCATACCAGCAAAATAGAGGTAGGGATAAAAATTGTAGAGGACGACCAGAAAGACGCACATCGCCGTGTAGCTTGCAAGAAGCGGAGTAAACAGGGCCGAAAGGAGTTTGCCGATATAGATTTGGCGATCGGTTGCGGGCATGGCAAGCAGCGATTCGAGCGTATTGCGCTCTCGCTCTCCCACGAACGATTCGAGCGAACCGATCAGCGAAAAGCTTGCAGGAATAAAACCGACCAACAACCCGATAAAGGGGATCAAGGGGCCAGCGACTTCGATGTCTTCGGTGATATTGACGATCAGCCGGACACCGATCACCAACAAATTAGGGAATACCAGCGAGAGGATAAGAACTGGAATGAGCACGCGCCAATCGCTTAAGGTTTCGCGCACCTCGCGGCGCATAATCCCTAAAATTGTGCGAGCCTGCATTATGCGGCCTCCTGCATTTCTCGTTCACGTTCTTCGTTGGCGTAACGCTGATCAACTCCCTGTTGCTCGGCTACAATCCGCAAATAGACATCTTCTAACGAGCGATAGACCTCTGCCATCGAAACTACTTCGCTGCCCCGCTCGGCCAAACGTTTGAGAATCTGAGGATTAACCAGCCGGGCATCTTTTGCTCGGTAACGTGCCCATGTCAGGCTCGTCTCTTCGATCTGAACGAGATCGCTTAGTAGCTGACGAAGCTGCGGTTCGGGACGGGCGAGCGTTAGCTCCCAGACGGCGTCTCCGAGCAGTTGTTGGCTTAACTGGCCGATCGTTCCTTCGGCGACGATCCCGCCTCCGCTTACGATCGCGATACGGTCGGCTAGGGCTTCTGCTTCGCTTAGGTTATGGGTTGTTAGCAAAATAGTGCGAGAGGCCGAGCGTAATTCGTCGATAGCATCGCGCACCGTGCGGGCGCTCTGCGGGTCCATAGCGGTCGTTGGTTCGTCGAGGAAGAGAATAGGCGGATCGTGAATAAGGGCGCGTACAAGAGCGATTTTTTGCTTCATGCCCTTTGAATAGCCATCGAGGCGTTTGTGGCGCGCTTCCCACAGGCCGAATTGGCGCAAAAGCCGTTCCGCTCGTTCTTGGCAGCGCTGAGCATCGAGACCAAGCAGCGAACCAAAGAAGTGCAGGTACTCTTCGGATCGCATGCGCCCATATAGGCCAGGATATTCGGTTAAGATCCCAACGTTGGCGCGAACTTTTTCCGCTTCGCTGGCGACATCGAATCCGCCCACTCGCGCCCAGCCACCACTCGGTTTGAGAATACCTCCCAACATACGAACGGTTGTGGTTTTGCCTGCGCCATTTGGCCCTAAAAGGGCCAATACCTCACCTGGCTGAATAGTAAGAGAGATCTCACGCACCGCTTCAAAGGTGCCAAAACGTTTATGGAGACGATGGGCTTCAATCATGAAAACTCCTTACCGACTAGCAGCGCTACTGAGATTGCAAGCTATCATTATCATATTGTAGTATACCAAGATAGCTTACCAGAGCGGTGCAACTTTTCATCGATCTGAAACGTTTTATAGCTATTGGAAGCGTTTCTTATCGATAATTCCTCGCTTGTACACTATTCCGTGAATCACAAATCGCTTTTATGACATATAATAATGAGATGATGGTAAGAATACTCTGATATGGCTTATCCCTATATTTTCTTATGAATTTGGAGCTTTTCAGAGTTTGAGAGCTTATAAAGCCCTAGAAAGCGAGGTGAATAGGAAGGCTTATTAGCAGAACATGTGCTTGAACACGACTATAAGAGTTTTACTAAATTACGAGGAACGAAGATCAAATTTGTTTGTATCCATACTTCTTTTGGGTTATACTTACTAGCAGTCTATATTCGAATCGTTAACATAACCATATTTAGGAATACGTTATGTCATATGATCAACGGCAACCTCCACGCACTGATACAACGCGTCATTTAAATAAGGGTACTGATGATAGTCTGCGCGGTTTAACCGGCTACTTTGAAGGCGCGCGTATGCGCTCTGAGCGCTTTGCTGAATCGACCACGCGCCTTCGTGAAGTCCGAGAAGAGATCGATGCATACGGGCGACAAGCCCATCAGCGCCCTACCGGCGTATTGAGTGGCGGTGATGTCGATATCGCCTATTACTACTTAAGTGTGGCGGTTGGTATCGCTGCTGTTGTCTATTCGGTGGTTGGAACCATCTTTATGTTTCATGGGGGTGGAACCGAGCTCGTTGGGGCGATCAGCAACCGTTGGGCGGCTGGTCCAGCTGTGGCAATCACCGATGCGCTCTTCAACATGCGTACACTGGGCGCCTTAGTGCTCCAAGCCATCCTCTACATTGTCATGATCGGCTCACGACGATATCGGCAAAGCTGGCAGTATATCTCGGCCTTGCTTGCGAGCGCTGCACTTACCTATGTGGGTTGGAGCCCGCTTCTGATTCAGTACGGCGTCGAGCCGCTGACGAGTTTTACAAACATGATTCCCGCGGTTGTTGTGGGTGGCGCAGTAACTTGGGCCCTGATGTGGGGTGCAAGCGAGATACCTCTACCACGCTATGCCATGGTCGCAGTGGTGCTCGCTGGCGTGCTCGCCGGAGCAATGGGTGTACCTTCGATGATTCATTGGCTGAGCGCTATCTTGGCACTCTGTGTCGACCAAGTCGCTCGCCGAATGATGGTGATTGGCTGAAGTTGTTCGCATAAGCAAACTGTTAGGCGCTTGTTGGGAAGCCAACAAGCGCTTTTTTATGCCCAGATTAAGCCCAACACAATTGCTAATTATTGGCTTTCAGAGAGGATAGTTTTGCTTTCGAGAGCGAATCGTCTGAAGAGGCCACAAGCCTTCCCTGTTGATCTGCGCATTGAGATCGATACGCCTTGTTGCGCATAACAAAGGCCTAGAAAAAACGACGTGTACTAATATTAGTCTTCCAAATAAATGGTGTGATAGAACGGCTCAAAAATGCGTTTTACGTAATATGGAGAGCTTAGTGAGCTAATTGGATTGCAATCTTACTGTGATAGCTTCGATACGAACGACCAGCATGTGTCTCCATCCTCAACCCACCACAGGTTATCAGCTTCTTACTCAATTCGTTCCTATCACCATACCAAATACGTTTAAAGATGTGCATTCTCGCAACGGGGAAAACAAAACGAGGGGAAGCCTTGTGTGATATTTCGCGCTGTTACACGAAATATCACACAACAAAAATAGTTGAGTTCGACTCTGTCGAAGGCCGAAAAGCAACAAAGTAATGTGCTATCACGTTTTTGACACTCTCTCGATGCAGCCAGAAAAGATCTTGTTGTAGTGGAGATGTCGTTATTAGTTATAGAATGAGAAAATCTCACTTTATGGTATGATAGTGCGACCTGAGACCCTTTAGCTTATAGATCGTGCTTGCCAAAGCTTGTAGGCGGCTTCGGCGTATTCTTGGTGTGTGGCATGCCAGATCGGCACCTCTTCGATACGCCAATAGCGTGCATCGAGATGTTCATGCGAGAGCTGTAGTGTGCCGCCCACAATCTCGCAGAGATAGACGATGGCGATCAACGAATGCAGGTTATGTTCGCTTGCAGGGCGGAAAAAGACATCGACTAGCTGTAGCACTTGTACATCTAAACCGGTCTCTTCTCGCGTTTCGCGAATAGCGGTCTCTTTAGGCGATTCATTGGGTTCTGTCCAACCGCAGGGAAGACACCAGCGCTGATCGTCGCTACGTAAAACCAGTAGTATTTCGCCTTTTTCATTAAAGATCGCGGCATCAGCGCCAACTTTAGGCGTGATATATCCAAGTTCGCCAGATAATCGTTTCGCTACCTCTTCTGGTGGTACATACAGCGTTTTTGAATAGTATTCGAGTACTAGCTGCATAAGCCGTTCGTATCTTTCGCGATCGTAGGGATTCGTTGCATAATATAATCCATTACGTGCGATTGTTTGAAGTTCGTCAAGTAAATTAAGCAATTGCATTCTTAATCCTTTTTACAAAAGAGAGCTGCTGGAATGAAACATGCTATAGGTAATGTTATAAATTAAAATAATTCTGATTCCGAGATCAACAATCTTGCTCTCTAATCAAGAATCGCTTTAATTTGAATAACGTTATACCATATTCATTCATATACGAAAAGATCATAAAAATGATAGAACGCTTTCATCAATCTGATATTGAATCCTACAATCAGGCGTGGTATAACGTTACAGTATGCCTGTATATTGCAGTTGTTTGTGACAGATATATACTATTTCTATGAAGGAAACTGGTCAAATTCTTCGTTGTTAAGAAGAAGATCAGTTTTCTTTTTTGTTTTCGTATTAGGAGTGGTTTAAGATAGATCTGTTGCTATCTTAATTGAGCAACCACTCGTGAATAGATATTTTGGAGTTCGGATTATGCGAGCATTGCTGCCAGGACGTCCATACCCGTTAGGTGCCACCCTCTTAGAAGGAGGTACCAACTTCGCAATCTTTTCACAGTATGCAACAAAAGTTGAACTGTGTCTTTTCGATTCACCTGAAGCTGAATACGAGTCAGAACGTATCGTCCTGCAAGAGCGCACCGACCACGTTTGGCACGGTTTTCTTCCCGGCGTTGGCGCTGGTCAAGTCTATGCTTACCGCGTCTATGGCCCCTACGCGCCCGAGCAAGGGCACCGTTTCAATCCGGCCAAACTACTGATCGACCCCTATGCGCGTGCCATCACCAATGATGTGCGTTGGAACGAAGCCGTTTATGGCTTTATACAGGGCGATGAGCATGGCCCTCAACCAGATCCACGCGATAGCGCTCCCTATGTGCCTCGTTGTATGGTAGTCGATAATAGCTTCGATTGGGGCGATGATCGACCGCCAGCGACCCCGCTCAACGAGACGATTATCTACGAGATGCATGTCAAAGGCTTCACCAAGCAGCATCCAGAGGTGCCGGAGCCTCTACGCGGCACCTATGCGGGCTTAGCCAGCGAGGCGGCCATCAGCTATCTGCAGTCTTTGGGCGTGACAGCGGTCGAACTCTTGCCCATTCAGCAGTTTATCAGCGACCACCGTCTAGAACAGCTTGGTTTGCACAACTATTGGGGCTACAACACCATAGGCTTTTTTGCCCCCGATGGGCGCTACTCGAGCTCGGGAACTTATGGCCAACAGGTCAACGAGTTCAAGATGATGGTGAAGAAGCTGCACGAAGCGGGCATCGAGGTCATTCTCGATGTGGTCTATAACCACACCGCCGAGGGCAACCACCACGGGCCGACCTTGGCTTTTCGTGGCATCGACAACCGCGCTTACTACCGTCTAGAACCCTACGACTCGCGCTTCTACGTCGACTATACCGGCTGTGGCAATAGCTTCAACACGCTGCATCCGCGTGCGCTGCAACTGGTGATGGACAGTCTGCGTTATTGGGTGCAAGAGATGCATGTCGACGGCTTCCGCTTTGATCTGACGACCACACTGGTGCGTGGTCTGCACGAGGGCGATCGCCAATCGGCCTTCTTCGACATTATCCAGCAAGATCCGGTGCTCTCTCAGGTGAAGCTGATCGCCGAGCCGTGGGATATCGGGCCGGGCGGCTATTTGGTCGGCAAGTGTCCGGGCATCTGGTCGGAATGGAACGACCGCTTTCGCGACACCGTGCGGCGCTATTGGCGCGGCGATGCCCATCAACTGCCCGAGCTGGCCTCGCGTCTGACCGGTTCGAGTGACCTCTATAGCTATGCCGGGCGCCGTCCGACCGCCAGCATCAACTTTATTACTGCCCACGATGGCTTTACATTGCGCGATCTGGTGAGCTATAACCACAAGCACAACTACGCCAATGGCGAGCAGAATCGTGATGGCAGCGATCATAATAGCAGTTGGAATCACGGTGTCGAAGGTCCTAGCGACGATCCTAAGATCAAAGCGCTGCGCCACCGCCAGATGCGCAACCTCCTCGCGACGCTCTTTCTGTCGCAGGGCGTGCCGATGCTCTTAGCTGGCGACGAGCGCGGGCGCACCCAATACGGCAATAACAATGTGTATTGCCAAGATAACGAGCTGGGCTGGATCGACTGGCGTCTAGATGACGAGGGCCGTTCGTTGTTGCGCTTTACTCAGAAGCTGATCGAACTACGTAAGGCTCATCCCCTGCTGCGTCGCCGCAACTTCTTCCAAGGGCGCACTTCCGAACGCGAAGGTGCCTACGACTTGACTTGGTGGCGCCCTGAAGGCATAGAGATGAACGAGAGCGCTTGGCACGATGGCAGCGCGCGCACAATCGGCATGCTGCTCAACGGCCATGTGATGGAAGAGCGCGATCATGAGGGCAAGCCCGTTCACGACAGTATGTTCTTCTTGTTGCTGAACGCTGCCGATCAGGATATTCCCTTCCGTCTGCCTCCCGGCTACGACAGCTCCGATTGGGAGGTGCTGATCGACACCAGCGAACCGACCCGCAGCCCGCGCATCAAGTCGCTCGGTCTCTATCCGCTGCAGGCCCGCTCGTTGGTCTTGTTGCGCCAGAAAACTGCATAACCATACCGGCCGATAGGGAAACATGTTGAAAGACGCTCTTGCTGACATTCCTAGCAGCAGGGGCGTCTTTGTTCTCGTAGCGATCCATTCGACACGTTCAGTGCTTGGGCGGCGAGCTCTTTCCCTTCCATTCGTTCCTTAGCGCGTCCGCCTACGGCTACCAACATCCCGCCCACACAACGGTGTGCTAGCTGCCCTCTTCCTCGCTCTGTGTGCTTTCTGGGGCAGACGATTTGGCCTTAGCCCAGATTTTTGTTATTTTTCGACCCGCGTAGTTATACCAAAAAAGACATAATCTAGTCGGATTTGGTATGAACGATGCATGTTAGGATGTGGCAGAGGCTTGTTGGCTAGTGGAGAAGTGATATACGAAGTGATATATCACTTTTGCACAGACAGATTCGTGATTAAGAAGCCTTATAGAGGTATAAGCATGCGACGCTACAAAAAGTGATATATCGCTTTATGGCACGATTTATGCTGCTGTTTTGGTGCAGTGTAAGCTGAAGTTAAAGGCCTTTTGCCTGCCCCAACCGAGCGTAGAGGCCTATTTGGCTGTCATACACGAAGAACGTAGCAGTCGCTGTATCAAGCAGAGCGAGTACAACCTGATGAGTGCTCAAACAATTTTAGTCGTCGATGATGAACGCGAGATCGCATCATTCGTTGTAGAACTACTTTCAGACGAGGGATACAATGTGCGGGTTGCCCATGACGGAGCAAGTGCTTTATTAGCTGTACGAGAGGATCCTCCCGATTTGGTTTTGCTTGATGTAGCTATGCCAGTAATGACAGGTGATGAAGTCTTGCGGGAATTACGTGCTAGTGGGTTTTCTTCATTGCCGATAGTGATCGCAACGGCAGGTTTACGACCGGAACAGTTTCTCCATATAGGTGCGACTGCGATTCTTCCCAAACCATTTGCGATTGATCAGCTCTTGGAAACTGTAGCTCAATACGTGTAGATCGCATTCCATCTTTGTTACAGAGCCGTACAACATTTCCAAAGGTAGCTTCAAGCCTTTGGCCTTTCGTGACCCTTTGAAACCTTATTCTCAACTCGGGAGCAACTACAGCTCGAATGGAACTCCAGGTCTGCTTCAAATTAGACAAACTGTAACAAACGCCTGCAGCCAAGCGCAGGCGTTTGTTTTTAGATAGTTTTAGCGACGTACTTCGAAGCGGATGGTGTGTTTAACCTTGCTGTCGCGACCCTGAGCGGTCATGGTCCACATACCTTCAGGAGCCGCTTCGGGAACGCGCCAGCTCCAGTCGGCCCGGCCATCGCGGTTCGCCAGAACTTGGTAGGCGCGGTTGCCTTCAATGCTGCGGTTTGGCGCGGTGGCCCAGTAGCCGACTGTTTCGCGATCATCGAAGCCAGTGGCGTAGAAGTAGATCACTTCGCCGGGGGCTACCACACTGGCCGAAGCGGCGATCGGCTGAGTTTCGCTCTCGGGTACGACGCCTGGATCGCCGATAGTGAAGCGAGCGGTGCGCACTACTTCGCTCTCTTGGCCATAGAGCACAAGCGTCCACTCGCCGAGGACGGCGTCGGTGGGCGATTCCCAGTGACCATCGACACGGCCGCTATCGGCAGCGACAAAGACATAGATCGGGTTGCCGTAGGTTTCGCCGTTGGGCGTGTTGAACCAGAAGCTGACCTTCTCTTCGGGTTTAAAGCCCACGCCATAGAAGGTAAAGGTGCTGCCGGGGGCCGCCAGTGCAGGCACAATGTCGGCTTCGAGACCCACGATCGCTTCAGCTTTTTGAGGCAGTACGGCCAAGGCGCTCACTAGCATCAAGGCGCAGATCAGGGCCGCAAACCAGTGCTGGAGGTATTTAGAGTTCTTCATGCTCGTCCTTAGTTGTGTAGACTGTTCCGATGCTGTTTGTATGATACCACGCAGATTTGTAGAAATCGTGTAGGAAAAGTGTACCTCTTGAAAGTATGACGATTAAGCTGCTTTAAATGTGGCAGATCCGATGGCAAAGGCACCCACTTCCTGCCACCTTCTTGCAGTGCTTTGAGCAGCGAAAGCATTGTAAACATACATCGAAGCTTCCACAGTCACGCTCTGGCGGCGAGGTCGCTAGCTCCCATTCGGTCTTTGGCGCGTCCGCCTACGGCTACCAAAGCTGCTAGCTACCCTCATCCCCGACCCTTCTCCCGCATTGCGGGAGAAGGGCGTATGAACTCCCGCCCTTGAGATCCTGACCATTAACCTTGCAGCTACAAGTGGCTGCCAGGTTTGAAGACCTTTGCTATCAAGAGATTGTTTTTGGCCTCGCTATGCCAATGATACGAAATCTGGTTGTCTCCTTTTATTTGGCCTTCGGCAGAGTGGAACTGGACTATTCTTGTTGTGTGAAATTTCACACAAATCTTCCCCGGCTTCTCATTTTCCTGTCTTGAGCGAATGCACGCCTTTAAAACGGACTTGGTATGACTAGCACTGAACTACCTTGTTTCGACCTGCTAGGCGCAAGCGCCTGGCAGGTCGCAGCGAAAGCAGTGAAATACAAGGTTTTGAAGCTTCTTGGTGCTTGCACCAGGAAGCTTGCTTCGAAAACATCGAAAGCAATGAAAACAGCGCAACAATGGGCTGAATGGGTGGGCGGGATGTTGATAGCCGGAGGCGGACGCGGTGAGGAACGAATGGAAGATTGAGCTGCTTCCGCCATAAAAAGCCTAATTGGGACTGTCGAAGCTAAGCTCCTCTCGTACCCTGCGCTGGGTTTAGGGCACGAGAGGAGAGACAGAAGCGCGCTTAGCTCTTGGCGGGCGTGAGTGTGAAGCGGAAGCGATGGTTTTGTTCGGGCTTGCGCGACTGGCTGACAAGGCGCAGACGATAGACCGTGATCTCTTCGAGGCTATGGTTTTGGGTTGTGAACGAGTCGATCTGAGCGACAAAGTCTGCGGAGTTGTAGCTGAGCACAAGCTGTCCGGTAGGGCTGCTCCAAGTCGCTTGGCCCGACGCGAGCTCGGGTTGGCGCAGGCTGATAAAGCACTCTTCGATCAGCTGATCGCCTTGTGTGAAGCGGAAGCGGTCGTGTAGATCGAGACTGGCCTGTTCGGCGCTGGCCTGCCAACTGAAGCTGCGCTGGAAGCTCTCTAGCTCGGCCTGTTGGTAGGCCTTGCTTAGATCGAGCTCGAAAGTGCATGCGTCGGCCTGTTGCTGGTGAGCCAGCACTTGGGCGCGATACTCGGCGCCGGGCAGCTGGCCTTCGCCATTGATGAGCGGAACCGAGTGGCCGTGCGAGCCATTGTGCAGAAAGGTGTAGCGTTCGGGGCCGAAGTACTGGCGGGTGTAGACTCCAGCGCCCAGATCGGCCAAGAGATTTTCGCCGCCGAGATGCAGAATGAAGTGGCCTAGGTCGTTGTGGTTGTGCGGCTCGTTGTTGTGGCCACCCTTGGCAGAGAAGGCTAGGGTTGTGCCTTGCTCGACGCGTCGTTCGATCAGCCACTCAAGATTTTCCAAATAGAAGCTGCCGCTTGTGACTGGCCGGTCGAGCGCTTGGGGATCGGTCCAGAGCAGATCGCGCGAAATATGGCCCCAGCGGTAACAATGGTCTTCGTGGAAGTTGGGCGCGGGCAGGTCGGCGATCTGCTGGCCGAGCCGTGTGAAGAGACGCGAGCCTAGGCCAGCGGGGATAGCGGCCTGCTCGGATGAGTCGGAATAGTTGATGTAGCGGCTGCGCCCCAGCGCGATGCTGTTGGGAAATTGGGCGATGCGAGCGATCTTTTCGCCTTTGAGCAGGTCGAGCGCTCCGGCGCTGTATTCGTAGAGCGTTTCGGCGAAGTAGACGTAGAAGCCGAAGCCATAGACCCAGTAGCCAATGCCCTCGGCGCAACCTCCATCGTCGCCAAAGCCTTCTAAAAAGCACTCCATCGATCGTACCACGCGCTCGATCATGCCTGCTAGTCGCTCGCGATCGTGTTCGAGTGCAAGGGCGGCCATGCCTGCGCAGCCTGCGCAGACAGCCGACCAGTTCATGGGCGCTGACTCCCAGTTAAAGTGGACGGGCGAATAGAAGAGCGGTTGAAAGATGCGCCGTTCGATTTCGCTACGAATGCGGTAGTGCAGCCAAGGATCGAGTTTGTCGCCCAGCAAGACGCTGATTTCGGCCAGACTGTGCGCGATATGGGCCGCAAAGAGATCAACAACTTGCGGAGGTGGCACAATATGCGCTTGAACTGCATCTAAGCCGACCGGAAGGTGGGCGGGCAGCGACCAAGTGTAGAGGTCGCAGATCTCCCAGATCAGATCGCTGAGCGCGCTCAAGTAGGATTGATCGTCGTCGATGATGCAGGCAAGGGTGAGCCCAGCGAGGCGGCGATAGCGGTCGAAATAGGGCCGTTCGTAGAGGGCGCGCTCACCCGTCTGTTCAAACAGGCGGAAGAGCTGGAAGGAGAGCGGCTCGGGTCGGCTGTTGGCGGCGCGTTGGGCCTCTTCGCGCACGGCTTCTAGAAAATGGGCGAGCTGGGGCGTTTGGCGCAGCCGCTCGCGAAAGGCAGGATCGCGAAGCTGATGCAGTGGGAAGCCTATTGGACGCTGAGGTGCCTGTAGTATCGCTTGGCGAATCTGGCGAAAGCTCGGCATGTTCACATGGCTCGACATCATCTGTTCCTTGTTGCTAGGCTTAGCTGACACAAGCTGACACGAATCATAGAGGAGCGATCTAATCGAAAGTGTTTCGTAAGTAAATCAGAAGTTGTAAGAGCGAGCCTGAAATGTTTGTCTTTGAACCTATGGGCCTGGCTAGTTCCTTATGATATTTCTCATTTATAGCGTTGTAATGGCATGAATTTTATGATAACACAGTTTGCTTCCGCTTTGAATGAGAGGATCATGATGTCGATAGTGCCGATTTCAAACGGATACGTCGTACTTGACGCGACTCTCTGGGCGTGGTAAGATCGGCTTATCGAAAGCAGAACGTAATTGAAGATTGCTTATCATCATATTCTGAAGCTCAAAGATGTAGTGTGTTCTGACCGAGGCTGGTGCAGAATACAGAATTAGGATTGATATGCGGGTTTCGCTTTTTATCACCTGCTTTAACGATACACTTTTCCCTGGGACGGGCCGTGCCACTGTGGAGCTGCTTGAGCGCCTTGGTCATAGTGTAGATTTTCCTTTAGAGCAGACTTGTTGTGGTCAAATGCACTTCAACACGGGCTATCAGCGGGAAGCTATTCCCTTGGTGCGCCGTTTTGTTGAGGTGTTTGGTGATGCCGAGGTTGTGGTTGCGCCTTCGGCGTCGTGTGTTGGTATGGTGCGCGAGTTTTATCCGCGCCTGGCCGAGTTGTCTGGTGACCAAGCTTTGATCGACGCTGTGGCGGCTTTGACACCGAAGGTGTATGAGCTGACCGAATTCTTGGTCTACAAGCTGGGAATCGAAGATGTTGGTGCCTACTATCCGCATCGCGTCACCTACCACCCGACCTGTCACTCGTTGCGCGTTCTGCATGTGGGCGATGCGCCTCTGCGGCTGTTGCGCAAGGTGCGCGGGATCGACCTTGTGACACTGCCCGATGCGGAGCAGTGCTGTGGTTTCGGTGGCACCTTCGCGGTGAAAAACGCAGATACCTCGATGGCTATGTTGGGCGACAAGTTGCGCAGCGTGCGCGAGACCAAAGCTGAGGTCTGTGTGGCTGCCGACAACTCCTGTTTGATGCACATCGGTGGTGCCTTGCACCGCGAGCGGGCCGGCGTACGAACTGTACATATCGTCGAGATTCTCGCATCGACTGAGGGCTAAGTATGCGACCAAACTCTGTTGTTATTGAGCTTACTCCCAAGTTCGAAAAGGCGGCCAAGCAGGCGCTTGAGAATACCCAACTGCGACGCAACATGGGCAAAGCAACCCAGACGATTCGTGCTAAGCGGGCCGCTGTGGTTGGCGAATTGCCCGATTGGCAAGCGCTGCGCGAGGCGGGACGGGCGATCAAAGAGCGCACCCTGCGCCACCTCGACCACTACCTGTTGCAGTTGGAGGAATCGGTTAAGCGGGCGGGCGGCCATGTTCACTGGGCCAGAGACGCTAGCGAAGCTAACCGCATCATCACCAACATCGTGCGGGTGCATCAAGCGCGCGAGGTGATCAAGATCAAGTCGCTGACTACCGATGAGATCCGCCTTAACAAAGCCTTGAAAGAGGCTGGGATTACCGCGACCGAGACCGACTTGGCCGAGCTGATCATTCAGCTGGCGGGCGAGCACTCTTCACATATTTTGGTGCCCGCTATTCACAAAAACCGCTCCGAGATCCGCGAGCTCTTTATGCGCACCTTGGGCGTGAAGGAACTGAGTGATAATCCCAAAGATCTGGCGGCTGCAGCGCGCGCCTATCTGCGCCATAAGTTCCTGACGACTCCGGTGGCGATCAGCGGCGCAAACTTTGCCATCGCCGAGAGCGGCACGATCGGCATTGTCGAATCAGAGGGTAACGGGCGCATGTGCCTTACCCTGCCGAAGGTCTTGATCTCGGTGATGGGCATCGAGAAGATCCTGCCGACTTGGCAAGATCTCGAGGTCTTTTTGCAGCTCTTGCCGCGCTCCTCAACGGGCGAGCGCATGAACCCCTATACCTCGTTCTGGACGGGCGTGACGCGTGACGATGGGCCGCAGGAGTTCCACTTGGTGTTGCTCGACAATGGCCGCAGTCAAGTGCTGGCCGATGAGATCGGGCGCCAAACTTTGAACTGCATCCGCTGTTCGGCCTGTCTCAACATTTGTCCGGTTTACGAGCGCACGGGCGGACACGCGTACGGCTCGGTCTATCCCGGCCCGATCGGCGCGATTCTGACGCCTCAGTTGGTCGGTGTGGAGCACGCCTCTTCGCTGCCCTATGCTTCTTCGCTCTGCGGCGCCTGTTACGAAGTCTGCCCGGTGAAGATCAATATCCCCGAGGTATTGGTACATTTACGGGCCAAAGTGGTGCGCGAAAAGCAAGATCACGGCGGTCTGAAGGGCAAGCTCGATCCAGAAAATCTGGCTATGCAGGCAATGTCGCGTATGTTCTCGAACCGTGTGGCCTACGAAGCGGCTCAACGCATGGGCCAGAAAGGTCAGTGGCCTATGGTGAAAGACGGCTATATCACCAGTCTGCCCGGCCTGTTGGGCGGCTGGACCGCTATGCGCGACCTGCAAGCGCTGCCTCAAGAGACCTTCCGCGACTGGTGGCGCAAACGGAAGAAGCAGGAAGAGAAAGCTAGCGAATAAGACTTGCTTGCTGAGAGGTTTTTTATGAGTGAAGCACGCGAAGCGATCTTAGCTCGCATTCGTTCGGCCCTGCACGATGTGCCGCCCAGCGAACAGCCGCAAGATTCGCCCGTTAAACGTGACTATTTGACCCAAGGGAGCACAGAGCGTGCTCAGTTGATTGAGCGATTCACCGATCGACTGGTCGATTACAAAGCCAAAGTGCGCCATGTTAGCGCCGAAGAGCTTGCGGCCGCGATCGCACAATCGTGCGCCGAGCATGGTGTGAAACGACTGGTGGTGCCCAGCGATCTGCCCCAGTCTTGGTGGCCGAGCGATGTCGAGATCTTGGTAGACCGCGATTTCAGCTTGAGCTACGACGAGCTTGATCGTAGCGATGGTGTTCTGACAGCTTGTGCGATCGGCGTGGCCCAGACCGGCACCATCATTTTAGACAGCGGCGAGGCTCAAGGCCGACGCGCGATCAGCTTGGTACCCGATTATCACCTCTGTGTGGTACGGGCCGATCAGATCGTCGATCTTGTTCCCGAGGCGGTCTCGAACTTGCGCTCTGCTGTGCTCGATCATCGCCGCCCGATCACGTTTATCTCGGGGCCATCGGCGACCTCTGATATCGAGCTCAACCGCGTCGAGGGCGTACACGGTCCGCGCACCTTAGAAGTCCTGATAGTTGTTTCGTAAACGATCAGCCTAGGAGCTATCTGATATCAAATTCGCTTGTGCACTTCAGGTGCTGCGTTAGTTGGCGGAGAGGTTTCGACCTTCCATTTGGCTTCTAGCGCGTCCGCCTGCGGCTATCAACAGCTTGCTCACTACATTCGGCTTTTCGTCTGCCTGCGCCCAAGCGCTGCCTGAAAAGCCAAGCGTGCGGAATTTGCTATCACATCTGTCGAAGCTCAAAACACAAGCTGTTCAACCAGATTTCGTATGATAGCGCCTGATCGCGCTAGTAGAGATGGAGAGTGCGACACGGCTTAGCGGCCTGTCGCATTCGATGAGCTTGCCTGTCCCAATTGTATCCATCTGTGATCGTTAGCGGCGAACTACATGGAGCATAACGCTTATGAGTGCGAGCATGCCGGTCTTTGTGATGCAAGAGGTTTCGAAAGCTTTTGGCGGTGTTCAGGCGCTTCAGAACGTTCACTGCGAGATCTATTCTGGGGAAGTACACGCCATTTTGGGCGAAAATGGCGCGGGCAAATCGACCCTGATCAAAATTATGACGGGCGTCTATCAGCCCGATAGCGGCAGCATGCAGCTCGAAGGGCGGCCGGTGGTCTTCAACAACACACGCGAAGCTCAGGAGCATGGCATCGTCGCGATCTATCAAGAGCCGAGCCTCTTTCCCGATCTCGATATCGCTGAAAACATCTTTGTAGGACGTCAACCGGTGCGTTGGGGCATAGTCGACTGGCAGCGTATGTATGCCGATGCCCAAGCCTTGCTCGAGCGCTTGGGCCTTAAGCTCGACCCGCGCACCAAAGCGCGCGAGCTGAGCGTCGCTCAGCAGCAGATCGTCGAGATCGCGCGAGCGCTCTCTATGCAGGCCAAAGTGCTGATTATGGATGAGCCAACCTCGTCGTTGACGCTGGGCGAGGTTGAAGATTTGTTTGCGATCGTGCGCCAACTGCGAGCAGCGGGAACGGCCATCGTCTTTATTTCGCATCGGCTTGAGGAGCTGTTCACCTTGGCCGACCGTGTCACAGCCTTGCGCGACGGGCGCTATGTCGCCACCCGTATGATGAGCGAGGTTCAAACCAGCGACCTGATTCGCATGATGGTTGGGCGTACCCTCGACGAGCTCTTTCCCAAACAGATGGTCGAGCCGGGCGAGGTGTTGCTCGAAGTCGAAGGTTTGAGCCTGCCCGGCACCTTTACAGATGTATCGTTTCAATTGCGACGCGGCGAGATCCTCGGCATGGCGGGTTTGGTCGGCGCTGGTCGCACCAATGTGGCGCGTGCTTTGTTTGGCATCGAGCCAGCCTCCAGCGGGCGCATCCGTATCGCAGGGCGCGAGGTGCGCATCGAAAGTCCACAACAGGCCATGGCCTTGGGTATTGGCTATGTGCCAGAAGATCGTAAACTGCACGGTCTGGTGCTGGAACTGGGCATCGACCATAACATCAGCCTGCCGATTTTAGAGCGCTTCAGCCCGCGCGGCTGGATCAACACCCGCAGCGAGACGGAGGCGGCTCGGCATTCGGCCCAGCAGCTCGAAGTCAAAATGGCGAGCGTAGCTCAGCCGGTCGGCCAGCTTTCGGGTGGCAACCAGCAGAAGGTGGTCTTGGCGAAGTGGTTGGGCACTCAGCCCCAGATCTTGATCTTAGACGAGCCGACCCGTGGAATCGATGTTGGTACGAAGGCGGCGGTGCATGCTTTGATGAGCGAGTTAGCCGCTCAGGGCATGGCGATACTGATGATTTCGTCTGAGCTGCCCGAAGTGCTTGGTATGAGCGATCGAATTGTAGTGATGCGCGAAGGGCGGGTAGCTGGAATCTTCGAGCGCGAGGGAGCGACTCAAGAGCTGTTGATGGCGGCTGCAACTGGGGCGCGTTAGCCCTGCTGGGCTATGGGAGAAGAGGCTCAGAGTTCGTTATCGCCGATAAACAGGGGTTTGTGAATGGTCACAGAAACGCGGGCGATCGATGCCCCTCACCGTGGACTTGTTCAGACTTTTGTGCGATTTCGCGAGATCGGTCTTATCGCTTTCATCGTAGTCTTGGCCTTTTTTGTCACCCTACGCAATCCCGTCTTTCTCACCTTCAACAATCTGCGCGATATTGTGCTCAATATCTCGATTTTGGTGATCGTTGCATTGGCTCAAGCCATGGTGATCATTACGCGCGGTATCGATCTATCGGTCGGCTCGACCATCGGTCTGAGCGCGATGATGGTCTCGTTTATGATCGCCGCTATGCCTGAGCTTTCGCCTTGGCTGATGTTGCCGCTCGGCATGCTGATCGGCGCGATCTTGGGCAGCTTCAATGGGACGCTGATCGCCTTGGGAAGGGTGCCGCCGATTATTGCAACCTTGGGCACACTGAGCATCTATCGCGGCCTGATCTTTCTGTACAGCGGCACAAAATCGACCATCAACGCCTACGAGATGCCGCCCGCTTTTCGTCAGATCGCCAAGGGCGCGCCGTTAGGCATACCAAACTTGATCCTGTTTGCAGTCGCTGTAGCAGTGATCGTCTTCCTCTTTTTGCGCTACACCCGTGTAGGCCGCGATATCTACACAGTTGGTAGCAATCCCGATGCGGCTCGTTTCGCCGGAATCCCGCTACAACGCACGCTCTTTTTGGTCTACTTGATCTCGGGCTTGTTGTGCGGCTTGGCGGGTGTCTTGTGGGCTTCGCGCTTCGAATCGGCCCAAAACAACACGGCGCTTGGCTTCGAGCTGCAGACGGTCGCGGCAGCGGTGGTCGGCGGAGTGAGCACCTTGGGCGGCAGCGGCAGAGTGATCGGTGTGGTGTTAGGCGCTTTTCTGCTCGGTGTGATCAATAACGCCTTGACTCTGATTCAGATCTCACCCTTTTGGCAACAGGCCGCACAG
The DNA here is from genome assembly GCA_937902315.1 of uncultured Chloroflexales bacterium. Classification (GTDB taxonomy): domain Bacteria; phylum Chloroflexota; class Chloroflexia; order Chloroflexales; family Chloroflexaceae; genus CALGUG01. Next base: position 19,340 of record CALGUG010000062.1, read on the forward strand.
GGTCTGCTGATTCTGCTGGCTGTAATCGTCGATGCTACGATTTCGGGACGCCTGCAGCGCATGATCGGAGGTCGCTCATGAGCACAAAGCGTTTGCATAATTTCTGGACGAAGTGGCGCTGGGAATGTCTGCTGGTGTTGTTGATCGTTGTGGTTGCCTTTGTAAATGCGCGGGCCTCGAACTACTTCCTCAATAGCACCAACCTGCTACGCATGACCTCAGACTTTATCGAGATCGGTATCTTGATCTTGCCCATGACCTTCATCATTGTGACGGGCAATATCGACCTCTCGATCGCATCGACCTTGGCGCTCTCGGCCTCGCTCATGGGCTATCTGTTTATGAGTGGCTGGAATATCTGGCTGGCGGCTGGTGTCGCTCTGCTGGTGAGCATCTGCGCGGGCCTACTCAACGGGGTGTTGATCGCACGTTTGAAGCTGCCCGCCTTGGTGGTGACCTTGGGCACGCTCTCGTTTTATCGCGGCTTGGCCTACGCCCTGTTAGGCGATCAAGCGGCGCGCGGCTATCCTCCCGAGTTCACCTATTTGGGCCAAGGTACAATCGGCTCGACGCGCATTCCCTTCGCCCTGCTGATCTTTATCGTTCTGGCGCTCGCTTTCGGCTTGGTGCTGCATAAAACGCGTTTCGGGCGCTATCTCTATGCGATCGGTAATAACAAAGATGCCAGTCGCTATGCTGGCGTGCCGGTCGATCGCATCCTCATCACGATCTATGTGCTTTCGAGTGTGGTGGCGGCTTTGGCTGGCTTTATTTTGGCGGCCCGTTTCGGCAGCACGCGCCCAGACATCGGCTTGGGCCTCGAATTGAGCGTGATCACGATCACGGTATTGGGCGGCGTCAGTATCTTTGGCGGCAGCGGCACGCTGGTGGGCGTAGTGCTCGCCCTGATCTTAGTGGCGATTCTGCGCTTCGGTATGGGCTTGATGAACCTGCAAGGTCAGGTTCAAGATATCGTGATCGGCATGCTGTTGATCGTTTCGATTCTGTTGCCGACTCTGATCGAGCGTTTTCGCCATACTTGGCATTGGCAGCCTCGCATGCTATGGCAAAGCTTGGCCGCATTGCTGGTCTTGGTACTGTTTATCAGCTTTTTCTTCTGGTCGCGTTCGTTGATCCTGTTTCGCTGAGCGGCCGTAAATGAACATAACGATTATTCGCTAGAGGGAGATGCCTATCGAAGAATTGAGCGATTTCGCTGTGATTGTGGTTCGGTTAAGTGCGAGAAGACCTGAATATCCTGAATACAAAGGAGCGTTCTGTGAGCACAAAACTTAAGCTGTTTGCTGTGATGAGTCTGCTGCTTCCGATGCTGATCGCATGTGGAGGCTCAGCGCCTGCGACTGATGGCTCTGCGACTAACGGCTCTGCTACAGATGTCTCTCCCACAACTGCCGCCGATAGCCAACCCGCTTCTGACAGCGCGAGTGGCGGAGCCAAGACCTATGTGTTGGTGCCCAAGAACTTGGGTAATCCCTACTTCGATACCGCTAACAAAGGCGCTCAGGAAGCGGCTCAAGAGTTATCTGTGACGGTGACCTATCAAGGATCTGCGGCAGCCGATGCTACCCAACAAATTCAACTGCTGAATTCGCTGATCGCTCAAAATGTCAATGGCCTGGCGATCTCTGCTAACGACGCTGATGCGCTTGTTCCGGTCGGCAAATCCGCTATCGATGCGGGCATTCCAGTGGTGACCTGGGACTCGTCGATTGCAGAGGGCGGCCGCACAGTGCATATCAATCAGGCGGTTTCGGCCGATATCGCCGCTATTCAGATCAAGATGGCTTCTGAGCTGGCTGGTGGCTCGGGCAAAATCGCGATTCTGAGCGCGACTTCGACCGCGCCCAACCAGAACGAGTGGATTGCCCTGATGCAAGAGGAGCTCAAGAAACCCGAGTACGCCAACTTAGAGCTGGTCGAGACGGTGTATGGCGACGACCAAGACGAGAAGAGCTACACCGAGGCGCAGGGTCTGATGACGAAGTATCCTGATCTGAAGGTGATTATCGCTCCGACCACAGTCGGTATCGCTGCTTCGGCGCGCGCCGTGCAAGACGCTGGCAAGATCGGTACGGTCTTTGTAACTGGCTTGGGCACGCCCAACCAAATGCGCGAATACGTGAAGAGCGGAGCTTCGCCACAATTTGCGCTCTGGAATCCGGCAGATCTTGGCTATCTCGCTATTCACGCTCTGCATGCTATCGCCAGCGGGCAGATCGAGGGCAAACCGGGCGACAGCTTCTCGGCGGGCCGTCTGGGCCAGTACACTATCGCCGATGACGGAACGATTTTGTTGGGCCCGCCCACGGTCTTTAATAGCGACAATATCGATAGTTTCGACTTCTAGAGCGCCTACGAGATTAGGACGCTTGGGCGCGTAGATCCGGTCGGAATAGTGGCTTGAAGCTTCACGCGTATCCTAGCTTTCTAGCTTTGGAACCGTTAGAGAGCTAGGATACTCTTTTCAAGAGCTTTCTATCTGCGAAAGCCTTGTTTGATACGAAATTCGCTTGAATCGTTGTATTTTGGGCGGTCTATCGGCACACAGCTACAACACCCTGCGTACGGGCGGGATGTTGGTAGCCGTAGGCGGACGCGGTTGGGATCTTCTTTGGGGAAAGGACAAGACCGCCAGAGTGCTGACTCAGTAAACGGGTTTGATATGAGTTGTGATGATTGAGCAAAAAGATTTTGGATTGATCTCGGGGCAAATAAAAAGTAGCTCGATTTTTCATAAGCGTTGTTGCATGTCTGTTTTGAGCCTTCTAAGGAGGAACATGTGTCAGAGAACACAAAGGATTTTCAGTATGTGACTTATGCCTGGGACGATGCCGTGGCGGCCAAACTAGATGCCGTTGAGCGGTTGGTCTACCGTTCGAACCTGCTCGGCTCCGATCAGCGCATCACCAATACAGGCGGTGGTAACACCTCATCGAAGCTGATGCAGTCTGATCCCTTGACGGGCGAGCAGGTCGAGGTCTTGTGGGTGAAGGGCTCGGGCGGCGATCTGCGCACTTCCAAACGCGAAAATTTCGCCTCGCTCTATCTGGATAAGTTGATCAGCCTGCAGGCCCACTACAACCGAGCCGAGGTGCGCGGCCCCAAGACGCCGATCGAAGATGAGATGGTTGGCCTCTACAGCCACACCACTTTCAACCTCAATCCGCGCGCATCGTCGATCGATACGCCCTTGCACGCCTTTGTGCCCGCCAAGCATGTCGATCATATGCACCCCAATGCGGTGATCGCCATCGCTGCAGCCAAGAACTCCGAGCGCCTAACCCGCGAGATCTACGGCGACGATGTGATCTGGACGCCTTGGCAGCGCCCGGGCTTCGACTTGGGCCTGAAGCTGCAAGAGATCTGCCGCGCCCACCCCAACGCCAAGGGCGTGATCTTGGGCGGCCACGGGCTGATCAACTGGGCCGACGACGACAAAGCCTGCTACGAGTTGACGCTTTCGCTGATCGAGCGCGCGGCTCGTTACATCGAAGCCCACGACAAGGGCGAGCAGACCTTTGGCGGCCAGAAGTACCAGAGCCTCGATGAGGCCCAACGCCACGCCGTTTTTGCCGCTGTGCTGCCTTGGCTGCGCGGCCAAGTGAGCCAGAGCAGGCGCTTTGTCGGCACGATCCAAGACGATCCAACCATTCTGCGCTTTGTGAACAGCTACGATGCGCCTCGTCTAGCTGAGTTGGGCACCTCGTGCCCCGACCACTTCCTGCGCACCAAGATCAAGCCGCTCTATGTCGATTGGAACCCTCAGAGCGAAGATATTGACCAACTCAAGCAGAAGCTGAGCGCAGGCCTCGAACAGTATCGCAAGGATTACGCGGCCTATTACGAGCAGCACAAGCACCCCGATTCGCCGGCTATGCGCGACCCCAATCCGACCGTGATCTTGATTCCGGGCTTGGGCATGATCGCTTGGGGCAAAGACAAGAGCGAGTCGCGCGTGACCGCCGAGTTCTACAACTGTGCGGTGGAGGTGATGCGTGGCGCTGAGGCGATCGACGAGTATACAGCTCTGCCACTTCAGGAAGCCTTCGATATCGAATACTGGTTGTTGGAAGAGGCCAAGCTGCGCCGTATGCCGCCCGAAAAAGAGCTGGCACGTCAGATCATTGCGGTGGTCGGCGGCGGCAGCGGCATCGGCCGTGAAGTCGCGCTGCGCTTAGCCAAAGAGGGTGCTCATATCGTCTGTGTCGACCGTGATCTTGCCAGTGCTCAAGCGACCGCCCAGCAGATCGTCGACACCTACGGCTTCGGCATCGGTGTGGCAGGCAGCGGTATCTCCAACTGTGGTCCTGCTATCGGCCTGCAAGCCGACGTCACCCAGCGCGAGAGCATTCGCCGCATGTTGGATGAGCTGACCTTGGCCTACGGCGGTCTCGATGCGGTTGCGGTCACGGCTGGCATCTTTGTGCCGCCCGATACGACTGGGCATATTCGCGATGAGCAGTGGGCTTTGACCTTTGCGATCAATGTGACTGGCCACTACTTGGTGGCCGACGAGACCGCCAAGCTCTGGAAAGAGCAGGGCTTGCCCGTTAACTTGGTGCTGACGACTTCGGCCAATGCGGTTGTGCCCAAGAAGGGCAGTCTGGCCTACGATACCAGCAAGGCGGCCGCCAACCATTTGGTGCGCGAGCTGGCGATCGAGCTGGCACCGCTGGTGCGCGTCAATGGCGTCGCCCCCGCGACGGTAGTGCAGGGCAGCGCGATGTTCCCGCGCGAGCGCGTGATCGCTTCCTTGGCGAAGTACAACATTCCCTACAGCGAGGACGAGTCGAGCGAGAGTCTGACCCAGAAGCTGGCCCAGTTCTACGCCGATCGCACCCTGCTCAAGCGACCGATCACGCCAGCCGATCAAGCCGAAGCCTTCTTCTTGCTCTTTACCAACCGTTTGCGCCAAACAACCGGCCAGATTATCGCCGTCGATGGTGGCCTACACGAGGCCTTCTTACGCTAAGGTGAGAGAGAACGATGAAGTATGCTTTTATGAGCTTTTCCGCTCCCCAGCTTTCCTTGGGAGAGTTGCTCGAACTGGCCGCCCGTTATGGTTATGCTGGAATCGAGCCGCGCATCGATTCCAAGCATGCTCATGGTATCGAGCTCGACACCAGCACGGCTCAGCGCCAAGCGATTCGTGCTCAGGCCGAAGCGAGCGGCATCGCGCTCTGTTGTGTGGCTGTCTCGTGTCGTTATGCCGACCCCGCCACGGCTGCCCACTGGGTCGAACAGACCCGCCGCGCCATCGAGTTGGCCGCCGAGATCGGTTCGCCGCGCCTGCGCGTGTTTGGCGGTCAGATCCCACAGCAGCTTAGCCGCGCCGATGCCATTTCGTTGGTGTCTGAGTCGCTTGCGTCGCTGGCCGACGATGCCGCTGCTCACGGCGTGACGATCTGCATGGAGACCCACGACGACTGGACCCACCCCATGCACGTGGCCGATGTGATGTTACGGGTCAAGCACCCCGCTATCGCGGTCAACTGGGACTATCAACACACCACGCGGGTCGCCAAGGTTTCGATCGACGATGCCTTCAATACGCTCAAGCCCTGGATCCGGCACGTCCACTTCCACGACGGCACCAACGACGCCGATAAGCTGGTCTTTTTGCCGATCGGCCAAGGCGTCTACGACAACAAGCGCGTGTTAGAGCTGCTGAAGTCGATCGATTACGACGGCTACATCAGTGGCGAATGGATCAACTGGGAGCCTTACGACGTCCATCTGCCGCGCGAGATCGCCGCTATGCAGGCGCTTGAAGCCCAGATCGCTTAGTTCACCCTTGTTTGAAGCCGCCTCACTGCGAGGCGGCTTTTTTGCGTGTTTCGCCCAAGCCTTATCTACGACGAACTTGTTTTGTTGCATCATTTGGCGGAAAGATGATCACCTTCCATTCGACTTCTAGCGCGTCCGCCTACGGCTATCAGATCGGCTAGACTGCCCTCATCCCCGGCCCTTCTCCCGCATTGCGGGAGCTGTACATTAGCCACAAATCGACATACGGTCAGCGTTATCTGCCCTCACCCCCCGGCCCCCTCTCCCGCACTGCGGGCGAGGGGGTGAATGCACCCCGTTCTGTGCTCTCAAGGATACTCCCGCGATGGTATGCGAACGATCGCCTTGTGCTGCCGACACAACTTTTGGCTAATGCATAGAAGCAGGAGAAGGGAGCAAGGCAGCGTTCGCTGTGCAACAGCGAAAGACAGCGCTTGCGCTTGGCAGGTCGCAGCCTAAGCAGCGCAACGAGAGCTCGTTTGGGAGGGCGGGATGTTGGTAGCCGTAGGCGGACGCGGTGAGGGCCGAATGAGAGCTAGCAGCCTCGCCGCCAAAAAAGATACGCGAGCAGAGAAAAGCCGCCTGCCCTGAGAGCAGACGGCTTTGCTTTGCCTTCGATCGAATTAGGAGAAGATGCCTTGACCCGGCGTCAAGACCCGATCGGGATCGTACTTGTTCTTGGCGGCGACCACCAGCGGCCAAACCGGGCCGTAGTGCAACTGCCAGTCAGCCGACGTGAAGGGGATCGCGCCGATAACGTAGCGGTTGCCACCCAGATCGCGCAGAGTTTCATAGAACTGGCGGTTTTGCTGCACCATATCCAAGGCCGCTTCGTGCGAAGGAGCGGTGCGCAAAATGTCGAACAAGAAGACGATCGGCTCGTCGGGCACGCGGAAGAACGGGCAGTTGAGCTTGCTGGTCTTGATCGGGTAGAGCAAGATCGGTCCTTGGCCCGTGTCTGCCAGCGTGAGGTTGGCCAGCAGGTCGCTGAGGTATTGGACAACCTTGCTAGAAGGAATGAAGACGTCGTACCACGGGTGCGGCAGATACCAAGCTCCGACCGATTTGAGGAACTCGACGGTGGGTGCGAGGCGGTTGACGAACTCGTAGTAGCTCTTGTCTTCGATCACAGCCGTGGCCGGATCGTAGTTCAGGTCAGCCAACAAGGCCGCGTTGTTCGGCGGATTGCTGGGATTGTAGTAGACGGTCGCTTCGAGCATGAACTGCCAGCCGCCCGACTCGTCAGCGACGACTTGGCCTTCGACATAGTTGAAGCGATTCTGATTGATCAGCAGCTTTTGATCGTTGGTAAAGGTGGTCAGGTCGTTGTAATAGAGCATAAAGACACGCGCTTTTTGCTTCGCCTCGACCAAGCGAACGCGAGCGCGGGTGATAATGCCATATTGTCCTTGGCCTGCCAAGACCGAATAAAACAGATCTGCTTTTTTCGTTGGAGAACAGGTGACCTTTTTACCTTCGCCCGTTACTACATGCAGTTCAAGCACATTGTCGACCTGCAACCCTTGTTGGTGGGTTGCACCGCTAATTCCACCGACCGTTAGGGTTCCACCGACCGAAAGATCGATGTAGTCGGTCATAACTGGCGGTGTCAGATTTTTCTTGAGACTTTCGAGTAGTAGATCATGCCAAACGACGCCAGCCTCTACATCGGCATAGTTGTTTTTGATCGAGATGATGCGGTTGAGGCCGCTCATATCGATTACAATGCCGTTTTCGACTTGGGGCTGGCCGTAGGTGGAGTGGCCTTGGCCGCGGCCCGCAACCTTGAGGTTGTGGCGGCGCGCAAAGCGAATCACCTTGGCAATATCATTTTCTGATGCTGGTTTGAGGACTGCAACCGGTACTTTGGAAATGATGTGACCATAGTCATCTGCAGCAGCGTTTCGGTGAGCCGAGTCAGTGTAAAGGACTCCTTGAAGACCTGGGATGCTAATTGTGTGACTGGGCGCTGCTTCAGCTTCGGTTACCCATGTGCGATTGATTGGGTCGAAACCAACGATGATTGCACCAGCTGCAATGCCTTTAAGAAATGAGCGTCGTGAGATAGGTGAACTCACAATAGGCCTCCAATAGAAAGATGCAACACAGAAAGCGAAATGGAGGTAGATACACTGAACGAACGAGCTAAGTGATTGACGTGTGATCAGGTGTTACATAGGCGATAGCTACTCCAAGGCTAGGCAAAAAGGGTCACGAGGTTTTCGTTCGTGCTGTGAAGGCCTGCTGGAAGGCTTGCCACAGTACAAACTCCTCGGAGGATTAGGCTTTGCTGATGCGGCGTCCAGTCATTGAGAGCGCGGTTGCGAGCGCTTCTTGGAGATCTGCACGCGTTGTTATGTTTTCGAGCTCGATACCCAAGCTGACAAGCACTTGGGCGACCTCGGGCCCGATACCACAGATGATGACGTGCGCGCCCAAAAGGTGAGTCGCTTTTGAGGCTGCAATCAGCGCATTGGCGACTTGGCTATCGATAGTGTAAGCGCCAGTGACATCTAAAATGACCACTTTTGCGCGGCTGCTTGCGACTCGTTCGAGCAAGACACCTATGGTGTGATTGGCTCGACTGCTATCTAAGGCACCGATGATGGGCAGCAGCAGGACGCCGTCATAAATATTTAAAACGGGACTAGAAAGCTCTTGAATTCGTGCTAACAGAACTTCTTGTGTTGCGTACGCTTCACGCAGCTCCTGTAGTCGATCTTCAATCTCTTGGCGTTGTGTGATATCACGCTGTTTAGAAAGATAGAGCTCTCGTGCGACGCGATTGACCATGTTTGCAAGCACGCCTAACTCGTCGCGCCGATCGATAAATTCAGCTTCGACCTGCTCTCCTCGAATGATGCGTCGTAGCCGACTGCCGATCGATTGAAGGAGCCGTTTATCTTCTAAACTCAGCCGTGGAGCTTCTGACGAATCTCCTGACACAGTAGCTACCTTCTTATGCTTATAAGCTATTCAATGGCTTCCAAGTGACCTCAAATGTGCAACACGAGTCGCCGCGACGCATACAGGTAACGTGTTTAATCTGCACATCTTGAGCATCGAAGGCTTCCATTGAACCCTGAAGCGCTCCCTGCTCGTACAAGCAGTTGTAAGGTTGGTGCGCTTCAACGATCGCGAAATAGGGCCTGGGAATGCTCGATGTCCACCAACCACTATCCCCTCGCGTGACCTGCTTCCAAACCTGTGGTAAGGTCAAGATTACGTCTTCAGGAGTATGGATATTTAGATCCTTGAATTGAGCACGAAGCGAATAGTAAATATTTTTACCGATATCCATTACCAGGGTCGGATCTTTTTCTTCGAGCTCTGTCAAAATTGTTTCAAGATTTTGACCAAGGTACCAAGAATATCCATCGAGTTGTTCCAACATCTCTAGAGTCTCTTGCGAGCAGTACTCACTGGCCACAAGGCTAATAAGCGACAGGATGAAACCTTGACTAAGTGGAGGGCCGTCTGGACCGACTTCATCAGGGTCATAGACTGTCAGGTCAAAAGGCGCCCGCGGTTTAAAACGGTACATATAGAGATCCTGTAGATTATTTTACCAGCTGCTCTTTCATTATATAATTAATTTTCTGGTATTTGTTGTTTGTAACTTAGGAAATTGCTCCTAACTTTGATTTAGTACCTTATAAAGCATAAATATTATTTTCGGTTAGTTTTTTATTTTATAGTTATTGTATTGGCTGGTTTCAATCTAATACCAAATTCGGTAGTATACTGAAGACATGAAAACAATCGCTTTGGCAGACCAC
>CALGUG010000063.1 GCA_937902315.1 uncultured Chloroflexales bacterium
GGGGTTCTTGCACGGCGCTTGGGGAAGCTTGCACTACGAACGGGGGTTCTTGCACGGCGCTTGGGGAGACTTGCACTACGAACGGGGGTTCTTGCACGGCGCTTGGGGAAGCTTGCACAGCGTTAGGCTTATAGCGCTTGGGCCGCTTTGTAATAGCTTGCAATAGACCTGCTTGATGTTCGAGGTCGCCAAGCTGGTGCGAGCTAGCAACGAGACTGAGCGGGCGCTCAAGTTTGGACTGCGGGAGTGCGGTGCAGTGCTGTAAGCTCAAAAGATAGGGAGGTACGCTGTTAGCAGCGATGGCCTTGTTGGCGGTGAGTGTCGGTGTTGTGCATCGAAAAGCAGCCTTGAAGCTGCTCGCGGCAGGCAGCGAGCAAGCTTGCGAAGGACTGGATGGGAGGATGGTCGATTTGGTAGCCGTAGGCGGACGCGCTAGAGGCCGTTTGGGAGGTGAAGCTGCTTACGCCTTATGCTGGATGGTGTGCTTGGGCTGTGTGGGCAGATTATGGCAGAGATAGGGCAGGATCGAATAGCGCGACTTGGGATTTGGTATAATGGGCCTATGTCTACAACAAATGTTCTTTTTTCAGATCTGCCCGAGATTCAACAGGCGCTCTTAGACTGGTTTGCTGAGCATGGGCGTGACTTGCCATGGAGACGGACGCGCGATCCTTATCGCGTATTGGTCTCTGAGATTATGCTGCAGCAGACACAGGTCGATCGCGTGTTGCCCAAATATACCGCTTTTCTCGAACGCTTTCCGCGTTTGGAAGATCTGGCCGATGCCCCAAGCTCGGAGGTGATTCGTTTGTGGTCGGGTTTGGGCTACAACCGACGTGCGGTTAACCTGCAACGCACCGCCCGAGCCGTGCTTGATGAGCATGCTGGCGAGTTTCCGCGCTCGTTGGATGCGCTGCTGGCCCTGCCCGGCGTTGGCCCTTATACGGCTGGCGCGATCGCTTGCTTTGCGTTCGAGCAAGATGTCGCCTTTATGGATACCAATATCCGCCGTGCGCTGCGCCGTCTGTTTGTGGGGCCGGACGAAAGCGCGGCCGCCCAGAGTATGACCGATAAGAGCATGCAGCCGATCGCTCAGGCAGCGATTCCGGTCGGCAAGGCTTGGAGCTGGAACCAAGCGATTATGGAATTGGGTGCGACGATCTGTACCGCCGCCAAACCGGCTTGTTGGCGTTGTCCGCTGCGCCAGTTTTGTACTGCCTATCGCGAGCGTCAAAACGCCGATAGCGCGCTCTTCTCTGAGGCGAGCTATCTTGAGCAGCCGCGCAAAGCGCAAGCGACGCGGCGCGTGACGGAACGGCGCGAGCAGCCCTTTGTTGGCTCGAATCGCTTCTTTCGGGGGCGCGTGGTGGCCGCGTTGCGCACTCTTCCCGAGGGTGCCAGCATGAGTTTGAGTATGCTCGGCCCGCAGGTGAAAGATGACTATAGCGAGGCCGATCGCGAGTGGCTAGAGGCTATTGTGATGGGTTTAGTGCGCGATGGTTTAGCTCAGCGCAGCTCAGACGGTGGGGTGCAGCTGCCCGACTGAGAGCTTAGGTGTTTGGTATAGAACGAGTGGGCAAACTGAGATGGAGTGTATCGTCTCGGTTTGCCCTTTTTGTTATGTTGAATGACCAAATTGACCGTAATCGCTACGTTTTATGATCTATAACCTTTTAAAAGCTATAGTTGGCATGGAAGCGCGCTTTGCAGTTGTTGCATTCGATGATCGGGCGCTCTTGGCCAAGCGGAATGATCGGGATCCAAAAGACATGGATATAGGTGCGTGAAGTTTTGGGTTTAAAGAGCGCCACTTGGCCACAGTGAGGGCACTGGCGCGGCCCTCCTCCCATGCCTTGGGGATTGTCGCGTAAGACGTCGCGGGTGCCGAAAAATAGAATCATACAATGTGTCCTTAGCAGATGATGAGCTGAGGCTGTAACTTGCAGAGAAGTGCCTGCAAGTGGTATGCTAAGCATTGGCTAAACCTGCATATAGATCTGATCTGTATGGTTTAACCAAGCAAGTTTTCCCTTACTTACCCGAATGCGAAGATCATTGTACTGTATCTTGCGGTTTGCAAAAAGCCCATGTTTTTTGCGACCTCAGGCCGACTTGGTGCCCGTTTTAACCTTGGCTGCTCATAGCTCTGATTTCGAGCTGGTTCTGCCAGATCAGAACGGGCCTGATTGAGCCGATTTTGCTTTGATGAAGCTAGGTTTGGCCTGTTGATACAGAGTATAATACAGAGCGCAAACGTCGCTAACAACAAATGATCTCCAAACGCTAAGAACGAAATCAAAGGCATGAGCGAATCTTCCATAACTCGCCCTACAAAGAAGCAGCTTGAAGCTGAGCTAAAGCTGTTGAGAGAGCAGCGAGCGCGTGATCAACGCATGCTTGATGTGCTGTATCAGGTCAGCTTGGCCTGTCGTGGTGTCGCAACAGATCGCGCCATCTTTGAACGCTTAACCGAAGAGTTGCGCGCTGTCTTTCCCCATGACTCGAGCTATATTGCTCTTTGCGATTTAACTCGCCCTGATACGTTCCGCATCTCGTATGCGTACGATGAGGGTGTGTATAGTTACGAAGAGAACGTTCCCTTTGGCCCGCTCTCTGGCCAGATTATTCGTGAGGGTCGGCCGCTTTTGATGCCGGATCTGAATGAGATCCGTGGAACGCTGCAAAACTATCAAACGACCTTTGGGAATGTTAATAAACTCTCTCGTACCTGGATGGGCGTTCCTTTAGCTTTGGCGGGTGATGTGTTAGGCTTGATTTCGCTGCAAAGTTACGAGCCGAATCGCTTCACTGAAGAAGATCTCGAGTTGTTGCGGCGGATTGCATATGTGGCGGCGGTTGCGCTCGAGAATGCCAACCTCTTCCAACAACAGCAAATGTTGAGCCGCGAGCTAGAGCAGCGCATCGCGGCCCGCACTGACGAACTGCATGTTTTGAGCTTGATCGCCGCCGAGATGGTGGTGCAGCAGCCGCTTTACAGCTTATTGAGCCGCGCGATCGAATTGATCTTGCCGTTGTTTGATGTAATAGGCGGTAGTCTTTGGTTTTACGATCGTGAACATGAGCTGTTGCGACTGTTGGTTCAAAAAGGCTTGCCCGATCAGGCTACAGAATCGGTGACCGAGATCCCCAAGTCGAGCCGTCGCATGAAGATCGTGACTGAGAATCGGCCCTTGGTGGTCGAATCGGGCTTGTCGGCCAGCTCGGGTGGAGTTATTCCAGCCCAGTACGAAGCGCTGTTAGGCGTGCCCTTACGGCTTGGCCCGCGCGCGGTCGGAACGCTGATCTTTATCGACAACAAACCTCATCAGTTCTCGAGCCAACAGATCGATCTGGCCCAGTTTATCGCCAACCAACTGGCGGTTGCGATCGAAAACGCCCGTCTTTTGGAAGAGCGCGAGCGCCAGATTCAAGAGCTGAGCGCACTCGGACGCATCAGTCACGCCGCCAATACGTCGCTCAGCTTGAATATGCTCTTGCGCCAGGTCTACAACGCTTTGCGGCCTTTGATGCAGCTCGATGCCTTTGTGATGGCTGTCTATGATCCCAAGCGCAATGTGATCATCGAAGGGCTGGGGATCGATGAGGGCGAGACCTACGAATACTTCCGACGCAACGAGCCTTTGGGCGAGAGTACGCTCAGCGCGTGGGTGATTCGCAAAAAGCAAACCTTGCATTTAAAGAATCTGCCCGAAGAGATCGGACAGTATCCAGAGCTGAAGATTTTAGTGGCGGGAACGGGACGCGCGGCTGTCTCGTGGTTGGGCGTGCCGATGCTCAATCGAGCAAACGATGCGATCGGTGTGATTGTTGTTCAATCGTATAGCGAAAACGCCTTCTCGCAGCAAGATGAACAGTTCTTGACAAATGTGGCTCAACAAACAGCCCTCCATTTGCAGAATATGATACTGCTGGATGAGCGTGAGCGCCAGATTCGCGAACTCGATGCGATCGGGCGGATCGGTCAGCTGGTGAGTGCTTCCTACAATCTGGAAGCGATTTTGGAAGCGGTTCACACCACTATCCGTGATGTGCTGGATGTACCGATCTTCTATCTCTTGCTATGCGAACCCGACACTCTGCTAGTAACTCATGCGATCTTTATTGAAAACGACGAGCAGCTCGATTTGGGCTGGATCGGCAAGCCGCCTATACCGAATTCGTTGACTGAAGCGATTCTGCGTAAACGTTCCTCCCTGCTTTTCGATGATCTTGTGGAGTATGAGCGTAGACAATCGTCCAACGATTCGTTGCGCCCGCATCGTTTTGTGCGCGGCAGGCCGGTGCGCTCTTGGGCCGGTGTGCCTCTGCTCGGCAAAGAGGGCGAAGCCTTGGGTGTGCTCTCGCTGCAACATCCGGAATCGCACATGTACGATCAGCAGACGATCGACTTTTTGAATCAGGTCGCCAGCCATGTGAGCTTGGCCGTGCAGAAGATCAAGCTCTTCCACGAGAGCGAACGTCAGATCCGCGAGCTTGATGCGATCGGCCATATCGGGCGCAAGCTGAGCGCGACTTTTGATCTTAGCCGCATGCTGCAGATCGTCTATGAAGTGCTCGAAGATCTGATCAGCGCCTCGGCCTTCTATATGGTTCTGCTCGATCCGAAAACGGGAGTTGTGACGCAAGCTATTTATATCGAGCACGGTGTGCAGTTGCCCGATGATTGGCCCGGTCGTCAGCCTCCTGAAGATAGTTTGACCGGTTGGATACTGCACAACCGCAAGCCGCTCTTATTTGATAACTTGATCGAGGAGAAAGAGCGTCTGGCCGAGATGGGTCTTGCGCCAGTCTATTGGAATAATGGCGTAGTGCCGCGCTCGTGGGCTGGCGTGCCGCTGCTTGAAGGCGATAACGAGCCGATTGGAGTGATCTCGGTACAAGACGATCGGGCCGGACTCTACGATGAGCATACGATCGACTTTTTGAACCAAGTGGCAGGTCACCTTAGTTTGGGTGTGCAGAAGGTCAAACTCTTTGCCGAGCGCGAACAGCGCTTGCAAGAAAATACCCTTTTGGCGATCGAAGCGGAAGAGCACGCTGCCAATGCCGAGCGCCAAGCTCAACGTATGGCTTTGATCCAACGGGTATCGCTCTTGCTCAACAGTCGTGTCGATCCGCAAGAGACCTTGGATGTGGCTGTGCGCGAATTGGCCAAACTCTTCCAAGTTGACCATGTGGGCATTATGCTCTTCGATGAAACGGGCGAATTGGGCATGTTGGTGGCCGAGTATCCGCCCAGTGACCGCCTCTTGAAAGAGACGCCTGCCATCAGTCGGCGGGCTTTGCGCGATCTTGTCAAACAGCGCAAACCGATGGTGATCGAGTCGGTGCACGAGGCGCCCCTATCGCCTGGTGTGCGCAAACTTTTGACCGACTTCCAGATTCAGTCGATGATGCTGACGCCGCTGGTTAGTCGCGATGAGGTGATCGGATCGATCGGCTTGGATAGTCTGACCTCGTATCGGCACTTCAGCGAAGAAGAGCAAGAGTCGTTTATGACGATCGCGGCCACGATCGCGGCGGCTTTTGAAAATGCGCGCTTGTTTGCAGCTGAGCAGGCAGCCCGTCGAACCGCCGACACCTTGCGCGAGGTGGCGCGCGTGCTTTCGAGCACTTTCGACTTGAACGAGATCTTGAGCTTGATCTTGGAACAGCTGCGCACCGTTGTGGCCTACGATAGCGCCTCAATTCTGTTGGCCGATGGTGAGGTGCTGCGTGCGGCGGCCCATCGTGGTCTGTTCGATGTTGCGAAGATGGATCGCACTAGCTTTGAGGTGCGTGGCCCAAGCGCGGCCAGCCGTGTGATGGAGACCCGTCTGCCCTTGCGGATCGACGATACCTTGCGTTCGCCCTATTGGGTCGAAGTGCTGGCACGCCAGTCGATTCGCTCGTGGTTGGGCGTGCCGCTGATCGCCAAAGGCCAAGTCTTGGGTGTGCTCAACATCGATTCGCATACACCAGGTCACTTTAGCGACCGCGATATGGAGGTGGCCTTCACCTTCGCCAACCAAGCGGCGGTCGCGCTGGAGAATGCGCGCCTCTACCAAGAGTCGGTCGCGCGCGTTGAGCGCGAGATGGAGATCGCCCGCGAGATTCAGAGCAACCTCTTCCCGCGCCACTTGCCTCAGATCAACGGTATGACGATCGCGGCGCGCGCTGTGCCAGCTCGCGAGACGGGCGGTGACTTCTACGATGTGGTTCCGCTGGGGCGTGAACGTTTCGGCCTC
This sequence comes from uncultured Chloroflexales bacterium, assembly GCA_937902315.1. Taxonomy (GTDB): domain Bacteria; phylum Chloroflexota; class Chloroflexia; order Chloroflexales; family Chloroflexaceae; genus CALGUG01. The sequence goes on from CALGUG010000063.1 coordinate 6,249, forward strand.
TTGATCGGTGATGCTTCGGGCAAGAGCATTCCGGGCGCGCTTTTGATGGCGGTGGCTCGCTCGACGGCTCGCTCAGAGGCGCGCGACCACGAACTGCCCGAGACGGTTATGCGCGAGACCAACGGCCTGATCGCTTCCGATGTGCCGCCCCGTTCGTTTGTAGCACTTTCGTATGCGACGCTCGATGTTGATACACGCATCTTGGCGCTCTCGAACGCCGGCCAGCTTTCGCCCCTGCGCCGCAGACGCGATGGCACGGTCGAATATTTCGATGTGCCCGGGCCGGTTCTGCCGCTCGGCATTATCTCCGATACACCTTACGCCGCTTTGGAGGTGCCGCTTGAAGCGGGCGATCTGCTGGTCTTTTATACCGATGGGATCGTCGAGGCCCACAATGCACGCCAAGAGCTGTTTGGTTTCGAGCGGCTTGAGCAGTTGTTGCGTGAAAACGGCCACCTTGCACCGGCTGAACTGATCGATGCGATTCTGAAAGAAGTTGAAGCATTTAGCCATGGTGTCGCTCAGCATGATGATATGACACTCTTAGTAGTACGGGTGGAGGAAGCCTAATTCATGGCCGAAAAGGAGCGTAAGCTGCTTCCATATCTGGCAGGTATCGACGGCTTACGCGCTCTTGCTGTTATTGCGGTATTGCTCTACCACGCTGAAGTACCCGCTTTCTCTGGTGGCTTCTTTGGTGTGGAGATCTTTTTTGTCATCAGCGGCTACCTTGTGAGTTCGTTGTTGCTGGCAGAGTGGCACAACGAGGGCCGAATCGCAATAGCGCGTTTTTGGCTACGACGGGCGCGCCGTCTGCTGCCAGCACTGTTCGGCCTGCTGCTGATTGTGCTGAGCTTTAGCGTGATCTTTCTGCCCGACGAAGTCGCCAGCCTGCGCAACGACGCGCTGGCGGCCCTGCTCTACTGCACCAACTGGTATCTGATCTTTGACCAGAAATCCTACTTCGAGAGTGTCGGACGTCCATCGCTGTTTAATCACTTATGGTCGCTGGCCGTCGAAGAGCAGTTTTATCTGCTTTGGCCGCTGATTATGGCCCTTGGCCTGCGCTTGTGGAAGCTGCGCTCGCTCTGTTTGGCCTTTTTGCTGGCTGCCGCGGCTTCGACGCTCTGGATGGCAGGATTGTACCAGCCCGATAGCGATGCGTCGCGACTCTACTATGGCACCGACACCCGAGCGGCAGGTCTGCTCTTGGGTGCGGCTTTGGCCTGCATACGTTTGCCGAGCCAGCAGAACATTCGGCGTTGGCAGCTCTTCGGCCTCGACTGCCTAGCCAGCTTGGCGTTGGCTGGGCTGCTGCTTTGTGTCCTCAGCTTCGACGAATTCAACCCGCTGCTCTACCGAGGCGGCTTCGCCCTGATCGACCTTTTGAGCTTTGTGGTCTTAGCAGCCCTCAGCTTTAAACGTTCCACCTTGGGTAAGCTGCTGGGCATGCCTGTGCTGCGCTACCTTGGCCAACGCTCCTACAGCCTTTACCTTTGGCATTGGCCGATCTTTATGCTCAGCCGCCCACAGCTCGATCTGCCGCTCGGTGGTTGGCCGCTGCTGCTTTTGCGCTTTGGCTTAACTTGGCTGGCCGCCGAGCTCTCCTATAGCTTTATCGAATATCCGATTCGGGCCGGACGCTTCCAGCGCCGTTTGCGGATCTGGTTGCGCTCTAAGGGTCAGCGCCAACGCCGTTTGGATACGCGCTGGTCCTTTGCCTTCGGCGTAGTTAGCACCTGGCTGCTGGCGCTGCTGATAGCCCTGCCGCTTGTGGGCGAAGAGCCCGAACCGAGCCTTGAAGAGTATAGCGCCGCCTTTGCGACCAACGTTGTGATTGCTAACAATCCGCCTGTGCCAAGCGCGAGCAGCACAGCTACCGCCAGCCCGAGCGCAGTGCCAGCTAGCCCAACGCCGCTGGTGATGGTTGTAAGCACGCCGATCGCGTTGCCTTCGCCCAGCCCGACCGCTACAGCGAGCGCCACGCCCGAGCCGACGGCCACGCCCAAGCCGCGCACGGTTTTGGCGGTTGGCGATTCGATTATGCTGGGTGCGGCCGATGCCTTGCATGCGCGGATCGAGAATCTGACGATCGACGCTAAGGTTAACCGTCAGATCGGTGCCGCCATCACGCTGCTGCGCGAGCGACGCGAAAACGCCGCTTTAGCCGATGTGGTGGTGGTGCATATTGGTAATAACAATACCATCAGTTCGGAGCGGGTAAACGAACTGCTCGACCTGCTGGCTGATGTGCCGCGTGTGGTGATTGTGAACCTCAAAGTCCCGCGCCGCTGGCAAGATATCAATAATCAACGTTGGGCCGAACAGAGCGCCCAATATCCCAATGTGATCCTCCTCGATTGGCACGCCGCCAGCGCCGAACACCCCGAGTTTTTTTGGAAAGACGGCTTTCATTTGCGGCCTGCGGGTGCCCAGATCTTCGCCGATATGATCGCCGAGGCTGTACAGAGACCCTAGATAGTCTGTGGTACAATAGGGCACTTTCCAAAAAAAGCCGAGGCAATTAAGGTGCTATTTGCCTTCCCCAATAGCAATCCGGCTTGTTGATAACGAATCGAGTCTTCGCTCGATTCGCTTAGGGATGATGAGTGTATCGACGGGAGCGCTAGTGTTATCGCTCTGCTCAAGATCAATGATGATTGGAGATACTTCAAACTCTCTGCAATCTTTCAACTGTGATACTCTCCATGCGCGTCTTGTTCGCTTAATTGACATAAGGATAAGGAGACTAATATGCGCTTTGGTATGATTGGGGCTGGAGGCATGGCGCGAGTGCATGCATCCGTGCTGAATAACATTCCCGGTGCGGAGGTGGTGGCATTTGCTGACCCCCAAATGCCCCCTGCGGGTCGTGAACTGGCCCAGCAGTTAGGCGCGGATATTTTAACTTCCCCCGAAGAGCTTTTGGCTCGTTCCGATATCGATGCAGTTGTGGTAGCTGTGCCCACTGATCTGCACTGCGATCTGGTGGTTCAGGCCGCTCGGGCGGGCAAGCATGTGATGTGCGAGAAGCCTCTGGCGCGCACTGTCGAGCAGGGCGAGCGCATGCTGCAAGAGGTCGAGAAGGCTGGCGTGAAGCTGGCGGTCGGCCATGTGGTGCGCTACTTCCCCGAATACGCGGCTGCCAACGCCTCGGTTGCGCGCGGCGATGTCGGCGTGCCCGGTGTGATCCGCGCGACTCGTGGCGGCGCCTTCCCAGCTCGCCCGGGCGGCTGGTTCGGCGATTTCGCGCGCAGTGGTGGCGTCGTGCTCGACGTTATGATCCACGAGCTCGACTGGCTGATCTGGACCTTTGGCGCAGTCGAACGTGTTTATGCGCGCGGCCTCTTGAACGCGGGTCTGCCCAACAAGGACATGGCCATGGCGGTGCTGCGCTTCCGCAGCGGTGCGATCGGCTATGTCGAAGCGACCTGGGCGCGTCCCTCGGGCTTCTACACCTCGTTTGAAATCGCAGGCAGTGGTGGCTTGTTGCGCTCGAACAACCAAAACACCGGCACGCTGCAGTTCAGCCTCTTCCCGAATCCAGATGGCACACCGCGTCCCGCTCCGCGCGGTGCTTATCTGCACGACGAACCCTACACCGTGCAGATGCGCGATATCGTGCGCTGGTTCAAGGGCGGCCCGGAACCGCGTACCTCAGCGGCAGATGGTCTAGAAGCGTTGAAACTCGCTTTGGCAATCATCGAAAGTATCGGTACAGGTAAAGCGATTAGCTTCGCTTCCTAAGCTGCTTGAGATCCTTATTTCTGTGATAGGAAAGAGAATAATATGAGCGAACAAACGATTCGTGTAGGCATTGCCAGCTTCGCACACCTGCATGCGATGTCCTATGCTCACGCCGTAAACCAACTCGAAGGTGCGACGCTCACTGGTATTTGGGATGAAGATCCTGAGCGCGGCCAGAAATATGCTGCTCAATTCAATACCACCTTCTACAGCGACCTCGATAGCCTGCTCGATGCGATCGATACCGTGATCGTGGCTTCGGCCAACGTCGATCACAAGCCTTTGGTCTTGGCAGCGGCCGCCAAGAAGGTGCCGGTGCTGTGCGAGAAGCCGCTGGCCACCACCCCGGCCGATGCCCGCGAGATGATCGAGGCTTGTGCCAAGGCCGGTGTGCAGTTGGGCACCGCCTTCCCAGTGCGCTACAGCGATGCCGTGCGCAAGCTGCGCGACGCCGTTCAGAGCGGCGCTTTGGGTCAGACCCTGATGATTCGCGGCACCAACCGTGGCACCTATCCGGGCGGCTGGTTTGGTCAGCGCGAAAAGTCGGGCGGCGGCGCCGTGATGGACCACACCGTACACGTTGCCGATATCGTCGGTTGGATCTGGGAGTGCGATTTTGCCGAGGTATACGCCGAGGCGGCCACCCGCTTCCACGATACCGAGGTCGATGACTGCGGTATGCTCTTGGCGACACTGGCCAACGGCGTCACTCTCAGCCTGGACCCGAGCTGGTCGCGCCCCAATCAGTCCTTCCCGACTTGGGGCGATGTGACTCTGGAAGTGACCGGCACCGATGGTGTGGCTTCGATCGACGTCTTCAACCAGAACAACGAGCTATTCAACAACCAGACCGTGCGCGCTCAGTGGCAAAACTGGGGCGACAACCTCGACTATCTGATGATCAAAGACTGGGTCGAGGCGATCCGCGATGGCAAGCCCGCTCCGATCAGCGGCGAAGATGGTCTGCGCGCGGTGCTCTTGGTCGAAGCCGCTTACCGCTCGGTTGAATCGCACCAGCCCGAAAAGGTCGGCTAGCGCTATTCCGCTTTTCTCAACGCCGCTGAAGGCTTTGGCTTTCGGCGGCGTTTTGGCTTTTTCTAGCTCTGGCGGCGAGGGTATAAGCATCCATTCGGTCCTCACCGCGTCCGCCTACGGCTATCAACGGCCTGACCATTAACCTTCCAGCAGCTTCGCAGCTGGAAGGTTTCCAAGGGGCTTTAAGCAGCGAAATGCAGCGTTGAGACCTTCTTGGTGCTTGCGCTAGGAAGGGCGCGAAGAAAGCGAAGAAGGCAGCGAAAGCTGCGAGAACAGCGAAGGCAACGCAAGCTGCGAGGATGTTGTTGGATGGGAGGGCGGCGATTTGGTAGCCGTAGGCGGACGCGCTTGAGAACGACTGGAAGGGAGGGACGTTTCCGCCAGCGTATGCAACAAGGTGCTGATCGCATGCGCGATGAGGCGACTGTGGTACAATAATCGCCGCGAAATGATCTTAAGGATTGGGAGAAAAGGGTGGCCGATTATTCTGGATTGATCCCGGCGGGTATTCAAAATCCGCGTATTAAACAATATTTAGCAGTAAAGAAAAATACAAAATCAAACCCTGAAAACTTGCTTTGCCTTGAAGGGTTTTGGGAAGTTGCGACCGCGTTAGATACTGCGCTCGAATTCCGAGCGTTTTTTGTTTGCCCTGAGCTGTTGCGTGGTGATACTGGGCACCATTTGGCCCAGCGAGTGATCGCAAGCGGCGTTCATTCCTATCTTGTGAGCGAAAAGGTGATGCAACGCATCGCTGACCGCGACGACCCCGATGGCTTAGCGGCGATCGTGCGTCTGCCGCGCCATAGTTGGGAGACACTTGAGTTGCGCGACCAGATGCGTTTGCTGGTGCTCGATGGCATCGAGATCCCCGGCAACGTTGGCACGATGATCCGCAGCGCCGATAGTTCGGGCGCGCATGGCGTTATCATCACCAATCGTCGCACGCGCCTTTCGCACCCCAAGCTGCTACACGCCAGCATGGGCTCGCTCTTCACCTTCCCCGTCATTGAGGCCGAGATCGATGAAGCGATCGCCTGGCTGCGCGCCAACCACTTTCGCATCATCACAACCGACACCGATGCCAGCGAGAGCTATCGCCGGGCCGATTACACCGGACGGGTGGCGATTGTGATGGGCAGCGAGCGTTATGGCATTATGCAAGCTTGGTACGACGCTCAATCGACCAGTGTCGCTATCCCCATGGCCGGTCGGGTCGATTCGCTCAATGTCGCCAATGCAGCAGTTTTGATGTTGTACGAAGCCTTTTGTCAGCAAGAACCAGAACGTTTTTAGGACTTGCCTTCGATAGCTAAATTGAAGCGCAGAGTGAGGGAATATAACAATGAGTGAATCGCACAAACTGTGGGGTGGACGTTTCGAAGAGCCGACAGCCGCCGATATGTCGGCCTACAACGATAGCTTTAGCTTCGACCGCCGCTTTTACCGCGCCGATATCAAGGGCAGCATCGCTTGGGCGGGCGCGATCGCGCAGGCTGGCCTGATCAGTGCTGTCGAGCATCAGCAGTTGGTCAATGGCCTGCGTTTGGTCTTGGCCGAGTTCGAAGATGGCAGCTTTGTGCCCCAGCCCCACGATGAAGATATTCACACCGCTGTCGAGCGCCGTTTAGGCGAGCTGATCGGCCCGGTGGCTGGTAAGCTCCACACCGGACGCTCGCGCAACGACCAAGTTGCGACTGACTTCCGACTCTTCTGTCTGGAAGCGGCCGAGTTGATGAATCAGCGCATTTATGATCTACAGGTTGCGCTGTTGGGCCAGGCCGAGCAGCATACCGCTACGGTAATGCCCGGCTACACCCACGTTCAGCGCGCCCAGCCGATCACCTTCGGCCATTGGTGTATGGCCTATGTCGAGATGTTGGCTCGCGACCGCAGCCGCTTGGTCGATACGATCAAGCGTATGCGTGTTATGCCGCTGGGCGCTGGCGCTTTGGCAGGCAACAGTTTGGGCGTCGATCGTCTGCAGCTCTTGCAGAACCTGCCGGAGTTTAGTGAGGCTAGCGGCAACTCGCTCGATGCTGTCTCTGACCGCGACTTTGTGGCCGAGCTGCTCTTCGACTGTGCCTTGATCGGTGTGCATCTCAGCCGCTTGGCCGAGGATCTGGTGCTCTACAGCAGCGCTGAGTTCGGCTTTGTCGAGCTGGCCGACGCTTATAGCACCGGTTCGAGCATTATGCCTCAGAAGAAGAACCCTGACAGCATGGAGCTGCTGCGCGGCAAGAGCGGCCGCTTGATCGGCAACTTGGTGACGTTGCTGACGGTGATGAAGGGTCTGCCTATGGCCTACAACAAGGACTTGCAGGAGGATAAGGAGCCGCTTTTCGATACGCTCGATACGCTCGACCTCGGTCTGCGCGTGGCGACAGCTACGGTTGCCACGCTTAAAGCTCAGCCCAAGCGTATGCGCGCCGCTCTCGACGATGCGATGTTGGCCACCGACTTGGCCGACGAGCTGGTGCGTCTGGGCGTGCCGTTCCGCGAGGCTCACGGCAAGGTCGGCCGTTTGGTGCGCCGCAGCATCGAGTTGGGCGTCGAGTTGCGCGATTTGCCGCTGAATGAGTATCAGGCTGTGCAGCCCAATATCGATGAGTCGATCTATCAGATCTACGACTTCTCGCGCAGTGTCTCGCGCAAGGATAGCTATGGCAGCACTTCGCCTGAGCGTGTGGCCGAGCAGGTCGCTCTCTGGCGCAAGCGTTTGGCTGAAGAAAGCGCTGCCTAATTCGTTTTAGCAGTCCTCAAGACACCCCTTCAAGTGCTGAAGGGGTGTTTTTTATTGCCGTCCTCATCCCCTGCTCTTCTCCCGCAAAGCAGGAGAAGGGTGTACGGTAAACCCTTAATCAAGGCTGGTGTAAAAGGATTACTAGATCATTGGCGCAAATTTCGTGTTTGTAGTACAGTTATTTCTCACACAAAGTGCGAAAATCCTTATCAA
>CALGUG010000064.1 GCA_937902315.1 uncultured Chloroflexales bacterium
CGATGGTTCCCACGTTGATATGCGGTTTGGTTCGCTCAAATCGCTGCTTCGCCATTAGAGTTTCCTCTCAATAGTATTAATTAGTCAAAAGAAGTACGCGACCAGCGGGCGTAGAGCGCCGCTGGCATCTGCCTTTGAGTTGCTGTTTCGCTTAAAACAAGCTCTCCAGCCGTAACAATGCCCTCAAGATCACTCATCGTTGCCGTCAACACATTCGCTAGTGCTAACGACGAAATATTAATCGCATAGGCGTTAATAAGCAAGGCACACGGACGATCCGACAGAACTCGTTTGCATTGGGCCAGCAAGGATGGGAATGATTCGGCAAATCGCCAAATTTCACCCTTCGGCCCACGTCCAAACGCTGGCGGATCCATCACAATGGCGTCGTAGCGAACACCGCGCCGCTCTTCACGCCCTAAGAACTTCATTACATCATCAATAATCCAGCGGATCGGCTTATCTTGCAGGCCTGAGGCCACTTGATTGGCCTGGGCCCAGCGAGTCGCTGGTTTTGACGCATCAACGTGGCACACATGGGCACCAAGTTGAGCTGCATACAGAGACATCAACCCGGTATAACCGAACAAGATAAGCACTTTTGGTTGATGTACCTGTTTTAGACAGTTTTCGAGCCACGGCCAGTGCGCCATATGCTCGGGAAATATACCCGTATGTTTGAATGGCGTCAAGCGGGCCCAAAATGACAGGTTCCGATAGCGCATCTGCCACTGTTCCGGAACAGGTGTATTATATACCCAATTTCCCGGTCCGTTGTCAGAGCCGCCTTGTTTTCGCTCGAAGATAGCGTCGGCTCGCTGCCACTGTCGTTGAGAGAGCGTAGGAGACCATATCGCTTGAGATTCTGGGCGAACCAGACGGTAAGGTCCGAAACGCTCTAACTTTCGTCCATCGCCCGAGTCGATCAGTTCATAATCGTCCCAAGGCGGTGGTGTAAGTATGTGGAGCTTAGGAGTACCTCTCACGATGCCAAGCTCCACAATACCACACTCTGTCGATGTTGTCTAACCACGATTCTTCGCAATAATTTCCTGAGCAAGTGCATCAGGCAGAGGCTCATAGCGGCTGAACTCCATCGAGTAGCTCGCACGGCCTTGGGTCGAAGAACGCAGATCGTTTGCATAAGCAAACATGGTCGCCAGCGGCACGTAGGCAGTGATCACCTGCGCGTTACCGCGAGCTTCCATACCTTCTACGCGGCCACGGCGCGAGTTGAGATCGCCGAGCACTGTACCCAAGTAATCCTCGGGAGCAGTTACCTCAACCTTCATAATCGGCTCGAGCAGCTGCGGGCGGCCCTTGCGGACACCATCCTTGAGCGCCATCGAAGCAGCGATCTTAAAGGCCATTTCCGACGAGTCAACCTCGTGGTACGAACCATCATAGAGGGTCGCTTTGATATCCACAACAGGGAAGCCAGCGATAACACCGGTTTCCATAGCTTCGCGGATACCCTGCTCTACCGGAGCGATGTATTCACGCGGAATAACACCACCGGTAATTGCATTTACAAACTCAAAGCCGCCACCAGTGGGCAGAGGCTCCAGCTTCAGCTTCACGTGACCGTACTGGCCCTTACCACCCGACTGGCGTACGAAGCGAGCTTCGACGTCAACACTCTGGGTGATAGCTTCGCGGTACGAAACCTGGGGCTTACCTTGGTTGGCCTCGACCTTGAACTCACGGCGCATGCGGTCGACCAACACTTCCAGGTGCAACTCGCCCATACCCTTGATCAGAGTCTGACCAGTTTCGGTATCGGTGCGAACGCGGAAGGTCGGGTCCTCTTCAGCCAAGCGAGCCAATGCGATAGCCATCTTGTCCTGGTCGGCCTTGGTCTTGGGCTCGATAGCCATTTCAATAACAGGCTCAGGGAACTTGATGGAATCGAGCAGGATCGGATCAGCCGGATCACAGATCGTGTCGCCGGTGAAGCTCTGCTTCGGACCTACCATTGCTGCGATATCACCGGCGTAAACGACGTTGATATCTTCACGGTGGTTGGCGTGCATCTGCAAAATACGGCCGATACGCTCGCGCTGGCCACGAGTGCTGTTGAGCACATAAGAACCGGTCTCGATCTTACCCGAGTAGACACGGAAGTAAGCGAGCTTACCAACGTAGGGGTCAGAGACAATCTTAAAGACCAAACCAGTGAAGGGTTCATCATCGCTCGGGTTGCGCAGAATGATCTCAGCACCTTCGTCGTTGATATCAACGCCCGGGCGTGTACCCTGAACCGCAGCGCGGTCAACGGGCGAGGGCAAGTAATCAACAACTGCGTCGAGCATCTTCTGGACGCCCTTGTTCTTGAGCGACGAACCACACAACACAGCTACAAGTTTATTTTCGATGGTTGCTTTGCGCAGGCCACGCTTGATCTCTTCTTTCCCAAGCTCTTCACCCTCGAGGTAAAGCAGCGTTAGCTCGTCATCGGTCTCGGCCACAGCCTCAATCAATTCCTGGCGCGCAGCTTCGGCCTTTTCGGCATATTCTGCTGGGATTTCAGTTACTTCAATATCTTGGCCACGATCATCTTTATAGAAAATAGCTGTATTATCAATCAGGTCAATAATACCGCGGAAATCATCTTCTGCGCCTATTGGCAGTTGGATCATTACCGGTTTAGCACCAAGACGATCCTTGATCATCTGCACGGTGCGCTCGAAGTTCGCACCGATACGATCCATTTTATTTACAAAACAGATACGTGGAACTCGATACTTATCTGCTTGGCGCCAAACTGTTTCAGACTGCGGTTCTACACCTGCTACTGCATCAAATACAACAACACCGCCGTCGAGCACGCGCAGAGAGCGCTCGACTTCGACGGTAAAGTCGACGTGTCCGGGGGTATCGATAATATTGATGCGGTGATCATTCCAAGATGCGGTGGTTGCTGCAGAGGTAATGGTAATGCCACGCTCTCGCTCTTGCGGCATCCAGTCCATTACCGAGGTACCATCGTGGGTCTCACCAACTTTATAGATACGACCGGTATAATACAAGATGCGCTCGGTCGTGGTTGTTTTACCAGCGTCAATATGCGCAATGATACCGATATTTCGAATACGTTCTAGTTCTACTTCACGAGACATAACGGCTACTACTCCTCTTGGGTAGGTAGGAGGCTAGAAGCGACCATAGTGGCTGAATGCACGGTTTGCCTCGGCCATCTTGTGCACATCTTCTTTGCGCTTAATACTGTTACCAGTATTGTTGAAGGCATCCATCAGCTCAGTCGCAAGCCGCTCGTGCATCGGGCGACCAGTGCGTGCGCGTGCTGCTGCCAAAATCCAGCGCATGGCCAGTGCGGCACGACGATCGCTCTTCACTTCGACCGGAACTTGGTAGGTTGCACCACCAACGCGCTTCGGGCGAACTTCAATGGTTGGACTAGCGTTGCGAATCGCTACCTCGAAAACCTCTAGCGGAGGTCGCTTCAGGCGCTCGGCTGCAACGTCAAGTGCCGTATACACAATTCGCTCAGCAACACTCTTCTTGCCATTCTTCATCACTTTATTGATGAACTGCTGCACATTCACGTTATTGAAACGTGCATCTGGTGGCAGTTGGCGCTTAACAATGGTTGCTCGTCTGGGCATGATGTTTCCTCGCTACACTACTACTTCTTCTTAACTTGGCCTGCAGCACCCTTCTTGGTGCCATACTTAGAGCGGCCCTGCTTGCGGTTCGCCACACCAGCGGTGTCGAGCGTACCGCGCACAATGTGGTAGCGCACACCAGGAAGATCCTTTACACGACCACCACGCACCAACACTACCGAGTGTTCCTGGAGGTTATGGTTCTCACCGGGAATGTAGGCCGTTACTTCCATCTGGTTCGAAAGACGTACACGTGCAACCTTGCGAAGCGCCGAGTTCGGCTTCTTGGGGGTCATGGTATACACACGTACACATACGCCACGCTTCTGCGGTGAGCCCTTATCGCGTGTCAAACGGCCCGTCATGGTATTGTAGGTGAAGCGTAGCGCAGGGGCCTTGGTCTTCTTAATTACAGGCTTTCGCGGCTTACGCACCAACTGATTAATTGTCGGCATCCCACTGAACTCCTCAGAATCTTCCGGTGCAATACAAAAAAAATAGAGTCGGTCTCGTTCTGGTCATAGCCCAAGCTACGCTTTAGATGAGACTCGAACACAAAAACACATAATTGCCGCATCTTTGTCACGGCAGTAAGGGAGTATATCATGCGCGCAAGTCTTTGTCAAATGTATCATTATAGGGAGCACATGCGATTTATCGCATTGATTTGCTGCGTAAGTCTTCCTATGTTATACTACTATTTGGTGTGCTTACACTAAATACACACATTTCCCGATTGTGGTTTCCTGCTAAGTCGTTCTGCTTGGCATCGCCACAAAATGACGGAAATGGCGGAGCATTTTGCTATTTTAAGGAGAGTATAAAGACCTATGACACAGGCAACAACCCCCGCCCGCCTCGTCGCTATGAAGGCGTTGTTGGAAGCTGGCTCGCACTTCGGTCACCAGACCAAGCGCTGGAACCCGAAGATGAAGCCCTTCATCTACACCGCCCGCAACGGCATCCATATTATTGATCTTCAACAAACGATCGCTGGCTTGAACGAATCGTACCGCTTTGTAGCAGATACTGTCGCCAAGGGCGGCAAGATTCTGTTTGTTGGTACCAAGAAGCAAGCCCAGGAAGCTGTTGTCGAAGAGGCAACCCGCGCGAATCAATATTATATTGTTCAGCGCTGGCTGGGTGGTACACTCACCAACTTCTCCACCATCCGCAAGCGTCTGCGCTATTTGGCCGATCTGGAGGCCCAGCGCGACCGTGGCGATCTGCAGCGTCTGACCAAGGCTGAGGCCCTAAAGGTTGAGGAAGAGATCGGCAAGTTGAACCGTGTATTTGGCGGTTTGAAGAACATGGATCGTCTGCCCGATGCACTCTTCATCATCGATCCTCACAAGGAGCAGCTTGCTGTTCAGGAAGCTCGCAAAGTGGGCATTCCGATCGTTGCTATGGTCGACACCAACTGTGACCCTGACCTGATCGACTACATCATCCCCTGCAACGACGATGCCATTCGTGGTATCCGTCTGATGACGGCTAAGATCGCCGATGCAGCTATTGAAGGTCAGAACCGCCGCGAAAACTCTCAAGCTGACTTGATGGCTTCGGGACGTTACGATCGCGCAGCGGAATAACGGTTTTTCTTAGCCAGCAGCGAGGAGACAGCAAGAGTAGAGCTTAGGCCCTGCTGGCTGTTTCCCCTGCTGGCTGCAATTTTTCTAAATGTGTGTCGCGCGCTACCTACATAATAAGGTAGTTCCTAGCAAGCAATATATTTAAGCGCATTTCTGGCACACCAACCCGATGAGCACGAATACAACACGCGTAAGAGCTCGCTGCACTGATGGTGGATAATATACAGCGCATTCGCCCACAGACATCGGCTCTAACGATCTATGGAAAGCATCTTGCTTTCAGGTCGTAGCTTTATGACAGTGCTTGTGTAATACTTGTTGGATAAAGCTGTACTAATAATATCGTAAGGAGAATACTCGTGGCGGCTATTACTGCCCAAATGGTTAAAGAACTGCGAGATCGTACCGGCGCAGGTTTCAAAGAGGCTAAGGATATTCTGACCCAGACCGATGGCAACATGGACGAGGCTATCAAGGCGCTCAAAGCGAAGGGTCTGGCTGATGCTGGTAAGAAGCAGCACCGCGAAGCTCGCGAGGGCCGCATCGAAGTCTATGTACACGCCGGCTCGCGCATGGCTGCAATGGTTGAGCTGAACTGTGAGACCGACTTCGTTGCTCGCACCGATGACTTCATTGCACTGAGCAAGGAGATCGCTCTGCACATCGCTGCTACCAAGCCGCTTTACATCCGCCCTGAGGATGTTCCTGCAGACGTTCTGGCTGCTAGCGACCTCAGCCCTGAGGAATACTACAAAGAGAACGTTCTGCTCTCTCAGGCTTATGTGCGCAACGCATCGGAGACCATCAACGACAAGATCCAGGGTGCGATCGCTCGCTTGGGCGAGAACATCGTGGTACGCCGCTTTGTGCGCTATGAGGTTGGCGCATAAGGGAGCAGCTTGCTAGCATGCTTCCTTGAGGATTGCGTGTCGTTGTCATAAACGATGCAGCACGACTTCCTTGCTCGTTTCACTAGCTCAAGTTGAAATGAGCAAGGAAGTTCTGCAAGACACTTCGTTTTGGCGAGCGCATATTCTCCCAAACGGAGCCTTTGCATTCGGAACACAAACACGGCATAAGTCCTATGCTATTGATCTGGCGCAAGGGCTTACCCTCATCATCGCGCCAAAGGAGACAGAGATGATACAAGAAGTCTTACGTGAAGCCGAAGGCAAGATGAAAAAGGCCGTCGAAGCACTTCGACATAACCTTTCGACCATTCGCACAGGCCGCGCTTCCACCGGCCTTGTGGAGCATCTGCCGGTCGAGGCCTACGGTTCCACCATGCCCCTAAATCAACTGGCTGGCATTAGCACACCAGAAGGTCGCATGATCGTTATTCAGCCCTTCGATACCTCCACGCTGAAGGCGATCGAAAAAGCGATTCAGAACTCGGAACTTGGCCTTACCCCCACCAACGATGGTCGCCTCATCCGCCTGACTATTCCACCGCTCAACGAAGCCCGACGACGCGAACTCGTAAAGATGGTTCGTGCTCGGGTGGAAGAGAGCAAAGTCGCCGTGCGCAACCTGCGTCGTGAAGCCGTTGATGATCTTCGCCAGTTTGAGCAAGAGAAGATGATCAGCGAAGACGAATTGCGCCGTGGTCAAGAGAAGATTCAGGATTTGACAGATCGTTATAGCAAAGAATTGGATGCCGTCGGGTCTCAAAAAGAGGCCGAGGTCATGGAAGTCTAGGTGAAGCCGTTGTCAGCGAACTCTCCCAAAATACCTCGCCATATTGCCATCATTATGGATGGTAATGGACGTTGGGCGCGCCAGCGTGGTATGCCGCGTTTGGTAGGGCATCGAGCAGGCACCGAAAACATCCGCCGCATTGTGCAGGAGTGCGTTGCACAAGGTGTTGAGTACCTGACGCTCTACGCATTTTCGACCGAAAACTGGTCGCGCCCTTCAGCCGAGATCGAAGGGCTTTTGCGTATTATGAGCGAGTTTATCGATCGTGAGACGCAGAATTTGCATAATGAAGGCATCTGTATTCGGCACCTTGGCCGGCTTGACGGGATTTCACCCCAACTGATAAGCAAGGTTAACTCCGCTACAGAGCTGACGAAAAACAACAAACGCCTCACACTAGCGGTCGCTTTCAACTACGGCGGGCGTCTCGATATCGTCGATGCCGTACGGGCATTAATCGCTGAGGGTGCTAAGCCCGAAGATATTACCGAAGAGACGATCAGCAATCACCTGTCAACAGCAGGTATGCGTGATCCTGATCTGATCATCCGCACGAGTGGTGAATGGCGCTTGTCGAACTTCTTAATTTGGCAAGCCGCCTATAGCGAATACTGGACAACACCGATCTTCTGGCCCGACTTCGGTCCAGAACAACTGCGACAGGCTATCCTCGCCTATGGACAGCGCGAACGCCGCTTCGGGGGACTCGCGCCCGAAAGCTAGTTCACTAGGCCAACGCGTACTCACCGCAGCGGTGGGAGTGCCCGTTCTGGCTCTACTTATTTGGTTCGGTTTTTGGCCTGTGACACTGGTTGTGATCACAGGAACGTGTTTGAGTCTCCTTGAACTCTACCAAGCCTTTCAACGTGGTGGCTTCGTACCGCGCATAGCGATCGGCCTAACCTGCGGTCTGTTACTCTGTCTGGCAGCCGCCAGTCAGGCCCTCACGGGCACTGACCGTATGGGCGTGGCGCTTGCACTTGGCATCCTGATCAGCTTGACGGGCGAACTGGCCCAACATTCTCGTGAAGGAGGCTTAGCAGCGTGGGGATTAACCTTCGCAGGAGCGCTCTATGTTGCCGGATTGCTTAGCCACTATATTCTGATTGGGTCGCTCGATACACCGCTGCTCGCAGACGGGTGGCTTGTGCCATTGGGTGCTCAATCGGGGCCAGCTTGGATCTATACCGTCCTCGCCATCACCTGGCTGCAAGACACAGGTGCTTTCTTTGCAGGTCGCAGCTTTGGCCGTCACCATATGGCACCCTACCTTAGTCCGAAAAAGACTTGGGAAGGGGCAGTGGGCGGTCTGCTTGCTTCGATCGTGGTCGCACTCTTCTGCAAAGCGCTCTTTGGTCTGCCAGTCAGCAACGTGGCAATGGTCATACTTGGCCTCGCTGGTGCGATTAGTGGTCTGTTAGGAGATCTAGCCGAATCGTTTATTAAACGGCAGGTCAATGTCAAAGACTTGGGGAACTTCTTCCCCGGTCACGGCGGCTTTCTCGACCGAATCGACAGTATACTCTTTAGTGGGGCGTTTCTCTACTACCTGATCCTCCTGTTTACGAACCAGCTCTTTTAAGCAGGATTCTTCTTCGCTCTTTAGCTAAAAGACCTTGCTTTTCGGCTGCCTAACAACAGAAGAGGGTTGCGCAATAGGCCGAACCTGTTGCGCAACCCTCTTCTGTTTATGCTGATAACACATTCGCTTGCTTTTTTCAGCTTAGGGCGGCTAGGTTCTTCCCCACAAAGAAGGTTCCTAGCCGCGTCCGCCTACGGCTATCAGCATCCTACCCAACAAACGGGGCTTGTAGCTGTGTGCCGAAAGAGCTCTGCCAAACCGAAATCGCACACAACGCCTTCTTGCTTTCCGCATTACAAGCATACAAGTCTTTCGGCAGACCTGGTTATACTGGTGGCGGCTTCAACACAGCGGCGACTAGACGCTGTATGGAGGGGCGAGCCGTTGGTAGCCGTAGGCGGACGCGGTGAGAGTCTTCTTTGAGGAAAAGCCCTTACCGCTAACGCGCAGAAATCAAAGCTTGTTATCAGTTAAAACTCGTCGCTAGCGCTCTCGAATGGACGAGGTGGCGCTTCTGCCGCGCGGCGCTGCTCTAGGAAGTCTTGCAAGATCACGGAGGCCGCGATCTGGTCGATCTGTTCGCGCCGTTTTTCGGGACGAACGCCCATATCGCGTAGGATCTGTTCGGCCACTACGCTCGTCAGGCGCTCATCGAACAATATCACACTCTTGCCGAGCGCTGCCTCGAGCTTATCGGCGAAATCGCGCACGCGCTGAGCCTGCGGTCCGACATCTCCGTTCATATTGAGCGGCCAGCCCACCACGATCTCTTGAACATCGTGTTTATGAACGAGCGCCACGATCTGTTCGATAGCTCGTTCGACCACCCGCCCATTGATCGTGGTAAGCGGCGAAGACAAGGTTGCAGAGATATCGCTCATAGCGACGCCGATACGTCGTTCGCCAACATCGAGAGCAAGCACTCGGCGATTGTAAGGGTCCATTAAGTTACTCCGAATCGACCTGTAGATTGAGCTGGAAACTCAAACTCGGCAGACTCGATACTTCGGGCAAGCTATAGTCGCCGATCTTTCCTTCAAGTTTGGCACGCTCTAAAATAGCCTGAGCATCTGCATAGCTCTTGCCACGCAGCTCGTCTAAGAGCTGAGAACGAGTGCGAGCATCGATCTCTGCACGGGCGTTGGTCGGCTCTAGGGCGCCGTCTACCAAGAGACGACTGCCATCCCAACGCAGGGCCGTGATCTTGGGCGAGAGGCCGTTTTCCCACAGACCGTTGATGATCAACTGCTGCGAGATAGCATTGGCGGCTTGATTAAGCAACTGACGGTCGCTAGGAACCGCAAGACCGTTAAACAACGCGCTAGCCGTCATCGTGAAGACCGGGTTAGCCAAGGAGACCTCTTCGCCGATGCCCGGGCTGATCTGCAGATCGAAGACTCGATTTTCGTCGGTGATCGAAAGCGCAGTCGTGTCGGGCCAAAGGGCCGCACTATCGAAAACCCAATTCGGATCATGGGCCTGAGCTTGGGCTTGCAGATCGATCTTGGCTTGATTGTAGAGGCCATCGAGCAGTTGGGCCATCAGTTGGTTGACCTCTTGCTCGGTCACAACACGAACCGGCTGTTCGTCGCCGCCATCGATCGGGCCATGCTCGATCAAAGCTGTGGTTGGGGCTTGGCCTTGCAGCGCGATCTGAGTGATGGTGTTAGCTTCGACGTTAGAAGCCGAGCCGGGCTGGCGAGCGACGATGGGAACTTGGGCCTCGCCGCGCTGGGTCACGATCTGAGCGCCGGTATCGGCGGTAGTGGCTGGCGGCACCGAAACATCTTCGGTGCTGACAAAGCGCACCTCTTGACCAGCGGGGTTCAGGCCGATAAATTCGGTTCCAGCGGGCAGAAAGTAGGGCGACGAGCTCGAGTTACGAATCGTGATCGTGCCTTGGGCCGAGTTGCGCGGCATCACCGTTTCGGCAGTGACCGTGCCCTCAACAGTGTAGCTCACATTCGCTTGGATCGGGATAGCCTGCACCGATTCAGCTTGCAGCGGATTGGCGGGCGCTTCGGTCGAAAGCGGCAGCACAATATCGTTGAAGGGTTTGGCCTCGCTGCTGAAGACGGGCGGCTTAACCACCACTGTCACGCGGCCATTCATCAGCCAGACGCCACCTGCTAGCAACAGGGCGAGGATCAAAATGACCGGCAACCATAACATCAGCGGGTTGCCGCTGCGCCGTGCTTGGGGAGCTGGCTCGTCGTAATAGCGGTTGCGTGGGCGAGTACGCGGCGGCTCTTCCACACCGGTAAAGCGGCGCGCTCCGGTCTCGGAGGCTGCTAAGCGACGGGTCGGATCACGTCGCTCGCGTTCGCGCAGCAATTCGCGCTCACGTTCGAGTTCGCGCTCACGCACTCTATCGCGATAGCTACTGCTGCGTAGCTCTTCGGGGCTGAGCGCAATGTCTTCGGGGCGCACACGCGATCGCTCCTCGTAACGAGCAGCTGATTGATAGGCGGCAGCAGTGCTAGCTGAAGCCTGAGGCTCATCACCTGCAGAGAGGTCGCCCCACGCGTCGAGTTCAGCCGCAAAATCATCTAAGTCGTCGGCAGGCTGCGCTGCTTGAGGGCTAGATACTGCGCCACTAACGGTATCGAAATCGTCGAGCGATGCCAGAATCGCTTCATCTTCACTGCTAATACCCGATGCGCCTGCGGTCTGAACACGCATATCTTCATCGAGCGCGCGCAGCACTTCATCATCACTCAGCAGTTCAGAACGAGGAATCCGACGAGTTGTATAGGGGTTAAGATCTTCTGATTCTTTAGCAGGAACAACAACCGACGCGCCAGTGACACCAAGCGTTTCTATTTGACTAAGCCGTGCCGCTTTGAGTGTCTCTGTATCTGAGGTAATGAGAAGGATCTGGATCTGGTCTTGTGCCGCGCTTGTATGTACTTGTGCCAGAGCACCAACGGTTTGGAGTGCTGGCGCACCTTCTGCCACAAGCAACTCAACGCTCTTCGTGCCCGCGTCCCGGATCTTGGCAATAACTGTTTCAACTGTGTCGTCGGGCCCAACTAACACTAGCGCCGAGTCTTCTGCCATCATGCGCCTCCGTTTGGTTGAGGGGGCGGTGAGGCGCGACGCAGTGTGTGCGTTGTGTCACCGTCCCCTCCCCAGCTATTTCCCTTGTTGTGCAATCAGATCGCCTACGCTCGCTAAGGCTTGGTCGATCTTGCTTACATCGCGTCCACCAGCCTGCGCCATATCGGGACGACCACCGCCGCCGCCGCCAACAATCTGGGCCAGCGCTTTCACGAGGTTGCCAGCGTGGAAGCCTCGCTTGACTAGATCGGGTGTCACAACAGCCAGTAATTGAGGCTTATCGCTGATCACTGTTGCGAGCACCACCACGGCGCTGCCAAGTTTGTCGCGCAGCCAGTCGCCCATTTCACGCAGACTTTGGGCATCCTTTGCATCTACACGCGCTGCAATAAACGAAATTTCGCCTTGTTTTTGAACCTGCTGGAGCAGACCTTCCAAGGCTCCGCGCGTATGCTGCGAGCGCAAGGCATCGATCTCAGCTTGGCGCTGTTTCAGTTCGGCCAAAAGCGCCTCGACACGCTCGTTGAGCTGAGCGGGCGTCACGCTCAAACGGCGAGCCAGACTACGCAGCGTGGCCACTTGATCTTCGGCGTAGAGATCAGCACCACGGCCTGTCACCATCTCGATACGGCGCAGACCGCTACCAACGCTGCTTTCAGACAGAATACGGGCCGAGCCGATATCGCCAGTGCGCTTCACATGGGTGCCGCCACACAGCTCACGCGAGTCGCGCGAAGCGAAGCTATCGACTTCACCATCGCCACGGCGAATGTGAACCACACGCACTTGGTCGCCATACTTCTCGCCGAACAGCGCGATCACACCCTCGGCGATCGCATTAGGATACTCGGTGATATGCCAGCTCACCTCGCCGTTGGCGCGAATCCAACTATTAATTCGGCGCTCGATCTCCTGAAGTTGCTCAGGAGTGATCGCTTTCTGATGGGTGAAGTCGAAGCGCAAACGATCGGGCGCCACCAGCGAACCAGCCTGAGCAGCATGCTCACCAAGCACATCGCGCAGGGCACGGTGCAACAAGTGGGTAGCCGTATGGTTGCGCTGAATATCGGCTCGGCGCTCGCTATCGACGCGCGCATCGACCTGCTCGCCAACCGCGACTTGACCTTGTTCGACAACACCGATATGGACATATAGGCCGGGGACCGGGCGCAGCGTATCGGTAACGCGGATCGTGCCCTGTGGACCGACCAGCAGACCGGTATCGCCAACCTGACCACCGCTCTCGGCATAGAAGGGCGTGCGGTCTAGCACCAGCTCAACTGCCTGACCTGCCTGAACCGAGCTGACCGTATCGCCGTTCGAGATCATCGCAAGCACTTGTGCTTGGCCTGCTAGTTCAGTGTAACCAATAAATTCGGTCGCTGGCAAGTCGCGATCGGCCCAAAGCTCAGAGTCGCCACCACGCTTGAACTGGCCACCAGCACGGCTGCGTTCGCGCTGCTCTTCCAAAGCGGCCTCGTAGCCAGCTTCATCGAGCGTCAGACCACGGTCAGCCAGCACACGCTCGGTCAAGTCTCGCGGGAAGCCATAGGTGTCGTAGAGCGTAAAGGCTTCTTGGCCGGGGAATACATTCGACTTCTCGGCCAATACGCGATCGACTGCACTATTCAACAACACTATACCGCCGTTGAGGGTGCGTCCGAAACGCTCTTCTTCGTTGGTGATCGTTTCCAAAATAAAGTCGCGTCGAGCGCGCAACTCGGGGTAAGCATCGCCCATGGTGTCGATCACGACCGAGGCGGTCTCGGCCAAGAAGGGTTTCTCTAGCCCCAAAGTTCGACCTTGGTAAGCGGCACGTCGCAAGATGCGTCGCAATACATACGAGCGGCCAGCCTTATCGGGCAGCACACCGTCGGCGATCAGGAAGGCACATGCTCGCGTGTGGTCGGCCACTGCGCGATAGGCCGCCAAATGCTCTTGATAGTGCTTCTCGTCGCCGCCCGTCAACTCGCGGGTGCGCTGAATGATCGGCTGAAAGACATCGGTGTCGTAGGTAGCCTTCACGCCCTGCATCACCATCGCCATACGCTCGAGGCCCATACCGGTATCGATCGAAGGGCGAGGCAAGGGCTGCATGGTGACTCGGTCGAACTGCATGAAGACGTTGTTCCAGATTTCTACGTAGTCTGGATCATCAGAATTTACTCCGCTGGCACGCATCTTGCCGATATCATCACCGATATATACAGTGATCTCCGAACAGGGCCCACAAGGCCCTGTATCGCCCATCACCCAGAAATTATCTTTGGTACCAAAGCGAAGAATGCGACTTGGATCGGCACCAGCTTCGATCCAATACTGTTCAGCTTCTTCGTCAGCAGGCAAGCCTAGGCTTTCATCACCTGCGAAAACGGTAAACCAGAGCCGTTCAATAGGAAGCTTGAACTCGTCTATCAAGAGCTTCCAAGCAAGATGAATGGCTTCTCGTTTGAAATAATCGCCAAAGGAGAAATTGCCCAACATCTCAAAAAAGGTCTGGTGACGTGGAGACGGCCCAACCTCTTCGAGATCGTTATGTTTACCGGAAACTCGGAGACACTTCTGAGCAGTGGTTGCTCGCGTATAAGGACGCTGCTCGGCGCCTAAGAAGACATCTTTAAAGGGAACCATACCCGCGTTTGTAAATAACAAGGTCGGGTCGTTCCCTGGGATCAGAGAGCTACTTGGTACGATCGTATGACCGTTTCGCTCAAAAAAGTTCAGATATGTGCGGCGGATCTCTTCCGCAGACATGCTTTGCATTGTTTGTTCCTCAAGGGATAATGGGTCAATTCTAAGCGGTATTGTAAGCTATCGATACTTAGACTGTCAACTTTTTTGGCATTAATAGGCGTTCCATACGCGATCTCTCATACCATGGCATAGCTCTTGCTCGGAAAAAATGCACAACACATTCACAACAGAATCGCACTATTAAGGAGTGAAAATACAACCATGCAAAAAGCAACCCTCGTAACCAGAATCGCTCAAGAAACCGGTTTGACCAAACGCGTAAGCCGTCAGGTCATCGATACGATGCTCAACATCATCGCCGATGAGCTTCAGGCAGGCGAAAAGGTAGTGCTGACTCGCTTCGGCACTTTCCAAATGCGTACGCGCCGCGCTCGCCGTGGTGTCAACCCACAAACCGGTAAAGAGATGATCATCCCCGAGATGCAGACTCCGGGCTTTTCGCCCAGCAACAGCCTGCGCGAGCACGTGACCAAAAAGCCGCGTGAACGCTCGAAGAACGCCTAAGGAACAGCAAGAAAAGTCAACGCTATCCATAGAGCTGTTACGCGAGCAATACAGCTCTAGACGCGAACTGACACGAAACGACTAACAATGCTAGGTACTGCTGATGAAGGGCAAGTTCATCTCAGTACCTAGCATTTTGTATAGCCGCAACACACGGGATATGCCACAACAGAACGGCATAATCAGGCAATTAGGAGCGAAACGCATAGCATATATGGGCAAGCTTGTTGCCAAAATATGCTTGCGTGTATGCAATAGCCCGATGTGGCCCAAATCCTGCAAGATATGTTCCTAGATTCAGTAAATACAGAACAAAACAAGCCAAAAAACCTTTAACAGTTTTTGAGTTTTTCTCTTGCAGAGCGTGTGATAGTGATTCGAAAATTGGTCATAATTTGCTTCTTTTTGCTGATCGAGTTTGCTTACAGTATTAAAGCAGATCAAAAGTGCTTGACAAAACTTGATTGTTCTTCACAAAAAACCTCTTCTATTGATCGCTATATTTGCTTTCTGGAAGCCAAAAAGTAAACGATAACGGATCAAGCTCGCTGCCTTGTTCAGCAGGGAGAGACGAAACAAGAGGCTCCCAAGCCTAATACAGGGATGGTAAGTTTTATGACAGGCTAGACAAGGCCAGCTAACAAAGCTCCAGCAGAGTTGTGCAGCATTTCGCATGGTTTAGGCGCTTGCACAGCCTGCTGAAGCGTAGCAAAAGTGGCCTAACACAAGGGTTAGTGCGAAAGCAATGAAACATCGAAGAAAAAGTCGTGATAGCAAATCCATCTAATTACTTCAGCACTCTGGCGGCTTAGTCCCTTCCCCAAAGAGGCGGCTAGCGCGTCCGCCTACGGCTACCAACAGCTTATCCGTAAGCAGGGTGTTGTAGCTGTGTGCCGAGAGGCCACCCCAACATACAACGATTCTAGCGGATTCCCTATGAGCGATTTGGCGCGATCGCGCCAAATCGCTCATAACAACGATAGCAATGTTGCGCGCCGCCGAAGGCCGATCGCCCGACTGAGTGGGCGGGATGCTGATAGCCGTAGGCGGACGCGCTGAGGACTGAATGGAGGGTAGAGCACTCGACGCCAGAGCGATAAAGCGATCAAGCTGATTTATGTGAGTGCTTTTGAGCCGGATGCAAGAGTCTGCTCTTCGGCCTCGTCATCGATGGGCGGATCGAGGATAAAGGCCGAGTCGGCGCGCAGCATGGCGGCGAAATATCCATCGCTCTTTTGCTGTAGCTCGGCGGGCGGGCCATCTTCGACCACCGTGCCATCGGCGACCACAATCACGCGGTCGGCGCTGACGGCCAACGACAAACGGTGTGACACGATCAGAGCGCTGCGGCCCTGCATTAGACGTTCGAGAGCCTCGACGATGGCGGCCTCTGATTCGGGTTCGACCGCGCTGGTCGGCTCGTCGAGCACTAAGAGCTGTGGATCGGCCAAGAGGGCGCGCGCCACGGCGATGCGTTGCTTCTGACCGCCCGAGAGGCGCAGACCACGCTCGCCCACCATGGTGTCGTAGCCTTGGGGCAGTTTTTTGATAAAGCTGTGGGCGTTGGCGGCACGGGCGGCTGCTTCAACCTCTTCTAGGGTCGCATCGGGGCGGCTGTAGCGCAGATTCTCCAAGATGGTCGCATTGAAGAGATAGGTCTCTTGCTGCACTTGGGCGATCTGGGAGTGGATCGATTCGAGCGTGACAGCGCGCAGGTCGTGCCCATCGATCAATACGCGGCCTTTGGTGGGGTCGTAGAGGCGCGTAGCCAAAGCCAAGAGAGTCGACTTGCCCGCCCCCGACGGGCCTAAAATCGCGACGCGTTCGCCAGCTCGAATATGCAGGTTAATGCCTTGCAATACCTCGTGGCTGTTGTCGTAGGAGAAACTGACGTTTTCAAAGCGCACCTCGCCGCGCAAAGGTGAGGGCAGGGCGTAGGCATCGGGTCGATCAGCGACAGTAATCGGCGCATCGAGGACTTCAAAGACGCGCCGCCCAGCCGCTGAGGCGCGCTGAACCAAGTCGTTGATATTGACCAGATCGTCGATCGGGCCATAAAAGTAGCGTCCATAGCCGCGATAGGCCAGCAATCCGCCGAGGGTGAATTCGCCCTGCATAATGAAGTAGACGCCGCCGCCCAGCATGATCACATTGCCGAAGTTGGCGATCCAGCGGATGAGCGGGAAGACGCGGTTGCGCAATTTGACCGCCGCAACTTGCTCGTCGTAGAGCTCCCGTCCGCGCTTTTCGATCTGTTGAGTTTCGTAGCGTTCGCGCGCAAAGGACTGAATGACACGTATGCCGCCCAGATTGTCGGCCAAGCGTGCGCTGAGCTCGCCCAGCCGCTCGCGGGCTGCCCGATAGACGGGGCGCACTTGACGATTGAAGCGGTAGAGTAGCAGGCCAACCGCGATCATGGGCAGAATGGTCAATAGGCCGAGCTTGGGCTGAAGCCAGATGAAAATGCCCGCCACACCCAGAACGCGCAGGGCGTTGGCGACCACCGAGTCGGTGCCGCGCACGATCACATCTTGAATGTTTTCGACATCGGCAGTGAGGCGCGCGAGCAGGTCACCGGTGCGGCGCTGGGCATAAAAGCTGGCCGACTGCATCTGCAAGCGGTTGTAGAGCTTGGTACGCAGATCGAAGGTGAGCTGCTGCCCAGCCTGTTCGAGCAGAACCCCGCGAATGGCCGAAAAGAGCTGGCCTACGCCAAAAATGAAGACTAAGAGAGCGATCTGCCAGGCGATGTAGCCCCAATCGCCGGTCGTCAAGCCGATATCGACCACACGCTCCCATACGAGCGGCGGGTAGAGCTCGGCAGCGACCGAGAGAATGAGGAAGAACATTCCCAAAAAGACTTTCGAGCGGTAGGGAGTGATCAAACCGTACAGGCGTCGAGTGATAGCCGAATCAGGGGACTCTTGCATTTTCATTCCTCAATAGCGGCGGTTTATTTTCATTATGGCACAGATTGAGAGCGCCAGCGCTAAAAGTGGTATGATTGCACAAAATGATTTTGTAGCTGGTGAAGAGAGCATGACACGAATTGGGATCGATATCAGTCGTTTGGGCGTAAGCGCGCGCACCGGAACCGAACACTATACCTTTGAGCTTCTAGCGAGCTTAGCGAAGATCGACCGCGAACATCCATACATTCTCTATTGCAATGGGCGTCCTGCCGCGCTACCGCGCCTGAGCACTAATATGCAACTGCGCAATATCCCCTTTCGTCGGCTCTGGACCCATGTACGTTTAAGTAGCGAAATGGCGCTACATCCCCCCGACGTGCTATTTGTGCCGGCCCATGTGTTGCCGCCGGTACGCCCCAAACGCAGCGTGGTTACCATCCACGATCTCGGCTACGAATATTTTCCTGAAGCGCATCCGGCCAAGCAGCGGCTCTATCTGCGGCTCTCGACGATCTGGAGCAGCCGCGTAGCCACGCGCGTGATCGCGATCTCGCATGCGACGCGCAACGATCTGATCGAGCGCTACGGCGTTCCAGCCGATAAGATCAGCGTGATTTACCATGGCGTTAATCCGCGCTTGCGCCGCATCGAAGACCCGTTGCAAATTAGCGATGCCTGCAGCGCCTACGATATTAAAGCGCCCTACTTTCTCTATATCGGTACGATACAACCGCGCAAAAATCTTGTGCGTCTGATCGAGTCCTACAAACAACTGTTGGAGCAGGCTGAACATCCTGATCAGGCTCCTTCGCTAGTGCTGGCTGGCAAACGCGGTTGGCTGAGCGAAGGTATCGAGCGGCGTGTGCGTGAGCTAGGGCTAGAGGGACACGTTCACTTTTCGGGCTACGTTGATGACAAGCATATTCCGGCTCTGCTCAGCGGGGCACGCGCTTTTGTCTTTCCTTCGTTGTATGAAGGTTTCGGCATGCCCGTGCTAGAAGCGATGGCATGTGGCGCACCTGTGTTAACCAGCACAAGCTCTTCTTTACCGGAAGTTGTCGGCGATGCAGCTTTGAGCGTTGATCCTAGCGATACCAACGCGATCGCACGCGGCTTACAAGAGCTTGCCAGCAACGATGCGCTCTGTAACGATCTGCGCCAACGCGGCTTTACGCGTGTACAACAATTCACTTGGGAGCGCTGTGCACAGCAAACCCTCGATGTGTTACTATAAAGGTGTATCTCTTCTCATCTGTTTAAGTCATTCTGCCGCTTGTGTTGACGCTTAGGTATTGCTAGGATTTGTCATGACTGATGCACTACGAGCTGAATTAGTTCAATTAACCAAGGATCTCGTCAGTTTTCCGAGCGTTGTAAACCGTCCTCAACATGTCCATGCTGCGGCTGACTATATTGCCGCCTATCTCGCGAAGATCCCAAACATTCATTGGGAACGGGTCGAGAGCAACGGCATTCCATCGTTGGTTGCGACTCTGCGACCGACGCGCTCGCCCAAGCTGTTCATCAACGGCCACTTCGATGTCGTTGATGCCAAAGACGAGCAGTGGACGCCTGTAGAGCGCGATGGTCGTATCTATGGACGCGGTGCGCAAGACATGAAGGGCAGCGTCGCAGTGATGCTGCGCCTGCTGAAAGATCTCGCAGCCAGCGATAATCCGCCCGATGTTGGCTTTCAATTCGTAGGTGATGAAGAGATCGGCGGCCTTGATAGCACACGCTTCTTGCTGCAGTCGGGTTGGCTGTGCGAGTTCTTTATCGCAGCAGAGCCAACCGATTTGGGCATCTGCTACGCCCAAAAGGCTGCCACCACCATTTCGCTGCATATTCCGGGCCAGCCCTCCCACGGCGCACGCCCTTGGGATGGGCATAATCCGGTGTTTGAATTCGCGCAAGGCGTGCAGGAACTCAACAAGCACTTCCCCGTTCCTTCGCCCGATAGTTGGCAAACCACAGCGGTGCCCTCGTTGGTACACACCACCGGCACAGCACCCAATCAAGTGCCACCCGGTATCGATGTTACTATCGATAATCGCCGCATCGCTGAAGATTCGCTCGAAAGCATTCTTGAGCGTATTCAATCCTGTTTCCCGAGCGCGATCATCACACCGCCGAGGCCGGGCGAACTACTCAACACCGATCCGAACGACCCGTTTGTACAAAGCTTAGCGAAAGTAACAAGCGACTTTACCAAACGCGAGACGCGCTTGTTCCGCGAGCATTTCGCAAGCGATGCCCGCTTCTATAGCGAACATGGCATTCCATCGGTCTGTTTCGGACCGGTTGGCGCAGGACTGCATAGCAACGATGAATGGGTTGATATCGACAGTCTTGTAGACCTTTACGATATTTTTCAACGCTTTATAACGGCTTAAAATGGCACAACGTCTCTATTATGTCCAAACCATTCCGGGGGTCGATCCTCTGGCGTGGAGTGAAATAGCTCGTCGCTTCCCCGATGCAACCCAAGCGGGGCGCAAGGTGATTCCCGAAAAAAACGTCATCTTGCTCTTCCGAAGCGAGAGCGATCCGATCGACATGCTCGATCTACGAGCGTCTGAAGACCTTTTTGTGGTCGCTGCACGCGGCTTTAAGATCTCGCCCAACCAGCAAGGCTTGCGCCAGATCTACGCTGCGATTCGCCATTCGAAACAGGCCAAGCATGTTATTTCGGTCTGGGAAGATATTTATGGCGATTTGAGCTTCCCCGCCACCTTCCGCGTGGTGGTACGCGAAGTGGGTGCCAGCAACCTGATGCGGCGTCAGATCGGCCAAGCGGCCGCCGACGCCGTACTCGATGGCTGGCAAGGGCGCTGGCGTCGCGTTGAGGAAGAGGCCGATATCGAACTGTGGGTGAATCTGATCGGCGAAGAACTGTTATGCGGTTTGCGCCTGTCGCGGGCCGAGATGCGCCACCGCAACTATAAAACCCAGCATCTGCCGGCCTCGCTGCGACCCTCGGTGGCGGCGGCCATGGTGCATCTCACCCAGCCCAACGAAAACGATATCTTTCTCGACCCGATGGCGGGGGCAGGCACGTTGCTCTTAGAGCGTTCGGCGATCGGTCCATCGCGCAAGCTGATCGCTGGCGACAACAGCGAAGAGGCCCTCAACGCCTTGCAAAGCAATCTGCGCCAGCTCGACGACGACATCGAAATCTACGAGTGGGACGCTCGCTCGCTGCCGCTTGAAGACGCCTCGGTCACCAAGGTTGCGACCAATCTCCCCTTTGGTAAACAAATCAGCCCGGGCGAAAACTTACGCGCGCTCTATAGCGATCTGATGATCGAGCTAGAGCGGGTCGTTCGTCCGGGCGGAAAAATCGTATTGCTTTCCGGTGATGCTGGCTTGGTCGATAGCGCCTTACGCGGCGTGCCAGCTATGCGTTTGCTCAAACGCTATCCGGTCAATGTGCTCGGCTACGATGCGGTGATCAGCGTCATCGCCCGTTAGCCAAGCTCTCCTGTGGGTGGAATGTTGTGCAAGGCCCGGCATTCCACTCCGAACCTCTGCCTGATAACAAATCCGTTTGCTTTCTTCAGATTGCTGCGGTGAGGTCTTTCTCTTCCATTCGTTACTTGGCGCGTCCGCCTACGGCTACCAACATCCCGCCCAACAAGCGAGGCGTGTAGCTGTGTGTACCGAAAGGGCGCTCCCAAGCCGAGAATTCAAACGTATTTCGTATCGTACCAAATCGGTTTAAAACTTGCGCTCTTGTAACACAGAGAAAACGGGCAAAAAGTTATGTGAATTTTCACGCGACAGTGAGAAAATTCACATAACAACATATATTCAAGTTCCACTCTGCCGAAGGCCGATATGAGCTAATCGCCCGAGCCGCTGGCATGTTCCTCGCGAATACCCAAGCCACCCAATACAAACTGAAGCGCTTGATCGCTGGCGACTTCGGCGCTGCAAGAGAGCACACACTGCAGGTGCTGAAGGGTGCGCGGATTCAGTAGTTCCAAACAGAGGCTTGCCAAGGCAGCCGGATCGCCAGCGCGAATCAGGCCCTGCTCTTGGCCTTCGCTGATCACACCTTTCAACAAGTTATGTAAAGTCTCGTAGAGTTGCTCAGCTTCGCGCGCGGCGCAATCGGGCGCACTCGCCTGCGAAGCAGGACGCATATCGATCAGCACTGCGAGCTGGCCATTGTACTTGTACTGCACATACATCAATGCGCGCAGCTTGCTGATCGGATCGGTCGCGGTTTCGGTTGCGCGGTGAAGAGAGTTTTGAGCATCGGTACAGGCTGCGTGGCTGACCGCCGCAAAGAGCTGATCTTTGCTAGGAAAACGTCGGTAGATCGTACCAACCCCAACCCCAGCTCGTCGAGCGACCTCTTCCATGGTTACGTCAGCACCACGTTCCGTAAACAGTTCATTTGCCGCTGTCAATACACGTTCGAGATTACGACGCATATCTTTGCGCTCTCGTCGTTGCGGGCCCCTAGATCGCTCCATACCTACTCATCCCTCATTGGCTTCACGACCAGTTCCCTATCCAAAGCCTCGCGAACAACCAGCCAAGGCTTTGTTCTGGCTAATGGTAGTATAGCACTCTTCCTAGGGAAACGGAAGATATATTCCACTTTATCGCTTACACAGCCAGAGCTTAATTTGCGCTTAGCGTTTTTGGCCAAACTCAGCCAAAAATAGCGAGCTTAAATAAAGCTTTTTCGCGCTCTCTAAAGCAATAAAATTCCTCAACAGGCCATCAACAGAGCAAGCATTCCTTGGCAAAAGGTGTGCTATACTGCTTGCCGCTGTGTGTTTTTACACCTTGCCCAAAATTCAAATCTTCCCCGCCAGCGCACCCTTGCTTGCCCGTACTGCTGTATGGCTTGTAAAGAGGTGCCTGTTCATGATGGGGCCAGTTATATGTATGTACAGCAAATAGGAACAGGATCATGACTCGACCAAGTTCAAGTGGACGTATTGAGGTGATTTGTGGCAGTATGTTCAGCGGCAAAACCGAAGAACTCTTGCGCCGCATTCGACAAGTAGAAATCGCACGTCAGCCCTACCATCTCTTTACGCCAAAGCGCGATACTCGCTATGGGACAGGTGTCGTTGCCAGCCACAATGGTGGTCGTCTCGCAGCATCGAGCATCAGCTCAATTCACGAAATCCGAGATCAGCTTCGAGATGAGCAAGTTGTCGCGATCGACGAATTGCACTTTCTCGACGACTCGCCCGAAGATATCCGCCATTTCTGCCAAGACCTGGCCGACCGTGGTCTGCGCGTGATTGTAGCAGGTCTTGATCAAGACTATCGCGCCGAGCCATTCCCCGCCATGTCACAACTAGCAGCTGTCGCGGAACAGGTCGACAAACTCTATGCGATTTGTGTACGCTGTGGCGCCTATGCGACCCGCTCGCAGCGCCTGATCGACGGCAAGCCCGCACCCTACGACGCCCCCACGATCGTCGTCGGCGGCCTCGATCTCTACGAAGCGCGCTGCCGAGCCTGCTACGAACCGCCCACGCGCTAAACAGACAAACAATAAGGAGGCCTCCGCCAAGGGAGCCTCCTTATGATGTAGGATCGAAGGTCTTATACGAAATCCATTTAAAGACTTGTGCTCTTGTTGCACAACAACACTAGTTAAGTTCACTCTGCCGAAGGCCAAATAGAACCTAATCAAGCGAATTTGTTATTAATCAGCCAAGGTCGCGACGGCAGCCGTGCGCTCAAACATCATAAACGAGAGCGGCAGACCGATAACGGTGGCGGCCATAGCCCAAGCAAGGTTGATCCAGATAAAGCTGACCCACCAGCCCACAAACGCAAAATAGATCGCTCGCACCACAAAAGGCTGTTCAGCCTTCTGAACCTGAATCTGCATACCCTGCATCTGCAGCATCAGCTTCTGCTGGGTCGGTCGCAGCGTCATCACCTCGGGCATCTTATTGATCATCCACAGGCCGAGCGGCAAGCCGATAATCGTCAACATAGCGACCCACGCCACAACCATCCAAATACCACCGATCCAGAGGCCCACAAACAAAAACCAGAGCGCTCGAATCCACCAAGCGGTCGGCTGCTGTTGCTGCAGCATTATCTGGGGCATGGCTTGGGGCATGGCTTGGTTAAAGTGAAAGTGCTGCTGGATCACGGGCGCGCCCGCCGCTGCAAAGGCCGGAGCCGCATAGTTAGGAGCAAACGGCGGCTGAACTGCAGGCTGAGGTGCATAGGTCGGCTGCACAGGCTGAGCTTGAGGCTGAATAGCAGCAGGATCGATATATTGAGGTGTATAGGCTGCCTGTTGAGCAGTCTTCTGGGGCGTTACATGCTCAAGCTTGGCCCCGCAGATCACACAAAACTGCGCGCCATCGGGGTTGCGAGTATCACACTGATAACAGAAACTCGGTTGTGCAGCCATATCCCTTCTTCTCCTTTATTACAGTATTGCTGTTTGCTTAGACGTAAATATGGCTAACGAAGTTGCAATCAGCAAGCTCAAAAAAGCAGGGATTTTAAAAAGTTTTGGCTTAGATCATTTCTTCGCTTCTGCTTTGGTTAAAATCGATCTCTTTCTCTTCCTACTGTGAACAAACAAGGGCAAGGCAAGCTATGTATCAGTCCAAAATAAGAGCAATCAGTCTATATGCCAAACCCGACCATAGCGAATGTTAATATAAGCCATTCCGCTCGGCTGTCTATAAAGCTCAATAGTTAAGCCATAGACAGGCACATGAGAAAACCAGTAGTAGTCTTCAAAGAGATATTTACCAAATGAAAGTATCCTATACGTCATCATCATGCGGGTCCCAACCCGCTCTTCCAATGTCCAACCAGCATCTTTCAAATAGCTTTCATAGTAGCTAAGCACGGTTTCTGTATCATCTGTGGTTGTCAGGAGCAGCTCAACACCCTTGTATATATCTTCACGCTCGATCTCAACAGCGTTAGGGTAGTGCAGGACAGGATCACGAAAGCTCCAATCCTTATACCGAGCTACCAGATTGATACTCAACAACAACAGCGGGACGCTAGCGATCATCATTCCGATAACAATCGCCAGCTTGCGCCACGAAAATCGTTTCATGCCAGCTCCTACAGCGCATAAAGAATGGGAAAAAAACAAATGCATCCTCATTTAGCAACCAAGGTGTGTCAAGGCCTCAAGCCCCATATAGCTACATGCTTCTCTTCACCACAGTGCTCCAAAGCGACTTAAAGGCGTGAAGGCTGCTAGCCTCTAAAGGGCTTTGGCGCGTCCGCCTACGGCTACCAGAGCGGCGACCAACTAGCAACATCGGTAATCAATGCCTGCTATGCCTCTTCAATGATCTCGCCGTGGGCAACAGCGCGCGCAGCGAGTGCAGCGCTTTGGTGGGCGGGATGTTGATAGCCGTAGGCGGACGCGCTGAGGACCGCATGGAAGCAAGAGACCTGGCCGCCAAGCGCTAAACGCAGCAAAAGGATGCACAATGAAAGTGTGTTATCGGCAAGCAACAAAAAAGCAGCCCCTTTATCAAGGAGCTGCTTGATCCTTCATTTCAAGCAGAGAAGAACTAGGACAAACCGAGCTTCTTCTTCAGCTCCTCTAGCTCGCTATCGACAGCGCTCTCGCGCTCAAGGTCGCGGAAGCGGTTTTCGAGCGAATCGCCCTCAAGCTTCGCCATAGCGTCGGCTCTAGCCAAACGATCGTCAACTTGCGCTTCCAAGCGGTCGAGTTTATCGAGTGCGCTGTTGGCGCCCAAGCCGCGCACGGTATTCTGCAGAGCTTCTTGGGTTTGAGCACGATTCTTCTTGGCGATGATCAACTCTTTCTTTGCATTGGTTTCGGCGATGCGGGTTTCGAGGTTAACCAACGCTTCTTGGAGGGCATCGACTTGCTGCTCTTGAGCAGTGAACTGCTCGCGGTATTGATCAGCCAGTTTTTGGGCCTGAACTTTGCGGCTCAAGGCGGCCTTAGCCAGCTCTTCGTCGCCGCGTCGCAAGGCCATTTCGGCCTTAGCCTGCCACTGATCGGCCTCGCCCTGATAGGTCAACATCTTCTGCTGGAGCTTGGTCTCGTCGGCCATAGCGGCAGCAACGTTGGTCTTCGCGGCGTACAATTGCTCGTTCAACTGTCGTAGGTACTCGTTCGCCATCTTCTCAGGATCTTCGGCACGATCAAGCATCGCATTGATATTTGCGCTGAGCAGATCACGAATACGGCTCAAAATCGACATAGTGCCTCCTTATATAGAGTAGCCTCTTACTTCATTGTAGCACGACAAGAAAAGCAGTATTGTTGTTTCTAACACTACGTACGCATCAAGCGCTAAAAGGTTTCGAACGGGCCTACATGTCATCAGCCAGCAGGATACATACCAGCCTTATACGAATGCGAAACGCTTAATGAGATGTGCTAAGAGGCCAGGCACCAGCCGTGCCATCGCCAAGCGTCAGGCGTAGGCCGCGCGCGTTTTGCGGCACATCGAATAGAAGTGGGACACTATAGTAACCGCCGCCCACCGGCAAAGCATCTTCTAAGCTGAGGTCGCCCCGCAAACCGCGCCCATACACATTGAGGTACGAACTCGAGAGCGTAGGATCGGCAGCGTAGCGCCGCCCAGCATCGTCGATCAACACGAAGAGGTCTTTGGAAGGCTTGCGCTCTTGAGCTTCGAGGTTTGCCAAGGCAACCAGCGCCAGCACAAAGCGTCCGCGCGGCTGGCGTTCGCCGATAGCGCCATCGAGCAGCAGAAAATGATCGCTTCGGGGCAGGCTCACGCGCCAGCCATCGTATTCGAGCAGTGCGCCAGCCGACAAGATCGAGCTAGGCGTCGAATCGAG
Source organism: uncultured Chloroflexales bacterium (assembly GCA_937902315.1). GTDB lineage: Bacteria > Chloroflexota > Chloroflexia > Chloroflexales > Chloroflexaceae > CALGUG01. Next base: position 26,537 of record CALGUG010000064.1, read on the forward strand.
CGGTAGCAGAGTCGCACTGGCCTCGGGCGCTTGGCTCGAACTAGGCTGTTGGCTTGGGTTGCCAAGCACCGGCTCGCGGGTAACAATCAGCACAGGCACGGTCGGGCTAGCCAAGGCGATCTGGCCGGTCGCTTGGGTCAATAGATCGGGCGAAGGGCTTAGCGAGGGCGACTGATCGGCTGTTTGCAAAACCGAACGAAATGCGTTCGGCGTCACAACTAGCATCAGCAAGACGCATGCGATCAGCACCAAACAGAGCGCAAACAGGGGGCCGAGCCACGACTTACGCGCCGCATGGGGCGCTTCAAACAGACGTTCAGGCTCAAGTTCAGGCGCAGGGCGATCTCGGTCGGGCAGAATGGGAGTGGCATAATCGTGAGCATCGCGATTCAGCTCGCTAGCGCGGGCGTGGCTCTCAGCCAGCTCCTCGGGCAGCACGGGGGTCGCAAAATCGCTAGCCTGAGCTGCTTCGTCTGGCTCAAGTGCTTGCCTAGGCTGACTGCTCGGGGCAGGCTCGGCTTGCTCGGGCTGAACAGCGGGCGTGCTAGCTTTTTGAGCTTCGAGGACAGCGATGCGCTGCAGGGCCGCCCGAGCCTGCTGGTTGTCTGGCTGCAAACGCAAGACCTGCTCAAGCGCATGCTTGCGCTCTTGCATATCCTCGCCCAACTCGGCTAGACCCATCCAGCCGCGCAGTTGATCGGGATAGCTGTTGGTGAGCAGGCGCAAGATGATGCGCGCTTGCTGGCGGTCGCCTTGACGAGCCGCCTGAGTGGCCGCACGCAACAGTTGCTCGGGACTAGGTTGTGAACTAGGGCCTACATGCATATGGCTTTATTTCAAACTATACCAAAGTGGCGCATTTGTGTTGCTTATACCAAATCCGGTAGATGACTTCCTTTTTGGCCTTCGGCAGAGTGGAACGTATCTCTTTTGTTATGTAACATTTCGCGCTGTCGCGCGAAATGTCATATAACTCTTTCTCAGGCCTTTATCTGCCCACATTGAGGGAGCGCTTTAAGCCGATTCGCTCTGATACGAGATCCTCTGCTATGGTTGAGGGCGGCCTCGACACAGCTAGAAGTGCGTTCGGCGGGCCAGCCGTTGATAGCCGTAGGCGGACGCGGTCGAAGCCTGCTTGGGGCGAGAGACCTCGCCGCTAAAGCTCTGAACGTATCACGCGAATATGCGAGATCGCCCAGCAGAACTAAGTTGTAGGGTATGAAAAAGGCGTAGTGGTGCGGACACATCCACTACGCCTTTCTGCCATAGACCAACCATTGATGCGAGCTAATTCAAGAGCTTGGATCAGCTCGATAAACTGAAACTACTGTACGCCGCCAAGGACCACCCAACCCTGCGAGGTGTTGCCGCGCGACAGGAAGGTCAGATCAGTTGCATCAGGTTGCACATCAAAGACGATCGGCACACTACGGATCAGGCCATCGGCCGGGATCGCATCTTCGTGGCTCAAGTCGGCGTTAACACCGCGAATGACATAGGCGCTCGAAGCAGCCGGAATCGCGTGGTAGACACGACCCTGAGCATCTTTGAGTACAAACAGATCAGCCGGAACCGCTTGAGGCGTGCCGGTATTGTTAGCAACAAGGACCAATACCATTACCAAGCGCCCTTGTGGCTGGATTCCAGCGAGCGACCCGAGTTGTACAGCATAGTTCGGCTGAAGGAAGTCGTACTGCCATCCATTAGCCGAAAGCGGAGTACCCGGAGCAACAATCGCAGGTTGTGCGGCTGCAATCTCGGCATCCTCAGCAGAAACAACCGGAGGCGGCTCAACGGGCTGGCCTTCTGCCGGAGGCTGTTCACCCTCTGCCGGTGGCTGCTCGCCTTCTGCGGGCGGCTGCTCACCCTCGGCCGGTGGCTCTTCGCCTTCTGCAGGTGGCATTTCACCCTCTGCGGTGGGCTCTTCACCTTCACCGCCTGCGATAGGCTCTTCGCCTTCAGGGCTAGGCTGCTCGCTATCGCCACCAGCGATAATCTCCATGGTCGGTTCAACGGGAACATCTGCCACACCGCCACGGTTGTTGAACCAGTTCCAAGCCAACCAACAGACTAAGAGCAGCGCAAGCAGGCCTACAACGGCAAGTAAGATCGGCGAGATACCTCGGCGAGCTGGAACCGTTGCAGCCTCGTCGTCAGCATAGCGGTTGCGTCGGCTACTTGAACTAGTTCTACTACTACTGCTTGTTGTGTAGGAGCTTGTATCGCTACTGGAAGCATTTGAGCGGCGAGAGCTACTCGATGCACGTCGTGTCGAACCGGAAGAGTCGTTGTTCAGTTCATCAGAAAGGTCATTAAACTGATCGACCTCGTCTGATATAGGTTCAGTACGTCGCACGGCTGTCGGCGCTTCGGCCATAGCCTCAGAGAGCGTGTCGAACTGAGCATACGGATCGTCGTCGTCGATATCGTAGCGCGAGCGATCGGGCTCTGAAGCAGCGGGTTTAGAGTCTAGGTCGAGTGATGGGCTAAAATCATCATCGGGCACGTCAGAAGGCACAACGGAAGGATTTGGCGACTCTTGCCGCGAACGCGCATTAGAACGCACGCCTAGCGCCTGCAATCCTTTTATCGCCATCTCGTTATCCGGATCCAACTCAACTACTCGCTCTAGCGCTGCCTGACGCTCGTCGCGGTTTTCCGCTACGCCTGCAAGCCAAAGCCAAGCCTGTGCATTCGATGGATCCTGGCGCGTTAGTAATCGAAAGAGGTTACGTGCCTCTTCCCTATTGCCATCCCGCGCGGCCTCGATGCCCAATTGCAAGATGCTATCGGAGTCCGCCATGTGTGCATCCCTTCCTCTCTTTGTACCTACAACGGGCTGGGCCAAAACGTGTATCACCCTGCGATATTCTATCATACGGCTATACGCAGGTCAACACCTTACACACTATTTTACGCGCTATAAAAGGAAAGAGCAATAATCAAGTTGATGAAAGTGCAAAGAATTTCCGACAAAAAACGCTCTTTTTCAGCGAAAAAGTACTAAAGTCCTAGCCGTGTTCAGCCGCTTTTCCTACCAAGCAAATAGGCAGATCAGATCATTCACGTTGGTTTCTGTCGGTCCTGGAAGAAGCAAATCTTCGAGCTTGGCAAAGAAGTTATAGGCATCATTATTGGCCAAGAAGGCAAATGGGTCGAGTCCCAAAGCGCGAGCGCGCTGCAAGGTTTGGCCGGTTACCACCGCACCAGCCGCATCGGTCGGGCCATCGCCGCCATCGGTCGCCAAACTGACCAAGAGCACTCGCTCAAGCCCTGCCATGTCGGCCACAGCGCCCAAAGCCAGCTCTTGATTACGCCCACCCTTGCCATTGCCGCGCAAGGTTACCGTGCTTTCGCCACCCAGCACAATACAGGCGGGCTTGGGAATGGGCAGATCACTGAGTGCCAACTGACGCGCGATCGCAGCGGCCACACGCCCCAGCTCGCGCGCCTCGCCTTGCAGATAGGTCGAAAGCAGCAAGGTCTGCATACCGGCTTGCTGAGCGACTGCACAGATAGCGCGGGCAGCTTGCTCATTGCTACCAACAATCAGATTTTGCACCGATTCGAAGAGTGGATCGCCCGCCTTGGGGGTATCGGGGATCTCGCCGCGCAGCCCAGCCTGCAAATGGGCCACGATCGAAGCGGGCGCCTCGTTCAGCAGATCGTAACGCTCAAGCACGCCATAGGCTGTGGCAAAACTCGAGCTATCGGGAACAGTCGGGCCAGAGGCGATTACATCCAGCGGGCTGCCGACCACATCGCTCAAAATCAGGGTCACAAGCCGAGCGGGAGCTGCTCGACGCGCTAGACCGCCGCCCTTCAGTTGTTCGAGGTGTTTGCGCAGCGCGTTGATCTCGTCGATCGAAGCGCCGCAACGCAGCAAGAGCGAAGTGAGCGCTTGGATCTCGTCGAGGCTGATGCCTTCGACCGGAAGCGGCAATAGAGCCGAGCCTCCGCCCGAGATCAAAACCACAACCAGATCGTCTGCTTGGGCGCGATCGAGCAGCTGGGCCAGTTCTTGGGCGGCCTGCACGCCGCGTTGATCGGGGACAGGGTGCCCTGCAAGGAAGAGCTTTATAGCGGAGGGGAGAGGCTTGGTTGGTCTATCTTTGACGACCGCGATACCGGCGCTCAAGCGCTCGCCGAGCAGCTCGGCCGCTGCGCGCGCCATAGGGGCGCCCGCTTTGCCGATCGCAGCCAGATAGACCTGTTGGTAATCGCTCAGATCGTAACAACGATCGGCCACAAACAAGCTGTCGCCTTCGCGTCGCAGATAGCGCCGCACCGCTTCGGCTGGTTCGACCGCCGCTAAACCAGCCGCCAAAATCGCACTAAAGCGCTCGGCTTGAGCTTCGGCGGCAAGACTTTTGGTCAATAAGCGTTTGGGATCCATCAACTACCTCCCAGACAACTCTTCAGTGCAGCGCCAATCGCAACAATGCGCAATCGATTTGCAAGCTCGCCTGTGCCTAGGAGCCTCAGGTCGCACTAGAAACTGAGGCTCTTTGCCACAAACAGCCTAGACGTTAAACAGGAAGTGGCAAATATCGCCATCTTGAACGATGTACTGTTTGCCTTCCAAGCGAAGTGTGCCCGCTTTTTTAGCCTCGGTCAGGCTGCCAGCTGCGATCAAGTCTTTAAAGGCTACCACTTCGGCTCGAATAAAACCGCGCTGAATATCGGAGTGAATAGCACCAGCCGCTTCCACAGCTGGCAGATCGCGACGTATCGTCCAAGCGCGCACTTCATCGGCACCGGCCGTTAAGAAACTGATCAAGCCCAACAACTCATAAGACTTCTTGATCACCAAGTCGCGCGCTGGTTCGGTAATACCCAGATCTTCCATAAAGGCAGCCGCATCGGCATCGTCGAGCTGAGCCAATTCGGCCTCTACCTTGGCCGAAAGTGGCAAAATAGCGCTCTTGCTGTGGGTATAGCTCAACTGAGGCGGGTTGGCGATCTGGTCTTCGCCGATATTCACCACCACCAACATCGGCTTCGCCGAGAGAAACTGATAGCCACGGATCAAGCGCCATTCCTCATCGCTGATCTCGAGGTTGCGAATCGGAATATCCTGCTCCAAGGCGCTCTGAAGCCGTTCCAGCAAGTCGTGTTCTTGCATGCGAATCTCGCGCTCTTTGGCAGGCAGCTTTCCGATCTCGCCCTTCAAACGGGTCAAGCGACGCTCGATAATGCCCAGGTCCGAGAAGATCAACTCCAAGTCAAACGCCTCGATATCACGGGCCGGATCAACCGTCTCATCGGGGTGAGGAACCCCATCGTCTTCAAAGGCGCGCACCACGTGCAACAGCGCATCTGCGCTACTGACGTAATTCAAAAGCGCCGGCGGCAAACCAGCCTTCTGGGTTTCGCCCTTCGTAATACCCGCCACATCGACATACTGCACATCAGCCGGAGTAACCTTCTTCGGCTTAAAAATCGCAGCCAGCTGATCGAGTCGCTGATCAGGCACCTTCACAGTCGCCAAGTTTGGTTCGAGCTGCCCAGATGAAAAGGCCGTTGTCTCAATATTACCGCGTGTTAACGCATTAAATACGGTTGTCTTTCCACTATTAGGCAGACCGACAATAGCAATACGCATAGCTCTTCTCCTCGGTCATTCGCAAATAACGCATCTCAATGCAAAACGAAAGTATACCCTGACAATCAGGACTTGGCAACAAGTTGGGCTCACTTAACAAACTAAAGAAAATTCATAAAACCCACTCTGAGAACAGCATTATTTCACTTTTAATAAATTCTTATTGCAAATATCAATAAATTTAACTATTTTTTCCCTTACGGATTTGAAAACGTTGGGCTATAATAGAAAACAACATTCCACCAATGAACTCAACAACAATGCGGGTAATTCTCTAGCATTATTCGAGAGGTGGCCCCATTTCTGTGCATTTACCGCGCTTCTCTCTCTCACAACCTAATAATCATTACATTCACAGAACCACCTATCGATCTAAGGCCGCACACTATGTCCGCTGAAACTACTCTCCCACAAATCGTCAGGAGAGCAAAATCAGGTGACTCAGGAGCGATCAGCGAAATTTACGATCTCTATGCAGTCCATATCCTCCGATTCTTATATGTACGGCTTAATGAACAAGAGACAGCCAAAGACCTCACTCAAGAGGTCTTTATTCGGGTAATTAAGGGCATACGAGGATTAGACTACACCGGAGAACAGCCCTTTCGCGGGTGGCTTTACACGATCGCACAAAATGTTCTACTCGCCCACCTTCGGCGTACCCAAGTTTTATCGGTTCCCTTCGATAGCACTGGAGAAATCGTCGATCCCCACGCCCAAGATGGCGTATTCGCCATTTTCGATCGGGTCGCACTTGCCCAAGCGATCCGCACCCTTACAGTAGACCAACAACAGGTCTTGACCATGCGTTTCTTTGCCGATATGACCAATGCCGAGATAGCGAAACAGACCCATCGAAGCGAGGGGGCCGTTAAAGCCTTGCAATACCGCGCCCTACAACAGTTACAACAAGTTATGTCACGCGATGGAGAGGATCCTCTTATGGAAGCAGTTTCCAAAGACTCTCGGGCCAAAGCAGTACGAACAAAAACAGCACGCTCGAAACACGAGCTTCCGCCGGTAGAACAGATAGCACATGGCGGCTTATCACTCACCTGAAGAAGCCCAAGCAGGACACAATTTTGAATCGGACGAACTTGCACAGATCCTTGATGAAACGATCAAGCTGTTGCAAGCTGGTCATTCGCTCGAAGACTGTCAATATCGTTTTTCCCAGCAAACCAATCAGATCGGTCCAATGCTCGAGATCGCCGAGCAACTCCATCAAGCATCGTTGCAAAAGCTTCCACCCGAATGCGAGAAATTCCTGGCAGAAGGTCGATCTGAAATCGTCTTGATCGCACAAGAGCTACAACATAATTCAGGCGCTCGACCCTTCTTGCTGCACGCTATCCGGCGCTTCATTCACAACTGGTTACTGATCGTCCGGGTTCTGCTTGCACCCTTACTCCCCTAGCTCAGCTAGCGACAGATCCCATCAATAGCACGTTCTTTCACAGCAGGCCTGCCTCTTATTCGAGGCAAACTATCTCAAAAGAGTTCATTATGGCTAATCAAAACAAAAGAGAGGGATGTGATGCTTGCAAGTCACATCTCTCTCTTTTTTTGCCCTTTCAAGCTGCTCTAAAGGCGGCTAAGGCTCTAGCCCCATTCGAGCACAACCGCGTCCGCCTACGGCTACCAACATCCCGCCCGCAACAAGAAGGCTGTAGCAATCTGTTCCCAAAAACCGTCTGCAAAGCCAACATGCTAGCGATCTCGCATCTTCTACAAGAAGCGATCGAGCATCATAGCCAATTCGCCTAAAGGGCTGCAGGCTCGCAAGGCAGGAAACCTCACACCGGCAAACATAGTCAAATTCCGCTCTGCCGAAGGCCAAAACGAAATCCAGTAATCAGCTTTGAGAGCGTATCCTTTTGTGTCATGGGGGGCGGTTTCGGCGCACAGAGACCACCTCGGGGTGGCGGACAGAGCGCTGATAGCCGTAGGCGGACGCGGTTAGAGCCTTGTTTGGGGTAAAGAAGCTCTCCGCCAGAATGCTGAAGTATGCAAGCGGATTTGGTTTGATATAAAAAAGGGTCTGGAGCGTTGCGCTCCAGACCAACCAACGAGAGCAGAAACAAAAACTACTCGTAGATCCAGCTATCGACGCTACGATTGTAGGTCAACAGCTCGTTTTCGCTAAAGAAGTTAGCAACCTCAGCTGCGCCGTTTTCGGGCGAATCGGATGCATGGATCAGGTTGCGTCCGATCTCAACAGCGAAATCGCCACGGATTGTGCCAGGAGCAGCAGCCACCGGATTGGTAGCGCCCACCATTGTGCGCACAATCTGGATCACGTTCTGACCAGAAACAGCGATCACCACCACTGGGCCAGAAATGATATATTCAACCAAGCCTTTGAAGAAGGGCTTGGACTCGTGAACGGCATAGTGGCGTCGAGCAAGAGCCTCATCCATCTGAATCAGCTTCATGCCGATGAAGCGCAGACCACGCTGTTCCAAACGAGTAATAATAGGACCGATCAAGCCACGCTGAACAGCATCGGGCTTGAGAATAATCAAAGACTGCTCCAACACCGTCTCCTTCGTATATGTATTTAGAGGATCCGATCTATGATACCACACGATCGGACCCGTGTTTACACCCTAAATGGGCACAGCCTCGCTGATACGTTTAGACGCTCGACGCATCTCCATTTTCACGAGACCTAGGTTCACCATTCGCTGCGTAATCACGACTAAGATCAAATCTTTTGCTTCAAGCATCAAAATCGACCCATCCTGAGCGTCGATGATTGAGTCAACGAGGTTACCTACCCCGATCCGTTTGGTCGCTTTGTTGATTTCGCCGAACACAGCAGCGGACATTGCACCTAACACTTCGGCGTCTTCATCATCGAGCAGAGTGCTTGCCACGACCAACCCGTCTTTTCCAACGAGGAGGCTTCCAATGACTCCCTCCACCCGGATCAAGTCTTCGACGATCCGTCGCATAGCTTGGCCTTTCGTTCTGGCAGTGTAGGGGGTCACAAAAAACCAAGCTAGGGCTATGTGGTTGAAGACTGCCCTAGCGAGCAGCACCCCCCAGTGCTACTATTTTGAGAATGTCCAACTATATGCCTCTACAGCATCGCGGAAGCGATTCTGTTTGGAGTACACATCACCCAACAGGCGATACAACTTCTGCAAGATCTCGGGATCATCGTTATCCTCGATCAGATCTTGGATATCCTCGCTGATCTGATCAAGCGCTTCACCCGACTTAATCAACACTTTATACTGTTGGATCGCCAAATCAAACCGTGCTGTCTGCCCACCAATGCGTGCTACCGATGCGCGCAAGGCTGTGTTGTGTGGCTCAGCCTCAAGCTGCAACAAGTAGCCATCTAAGGTCGCATCGCCAGTTGGAATAAAGATCGTTGGCGATTGGCGAGCTTTCCACGTACTCTTACGAGCAGAGCTTGTGGATGAACTTGTCGATGATTGCGCTTGACTACTAGCCGTATCGCGGCGAGCGGGCTCGCTCTGTGGCTGTTCACTGCGAACAGGTTCGCTGCGAACAGGCTCACTACGGGTAGGCTCGCTACGCACGGATTGTTTCTGCTCCGCCTCAACTTGAGACTTATCGAAGCGAACAATACGCTCGTTGATCGGCGGCAGCTCACGTTTCGGCGGTTCGGGCGTAACGGCAGCCGCAGCAACGTTAGGATCTTGATAGACGCTTGTTGGTTTAGCGGTCTCAGGATCCCAAATCGAATCTAAGCTTTCGAGGTCGGCAGGCACAAAGGCCAGATCCTCAGGCGAAAGAGGTGGCGGCTCATCTTCGTCGAACTGGCGTCGCTCACTAGGAGTGACCGCTGCCAATTCAGAGCGAGCAGCGTCAGCCACACTGAAATCAAAGGTATCGATTTCGTCTTCCGACGGAGCGGCTGCTTCAGCGGGCGCCTGTTCAGGGGGCGCCGCTGCGGCGCTCTCGAGCGAGGCGATCTCTTCCGGCGATAGCCCCAGGTCCTCCAACGAGAAGGGCGTCATATCCGGCTCGTCGCTCGAAGCTGCTGCAGGCGTCTCGGGCGCTGCACTGCTCTCGCTGCTCTGGGCAGGCGCGTTGGCGTCTAAGCCCAACGAAGCGATCTCTTCAGGGCTAAGGCCTAGATCTTCCAGCGAGAAAGGTGTGAGATCCGGCTCGTCGCTCGAAGCCGATGCTGGCGTCTCGCTTGCAGCTGGGGCAGCGCTTTCTGTGCCCATATCGAGCGAGGCGATCTCTTCCGGCGACAGCCCCAGATCCTCTAACGAGAAGGGTGTCATATCCGGCTCGTCGCTCGAAGCTGCTGCAGGCGTGCTGGAAGTGCTGGCTTCGCTGGGATCTTGCAAGCCCAAAGCGGCGATTTCATCAGCACTGAGGCCCAGGTCCTCCAACGAGAAGGGCGTCATATCCGGCTCTTCATCGGAAGTAACCGTCGGCTCGACGTACTCGTCTTCGACTTGGTCTTCAGCGTAGATATAATCCTCGTCTTCGACTTCCTCATCCAGGTCGATGATCTCATCGCCATCGCGGATCTGAATGCCAGCCCGATGGAGCACAAGACCGATCTCTTCGATACGCTCGGACTCTTCTTCGGGATTTTCAACTGCACGAATGATATCGTCCAGATCGACATAGCCCCGACGTCGTCCGATCATAATCAGCTCGTCAAGAACGGGATCACCTGTATCAACTTGGTAGCTCGCGTCGTCGCTCTCGGCAGGGCTCGAGAAATCATCTTGACCCAAGCTATCAAGCTTCATGGCCGACATCTCTTCTTCGGTGACACCAAGCTCGTTGCCCGTATCAAATGGGCTGGGAGCGATCTCGTCATCGATTCCAAGATCTTCCAGCGAGAAGGGACGAATCTCATCGTCGAAGCTGGCCTCGCCGCCTTTATCATCAAAGCTACCCGAGTCGTCACCGAGCAGATCGAAATCATAGACGATATCGTCAGTCGCCTCGCTCTCAGCGGGAGCCGCGCTAGCCGCTCCAACATCTTCGAGGCCAAACGAAGCGGCCTCTTCGGGCGTCAGACCCAAGTCCTCTAACGAGAAAGGCGTCATATCGGGTTCGTCGCTGCCCGGCAGCTCGAAGTCGATCTCTGGCTCAGCGCTTGTGCTCGCTGGCTCGGCGGCCGGAGCGCTCGAAGCGGCGCCCTCCTCCAAACCGAGCGAGGCGATCTCTTCGGGGCTAAGACCCAGATCCTCTAACGAGAAGGGCGTCAGCTCTGGCTCGTCGTCGCTTGCAGATGCCGTCGGAGCCGCTGGCTCTTCGACAACTGGATCAGTGTCGAAACTGAAGACATCATCAAGAGCATCAACCGATTCGGCTGCGCTAGCGCTCTCTGCGGTTTCATCAGCCAACCCAAACGAGGCGATCTCGTCAGGGCTGAGGCCAAGATCTTCTAACGAGAAAGGTGTCAGCTCGGGTTCATCGCTTGCAGATGCAGCCGGAGCCGCTGGCTCTTGTTCGGCTTGCTCTTCGGGCTTACTGCTCTCTGTATCTGCGTAGACTTCAGAGATATCTGAAACCAAGCCGCTCTCTACTGCAGCTGTATCTAAGCCAAAGGCTGCGATCTCTTCAGGCGTGAGTCCCAGATCGGCAAACGAGAAGGGCGTTAGATCTGGCTCGTCGTCGCTGGAAGAAGCTACCGAAGCAGCGGTCTCTTCTTGTGCAACCGGAGCCGCTGGCTCTTGGATCTCTTGGCTGGTCGGTTCCTCGATCGTCTCGGGAAGCGTCTCGGGCAGTTCGGCCACGAGAGGAGGCTCCGAGGCTGCATCTTGCAAGCCTAGAGCGGCAATCTCTTCAGGGCTGAGACCCAGATCTTCTAACGAGAAAGGTGTCAGCTCTGGTTCATCGCTTGCAGGCGCATCGTTTTGAGTTGATGCAACAGCTTCGGCCTCGGGCTCCGCTTGGGTATCAACGTTCAACGAAGCGCTTTCTGCCGTCGGGGCAGAAACTTCGTCATCACGCAACGAGACGTCGTCTTGACCAAACAGGGAATGATCAAGCTCGCTGTCATCGACCGGAGGCAAGGGTTCAGGCTCTGTTCGCGGCAGCTCACTATGACGCTGTCGCAATTTAGCAAAAATCGTCGGGCCCTTCGGCTCCTCATCATCCATATCGAGCTTGAAGTCGGTTGAAGGCTTCGAGCGCGCAGGACGGAAGCTATAAGCGCCGCCTTCGCTGCTATCATCATCGTCGTCAGGCAGCTTCGGTGTCGGCAACGAAGTGCCAGCGCTACTGGCGAAGCCTACGTCTTCGGGAACATCGTCGAGCGAGAAGGGCTGCAACGACGAAGGCAATGAGCCTAGTTCAAAGTTTGTGTTTTGTCCTGCCGTCGAGATATCCAGATCGTCGAGCGAGAAGGGCGACAGGTCGTCAGAGAAATCGAAATTGTCAGTTACTTCGCCAGCAGCTTCGCCGCTTGGGGCTGGATCGCCCGGAAGGTCGCTGGCCCAATCGTCAAGCGAGAAGGGCTGAACATCGTCGAGCGCAGCATCGCTTGTAGAGGTATCCGCTTTGGCATCGCTCGAAGTACCAAGATCGAAAGCAGCGATCTCATCCTCGCTGAGGCCTAGATCTTCCAACGAGAAGGGCGTCATGTCTGGCTCTTCATCGCTGGTAGCGGCGGCAGAAGGCTGCTCCTCGGTGCTTGGCAGATCAAAGCTAAACTCATCGCTCAGTTCAGCAGATTGCTGGCTAGCCTGAGCGGGTTCAGCATCGGTGTCGCTTGTGCCACTCAGTGCAGCGATCTCTTCAGGGCTGAGACCCAGATCCTCCAACGAGAAAGGAGTCAATTCCGGCTCATCATCTGAGCTGCTTACGCTTGGTGCTGCTGTCTCGGGCTGCTCTACTTCAGAGATTGTCAGATCGAAATCATCGACAACAGGTTCAGCTGCAGCGCTATCGCTATCGGAGAGCTGACTGCTTTCGATATCCTGCTCTGCACTTTGAGCGGCGTTCAATGCTGCGATCTCTTCAGGGCTGAGACCCAGATCGGCATAAGAGAACGGTTCAAAGTCATCGATATCGTCGCTAACCGTCTCGCTCGCGGCGGGAACGTCGCTTGTTGTCTCTTCAGCACCAAAGGGTGTGACGCCCTGATCATCAAACGAGAAGGGATCGACGATCGGAGCAACGTCTTCCACCGAGAAAGGCGACAACGATTCGTCGCTCTGTACAGCGCTTAACTCATCGTCAGCACTGATTCCATCGAAGGCGAGCAGTTTCGCTAAGAAGTCATCGTCGTCGTCAGCGCTCGCACCAGCAGGAGAGCTTTCAGCCGGTGTATCGATGCTATCCATCCACGAGCCACCAAAGAAGGAATCATCGCTGGCGGCAGCAGCGATACCAGCACCGGCAGCAGCGATGGGCTCTGCAATCGAGGCACGGCTAGCTTCTTCTTCGGCACGGGCCTTTTCCTGAGCGATACGTTCACGCTCTAAGAGCCACTCTTGCTCATTCCACTCTGGCAGGGTCGGCTGAACACTAGGATAAGGCAGTTGCTCAAACATCTGCTGAGCAAGCACATAGTACGGGTCGACTTCGCCTGCTCGTTTCCAATACTCTTCGGCTTGCGGGTCACCTGAAGCAGCACGTAGATAGCCCACGAGGAGATTGGGCTTTAGAGCATAGGGGTGGTTACGCAAGATCTCTTCGGATTCAGCTATCGCTTCGTCATCTTGACCATCACGCCAGAGCGTTTCGGCCAGGGCGACATGGGCATCAAGGCGCGAGGGATCTTTCGCAATCAGTTTTCTGAATTCTAAAATTGCTTGGGGGAACATGTAGCCTTTGGCATACATGCGTGCAAGCGCCGATTGACTGACTTGGAGTTGGGCATGCTCGCTCCCCCAGTTCTCTGCATAGAGACGGAGGACCTCAGCACGCAACTCTTTCATACCAGGGGTGATCTCTAGCGCTTGTTCAAGCGACTGAATCGCTTGGTCAAGCTTTCCCTGGCTCTCGTAGATAAGACCGATGCCAACATACGCCTCAATGTTCTCTGGGTCGGAGGCTAAAACGTTCTGGAAAGCATTTCGAGCCAGATCGAGCTGACGGCCAGCGCGGTAGGCCTGACCGAGCATCCGCTGTGCTTCTAAATTATGAGGAAAGTATTGGAGGATGTGCTCTATCGCAGCGATAGCACGCTCAGTATCTCCACTTTCCAGCAAGCGGCGGGCGTGATCGTAGGCTGCCTGCAGGCTCACTGTTGCCATGTGAATCCCTCCCGCTACCCGCGTCCTATAGTGCGCGCACAGTGTAATGTTTTACGCATGTGCTGCTGTTTGTTGATGTCGAAGGCAGGGCAGCGCCATAATAATGCGTAAAGTCCTCAGCCATTATAGCTTAGGCGTCAAGGGGTTGCAAGTTTAGAACAAGGGAATGATGAGAACGTTTTGCACATATACCTTGTTCAACCAGACGCCTTATTCTTGGCCTAACGTTCCGTAGGGAAGCTAAAAAAACGGGTTGTTTCCAATGATGAGCGTACATCCACAAGTCTCGTTCTTCAGCCACGCTAGTATAAGAACTATAAAGGCATAGGGACAAAAGTACTTACAATTCTAAACCGGTGTACACAAAACGGAAGAGTAGGAACCTGTTCAAACTACTTACGCTCAAGTAGTGATCACGTTATAAAAGACGAAGATACAGTTGTTAACTGTTCAACTATTGTAACATAGGGCCGAAACAGCATGCAACCGTTTTAAGCGAGCAACTTAGGGATAAATTGCAAATGATTATTACATTTAGCCAACAGTATTTCTCAATCTATAGATGATTATTTCAAGAATCTAGGCTTTTGGAATAGTAAAAACTATTAGCCATCAGCAAAGCTAACATTGTTGTCATATAGTAAAACAAGAACATTATTTCTAATATTCAGCCTATTCTTACTATTTTGTTGTGCTATGCTCGCGTTTTAGCTCAGGTACGTACTTGGAAGGGCTGCACAATGCAGCCTACATCCAAGTAGCGAGCAATGTTTCTGCTTTACCAAGATCGCTTGTATAAGCCAGAATCTCAAACTTTGACAAGAAATTTGTATTCGGGGTGCCGTTCAATATAGCCTCGTAAGAAAGGGCAAAGCGGAACTATCGAAAGATGCTCTTGTTCAGCATCTTCTAAAACGATCTTTGCCATTTGACTGGCTATACCATAGCCTTCATAGGCAGGCGGCACCTCTGTATGTGTATAGTACCGAACATCCTCACCGTCACGATACTCCATAAACGCAACAGTTCCTTCGATATAGACTTCGTAGCGCTGTCGTTCGATGTTGTTATAAACGTACAAGATCTCTTCTTCAGGTTCTAGATCTTCTGAATCGGATTGAGTAAGGTCACTCATGAAGGTCCTCCGGAGTCAACATTGGAATATGGAAACCATCAACGAAAACCGCTAGCATAGCTTGCACACAAGCGGCACAATGAAGAGAATGCCAAGCGTTATGAGTCATAGGCAAGCATAGTCTATGTTTCATAGGCGCTTGTAGTGCGCAACGTATGCTGATAAACCATCAGTAAAAAGCTACTGGGAAGGGTTCTGAGGGCATCAGAGGTTAACATAGCGGAATACTAATTGATAGAGAATTTACTGCTTCAAATTGTATTCTCTTTCAAACCATCATATTATATGCCACGTTCTAGCAAGATGCTAGCCCTAAGCAGGGCGAAAGCATTTGCATCTATCTATCTATAAAGTTTGAATGATAGGTTTTTTCAATAGACGAATATGATACGCTCCTTCTTTGAAGATCATAAGCGTGCTGACTGGCAAGCACTCGGGATCACGCTCTTGTTAGGCTTGATTCTCTGCGCCTGTAGCCAGCCCAGCCAAACAAGCACACCAACGGCGGCGCCCGCTCTGGCGGCCAAACCCTTCGAGCAAGCTTTGCGCGAGGCCGATGGCAGCACGGTATCGCTGATCGGCTATTTCTATGAACGAGACGACACAGCTCTATTTGTCGCTGGGCTCTCGTTTAGTGGGCAGGTTCCTCAGCCGCTTGGAAGCGAGCCCGATCGACAGATCTGGCTGAGCCCCGAACAGAGCCAAGCGCTTTCGGACAGCATAGAGCCGCAGCAAGGTGTGCGCTATGCCGCCGTCTTGGCGACGGGCCAGCTCGAAGGTTCGGGCGGCTACGGGCCAGATGGACGCTATAGCTTTCGCTTTAAACAGGTGCGCCTCGATCGGCTCACGGCTCAAAACTTCTCGGTGAGCGCCTTGGCAGGCCAAGGAACTCAGATCGACGGGCAGTTTATTCGAGTTGCTGGAGCCTTGATCAGCAACAAAGAGAGCGCCCTGCTTAGCGATGAGGTGACGGTGGGAGGCTTTCCTCCGGCCTCGGCGCGCCAGATCAAGCTGAACCAGCCGATTCAAGAGCGCGCCTTGCTAGAACGACTGAAGGTCAGCCCCAACGGCAAAACGCACTTCGGTAAGGTTGAGATCGAAGGCTTTATGCTCAACGGCACGCTCTTCCCACTGGCGATCATTCCGATCGACGTCAGTCAAGCTCCAAGCCCTTAAGACACACAAGAGAAGGAGGGAGAACAAAGCTCCTCCCTCCTTCTGTGAGCATCGATTGTTTAGAGAGCTTAGTGGCTCGGCTTATAGGCGAATTGCTCTTCGGTCCACTCGCGGCCTTTACCTGCAATGCTGGCCTCGGCAGCGGCTACGATGTTTTCGGGGGTCAGGCCGTAGTGCTTGTAGATATCCTTGTAGGGAGCGGAAGCACCGAAGCGGTTGACACCGACCATCGCGCCCTTATCGCCAACGTAGCGCTCCCAACCAAGGGTCGCAGCAGCCTCTACGCTTACGCGCGCGGTCACAGAAGGCGGCAGCACGCTGTCGCGGTATTCGCGCGGCTGAGCCTCGAAAAGATCCCAAGATGGCATGCTCACCAAGCGGGCCTTGATGCCCTTGGCGGCCAAGAGCTTCTCGGCTTCGATGATCAGCGAAACCTCGGAACCAGTTGCGATCAAGATCACATCGGGGTTGCCACCCTCAGCGTCTTTCAAGATATAAGCACCCTTAGCCACGCCGCTGGCAGGAGCATAGCTGCTGCGGTCGATAACCGGCAGGGCCTGACGCGAGAGCGCCAAGATGGTCGGATGCTTGCGATCGCTGATGGCGATGCGCCAAGCCTCGACAGTCTCGGTGGCGTCGGCGGGGCGAATGAAGTGCGAGCTAGGAATAGCGCGCAGACCAGCGAAGTGCTCAACAGGCTGGTGGGTCGGGCCGTCTTCGCCCAAACCGATGCTATCGTGTGTGAAGACGTAGATGACCTGCAAGCTCGACAGGGCCGAGAGGCGCACAGCGTTCTTGGCGTAGTCGCTGAAGGTCAAGAAGGTGCCACCGTAAGGAATGATGCTCGACAGGGCCAGACCGTTCATGATGGCGCTCATACCGTGTTCGCGAATACCGTAACGGATGTAGCGACCGCCGTGGTTGTCCTTCGAGATATCGTCCGAGCCCTTGGGCTTGGTATTGTTTGACGGAGTAAGGTCAGCGCTACCGCCCAGCAACTGAGGAACCGCCGAGATGAGCGCGTCGATGACCGCACCGGAAGCGGCGCGGGTTGCGATCGGCTTATCGACCGGGAAGGAAACCTTATCGAGGGCAGCCTCCCAGCCAGCGGGTAACTCGCCCTTGATGATGGCGCTCAGTTCGGCGGCTGCATCGGGGTGAGCCGCAGCGTAGGCATCGAAGAGCGACTGCCAAGCTTTTTGAGCCTCGGCACCCTTGGTGAGGGCTTGGCGATAGTTTGCCAAGACATCTTCGGGAATGTAGAAGGACGAATCGGTCGGCCAGCCCAAGTTCTCCTTCGTGCGACGAACCTCATCCTCGCCCGGAGCATCGCTATGTGCCTTCTGGGTGCCTTGGATGGAAGGCATGCCCTTGCCGATAATGGTCTTGGTGATGATGATCGAAGGCTTATCGGTGACGGCCTGTGCCGCAACGATAGCATTGGCGACAGCCTCCATATCGTGGCCGTCGATAGTCTGAACGTGCCAATGATAGGCTTCAAAGCGCTTCGGCACATCGTCGCTGTACGAGAGCGAAGTCGGGCCGTCGATGGTGATGCCGTTATCGTCGTAGAAGTAGATTAACTTGCCCAAGCCCAAGTGGCCCGCCAGCGCGGCAGCCTCGTGGCTGATACCCTCTTCGAGGTCGCCATCGGAGATGATGCCGTAGGTATAGTGGTCAACGACGTTAAAACCGGGGCGGTTGTAGCGAGCAGCAAGCCAAGCTTCTGCCAGCGCAATGCCCACACCGTTAGCGACACCTTGGCCCAAGGGGCCGGTGGTGGTTTCGACGCCCGGGGTCACGCCTACTTCGGGGTGACCGGGGGTGATGCTTCCCCACTGACGGAAGTTTTTCAGCTCATCGAGCGATACGGCATAGCCCGTCAGATGCAAGAGGCTATAGAGCAACATCGATCCATGACCGCCCGACAAGACAAAGCGGTCTCGGTTAAACCAATGCGGGTCGCTCGGATTATGGCGTAGAAAACGCGTCCACAGAACATACGATAGATCAGCGGTACCTAGGGGCAAACCGGGGTGACCAGAATGAGCCTTCTGGACCGCATCGACAGTTAGTACCCGAATGGTATCGGCTGATCGCTGATCAAGTTCATTAAATGCGGCAGCCATGAAATGCTTCGCTCCTTCATCTTGATATCAACTCTCCTAGAAGAATAATACCACACTTGCTTTCGGTTGCTTGCACTAGGAATGAGCATATGCCTCTATAAAGCCCAAAAAACATTCCTAAGATTCGCACTCAGTTAAGACAACAAACGGGATTGCGTTGATCTACAGCGGCCTCATAGAAGAGTAAAAGAGCTGTAGTCGAGTAGGCATATCGGGGTGGGCGCTCTGTTGCGGGCCGCTGAAGCGATAGAGCCGTCTGTTGAGGGCGGGATGTTGGTAGCCGTAGGCGGACGCGCTGAGGACCGCATGGAAGCTAAGGAACTCGCCGCCTGATGGTTTGGGAGTTAACAAGAGGGTATGAGCGATGAGACGGAAGAGCTGGTTAATAAGAGGAACGGTGTGTAATCGCGGCTTCCATTACACACCGCTACAACTTGTAAGAGTACGAGCGGGATCGCCGCTGCTTAGGCCGAACGAACTCTCGATATGAGCGCTAGGAGATCTGCTTGAGAGCGATAGCGATACCAGCCTGTAAGGTCGAGCAGGTCACTACTCCCGTCATATCGACCCCTAAACTGACGATGATCTGCGCCACTTCGGGACGAATGCCGGTGATGATCATGGTAGTGCCGAGCAAACGGACGGCGCGGGCACAGCGCAGTATGGCATTGGCAAAGCCGGTATCGACCACAGGCAGGCCCGTGATATCGAGAATAGCGAAGCGGGCGTGGTGTTCAGAGACACCTTTCAGCAGGGCCTCGGTCACGTGATGGGCACGACGGCTATCCATCTGGCCGATCAGCGGGATAAGCACCACGTGGTCGTGAATGGGCAGAATCGGCGTCGATAGCTCGGCGATCAGAGTCTCTTGAGCGCGTAAGATCTCTTCTTGAAGATGAGTACGGGCCTCTTGAATGGCTTGGATCTCGCGGGTGCGAAGATCAACTTCTTCTTCAAGAGCGCGGCGGGCCTTTTCGGCCTGTTCATCACGCAGGCGCTTGAGTTCGTCGCTTAGATTGAGAGACGATGGGTAGATGTTAAAACGAACGCTAGGTGTAGCGCTCTCGAGGTCGACCAACTCGTCGGCCCAGCAACTTGTGCCGAAGGCCTGCGAGAAGATGCCAATTATTTTGCCAAATAAAAAAGGGCAACCCCAATGCTGCTCTTTGTTCTGCACCATTTGGAGTTCCCAGGCGTTGCTGACCAGCACCGTGGCTTTTTTCGCCTCTTGATCGTATTCGAGCAGTTCGAAATGCCCCCAGCCCGCCGTCGATACAGCTCGGCCCCAAGCCAAAAAGCCTTCTGAGAAGCTGTCGGCCAGGGTGGTGACCATCACGTGATAATCTTGGTCGGTGCCGATGCTCGAACTCGAAGCGATCAGCAAGCGAAAGAGCGGATAACCTAGCTCTTGCGCTAAAGGTGCGAGCAAATGATAAATCGATGGATCAAGCCAAAAAAGGGCGCTTGGTAAGCCAAAAAAGCTGAGCTTACCTTGATCTAGCTCCCAATTAAAAGTGGCGCGATTCAACTCGATCGAATAGGTAGTGGGATCTTGTGTGACCGCCATTGGTATATTCCTTAACGATGTATAAAAAGTACTATCAAGTAGTTAAAACGAGGTAATAAGGCCCTTTCGCATCATAACATAAGCTCGCTGCGCTTCCTCTTAGGAGATTTATCCTAATTTCTGAACGTTTCTTAACCTGTATGATACATACATTGCACTAAACGAAGCAACATTCTCAAGCTTGCTAAAGCGCTATTTAGTCTGAGCTGGTTGTCTTATCAAAACATCGATGTATACGAAGAAGCTTGCATCGCTTCGTTTGTATTGTTACTCGATGACATAAATCGGATTGGTATAGAACCAAGGGCGACCGCCACGATAGCCTTCTAGACGGTAAATACCGGGCTGATTGATGCTGTGGCGCAAACTGCGGATGCCGCTCGTTACAACCCGGCCGTTGTGAATGAGGCGTAGATAGGCATCGGCTTTGGCATCAGCGCTGATCAACAAAGGACTACCTGCGAGCTGAACAGTGTCGCCAGCGATCCAGGTATCATCGGAGCGTTCGTTGAGGCGACTGGCATTGAACGACAGGGCGGGTACCTCGCCATCGAGCCGATTGACAAAATAGGAGCGACCTGCCGTCAAGGCTGCATAAACCTGATTGATGGCGGTTTCGGCATCGCGCGACAGAGGCTGATCGAGCAGCAGGTAGTTGGTGATGGTACGGAAAGAGTAGGGGTAGGAGAAGACTTCCAGATGGCCCCCGGGCACGCGCTGACGGATGGCGTGAGCGTCGACACCGCCGACTCCAAAAGTGCGCTTGCCAGCCATGTTCAACTCGTCCCACCACTTCAGAGTCTTGGGGGTTGGGCCCGTCATTGCGATACGCGGGAAGAGGTAGTGCAATAGGGCTTTGGGTTTCGAATAGTGCTCGCCCCAATCGCTCAACTGATTCCAAAGCTCGATACCGATCACGCGGCCTTCGCGCTGGCGAGGCCCATCGACGGACCAGTCGTCCCAGCGATAGATGTCTTTAACCGCATTGGCGACTCGTTCATCGGGATGAGCGATGATTCCAAAGCCGCCCCGGGCATAGACCTCATCGACGAAGTCTTGGGGCGCAAGCGTATTGCTTATAACTTGATCAACATTTAGGGCCAGAAAGTGGTTACGATCGGGCGTGATTTCGTGGCCCACAATCACCAGCAGGTTGTCGTGCCACCCTTGATAGGGCAGACCTGCCAGCGTATCGTGATCGGTTAAAATAATCCATTCTAGCCCAGCACCCTGAGCAGCGCGAATGATAGCTTCGACCGATCCGCTCCCATCGGAATAGGTGGAGTGGATGTGCAACGCGCCCGCTGAGTAGTGGATATTCGCCTTTGGGGTTTGCATGCTAGCCTCTTAAGATTGCAAGGTGTTTAGGTTTTCTGTTCTTTGCCAGATACAGTTTACCATTGTTCGCTTGCACAAAGGGGCTGTTCAAGATTTGTACACATCGCATAGTGAGTTAGGCCATCTTCCTGTTCGAGTAAGAGGTAGGGCATGGTATGATGGCGCGGTTTAATTCTGTACCTAATTCACTAGCAGTCACAGGCCTAGTTGCCGTGATCTATGTTTAAGGTGGCACATGATTCTTTCGGATCGCGATATTAAAAAGGCGATTGAGGCGGGCAAAATCGTAATCAAACCTGAAGTCGACTTTTCGACTCAGCTGGGATCGTGCTCAATCGACTTCCGACTCGGCAATACCTTCCGCGTTTTCGACTACAGCGTTCACCCATACATCGACCTCAAGTCTGACCGACCGACTTCGGAATATATGCGAGAAGTTGTGCTGGAAGATGGACAACCTTTCATTATGCAGCCGCGCGGCTTTGTGCTGGCTTCGACGATCGAATGGGTCGAACTAGCAGACGATATCGCGGGGCGCTTGGAAGGGCGCAGCAGTCTGGCGCGTCTGGGCATTATTGTGCATAGCACAGCCGGTTTATTCGATCCGGGTTGGGCTGGCAACATTGTGGTAGAGCTGGGCAATTTAGGTGTCATGCCAGTAGCTCTGTACCCCGGTATGAGAATTTGTACTCTGACATTCGAGCAACTCAGTAGTCCAGTCGAGGTTCCCTATCGCAAGAAGCCGGGCAATAAATACAGCGGTCAGAGCGGCCCGATCGCCAGCAGAATCTCGCACGACGACGATTTATAGGAGCGTCTCGATGGAAGCAAATACCTATCAGGAATTGGCGATGCGCACAGCCAATTCGAATCCGCTAGCCAGCACAGCAGAAAACCGCTTGATCAATGCGGCGCTCGGCTTGTGTGGCGAAGCGGGTGAGATCGCAGATAGCATCAAGAAATTTCAATTTCACGGTCACGATCTCGATCGCGACGAACTAGTGAAAGAGCTAGGCGATATTTTGTGGTATGTTGCGCTGGCGGCCACAGCACTCGATGTGCCGCTCGATGAGGTTATGCAGCGTAATATCGATAAACTACGTCGTCGCTATCCCGAAGGTTTTAGCGTCGAAGCGAGCAGAAATAGGAGTGAAGCGTGAGCGGCTTAACAATTGTCGACTATGTAACACCTTCCCCCGCCCAGTGGGACATGGTGATCCGTGGCATGCGCAACAGCTGGGAGAGCTGGAGCAAGGGCGACAGCAGCCTTGTCGATGGCGAATTTGACTTCGGCAGCGCCGACCGCGAACTTGCGCTCCGCTTAGCGAAGCTGGGGGCAGACCATGGTAAATATTTGCGTCAATTGCCGGTCATTGTCGAGATCAAGGCACCCGGCTACTGGTGGCGCGAGTTCGACACCTACCGCGTCGGAGTAGAAGCCTCGGATATCACCCAAAACAGCACCTCGATGATGCACATGCTTGGCCGTGATCCGGTCGACGCGTCGATGTTCTACTTCGAAGATCCCGAGAGCGAGGCTGCCAAAGCCGTGATCGCTGGCGTACAAGCCGCGCGCGAGGCTTGGATCGAAGCTGGCAAACGCAAGGGGCCAGAGGCCAAAGCGTGGCGTATCCTTCAGCAGACAGTGCCCTACGCCTGGCTCTATCTGCGAACAGTTTCGTTCAACTACCAAGTGCTGCGTTCGATCTACCATTCGCGCAAGAACCACCGCCTAGCCGAATGGCGCACCTTCTGCGACTGGATCAGCAGCCTCCCACATGCGGAACTGCTCATCAGCGACAACTAATACGAAATCCACTTGCAACGTTGTATATTGGGGCGGTCTTTCGGCACACAGCTACCACACCCTGCTTACGGGCGAGCTGTTGGTAGCCGAAGGCGGACGCGCTAGCAAGCCTCTTTGGGGAAGAGAGCTCGCCGCCAGCGTGCTGAAGTGATCAAACGGATTTGATATAAGAGCTTAGTCAAGCGCTTACGGCCTTTCACAACGATGTGAGAGGCCTGTTTTTTTGCGCCGCAAAGCCCAATACGATCAAGCTCAGCCGCGCAAGCGTGATACAATAGAAACGTATGCAGCAATCCACAGCCGTCTCTCTACTCTTCCACTTCAACTGCATACAGCTTGTTTGTCTATCCCTGTTTCTAAGGCTACACAAAGGAGTGAAGGCCGCATCCACTAAAAGATTCTCGTTTCCAAACGCACCAATGCGTCTATCCAAGCTCAGCAACAGCGTTTCATACTCTGCCGCTTTATAGCCCAGCACAGCAACACAGCGCGGCAAGGCCCATGCCAAGTCAGCTACAGCGTGCAGAAGCAGGCCGCCTCGCTTAGCATCGAAACTGTGGTGAAGCGCAGCTGCTTTTCAACACATCGAGCAGATCGTGTAGCACACGCATCAGCTATTGAAGCGCTGTTTTGGTTCTATTTCCGATCTCAAAGCACAATATCTGTTTCAAAAAGGAGAACTCTGTGAACCAAACCGTCACGCTCGCAGATATTCAAGCTGCCCGAAGCCGTTTAGCCGATATCATCGTGCAAACGCCGCTCTTGCCTGCCGAGCGCATCTCCGAAGATCTGGGCGCTCAGATCTTTTTCAAGGCCGAAAACACCCAACGGAGCGGTTCGTTCAAAGTGCGCGGCGCCTACAATATGATCAGTTGCTTGTCGGAAGAGGAGTTGAAGCGCGGTGTGATCGCCCACTCGGCGGGCAACCACGCCCAAGGAGTCGCTTTGGCCGCCAAGCTGTTGGGCGCCCAAGCCACGATCGTGATGCCCGAACAGGCGCCATTGACCAAAGTTGTAGCGACGCGCAGAATGGGCGCTGAGGTGGTGCTGCACGGTGCGAGCTTCGACGATGCAGGCGTGCGGGCGCGTCAGATCCAAGCCGAGCGCAACCTGACCTATGTTCACGCCTTCGATCACCCGCTGGTGGTGGCGGGCCAAGGCACGATCGGGCTTGAGATCGCCGAAGCGCTGCCGAATATCGATGTCATGGTGGTGCCGATCGGCGGCGGCGGTCTGATCAGCGGGATCGCGATCGCGCTCAAAACGCTCTGCCCCAAGGTACGGGTCGTGGGTGTGCAAGCGGCGGGCTGTGCGCCAGTGATCGAGTCTTTGACACTTGGCAGCCCGATCGCATTCGCGAGCGCGCGAACCATCGCCGATGGCATCGCGGTCAAGCGTCCGGGCGATCTGACCCTCGGCTTTATCAAGCAGTATGTCGATGAGGTTGTAACCGTTACCGACGACGAGATTGTACGTGCGATAGCTTATCTGGCCCAACATGCCCGACTGGTAGTTGAGGGCGCGGGCGCGGCGGGTGTAGCCGCTCTGCTGGCGGGCAAAGTGAACTTCAAGCCAAATCAAGTGGTAAGCACGGTGCTCTGTGGCGGCAATATCGACGACAACCTGCTGAGCCGCGTGATCGAGCAGGCCATGGTGCGCCAAGGACGCCACATTCTGCTGCGCACCCTGATCGGTGACCGCCCGGGCAATCTGGCCCCGCTGATGAACAAGGTGGCCGAAACGGGCGCCAATGTGATCGATATCTTCCATCGCCGCGCCACCTGGCTGGTGCCGATCGACCGCGTAGGCGTCGAGATGGTCTTAGAGGTGCGCGACGAGCAGCATGGTCTCGAAGTGATCGCGCATCTGCGAGCGGCGGGCTATCCCGTCGAGCGCGAAGGCCAAGGCGTCTGGCCGGAATAAGCCGCATCTGTCACACATAAAGGGCGCTCTATCGCATCTGTTTCTGTGCGATAAAGCGCCCGCTTTTGAAGCGCTGTCGAGCTAATCTCCATTTTGCGAGCAAGCCCGTTGATTCTCTTTTGGCGGCGAGGCTTCTAGCTCCCATTCGGCTTCTAGCGCGTCCGCCTCCGGCTATCAGCTGGGAGCTCCCGCCCTCATCCCCGACCCTTCTCCCGCAAGGCGGGAGAAGGGAGTCTGAACGCGCTCGGCCCCACAACTTGAAAGCACTCGTTGGCTTCGACAAGCTCAGCCAACGACGTATCGCTTTTGGCCTTCGGCTGAGATGGGCCAAGCCAAACAGATCAACGGGAGCGCACATAGCTCAGGGTCGCCTGATAAAACGTATCCTCTGGCTTCAAGCTGGCGGCCCGCTCGAAGTAGCTACGTCCGGCGGCAGGCCCCTCTTCGCTCAGACTGAGCGCCCAACCATAGAGATAGTTGGCGGCCGCCAGTCGATCGATGTTACGGATCGGTTCAGGCAGCGTGGGCGCATCGCCCGCATTGTTGGCCGAGATCAATAGATCGACCGTGGTGGTGATCCAAGTGCTCACCTGCTCATCCCAGCCGTCTGCCATCGTCCCCGCGATCACAGGCGAGGGCGACACAAACAGCTCCTCGGGCGCATAGGCGCGCAGCACCGCTTCCGCCGCGACATGATCGCCGTAGAAGAGCTGATCGAGCAGCGGATAGTTGCCGCGTTCGGCTTGCTCTTGGAAATCCTTGCGATGCAGATCAAAGAGCGCCAGATAGAGCTTGGTCAGCGAGTCAGAGCCGAGGTCGGCCTCTGCTAAAGCCTGCTCATAGTCTTTCCACAGGCCGAAATGGGCCAGCTCATAGAGCTGATAGAGCGGACTACTGACCTCGACCGCAGGCGGGGTGCGCAGATCGATCTTTTGGAGCTGCTTTCCATCCCAGTGATGCAGAGCATAGCTGAAGAAGCGCTCGCCACAGGCGTAACAGAAGACGTAGTTCTCGGTATCGTTGATGATCACCTCGTCGAAGCCATCGCCGTCAAAGTCCTCTACAAAACCGGCCAAGGGGCTCGAGTTACAGCTCTCGATCTCATTCTTCAGCTTGCCCAGATCGTAGCTCATCAACTCCAAGCAGCCACCGTGAGCGCCCACGCCGCTCTGCACAAACAGCCAGATGCGATCGCTCGAAAGATTAACTTGTTCGACACTACCGGTCGACATCGAAGTGGCGTTGAGCAGCTCGTGATGCGCAAGTTCTTTCCAGGTTTGATCGGTATAGCTGTAGATGCTCAAGAAATGCATCTGTTCCTGCTCGAAATTCGGGAAGCCAAGCGAATACACCAGCCACAGCGGCTCTGCTCCGGCCGGAACCTTCAGCGGATCAATAGCGACCTCTGCGATGCCGCCAAAGCTCTCGGAGGAATCGCCGCTCGCCGGAGTAGGGGTCGCTGGCAACTGCGAGAGGATCAGCTCTTGAAGTTCGGCGCTTGCTGCCTCGCTATCGATGGTGGGCGTAGCGACTGCGTTGCTTGGCTCCGTAGTCGGCGTAGCTTCTGGCTGTTCGGCTACATCCTGAGCAGACTGTGTGCTCTCAAGCGCCACAGGAGCCGATGTTTGCGTTGTAGCTGGTTCGGTGGCGCTACTACACCCGCTTAAAACAAACAGCAAGCTAAGCAATAACAGTCCAAAACGCCGTCCTGAAAGGAGCCATTTGTTGTGTGTGGAACGATCCGTTTTGTTCATCTCACTATATCCATATAGACATCTCAAACGGAAACACCTATGCTAAAGCTCATCGACCTATCACTCGCCATAAAGACGTTATAATACAATGGTTCCCCATCTTCCCATCAATCAGACTCATCCAACATCGTTGTTGTTTCCTTAGGTAGTTCAGGCCCAAAGGCGCCCGAAGGAGGGCATATGCAGATCCAGTTCAATATCGAAAACCTCACCATCGATACACCCCTGCCACAACTGTACCGTGTTCGCCAACAGACGACTACCCCTAAGTTAGACGACGTGGCCGCCGCGATTCGTTCCCAACTCGACGCTGCTCAGTTAGCTATCGAGCCTGGCATGCGCATAGCCGTAACCGCTGGTAGTCGGGGGATCCGTGATATCGCCCTAAGCGTGAAGACAATGGTCGCTTGGCTGCGCGAACGTGGGGCTGATCCATTTGTGGTGCCAGCGATGGGGAGCCACGGTGGAGCCACCGCCGAAGGCCAAGTCGCAATGTTGGCCGAGCTGGGCGTAACCGAAGATTATGTGGCTTGCCCGATCCGCTCGTCGATGGATGTCGTCGAGCTTGGGCGTCTTGATGATAATACACCAGTTTTTATGGATCGCATCGCCTATGAGGCGGATGGTGTGCTACTTGTTAATCGGGTCAAGCCTCATACCGACTTCCATGCCCAGATCGAAAGCGGCCTCGCCAAGATCTGCGCGGTCGGTTTGGGCAAACGGCGCGGCGCCGAGATCGTACACAGCCGTGGCCCAGAAGGCTTGCGCACCCGTATGCCGCTGATGGCGCGAATGATCGTCGAACGTGGTAAGGTGCTGGGAGGGATCGCCCTGCTGGAAAACGCCGAAGATTACACCGCCGAAGTACACTTTCTGCGCCCCGACGAGATCGCTAGCGAACGTGAGGCCGCGCTGGTAATACGCGCCAAAGAGCTGATCGGACGGCTGCCCTTCGATCAGATCGATGTATTGATTGTAAACGAGCTTGGCAAAAATATCAGCGGCTGTGGCATGGATACCAATGTGATCGGCCGTTTACGTATTCCGGGCGAGCCGGACCCCGCCAGCCCGCGCATCAATGTGATCGCCGCGCTCGACATTACAGCCGCTAGTCACGGCAACGCCTCGGGCGTTGGCCTAGCCGATTTTGTGCCCGCCCGAATGGTGCGTAAAATCGACTGGGAAGCGACCTATATCAACAGCATAACATCAGGTCTGGGTGGTATTCAACGGGCCGCTCTTCCTATTGTGTTGCCCACCGTTCGTGATACAATAGCTGCAGCATTACGGACTTGCGCTCAGCCAGACCTCGAGCGCATCCGCCTCGTACGTATTCAAAATACCTTACATCTCAGCGAATTTTACGTCAGCGCAGCGCTGCTCGACGAGGTGCGTGAAAATCCAAGTCTTGAGCTGATCGGAGCCGCCGACTGGGAAGATATTGCTGACTAATTATCACTTTCGGTTCTTCAAATGTGCCAAAGAGATATGTCTCTGACAGAGGCTTATACCTATGTCTTTGGCACATTCCACTTTTAGGCCCCAATTTCGAGAAGCATATTCTTCCGAACAAGAAACAAAATCGAGCATTATTCCGTCTAAACAACAAGGTTTCTTGAGCCGATCTATAGTCGTGCGCTCTACATCTCAGCGAAAGAGAAGAAAAAACCTGCTTCTCGAGCGCATGTATGATACGTTTCAAACAAGCTATCCCTTGTGCTCAAGGGCAGAGCGAGGCCCAGATCGCTCGTAGCTTACTGCTTTGTTACAACAATAGTACTCGTTCATAGCGAATACTATGTTTGTATACATTTCACTGAGCAAATAAAACATAATTTGTAGTTCTATTTACTTCGATACGTTTTTAGTATAGCTACTGGAAAGGGCTTCAAGCGCCGCACTTGACTAGCCTAGAACAGCAATTCAGAATAAAACGGAGAACAATAGGTATGACAAACGATGCACCTCGTAAGGCGCGTAAGTGGAGCTGGAAGAGAATTATCGGCCTGATCCTCTCACTCGTTATTATAGGTGCGATCATCGCTGTATTTGTAGCCCGCAGCATTATCGTTCCTACCGGCCCAGAAATCACCCAACTCGAACAAGTTGTCGTACCAGTCGAACGGCGTTCCTTCAGCCAGATTGTACAGGTCAATGGCAAACTTGAGCCGCGCGAGCGCTTAAGCGTCAGCTTTCCCGACAATGTGCGTGTCACCGAAGTACTTGTACGCGAAGGCGACCATGTCACAAAAGATCAGATCCTCGCTCGACTCGAGACAAGAGATCTCGAACTCAAAGTGGCGAGTGCGCGCGCCCAGCTCGACCAAGCCCAACAGGCCTATGAAAAGCTCGAAGCTGGCCCCACCGCAGCTGATCTGGCAGCCGCTGCCGCCGCTGTAGCCTCTGCCCGAGCAGACATCGCCAGCAACGCATCGCAAATCCGCGCAGTCGATATTGAAAACGCGCGTGTTCAGCTCGAAATAGCCCAAGAGCGCCTGCGTTTGCTTGAAAGTGGCGAACTGACAGACGAACAATACAACGCTTCTAAAGCTCTTACAGACGCAGAAAAGGCTATTCAAGACGCTGAAATCAATTTACAGAAAGTGCGTGATAGCGCTTCCTTGGCCAAGACCAACGCCGAAATCGCTATGCAAAACGGCGCCCAAGCGCTTGAACGCGCCCAACGCGCCTATAGCGACGCCAAACAAGACTGGGACTACGTCCAACGCACCGGGCGCGACCCACGTGCCAAAACGGTCGATGCCGAAGGGCGCGAGGTCAATGCCAAGTTAGACGAGTACGGCAAACAAGACTACTACCGCAAACTTGAAGATGCTCGAGTCGCTATGCAAAACGCCGAGCGCGACCTCGAGATGCTGATTCAGGCCTATGATCAGGCCCGCGAAGACGAGGTGCTCGCTGTGCAAGAGGCCGAACGCGCCATCGAGACAGCCAAACGCAACCTCGCCGATGCTCAGCGATCGGCCAACATTCAAAACACCACTGGCCGCACCCAGAGTCTACTCGAAGCGCGCAAAGCCGTTGCTGACGCCCAAAAAGCCTATAACGACTTGGTGGCTGATCCCAAGCGCCCCGCGACTCGTGAACAGCTTGAGGCCGCTCTGCTGAAGGCGATCGCCGACGAAGAAAAGCTGAAGGCCGGCCCTGATCCGGTTGAGCTGGCGCGCGCCCGCACCGAAGTCGAGCAAGCGCGAGCTGCCCTCGCCACAGCCGAAGCCGATCTCGAGGCGGCCACTCTGCGCGCGCCTATGACCGGCACCGTGGTAGCGAACTCGCTCAAAGTCGGCACGATCACTTCGAGCAGCACCAAGATCGAAATCGCCGACATCAGCAGCTTCCTGATCAAAGGCCAAGTCAACGAAAACAATGTGGCCATCATCAAAGAAGGCATGCCCGTCACCGTAACGCTCGATTCGATCCCGGGTGAAGAATTCCGCGCTAGCCTGTTGCGCGTCAGCGACCTACCCAGCGAAGACAACCAAGACATGGGCCTGGGTGGTTCATCGTTGGGCGGCGTCTATCCGGTCGAGATCTTGCTCGACATTAGCGATGAACGCCTGCGAGTTGGCATGGCTTCGACAGCAAGCATCGAAGTTAGCAACACTCCAGATTCGCTCATTATTCCGCTTCAAGCAGTGCAATACAACGAGCAGGGCAGCTATGTGCGCAAAGTCGTAGGAGAAGCTGGGCCCGATGGGGTTATTCCGACCGAAGAAGTTCCCGTTGAGCTCGGCGAAATCAGTGGCGATAGTGTTCAAATTCTCTCCGGTCTGGAAGAAGGTGATAGCGTTCTGCTAGAACAGCTTCCGATGGACGAGATACCTATGATGATGCCATAGTTGGATCGCTAGATAAGGCACGAGAGTTACCAATGGCATTTCTTGAATCGATCCGCATTGCAATGAGTAGTCTGCTCGCAAACCGATTGCGCAGCGTCCTTGCAACGCTGGGCATTATGATCGGTATTGCGGCGGTGAGTATTTTGCTCTCAGTAGGACAGAGCTTTCAAGCCTTTACGCTCGATCAGTTTCAAGGGCTTGATACCAACGCCCTCACCCTTACCGGAGACATCGACTACCGTTCGACCGGCATGTTCCCCAGCGAGCCGCAGCTGACCGATGGGGATATCGAAGCGATCGCAAAGGTCGATAACATCAAAGAGATCATCGCTCGTTATCAGTTTTACAGCGAACTATACGCGAACGGGCAGCCCTATTCGGGCCAGATCGTAGGGATCTTTCCCCACCCCGATAACCCCGATTTTCAAGCGGCCCTCGGACGTTCGATCACTCAAGAGGACATCGATACGCGCGCTCGGGTGGCAGTTTTAGAATGGCCCATGGCCCAACAGATCTTCAGCGATGGGCGGCCGCTGGGGCGCGAGATCACCATCAGCGGTCTGACCTTCACCGTGGTTGGAGTATTGCCCGACAAAGGCCAAGGCGGCTTTTTCTTCAACCCATCGATCTACGTGCCCATGAGCACCGCCCGCGATCGGCTCCAGCCGCAAAGCGCCTTTAGCAAGGTGCAGGTCAACAATGTGACGATCTATGTCGAAGACACCACCCGTCTGAGCGAGACTCAAGAGGAGATCACGCAGCTTCTACGCAAGCGCCATAAGCTCAACGCCGACACAGGCAACGACTTTATGTTCTCCGACTTCCGCGAGTTCGCCGAAACCTACAACAACATTCTCTCTGGTATCACCGCCTTCTTGGCAGTGATCGGTGGAATCGCGCTTCTGGTGGGCGGCATCGGCATCACCAACATTATGCTGGTGAGCGTGACCGAACGCACCCGCGAGATCGGTCTGCGCAAAGCGGTCGGGGCACGCCGACGCGATATCCTCTTTCAATTTTTGATCGAGGCGGTCGTGCTCAGCTTGATCGGAGGTATGGGCGGAGTGCTGTTTACCGCTGTGTTTGTGCACGGCGGGGCGATCTTGCTGCAAGTGCTCTTCGCCAGCTTCGGCCTCGCTCGCTTCTTGGTGATCAACGTCGACGCGATTCTTTTGGCCCTGGCATTCGCCTCGGTGATCGGAGTTGTGGCGGGCATCTACCCGGCCTACCGCGCCAGCCGCCTCTCGCCGATCCAAGCCCTGCGCTCGGAATAAGATCCAAGCTCAGCCAAGCCTAAAAACATGTTGTGTGGGATGCTTTGGCATACTGTCCCACACAACACTTTTTTGCGCTCTAGAAGATTAGAACTGCGCTTGTTTCGCTTGCGGAAAGAGCACTTCCCTCAACAAGGTCCTTGGCGCGTCCGCCTTCGGCTACCAGATTCCTCTCCTCTCAAACAGGCTTTCTCTCGCAGCCTGCGCTGCGACCTGCTTGCTGCTTGCAGCAAGCAGGCTCAAACACAGCCTCCCAATGCCAAAGAGAACAAAAATGGTCAAGATCCGCTCTGGCGAAGGCCAAAAAAGTAAGCGATATACATTCCGTATCAACAGTCAGCAACGCTGAAAGCGTTAACAGATCAGGCAGTCCACTGGGGGCGTGTTTTTTTGGGGCGGGCGCTCGGCGCACAGCTAGCACCCTGTTGCGACGGCAAAGCCGTTGATAGCCGTAGGCGGACGCGCTAGAAGCCTACTTGGGGAAGAGACCTCGCCGCCAAAACGCTGAACGTATCAAGCGGGTTTGGGCTAAGGAACATGACAGCTCGCTACATAGCGCCCTTCAGCGTAACAGAAGCATAAACACAAAAAGGGACCTCGCCTCACAGCGAGATCCCTTTTCTTCAACCTTGTAGTATGCCCGCTGCTACTCGGACTTACTCTGTTGAAGCACCTCTTCATCCCTCGAAAGATCATAGATCACATCTTGGAGGGTGGCGCGCTGGTCTGCCCCTGCTGGCAACAGAGCCGTTTCCAGCACTTCGTCGAGCGTATCGACCGGCACAAAGGTCAGCTCGTTAAAGACCTCGCGCGGCAGATCTTCTAGATCGGCCTCGTTGCGGCGCGGCAAGATGATGGTGTGAATACCAGCACGATGCGCTCCCAGAGCCTTCTCTTTGATGCCGCCGATCGGCAGAACCCGACCGCGCAACGACATCTCGCCGGTCATCGCAACATCGTCGCGTACCAAGCGACCCGTCGCCGCCGATGCCAGCGCCGTCACCATCGTAATACCCGCCGACGGACCATCTTTGGGCACAGCACCAGCCGGAACGTGAATGTGAACAGCATGGTTGTCGAAGAACTTCGGATCGATGCCGAGCGCTTTGGCGCGCGATCGCACATAGGTCAGGGCTGTTTCGGCGCTTTCGCGCATAACATCGCCCAACTGTCCGGTGATCTTCAGCTCTTTCGAACCTTCCACAATCGTGGCTTCGACAAAGACGATATCGCCGCCAACCGGTGTCCAAACCATACCGGTCGCTATGCCGGGCTGATCGATGCGCTCCTTGGCTTCGTTGTAGAAGCGTTGGCGTCCCAGGGCTTGGCGAACAAAGGCGCAATCGACCACCACTGGTTCGGCAACCGGAGGCGGAGTAGGCGCTTCCTGCTTCTGTTCTGGCGCTTGGCTTTGATCTTGAGCCTGGGCCTGATCCTGAGTTTGAGCTTGGCTCTGCTCCTCAGCCTGGCTCTGCGCTTGAGGCTGCTCGTTATGCACGAACGAGCCTTCTCGCTCTGCCAGTGTGCGCGTTACTTTGCGCAAAACGCTACCGATCTGGCGCTCGAGCGAACGTACACCAGCCTCGCGGGTGTAGTCGGCGATAATGGTTCGCAAGGCGATCTCTTGCACTTCGACCTCTTCAGGTCGCAGACCGTTAGCCTTGATCTGCTTGGGCAAGAGGTGTTCTTGGGCGATGTGAACCTTCTCATCCTCGATGTAGCCCGCCAGCTCGATCACTTCCATACGGTCGCGCAGCGCCGGGGGCACCGCACCCCAATCGTTCGCTGTGGCGATAAAGAAGACCTGCGAAAGATCGAAGGGCACGTTCAGATAGTGATCGGTAAAGGTATTGTTCTGCTCGGGGTCGAGCACTTCCAAAAGTGCCGCCGCCGGATCGCCCCGGAAGTCGTTGCCGAGTTTATCGATCTCGTCTAAGAGAATGACCGGGTCGGAGCTGCCAGCACGGCGCAGCTCTTGGATCAAGCGCCCAGGCTGCGAACCGATATAGGTTCGGCGGAAACCGCGTAATTCGGCTTCGTCGCGCACGCCGCCCAAGCTCATGCGTACAAAGTTGCGTCCCAAGGCTTTGGCGATGCTTTGACCCAAGCTGGTTTTACCTACACCGGGAGGGCCAACAAAGGCCAAGATCGGCTCGCGACTGCGTGTATCGCTATCGTTCTCGCCCAAAGCTTCGCGGCGTTGTTTGACCGCCAAATATTCGAGTATGCGCTCTTTGACCTTCTCCAGACCATAGTGGTCGGCATCGAGCACTTCGCGCGCGTGGGCGATATCGATCTTCGTGCCAGTAGGCTTGTTCCACGGCAGTTCGGCCAACCATTCGAGATAAGTGCGCGTCATCTGATATTCAGGCGACTGCTCGTTGATACGCGACAAGCGCGCAAACTCTCGGTCGGCCTCTTTACGCACCACTTCCGGCATATTGGCATTGGCGAGCTTCTCACGCAAATCCTCAAGCTCTGCCAATTCGCTTTCATCTTCGCCAAGTTCCTTCTGGATCGCACGCATCTGCTGGCGCAAGAAGAACTCGCGCTGCTGTTTAGCGGTGCCATCTTGAACCTCTTGGCGTAGACGCGCTTGCACCTCTAACAAGGCATACTGTTTGCGGTAGAAATCGCGAACCTTGCGTAGGCGCTCTATAACATCGAACGTCTCTAACAGATCTTGGCGTTCTTGGAACGTATATTCAGGTGAATAGCCAGTGTTATCTGCTAACTGACCGGGATCTTCAATACTGCGCACGAAGTTTCGAATATCCTTCGGCACATTGGGCATCATGGTCAGGACAGCATCGATAGCTGCATGAACCTCAGCCATCAACGCTTCGAGCTCGGGCGTTTTAGTAAATATATCAGGCCGCTCGGTAAAGCTCGCGCGTGGATAGGGTTCTTCCTGTACCCATTCCTTCACTTCGGCGCGCACCAACCCGCGCACGACAATGCCACGTTCACCAGTCGGTAAGGTTCCAACCTGCTCAACGCGGGCGATCGTACCAACTGAGTGGAACTGCGTACTGAGCGGCGCGCTTCCATCGGCGTCTGGACGCCGGGCAAGAAGTAGCACCAAGCGCTCCTCGTGGGCACTCGCCTCTACGGCGGGAGTCGTCTCCTCAGTTAATGGGAAAGAAGCCACCGTGTAAGGGAGAACCACCGTGTTCTCAAGAGTCACGATCGGAAGAGTTTCCGAGTTGCTCACGGGAGGTTTAGCTGCTTCAAAAGGCTGCTCGCTCATAATATCTCCTCATGTATATTAAAGCGGAATGTTCATTCCGCGTTGATTACATTATGAAACGTGGCAAGGGCTTTGTCAATAGATCTGGGAGAGTTCTAACACAACTCTAGCGATTACAAAGAGCTTTGAAGAATCGGCTTACGCTTCATAGTCGGTTACTAAAACACTACCATAGAAAATCAAACTCAAACCGGCTGAGCCTTGACGCATGCAACAATCGGTCTATACTAAAAATAACAAGAATTAGCGATTCAGGTACAAAAAGGTGCGACCCTTTCAAGGAGGAAAGGTATGAACGCATTCCATGAGCCTTTTTATTCGTACCGTCGTTTACACCAATTACGTAAACTTATGGCCCTATGCTTGGTATTCAGTGTGATCAGCACTGGGTGCCTCTGGCTGAGCCAGTCAAGCAATAGGAACTACCTCCAGCAACTGGTCCCAGAACCCGCTTGGCTTATCAACACACACGCCGTTTCAAGCCAAACGAGCTCCACTCCTTTAGTGACTATCATTCACACAGATGTATATTACGGTTTGCAAATTACCCTACCGACTCTCAACCCTGGTCGCTATTGGGTTACCAATCTATTGTTTCCTCGTTCAAGCGCCGACTGCAATATCCCCGCAGCTGGAAAATCAGGGTATGCAGCCTGCAGTTGTCTCTCGCTCGAATTCTGCTAATTCTTGTTTAGGGCCGCCCAACTAAAACAGCTTTGAAACGCTTAGTAGGCATTTCAAAGCTGTTTTGTTATGTCTAGCCTGATTTTCGCCTTCCACAAGGCGGAGAAGTCTTTCCCTTCCATATGTAGCCAAGCACGTCCGCCTACGGCTACCAACATCCCGCCCTCCCATCCGAACGATCGCCCCGTCCTACAGTGCCCCGCTTCGTTGCGATAGCACATCCTCCCACAAAAGCCTGAGCGAGATTTCACGCGATGGCCTGAAATCTCGCTCAACAACAACAGGTATCCTCTGATCTGCAGCAAGCCAAAACAAAATGTGATACCAGCTCGGTTTAAAGACTTGCGCCCTTGTAACGCAAAAACAGATAAAGAAGTTCCGCTCTGCCGAAGGCCAAATAGAAAGTAATCAAGTGGCTTTGGCTTAAGCTATTAGAACGAGCCAGCGTGCGGCAGATAAGGCTCTTCCAAACGAGCCGTCTCTTCGGGAGTCAGCTTGAGCGAAAGAGCCGCGATCGCATCGTCGAAATGCTGCATCTTGCTCACGCCCACAATCGGCGCGGTCACGCCCGGCTGCTGAGCGACCCAAGCCAGCGCCACCTGAGCGCGCGTCACGCCGCGCTCGGCAGCGATCTCGGCCACGCGCTCGATAATCGCCCGGTCGGATTCCCAAGTCGCGTCATAGAGCCGCTTGCCGACCTCATCGGTATCGGTGCGATAGGTCTTTTCGTTCCAGTCGCGGGTCAGGCGACCACGTGCCAAGGGGCTCCAAGGCAGCACGCCGATGCCTTCGGCCCGACAGAGCGGCAACATCTCGCGCTCTTCTTCGCGGTTGAGCAGGTTGTAGTGGTTCTGCATACTCACAAAACGGGTCCAACCGTAACGATCGGCGGTATAAAGCGCCTTAGCGAACTGCCAAGCGTACATCGACGAAGCGCCGATGTAGCGCGCCTTGCCCGCCTTGACCACATCGTGCAGCGCTTCCAGCGTCTCTTCAATGGGCGTCTCGTCGTCCCAGCGGTGGATCTGATAGAGATCGACGTAGTCGGTGCCCAAACGCTTTAGGCTGGCATCGATCGCCATCATCACAGCTTTACGCGACAGACCGCGCTGGTAGCGCCCTTCGCCCCACGGAAAGTAGAGTTTGGTAGCGATCACAACATCATCGCGTTTGGCGAAATCGCGAATGGCGCGCCCCAAAATCTCTTCGCTGGTGCCATCTGAATAGCTGTTCGAGGTATCGAAGAAGTTGATCCCCAATTCAAGCGCTTTTTTAATGAACGGACGGCTGTCAGCTTCGGGCATGGTCCAGATATGGCTGCCCCGCTCGGGCTCGCCATAGGTCATACAGCCCAAGCAGATCCGTGAAACCTCTAAACCCGTTTTGCCAAGGCGAACATATTCCATAGCTCACTCCTTCTGATCTAGATCCGCCTAAAGACTTGTCTCTTTTGCACTACGTGAAAACGAAAAAAGGCGAAGGAGTTGTATAAGATTTCGCGCGACAGTGCGAAATCTTATACAACCAAAAACAGTCAAGTTCCACTCTGCCGAAGGCTAAAACACAAGGTAATCAGCCAGATTTCGTATGATCTAGATCGCCCAAGCAGGCGGCTAGTTGGGCTTCTTCCACGAATATTGCGGTGCAAAACCGAGCATTCGTTTGGCTTTAGCGTTAGAAAGCAGAGTCTGGTTGGGAGCGACACCTTCCTTGAGGCTAACACCCGGATAGATCTCGGCCATCAGCTCGGCATTCGGGCGCTCCATCACAGTGTCGTCGCTAGCGATGATAAAGATCTCGGCACCTTTGAAATCGGCTTCGAGCGCTTTGCGCACCGCTTGGGCCGCATCGCGCACATCGATATAGCCCCACAGGTTCCACTTGCGCAGCTTGACATCCGCTTGGAAGGAGGTGAAACGCTCGTAGTCGTGCGGCTCCATAATATTCGAGAAGCGCAGGCCGGCCATCTTGAGCTCTGGGTCCCAACGGCAGAACTGCTTGGCCATCTCTTCGCTCAGAAACTTCGAGAGCGAATAGGCCGTCTCGGGCCGTCCGGTATACTCTTCATCAAGCGGGGCATAGGGCGGAGGCGAATCGAAGGGCAGACCGAGCACCGTCTCGCTCGAAGCCCAAACCACATTCTTGATTCCCAAACGGCGCGCCGCTTCAAAGACGTTGTAGGTACTGACGATATTGTTTTCGAAGGTGTAGGCGTTGGGATACAGCCCAGGAGCCGGAATAGCTGCCAGATGCACAACCGCATCGATGCCACTATAGCGATCATCGATCCCCGAAAGCGCTTCGAGCGTCTGACCGAAATCGGTCAGATCGACCGTTGTAAAGGGGCAAAGCTCTTCGGCGGGCCGATGTTGATCGACGCTTACGACGCTATAGCCGTGTTCCAGCAGATCCTTAATCGTGGCGCGCCCAGCTTTGCCGCTACCACCCGTCACAAGCACTCGTTTCATGAACTTCCTTATTCTATCAAGCGTAGCCGCCAAAAAGCGCTCTCCTGATCTACTCAAGCTGCATCAGCCTGTTCATAAGCAAGCTTAAAAAAGATTCCGCATCGTATTGCGAAATCTTTCAGACATAAGCTCCACTGCTAAAGGACACGACCGCACGGAGAAGAGCGTTTGGCAGGCTACTCACAAAAGCCGATTCACTTTAAGCCAGCTCGCAGGCTGTTCAAAGTTACGCGCTATACCATACCATACAATAGAAAAAGGCGCTCTGTACAACGAGTGTACAAAGCGCCTCTTCGTTAGCTTTTAAGAAAGCTTGAATTAGGCTTGCTGGACCAGCTCAAGATCGATGTTGATCTTGATCTCGTCGCCAACCAGCCAACCGCCGGTCTCAAGAGCAACGTTCCAGTTCAAGTCCCAATCCTTGCGATTGATCTTGGTGGTTGCGCTAAAACCAGCGTTTGTGGTGCCGAAGGGGCTCTTCGACATACCAGCGTACTCGACATCCAGCACGACCGGCTTGGTAATGCCCTTGATGGTCAAGTCGCCATACAGCTTGCCTTCGTTCTCGCTGGTCAGCTCCAGCTTGGTGCTCTTGAAAATAATCTTGGGATGATTCTCAACATCGAAGAAGTCAGGCGATCGGAGGTGGGCATCGCGCTGCTCATTCTTGGTATCAATGCTCGCCACGTCGATCTCGACATAGGCGCTTGCGGCGCTGGGGTTGCTAGCATCGCCCTCAATCGTGCCGCTGAAGCTGCCAAAGTGGCCGCGCACGTTCGAGATCATCATGTGTCGAACCGAGAACTGAATATCCGAGTGAGCATTATCGATCTGCCAAGCCATACTTCTTTACTCCTTAAACATAGCTATGTGGTAAAGACACTCTGTACATAGCACATAGTGTGCCGTTATGCTTGTTCTGCAGCACCCGCTGCAGCTTCAAGACATTTCGCGCGCTGAACAGCCTGCGCCATATCAGCGATCGTCAATGACTCTAATGTTTTGCGAACACCGTCTTCGACCTCTGCAAAAACCCCGTGCAACACTCGCACCATACTGACACCCGTAGGACAGTTTTGGTTGGGTGTATGCGGCTTAAAGGGCGAGGCCATTTCGTCACCAAGCGCTTCATAAACCCGCAACAACGAAATTTGGTCCGGTTTGCAGGCCAGCGATAAACCGCCACCTTTGCCCGCTTGGCTTTCTACTAATCCAACCTTGACCAGCTTCGCCACAAGCCGACGCACAACCACTGGGTTGGTGTCGATACTGTGGGCGATCGCTTCGCTACAGAGACGGACGTTCTTAGGCGACTCGTCTCCTTGCCCAAGCGCCAAGATTGTCAAGATATGGGTCGCCACTGCTAATTGTGTGTTGGCTGCCATAATGTAACCATTGTAGTTACAATAAATCGATTTGTCAAGGGCAATTTCGGAGCATTTTACAGATAAGCGATCGCTGCCCCCTTGGCAGAACGAAATGCGCTTGCCACGACTCCATCGTCATCTAGCGTCCTCTACATTTCGTTGCACCGCAACGTGCTAGAAGCGAGTTTGCGCATGCTCGTGGCTGTTTCCATGCAATGCTCAGCGTTCCTACGGAATCCGCTTGAATCGTGGTATGTGGGGGCGGTCTCGGCACACAGCTACAACACCGTGCTTTCGGGCGAGCCGTTAGTAGCCGTAGGCGGACGCGCTAACGACCCTCCTTGAGGAAGTGAACAAGCCGCCAAAGTGCTGAAGTGATCAAACAGATTTGGTATCAAAAGCTCCTTGGAGGAGACCTCAATCGTGCCCGCCTCCAAGGTCACCCTACTATTATAGAAAGCTTAACTGACTCTGTATATGCCATTTTAGGCTTTTTTAGAACAAAATAATGAGACTTACACACACTCATAGCCAATCCGATCGCCTTATTTCTTTTTGGCCTTCGCTAGGGCGGAAGGAGGCTCTTTTTCTCTGCGTTTTTCATGTGTTCGACTTGTGAGTCTACACGTCTGTAAGCTGATTCGGTATCAAAAGCAAAAAAGGCTTCCACTCGGCAAATATCCGCCTCGCAAAGCCTGTTTGAAAAAAGTCGGCCCGCATGCATGACAATCGTATAAGGGCTATGCTACAATCAGCAGGAGTATCAGAATTTCCTTTGACTGGCGGGGTTCCGCAATGGCTGAAATGTTGGCGCAACAGACCTCTCTGCTCGCTTCACAACTGTCTGTTTATCTTCCACCAGAACGAGCTCAACCATTGGCGCAATTGCTTGCGACTCTCCGAGCGGGTTTTATCGACCCGACGGTCGCGCAAGAGCGCCTCGCCAATGATGGGCCGCTCTTGGAAGCAGTGCATCGTTTGGGTGCCCGTGCTGTAACACTCCAGATCCCTGGCAGTGCTCTTGGCATTATGTTTGGAAAAGACGCCGACCTACGCATCGCTACCATCACGATCGGTGATGTCGTGCGACGTACTTCGGCCTCTTCAGGTGGTGCTGGCGGCAGCGAAAACGATTCTGGCACCAATACCTATCACGCTGTTTTCCATCTCCCACCTGCTCCAAGAACTTTGCTCGCCTGTCAGCCACCCTATACCTACGATCAAGCCTTGGTGGGGCGCGAATACGAATTGCAACTGCTTACCGCACAGCTTGCTCCCACAATGTCAGCCGCGCCACCGCCGGTTTTGTTGACTGGCGCAAGCGGAATCGGCAAAAGCGCCCTTGTGACTGCTTTCGTTAACCAGCAACGCCACGCCTTCCCGGGCGGAATCTTCTGGATCAATATGAGTCAGCCCGACGAGATTCCGCTTCAGATCGCAAGTTGTGGCGGCCCTGGCGGTTTGAACTTGCCCGGCTGGGCCTCGCAATCGCTGACGGCCCAAATCGAAGCGGTCTATAACGCTTGGCAACAGCCGATCCCCCGCTTGTTGATTTTAGAAGATCTCAGCGACGCATCGCTCTTGGCGCGTTGGGCGCCGGCCAGCGGAGGCTGTCGTGTGCTGGGTACCGCGCTCTCGTGGCCCGAGCCGCACCAAACCCTGTCGCTCGGTTCGCTGCCACGCGCCGCCAGCCTGCAGCTTTTGCTCGATCGACGTGCTCGCGCAACCAATACCACTGTGGCTGTGTTGCTCTCTGATCGTGCCCAAGCGCAGGTCGCCAACGCGATCTGCGACGAATTCGACGACCTGCCGCTGCCGCTGATGTTAGCTGGCGCAGTGCTCGGCAACCATGCCCAACATGTGCCGCTCTCCTCCTATTTAGGGCGCATGGCCCAATTGATGCGCACCTACAAAGTCGCGCTCAACGATCTGCGCGTCAAAGCGCCCAGCAACGAAGAGCGCAAGGTCAGCGGCGCCTACCTCGTTACCATCGACGTGATCCGCGCTCAAGGCGAGGTCGGCTCGGTCGCACTCGATTTGCTGCGCCGTATCGCCCTGTGTGGGGCAGCCCCGCTGCCGGGCTACCTGCTGCCGCGTTTGGTCGAGGTCACACCCGAGTCGGGCGCCGCCTGGGATAACACCACCAAAGCGCTCCGACTACTGCAACAGCTCGGTTTGCTCAGTGCGCATGGAGAGTTTGTGCGCATGCACAGCGCGGTCGCCCACTTAACGCGAGGCATTCTGCCCGCCTCGAACGAAGATATTGCAGCGGTCGAACGCGGTCTGATCGCCAGCGCAACCTCGCGCCATTCGCAACAAGAGCCTTGGGACGGCCTGCCGCTCGTGCCGCATATGGCCCATATCTGCAATGGGCTCGGCAA
Organism: uncultured Chloroflexales bacterium; assembly: GCA_937902315.1. Lineage (GTDB taxonomy): Bacteria > Chloroflexota > Chloroflexia > Chloroflexales > Chloroflexaceae > CALGUG01. The sequence continues at coordinate 68,465 of CALGUG010000064.1, forward strand.
TCGTACCGACGATCAAGCAGCCACGCTCTTGCTCAACTTCGGCTACTTGTTGCAAAATCTCGACGACCTGCAACGAGCTAGACCGGCCTACGAACGGGCGCTCGAGATCTGTACCTCGGTTCTGGGCGACAGCCATCCGGCAGCGGCTCGCATTCTCTCGAACTTGGGGCGGCTGCTTCAAGATCAACAGGATTTCGAGGGTGCACTGGCCTATTTCAAACGAGCGCTCGCCATCAACGAGCAAAGCTCGGGGCCGAATTCGCCGCCCACAGCGCGGGCCTTGCACCGCATCGGTTCGCTCTATGAAGGCCAAGGCCAACTCGATGAAGCGCGCAGCTACTACGAGCGCGAACTCGCCATCAACGAGCGGATCTATGGCACCGAGCACCCCGATACGGCCAGCAGCATGCTCACGCTCGGCCATATCTTCCAAGAACAAGGCGACTACAGCCAGGCGCGCAATCTCTATGAGCGAGCGCTCGAAGTCTGCGAACTGGTGTTGGGTCAAGATCACCCAGCCACGGCACGCAGCTTGCACGCACTAGGCTTACTCTGCGAACAACAGAACGACACTTGGAGCGCTCGCCACTACTACGAACGCGCCTTAGCTATTCGCGAACGAACCTTAGGCCCACAGCATCCCGAAACGGCCAAGAGCCTGCATACGCTCGGCTACTTGCTGCATTTGCAAGACGAATTCGAAAAAGCCCACGAATATTACGAACGGGCGCTCGCGATTCGCGAAAAAGTGCTCGGGCCGCTGCATCCCGATACAGCCAGCACGCTGAACAATATCGGACACTTGATGGAACTAAACGACGATCTGATCGCAGCGCACCATATGTACGAACGCGCTTACCAAATCTGTAGTCAGACCTTGGGGAACGATCACCCAAATACGCAAGTGGTGCGCACCAATCTCAACGATATGGAAGCACGCTTACGCGAAAGACGATCTTGAGCAATCAGTCACTCTTAGACCTAACAAAATTACGTATCTTTGTGGCGATCGCAACAAGTGGGAGCTTCACGCGCGCCGCCGAACAACTGTTATTAACCCAACCCACCGTTTCGCAACAGTTGGCGGCGCTCGAAGCGCAAATCGGCGTCAACTTGCTCGAACGCCAACCCCGACGGGTTCAATTAACCGCAGCAGGAGCTGCACTCTTACCATTCGCACGGCGGATGTTGGCGCTCTCTGCCGAAGGTGCGCGAGCCGCACGCGACGCCGCCGGACTAGCAGAGCGCACCCTACGGCTAGGGGTCGGCAATGTGTTGGCGGTCTATCTTTTGCCAGAGGTCTTGCAGGTCTATCGCCAGCTCCACCCCGAGGTGCTGATACGTATCACAACGGGCAACAGCGCCGACCTGCTCGAAGCGGTGGCTGAGGGGCAAGTCGAACTCGCCTTAGTCGGCTCTCCCTCGGCCCACTGGCAGACCGAGATCACGCCATTTATGTACGACCGTCTCGTCGTGATCGTCTCGCCCGACGATCCTTGGCGACATCGCAGCCGAGTATCCCTTAACGAGATACGCAACCGTACGCTGCTCACCCGCGAGCCCGGCTCAGCCTTGCACACTTCGGTCGAACAACTGCTAGGCAGCGATACGCTTACCGGAGACAACGTTATTATTCTTGGCGAAACCGAAGCCATCAAACGCAGCGTCGAAGCCGGTCTTGGCATCGCTTTGATCCAAGGTATCGCCGTACGGCGTGAAGTCGCCGCCGGGCAGCTCTGGCAGCTCAATCTCGCCGAAGGCAACGACAAACGCATCTACTCCTATGCCTACCAGCGAGGTCATGTCCTTTCCTTAGCAGCCCAACAACTTATCGAACTCCTGACTCAATCGCAGACCTCCTCCTAGGCCATTCCAACTTGTCCCAGCCAAAATCAGGATCATCTATCTGGTTAGAAAAAGCGTCAACGGAAAACTGTTATTTTGCATGAGGTGAAAAATGGCACGTAGTAAACAGCTATTGCCTATGCAGAAGCCCAAAAAACGCTATTCTTGGGACTCGCACGCCATTCGGGCCTTGCGCGACCATCTTGGAATGACCCAGCGCCAAATGGCAGAGGAACTCGAGGTTCGCCAACAAACCATCAGCGAATGGGAGACGGGTTTTCACAAGCCCCATCGCTCGACCCAAAAAACCTTGAGTATGGTCGCCGAACGATCTGGATTCGAGTACAACGTTCAGTCGGAAAACGAAAACAACAATCGAGAACTTGAACAGAGTGTTAATCAATAAAGCTATTTTCATTCCACTTTGCTTCCGACATTCTCTTTCTGGCAACTAAAAAGCCGTACCGCTCAAAACGGTACGGCTTTTATCGTTTACAACTTGTTTGCTTAGCGCAAGTTCCACCAAACTCTGGCGGAAAGGTCGCCCACCCCAAAGAGGGCATTGGCGCGTCCGCCTACGGCTACCAACATCTCGCCCGTCGCCCGACACAGCTAAATAGCTCGCCGCGCTGCCTTCGCTATGGCCCAAAGCGCATCATCGCACACGCTTCGCCAGCAGCGAGCTGCGCTTTGCCTCGCGCCGAATCAGTGCCTAGAGTTCAATGGTCTGATCGACGATCGGCTCAGTGGCACGCAGACTGCGCTGCTCGTTCGAGCTGTTAGAGATCGCAACCGAGCCTCGCAACACCAAACCCGGCTCAAAGAGCACATCGCCCGTAACCTTGAGCTGAGCGCAGTCGATCAACGAGGGCGGCTCGGGAATGCGCTGCTCAAAGTCATCGATCAGCTTGAAGTAGCGCCCATCGAGCTCGACCACGGGCGTGCCCAGTGTGCGCTCGGGCGCGATTGTCAGGTGGAAGTGCTCATCGAGCTGGTAGATATCTGAGCGCACGACCAGCAGATCTTGGCAGGTTTTGACCGGCATAAAGCGCGAACGCTCCACCTGCAAGACCTCGGCGCCTGGGAAGACCTCGAGGGCAGCGCCCATCGCGGTCTCGAGCTGATAGACCGCAGGCGAGCTGCTGTCTCGCGGATCGAGCGACTTGCTATTGCGGATCATCGGCAGCTTCAGCATGTTGTTGTGTTGCTGCAATACCTGCTTCAGCTTCGACAAGCGTATCCAAATATTGTTGGTATTGAAGTAGCCATGGCGACCCACATCTTGAAAATCATCCAGATCCTCTTCGGGGCATTGGGCGATCTCGCGCAGCAATAACTGCCCATCAGAGCGGCGCCGGGCGATATGCCCACCCTTCTTGTCGGCCTCGGTGCGGGCGGTCACCTCCATCAAGAAAGGTGTTTCGTTGCTGGCCATATAGCCCAAAATCGTCGGGTCAAGCGTCGCGCCCAAGTTATCGGCATTGGAAACAAACAGGTATTCGTAGCCCTCTGCCAAGAGCTTGTCGAGCAGGCCAGTCGTCACCAACGAAAGATAAAGCTCACCGTGACCGGGCGGACACCACTCCAGATCGGGCGAAGCGGGCCACTCGGCTGGCTCTAGGCTGTCGACCAAAACCTTGGGTACTTTGTTCTGTAGAAAGGTGCTGGCGATCTTACCTTCTAGCTCGGGGTAACGTCCCAAAACCTCCTTTGTATCGGCGTCGGTCGAAAAGCTATTCATCAATACCAAAGGAATAAAACAGTTATACTCTTTTCGCAAAAACAAATTCTGGCGGATAATAATATCGAGGAAGCTCAGTTTATCGCGCACCACCAATAAGGATTTCGCTTTTTCTAAACCCATTCCGGTGCCTAAGCCGCCGTTTAGCTTCAGCATGACCGCTTTGGGCAGGGCCGCTAAACCCGCCTCGCGATAGCTCGCCAAACTCGCATACTTCGCCACTTCTTGAACTGGCTCGATGCTCTCTTCGGGGATCATGCCTGTGCTACCCGTCGCCAAAATAGCGTAGTAGTGCTTAAAATTTTCGATCACAATCTCTGGCATCTGTTCGCGCTGCATACGCTCTGCGAAGGGGGCGAATCGGGCTGTAAGATCAGAAACTTTCGTCATCGAAACCTCTTTCTACAGGAAGACCAATCAGCATTCTGGGCTTGGGCGTAACAAAATGACGCTCATAAACGAAGCAGAGACCTCTTAAAACCAAGCCAGTATTGGCAGTATGACACAAAAAAATCCCTTCTGCAAACCACAAAGCTGAGCTAAGCCTTATCAGCTCTCTTTTGTTGCTCTTTGTTAGGAAGATTTCGTACTATTGAGGCTCTTGGACGATGCTCTGGGCCTAACGCGCACTGGCTCCCTTCTCCCGCAATGCGGGAGAAGGGCCGGGGATGAGGGCAAGCTAGCCCTGTTGGTAGCCGTAGGCGGACGCGGTGAGGAGCGTTTTGAGGCTAGAGACCTCTCCGCCAATCCAAAACTACGAGTGATACCAAATCCGGTTGATTACGTTCTATGTGGCCTTCGGCAGAGTGAAACTTTACTCTTTTTTCATTCCCCGGTTTTGTTTTCCTGCCTTCCAAAAACGCAAGTTTTTAAACGGATTTGATGTGAGCTTGGGCAGCAGCCTCGTTGGGGCAGGCTTGTATGGCAATAAAAAGCCCTCGTAGCTGTGCGATACGAGGGCTAGGAGAGTGAAGCTTGCTAGTGACGATGTTCAACCGTGAGCTTGGCTGGTTCCAATTGGGCGCGGGCGGGCTGCGATGAGAGCAGTTCGGGGTTCAAAACCCGCACATTGCGCTGGTAGGTGAAGTAGGCCCAGGTCCACTGCAACATCACCTGCATGCGGTTGCGCAGACCAGCCAGATAGTAGACGTGTAAGGCCAACCAGAACAGCCAAGTGAAGAAGCCACTGGTGCGCAGCCAACCGAAGTCGGCCACCGCGAACGAGCGCCCGACCGTCGCCATGTCGCCTAGGTTCTTGTAGCGAAAGCCCGGGCCTGCTGGCAGGCCCTGCACACGCCGCTTGATGACCGAGGCGACGTATTTGCCGCCTTGCAGCGCGACTTGAGCCACACCGGGCAGCAGAGCGCCGTCTTGTTCAAAAGAAGCCGCATCGCCGATCACAAAGATGTTGTCGGCGCCGGGCAGGCTGAGATCGGGACCAACCTTGACTCGTCCGATGCGATCGACCTCTACGCCCAGCCACTCGCCAACCGGGGTGGCCTCTACGCCCGCCGTCCAGATCACATTTTTGCTCGCAATATGCAGTTCGTCGCCGATCATCACGCCCGTCTCGTCGATATTGGTGACGCGCGCGTTCAGGCGCACCTCAACCCCAAGCCGTTCGAGGGCCTGCTTGGCTTTCTCGCTCAAGGATGGGGGCAGGTTCTTGAGCAGCCTTGCTCCGCCTTCCAGCAAAATGATACGCGCCGAGCGCGGGTCGATCGAGCGAAACTCGTCGGCCAAGCCAGTGCGGGCCAGCTCGGCCAGCGCACCCGCCATCTCGACGCCGGTCGGGCCGCCGCCCACCAAAACAAAGGTCAAAAGCGATGCGATCTCGTCGGGATCGTTGCTCAGCTCGGCGCGCTCGAAGGCGTTCAAGGTACGCCGTCGTATCGCTGCCGCATCGGGAATCGACTTCATACTGGGGGCATACTGCTCCCACTCGGGATGCCCGAAGTAGCTGTAGCGCACGCCAGTCGCCATAATTAAGTAGTCGTAGGCGATCTGCCCATCTTTGGTGATGACCAACTGCTGTTCGCGATCGACGCCCGTCACCTCGGTCATTAAGACCTTGGTATTGCGCTGCTTGCGCAACAAGGAGCGGATCGGCGAAGCGATCTCATCGGCAGAGAGTCCGCCCGTTGCCACTTGATAGAGCAGCGGGAAGAAGACCGAGTGATTGGTTCGATCGATCAAAGTCACATCGACCGGAACCTTACCCAAGGACTGAGCCGCTGCCAAACCGCCGAAACCACCACCAACAATCACCACACGAGGCCGTTTAACCTGCTCTGCATTCTGTGATTGCATAGCTATTTCCTAGCAGTCGGGCAAAACTCGCATCTATCGCCTAGGTTCTGCTCGACCAACTATAATTGTGCTATTTGTCACAATTATAGCACGTCAAGATTAGAAAGATATTAGACATTTGATGGAGGAATACATGAGAGTTTAGTATTAAACCATATATCGAATAGTAACGATCTATGGCTATGATAGCTTTTTTCACTAGCTCTTTTAGCGCTATGGAATTGTCAATCTCACTCGGGCCCACATTCACCCGCTCGTTGGCTGGCGCTCAACAGATATACAAAAGGTGAAGGGCGTAGTGCCTAGCCTTCACTCAGCATTCATGCTTTTGGCATATTTATTGCCACATATAAAACTACGCGCCAAGCGCGTATGGTTTGCACCATAATCGTCAAGCATGGAACAAAGGAGTCTTCCTATGCCAAACAACGACGGCGAGAAAATCAAGGGCACTGCTCAGAACCTGAAGGGGAAAATCAAAGAGGGTGTCGGCGAACTGATCAACAACGAAGAGCTCGCGAACAAAGGTCGCGCCGAGCAGGTCGTTGGAAAGGCCCGTGTTGAAGGAGCCAAAGCCGCAGAGCGTGGGAAGGGCAAACTAGAAGAGATCGGCGGCAAAGTTAAGGGTGCAGTCGGTGACCTGATCGATAACGAACAGTTGGAGGCCGAAGGCAAAATTGACGAAGCCAAGGGCAAAGCTCGTCAGAAGCTCAACGACTAATACCAAATCCGTTTACAAACGTGCATTCTCTTAGCTCAGAAAAACGAAAAGCCAAGAAAAAGGTTGTGTGAGATTTCGCGCTACCGCGCGAAATCTCACACAACAACAATGGTCACGTTCCGCTCTGCCGAAGGCCAAACAGCAAGCAAGCTAGTGGATTTGATATAACATTTCTTCGGGAAATAAAACATGGCTCGAACCGAACGGTTCGAGCCATGTTTATTGCAATCATCATAGCTGTTTTATTCCAAATAGCCGCGCAAGTTACTGCCAAAGTGAGGATGACGCAATTTACGCAACACCTTCGCTTCGATCTGACGAATGCGTTCGCGTGTAATACCGAATTCGCGTCCAACTTCTTCCAATGTGCGATAGCGTCCATCATCGAGGCCATAACGCAACTGAATGATTTTACGCTCGCGTTCCGGCAACTTCTGCAGCACAAGATCGATCTGTTCGCGAATGATCTGCTGGTTAGCACAATCGATGGGAGCCGTACTGGTATTGTCTTCAATAAAATCGCCCAATACCGCATCGCCGTCGTTCCCAACCGGCATCTCAAGCGATACCGTTTGGCGAGCAGCATCGATAACACGTCGCACTTTGTCGCTGCTGATACCCAGCGCCGCGCCGATCTCGTCGGGGGTAGCATCGCGCCCCATCACTTGCTGGAGCTGATGAGCGGTTCGGCGTACACGATTGATCGTTTCGCCAACATGAACGGGCAGGCGAATGGTGCGACCATGATCTGAAATACTGCGAATAATGGCCTGGCGCACCCACCAAGTTGCATAGGTCGAAAACTTAAAGCCTTTACGATAATCGAATTTTTCTGTGGCGCGCATTAAACCGATATTACCTTCTTGAATAAGATCAAGGAAAGATAAACCGCGCCCAAGATACTTTTTCGCAATGCTTACAACCAAACGGAGGTTAGCTTGAATCAGCCGTTGTCGTGCGGCATCGCCTTCCGCAGCTAAACGCTGAAGCTCACAAAGCTCCTCATCTGAATAGTCGCCCGATCGCAAACGCTCAGCACATAAATCACCCTGTTCCACTTGCTGGGCCAGCTGCATCTCTTCAGCATGGGTCAACAGGCTGACGCGGCCGATCTCCCGCAAATACATACGAACAGGGTCATCGGACTCGATTCCATGAGGAAGCAATTCAAAATCAGAATCGTCAGTCTCGTCCATCAAGCCGATATCGCTATAGACCATATCGTCTGTGATGGGGTACGAGTCGTCGTTATGATTTGAATACGGCGCTTCTTTAAGGGAGGGGGAGTCAAAGGGTGCTGATTTGTTCGTGCGATCGAGGGTGAGGTACAGCTTATCGCGAGTCTGCGTGGGAGGCGAGTTGAGCGTTGTATTCAGCATCTCACCGTCTTTCTAGTTTCGAGGTCGCCAATCACATTATGCAAAGTGATTGCATCATAGCACACGCTAGTGCGAGGTTCAAGAACTATTTACTACTAGTACTGTGTGCCATTCTGTGGGTAGTTAGGGGGATGTACTTCCTAGTACCATTGGTATAATCGAGGAAAAAGCAGAGGCATTTTAGCGCTTCAGGAGGCGATTATTAGATTCGGCACAATGGACAATTTACGCATCAGTTAGTCCACCTTGGCGAAAAAACTCTTTCAAAATTCGGAGCAATTTGACAAAGATTTCTTTTTTGTCATCTTCACTAGGCATTGTAGCACAATGATGGCAAGCAAAAAAAGTGCAAAAAGAAGGACGTAGGTGGAGCCTACGTCCTAGTTGCGGAAGGTTGCCCAGACGACAACCGCTAATAAGATACTCCCCAGAAAACCGTATTCGATCAGTAGTCGGCGCTCAAGCGGGCCTTCAGCTTTGTGCTGCAAGAGGCTTGTTGCAACATAAAAGATCACCAGCATAAGCGCGCCACCCAACAGAAAGGGCGAGGCCCAATAGTTGAGCGCCCAAGTGACTTCGCCCAGCATCACACCAACTAGCAAGCTCAGCAGGGCCGGATTGCGTATACGAGTCCACGACAACAGCGCATAGGCGATCAAGGCGCTGACCGAGCCGATCAGCGAAGCCGAGTAGAGGGTACGAAAACGGGCGTTGTAGATCGCACTAAAACAGCCGAAGACTAAGAGATAGGCGATGATCTGCAAGACCAAACGGGCTTGTTGGCTGAGGGTCTGGTTACGATCGAGCGCATAGTGCTGGGCGATCAGAATCGTAAAAAGCAGGCCGCCAGCGGCTACTAAAGCGATCGCGAAGGCGCCGCCTTGTAAGGTACCGCTAAAGAGGCGGAAGAAAGCGAACGAGCTGATAACGCTGAACGAAGGCAGCACCCAAAAGTTGGGCGCGATCTCGAACGAGGCGAAACCTAGGTTGATCGTGGGCAGTGTGCGCATTTGCATCTGAGGGTGGGCGCGCGCCAGAAGGTCAGCGCCAACGCTCACAATCACGACCAACGAAGCGATCAAAATCCACGACAGGGTAATGGTTGGCAGGTCGCCACCCAAACGAGCACGCAGAATATATGGGTTTGTATCGATCAAAAAGATAACCGCAAGGCCCAACAAAACGATCACTATCAGCGGCACAATACGGTCATAGCGTGGTGCAGTTGTTGGTGACACTGTATGTTTCCTCCATAAGTAGTTTGATTGTAGTTTGCTTCCAGTTGGCTGTCAACCCGATCTTTGAAGGCAGCAAAAAAGCGTTCCGCTCAGCAAGAAAAGCTGCCTATTCTGATGCTCTAAAGCGCGATTTGAGGAGATTTTGACGTGGCTATTAACTATTCTCAGAGCCAACGAAGAGTGTTATACTACAACAGTACTACCTAAGGGAGGTTTATGTTGAACAGCATCATACTCTCGCTGATTATTCCAGCGCAGAATGATGAAATGAGCCTTTCGCTCTTGGTTCAAGAGGCTCTTGCCATTCTACCCCACCACGTTCAGGACTTCGAAATTATTATTGTTGATAGCAGCAGTAACGAACAGCCCATGCAGCTCGCCGCTCGATTGGCGGTTCAGCACGACCCGGTTGTGGTTGTAAAGCCGCGCCAGCTGGGCTATGGCAACGCTCTGCGTTACGCCTTTGCAGCAGCGCGTGGCGACACGATCTTGGTCGTCGATGCCAATCGCCAAATCAGCCTCAGCGATATCGCGCGCGCTTTGCCCTTTATCGAACAGTCGGAGCTTGTGCTGGGCTACCGTTGGCCTAAACCCAAAGCTGCCAACCCTTCGCGCAACGAACTGTTGCGCCGTGTGGGAGCTTGGCTCTGCGCGGTCTCGCTTCGCGATCCCGAATGCGGCTTCAAGCTCTTTAAAAGCAGCGCCTTGCGTTCGCTCGATCTGCAAACGAGCGGCAGCCTGATCGATATCGAGATCGTAGCCAAAGCCGAACTGCAAGGGCTACACGTACACGAAGTTGCGGTCAGCTACGATCCTGCTATTCGCGTGGCCGAACGCCCAGTAAGCTGGAACGATCTGAAAGAGCTTCTACAAACGATCTCGAGCTACCGGCTACGTCAAGGCTTGCTGAAGCGCCGCTGGGACCAACCCGCGCTGCTCGGAGGCTTGGTTGCTATGCTGGTGGCCTGCTGGTACGCCATTCGCCGTCGCCAATAAGGCTGAGGAGCGTTGGTGTAATTCTTGCTCGTTTTGATGCAACAATCTCTCTTACGCCATCGTCTAGTCCACAGGAATAAAAATACCAAGGCGCTGTGCTGAGGTATGCAAATAGACGAAGGAGCCTGTGTCATGAGTGAGAATACTTCGGGAGAGCAGAACAGTTCGAATACCTCTTCGTCGCAGTCGCAAAAAGATCTGGCCAATGAGCTACGCGAACTGGGCCTGCAGTTAGAGCAGACCTTCCGCACCGTTATCGAGAGCGAGCAGGCCAAGGCCCTCAAAGAGAACCTTGTGCTCGGTTTTCAAGAGATCGGCAAGCAGGTTCAAGCGGGTCTAAAACAACTGCAAGAGAATCCCAAGGTACAAGAGTTGGCAGATCGCGGTCAGCAAGCCGTCAGCCAAGCCCAACAGAGCCAAGCATTTAAAGACTTTCAAGAGACCTTGATCTCGGGCCTCGGTCAGTTGAACGAACGCCTCTCGGCGCTGGTTACCAAACTCGAAGAGCGTTCGGCTCAGGCTGCCAACAGCACTCCGAGCGAAGCGGGCAGCCAAAACGTTCCGGTCGACGATGAGTCGCAGCCCCCGGCGACCGGCGAAACAACCCGACTCTAAACTGAATCCACAGAGACGATCTCGCCCCTTGAGGTGTATACTCAAGGGGCGATTGTTATTTTCTTGTTGCAAAGGCATAAAAGCATGAAAGCACTACCGCGTATTCCAGGTCTGCTTTTGGCCGCTGGCAGCTCTTCGCGCATGGGCCAAGCCAAACAACTGCTTGACTGGCACGGGCTGCCACTGGTGCGCCACGTGGCCCAAGAGGCGCTGGCCTCGGATCTCTCTTCGTTGGTGGTGGTGGTGGGTGCAGAGGCTGATCGAGTTAAGGCCGCGCTCGAAGGCTTAAAGCTTACGATCGTAGAGAACGAGCAGTTCGCTGAGGGACAGGCCACTTCGCTGCTGGCCGGTTTAGCCAATCTGAAGCGCCCAGAAGCCGTGATGGTGCTGCTGTGCGATCAGCCCTTTATCAACAAAAAGCTGATCAACCGCATGCGCACCTATTGGCTCAAGCATCGCGAAGACGAAAGTAAGCCGCTCGCCCTGATTCCGCGCTACCAAGGCCAACGCGGCAATCCGGTGATCTTTGATTACACGCTGTTCGACGAGCTACGCGCTCTGCGCGGCGATCAAGGCGCACGCAGCGTATTGCAGCGCTACCCCGAGCGCATTCTCTGGTACGAGAGCGATGACCCCGCGGTGATCAACGATCTCGATACAATTGAAGCCTACCAGCATGCTCTCAGCGCGCAACAAACGAGCCAAGAGTAAGCCGATAGGCTTCAGCCGACTTAAACACAAAAGACGAAAGTGGGATTCATCATCCACCTTTCGTCTTTGAAAGGGAGCTGAGACCAGCTCGAGCGTGTTTTTAGAAGAAGTTCTTGTTCTTCTCGATGTACGAGATCCACTGCTCGGGCACGGCATCGTCAGCAAAAATAGCCGCGACTGGGCATTCTGGCTCGCAAGCGCCACAGTCGATGCACTCATCGGGGTTGATATAGTATTGATCCTCGCCTTCGTAGATGCAGTCGACCGGACAAACGGCGACACACGAGGCGTCTTTGGTTCCAATACAAGCTTCAGTGATAACGTACGGCATTGGCCTCTAGCTCCTTACCTTACATAGTCTCGATTCCGACACGTTTCGGATACGCACTACTATACCATAAGTCGAAACGCTCGTATGCGACTAAAGTAGCAATTCCAACTTAGTAAATACTAAGTAATTTCATTAGTATATATCTCAACTAAACCTTCTTCTTGCTTCCAGCGCGTCCACATCGCAGCGAGCAGTGGAGCTCCACCACGATTGCTCGCTCCATAACACTGGCGGAAAGGTCCCCAACCCTCAAAAAAGAGCCCTAGCGCGTCCGCCTTCGGCTACAAAATGGGCTAGCTGCCCTCACCCCCCGGCCCCCTCTCCCGCAGTGCGGGAGAGGGGGTGAATGGTGATGTTGTATGCGATTTCGCGTAGCGAAATCGCATACAAGCTCTCTGCGTTCTGTGCTCTCAAGGATACTCCCGCGATGGTATGCGAACGATCGCCTGTTGCTGCCGACACGACTTTTGGGTAATGCATAGATGCGGGAGAAGGGAGCGCTGCGATACCCACTTAAAAAGCTGCCCCTCGCAAGACGGGAAAAGTTGCGTGATAGCAAATTCGATTGATCGCTTTCAATTTGGCCTTCGGCAGAGTGGAATTCGACTATTATTGTTGTGATTCGAAATCCGTTTGAATCATCGGCTTGGGGGGAGGCTTTCGGCGCACACAGCTAGCAGCCTCGTTTGTTGGGTGGGAGGTTGATAGCCGTAGGCGGACGCGCCAAGCAACGAATGGAAGGGAAAGAGCTCGCCGCTGCAAAAAACAAAATGCCCTTGCAGCGATCGGGCAACTTAGGTAACAATAGCTATAAGCCTGTTTATTCGTTGACGACGCGCGCCAAACCAGCCGGATCAAGCACGATCACTCGGCCGCGTTCGAGCCGCACCAGTTTTTCTTCAGCCATGCGACGCAAGGCCCGCCCAGCGATTTCGCGCACTGTTCCAGCACGTTCAGCCAGCTCTTGCTGTGTCAACTCAGCCGCACCTTCCGCCGCTTCGATCAGCAGATAACGAGCGAGCCGCTCGCGCACCGAACGAAAGGCCAGATCTTCAACTAAGCTCACCAACACGCGCAACTGATCGGCCATTTCGCGCAAAGCAGCCAGAGCGAGGTCTGGATGAAGGCGGATCAATTCGAGGAAATCGAGACGAGGAAGCAGCAGGCATTCGACTGTGCTCATAGCACGGGCTGTAGCGGGGTTGGGACGGCCATCGAAAATCGGCACGGCGTCGAAGTTCTCGCCAGGTCCGATCATATCCAAGACCTGTTCACGTCCATCTGGTGCAGTACACGATAGACGTACTCTCCCATGCAAGACGATGAAGAGGCCGGGCGGCTGCTCGCCTTCCAAAATAATCATGCGTCCGGGACGGAAGGTACAGGGACGCACGCGTCGGGCTATATCATCAAGGGCAGATGTATCTAGATCCGCAAAAAGCGGAATAGAGCGTAAATCAGTTGTTGTTATCATCGCTCAACATCGTTTCGCGTTTGGGTTAGGTCTCAGTAGCTATAATAATAGCGCAGAAACGCCTATGTATAAAAATGAATGGACTGTAGCTATGCGTTTGGCTTTTCTATCACTGATGATGATCTTCTCGGTCGCCTGCACCAGCCTCTTTGGCGCAAGGCCGACCGCAGTTGTAAGCATTCCCGATCTACGGCCGACAGTGGCGGTCGTCGCAGCCGAAGAGTCCCCCATCGCGCCGCCCGAGGCCAACCCGACCAGCGAAACGCTTCCCGAGGCTAGCCCAAGCAGCGAGGAGGCGCCCCGTGAAGAGCCAAGCGCTAGCCCCACCATCGAAGCAAGCGCTACCGCTGTAGCGACCCCAACAGAGACTCCAAGCTATAATCCCAATAACGATCCGCAAGCGACCGCTATGCTGATCGACCATGTTTCCGATCTCTATCAGCAGGCAAACTGGGATCGCTATACGATGTATGTCGAGTTAAATCCGAGCGATGCCAGCTTCCAAGGCTCTCTGCAGATCAGCGTGACCAATCGCAGTGCTATGGCTTGGGACGAGATCTACTTCCACCTCTACCCCAACCATGCTGACTATCGCGGCCTGTTACGCGTCGATGATGTGCGCATTAACGGCGAGGTAGCGCCGACGGAAGGCCAACGCGGCAATCTGCTGCTGCGCCTGCCTTTGCAAGAGGCGATGGAGGTTGGCGAAACTCGCACGGTGAGCATGCAATTCAGCGGACGCAGCCCTAAAAACAGCAGCCGCAACGCCTATGGCGCCTATAACCAAGAGAACGGGGTCTGGAATCTGGCGACCTTCTACCCGATTCTGGCGCGTTATGGAGCCGATGGCTGGGATACCCGCGCGGTCAGCAGCCGAGGCGATTTTGTGGTATCAGACACGGCGCTCTACGATGTGACGGTGCGCACGCCCGACGATTGGGTGCTGGTCAGCACAGGAGCGCGCATTGAAGGCTACCCCGTCGATGAGGGCAGCCACAACGAACGTTTTGTCAGCGGCCCGCAACGCGAATTTCTGCTGACCGCCTTGAAGGGGCTGGAAGATGTGAGCGCGATTGTAGAGGGCACTCGGGTACGCTCGTTCTACTACAAGGGAGAAGAGGCTGCGGGCGCAGAAGCGTTGAGGGTGGCGAGCGATGCCCTGCGGATCTTCAACGCACGTTTCGGCAAATATCCGCTGGCCGAGCTCGATATCATTCAAAGCCCGCTCACCAGCTTCGCAGGGGTCGAGTATCCGGGCATCGTGTTAATCGAGCAGCGGCTCTACCGCCAGAGCGGGCGTGGCCTTGAGACTACAGTCGCCCACGAAGTCGCTCATCAGTGGTGGTATAGCTTGGTCGGCAACGATGCCCAAGCCGATCCATGGCTCGACGAAGGGCTCACTAGCTATTCCGAGATCGTCTACTACGAGGGGATCGGCGACTACGATCAGGCTCGAGCGTCGCTAGCGGGTTTCCGCCAATCGCTACAACGGGCGCGTACGGCCGGGCGCGACGGTGTGGTGGCGCGGCCTCCCAGCGAGATGAGCGGCAACTATGTGGTGTTGGTCTATCACAAAGCGGCACTCTTTTTCCAAGCGCTGCGCAATCGCTTGGGCGACGATCTCTTCTTCACTGTGCTACAAAACTATTTCGCCACCTATCGCTACGGCACCGCAACGGGCGAAGGCTTTTTGGCGGTGGCACAACAGACCTGCGGCTGCGATCTTGAAGCGTTCTATAGCGACTGGATCTTGAGCGATAAGCGGGTAGCGCTGCCCTAAAGCAAGCCACCGTGCCCCAAGGAGACGATATCGGCGCGTCGGATCAGTTCGCCAGCCAGCAAGCGCGGCAACAACAGATCAACGATGTTGGTATCGCGCGAGCGCACACAGCCCGGCGCTCCGAGAATCGGCAGCGGTTCGAGCCCGGGCTGATCGAAATAGGCCAGCAGCAGCAGATTGCCCGGTTCGACCGGAGCGCCGTAGTGTTCGATTCTGCCGCCCGCCAAGCGGATAGCTTGGGGTGTGACATCGTCTTGATCCATAATCGACGTTTCGCCCGCCACAATGATCAGGCCGACCCCAGCGTGGCGCAGCTCGTTGAGGGCGTCTGCGATGGCCTGTTCGTCGGGCGCAACCACGTGGGTCTGAACCACGGCGGCTTGTAGCGCGGCGACGCGCTGTTCGATAGCAGGGAAGACCACGCTTTCGATTCGCTGGCGCGCACGGGCCGAAGCAACTAAAAGCACGCCAACTTCGAGCACCGTCAAGGGCTGTACTTGAATGATCGGCGGGCCGCTGCTGGCGATCTTTTCGGCCTCTTCGAGCAAGCTCTTGGGCACTGCAAAGGGAATAACCTTGATAGTGGCTAAGATCTGGCGCTCTTGAACGCAGCTATGGTCGCGCAGGGTGGCAACCGTCAAGCCGTCGAGGTTGTTGATGGCGTAGAGTCGCTCGATATCGATGGCGAGTGGCCCAGGATAGAGCGCCTGCAGATTGGAGCGAGCTGCATGGGCGGGTGTAGAGGCCACGCCCGGGCCACTGATAGCAGCGGCCAAACGCTGAGCCGCTTCGTTTTCGTGAATATCGCCGTCTTCTAAAATCGCAACCCGAAGACTGCTATAACCCAGATCGCGCAAACGGGGCAAATCATCAGCTTTGATCAGCCGCCCTTTGGCGAAGGCTTTGCGCCCATGATCGTCGCTGATGTTGTGACGCAAAATATGACCAACCGCTTCCTCAAGAGCTACAGTGACAAGACGCATTGTCCGCTCCTATCCGCGAAAAGTGATTTCGATTTGCCGCTAGAAATCTGCACACGTATAATACCATGTATCGCTCTCTATTACCGAGGAGCAGAGCTATGCAGAGCAACGAAATCGCAGTATGGCTACACACATACTTGCTACCTAACACTCAGAGCGCAACAGTCTACCTGCAGCGTTCTGATCATATGCTAGCTCTTCTGCCCTTGACCGATCTGAACCCGTGCGGACAGGCCAGCGCCGTTCTGCGCCAACCAGCTTCGCCCCACAGTCCACTTGACGGAGCGCACCTGCCATGATCGTGCTCTTTGCAGGGCTGCCGGGCACAGGCAAAAGCACGCTCGCTGAAGCGCTAGCGCAGGCCACCGGAGGTCATATCTTAAACAAAGATCGTATCCGCGCGGCGCTGTTTGGGCCAAATCAGATCAGCTACAGCCGCCAGCAAGACGACTTTTGCCAAAGCGTGATGCTAGAGAGCGCCGAATTTCTGCTCAAGAATGGCATTACAGTCCCGTTAATACTTGATGGTCGCACCTTTTCGCGCAGCTACCAGATCGAAGCCGTGCGCGAGTTCGCCCAACAGCACACTGCCAAGCTGGCGATTATCGAGTGTACCTGCAGCGATGAGATCGCCCGAGCACGCCTTGAGGCCGACCAAAGCGCGGGGCGACATCTGGCAGCCAATCGCGATTTCAGCTTGTATCAACGCGTCAAAGCCGAATTCGAGCCGATCAACGGCCCCAAACTCACCCTTGATACGGCCGCCGATCGCGAGCAGTTGCTCGCGCGCTGTTTGGACTATCTCAAGCAGCTAAGCCAAATGGACAACCGTGAGCACAGCACAATCCACTAGCAGAATGAGCCCTCCGGCGGGCAGCGCCGCACCCGGCAGTGTGATCGACGAACGCTACGAGATCGAAGCGCTGGTCGGCTGGGGCGGGCAAGCCTGCGTCTATCGCGCGATCGACAAGCGCACAAACAACATTGTGGCGCTTAAAATGGTGCGCAGCGATCTGCGAGGCGAGGATCTCAACGCGGCGATCACGGCCTTGGCTTGGGAAGGACGCCTGCTGCAACGCCTGCGCCATCAAGCGCTGCCCTACACGGTTCAGGTCCGTCAAACCGAAGATAGCGCCTTTATCGCCCGCGAACTGGTGCAAGGCCGCACCTTGGCCGAAGTCGCGCGCGGCAAACCCTGCGATCCCCAACTGGTGCTGAGCTGGGCCATTCAGCTTTGCGATCTGCTGACCTACCTGCATACTCAAAAGCCGCCCGTAATCTGTGGCGATATCAAGCCGCGCAATATTGTGCTGCGCCCCAACGGCCAGCTCTGCCTGATCGACCTCGGAGCGGCCCAAACCCTGACCAAAAAGCCGCCCAAAGTAGCGCGTCCGCGCCACGGCACACCCGGCTATGCTGCGCCCGAACAGCTCGGCGCTTGGGGTGGCGACGAACGCAGCGATCTCTTTAGCTTGGCTGTTACCTGCTATGAGCTTTTGACCGGTATCGATCCTACCAGCGCGCCGCTGCAATTCGATTTCGATGCGCTGGTGCACTACGCCCGCAGCTATGCGGCACCTTTACGCTGGGCGCTCGAATTGGAACAAGAGAAACGCCCACCCACGGCGGCGACCCTGCGCAGCGCCTTGGGCGCGCCCTTGCCAGCTCGCCCACTGCTGTTGGCCTCGATCTTTCGGATCGACACCGTTCAAGATCTGGTCAAGGCCGTCAGTAACCACACCCTTTTGTTAGAAGCTGCCATCGCCAGCGGCGCGCTTGAGCAGTGGTTTGCCAGCCACCCTGATCTGCAGATCGGCAAGCTCTTGCACGAATGGCGCGCAGCCCTCAAACGCAACACCAAGCGCCTCAAAGCCAACAAACTACTCGAGATTCTTGCGCCAGCCGAAGGAGCGCCCAACATCGCCTACTGGCCTAGCGAGCTAGATATGGGCGATATGCCGCTGCGGCGCTGGAAGACCTGGCTGAAAAGCAAACGCCTAACCCTGCGCAACACCGCCCTTACGCCGCTGCGCTGGGAGCTAGAAGCCAGCAGCAGTCGCAGCGTCGAACTGCGCTTTCTCGTCGATGGCAAAACCCACAAGCAGCTCGACGGCACACTGCTGCCCGGAGCCAGCGTCGAGATCGAAGTAGTCGGAGCGGGCAAAGCGGGCAAACACAGCGGCAAGCTGACTCTGCGCTGCGGCGCTTACATGACGGACATCCCTTGGAGCGGTGAGGTCAAAGTCGGTCTGCCGCTCGGCTCGCAGGTCGTCGAAACGCTCCAGCAGATCGATATTCAACAGCCCGATCTGCTACCTCAGCTCGACAAACTGCTGCTCAACGGCGTGCTCGAACGCTGGCTCGATAGCCAAGGGCTGCGCGTCTTTGGCGACGCCATTCGCAGCATGCAGCTCACAGGTGAGCCATCGCTGCTACAGCGACGGCTCTTTCTCAGCAGCCTGCTGCACGAGCGCGACCCTTGGGTCTTCCCGCGTTTGCGCATCACCCCCGCCTCGTGGGAGGGCCAGATACTGAGCGCCGGACAGATCGCCCAGACCTACATCTCTATCGAAAATATCGGTGCCCACAGCGCTAAGATCAAAACGGTGAGCCACTGCTCGTGGGCCAAGGTGCTCGAGGAAGTGATCCATCTCGAAGCGGGCGAGCGCATCAGCCAACTAGTTACGCTCCAGCCGCCCCGCAATCTGGAAGTGGGCCGACACGAGATTCCCATCGAAGTGCGCGGGATCGCGCTCTCCTTCCCGGTTACCTTCGAAATCCCGATCAGCGCGCCGCGCTGGTGGAACCAACTGCTCTCGTGGTTTATCGGCCACTAGCTGGCATAGGCCATCTCGATCACGCTGCCGCTGCCGAACTGCTCTGCTAGCTGCTGCACCATCAGCATGCGATCTTCGCCGTCCTGATCGCTTTCGAACAGGGCTTGGCAGGTCACAGCAAAATCTTCCACAATTCGCTCGAAGCGATAGTAGCGCATCAATTCGGGCACAATGACGACCGCGCCATAGCCCGCGAAAAACTGCTCGCTCTCGCGCGGCGTATTCCAGATCGCACCGATTCCGGCCCCGATAAACATCAGATCGCGCTCGATCGGCGCAGCGATCAAGGTGTCCCAATCGACCAGATAGAGCTTCTCTTCCCCATCGATCAGCAGATTGCCAGCGTGGATATCAGCGTGACAGGGGCGCAGCTCAAAGCTCTGTCGCTTGGCCCAAGCCGCAAGCGCTGCGCTGCGCTCGAGTAGATCGCTCAAAACGGCACAGCGTTCATTCAGCAGCTCGGCATAGGCTCGCGCCGCCGGATCGGTCCGGCCCAGCAGGGTCGCATCATCGAGATAACGGCGCAACACACCGCGCCAGATCGGGTCGTAGCGCTCGCGTGGTATGGCCCGCCAGAGCGCCTCGGGCAGCTCACACTGGTGCAGAAAGCGCAAACTGCGCCCGAAATCGCGCCACTGCTCTCGGCTAAGGCTGTAGTTCCAAGCGTCGTGACCCTCCACAAAGGGGAAGAGAATAGCGTGAAAATGAGCCAGCGGCGTCTGCAGAGCGCCCGCGCGGTTGGGGATGGGTGCGATCACATGGCGCAAACCCTGCTGGGCCAGCACAAAAGGCAGCTCGACGCTGGCTTTGGCTAGCTCGCCGCGCCGCAGCTTGAGAAAAAACGGCCCGCCCTCGCGCACGTCGAGCCGATAGACCGCCGTATTCAGATCGGCTCCCAGAGGTAGAAAGTGCAGTTGGCGCACAGTCAGCCCGTAGTCACTGGCCAACAATGCCTCTAAGGCCGCCAGATCAAGGTCGCTAGGAGGAGTAAGCATCGTTCTTCCTCTCGCTAGATCCACTTATGCCACATTCTTTAGGCTTCTTCCTCGCTTGTGCCACTCTTCTGCTACGAGTGTGCTAGCAAATTCTCTTAAAGAGTTATGCCTTTCGTAATACGTATAAAGGAAAAAGCGAGGAAAGATCAAGTTCCGCTCTGCCAAAGGCCAAAACTCAAACTGTTCAGCCGGATTTGGTATGACGCTCTGCCAATACGCAAAGCAGGCGCTGTTTAGCATCGAACTCCAGCGTTTGGGCCCGGCGGGCTGCAGTGAATGCATCGCTTTCTTAGATAGCAAGCGTAGCAGTCTTTAGACGGATTTGCGATGTTGGTAGCCGTAGGCGGACGCGGTGAGGACTGAATGGTAGCTAGAGATCTCGACGCCAACAGAAAAAAGCGTGGGGCCCAGAAATACGAGGGGCGGCTCCTCAAGCCGAGAAGCCGCCCGCAGATCAAACAGAGCTAGGCTTTGGTAGCCGCCTCAACCATCGCCTGAACATTAACGACCGAGTTGGTCGCGGCAGCTTCGATCGCGGCGAACAACATGGCGTTCGACTTGATGTTGTCGGAGACCACGGTCGCGGGAGCCTCGCCGCCCTCCAGCCAATCGAGCATCTGGGCGCCCATGGCGTAGTGGCCTTCGTACTGCGGCCGCTCGGTCGGAACCTCGCGCACGCTCAGAGTGCCCTGGCTGGTGCGCTCTTCGATACGTACCACGTGATCGGCATCGAGCACGACCGTGCCGCCCTCGCACTCAATACGGTAGTATTCGCTATGCCAGCTATTCTGCTTGCCGGTCGCGAGGTTGTTGCCCTCGTAGCTGCCAACGCTGCCCGTGTTGAACTGCATCACAAACATACCGTTGGTCTCGCCCTTAAACGAGTTGCTGCCCGCATATTTGGCATCGTCGCCACGAATCTGGCCCGGGTGCCATTCGTAGCCCGAAAGCGTCAGACAGTCGCCGCCGGTCAGGTTGCGCAGTTGGTCGAAGTGGTGCACGCTAGCCTCGACCATCAGCGAGTGGCGCATCTCGTGGCGGAAGGCCGCGCCCCATGCCAAGGGCTTGCGATAGTCGGCGGCATAACGACAAACCGCATAGTTGATCGCGCCCAGCGACTGAACCGCCTTCTTGAGGGTCAAAATACGGGGCGTATAGCGATAGTTCTGAGTCACCAACATCTTCACGCCGGCTTTTTGCACGGCCTGATAGATCTCAACACAGCCTTCCCACGTATCGGAAATCGGCTTTTCGGACAGAATGTCCATACCGCGAGCGCAGGCCAGCTTGACTGCATCGGCGTGGAACTGAGGAGGCGTTACAATACAACAGAAATCGGCGTCAACCTTCTCGAAGGCCTCGGCCATATTGGTAAAGCAGTGAGTGCGCGAGACACCGAGCGTATCGGCAGTCTCATACAACGCTGCCTGATTGATATCAACCAAACCCGCGAATTCCATACGGTCGCTGAAAGTACGCCACACATTATGGATCCAATGGCGGGCCATACCGCCAACACCGATCATGAGACATCGTTGTTTCGTCATTGAAAAAGCCTTTCCTCAATCGGAATCGCCCCAAAACGGGTCGCAATTGTAAGGGGTGGCCTATTCTACCACGCTTGGCTTTCTCTGTTTACAGGCTTACAACAAAACCAGATCGGCATACTCAAGCGCTTTACAGCTCCCAATCGTTCTTGGGCTTTTCGTTAGCCTGATTCTCTTGCGTAATGTAGATCGGATTATCGTCTTGATGGCGAATATCAACTTCACGCCCTTGCGAAAGCGAATAATCGAAGGTATCGACGTGCTGAGGTTTCTGGGCCTCTTTGACGATCACCCCCAACTGCACCAGCAAGAGGAAAATACCCCAGCCAATGCCAACCAAGGCCAGCAAGCCAAACACCAAGCCACATAACAAAACTAACGACATTCCCCTTATCCTTTCAACGCTCTATAGCCATGCGTTACCATTCTCTGCTAACAATACGAAATTTTTCACTCGATCGTTGCAGCTTTCATGCCCCAGCGCGCTCTTCCTCATCCTCTCAATGCGCTCAGCGCTTTGGCAGCGAGGTCGCGACCTTCCATTCATCCCTCACCGCGTCCGCCTACGGCTACCAGCATCCTGCCCGCCCAACTGGGCTATCGCCTCGCAGCTTGCGCTGCGACCTGCAGGCTACGCACAGCCTGCATGCTCGCAACGTGAAACGACAAAAAGCGGTGGAAAGAATAGTCAAGTTCTACTCTGTCGGAGGCCAAATAAAAAGCAAAAGAGCTTCTCGTTCGGCTTGTTCCGACGAGAAGCTCTTCAAAAATCGAACTTATACGGGTCGCTTCAAGACCTCGCGAGCCACATCTTGGCCCAACTCGACCGCGAAGTTGGTGCCGCGATCCCAAGGATAGACCTGGCTCATACTGGCCCAATACAGCCCTTCGAGCGGAGTCGCTAGAGGAGGAATGCGCTTGCTATGGTTGCGAGTCACAACCGGCTGGGCGTAGGGTTCGCGCTGCAGCCAAGCGCCTTTGATCCAATCGGGCTTAAAGTTGGGGTTAAAGCGCGAGATGGCAGGCAAGAAGCGCTCGATCAGCTGATCTTGGGTCATGCGGAAGTATTCGTGGTCGGCGGGCAGATAATCGCCACAATAGACCAAGTGATCGCCGCCATAGTGCTTGGCATCGATAAAATTGGTGTGCTCGACCAAAGCCAAGAAGGGGTATTCAGGCTTCTGCATGCCCTGAATCCAGTAGTAGTCGGTCAGCTTCTGCTTAAGCGCCAAGACCAGCACCACCGCGCCCAGCGACTTTAGCTCAGAGAGTTGGCCCAGATAGTCTTTGGGCAGATCAGGCGCTAACTTGCTCAACAAACGCGGCGCGCCCGTCACAACCACACGATCATACTCGCTCTGGCAGCCACCCGCGCTCAGCTTCCAGACCTTCTCGCTGCGTTCCAGCGCCTCGACCGGCGTCGCCAAACGCACATCGACGCCCATACGCTTGATGGTGTTCAGCAGCGCATCGACGAAGGCTTGGAAACCGCCCTCGAAGTAGCCCAGCTTAAACGAACGAGCTTTGACGCGCGCCCAAAGCCACGCCATATTGACTTCGGAGGCATAAGCGCCAAACTTGCCCTCGAGCATGGGCTTCCAGATCACATCGTAAGCCTGCTGGCCCATCCAGCGACGCGCCCACTCAACTGCGGTGGTCTGCTCGAGTTTGCGCCAATCGTTGGTGACATACTTCAAGTAAGCGCCCGCAAAGCCAAAACGCAAGCGCGAAATAATCGGCAGATCGGGGAAGAGCAGCATGTTGAGCGGCGTATCGAAGGGGCTGAGACGACCATTCGCCATATGGGCCGTCACCGGGCTGCGGAAGAAGGTTTTATCGCCAAAACCGATCGTATTGGCGAGCGAAAGCAGCGCTTTGTCGGTTTGGAAGAAGTGATGGTAGAAGCGTTCGAGCGGCCAGTCCCATGAAGACTCGCCGCGAAAGCCCGATGCCAAACCACCGGCGATCGGAGCCGCTTCATAGACCGTAACCTTATGGCCAGCATGGGCCAGTTCATAGGCTGCCGTAAGGCCAGCAATGCCCGCGCCAATAATACCTATATTCAAGATGTGACTCCTGTCGCAACATCATCAGTTTCCGATTCGCTGTTCGCCTTGGCCTGATCGCGCCGCTCTTCAACAGCGTGATCGATATCGCGCCATGTTACGCTTTCGCGCCACATATACCACGCGCCAAGCAGAGTGATCGGCAGCCAGAGCGCCACATGCAATACCAAGGTATAACCAGTTGCCAGCGCTTTTTCAACACCAAAACTGCCCAATATAGCGATACCAGGCGCATCGAAGGTGCCCACATAGCCAGGCGAAGAAGGAATGGTTGTAGCCAGATTGACCACGGCTGTCATCAGCATCAGCACTGTGAAATCCACCTCAAAGGGGAAGGCTTTCATCACGAACCAATACTTGACCGTCTCGGTCAGCCAAATCAGAGTCGATGTAATAAAAATCGTAAGCAACTCGCGCGGGCTGCGCAAGGACTGCAGACCCTCGATAAAACGATCAAAAATATCGTGGATCTTTGGTCGTAGTTTAGCAGGCACAAAACGATCGACAAACCATGTATAGACAGCTTTGGCCCGTGCAGGGCGAGCGGCCAAGGCTAAAAAGACCACCAGCGCGATCAAAAAGAGCACACTAAACACGATCACAATCGTTCGATAGGCGTCGGGCAGCGGCGCAAACGGCAGGGTAGCAAACACAAATAAGAGCATCACCAAGCCGTCGAAAAGCCGCTCGAGCACAACCGTCGCCAACGAAGCGCTGATCGAAACTCCCTCTTTGCGGCGCAAGACATACGAGCGCAAAACCTCTCCAGCACGCGCCGGGTAGACATTGTTGCCCATATAACCGATCACAACGATTGGGAAGAGACGTGACGTAGGGATATCTTTGATATGGGCTAGCATCGAACGCCAGCGCCAAGTACGCGCCCAGACAGCGACAAAATAAACGGCAACGCCGGGGATGATCCACCAGTAGTTAGCACTGCGTAAGGTCTGCCAGAAATGGACCAGATCAAGGCCACGCAGAGCGAGGTATAAACAAACGATGCTGACCACGAGGCCCAGCCAGAACTTCCAGCTTCGCAATGACACACTCCTAGGCGCTGTTGGCTATATCTAAGGCTTTCTCAGCGGCTACAAAACACCTTCGGTATGATACCGTTCAGTGTTGTGCTTGTCAACGCAGGTTGAAAGCGCCTTTCTACAACCCTCCAACCGTTCGTATTGTAACGAACCAACAATACCACAAATCGGGGGTTTGCATCCACACAGCACCCGCAGCCAATAAAGCTGATCATACCAAATCCGTTTGAGCGCCTCCAGACTCTGGCGGCTTGGCCTCTTCCCCAACAAAAGTCCTCAGCGCGTCCGCCTACGGCTACCAACAGCTCGCCCGTAACCTCGCTGTTGTAACTGTGTGCCGAAAGACTGTGCCAACAGATAACGATTCAAACGGATTTTGTATAAAGCAGGAGAAACAAGGAAAGAAATAGTAAAGTTCTACTCTGCCGAAGGCCAAATACAATGCAATCAAGCAGATCTGCTATCAAGCGTGATCTAAGCCAAGCCGCAGAGCCAGAATCGCCGCCTGAGTGCGGTCGGTCACATCGAGTTTGAGGAAGATCGTGCTGAGGTAGTTGCGCACTGTGCCCTCCGAGAGGTGTAAGGTACGCGCGATCTCGTTGTTTGGCAATCCCTGAGCCAGCAAACGCAAAATCTCGCGTTCGCGCTCGCTCAGCTCAGCAAGCTTCTCTTGGGCCTGCTCTTGCTCAAGCCGAGCGCTCGTAGCCGAGCCAACCTCCGACTTCTGGGCAACGTAGCTAAACAGTTTGCCCGCCACCTGCGGATCGACCACCGTACCGCCCTCCATG
Source organism: uncultured Chloroflexales bacterium (assembly GCA_937902315.1). Lineage (GTDB taxonomy): Bacteria > Chloroflexota > Chloroflexia > Chloroflexales > Chloroflexaceae > CALGUG01. The sequence continues at coordinate 93,862 of CALGUG010000064.1, forward strand.
GTCGTTTTGATCGCCGCGATCAGCTCTTCGCGGGGCGAATCCTTGAGCAAGTAACCGCTCGCCCCGGCCCGAATCGCATCGAAGACCCATTCATCGGCATCGTAGGTGGTCAGCACCAGCACGCGCACCTGCGGGTAAAGCGCTCGGATCTGGCGCGTAGCCTGCACCCCATTCATCACCGGCATCTTGAGATCCATCAAGACCAGATCGGGCTTCAGATTCGGAATAGCCGCCAAAGCCTCGGCCCCGTTAGAGGCAATGCCGACTACATCGATCTCTTCAACCGTGCTCAGGATAAAACGCAGCCCTTCACAGACCACTTCTTGATCATCACAAATAAGTACGCGTAGCATGGCCGATCCTTACAGTCAATTCTAGTCTTGTTCCTTGGCCCGGTTGCGTGCTGATCTCGAATTCACCGCCGACCAAGCGGCTGCGTTCGCGCATGCCCTGCAAGCCAAAATGCTGCGGTTTAGCAGCCCGATCGAGCTGAAAACCACAGCCATCATCCTGAATAGTTAAACGGGCCAGATCATCGGTCACCCCAAAACAGAGCCTTAGATTGCGCGCTTCGGCGTGGCGGATCACATTCTCTAAGCCCTCTTGGGCCACCCGATAGATGCACTGTTCAATATCAGGCGGCAACTCAGAATCGCGCTCTGGAAGCTGCACATGCAGTTGAAGCCCTGCACGTTCGGCGCAAGTCTCTGCCAAGCGCCGCAGAGCCAAGACCAAGCCAAGATCTTCGAGCGGCGATGCCCGCAGCGATTGCAAGGCGCGCCGGGCCTCATTCAAACCGTTGCGGGTCGCCAGCAACGAGCTATCGAGCAAGCTCTGGGCCTTCTCAGGGTCGCGCGCCCACAACGAGCGAACCGCTTCCAACTGCACCGCCACCGCGCTCAACGAATGGGCCAAGGTGTCGTGCAGCTCGCGCGCTAGTCGGTTGCGCTCACGGCTGACCGCAAGCTGCTCTAAGGTCACGGTATAGTGGATCAAGCGCTGATGGGCTTCCTCTAGCTCGCGTCTCTGCTTGCGCTGGCGTGTCACCAGCTCGGCCACAACATAACCTAAAATGGGTAACGAGACCAAACGAAGCGTAAAGGCTGTAGCAAAGAGCGGCAAAGCGGCGCGTTCAGCTGGCGAAGCCTGAAGATAGAAGATAATTTCAAACAGCCCGATAATAAAACAAAAGAACCAAAAGCGCCGTAAACTATATTGCCAAGCAACCACTACCACCAATACCACCAGCGTGGGATACGAGTGCACCAAAGCCACAAATTGGGCATGGGGTTGATACATGTCGCGTGTCCAGCTCCCCAACATGCCCGGCTGTATAAGAGTAGTATTGATAATCGCCAAACCGATCACAAGCGGCAAAAACATGCGCCCCAACAGGCTTAGCGCTCGCTTCCAAAACAAAAAAATAAACAGCCCTAGCGTTAAAACGAGATCGCCCCAAGCGGTAAGTGGCAAACTGGCTTCTTTTTTCACGAACCAGCTAATGGCTAACAGCACGACCAAAACCAAGCGTGCCAGCGCAAAAAATCGTAATAAAGGGAGGATCCCTGGTTCAATACTATCTCTCTCCATGCGCTCATCGTAGCATAGAAGCTTACAAGTTTCTATTGACGTCGATCATATGATGTTTGTCATCGACAGCGATTATTGTTAACACTGTGCAGCTCGCAGTATTCGAGCTATCATAACTCGTGGTTAGAACGTTTTTCACGCTAGAGGAGCTGTTCAGGCATGCAAGATCACGATCGACAGAACGCTGACACCATATCTCTGAATCTGACGGACGCTTCTTCACACACAGGTAAGGAGACGCCTAAAGTATCGCGACGAGCCTTTATTCAAGGCACGGGTGCAGCCCTGTTGGGCGCAGCCACAGCCAATATCATCGGCCTCAGCCAAACGAGTGCAAGCGCCAAGCCTTCAGACCAAACGCCCAGCCAACTCCCCGAGCGACCCAACATCGTCATTATTTTGACCGACCAAGAGCGGGCCGAATGCCACTGGCCCGAGGGCTGGTCGGCCAAGAATCTCCCCAATCGCGAGCGGCTGGTGCAAACCGGGCTGAGCTTCCGACAGGCTTACTGCAATTCGTGTATGTGCTCGCCCAGCCGCAGCACCTTCTTTACCGGCCTCTACCCGGCCCAGCATGGCGTCACCGCAACGCTCACCACGGGCGGCTCGCTTTCACCGAACGAAACGCAGCTCTCAAGCAGCATTCAAAATATGGCCCGCCTCTTGGAATCGGCTGGATACAACGTGCACTATCGCGGCAAATGGCACCTTTCCAAGGGCAAAAACGATCAAGCATTAACCAGCGCAGATGTCGCAGCCTTCGGCTTTAAAGGTTGGGTCGCGCCCGATGCGGGCGAAGATACAGCCGTCGATAACTTCGGCGGCGGCGAAGCCAACCACGATGGCCGCTTCGCCCAAGAGGCCGCCGAGTTTATCGCCAGCCAGCGCGATGCCACTCAACCATTCGCCCTAATCGTCTCGTTCGTCAATCCCCACGACGTCTTAGCACTCCCGCGCACCATCGATCAAGATGAGGTCTACAAGGCCGACCCGACCAAATACGAGCAAGGCATCAGACTCGAAGATATTCCTTCGCTTGATGAAGATCTGATTCTCAATAACAAACCCCGTGCCCAACGCCAAGCGCTGGCCTATCTCAATTATGGCTTAGGTATTTTGAAACCTACGCCATCAAAAGATCGCGAAAACTACGTCAACCTCTACGCCTACTTGCAAAAAGTCAGCGATGCTCATATCGGCACGGTAATCGACGCGCTGGAAGAGAACAATCTGCGCGATAGCACTATCATCATCCGCACCTCCGACCACGGCGAAATGGGTCTATCGCACGGTGGCATGCGCCAAAAGCTCTTCAACGCCTATCAAGAGACCATCCATATTCCGTTGGTAATCTCGAACCCGATCCTCTTCCCAGAACCCAAGAGCACCGATGCGCTCGCCAGCCTGATCGATATTATGCCGACTCTAGCCAACATCGCCAAGGTGCCAAATCCCGAAGCCTGGGACTTCAGAGGTGTCGATCTCTCGCCCCTTCTGAGCGACCCCAACAAACAGGTGCAAGATGCTGTGCTCTTCACCTTCGACGATGAAAACCCGGGTTCGCCTAACCCCCAGAACTTTGTGACACAGCCCAACCACATCCGCACCATTGTCGACGGCAAGTGGAAGTTTAGCCGCTACTTCGACCCAAGCGGTCAGGAAGAGGAAGAGTACGAACTCTATGATTTGGTCAACGATCCGAACGAGCTGAACAACCTAGCCGGAAAGAATACAGAGAAGCAGGCCGAGATGGCAGCCAAACTAGCCGCTCTGGAAGCGCAACGCCTTGCGCCCCGCCAGACCTATAAAACCTATCTACCAAGCGTCTATCAAAGCTAACGAGGAAAAGTTGTGTGTTTAGATACACCGATGGCCTCTGTACACCGCCAGATAGCCCCTCGTTTTGATGGGCGGGCAGTTGGTAGCCGTAGGCGGACGCGCTAGAAGTCGCATGGTAGCTAGCAATCTCGCCGCTTGAGTGCTGATACCAAATTCGTTTAAAGACTTACCCACTTGGAGTGTAAGAAAACAAAACCGGGGAAAGAAACAAGTTCCACTCTGCCGAAGGCCAAATAGCATGAAGCAACCGAATTTGGTATGAACTAATCGAACGGATTTGGTATAAACCGCTTGCAGCTCAGGGCTAGAGCAAAAACAGGGCTTCGCTTAACAAAGCGAGGCCCTATGCTATCTCGCGGATCAAGCCCGCTTGTGGTATCATGCTCCTAGTTTTTCGCAGTCATGCATAACCGATCAGTTACGAGGTAGATCAATGGCTCTTTCGCTTGAAGAAGTACGCAAAGTCGCAAAACTGGCTCGCTTGGCTCTGAGCGCCGAAGAAGAAGAGAAGATGCGCGTTCAGCTCTCGAATATTTTGCACGAAGTCGAACGTCTGCAGGCGCTCGATGTCAGCGATGTTCCGCCCACCTTACAGGCCACCGACCTGAGCAGCGTCTTCCGCCCCGATGTTGCCCGCCCATCACTGCCGCGCGAAGAGATTTTGTCGAACGCGCCCGACAAAGTTGACGGCTTCTTCCGGGTCAAAGGCATCTTCGAATAGTCGTGGAACATTGCCGCAACTTTCTTGCGAAGTGAACGTCTTATCACTCAGTAGCACGATGCGTGCGGCCTTTATTGGCAAACGGCGTCACAAGGAGCAAACGAATGTATAACGGCAATAACGACAACGGCTACAAAAGCTCGTACAGCAGTAGCACTAACAGCGGTTTCCGAGGCCCGCGCCTGAACATGAACAACACGATTTCGGTCGGTGGCATGCGTATGCGTTCGGTCTATGTCTACGCAGCGCTCGCTGTCGTAGCCCTGATCGTCGTCTATATGCTGATCAACTTTGTGCAAACCAGCTTGGTGATGCACTACAGTCTCGTAGCGGGTGCCCTGCTGCTGGTAACCAATCTGCGCGAACTGCTCGGTAACACCTACGCACAGCGCTCGAGCACGGCCCTGCTGAACTGTCTGATCGCAGGCGGTTTGGTCTTTGCCTGGGCTTCCCAGATCCTTTCGAGCTTTCTGTGGATCCCGGCGATCATTCTGATCATCATCGCAGCCCCGCTGGCGTTTGGACGCGCTTCGGTCTACTCGACCTATGTTTCGGTCGCCCGCAATACGGTCGGCGGCGTGATGCGCAACTTCATTCGCTAAAACGAGCCTGTTTACAAAACCCTAGTTCCGTTAAGGAGCTAGGGTTTTCTTTTTTGCGCTTTGCAAGCCTCTTCTATGCTCTGGCGGAGAGTTCCCTAGCTCCCATTCCTCCTTTAGCGCGTCCGCCTTCGGCTATCAGATGGGCTAGCTGGCCCTCATCCCCAGCCCTTCTCCCGCAAGCAGGAGAAGGGAGCTTGGCTGCACTCAATCGAAACACCGTAGCCTTCGAAAGGCTCAGGGCACGGCTTGGCATACCTCGTTTGCAGGCTTGCGCTCTTGTAAGGCAGAAACGGGAAGAGACACTCTGCCGAAGGCCAAATAGCACCTAATCAACCGGATTTGGTATCAAAGGGTACGGCTTTTAGAAAGCGCGTTTAGGCGCTCCAAGTGCGCGGAATAAAGATATCGCTAAAGACCTTGAGGGCATAACGGTCGGTCATACCCGCGATATAGTCGACCACGGTGCGCTCGATCGGCTCGCTGCGCCGCGCATTGACGCGCAACAGATCGGCGGGCATCAGTTCGGGGCGATCGACGAAATACATATAGAGCGTCTCGATCATAAACTGCACCTTGCGCTCGTCGCCCTTGGCCCGCTCATCGCGATAAACGCGCTGGAACATAAACTCGCGCAGGGCGTTGGTCGCCTTTAGCACTTCAGCGCTCATACTGATCAAAGGCGGATCGGGCTGGCCGCTGCCCTCGACCACCCACCAGTTATTGTCGATCAGATCGCAGACCATGGTGTTGATGCGTTCCCTGTGGCTCGCGCCCAAAACCGCCACACACTCCTCGGGCAGGTCTTGCTCGTGCAAAATGTTGGCGCGAATGGCATCGTCGATGTCGTGATTGATGTAGGCGATGCTATCGGCGATTTTGATGATCTGGCCTTCCAAGGTGCTGGCCGTGCCCCAAGCCGTCGTCATAATATCGCGGCGCGCTTTGGAATGCATATAGATCCCTTCGCGCACATCGTAGGTCAGGTTTAGCCCACGCCCGTCGTTTTCGAGCAGCTCTACAATTCGGCGACTCTGTTCGTTATGGCGAAAGTGATCGGGATAGATGCGAGTCAGAGCCGTCTCGCCAGCGTGCCCGAAAGGCGCATGCCCGATATCGTGGCCCAGCCCGATCGCCTCGGTCAAGTCTTCGTTCAAGCGCAGGGCGCGCGCGATAGTCCGTGCGATCTGGGTCACTTCGAGCGTATGAGTCAAACGGGTGCGGTAGTGGTCGCCTTGGGGCGCAATAAACACTTGGGTTTTATGTTTGAGGCGTCGAAAGGGCTTAGAATGCAAAATCCGGTCGCGGTCGCGCTGATAAGCGCTCCGCGCTGGCGATTCCTCTTCAAAGCGGTCGCGGCGAGCGTTGGCGCTGCGAGCTGCAAAGGGCGAGAGTGTTCGCTCCTCAAGCTCTTCGATATAGCGGCGTACGCTTGCATGGTGAGGCTGAGACATAGACGACCTCCTTGGAACTAGGCACGATATTCGCCCTTCGTGCAGTATAGCATTTACACCATCGCTAGTGCTGTTTCGTTACGTTTTAGACGTATCGATCTCAAACAGTGCTTCAATGGCATAGCATACTTTAGCATAAGCTTTATTGTTCTAGTTTCAAACAACATAGCTATATTTTGCTGTTTTTAGCAGCATTGTTCTAAAAATCGATTGTAACATGTTCTACAAACCCATTTTGAAAATCGAACAATACTAAAGTTAAAAAACCATAAAAATAGTTACGAAAAGCGAGCTGTCAATTATGTATCAGGCGATCTGCGCACAAGCGACAGAACGAGTAATATCAAATCCAATTACTCTATTTCTTTGTAGCCTTTGGCTGAATGAAACTTGACAGATTTTATTTGTGATATTTCGCGCTACCGCGCGAAATATCACAAAACTCTTTGCTCGGTCTTCGTTGCTCTACGTTATGAGAATACACGTTTTTAAGCGGATTTAGTATAAGCTATCGTTCTAGCATTTGTTCAAACAGTCAACAAACAAACACTGTGAAAGAGCATCTATTTTAGGCTTTCAACTAGCGCCTAACTCCTCGTTCCTTCTAAAATCCATTCTTCTCGATCATCAAGCCAAACGTCTGCATTTCTAGCAGGCATATGTTCAAGGTTATTCTCAAAAAAGTCCGATTACTCGCACAAAAATTGATATACTGGATAGGAATATCTCTCAAGATCCCGCTCTGCCCATGCCGCCTTCTCATATGGAAGAAACTATGCCTAGAACTAAACAGTTTGAGCAAATCGATGCTGATCGGCGCGAAAACCTCTCCGATATGCCGCTCAGTCGGGCGATCTCGCGGGTAGGTAATGCGCCGCTTCGGGCGGGCAACCGCCTCACCTTGCTGCAAAATGGGCCTGCAACCTACGAAGATTGGCTGGCGGCGATCGCTCAAGCCAAACGCTGGATCCACTTAGAAAACTATATCTTCCAAAACGACTCGATCGGTCAGACCTTCGCCGATGCGCTGGCCGAACGGGCCCAAGCGGGGGTGAAGGTACGAGTCATCTATGATTGGTGGGGCAGCCTCGATGTGCCGAACCGCTTCTGGAAGCAGATGCGCAAACGGGGCATCGATGTGCGCGTGATCAATCCGCTTTGGGTGGGCGCACCGCTCGAAGCCATCAATCGCGATCACCGCAAGTCGCTCTGTATCGATGGAGTCTATGCCTCGGTGGGCGGTGTCTGTATCGCCGACCCTTGGCTGGCCCGCTCGCCCGTGACCGGTCTGCCCTACCGCGACACCGCCGTGCGCGTCGAAGGCCCGGTGATCGCCGATCTCGAGCGCGCCTTTGCCGATGTATGGGCCACTGCTGGCTCGCCCCTGCCAGACGACGAATTGCCCGATTTAGACCGAATTGAAGCCAAAGGCACGGCAAAGGCGCGCGTAGTGGCCGAAGAGCCAGGGCGTCTGCGCATGTTGCAACTGCTGCAGGTCTTGCTGGCCGGGGCCGAACGCCGCATTTGGATCGCCGATGCCTACTTTCTAACCATTCCGATTCTGCGCGAAGCCCTGATGGGCGCCTCGCGCGACGGCGTCGATGTGCGCATTCTGCTGCCCTCGACCAACGATCTGCCCTTGGTGGGCGCGCTCTCGCGCTACGGCTATCGCCCCCTGCTCGAGTCGGGCATTCGCATTTGGGAATATGCCGGTTTGATGATGCACGCCAAAACGACCGTGACCGACGGCTGGTGCGCGCGGGTCGGCTCGACCAATCTAAATATGACTGGACTGCTGACCAACTGGGAGATCGATCTGATCGCCGAGGATCGCGACTTCGCCAAACAGATGGAGGAGATGTACGAAGACGATCTGGCCCACGCCCGCGAGATCCGGCTGTGGGGCATTCGCCGCCCGCGCCCGCGCCCCGAGCGCCCCGAGAGCACAAGCGAGCGGCTCGCCCGTCGCACCAAACCCGAACGACGCTCGCAACATAGCGCCACCGTAGCTCGTATGGGTGCAGCCGCTCTGGGAGCAGTCAGTAGCCGCACCCTTCAGCGCCACGAGCGCATGGTTGGGGCAGCCATCACCGCTGGTCTGCTGGGCAGCTCGCTTCTGATCGCGCGCTTTCCCAAGCTGATCGCTTGGCCGCTTGCACTGCTAGGAGGCGCCTTTGGAAGCGTTGGGCTAGTGCGCGCTCTGCGCACCAAACAGGGCGACGATCTGCACAAAGCGCGCCCTTGGATCGGACGCCTGCCGGTTATCCATCGCCGCCGCCCAAACACCTACCCACAACCATGGGCACGCCGTTTTCGCAGCCTACGCCGCTAGCTCGCCTTGTGCGTCTTTGGCGGCATCGCAGCACAGAACGCGCAGCGCAGGCAGCGCAAAATAGTGCCCGACTGGGAGGAGGGCCGCCCTTGTAGCCGAAGGCGGACGCGCTTGGGCACTTTTCGCAGGGAGAGCAGTCTCCGCCCCTGTAAACTGCTTTGTACTGCTCAACAACCCTAGAGCGATCAAGCTGCTATTGACAGCGAGCATATGGCTCAGGCACCATGGCAAGCGGTATCAGATGTCGCTAATCGGAAAGGCGTCTTATGAAAAACGCGAACAGACTCTCACGCTTCCGAATCATCGGATTAATGCTCGCCCTTGCCTTCACGCTTCAGAGCTGTAGCCTGATCCGCAGCGGCAACGTCCCTGCAGCAACGACGCCCACCCCTATTGCCGCCGCACCAACCGCCAAGGAAGTAGCTGTCGAAGCATCTCCGACGGCCCAAACCCAAGCAGATCCTACTAGCGAGCCAGCGCCTGTGGCTGAGCTTACCGAAGAGAGCGTCAAAGAAGGTATACAAGCTGCGCTCGACCTCTATGCCGAGGCTTACAACAAAAATAAGCCCGAACTGCTGAAAGAGGCGGCCGACCAGAGCAACGCGCCCTTCCGACGCTACATTCAGACCCGCTTCGAGCAATCGCTTCAAGCTGGCTATGTCGGCCGAGGCGGCTATCACTTCATTGTCGCATCGGTCAAAGAGCGCGATCTGGGCTTCTGGCAGGCGCAGGTCATCAATTCAAACGGCTACGCCAACGACTGGACCTTCCGCCAGCTCGAAGATGGGCGCTGGGTGATGTCGGAGCCAACGAGCGAGCAAGTCGGCGAAAAAGAGGTGATCGAAACCGAGTATTTCACCTTTATCACCTACGAATGGTCGAAAGATGTCAACCCGATTCTGATGGAGCTGATGGACAAGGCGCGCCAAAATGTGCTGGATCGGCTCGGCAAAGTGCCCGAGATGAAGCCCGAAGTGACCATCAAGCCGACCTTCGGCGTTGGCAAACCCGAAGCGCCCGGCACGCTGGCTTATTACGACCGCAGCAGCCGCAAAACCGACAAGATCGTGATCTTTGCGCCCGAGTCCTACGTCTTCCAGTCTTACGATCCCAAAGTGGGCTGGGAAGCCGAACTCGAGACGACGCTGACCCACGAGTATACCCACTTGGTCAATAACCGCAGCTTTACGCCAATCGCGCGTATGAGCGACTGGATGATCGAAGGCATCGCGGTCTATGCCTCGCAAGACAATGGTTACGACTACTTGGTCAGCCGCGCCGTAGCCGAAGACAACATTTTGCCGATCATCGATCAGAGCGGGCGGGTCTACAAAGAGGATCTCGAGCACTTTACGATTCTCGAAGAGCAGTGGCAGGTCGTGACGGGTTATGGTCTCAGCAATGCGCTGGTGCGCTACATCGTCGAAAAGCACGGCGGGCTCGATGGCTTCTGGAAGCTCGTTGAAAGCTACGACGAATCGCAGCGCCTGCCCGATGCGCTCCAAGAGGTTTTTGGTGTCGACTACGAAAGCTTCCAAGCCGACTTCAACGCCTGGCTCAAAGCCAACTACTAGACAGCTTACCGTCTCGTTCTGGCGGAGAGACGGCTAGCCCTCATGCGGCTTCTAGCGCGTCCGCCTACGGCTATCAACGTCCTTTCCTCCCATTCAGGCTGTAGCGCTCGCTGCCTCGGCAGCGAGCTGCTTGGCAGGCGCCTCTTCACCCTCGGCCGCCCGCCAAGACTTCGCCCGCCTCAAGATCCGCAAAACGAGACGCGGCGAAATGTTGTGAGGGATTTCGCGTAGCGAAATCCCTCACAGCCTACAAGGCGGGTTTAGCAGTTCGTGCCGCTTTTTTCAGCAACAGGCCCGCCCTCTAGAGCAGCAAGCTCTCCAAACGATCGACGTAGCCCTCCAGAACCGCGAAGGTGCTCTCGACAGGATCGGGCGTGCTCAAATCGACCCCGGCCTGCTTCAAGGCCTCGAGCGGATAGCAGGAGCCGCCCGCCTTGAGGAAGTTGATGTAGCGCTCGGCGGCTGGCTGGCCCTCTTGCAGCACGGCGTTCACCAAGGCGTGCGCCCCCGAGATGCCGGTCGCGTACTGGAAGACGTAGAAGTGGTAATAGAGGTGAGTCGCGAACTGGGCCCAAGTCGAGCCAGTCCGATCGCGATCGACCTCGACCGCATCGCCATAGGCTTCAGCGAACAGATCGGCCATCAGATTGTTGAGGGTATCGGCCGAGAGGGCTTGGCCCTTTTCGACCCGCGTATGGATCTCGAGCTCAAAGCGGCTCAGGGTCGGCATGATGAAGAAGTAACGATGGAAGTTGCTCATGGCCTCTTCGATCACGGCGATCTGGAAGTCGCGGTCGTCGTTCTGCTTCAGCAAGTGGGCGCGCACCATGGCTTGGTTGAAGTTGGAAGCGACCTCAGCTACAAACAGGGCGTAGTTGGAATAGACGGTCGGCTGCGTCTGCCAAGCGTAGTAGGAGTGCATGGAGTGGCCCAACTCGTGCGCCAAGGTGCTCATGCTGAAGATGTCGTCGTTGTAGCTCATCAGAATGAAGGGGTGCGTGCCCTGCGTTCCAGCCGAAAACGCGCCCATTCGCTTGTTCTGATTGGGGTAGACATCGACCCAGCGCTGCTCTAAAATGCCGTCGCGCATAATCGAGACATACTCATTGCCCAGCGGCCGCATGCCCTCGCTGATCCAATCGACGGCCGTCAGGAAGGGCACATGGGGCGCTTTGCTGGTCAGCGGCGCCTTGATGTCGTATTCGCGCAGTCGATCGTAGCCCAGTACCTTGCGGCGCAAGTGCCAATAGCGGTGCCACGTCGGCAGATGCTTGCGGAAGGTCGCGATCAGAGAGTGGAAGACCTCGGTCGGGACGTTGCCCACAGCCAAGGAGGCATCGAGCGCGGTGGGGTAGTTGCGAGCGCGGGCGATAAAGACTTGCTGCTTCACACCCGTTTCCATACAACTCGCCATGCTGTTCTTGTGGGCCAAGAAGGCGTTGGCGTAGTTCTCCCAAGCGCTGCGGCGCAGCTCGCGGTCAGGGCTAACCAGCAAAGCTCCGATCGTACCGTGGCCGAGATCATGCGTATTGCCATCGCTGTCGCGCGCCGCTTCGAAGACCAGATCGGCGTCGGAGAGCACGCTGTGAATCATCGAAGCGCTATCGAATGGCTCGCTGAGCTGACCGAGCAGCTCTTCGACTTCGGCCGAGCGCACATGGGGTGCGCGCTGCTTGAGCTTATCGAAGGCATGGCGATAGACCGCCAAACGACTCGACTGCTCCATCCACTTCTCAAGCGTCTCGAAGCCGATCGCCAACAGCTCCGGCTCGGTGAAGGAAACCGCCGCCTCGCAACGCGCTGTGATCGCCGAAGCACGGCTATAGAGCGCTCCGGCAGCCGAATCGGCCATATCGACCGTGCGGTGCATCAGAGCGTAGGTAAACAGCTTTTCGGCCGTATTGCGCCAGCGATCGACCGTCTCTAACCAATCGGCCAACTGTTCGGGCTGTTCGTGCAAATGTCCTTTATAGCTTTCGGCCTTGCTTAACTCGGCCTCGAGCGCAGCGAAGGCTTGTTCCCAAGCTTGATCGTCGGCATAAACCGACGAAGCATCCCATGTCCATTCGACAGCAACTTCGCTTCGCAATGGTATCCGTGTGCTCATCCCCAACCTCGTTTCAGATCGTTCCAGTGGTATACTAGAACACGATAAAGCCGTATCCTGTTAGTTTACAGGCTCTCAATAAGCGCCTTTAGAAAGTCATTATCAGTATGGAATCTGATAACCAATCCGAAGCTCGAACACGCTCCGCACTGGTCGACCCCGAAACAGTCGAGCAGTTGCGGGCCAATCCGCTCGACCCAAAGTTGGTCGAACAGTTTGCCGATATCTTCCGAGCGCTCGCCGATCCCACTCGTGTGCGCATGCTACACGCATTGTCGCACTCTGAGCTTTGCGTGGGCGACCTCGCGATTCTGCTCGGCATGACCGATTCAGCTGTTTCGCATCAGTTACGTCTGCTACGAGACCTGCGCGTCTTGCGCGCCCGCCGCGATGGTAAGCTGGTTTACTATGCGCTCGACGATGAACATATCGCGAGTCTTTTTCAACAGACTTTAGAACACCTCGGCCACCACTAGCGCCGTTTGAACACAGTTCTCCAGGCTCGTTTCGGTTTATGGTAGCTCTAGCGCAAGCACAGTACAAAAACCCAACGATCGCCAAGCCTCAAACGAAGGTTTAGCTTCGCCGCGCACCGCAGCCAGCCAGATGCTCAGCGCTAAACCGTGCGACACCAGCGCAAGCGTATCGTGATGATAGCGCTCGCAAAGCTGCTTAATCGCCGCTTCCATGCGAGTCCGCACCGAGCTTGCGCTTTCCCACTGATTGACCGAACGTTCGGGATGCTCGAAAAGTTCCTGAACCGTTCGCTGATAACCTTCGTTCGTTAAATAGACCGGCGATCGCTGCAGTTCGCGCAGATCAGCATGCACTTCAAGCGGTAAAGCGTAGCGCTGAGCCGCAGGGCGCACCGTGGCGAGCGCTTTCTCTTCGGGGCTGCTCACAATGCGTGTTACCTCGTGCCAACAAGGGTGCTCAACCAGCGCCTGAGCTTGGGCTGCGCCTTGTGCAGAGAGCAGCCAAGTCTCGGCCGGGCTATCGGAAGGCTGAGTGGCAGCATGGCGAATGAGGTAGAGCTTTGGCATAGCGCCTCTTCAAAACAAAACGGCCTGTAGAATCGCTACAGGCCACACAACTACACAAGCGATAGTTAAGCTGCGACCAACTCGACCGAGCCGCAGTTCGGGCAGTAGATCGCCTGAAGCTGGCGCGGCTCTTGACCATCGAGCAAGAGCTGAGACGCAGGTTGAAGCTGAGCGGGCTGCATGGGTGTTCGACAGCGCAGACAATTGCGCGCCTTCAGCGCTTGGGCCGCCCCAGAAGCAGCTTCCGTCTGCGAGGTGGGCAGCTCTGCGATCAAGGTCGTCTCGCCCGCCTGAGCGGTTTCTGCGCTCTGAGCAAGCTCAGCAGCGACTGCCTGATCTGGGCGACCATCTAGCTTAGCGGGCGACTGCTTGTCGAGCGTACTCTCGATCGTCAGCGGCTCGTCACGGCTCGGCACCACCAGCTTGCTCGGCTCCGGCTCAAGCTGTGCTTGCGGTGTAGGCGGCGCCTCGGGCAGGCCCAGCACACGCCGATAGATCGCCAGCGTCTGCTTGGCCGCCTTCTGCCACGAGAAGTTGCTGGCCTGACGCGGCCCTTTGGCCCGCAACTCAGCGCGGCGATCGTCGTCGGCCCACAGCGCATCGAGCGCATCGGCCCAAGCTTCGCTACTGGTCGGCGGCAACAGAATCGCGCTATCACCCACCAATTCGGGCAAGCTGCTGGTGTTCGAGATCAGCGAGGGCGCACCACAGGCCAACGCTTCCAGAGCGGGCAGCCCAAAGCCTTCGTACAGCGACGGGTTAACGTAGATCCGGCAGGCGTTGTAGAGCCAGCGCAGTTCGTCGTTGCTGACTCCGCCCACAAAATGCACCACATCGCCCAGCGCCAGCTCTTTGACCGTATCGAAGATCGGCTGATAGCGCCAGCCTTTGCTGCCTGCCACCACCAAACGATAGTCGCGCTCGGGGTAACGCTCGCGACTGATCTTCAAGGCGTGCAGCAGCATAGGCAGGTTTTTGCGCGGCTCGATGGTGGAAACAAACAGCACAAAACGATTGTTGCGTAGTTCGTGGCCGCCGATCGTATTGCTAGCATCTTCAGCCAGTTCGATCGGACTGAAGAAGGGCGAGGCCGCCTCATAAACCAAGTCGATCCGCTCGGCGGGCAGCTCGAGCAGATTGACCATATCTTTGCGGGTCGCCTCCGAAACCGCGATCACCGCATCGGCGCTATGCACCGAATCTTTGACTTGAGCATAGTAACGCCGCGCGTTATCATCCAAAATCTCGGGGAAGTGAATAAAAGCCAAGTCGTGAATGGTGGCGACGGCCGAGAAGCGGCGACGCAGCGGCACCACAAAGTCGGGGCAGTGCAGCAGATCGGGCGGATCGCGCAGCAGCTCGGCTGGTAATGCCCACTGTTCGAGCCGATGATGGGGCGGGGTAAGCACAGTGCGTCGCTTGACATTGGGCTGCTGCACCAAGGGGCGTTGCTGATCGCGATGCTGCAAACTGATAAAGGTCGAGCGCGGCTCTTCGAGCGCCATGGCCTGCAACAACTGACGGGTATATTCGGGAATGCCGCCCCGTCGATAAGCATTTAAGCGAGCATCAATGGCTATTCGCATACATCCACCACTAAACCATCATAGGCCAAAAACACTCCATCTGGTAGCTGGGCGCTCACCTCGGCGTGGTCGATATCGTGCGCCATATGCACAAAGTAGGTCCGCCGCGGCTTGAGATCTTCGACAACTTCAAGCGCTTCTTGCAGCGAAAAGTGAGTTGGATGCGGTTCAAAGCGCAGCGCGTTCAAGACCAAGACATCAAGCTCGCGCAGTTGCTCGCGCGATTCGGCCGGTAATACGCTCGCATCGGTGACATAGCCTAGCGAACCGATGCGATAGCCAGTGATCTGCCAAGAGCCGTGCATCACCTTCAGCGGCCTGATCTCGGTGTCGGCCAATTGAAACGGACCATCGAAGCGGTTCAGTTCGAGCGCAGGGCGAGTCGAGCCTTGGGATGTATTTTGTTCGACGAAGGCATAGTGGAAGCGTTCGCGAACAGCATCTAAGGTCTGCTGATCGCCATAAACCGGAATGGCGCGCTTTTGGCGAAAATTGATCGGACGGAGATCGTCAAGCCCAGCGACGTGATCGAAGTGAGAATGGGTTAATAAAAGCGCATCGATCTGTTCGATCCGCGCCTTTAACGCTTGAATTCGAAAGTCCGGGCCTGCATCGATCAAGATCTGCCGATTGTTGATATGTAAAAGAGCTGATGTACGCAGCCGTTGGTTGCGCACATCAGAAGAAGTGCAGACCGCACAGGTACATCCGATCATCGGAACACCCATCGATGTGCCTGTGCCCAGGAAAGTAAGCTGCATGCGACTCTGCCTGTTCAGTAGGAGTTTTTTACCTGAACGAATTATAGCACAGCGTCATGCAAAGCGAGGAACAAGCCAGCACAAATCAGGCTTGGAAGCTGATGGAAGAGCGTAGCAGAAGTGTGCGGACGCAGTTCAAAAAGGTGGTCATTTCAAAGGGCTTGCTGATATGCAGATCAGCTCCGGCTTGCATGCCTTGGTTGACCTCATCTTCTTCAGCACGCACCGTCAACAACAGAACGGGGACATTGCGGCGCTCTTTCAAACGCCGACAGACTTCGTAGCCATCGATAGTAGGCAGATTAACATCGAGCACAACCAAGTCTGGCGAGATGGTCGCGTCGACCTGCAGACCCTCTAGCCCATCTTCGGCGACAGTTACCTCGTACCCTTCGCCCTCTAACATCTGGGTTAGCAAAAGGCGAATATCGGAACTATCTTCTATCACTAGCACTCGTGACATATAGGTTTCCTTAAGTCTCTAAGGCTGTTTCATAGGCAGGAGAGAATAGATGAGAACATCACATCTATTTCCTTAGAACAGCCTAGTTTATAGTTGCAGTATAGACCGCCTCTTTTACAAACACAAGAGACCTTTCATAGGCCATTGGTCACGCTCCTTATGCTCGCTTTCCATACGCACCATGAGCTTGATGGTATACTAGATTAGAGAAGTCTGGTTTTAATCAGTTTGAAGCCAAAGAGAGTATCACGTGGATCTATCGGCTATTCGCACCCTCTTGCTCGACATGGACGGCGTACTGTACCGCGGAAAAACCGCCCTCCCCGGCGTAAATGATCTGCTCGCACTCTGCCGAGAACACGCTATCGAATACGCATGTATCACAAATAATGCCACCATGACCCCCGAAGAGTACGAAGCGAAGCTGCGCGCCATGCAGATCGACATGCCCGGCTCGCGAGTCTTAACCTCGGCGATCGTGACCAACCGCTACCTGCGCGACAACTACCCGCGCGGCACCACGGTCTATGCCATCGGCATGCATGGTCTCAAAAGCTTGCTCTTCGATGATGGTTATTTTGTGTGGGAAGAAGAACGGCCCGAACTGGTGGTACAGGGCGCAGACTTTGAGATCACCTACGACAAGCTCAAGAAGGGCTGTCTGGCGCTACGAGCAGGGGCGCGCTTTATCGGCACCAACCCCGACATCACCTTCCCCAGCGAAGAAGGCTTGATTCCGGGCGCTGGTTCAATGATTCGGGCCCTAGAGTTGGCTTCGGGCAAGCAAGCCTTTATCATCGGCAAGCCCCAGCCAACCATGTTTATCGCCGCGATGGAGATGCTGGGCGGACGCCCCGAAACCACTTTGATGATCGGCGATCGCATCGACACCGACATCGAAGGCGCCAAGGTGGCGGGCATCAAAACCGCCATGGTGCTGACCGGCGTCACAACGATGGAAGAGATCGAGGCCAGCTCGATCAAGCCCGACGCGATCTACGCCGACCTGCCCAACTTGATCGCAGCTTGGCGCGCTTAGTTAGCGTGCTGTACACGCTGCAAAAAATCGAGGGTAAGCTCGTACATCCTGCTCAGCTCTTCTGAGCCTTCGGTCGCCAAAAGGTAGTGTTGCATACCCTCGAAAAAGTAAGTCTCGTGCTCGATCCCGGCCTCTTTCAGGGCGGCGCTCAATATCTCGCTCTGCTGATAGGGCACGATCTCATCGATCATACTGTGCATCAACAAAATCGGCGGCATATCGCCTCGCAGGTGGTAGGCCGCCGAATAGCGCCAATAGACCTCGGGCGAGCGGTCGGGCGTGCCCAACGCGATCAGGGCTTGATCGAGGCCAAAAGGCGGGAAGATGCTACCCTCCTCGAAGCGGCGACGCATATCGAAGAGGTCGCTGGGCGGCCCCAAGAGCACCGCGCCATCGAAGGCCACATCGCGCTGCAAGATCCGCAAGACGTGCAAGCTGCTATAGCTGCCGCCCAACAAGGTGATATGCCTGCCATCGACGCCCGGCAGCCGCCCCGCACGAGCGAAGTTGATCAGGCGTTGCAGTTCGTCGATATCGGGTTCGAGGTCGAGGGCGTAGCTCGGGCCGACCGCCAGCACAGCGTAGCCAGCCGAGGCCAGCGGAATCGAGACCGGCCACCAGGTATCGGCGGGGCCAGGGTAGATCGCCAAGAGCAGCGGCAGGCGCTCGGTAGTAGTGATCGGACGATAGAGCAGGGTCAGTTGGTTGGGGCGGCCGCCGCTAGCGAATTGCAGCTCCTGCTCGATCGCCACGCTCGGCACGAGCAGCTCCCACGAGCGGGTGATCGGCTCGCCAAAGCGCAGGTCGCGCCCGCCCTGCAGATCGGGCAGGCTGATGGGCGGCAGCACAATGTCTTGCTGCAGAGGGCGCTCGGCGCTCAGCCGCAAAGGCTGGCCCCACGAGCGCAGCGCGACCGAATCGTAGCCGGGCGCGCCCGCAACCGGCACATAGCTCCCCTCGGGCAGGTCGTCAAGCAGATAACAGCCGTCGGCTTGGCTGCGTGTCGTGAAAGTAGTGCCATCGGCGGCGGCCACAAGGATGCGCGCGTTTGGCACGGGCTGGCCCTGCTGATTGCGCACACAGCCCTGCATGCGGGCGCGCGGGCCAGCGCTCGAAGGCGTCGGAATACGCTCTTGGCCCGCCATCCAACGCCCGGCGCGGTAAAACAGCGTGTTGCGCAAGGCCCAAATCGAGGGCTGGCTGCTCAGCATAAAAAAACAGCAGCTCACAATCACAATCAGCACGGGCAAGGCCCCACGTTTTACAGCCAGCATTCTCATAGCCACCTCTTAGCAACTCCGCTTGATTCATCCCCTAGCGGCGCAGTCCCCACCTTCCATCCAGCTCCAACCGCGTCCGCCTTCGGCTATCAACATCCCGCCCAGTAATACGAGCTTCTTACCAGCCCCAACACTCTACGCTTCACACACTTCGTACTAGCTCTAGCGCTCTGCCTAACAAGCCATACGCTACGCTCCAGCTTTAGTTCCCTTCCGAAGCGCCGCCCGATCGTGGCCGAACAGCGAATTGTTAGAGCTATTCACAATCAGAGAACCGCTTGTTATAATGAAGCCCAATTCTTGCCAAATCTACAAGCTGGAGGATGTAAAGGGTTTCGTATGTCTCTTCCCAGTCCTTTAGGCCATTTCCTCTCGGTTTTAGCGGACACTCAAGCGCTCGCTCAGCAACATAAGCTGCTGTTGCAACAGAACGCCCAAGCCACTCAGGCCGCCTTGGTAGAACCGATCTTGCGTGCGCTCGGTTGGAATTGCAACGATCCGCGCTACGTTCGGCGCAATCTGGTCTTTCAAGAGGTCGCCCTCGATTACACCCTCTACGACGACGAAGCGCGCATCTGCGCGCTGATCAAGGTGCTCCCTCTGGGCCAACAGCTCCACAACGAGCAGTTGCTTGAGCAACTTCAAGTCTTTGCACAGTTTCAAGATATCGAGCTTGTGATTCTGACCAATGGTTCCGACTGGCAGTTTTTCCGCCCGGGCGAAGAAGGCTTCTTAGAGTTTATTACCGCTCTTCCTCAGCCACGGCAATCGAGCGAACGCTTCGCCCAAAGCATGATCGAGCTGCTCGATATCTGCCACTTTTGGAGCTTCCAGCAGTCCGATCAGCTCACAAAATTCGCTCAGTTGGTCGATCAGCTTCAAAATGAGCTGTATGTGCTCCGTCATACTAGCTCAGCAGCGACTCCCGAGCAGCGCACTTCGCTGCCCGCTGAAGTCGAAGAGAGCGCACCGAAATCCACTGAGCCAAGCGCCGAACCAAAAGAAGGCCGACGCCGCAGACGAAGAAGAGAACCTGCCATCTTTGACAGTGATATCGATCTCACCAGCCTAAACTACATTCCTCTTCAAAAGCTTGGCAATCTTAAAGGACGCAAACCGCTAGCAGGCCGCTTGCCCACAGGCGAAACATTTCTGCTCGGCTCTTGGCGAGAGCTTATGTTACGATCGTGCCACCTTGTACTTGAACATAACCCCAATCTTGAGCTGCCGCTTTTAGATCAAGCAGGTAAAAAAGTGGCCCTCTTAGATTATGTGCCTCCTAGAGAAGGGGTCGCTTTTGAAGAAACCAGCTATAAAGGGCGCAAAATCTATATTTACACAAACTATGATGCTACACATCAAGTTTTGAATGCTATGCACATTCTTACATTTCTGCCTACAGAGCTGAAACAAGTAGAGGCAGCAGCCGCCCTGCTCGATTCCTAATGCAATCTAGCAGCCGAAAAAACATAGCCAATCTGCTTGTATTCGCCCCTTGTGGAGCGGCTTCCGCACACAAGATAAGACCTCGTTTGTTGGAAAGGACTCTGATAGCCGTAGGCGGACGCGCTGAGGACCGAATGGAAGGAAGAGAGCAAGCCGCCAAAGCTTGAAAGGCATCGAGCAGATCCAGCATTGCACAAGGGCAATTTCGCTCTAAAACAATGGGCGGATCAAACGACCCGCCCTTGTGTTGCGAGAAGGATTAAGCGCTAGTTGGCTCGAAGCGGTCGGCCCGCATCGCCGAGATATCGACTTCGAGCGGGCGCTTGGCGATCAGATCGGCGATGATTTTGCCGCTGAACGGGCCAAGTTGCAGACCGGTCGGGCCGTGACCGAAAGCCACAAAGACCTGCTCGTAGTTTGGCACTGCGCCGAGCACAGGCAGGCGATCGGGCAGATAGGGGCGCAGACCAACCCGAATCTCGCGGATCGAGGCGTTGGCCAGACCGGGCGCGACGCGCAGCGCTTCGCTCAGAACCGTGTTGATACCAGCCGCAGTCGTGTGGGGCGCGAAACCGACGCCATCCTCGCGCGTCGCGCCCACCACCACTCGGCTATCAGGCCAAGGCACCATATAGTGACCACGGAAAGCGTTGATGACCGGCCAAGTCGAGGTGTCGACACCGGGCAGCGAGAGGTGAATGATCTGGCCGCGCTGAGGTGCGATCGGTATATGCATGCCGAGCTGCTGGCTGAAGGGGCCAGACCAAGCGCCGCCCGTAATCGCAACCGCGCCCGCCTTAATCGTCTCGCTCCCGACCTGCACACCCACAACCTTGTTGCCTTCGATCAACAGTTGGTCAACGCCAGCAGTGCGGATCTCTAGGCCGTGTTGCAGGGCGACATGGCGCAGAGCCGCCGCCATTTTGCGCCCATCGACGCGCGCCCCATGGCGGAAGTAGAAGCCGCCTCGGATCTCGCCCAACGCGGGGAAGAAAGCGCGAGCCTGCTCGGAATCGACGCGGTAGAGATCGGCATCGGAAGGCGTGCCGCGCCGCTTTTGACGTTCGAAGACACGCCGCTCGGCCTCGCGATAGCTCTCATCTTCGTCTTCGCTGATCGCCAAAGTGAGCTGACCACAGACCGAATAGCCGGTATCCTCTGCGCCCGCAGCGCTGAGTTCCTCGACCAGAGGCTTATAGAGCTGCACGGCGGGGATCGCAAAGTTGACCCAATCTTCCGAATCGCGGCTGACCGTTTCAGGAGCCAAAATACCTGCACCAGCATCAGTCGCGCGCCCAGTATCGCCACGATCGATCAGCAGAGTGCGCGCTCCAGAGCGCACCAGATAGTAGGCGCTCGCGATTCCAACGATTCCACCACCAACCACAATCGCATCGTACATTGTTTCCACTCCATTGTGCTATAAAAAGAGCGAACCACCTTACGATGATTCGCTCGCTCCTCATCCACTCCTCGAGATTTAAGCTTGCAGGGCTTGCCACATCACGTCGCGCGGCGCGGTTTGGTGGGTCCAGCGCTCGAAGGCCAGAGCGCCTTGGCGCATCAACATGCCCAAACCTTGCATAGCTCGCGCGCCGCGCGCCTCTGCGTCTTGCAGCAGGCGAGTATGGCGATAGACCATATCGTAGACCAGCGCATCGGCCGGAATCAGCTCGCCCGGCAAGGGTGTTTCATCGCCATGCCAGCCCAACGAGGTGGCGTTAATAATCAAGCTGCTCTCGGCCAGCAGTTCGGCCAGATCTTCATCTTGAGGCGACAGCGCGATAAATGAGGGCAGCTCTTCGAGCAGCGAATAGCTATCAACCACATCGGCCAACAGCTCTTCGGCCCGTTCGAGCGTGCGATTCACAACCACCAGTTGGCGCACACCTGCGCCAGCCAAGGCGAAGGCCGCCGCGCGCGCCGCTCCGCTCGCGCCTAACAGCACCGCCGACTGGCCTTGAGGGCTATAGTTCGCAGCGACCTGAAGATCTTCGATCAGGGCAGGCGCATCGGTATTGGCACCGATCAAAGCGCCCGACTCGTCTTTGTAGATCGTGTTGACCGCGCCGATCCGCTCGGCCTCGGGTTCGAGCCGATCGATCAGCGGAATAACAGCGGCTTTATGCGGCAAGGTGACATTGGCGCCTAGAAATTGGGCTTGGCGTAGGGCGGCTACTCGCTCTGCCAACTGCTCGCTTGGTGTGTGCCAAGCCTCATAGTGCAGATCTAAGCCCAAAGCTTTGAAAGCAGCGTTGTGCATAGCGGGCGATCGGCTATGCGAAACGGGGTCTCCCAGCAGAGCAATCGTTTGAGGCATAACGGGTCTATACTTCTAACTACAAGCAAGGTATTCCGCCTCGTAGACCTGAAACTCTTCAAAAGTTTCAGTAAAGTGGTGCGTGCCATCTTTCGCACACGAGGCTACAAAATAGAGATAGTTGGCGCTCTCATCGGGCTGGGCCGCCGCAGTGATAGCAGCTAAACCGGGTGCACTGATCGGGCCGGGCGGCAAACCGGGAACTTGGCGCGTATTGTAGGGGCTTTCGATCTCGAGATCGCTCAGCGTAAGCTCTTTGCGCCACCATGTTCCTTCAGCCTCGCTATAGCCGAGCGCATACTGAACGGTCGGGTCAGATTGCAAACGTCCATTGCCCGTCTCAGCCTCATTCTCCGGCTTGAGACGATTCCAAAAGACCGCCGCGATCTGTGGCATTTCGCTCATCACAGCCGCCTCGCGTTGCACCACCGAAGCCATGGTGATGATCTCGTGAACGCTGCGATCGGGCACACGCACATCGCGTTCGATCGTGGCATACTGCTCATCGAAGCGCGTCAGCATCATCTCGATCACGCTTTCGGGGGTAGCGCGGGCGTCGATTCGATAGGTATCAGGGAAGAGGTAGCCCTCTAGGGTGCCACCATCGGGGATTCCACTCAACAAAAAGTGGTTGGCTTTAAACTGATCTGCGTCGCGAGCCGCCGCTAAAAAGGCCGCTTCGTCGATCACACCGGTAGCGCCAACAATAGCAGCGATCTCTTCAAGCCGCAGGCCTTCGGGTACGGTGAACTGAATCTCTTCAACACGACTATTTTGCAGCGCTGAAATGATCTGACTCATCGTCATCGATGGGCGCAACTGGTAATAACCAGCCTGCAACTTTCCATCAAGGCCTTTATAGCGTACCAAAGCCCTAAACAGGGTTGGCTGGCGAATAAGGTTTGCTGATCGAAGTTTGGTAGCGATTCGCGATGTCGAATCACCTTCGGCAACTTCAAACTCGACGATTTCGTTACTCGTGCTGACCGGAGTGCTGATCTCGCGCAACAGTCCATAACCAACACAGGCGACCACAAGCGCAATTAGGGTAATACCGAGCATCAGTGCGCGTATATGCCGCACAATGTCACCTCCATTCACTATATGGGCGCATTATAGCATAGGGCAACCCAAAAAAGAGAGACGACAAATATTGAGCCTCTATCTCCTCTTTTGGGCGCACCGCTATTCTCAAAACGGTCAGCTTTTAGAAGCGCGCTTAGAGCAAACCTGACAAATCCGGTCGATCATTTCGGCCCTCAAGCGGCGAGGTCCCTTCCCCAACGAGAGTCCTCACCGCGTCCGCCTACGGCTATCAAGGTCCCACCCGCCACAAGGAGGTGCTAGCTGTGCGCGCCATAACGCCTCTGCTTCTCAAGCGCTTGTGCTAGCCCAGCCGCTCGATCGGCTGTTGGGAAGCAAGCGAGAGCTGCTCACAGCGCCCATCAGGCCAAACAATGGTTGCACCTTGTTCATAGCGAATAACGGTGACACCATGATGCTGAATCCGTATGCGCCTTCCGCGCAGATCCGCTGGCAAGAGGCGTACCAAACGCGGCGAAACGATCTGAATGCCGTGCAACTTGCTGAAAAAGTGCAAAGGCACGGTGCCCCACAAGTAGTCGCGCGAGCCTAAACCTTGGCCCGTATCGTTATCGTAGGCTTCGTAAAAGCACTGTTCGTCGCGCAAACTAGCAACCTGAGCGGAAATGATTCGACCAAACAGCTCCCAGGCCTGCTCGTAATAGCCGTAATCGCAGAGTGCTTCGCCCAGCATGGTGTTCCACATCATCCAAACACCGCCGCTGCCATTGCGATTATCGCTTTTGTAAGCAGGATCTTGGGCCGAACAGTTGGGAATGCCATAAGCGCGCCAAAAACGCTCGGGATTGCAGAGCGTCTGCTCGATCAACTTGGCAGCCCGTTCAGGCTTGGGGATCCCGGCCCAAAGCGGCAGCAACAGGGTTTGATCTTCGCGCGTGTAGTCGATGTAAGCCACTTCGCAGCGAATCGGCCCGCGCAAGCCTTCCAACTCGATCCGTTCAAGCTGGTTGTACAGCTCGTTACTGGCTACGCTCACCATATTGGGCGGCCTGCCCCACCAACCGAAATCGTCGCGCACAAAGCACTCGTGCAGCACTTTGCCCCGAGCGTCGCGCCCCCAGAGCCTGACCTCAAGCTTCGGTGATTCTTGAGCGAAAAGCCGAATCACCAATCGGCGGGCCTGCTCGCTGGGCACATGCTCAATGTTGTGACTGATCGGACCAGCGCTCTGGTTGGCGTCGCACGCGATCTGAGCCAGCAGCGCGCCCGAGTGGCTGGCGTGGCTGTCGCGATCGCGATAGTTGTAGATGGCGCGCTCCTCGTTCCACATACTCTCAACGGCCTCGGCCAGAGCTGCGGCCCGCTGGCCCAAACGCTCAATATCGGCCCGTAGCTGCGCTCGATCGAGCCGCAACGAGCTATCCGCAGGTTGAGCCAACAGCAGTTCAGCCAGCGCAATCAGATCCTTGTGTTCGCGATAAAGGTAGGCACCTAAATCGGGCGACTCGGCTTTCGAAAAGTCTCCGCCCTGTGCCCAAGCCCGAAAGGGCACAAACGAAGGGTTATCGTCGAAGGCGCTCTGAATGGTGTGGCGCCACTCGGGGAAGCCATCGCCATCGCGGTCGTTGGCGGGCGCAAACCAGTGGTCGAGATGGCGCAGCACACCAGCGTAACACTCCGCCACGAAGCTCAGATCGTTGCTGTAGTCGTAGATCATGCGCACCAGAGCCGCCAACATAGGGATACACTCCCACTCGGCGCGCTGGCCCTGCAGTCCGGGCTTCCAGTCGATATATCCATTCTCGTGCTGAATATGCAGATAGTTGCGAATCACCGAGCGTGCAAAATCGGGAGCGCTCGGTAGCACTTGGGGAAAGTTGACGTAGGCTTCGGTCGCAACTTGGCCGTTCCACTGCCAATTGTGTTTGCTCGGGTCACCTTCGGGCGGAAAGCCACGTTCGGGACCGCGCGTAAAAACAAACGAGGGGTAAGGCAGCGCTTGATAACCGCTGGCGCTGTTATGAATATCGGCAGCTTTGGCGTCGCTGGCGCGCTGTTCGTTCGAGGGGCTGGTGTCGCCGCTGCCGCTCAGATAACAGCGCGTCGCCAGCCGATAGGTGGCTGCGATCGCCGCATCCCAATCGCTATTGCCCGTCTCGACCTGTGGGATCTGTTCGGCTAATGCCTGATGTAAGGCAAGCTCTAACTGCCAGTCGATCTCGGCTAAGCTCGCCAACTCGCGCTCTAAGCGCTCTTGGCGGCTGGCGCTCACCAAAGCGAACCAGCTTTCTGCACTCTCTCCAGCAGGAATCATCAAATTATTGTGTCGCCAGAGTGTCCAACCTTGGTCGTCGGGCATCAGATCGCTTTCAAAGTCAGGGCTGCCCGCCCATGCCAAAGCCATGTGCAGTTCGGGTAAACGCATCTGGGCGGCCTGCAGCGGCTCTACAAGGCGCAAGGCATTGGCCGGACGAATGCGTGTGCTATGGGCAGCGGGGTTGAGCAAACGCAGGCCGCCCGTCACGCTGAGATCCACCGTATCGAAGCTGTTGTTGTGAAGGTGCAGATGGCAGAGTGTGATATGCGAGGAGTAAGCGACAAAGGCGATTTCGGCTTGTATTCCTTCGAGCGGTTCGGTTTCGAGCAATACAAAGGAGGAGCTATAGTGGCGAACATGGAGTGGCTTGACGTACTCGTCGATGCCATAGGCGAGGCCAAGCCTTGGGCTACGCCATAAAAGATCGAAGAGCAAACCCGAGGTTCGGCCTCCTAACGCGCTAAAGAGGCCGAGCGGCCCAACTGATGCTGCTAAGGCATAACTGCTATCATCGGCATAATCGGTCTGACGCACACGTGGGTCGGCTGCGATCACAATATTCCAAGGTTCGCCAAGTGCCAAAGAGAGAACACCCATAAACTACTCCTTGATGCTGGGAATCAGATACGGATACGGGATAGCTCGTCTGCGCCCGCATAGGCAAGTTGAGCCACAAGATACGATTGTGAAGGAAATACGAATCGCCAGAGCTAGTAGTTGATGGTATTATACTGAGCAACATGCTAGACCGCAAAAGCGTAGAGGAAAACAAGGATGTCAGGATCCCTCAAATCTGGCCTCTTGTTCGGACTAATCGGACTTATCATCGCGCTTCTTCCCATACCGTTCCTGCTCTGGACACCCTCTGTGCCCTATTGGGTTGTTGTTATAGTGCTCCAAATTATCCCAATTATGCTGATGTTTGGGCCACTCGCCCTCATTTTAGGCGCGCTTGCAGGGTTCTTCGGTGCACGTTGGAACAGTCCTTCCACTATGCAGCGAGGCATACTCGCTAGTGCTTTTGCAGGCGCTGCAGTCTTTGTCGGCGTGCTCAGTTTTTTTGGTACAATTGTGGCATTCCTACAAACTACGCCAGATATCCGCGAAGCATATGTACAACTGATTAGCGATGCTTTCGCCCAACAGGGCGGCAATGCTGAAGGGTTTGCAGAGAGCTTGCCAGCGCTGTTACTTGGCGTAGGTGTTTGTACAGGAATTTTCAACCTTGTAATCGCCATCGCTGCCGGTACATTCTTTGGTTGGCTTGGAAGCCGCCTAAGAAAACAAGGATCGTAAAGGTTCCTAAGGAGACAGTTTCATGAGTGAAGGTAAATTGCGGGTTCTGGTAATTGGCGCACACCCCGACGACTGCGATATCAAAGCAGGCGGCGTTGCTGCGCTTTATGCTCGTGCTGGTCACACCGTAAAATTCGTTTCAGTCACCAATGGCGATGCAGGCCACCACGAGATGGGTGGCGGCGCCTTGGCCCGCCGACGACAAAAAGAGGCCGCTGCTGCTGGTGCTGTCATCGGCATTGAATACGTTCTGCTCGACAATCACGACGGCCAGCTTATGCCAACACTGGAAAACCGTCACCAAATTATCGAGTTGATCCGCAGCTTCCAGCCTGATCTAATTATGTCGCCTCGCCCCAACGACTATCACCCCGATCACCGCTATACCGCCCAGCTGATCCAAGATGCGGCCTATATGGTGACCGTGCCCAATGTGAACGGTATGACCCGTCACTTGGATATCAACCCGGTGATCGTCTATGTGAGCGATAATTTCAAGCGACCCTATCCCTTCACCCCCGATGTTGTTGTTGACATCGGTGAAGTGGTGGAAGATAAGGTCAACATGCTGCATCAGCACACCTCGCAGTTCTACGAATGGCTGCCCTACAACGGCGGCTATCTCGACGAGGTGCCCAGCGACGAGGCAGAGCGCAAAGAGTGGCTGCGCCGCCGCTGGCTGGCCCGTGGCAGCGACGACGCCGATCGCTTCCGCGACAAACTGATCGAACTCTACGGCGAAGAACGAGGCTCGAAAGTACAGTACGCCGAAGCCTTTGAAGGCTGCGAATACGGTACACCGCTGACCGAAGAGAACATCAAGCGTCTCTTCCCGTTCTTTTAAATCACCCTTTTAACGCTTGAGCCAGTAGCGTGCACTTCAGTTCTAGGCTGAAGCTGATCGCTACTGGCTTCTTTGTACTATCAGAAAGAGAGCACAATGACTGCAATCTCGATTATGATCGAAGGCCAGAACGGCCTTAACTGGCCGCGCTGGAAGGGCCTAGTAAAGACAGTCGATCGGCTTGGTTTTGCAGGTCTGTTCCGCTCTGACCACTTCACCAACCCTAATCCGCCCGATCACGACTCGCTCGAACTGATGGTATCGCTGGCCTATCTGGCCGACAATACCACCAACGTTCACTTCGGCGCGCTGGTCGCTCCGGTCTCCTTCCGCGAGCCGATCATGTACACCCGCCAGATCGCCGCACTCGACGCGCTGAGCGGTGGACGCGCCATTTTAGGCATCGGCGCTGGCTGGCAAGACCGCGAACACACTATGTTTGGCTACGAGCTGGGCGATGTGCGCACCCGCATGGATCGCTACGCCGAGGCACTTGAAGTCAGCACACTTTTGCTGCGCAGCCAAACGCCCGTCAGCTTTGAGGGCAAATACTACCAACTGCGCGAAGCCCAGATCACACCGCGCATCAGTGGCACCCCGATTATGGTCGGCGGCTCTGGCCCCAAGCGCACCCTGCCTCTGGCCGCACGCTACGCCGACATCTGGAACGCTGGCGGCATGAAACCAGAAGCTTTCGCCGAGCGCAATAAACTGCTCGACGAACTGCTTGAAAAAGAGGGGCGTCCCGCCAGCGCCGTGCGCCGCACCTTGATGGCTGGACTGATCTTCGGGCGCGATCAGGCCGACTTCGAGCAAAAGCTGCGCCAAGCCTCGCCCGCCGATATCGCCAAGCTGCCCTACGACGAGCTGCTTGCCACCCACCAGGCTGGCAGCTGGGCCAAAGTCATGGGCACGCCCGAGATGGTGCGCGAGCAGATCGCGGCTTATAAAGCGGTCGGCGTCGAAGAGCTGATGTTGCAGTGGGAAGACTTCGACGACCTTGATGGCTTGAGCGCCTTCGCCGAAGCAGTACTTTCCTAAAACAGCTTTCACCACACGAGGCACTCGAAATCAACCTTCAAAAGCTGTGTGTCTCGTGTGGTGAATGTATGTGTTTCGTACCAGAGAGGGTGTGTATGCGAGAATTGACCAGCGAGCGTTTGCTCTTGCGCGATCCGCTGCCCGTCGACTGGAAAGCGCTCAATCAGCTGATCAGCGATCCAGAAGCGATGCGCCATATGCACTTCGCCAAGTGGGACGAGCCACAGCGCCGCGATTGGTTCGCCTCGATCGTGAACAACGCCCAAAATCCTCAGCCCGATGCCTACAACTGGATGATCATCGAGCGCAGCAGCAATCAACTGATCGGCTGGCTGGGGATTGGAGGCGTAGACGAGCCGAGCATAGAGGGAGAGCGCGACTTCGGCTACCTGCTCGCGCCAAGCCACTGGAACAGAGGCTTAATGACCGAGGCGCTTAAAAGAGTGATCAGCTACGAATTCGAGCTGCTTGGAACGCCCTACATCAGCGGCAGCTGCGAAACCAGCAACCACGCCTCGGCCCGGGTTATGCAAAAAGCGGGCATGCAATATCTCAAGACCGTTTTCGATAGCGACTTTGAAGGTAATTGGGCCGAGCGCCACCACTACGGCATCGCCAAACCAACAAACGAGTCTCCGTTTTCGAAATAAGCAAAGGTAACAAGCGATATGCAGGCTTCAGGCCGCTTTGCAAAGCGCGACTTCAACTTTCTCTGGCTTACCTATCTTCTAGCGACCTTCGCCCAAGAATTCTCCACCATCAGCATCATCGTTCTCGCCTTCGGCAACACTGGATCGGCTTTGCAAGCGACGGGAGCAGTGGTGGCCCGCAATCTCCCGCCCTTGCTCTTCGGGCCGCTGGTCGGCAGCATCGTCGACCGCATGTCGCGCCGCCATGTGCTGATCGCTAGCAATCTCTTTCGAGTTGTGTGGGTCGCACTCTTTTTATGGCTTTCAAACAGCCCATTCAACAGTCTCTGGCTCGGCTATCTGCTGGTATTCGGCCTCACCATGGCCGAGATTCTGCACAAGCCCGCCCTGATGGCGCTACTGCCAGCCACCGTACCCAACGAACGCCTCGTTTGGGCCAACAGCTTTCTGTTTACCACCTCGCAGGTCGTCTTCATCATCAGTTATCTACTGGGCGGCTTGGTGAGCGCGCAGGTTGGGCCGAACATCTTGGCGATCTGCAACCTGTTGCTCTTTGGGCTGGCAGCCGCAAGCGCCTTTGGCATCAGCAAAGAGCCGCCCGAGCATCGCTCTGCGGCCCAAGAGCATGTCTGGCAAAACATCTTGGCCGGCTTCAGCTATCTTCGCAAGCACCCCTTGGCGCGCTCGCTGGTGTTGGTCGAGTTTCTCGAATCGTGGCCGCATAGCATCTGGTCGAGCGCACTGATGCTCACCTTTACGATTCAAGCGCTCGGTGCGGGCTTCGACGCTTGGGGCTATCAATCGGGGGCCTACTTTGCGGGGCAGTTCGCGGGCGCGCTGCTGGCGCTCACCATCAGCCAACATCTAGGCAGATATCCGGGCTGGATCATTATCGCCAACGGCTTTGTAATGAGCGCGCTCACCTTTGGCTACGCCATCAGTCAGAGCGTCTTGGCGGCTGTGTTGATCTCGGCGGCCTTTGGGCCACCCTTCGCGCTGCGCGATGTAGCCCAAGATTCGCTGATCCAAACTCGAGTCGCGCCCAACATGCTGGGGCGGATCTACGCCCTGCGCGATACCTTCGCGCGGCTGGCTATGCTGGTCGGCGGTCTGATCTTCGCCGCAATCGCCGACACCATCGGTATTCGCTGGCTCTATCTGCTGGGCGGGCTTCTCTATCTGTTGGTAGCTTTTTATACCTTCTGGAGCAGCGAGATTCGCACCAGCCGTGTCAGCGTCCAGGCAAAATCGGCTTGACCACTTGCCATACAGGTCATCTTTTAGCTCTGGCGGCGAGGCTTCTAGCTTCCATTCAGTCCTCACCGCGTCCGCCTACGGCTATCAACATTCTATCCATCCATTCGGGCCATTCGGGCCATTCGGGCCATTCGGGCGATCAGCCTGCGGCTTCGCCGCAGATTACACTGCTGCTCTCTTCGCTTTTCGTTGCCTGACGATGCCCCCAGCGCAGCCGCATCGCCCACAGCGAGAGAGGAGCGATCGATCTAAGAGGCTGATCGGGCTTAGAAGACGCTTGCTCCCTTCTCCCGCTTCTGGCGGGAGAAGGGCTGGGGATGAGGGTGGGCAGCCACTGTTTAGTAGCCGGAGGCGGACGCGCTAGCAGCCTGTTTTTTGGTAAATATGTTTCCGCCAAAGCGTTGAAGTTATGAAGCTGGTTTCATCGCGAGGTTACAGAAAGCAGCTTTGGAAGCGGACGTAAAAAGAGCTATGGCAAGCACTTGCCATAGCTCTGCTGCTGAGAGTGTGCGGTTTAGATCAAGCCGTAGTGCTCGTCGATCTCACGCTGATAGCCGTCGACTGCGCCGCTCAGCACCTCTTCTTGGGTAACGGTGCGACCGAGCGCCGACGATTCGAGCAGCGCGAAAGCACAAGCCAAGTCGCGCAGACCCTCTTCGCCACTGGTCTCGGGATCGCGGCCCTCTTCGATGGCGCGCAGCCAGTCGAGGTTCAAAATGGCACAAGGATCGGTCAGACCGAGCGGGTAGAACTCTTCGCGCTCTTCGGCGCTCATACGCTCTTGGAAGGTCTCGATCAAAGGCAGCTTCTCGCCTTCTGCAGTATAGATGGTCGAACCGCGAATCGAGCCTTTGCTGCCCAAAATAGCCGGGCCATCCTTAATCGAGAGCTCCTCTTGATCCATGGCCCACGACCACCAGAGCTGGCCGATCGTGCCGCGCTGGAACTGCAAGGTCGCCATGTAGGTGTCATCGACCTCGGCCTGCACCTCTTCGATGATGTTGCCATTGGCGTCGCGCAGATAGCGAGTCGGCACAAAGGTGCGAGCTACACCGCTGACCGCTGCGATCTCGCCGACGATATAGCGCTGCCAGTGCATCTGGTGTACGCCGATGTCGATCATGCCGCCGCCGCCAGCCTGCAGCTTCTTATGGCGCCAAGGCGTCTCGGCAACCACGCGGTCGGGCGACCAAAGACCGCCGAGCGAACCCATCACCGAGACCTGCGGCTCGCCGATCAGGCCATTGCGCACAGCCCAAGCGGCGGCGCGCACATAGGTCGACTGGCGTACGTTCTCGAACACGCCGAAGGTCAGCTTCTTGGCCTTGGCGGTCTCGACCATCTTCTTGGCGGCGCGCACCGACACAGCCAAGGGCTTCTGCGAGAGCAGGTGAAGACCTGCATTCAGAGCATCGAGGCCGATCTGGTGGTGCATCGAGAGGGTGGTCGTGTCACAAACAGCGTCGAGCTCACCGCTGGCGATCATTTCGCGATAGTCGGTGTAGACTTTGACATCGACATCGTCTTGGAAGTCGCTCAGGTAGGTATGCGGCGCGGCCAGCGGGTCGCCGGTAGCGGGGTCGAGCACCGGAGGACGTGGGGTGGGGCCTTCGCCACGCTTGCGGAACATCAGCGCATCAGATTCTTTGCGAGCACACAGGGCCGTGATGCGGAAATTATCGATACCGAGTTCACGCAGTTTTTTAAAGCCCTGCAAGTGCGCATTTAAAATACGACCGCAGCCGGTAATACCGATACGGATCATTGCGTTTCTCCTTGACTAGAACACTAACACGAGTATGGTGCTGTGCTATCCTACCACAGCACCATACCTTTCCATCTAGATTAGAGATAATCGACCGAGAGCGGCAGCGAAACGGTGCGGCCTTCGCGCGCCGAGATCAAACCAGCTTCCAGCACTTGCTGGGCTTGGAAGCTGACATCCGGGCTGCACATGCCCTTGATCGGCTCGCCGGTGCGAATATGGTGGAAGAAGAAGGAAGCGCTATCGCGCAAGTGCTTGGGCAGCTCGGGCACTTCGATCTCGATGCCATTCTCGTGCTCGGCGTTGGCCAACAGCAGTTTGTCGTGTTCGACAACCAAGGTGCCTTCGCTGCCGTAGAACATCGGAATGTAGCTGGTCAGGTGGCCCGACTGAGTCCACGAAGCGGTGGTCTGGCTCAGCGCTTCGGCGTGCTGCATAATCAGCATCGCGTTGTCTTCAGCATAGAGATCCTGCTTGCTGAGGCGAGCGCTGACGCCCGTTACGCGCGAGGGCAGGCCCAGCACCAAACAGGTCATAGCTGCGCCATAGCAGCAGTAATCCATCAGTGCGCCCGCGCCGTTGCGCTCGGGGTCGTACAACCACTCCGAGAAGTAGGGCGAGCAGCCGAGCTCGCGCGGGCCTGCGTGGGCCGAGCGATACACGACTTGGAAGACTTTGCCGATCTGGCCCTCTTCGATCATCTGAATGGCCTTCTGGAAGCCATAGCTCCACATGGTCGGCCAGTTGATCATCAGCACTTTGCCAGCCGCCTTGGCAGCGCCACGCATGCGCGAGGCCAGTTGAGCGGTCGCCGCCATGGGCTTCTCGACCATAACGTGCAGGCCGCGGCCCAAAGCTTCTTGAGCCAAAATAGCACTCTCGCGGTTGTCGCTAAAGATATAGACTGCGTCGAGCTTCTCATTGTCCAACAGCTCGTAATAGTCGCTGTAGACCTTCTCGCAGCCCATCTTTTTCACTTGTTCGCGCAATTCCTCATGCGGATCAGCCGCCGCCACCAACTCGCCCTCATCGCTTTCGATCAAGCACTGAAGGTTACCCCAAACGTGATCGTGGCTCATGCCCAACACGCCAACTCGATATTTCTCGGCCATCGGTGTACTCCTTTGTATTCCGGATATCTCAACGCTTAGGAAAGGGTGTATGAAAGAGTGTCGAGGAAGCAAGCAGCCTTTAGCGAATTGAGATCGTCAATAGCACTAAAGGCTTCGCTTGCGTCCCTCATCGACGATTGATACTAAATCCGGCTGAACACTTTGTGTTTTTGGCCTTCGGCAGAATGGAACTTGTCTCTTTTTGTTGTGTGAAATTTCGCGCGATAGCGCGAAATTTCACACAACTCTTTCCCAGACTTTTCGTTTTCCTGCGTCGCAAGAACACAAGTCTTTAAACAGATTTAGTATGTGTTTAGTCAGATCGTGCTTAGAGCTTCTCGACGGTCTGATTCTTAGCGGCCTTGTAGAAGGCGAGACAGGCGGCCAAGTTGGCGCGTCCATCGTCTTCGTTAGCGATCAGCTTAGCCTCGCCGCGCACCACATCGACCATGTGCTGCACAAAGTCGTAGGGCTGGCGCAGAGCTTCGAGCGTGACCCAACCTTCGTAGCCGAAGTCGCCCTTCACGCTCAGCTTGCCCCCGAAGGCATCTTCGCGCAGCACGCCCTTGGTGCCGATCAGCTCGTTGCTCGAGAAGCCATAACCTCGGTCGGAGGTCCAAGTGTCTTCGATCGAAGCAACCGCGCCGTTGGCGAACTCGTAGACGGCCAAACCATAGTCTTCGACCGGCAGATCGGTATAGCGCTTGTTACCAGCTACGCCCGAAACGCTGCTAATTTCGCTGTTGAAGAACCAGCGTGCGGTGTCGATCGCATAGATCGCGTGGTCGAGCCAGCCGCCACCGGGTACGCGGCTGGGATCAACCCACCAGCCTGCGCTATCGGTCACACCCGGCCAGGCTTGGGGCAGGCTGCCGTTCAAAACGTGGGTGTAGCGTAGAGGAGTGCCAAAGCGGCCCTCGTCGATCCAGCTCTTCTGGCGCTGCAGCTCAAGGCTCAGGCGCTTCTGACTCTCAAGCGGGAAGAAGTGCACGCCAGCGGCCTTCACAGCGGCCACCAGCTCATCGGCGCTAGCCAGATCCATAGCCATGGGCTTCACGCTGATGATATGCTTGCCGAGCGCGGCGGCTTCTTTACAGATCGCAACGTTCTTCTCGGTGCTGTAGAGCGCTACCACGATATCGACATCGGGTCGATCGAGCGCGGCGCGATAGTCGGTGGTGGTGTCGACACCACCGTACTCTTGGCCTGCCTTCTCAACCTTGGCTTTATCGTCGTGTGAAATAGCGACCAATTTGGCATGCTCGCTCTTCACAATCTGAGGCAGACAGGAAAAAGCGGTATACCAGTGATCAAGGCCTAACATTGCTACGCCAAGCTTGCTCATGGAACATATCCTTTCAGATTGAATCTACCACGCCATTCGATAACGAGCTATTGCTCGTGCGCAAGGGCCTGCTTGCGCGAACTCGGCATTAGGAAGATCAGTAGCACGGCTACAGAGAGCATAAAGACAACCACAATGCGGAACATACCGACCATACCGAACCAGTCGGCCAAACGTCCGCCCAAGGCCGCCCCGATAATGCCACCGATTCCGGTTGCCGAATAAAACAGGCCAGCTAAACGCCCACGGTGTTGACGCAAGCCTAACTCGGTCGCATACAACAACGAAGGTGTTTCAAAGCAGGAGTAGGCGATCGCTCGCACCAACTGGATCAATACAAACCAGAGGAACGAGGTCGCAAGCGTATAGGAGAAGAAGATGGTCGACATCATCATCACGCCAAAGATCATGACGTTTTTGCTGCCTAAACGCTCTGCGACCCAGCCTACAACCATCAACCAAACAACCTCACACATCGCCGTCAAGGCCCACAGTTGGCCGACTTGAGCGGTGGTGTAGCCGATCGAGTTCATAAAATAGGGCCAGAAGGAAGCAACTGCGCCCATTCCAGAAGACCACGTGAACGAGAGCAGCATAAAGCTCCAGAGCGCGCGTTGCGAAACAGCGCCGATCGCACTCGGAGCGCCTGCTTGCTCGGGTGGTACCTGTTCTGACTTGGCTGCCGGTTTGCTGGTCGCCTGTTCGCGAATAAAGCAGGCAATGATAAAGGCCAGCACATAAGCACCAGAGGCGATCATAAACGGCAGCCGAATACTGTAGATCTCGGCTAGGCTGCCTCCAGCCAGCGAGGCGATACTAAAAGCCAACGAACCGCACATGCGATAGAGGCCCATGAGACGTCCACGGTGTTCGTTGCCTTCCAGCAGATCGCCGATCATAGCGAGGCTGCTCGTATTGTAGGCGGCCAACACCAAGCCTTCCAGCATGCGGGCCGGAATGATCCATTGCCAGCTCGTAATCAGCGCGATGATCAGGTAAGCGATGGCTAAACCTGCTGTGCCAACCAGCAACAGCGGCTTGCGACGCCCAATCTTATCAGATCGCCGTCCCCACCAGTACTGCGAGGCAAGCGAAGTCGCCTGAAACGTCGCAAGCACAATCCCAATCTGGCTCACATTCGCGCCCAATTCCCCTGTATAGACCGACATCAGCGGCGACCAAAAGCCCACCGCTGTGAAGACACAACACATCATGCCCATCATACAGAGGAACGAACGCGGATCACGAACCTTCAACCAAGCCAGTCGCTGTTGCATAGAGTGTCGTCGTTGTTAGATCTACAAGAGATGCGTGTCCAAAAAATCTTAGAGCTTGATCGCAGTCGAGACAGAATGCTCACGCACCTCGTCAGCCGTCACTTCGCGGCCCAGCTTCTGCGAGAGATAGATACCCTCGCTGATCAGCATGGTGGCTAGACCGATCGAAGCGGTGTCGATCGGTTCAACGCGGCCCTGCTGCGTCGCGATCCAGTGGCGCTCAATGCTATCGAAGGCCTCGTAGTTCGGATCGACCGAGCGCATGCGGAAGGTGATAGCATCGAGGTTGATCGTGCTGCTCATCTCCATATCGGCTGCCGACGAGAAGAAGGTGAAGGGATCGAGCTTGATACCGCCCTTCGAGCCCAATACCTTGCTCGACTCGCTATTGTCGTAGTGCATCGCCCAGCTCTCTTCGATCGCAAGGGTGATGTTGTTGCCCAAGCGAACATGGCCGATACCCAGCTCCTCGACATCGTAATTCGAGATTTTGCGGCGCTCCTCGTGCATATCGAGCATCTGGTGCGTCGAACCCGTGATCGTCTTGACATCGGTGGTGCCCAACAGGTAGAGCAGCAGCGAGATGTGGTACACACCCATGTCGTAGAGTGCACCGCCCGAAGCGCTTGCTTTCTGAACGAAATTCGCTGTTCCATAGCCATCGACGAAGGGGCGGCCACGGCGGCGGAAGCCGTGCGAACGACCGTAATAAAGCTCACCCAAAGCGCCAGCATCGATCAGGCGACGAGCGGCTTGGCCCTCTTTCGAGCAGATCAAACGCAACATCACGCCCAAACGCTGGCCGGTACGCTGCGAGGCTTCGTACATGGCGAGTGCGTCTGCATACGAGCCTGCCATAGGCTTCTCGCTCATAACGTTCTTGCCCGCTTCCATAGCAGCTATCGCTACCGGAGCGTGCAAGTTGTTGTGCAGACAGACGTCGACTGACTGGATTTCTTTAATGGCTAAGAGGTCACGGAAGTCCTTGAAGGCGTGTTTGATACCATACTTCGCTGCGACGCGCTGGGCCTCAGCTTCATTCACATCAGCGACAGCCACAATCTCGACATCAGGCATCTTGGAATAGCTCTCAACATGGGTCTTGCCAATCTGCCCGACACCAATAATGCCGACTCGAATCTTTTCAGTCACGCTTAGTCTCGCTTTCTTGTACTACGTAGGGAGGAACACGACATACGCCATCGTATGACATTGCGTAGTGCAGACGTATGCAAACAGGCGCATAGCTGCACCAGAGATTGATTGCAATAATCTGATCGTTCAAGAGGCTCCTCGCCTCGTAACAGCGCCATTACTGTTCAGTCACTCCATTGAGTCCACAAGCGATCGCTCTGCGGCGGCCACTCTAATTCAGTTGAAAAGAGGAAGTTGTGAGCTATTGTACCACTATTATTGTGTTTGGTTGCGATCCAAACGATACGCAGCTTTGCTTACACGATCCGCCCGCTTTCAAACAAGTTCAAGCATCTTTTTATTTCATATCCAAATAATCATAAAAACAATATTCAGCATTGCTTCAATACAAATCGGCTTAAAAACAACGAAAGCAGGACTGAACATTGTAAAAAAACGCAAAAACACTATTCGTAAACTAATTCAACATCTTTCAGGCCCAAGCCATAATTGACAGCTTGTTATCCCAAATCCGCTTCATGCCTTCACGCCTCTGGCGGCTAGATCCCCACCTCAAAAAAGGCTCTTAGCGCGTCCGCCTTCGGCTATCAAAGTCCCGCCCACCACCCAGAGGTGTATACGCTCTCGCGCTGACGCGCGAGATCACAACCCAAACAAAGCGCGTTCTGCTCGACCAAAATCCAAAAGCCTCTATCAAATCCCCTTTCAAGGCGTACACGCTCGCAATGCGAAACACAAAACCGTGGAAAGCGTTGATTTCGCCCTGTTTATATGGAAATGCGCTTGAATCGTTGTATGTTGGGATGGTCTCTCGGCACACAGCTACAACACCCTGCTTACGGGCAAGCTGTTGGTAGCCGTAGGCGGACGCGCTAACGGCCCTCTTTGGGGAAGAGAGCAAACCGCCAGAGTGCCGATGTGATACCAAATTCGTTTAAAAACTTGCCCACTTGGAGTGTAAGAAAACAAAAACGAGGAAAGAGAGACAAGTTCCACTCTGCCGAAGGCCAAATAGAATGAAGCAAGCGAATTTGGTATGATCAAATGGATTTGGTATGAAGGCTAACAACAACAATCGGATTTGCTATAAAACAGAAAAGGCTTGCTGTAGCTAGTGCAGCAAGCCTTTTCCACTCAGCCAAGCCTCTAAGGCGTAAGGGCGAAAGGCGCGAAGCTTTCGATAATCGCGTTATCATCGCGTTCGGGAATAAAGAAAGCCGTATCGTCGCGCACAATCTCGGCCCGCGCGCTATAGTCGATCACGCCGCGCGTATCCATGAGCAGATCGTCGGCCAACTGCTCGGCGCTGCCCAAGGTATCGCCCAAACCTAGCTGATCGATTCGACCTTGCAAAGCCAACAACTGCTCGCGATTCAGCTCTTGGGGCGTCGCCACCAAAATGGTGTGGATACCGCCCGTATAGAAGAGCGTCGTGTGCGGGAAGGTCGCTTGAAAGGTCTTGATGATCGAACGGTAGTCGTCTTGCGCCAAGTCGTGGAAGGGCAGCCACTGCACAAACACGCCGTCGTCGGCCAAATGATCTCGCACCAACTGATAGAACTCTTGAGTGAAGAGCGCCCAACTGCTCGAATTGATCGGGTGAGTCGCATCGGCGGTGATGATATCGAAGCGTTCGCGGCTGCGCAAGAGGTAGTTGCGCCCATCTTCGAGCGCGATCTGTACCTTGGGATTGTTGAGCACATCGCGGTTTTCGAGCGTATAAAGCTGAGCCGCTTCGAGCTGTTCGGCCACTAACTCGACGGCCTGAATGCGCTCGAGCTGGGGATGCTGGCTCATGGCCCCGGTCGCGATGCCGTTGCCGAAACTGACCATCAGGGCGGTGCGCGCCTCGGGATGCAGCAAGGGCGGCAGGTTGCCCAACACATAGAAGGCCCGCATGCTCTGCGGATCGGTTGGCACCTCGTTGCGCCCGTTCACAAACGAGATCTTGAGCGGCGGCGACTCGACCTCGAAGACCGCAACGGTGGCATCGACGCCCTCTTTGTAAAAGACCAACTGATCGGTCACATCGTCGCGGAAGCCGAGATAGATCCCGGGCGGCAAGAGCAGCACAAGCAGAGCGGCCGCAGCCACAACGCCGCCGACGCTGCCCCAAAACTGCTTGGCGAGCGGCAGGGCGCTCAGCAGGGCCAGCGCGCCGATCGCGATATTCACAAACGAGAGGCTGAGAGCCGACCATTGCAAACCGAGCTGCGGAATCAGCACGAAGCCAGCCAGCAGCGAGCCGAGCATCGAGCCGAAGGTGTTGAAGGCGTAGAGCCGCCCAACCCGTGCGCCCACATCGTCGCGCTGATCGCCATAGATCCGCACCGCCACCGGGAAGATCGCGCCGATCAGCAGCGTGGGGATCAGCATAGTCACGCTGGCGGCGAAGAATTCGGCCCGCACCACGCCGCTATAGCTGTCGGGCATGGTGAATCGCTCGATCAGGGTGCGCAGGCGACTGAAGATGAACAGCATCAAAATGCTGCTTGTGCCGATCGCCAGTTGCAAATAGCCGAAGAGCGCCATGCGATTCTGCTGGCGATCTACAAAACGGCTGGCGATCGCACCGCCGACCGCTAAGCCGATCAAAAAGGTCGCCAGCATAATGCTGAACGAGAAGATACCGTTGACGCTAAAGATCGCCAGCAAACGGGTCCAAACCACCTGATAGGCCAGCGAGAGAAAGCCAGAGAGCGCGAAACCGAACAACACGATCTGCATTGTGTAAGCCGCCAAAGGGCCGCTCTGCTGAGTCGTTTGGTTTTGCGCAGGAGCATCTGTTTCAAGCTGATGATGTCGTTTGCGTTTTTTAGCGCGTCCACTCTCTTCTGAACGTTCGGCTTTGGCCCGTTGTCGCGCTTGTGCTCGCGAGACTTTGAAGTCGAGCTGTAGCTCGTGCCGCCACAGCCAGAAGGCCAGCAGAGCGATCAGCAGATCGATCGCGGCCGCGATCCAGATTGTAGCGTTGACCCCAAACAGTCGTATCAAGAGCATACCCGCCGCGATCGTGCCCAAAACCGCGCCAAAGGTGTTGGCGGCATAGAGCGCGCCCATCACCTCGCCGCGCGTATCGTCGCGCCGCGCCAGCAGATGGCCCATCGCCGGGAGCGTTCCGCCCATCAGTAAGGTTGGCACAAGCATGACCAGAAAGGCCAAGCCGAAACGCACCGCCGTGGTCGCCGAACGCGACAAAGCGCCGGTCTGATCGATCGAAGCATAGAGCTGGGTTAACTGCTGAAAGATAAGCGGCGTGAAGAGAGCGAACAGGCCGACCCCAAGCTGTATCAAGGCATAACATAAAAGCGCTTTATGGGCTTCCTGCCCGCTAAAGCGCGAGACGATTCGCCCGAAGAGCCAGCTGCCTAAGGCCAAACCGCCCATAAAGGCCGTTAGAACGGCGCTCACGGCATAGACGCTCACCCCAAAGGCTAAGCTTAAGAGCCGTACCCAGGCCACTTCATAGGCCAACGAGCTCGCGCCGCTCAGCAAAAAGAGCAAGAGCGCCACAGCATAAAGCGTTGCATAATCGAGCACGGCCGCCGAGCGTTGCGGACGTTGAGTTGGAGCTTTGTTGATTTCTGATTGTGCTGCCACAGTACATGCAGTTGCGGGACGGCCTTTGTAATGGAGCCGTCCCGCACCCTAAGGTTACAGCTTAGAGCGTACTCCAAGCGTAACAAACGAACTTACGGCTTCAACTCGTCGCGGATACGCTGCAATGCATCGTTTACAGCGGCCTCGACTTCGGGCAGAACCTCAGAAGCCTTGCCTTCCGGATCAGACCAGAAGGGGGTCAAGATGTTCTGCCACGACTGCTGCAACTCGTCGTACTTCACCAAAAGGTGGTTAGCCGACTCGTGACCGTGCGAGAAGGCACCTTGGAAGGCTTCGCGAGCGGCGTCAACATCCTGACACTTGGAGAAGCGATCGAAGTAGTTCTCGAGCAAGGAAGCGCGTACCGGCGGAGTACCCGAGGTCTCGGTGTAGAGCTTCTGCTGCTCAGCCGAGGTCAGGAACTTCAAGAATTCCCAAGCCTCGTCGAGCTCTTCGCCCTCAAGACCAGCGGTGATTACCCACGGGTCAGCGTAGTTGATCGAGCGATCGTCTGCGTTAGGC
The DNA here is from genome assembly GCA_937902315.1 of uncultured Chloroflexales bacterium. Lineage (GTDB taxonomy): Bacteria > Chloroflexota > Chloroflexia > Chloroflexales > Chloroflexaceae > CALGUG01. The sequence continues at coordinate 135,241 of CALGUG010000064.1, forward strand.
GCACCCTTGGGCAGCGGCGCGGTGCCCCAGCAGAAGCCGTTCGGATCGTCGATCAAGCTGGTGAAGTTCCAGTGGCCCCAACCACCGCTAATGAACATAGCGACGCGGCCGGTCTGGAATGCACCACCCAGCTGATCAAGCGCCGAGGTGGTTGCGGGGTCCGGAGATACCTTGTGGACATAGGTGCGATCGTGGAAAGCTTGGAAGGCCGTGATCGAAGCCTCGTCGGTCAACACAATGTTGTCCGAGAAGCCGGTCTCAAAGGCTTCCTTGGTCCAGACGTTCTTGCCCCACATGCCCGGGTAGCCCTCGAGGTACTCGTTGTAACCACCAGCGGTACCATAGATGGCCGTGTTCGGGTCATCGTAGTTCTTGGTCAGCTGCTTAGCAACTTCGATGTAGCGCTCCCAAGTCCAAGTCTCATCATCCCAGTCCGAGGGAGGATAGGGCACGCCAGCCTCATCGAACAGCTCTTTGTTGTAGTAGACGTAGGTACCCGTGACCAAGAAGGGAATACCCCACTGCTTGCCTTCGCTCTGATAGATCGAAAGCACATCGGGCAGGAAGTCGCTCAGGTCGAGCTTATCGCGCTCGATCAGCGGGGTCAGGTCTTGGAGCAGACCACGGTAGCGGTCGCTCGCAAAGCCGTCACCACCCCAGTTGGGCGACCACACATGCAGCGGCTCTTTCGCAGCGATCATTGCCTCGCGCTTGACAGCGATATCTTCCTGGCGGATGTTCAAAACCTTCAAGAAGACATCGGGACGAGCCTTCTGGTAAGCCGGAATGACGACGTCACGCTCCCAAGCGTTTTCAGCAAGACCGGTACGAACCATCCATACCACAACCTTTTGTCCAGGCTGAGGGTCTTCAGCAAAGGTAATCTCGTCAGGCTGTTGAACAGCAGGAGCTTCTTCAGCAGGTTCAGCAGTAGCCTCAGCTTCTGGTGCAGCTGCTCCTCCCGAAGCAGTCTCGCCAGAAGAGGTAGAACCGGACGAGGTATCGCCGGCGGGCGCGCTACTTCCACCACCACAAGCGCTGAGCAAAAGCACCAGCACCATTAGTAGAAGAGCTAGAGGGGAGTTTTTCTTCACCTTCATTGGGATCTCTCCTTAAGCCATCATACCGCAATAAAACGACCATTCATTTGGACATTCCAGACATCGTTGACTGTTTATTGCGTTCAGTCCGCAGGCCTCCTTTCCCTTCTGAAGATAAGGGCTTTGACTTACGCCAAACGCCTTCTTATCTCGTTATTAGCCCTCTATCACAGCGCCTTATTTGCGCGAATACGGCAAACAAGACCGAAAATGAAGCAATACGAAACCAAGCCTGCGTTCTTTAGGTCAAGAAGCACGCATAACAGAGAAAAATGTTTGGGTGCGGATTGAAAACCTTCTGTTCTTCGCTCTCCTAGCTGCGAGGCAGTCTCTCTAGCTGTCTCGCAGCTAGGCCCCCTTTAGCCCTTCACACCAGAGACCACAATACCTTGGATAAAGTAGCGCTGCGCTAGGAAGAACAGAATCACAGGCGGAATGATCGTCACCACCGAAGCAGCCATCAATAAGTGGAAGGCCGTACCTCCGAACGGTGCTTGGAATTGTTGCAGGCCCAGCGAGATGGGGTAGTTCTTCTGAGACGAGAGGTAGATCAGCGGGCCAAAGAAATCTTGGTAGTGATACATAAAGCTCATGATCGAAACCGCGCCAAGCGCAGGCAACGATAAAGGCAGAATGATCCTCCACCAGATCGTGAAGTAGTTCGCGCCATCGATCAGACCAGCCTCTTCATAATCTTTGGGCAAGCCTTTATAGAATTGACGCAACATAAAGATGAGGTAAGCGCTGCCGAAAAACCTCGGCACGATTAAGGGATAGAAGGTGTCTATCCACTTAAACTTCGAGAACATAATGTACTGGGGAATGAGCGTCACCCAACCGGGGAGCATCATTGTAGCCAGCACCAACACAAAGAGTTTATTCTTATGAGGGGCGCGCAAACGAGCAAAGCCATAGGCAACCAATGCACACGAAAGAGTTTCGCCCAAAGTCGCGCCAACCGAATAATAGAGCGTATTTTTAAAATAGAGATCGAAACGGTTGTTACCTGTTAACGCATCACGGTAGTTATGCCACTGCGCTTCAGCTGGGATCCAGACCGGTGGGAACTTCGCAACCTCTGCACGTGTTTTGAGCGATGTCGAGATCATCCAAACGAGAGGGAAGAGAATGATCACAAGACCGGCCAAGCAGATCAGGGTTGCGATTACGCGAATCACCAGCTCTTGGCGCTTCTTACTCACCATATATCGCTTCGACGATGGTAGCGCCTGTTCAATAGATGTCGTTGCCATCTAGATTCCTCCCTCTTCATCGCTTTCATAGTAGACATAGCGGCGCGAAACCCAGAACATCGCAACCGTCAGCAGTAGCACAATAACCATCAAGATCCAGGCTTGTGCCGATGCCATTCCCAGTCGATAGCGTCTAAACGCATTCAAGAAGAGGTACAAGTTATAGAACATCGAGGCATAGGCTGGCGAACCATCACCGTTACTGATCACATATGCCTGAGTAAACTGCTGGAATGCGCCGATCACACCAGTAATGAAGGTAAACAGAATAACTGGCGAGATCATGGGTATGGTCACTCTAAAGAAGCGCTGGATACGATTAGCACCGTCGATCTCAGCCGCTTCATAGAGCGCTGTTGGCACACCTTGCAGAGCCGAGAGATAGATCAGCATCGTCGATCCAAAGCCCCACAACGACATCATCGTATAGGCGGGTATAACCCAGTTTGGATCTTGGAGCCAACGCGGTCCATTCCAACCGAGCGGGATAAGACCGTTTGTTCCAACAAGATTGCGAATAAAGAGGTTGATAACACCGAATTGGGGGTTGAGCAGCCAACTAAACAACAGCGCTACTGCTACACTTCCGGCCATCAGCGAGGGTAGGTAGTACAGGGTTCGGAATACACCTACGCCGGGCACTTTCTGATTAAGTAGTACAGCTAAGGCGATACCTAAAACAATCCCCAGCGGTACACTCAACAGCGTGAAATAGCTGGTAACCTGTAATGACTTCCAGAAGACTCGGTCCTTCCAGAGCGATACGTAGTTATCAAAACCAGTCCAGCGTGGCGGAGAAGAGATATTGTAAACTGTTAAGCTGTAGTATGCCGATGCCAGAATGGGGTAAAGCGTAAAGACTAAAAAGCCGATCACCCAGGGTGAAATAAACACCCAGAACCAGATAGCTTCGCGCCGTGCCAGTTTATTCGATGGCAACAGAGCCCAACTACTTTCTTTTTTCTTCCCGCTTGGAAGAGTCTGTGTCGCCATGGCCCTCTCCTACTGTCTACCGTTGAAACGGTGGCATTTGCTCAGTTATAAAAACTTCGAGCGATATATCTCATTGAAGGAGCTTTATGCTAAAACGATCACATACTTACCGCCATTGGTAAGAGACTTTTCTACTTAGCGCCAATAGCCCACTACATGTCCATCAGTTTTGCGCAGATAAATCGTCTGGCCCGAGATAATCGGTGCTGTACTTGAAAGATCTGGAACCGGCATACGCCAACGATAGGCACCCGTTTCTGTCGATAAGACCGTTAATGCAGAGGCTGGGCCCATGCCCGTTACGACGAAGAGTTCGTCGCCAGCAATCACTGGCAACGAGATAAAGTTATCGTCTTCAAAAGTCCAAAGCTCTTTGCCGCTGCTGATCTCAACCGCATACAGGTCATGTTCAGACTTGAGATAGACGATCTCATCGGTTGCCGCACTCGGGACGAGCTCTTGCTCACCACTCTTAAACATCCACCGCTCTTCGCCAGTCTTCAGATCGAGCGCTACAACTTGGTCGCCATTCTTGGCGATCAACATACCGCCTGCTGCGATCGGCGCCCACGAAATCGAGGAATCGGTGTTGTATGCCCATACCTGTTTGCCGGTTTCGAAATCTAAAGCATAGATCTGACTAAAATCGGCGATATAGATCAGGCCATCAAACACAGTAGCCGACGAAGTAACAAGCTCATGGGTCGAAAAAGCCCACTGCCCTACGCCCGTGGCTGCATCGAGTGAATAGACCTTATTGCCGGCACCAACGATCACCCGCCCATCAACAACCACAGGAGAGGTAATATGCCCACCCAAAAACGCAGTCGTTGTCGAGCTTAAACGCTCGGGGGCAAAGGTCCACAACACTTCGCCTTTTGCGAAAGAGAGCGCAACAATCTGACCCCGATTATTACTCTCTGAACGAGCGAATACTCGCCCGTCGGCAATCGCAGGAGAGAACAAAATACCGGGAAGCTGGGTAGACCAACGTTGCTTACCCGTACGAAGATCGACCGAACGTAAGCCGCCAGGCGCTTCCACAATCAAGAGATCTTGGCTCATAACCGGCGGAGAACCTTCGCCAACATCTTCGGGAATATTGATAATGCGTTGTTTGGTAATGGGTTGAGAAAAAGGAAGCTCACGCGATCGAGTACGCGCTGGGTTAAGGCCATCCATGGTCCATTCGGTCTGCGATGCCACAACCGCCACATTGTTTGAACCACTGAAGAGTGCTCGCACACCAGAGAAGTCCAAACTCATACTTGGCGCTGCCTGAGAACGATTCATGATCAGTACGATCACAAATATTCCCGCTAACACAGGAACGATGATCCAGCTACGTTGCTTGAGACCTTCCATTTTCCTAATCCTAGGTATAGATCTGCTCGGTTATATCCCGGCAGCAGTGTTCGACTATGGTGAAATTAAAATTTAGAGTGGCTCAAACCATTATAAGCTGTTCGTAAAACAGTTGTCAAAAACGGTTTACACCATCCAATGTAGGCATCTTCTGGGCAGCGATTAAGACCCTCGATAAACGCTTAACTGTTAAAACTTCCGTGCGTCCATCGAGGACTGAACATGCTGAACCGAAGCACCCTCTACCAAAACCGTATCGAGCGTGATAGCCATAACGGGCAGATCAGGGTTTTGGGCGCGTTCAATCAAGCGGCGCACCCCTAATATGCCCAACATATCGCGGTAGACCTGGCAGGTCGCTAAAGCCGGACGAGCCATACGCACCAGATCGCTGTGGTCGAAGCCAACGATCGAGAGATCGTCGGGAATGTTCAGGCCTTGATCTTGCAAGGCGTGCATCACAAAGATCGCAGCTCGATCGTGATAGGCGATCAGGGCGCTAAACGGGAAGCAGCCATCGGACTGCAAATGCTGCAACACCGCCTTGGCGATATCGAGCTCTTGCATGCTCTGATTCGCGATCTCAAACGGCTCAAAGCCCCAAGCCTTCATCGCCATGCGATAGCCATGACGACGTTCGGCAAAACTAGGAAGCTCATCGGGGCCGCACAAAAAGGCGATCCGCTGATGGCCCAGCTCCGCCAACCACGACACAACTCGATAGACGCTGCCAATGTTCTCGATCAAAACCCGATCGATACCCAGATAAGGCAGGTTGTTATCGACCAACACTATGGGGCGCCCCAAAGCCTGTAAACGACGCACCGTTTGGGCATCGATACTTCCGACCACCAACAAAGCGTCAGCCTCAGCGTATTGGCTCAAGACTTTGGGCGTCAGCTCGCGCAAGAGACTGTAGTACATCGCAATGCCATGCTCGCGGCATTCGTGTTCTGCCCCGCTCAAAACCCCCGAATAAAAATCGTTGGTCGAGACCACATTGGTGATGAACGCGATCTGCTGCAGTTCCGTTCGTATGGTCTGGCGCGGTCGATGGATATAGCCCAACTGCATTGCCGCATCACGCACCCGTGAACGGGTCTCCTCAGAAATCTGAGGCGCATCACGCAAAGCTAGCGACACCGTGCTAACCGATAGTCCTAGGTATTCAGCAATATCTTGAAGGCGAACAGCCATAGCGCCTCTCCCAGCAACTCGGCTGGACCACTACTTACGACGCGCAAGACACGATGAAACAAGCATGAGCACGTAAAAGACTGCCCTGGATCTATAGAATTTCGAACTGTCGGGATCAAAGTTGAGGCTATTATAATTCAAATTTCACAAAAGTCAATAGTTTTTCATTGCTTTTTTGAAAATAATTTAGAAAGTTTTTCACTATATATTTTACGATTTCCCTTTATGTTGAGCCAAAGAAGATTCCAGAATTTTAAAAAATTAGCTCTCGCCTTTCAAAAAATACCTCAGTGATTTAAAAGACAACTAAAAGGATGAAAAATAGATCGCAAAGGAGCTGGCAAGTCGCCCAGATTTTCAAACACAAATAGTCTAAAAAGGCTTAGCTACAAGCTCCAGCCTCTCTGGCTTGAATTGACAATCTGTACAGCACAGGCTATTATATGGGCAGTACTTTGTTACAAACTACACTTTTATCCAACAAATTATGTTGCCTCATAACAATGCCGATGCTAGATTCTTAGCTAGGTAGAGTTACTAGAGGACTTTAACTAGGTTCTATTCTCTTGATGCATCTCCATTGATACTATTAGGGCGCATCATTAGAAAACAAAGTCGTTATCTCTAGAAGAGAGAAACTGACAAATCTATACGACACATCTTGTAGTGGTTGCCCGTTATCCGGTTCTGCGGGTGCCCATACTGATGGGTCGTTATAGTGTGTAGATGGGGTGTCACACCTGCTTGTGTGATGTCGCGCACGCTAAGGTCGGCTCGTAAACAACCATTCTGTTCAAGGTATTGGCTGTATTAAACAGCATATCATTCAATATTGAGTACTCCTAAACGTGTTTTGGGAATTGTAGCGCGTGTCGACGGTGTATTAGAAGGCGACACGAAACTAAGGATAGGCTATGGCTGTAGAGCAAAATGTTCATAATCAGACCTTCCATGCGCCAGTATCAAACACCGGTATCGATACACGCAAACTGGCGGTCTGGTTCTTCTTGGCATCTGAGATCATCTTCTTCACCGCCCTCATCGGTGGCTCGTTGCTGCTCCGCCTCAAAACCGGCGATTGGGTAAAACCCGGTGAGATTCTCAACGTTCCGCTAACCAGTCTCAACACCTTCATCCTGATCGTAAGTAGCCTTACGGTCGTTAATGCTCTTGCAGCGATCGAAGAGGGTGACCAGAAGATGCTGAAGCGCTGGTTGGTTGCTACCGCCGCGTTTGGCATTATCTTCTTAGGTATTCAGTGTTATGAATACATCAAGCTCTTCAATGAAGGCTTGAGCTTCACTGCTTGTAACGTTGTTCACAACGGCCACGCAATCGATTGTCCGACCTTATACGCGACAACCTTCTATATCCAGACTGGTTTCCACGGAACCCACGTTGCGATCGGCGTAATCTGGTTGATCGTTGTCATCATCAAGGCCTTCCGCGGGGTCTACACGCAACAGCAGCATACGGGCGTCGAGTTGTTTGGTCTGTACTGGCACTTCGTCGACCTCGTTTGGATTATTCTTTTCACTATCGTATATCTGATTTGATGGAGGCGAAATGAGTACAGAACATGCAGCAACTGCAACGCAACACGGTGCCAGCCACGCTGGTCACGGCAAGCGTCCATATATGAAGGTATTCTGGTCACTGCTCGTCCTGACCATCATTGAAGTGAGCACTCTTTGGATGCCAGAGTCCTGGGGTATCCCCCACTGGATGTTGGGATGCTTCCTGATGGCGCTAGCATTCGGCAAGGCTAGTCTCGTAGCTGCTTACTATATGCACCTGCGCTACGACCCGCTAGGTCTGAGCGGCATCTTCTTGGCCCCCTTCGGCCTCGCGCTCTTCTTTGCCGTTATGATGGTGTTCCAACTCTTCTTCTAAAGCGCATAAACGCAAAAGAGTTTCCGACAGTGATGAGAGGCTTCCTCTCATCACTGTTCTTTTTATCGCTGAAGTCAGCGTGTTATAATAAGCAAACGATTGCCTAATTAAAACGACTAACAGTTGAGGCCGATATTATGATAGAGACAGCCGCTGATGCTCCTTTTCGGGCGTGGTTTGCAGCACAAGACGATCCGCAAGAACAATACCCCCTTACAGATATTGTCTACTATAGCAAGTCGGGTGGTTTACTGGAAGTAGAGCACGATATGCATGCCCTGCGCCAACATAGTGCCGACGAATGGAAACGGCTCTTTGAAAAGCGCTGGATGTATACCGCCTGGCCGTATGGCAGCGGTGTATGGGGCAAAAAAGAATGGGTTTGTCCTATCGTTAGCGACGAAAACATCGTCAGTATGTTTGAAGGTGGCACGAATCTCTTCTGGGCCGAACGTCTCGGGCGCGAAATCGGCGTCGAGAACTTCTGGATCAAAATGTGCGGCAACTCGCATACTGGCAGCTTCAAAGACCTAGGAATGACCGTGCTGGTAAGCGTAGTCAAGCAGATGATCGCCGATGGCAAACCGATCCGCGCGATCGCCTGTGCCAGCACAGGTGACACCTCGGCAGCTTTAGCCGCCTACGGTGCCGCCGCTGGCATTCCGACCATTGTCTTTTTGCCCAAAGGCAAAGTCAGCACCGCCCAACTTGTTCAGCCGATCGCCCACGGTGCGCTTGTCGTTTCGCTCGATACCGACTTCGACGGCTGTATGAAGGTGGTACGCGAGATCACCTCTAAGCCCGATAGCGGGATCTATTTGGCTAACTCGCTCAACTCGTTGCGCATGGAAGGCCAAAAGACCGTCGGCATCGAAATCATTCAGCAATTCGACTGGGAAGTGCCCGACTGGATCATTATTCCGGGCGGCAATTTGGGCAACATTAGCGCGCTTGGACGCGGCCTCTTGATGATGCGCGACTTGGGCCTGATCAACAAACTGCCCCGTCTGGTCTGCGCACAGGCCGAACACGCCAACCCTCTCTATCGTTCATATCTCAAAGACTTCCAAAGCTACGAGCCGATCGTCGCCAAATCGACCGCTGCTTCGGCGATTCAGATCGGCGATCCGGTCAGCATCAACCGCGCTATTCGTATCTTACGTCAATTCAACGGCATCGTCGAGCAGGCCAGCGAGCAAGAACTGGCCGATGCTGCTGCCCGCGCCGACCGCACCGGCATGTACGCTTGTCCACACACAGGCGTAGCCCTAGCAGCCAGCTTCAAACTGATCGAACGCGGCATTATCCGCCCCGAAGATCGTGTGGTCGTGATCTCGACCGCCAACGGTTTGAAGTTCAGCCGCTTTAAGGTCGATTATCACGAAGGCACCCTGCCCCATGTGAGCAGCACCTACGCCAACCCGCCGCTCGAACTGCCGCCCAACGTCGATGCGGTGCGCCGCGCTATCGAAGAGCGCTTTGGCTCCTAAACGAGACACGCTGGTTCAGATGCTTGGGGTGCGTTCTACTCCAAGCATCTGAAAAGCCTATGCACACAGCTTAGGCATTCTGAGGCCCAATCTATGATGAAGTCCCTATCGCCCTCTTGGAATAGCTGCCTCCATTATCTCGCTATTCTCTTAACCAGTTGCCTCTGCATTACCCTGCTAAGCGCCTGTAGCGAACATACAGACGATATTCTGGCGGCCAGCCCAGGAAGCAGCACGCCCCAAGACGTCGTTGAAGGCTTTTTTGAAGATTTCAACCAAGCCCTGAAAGAGATGCCCGAAAGCGATTCGGTCCGTCGTCGTTATTGGGCTGACCGTCTAGCTGGCTACTTCGCCCCCAACGAGCGGGTCGACCAACGCGACGCGCTGGCCATGGCGCTCTACACCTACGCTATGGGCAGCCAACAACTCGCCGAAAACGAAAAGCTCCAATTCGATATCACCTTTAGCTCGCTTGAACTGCTGCAATCACAGGCCGACGCCGCCCAAGTGCGCTTGGTCGAAGGCATGATCCGTCTACGAATTATGCGTGTCGACGGCGAATCAGAGATTCCGGTGCGTATCGACGAACGCCCGCTGGGCGAAACGATCGGCAAACCCGACGGCATCATCCCTCTGGTGCGCGTCAATGGGCGCTGGTTTCTTAGCGAAGGCTAAGCACACCCCACCACCCAACAACGCTCCCACATAACCAACTCGTTTATCCCAAAACCGCCTAAAGAGCTGTAGGCTCGTAACCCAAGAAGATAACAAACCTTCAAAAATTGAGAGAGCTGTGATGCCATCATGCGATAGCTCTCTCAATTCTGCCCAAGGCCAACAACCCTTCGGATTTGGTATAACCCCGGGTCGAGAATGCTTGTTGAGGCTAGCACAAGCTCGCTCCCTTCTCCCGCAATGCGGGAGAAGGGCCGGGGATGAGGGCTACCAGCCCATCTGATAGCCGTAGGCGGACGCGGTTAAGGTCTCTTTGGGGTAAAGACCTCAACGCAAGAACGATACATGTAGCAAACAAAGGCGGTATAAAACGAGCAGAATCGCGAAACAGGTGAGGAATGGCTCTGGCGTAGGCGAAACAGTGCCTCATATTGAGTTATGCAAACAGATGTAGCAAGCCATGTGGGGAAACGCCTATAAACATGCTACAATACAAACCACAAGGCATATCTCACACTCGTGTGAATATGAGATCGCCGTTCTTCTCTATTGTGCTGCTATGCAAACCGTTTCAATAAGCAAGTGAGTGGCCCAAACGAAGCATTCCGTAATCTCGCACCCCACACAAACCATGTAAACTATTATGGCACACCATGCTCCTCAAACGATAGAATCGAATAAGGAACGCAAAGCAAAAGAGCGAGCAAACGCCTTACACCAAGCTCGTTGTCAAGAGCTGCAACGGCTCGACTGCTTCCGGCATGTCCCTATCGAAGAGATTCAGCGCCTAGCCGATCAGGTCACGTTTCGGGCTTTTGCGCTTGGCAGCACCCTGCTCAACGAGCAGCAGTTTGGCGAATTTGTTTACATCATTCTGAAAGGCCAAGTTCGCGTGACCTTGCACGACCGCGACGGGCGCGAAGTTCAGTTAGAAGTGTTGGGGCGGGGCGACTGCATCGGCGAAAGTCCACTCTTTGGCGATCAATTCCGGCGCATTACAGCGACCATCGAGCAGCCAAGCCAACTGCTTCAGATTCCACTGTCCAACCTGCGCGAGCTGCTGAAACATTCGCCTCAGCTCAACGAAGTGCTGCATCGCCTCTTCCGCTACCGTCTTTCACTCACCACGCTAGGACGCATTCCGCTCTTCAACAAGCTCACCCAAGTCGATCGTATCTGGATGCTGAGCCTGTTGCAATCGGTTCACTACGAGCGCGGCGCTGTGGTAGTCGAAGAAGGGACGCAAGGCAATGCGCTCTATCTGATCGAAGGCGGCCAAGCCATCGTCGAGCGCCAAAACCGGCCCATCGCCTATCTCGATGAGGGCAACTTCTTTGGCGAGATGTCGCTGTTAGAGCAGAAACCGCATAGCGCGACCGTTCGCGCCCTCACACCGCTCAGCATACTGCTGCTGCCCGCCGAAGGCCTAGAAGAGCTGCTCAAGCGCAACCCAACCATCGACAAGAGCCTCAAAGCGACCATCAACGAGCGTCGAGCAACAACCTCGCATATGATGAGCGATCAAGAGCGCAGCCAAGAGCTGACCGCAGCTATGGAGAACGGCCTGTTGCGCGGATCAACCCTTTTTGTGCGCGATCCATCGCTCTGCCCGCCCGACTGCCGAATCTGCGAACAAGCCTGCGCCAATCGTTTCGGGCAAACCCGTCTCCATCTCAACGGCACACCGATCGGCCAACTCGATGCCGTAACGGTTTGTCATCAATGTCGTTTCGGCGCAGAATGCATCGAAGCCTGCCCCGAGAACGCGCTGGTTTGGGATGAACGCGGGGTTTTGATCGTGAACGATCAGTGTACAGGCTGCGGCGAATGTGTCGAGGCTTGTCCCTACGACGCGGTTGACCTCTTTCAACCGAAGCAGGCGCGCCGTAATCCGTTGCTTCAATTACTCGATGCTATGCAGCAGCGCAATTCGTTTGAGCTTATCAAGCTCGAGCCGCTCAACACCGAGCCGCGCGCCAACAAATGCGATCTCTGCCATGGCCACAACGATATGGCGTGTCTCTCGGCCTGCCCTACCGGCTCGCTCCGCCTTATTCCTGTCGAAGAGCTCTTTCCGCTCTAGCGCCTAACGCTTCCTTGCACCCTCAAAGGCGGCGGAAAGGTCTTGGTGCATCGCTGCGGCGGAAAGGTCTCTTCCCTTGCATGCGTTCCTTGGCGCGTCCGCCTTCGGCTACCAAATCGCCGCCCATCCATTCGATCCTGCGAGCTTGTCGCTGCCTTCGTTGCGACCTGCCGGGTGCAAGCACCCAGCAGTGTCAAACGCTGTCTTTCGCTGCCAAGCAACCACTGATTCCAAATTCGCTCATAGATGTGCGTCCTCGCAACACGGGCAAACGAAAGCTAAAAAACAGCCCTCCCGAACGGGAGGGCCTTGTCTGTTTCAAGGAACGCATCGTTTAAGTATCACGCGGGTCGAGCGCATCGCGCAGACCATCGCCCAAAAAGGTGAAGGCCACCGTCAACATCGCCACACACAAGGCCGGGAAGAGGATCATCCAGGGGTTCGAGTTGATGTTGGTGTAACCGTCTTGCAGCATCACACCCCAACTGGTGGGTAGCGGATTGTTCGGATCGACCGAAGGGCGCATACCAACACCCAAGAAGGTCAGAGTCGCTTCCGAAATAGCGTAGCCCGGAATAGCGAACGCGATCGATACAATAATCGGCGCTAGCGTATTGGGGAAGATGTGGCTGAACAGGATCTTCCAGATCGGCACACCCAAGGCGCGGGCTGCTTCGATGAACTCTTTCTCTTTGAGCGATAGCACTTGACCACGCACCAAACGCGCCAAGCCGACCCAGCCTGTCAACGACAAAGCAAAGAAGATCAAAAAGAGGCCGTTGAAGACCGAGCCAAACCAAGTATCGCGGAAGGCAGTGGTCACAATGATCACAAACAGCAGGTCTGGGAAGGCGTAGACGATCTCGGTGAAACGCATCAAAAGGTTATCGATTGGCCCACCCATGTAACCCGAAATCAAACCAATCGTGATACCGATCACCGATGTAATGATCACTGGCACGATACCCACAACCAAAGAAACACGCGAGCCATAGATCAGCTGCGAAAAGATATCACGACCGATGGCATCTGTACCTAAGATATGTTCGGGTTTGCCAGTACGGCTCGGGTTACTATCGGTAATCCACATCGGCAAACGCAAGCTGTTCTGTGAGGTCTGCGTTACCGGATTATGAGGCGCTAAGACAGGAGCAAAAATCGCTACCAGCACAAGGAAGAGAATGATACCAATCGAGAACATCGCTGCTTTATTTCGCAGCAAACGACGCATCGCATCGCCCCACAAAGAGCGCTCTTGTCGTTTTGTTGTCTCTGCTACACTGTGTGAAACGGATGCAGTTGTTGCCATTACACGCCTCTATTTCAAGCTAATGCGTGGGTCGATCACGCCATAGAGAACATCAACAATGAGGGTGCAGATCACCAAAATGAAGGTATAGATCAAAGCACCACCCAAAATCATAGAGTAGTCTCGTTTGCCAATCGACTCTACCAAGAGCCCACCCATGCCGGGCACATTAAAGACACGCTCAATAAAGAGCGTACCGGTGATCACGCTTGCTACCATAGGGCCCAACACAGTGACGATCGGCAACAACGCATTGCGCAAAATATGGCGAATAATGATTATTCGCTCGCGCAGACCTTTAGCATTGGCTGTACGAACAAAATCTTGGCGTTTTACCTCCAAGACGCTATTACGCACCAGACGTGTTAAAAAGGCGATCATGCCGATGGCAAGTGCCAGTGTGGGCAAGATCCAAGGCTGGATCGGTTTATCCCAATCGGGACGAACCGGCACAAGGCCTAGCCACGAGGCAAACAGAATCACCAAGAGCAGACCTAAAATCAAGGATGGCACTCCTGCAAGTGTGGTCGAGAAGGCCAACACAAGATAATCGATCCAGCTGTTTTGGCGCAGAGCCGCTGTTACACCCAGAGGAATAGCAACTAATAGAGCAAGGACAACAGCTTGAATACCAAGACGAGCTGAATAATAAAATTTACTAGGCTTGCTTCCATTACTACTAAAAATAGCGTCTTGCACAGTGCGCGAGCCACGCGATGCGTAAGTCGGACCAAAGTTGCCACACATCGCGCCACAAACAAATGTGCGAGACGTTACCCCGGTCTTAGGATCAGTGTTGGTTTCAATATCAAAAAACATATAGCGCGTAAACTGGCGCCATAGCGGTAGGTCAAGCCCAAATTGCTTCTGCAAACGCTGAACAGCGCCCGCCGAAAGGCCTGGCCGCGAAGGATCGGTATCAAACGGTCCGCCCGGCGTAGCACGCGAGATAATAAACGTGATCAGACCGACTGATACTAGTACTGGTATACACCACAATATACGACGAAGGATATAGGTTCCCATTATTCAGCCTCACCCATTGTGAGATGATAGAATGGTCTGCGATCCTAAGCTACACGCTCATTTCGCAGCTCTGGAAGGATCGAAAACTCTTTATCGCTCACAACTTTGATCTAAAACGTATACCTATGGTTGGAACTTAAATAGCGTTTTTGTTTACAAGATGTTGAGAACTGAAAGGTTGTACAACGATCGCAAACGCTTCCGATCTCTTCCTCACAAAACGCACTATCGATCCAAAACAGCACTCAATTCAATTATTAGATCTAGTTTACCTCATAATGAGGATTCGTTAAATAGCTTTTTTGTATCAATATTGTTTGTGCGCTTGTAAGGAATATTTTCGAACCCTTAAAACATTTTTGCTTGGTATGACAATGGGAGAGAGTACCGAAATACTCTCTCCCATTCGCCTATCTATGCCTTATCGCACTTCAACGTTCGGTAGGTTGAAGAAGCCAGGAATGTAGTCAAGCGTGCTGAGATCATCTTCAGCCATACCGGTGACGTACGGCTGCACCAGCAGGAAGCCACCGTCGTTGCTGATGAAGACAACCGGAGCATCCTTCACCAAGATCTCCTGAGCCTGAGCGTACAGTTCCATACGCTTCTCCTGATCCAGCTCGATGTCAGCCTGGTCAACCAGAGCGTCGAACTCGGCGCTCGAGTAGCCGGTGCGGCCTGCGCTAATACCACCGGTCTTAAAGACCACCGTCAGGAAGTCCTGCGGATCGGGGTAGTCAGCACACCAGCCCAGGTAGAACATCTGAGGCGGATTTTCCTTAGAGATAGCGGTGTAAGCGGTCGGGTCAACCGGATCGAGCGTTACGTCGATGTTGAGGTTCTGCTTGATCTGGTTAGCAACCCACTCGAAGCGGACCTTGTTACGCGGTGTCGAGCTGAAGGTCAGCTTGATCGGGGGCAGACCCTCGCCGCCGGGGTAGCCAGCCTCAGCCAACTTGGCCTGAGCAGCTGCCGGGTCAAACGGATAGGGCTGGAGATCAGGCTGGTAGCCAGGGAAGCCCGGAGGAATCAGCGACTGGGTCGGCGAGCCGAGGCCCTGATCTACGTCGCGTACCCAAGCTTCGCGGTCGAAGGCCTGAGCGAAGGCCTGGCGAACACCGATGTTATCGAACGGAGGAATGTTGGTGTTGAAGCCGATGTAGAAGGCACACGAACCATCAACCTTCACCATCTGCTGGCTCAGAACCGGATCAGCCTGAACAGCTGCCAAGTCCTCAGCAGCCAAGCCGAGTACGTCCAGCTCACCGTTCTTGTAAGCTTGGAAGGCTACGGCGCTGTCAACGATCATAGCCATCTCAATGCCATCGAGCTTGACCGGGCCAAGCGGGCCGGTGTAGTACTCGTTGCGCTCCCAAATGACGCTGCTACCCTCGTCGTGGCTCACCATCTTGAAGGGGCCATTACCGATGTAGTTCTCGACATCGCGGTACCAGTCCTCACCGTTAGCAACATCCTGCTCGCGAACCGGAACGCCGATCCAGAGAGCGGCCATGCTCAGGAAGTAAGGAGCGGGGTTAACCAAGCGGATCTCGAGGGTCAGGTCGTCGAGAGCCTTAACACCAACGCCTTCGCGCAGGGCTTCCAGATCCATCGAAGCCAGCTCCTCAGCATCGGCACCAGAACAGGTGGTCACAGCGTACTCGCTGAAGCCTTCGATGATGCCACAACCGATGAACTGGTACTCACCAGCAACTTCGGGGTCAGCAAGGCGCTTCCAAGCGTACTCGAAGTTAGCAGCGGTCAGCGGCGAGCCGTCCGAATACTTCGAATCGGGGCGCAGCTTGAAGGTGTAGACCTTACCGTCGGAGCTGACTTCAACACTCTCAGCCTGACCAGGAATGGGGTTCATATCCTTGTCGAAGGACATGAGAGCCTGATAGTTCAACATGATCCAGCGGATCTCGCTAACGAACGAGGCTTTCTGGGGGTCCCAGTTGTCCGGCTCGGCACCAACGTTCATGCGCAGAATGCCGGGCTTTTCGGAACTAGAGGCATCAGTGCCGGTAGCTTCGGAGGGCTCTTCTGCCGGAGCTTCGGTCGGCTCCTCTGCAACGGGTGCAGCGGTCGGTTCAGCAGCTGCAGGGGCTTCGGTTGGAGCTGCTGCCGGGGCATCGGTCGGAGTGGCGGGCGTGGAACCACCACATGCTGCCAAAATCGGCAGCGCAAACATCACAAGCAGAATCTGTGAGAAGGCTTTACGCCAGTTATGAAGATCCATTTTCATGCTCCTAGATATTAGGAATGAATCAAACAGCGTCCGATATGCACATCATACACCCAAGGTGCTCGTTGCACAGTGAAGCTTTGCTATGCTGGTTACGGTTGTTACGCTTCCTCCTTTCTCCATGGCACCATACGCTTCAAGCGAAAGACAAATCAACAACCGCTAAACCGAGGTTTGTTCTAGAAGTACGAAGGTAGGTAGGGCTGACGTTAACGTAGAAACGAGTAACTAACAGGCTTTGTTGTCAATTTGCATTCACAACAGCGTTGGTAGCTAATCATTCTAATTCCTAATAACGAATGGCTAGGATAGTACCATGCTGTCTATACACTGTCAAGCAAACTTGTTTTGAAATATTGATAGGCAAACACGTATTATTCGTGTTCTAATAGTGATCACTTGCCTTCCAATCGCACGATTACTCGGTCTCTTATTCACATCCCCTGCTTGCTGGTATTCTTATCGCTTATCGGCGATATTCAGCCTTAATACGAAGATATCGCCAGATATATACCCAACAAAGTACATGAGCCGATTTAAGCCCGCAGTTTTGTTGAAATAGCGACAAGAAGGAGCTAACTTTGTTAAGAAAGGCAAAGGGGCCTAGTGTATGAGACGAACTGATTTTCTCAAACCTGCGCCTTTACTTTCAACGAGGTGTGTTGTATTCAGTCGCTAATTGTAATGCACACTTGTAGATCGCAGCACCGCTATGTTAATAGCTGCTTGCGATACGTAGCAAGTTCTTCCTGAAGAGAAGCAGCAGAACTCTGTTGAAGTTGCCAGCTAATGCGCTGAATGGTGTGAAGTTCCAGAGCGATTTGCGCATTATGCAACGCATCGTAAGCATCGAAAAGGCCCTGACCTTCAGTGTCAAAGCTATTGGCGATATAGCGCGTCGCATCACGCAACATGCGGCTTCCTAAAACAATACCAGCTCGCCACAAAATACGGGCAAGCGGCAACGAGACCCGCAGTTGGTTCACGTGTTCATCGCCAAGAACAGAAGCGAGTTTGCAGCGAGCGGCATCAACATCGTATAAAGAGGCTGCCAACATCATTCGTTGATAACCAACCGGAGGGAAGGGGCGTACTTGGCGAGGAGACTGAGCTTCCAACAAATAATAATCGCTCAGATCGATGCTCGTTGCATGGCGCAATACCTGTTTATTTAAGCGCCGATGTTCAACAGATGGGTGCAAGCTTGCAGTAATGTAGACGTTGGGAGGGATAATTGGCTGTTTATGAACCGGTAAACCGGGCAGCACTAAACGCCGATCGCCCTCGGGTGTGAGTTGGAGCAATGCCGAACAGAAATAATTGATCTCTTCAGCATAGAGGCCATCGAGATAGACGAAGTAGCTTTTACTGCGATTTTGCGGTTGCGATGCCTCTTGAAAGAGCTCCAACAGGCGCACCGATTCAAAGCGCTCGAGCACAGCTTGGTAATAAGAACCTTCGCCCGTGCCCTGCGGCCACGAAACTGCACCTGCAATCTGCAAAAATTGATTGGTATTGTTTGGGCCAATAAAACTTTCCGCAACCCCGCGCACAACGGCTAAATGCACCTGGGTTGAGGGCCCCGACAGAATAATAAATGGATTCGTTTTTAAGGCTACATAGTAGCTATTGAGCCATAAACGGGGTAAGACCAAACCCTGAGCCTCAACAGAAGCTCGGATTTCATCGATGAGATGTGTCTCTGCGAGATGTACTTCCTGAGCAAGTCGATAGGTAAGGGAGGATAATGACCGCCCTACAGCGGTTCGAGACCACTTCCCCGTGCTTTCGGCTGTTAAAGGAGCAACACGATTCGCAACTGGGGTTTGGAAGTTTAATGCGGTCATAGTGGTGTAACGTTTTTGCCTTTCTTTCACTTAAGGACATGCACCTACACTTGAGCAAACAAGTGCTCAGTGCATATGAATACCTAATGAGTGAACCTCATCATCCCTCATCGCATGATGAGCAGACAGACAGGCTGCTTACAAACTAAAAGAGAACGTTCAACACACTCATCCCAGCATCGAGCACATCGAGATCCCATTCGGTGATCCCGCCAGCAGAACTATGCCAGTAAAAATATGCTCACTCTCATTATAGCATGCCACAAGTATACATAAATCTCAAGGTTAGTG
Organism: uncultured Chloroflexales bacterium; assembly: GCA_937902315.1. Taxonomy (GTDB): domain Bacteria; phylum Chloroflexota; class Chloroflexia; order Chloroflexales; family Chloroflexaceae; genus CALGUG01. Next base: position 154,008 of record CALGUG010000064.1, read on the forward strand.
TCAATCCTCGTTTCCGATAGTGGCGTAGAGTATGCATTTGTGCAAAACGTACAGGTAGTCCGCAAGCCGCTTCGCCAGATCGCAAGCCCTAATCTACGCCATAGCGAAGCCCTTTTAACGACAAGGCCCTAGTGAGGACGATCGACAAAAACATGGGCCTAATCTTGCAGATAGGTCTATAAACTAGATCAAAACGATCTAAATGAAAAGGTAAAAAGTCGTAACTATCAGCTATCTATCTTCAACCAAATGGGCCACCCACACCAGTCGCAGCAAGACCTTTGAGTATCGGTAATCATTGTAGACTAGAATAGAATTACCTAGTACCGTACTACAGAGCATTCTATTTTAAAAAATTATTTGGCTTTGCAATAGCAAATTCCGTACCCGATGCACTAAGTTGCAGTCTGAGACTATACTTTTGACAGTTTCACAGCCTCAGAATGCATAGCACTCCTGTGGTACAATGGCTCAACAGAAGATAGATTCACCTCACCTGTGTCTAGATAAGGCGCGGTGATCATATATCATGTCGAAACAGAATTTGACCGCACGCAGTTATTTTCGCACTCCTGCACTTGCCCCTAACGGGAAGCAAGTCGCTTTTGTGTATGCAGCGGATATCTGGTTGGTTGATGTAACAGGCGGTGCTGCACAGCGTCTCACTGCGCACCCCTCGTTGAATATGTCGCCGCGGTTTTCCCCCAACGGCAAAGAGCTAGCATTTACCTCAACCCGTACAGGTAACGGTGATATTTATATTCTGCCACTCGAAGGCGGAGATGTCCGCCAGATCACCTTTAACGACAGCCTAGCCACGATGGAAGCCTGGAGCCCTGATGGTCAGCAGCTCTACTTCTCATCCTCGATGGCCCAACTGGGCACCGGAATCTATCGGGTCAACGCTTCCGGCGGCACACCCTATAGCATCATAAACGAGCCATTTGAAGATTTGCTGCACGCCAGCATCTCGCCCGATGGCAACCTGCTCGCCTTTAACTTGGTGCGCATGGCTTGGTGGCGCAAAGGCCCCAACCCCTATGGCGCATCCGAGATCTGGACGCTTTCCTTAAACTGTTCTGAAAGCGACGAGCCACGCCTACCGCGTCGCCAAACCAACGTACAGTGCATCAATCGCTGGCCGCTCTGGGCTGCCAACAACAAAGGCTTCTACTTTGTGAGCGACCGCGACGGGCACGAAAACATCTGGTACACCGAGCTACACAGTCAAGAGAGCCGCCAGATCACCCACTTCACAGATGGACGCGTGCTCTGGCCGAGTATCTCGCACAACAGCGAAACTATCGTCTTCGAGCGCGATTTCGACCTCTGGAGGCTCGATCTCCAGAGCGGCGAAACAGAGCCGATCCCGATCAGAGTCGGCACCGACACCCGCATCACACCGGTGCGGATCGAGTCGTACTATCGCGCCAACGAACTGAGCCTATCGCCCGACGGCAAAAAGATCGCCTACATCGCGCGGGGCGAAGTCTTCGCCGATTTCGCCGATAAAGAGACCGACCGCGAGCAGCGCCAAGGTGCTTCGTTCCGCATCACCAATACCTCGGCGCGCGAAAAAGATGTAGTTTGGTCGCCCGATAGCCGCTCGTTGGTCTATATCTCAGATCGCTATGGCGAAGACGAGTTGATATTGTATTCGTTCCTCGAAAACAAAGAGACACGGCTCACCAACGACCCTGCGCCCAAATCGCAGCCCTGCTTCTCGCCCGACGGCAAGTGGATCGCCTACATGCGTGGAATCGATCAGATTTATCTGCTCAATACCGAAACGCACGAGGTTCGCCCCTTCGCCCAAGGTCTGTTTATCCGCACTAGCGGTCTCGCTTGGTCGCCCGATAGTCGCTGGCTAGCCTTTTTATCGAACGACGAGCATCTCTTCACCAACGTCTATGTGCAACGCATCGACGAGACCCAAGCTCGCCAAGTCACCTTTTTGAGCAATCTCGAAGGCTATGGCTTATTGTGGTCTCCAAATGGGCGCTTTCTGATCTTCACCAGCGGTCAGTATCGAGCCGAAGCCCAGATCGCACGAGTCGATCTGCGGCCCGCGCCGCCCCAGTTCCGCGAGACCGAGTTCGAGAGGTTGTTCGAAGATCGTCGTAGCAACAGCGCGCCCGAGCTTCCACCAGCGCCCGCGGTTCCGGCACCGCCACCGATCTCGCCTTCGGAGCTGATCGAGCAGAGCGCAGCACCAAGCGAACGCCGCGATGGAACCGAACAGCAAGAAGCAGAAAAAACCGACCATCTCACAACAGAAGAGTCGCCCAGCAACAAAGTTGAGATTATCTTTGAGGGCATCGAACGCCGGTTGCGCCTGATAACCCCTGAGCAGATGGATGGTATGGCGCACGCCATCAGTCCAGACTGCCGCGACCTGCTCTTTACAGCGCGGGTTGCCGACAAAATGAATATCTGGTCGCTGCCGCTAGACGAACTGCGCCAAGATCAGCCGCCGCGCCAGCTGACCTATACCACAAGCTATAAAGGCTCGTTGCAGTTTTCGCCCGATGGCAAACTCTTCTACTATCTCGATGAAGGGCGCATCACCATCCGTAAATTTCCCAGCGGCGGCGATGCAACAACTGTCGCGATTCGCGGCGATGTGGTGGTTGACTTCAACCAAGAGAAGCTGCAGATGTTTGGCGAAACGTGGCGCTTAATGCGCGACCACTTCTACGACGAGCGCTTTCGCGGCCAGGACTGGGCCAAGATCCGCGACTACTATGCCCCGGCTGTGGCTGGTGCCCAACTGAGCAGCGATCTCTACACGATTTTGAACTTGATGTTAGGTGAATTGCGTGCCTCGCACTTGGGTGTCTGGCCAGGCGGTTCGAGCAATAATAACGATGGCTACACCGGCTTGATCTTCGACCGAGTCGAGCTCATGCAAACGGGCGCCTTGCGTATAGCCAACATCGTGCCCGATAGCCCGGCCACCCGTGGCAGCGATGACCAAATCGGCAGCGGCGATGCACCACGCATCGGCGAATTCCTGATCGCCGTCAACGGCGTTCGCATCACCAAACAAACCAATCTGTACGCGCTCTTGCAGCGCACAGTCGGCAAGCGCGTTGTTTTGCGCTTAAGCAATAACCCCGATGGCAGCGATGCGCGCGAAGTCGCTATTCGCCCCATCAATGCCTATCAATATGAACGTTTGCTCTACCGCACGTGGACGGCAACGAACGAACGTTATGTACACCGGATCAGTCGTGGGCGCATCGGCTACGTCCACATTGAAGAGATGAGCTACCCAGCTTATCAACAGTTCCTAATCGATCTCAATACCGAAGCGCGTGGCAAAGAAGGTGTTGTGATCGATGTTCGATACAATGGAGGCGGACATACAGCAACCTTTATTTTAGATGTCTTATCGCGTTCAAGCACCCTGCGGAGCGGCTTCCGCAATCGAACCAATACGGATGTCGGTCACTATGCGGGCAACCGTGTTTTAAACAAACCGACGGTGCTGGTTACCAATGAACTGAGTGCCAGCAATACGGAGATGTTCAGTGAAAGCTACCGCCGCAAAGGCCTAGGGCCGATCGTCGGCAAACCTACGGCGGGCGCAGTGATCTGGACATCGCAACTCCGCCTCATCGATGGTTCGATCCTGCGTGTTCCTCACAGTTCGACCGTCACACCAGAAGGTGAAGATCTCGAGGGCACAGGTCGACCGGTTGATGTGGAGATCGATCGGTCACTAGGTGAATGGGCACTGGGCATTGATAAGCAACTCGATGCAGCAGTAGAAGCACTTCTTGCACGTCTGGCCACAAACACCTAACTCCGATCTCGACCCTGATGGCTTTAGACCTTGTGAGTGTATACAGATTTTATAGTCTCTATCTGCTCAGCTAAGGCTATAAAACGCTGCTTTTACCCTACAGGCGATGTTGGCATAAGTATTCGTGTTTCGTATTTTGAGGACAAAGAAAGGGATACAAAGCTGATACCGATCTGGTATCTGCCCTGATATCTCCAGTATAGAGGTGGATAATGAGTAAGCTTCCGCCACTTCGCTTCTCGGTTTGCGTCGAGATGATTTTTAATCATATGCCATTTGAACAGCGTTTAGAATACGTCTCGTCGAATGGATTTTCTGCGTTTGAATTCTGGCGGCGCAACAACAAAGATATGAACATCACCCAAGCGCTGCGTATGGCGCTGCGCTTGTCGGTTGCAGCCTTTGTTGGAAGCGATGCATCGTTGGTCGATGAGTCGCAACACCCCAAATTTTTTGAAGATATCGCACGCTCGGCAGCCTTGGCAGTCGACCTCGACTGTTCCAACTTAATCGTCGTCAGTGGCAACACCTTGCCCGATGTGCCACTTGAACAGCAGCACGATAACATTGTGAAGGCCCTGCGCAAAGCGGCCGAAACTGCTGCCGATGCCGGTGTGACCTTGGTGCTCGAACCGCTCAACGACATCGTCGATCACCCAGGCTGTTACTTAACATCGTCGGCCGAAGGCTTCCAGATCATCGAAGAGGTTCACAGCCCACACGTCAAGCTGCTCTACGATATCTATCACCAGCAGATCAGCGAGGGCAACCTAACCAAGACGATCTCTGAAAACATCGATCTGATCGGTCACTTCCACGTTGCAGATGTACCGGGACGCCACGAGCCCGGCACTGGCGAGATCAACTACGAGCACATCTTTGGCTTGATCCGCGAAAGCAACTACCGTGGCTACGTTGGTCTCGAATTCACCCCGCTTGTTGATGCTGAAGCCAGCCTGCGCGCAGTTCGCGCCATGGCATCGTAATTCGCACTTCTTTTTCCAAAAGCAGATACAAGCAACAAACGCGAGAGTCTCTCGATCGAGCAAGACTCTCGCGTTTGCGTTCTTATGCCACACCTGCGTGATGCGTTCAACACCTTGGCGTCGACTGTTATCCCTCCCATTCGGCTTCTAGCGCGTCCGCCTTCGGCTATCAACATTCATTTCCATGCATTCGGCGGCTAGCTGCATTTGTTATTCACCGCAGAGACACTGAGTCACTGAGTTTTTTAAAGAGTTTGGAATGGTGTGTTTAAGCGCTGTGCCGATTAATACCAAATTCGTTTAAACACTTGCCCACTTGGAGTGTAAGAAAACAAAAACGAGGAAAGAGTTGTGTGACATTTCGCGCGATAGCGCGAAATGTCACACAACAAAAAGAGACAAGTTCCACTCTGCCGAAGGCCAAATAGAATGAAGCAAGCGAATTTGGTATAAGCCCTACCCTGAGCCTGTTGAAGGGTGGTGCGCTCTAGCCAAAAAAGCAGAGAGGGAAGCCGTGTGTCGACAGACAACATCCCTCTCTAGCAAAGGCCAAAAAAGCTCAGCAAATTTTGGGCGGGCTATGAGCTCTTGCTCAAGACCTCGACTCGATCGGGCATCGCTACAACCGCGCTAGTCGCCATGCCCAAAAAGAGACCGTGCTCGACCACACCCGTCATGCTATCGAGCATGCGCGCCACCGCCTGAGGATCCTCCATCGGGCCAATGAAGTAGTCGAGGATATGATTGCCCTCATCGGTCAGATAGGGTGTGCCGTCGGCGTTCATGCGCTGGCGCACGCTGCCGCCGTTGGCCAACAGAGCGCGTTCGACTTGGCTGCGCGCCATCTTAATCACTTCGACCGGAATCGGCGCTTTGCTGCCCAGCGTCGTGACGAGTTTGCTGCTGTCGGCCACTACAACAAAGCTGCGGGCTGCAGTCGCCACAATCTTCTCGCGCAAGTGTGCGCCGCCCAAGCCCTTAATCAGGTTGAGCTGAGGATCGATCTCGTCGGCACCATCGATATTCAGATCGATTTGAGGGTGGTCGTCGAGGTTGGTGAGCGGAATAGCCAAGCTCTGCGCTATGCTGGCGGTCGCCTCAGAGGTCGGAATACCCACGATATCGCGCAGTTCGCCGCTCTTCAACAAACGTCCGATCTCCTCTAAGGCGAAACGCATGGTCGACCCCGAACCGAGACCGAGCACCATACCACTCTGGATGAACTGAACCGCCCGCACGGCGGCTTCGTGTTTCAGTCGATTTTGGTCTATCATAGTCCTATATGTTGGTAAGAAACGCGATCTGATGCGTTTCTAGCTTGTTCTTCAACGCGCCGCCATGCTAGCACAGCTTGTACAAAATCGGTTTGAAAAGGCTTGAAGCGCTTCGTTTTTGGGCGGTCGCTCGGCACACACCGATAGCCCCTCGTTTGTTGGGCGGGATGTTGGTAGCCGTAGGCGGACGCGCCACGGACTGTATGGAAGCTTGAACCCTCACCGCCAAAATATGAAAACAAACCGATCAAGCATCAGACTTCGAGCAAACCGCCGATATTGGGCAGCACATAGGTCGGCTGCTGCTCGAGCTTAGCTAGATCCTCGCGCGTGCTGGCGCCCGTCAGCACAAAAGCGGTTGCCATACCAGCTCGCTGGCCCATCAGGATATCGGTTTCGAGGCGATCGCCAACCATAATACAGCGCTCCGGCGGCAGGCCGAGCAGCTTGAGAATGGTGTTGGCCATAGTGGCAGAAGGTTTGCCAACCACCTCTTCGCAGGTCGTTCCGGTGCAGGCTTCCAGAGCGGCGATAATGGCAGCCGCATCGGGTTGGCCGCCGCCCGGCACGGGGCAGTAACGGTCGGCGTTGGTGGCGATCAGGCGCGCCCCAGCCCGAATGGCGTCGAAGGCAACTTGCAGCTTGTGATAGACCAAAGTGCGATCGAAAGAAGCGATCACGTAGCGAATCTGCTCGGGGTCTTCGCTGATCGTAAAGCCAGCCGCTTCCAGTTCTCCGATCAAAGCCGCCTCGCCCAACACATAAACCGTGCAACCGGGGGCTAACTCGCGCAAGCGCTGCACCATCACATAAGACGAATTCACGATCTCGTCTGCTGTGACGGGGATGTCGAGCGCGTTGAGCTTTTCGGCGTATTGCTCGCGCGTTTTGGTGGGGTTATTGGAAAGAAAAACGGTGCGCTTCCCGGCCGCCCGCAAGGTGTGCAAGGTCTTGTGCGCGTTGGGGAGCAAGGTATCGCCTAGGTAGACTGTGCCGTCGAGATCGAAAATATAGCCATCGTAAGAAAGTGCCATAGGTCCTTCTTTGCTGCTCAGAATACGGAGGATCAGTTCTGTTCGTCAGCCCACTGCAAGATCGCCGCGCGCCCGCTCGGCGCAATATCGTGATAATGGCGGATCGTTTCGACGATCTCGGGCGGGCAGCCTGCGGCCAGCGCCATACGCGAACCGCGCCAAGCGTGCTCGGCATAGACTCGTAAGGGCCGCAAAGGGCCGCGCCCACTGGCCGCCAAAGTGAAGTATAAGCGCGGCGCAAGCTGCTTCAGCAACGACACCACAATATACCAATGCAGCAACATAGGCCGACCGTCGTCATCGACTTTGCCACAATCATGATACAGCGCGGCTCGCAACAACAATGGATCGTCGATACCTGCTGCCCGTAGAGTCTCGAAGACATCGAAACAATGACGCTGATCGTACAAGGGCATGGCATAAAAGAGCCGTTGTTCTTCAGGTGTAAGCATTTCTGCTACGGTCGCATGCTCTTCGGGGCTTATCGATGCACGAATAGCAGAAAAAAATTGCTTCACCCGATAGGCCAAATTCATGATTGTTCGCCTCTAACAATTCAGCAAAAAGCCAGTACAATACGTTCTGGTATTCGCCATTCCCACTCTTCTCAAAATAGTATAGCACGAGCTTTTCGATGGCTTTTAGAAACGGAAGCACAATGGTTGCAAACAACGATTCAAAGCTACCTGCTCAGCACGTCTTTATCCTCGTTTTGGGAGTGATCTGTTCTATCGCCCTGCCTTTGCGTCTCTTCAAACTCGACGATCTTCCCAGCGAGATCTACGGCGACATCATTATCATTTACGAATACCTGCGCAAGATCTTCAATGGCGAATGGCCTGTCAACTTTTACCTCAGCGCTGGCCCGCTCTATCAATACCTGATCGCGCCGATTATCGCGCTGTTCGGCCTCTCGTATTTCAGCATCAAAATCGCTTCGGTCATCGTTAGCTGCCTGACTCTGCTGGCGATCTGGCTGTTTGCCTGCGAAATCGAAGCCGATAGTGGCGAGCTGGGCCTGCTGACCTGCGTAATCGCCAGCGTCTCGATCTGGTTTTTGATCTTCAGCCGTTTGGGTAATTCGCAGATTCTGCTGCCGTTGGTAGCGACCCTTGCGCTCTGGTTGGCGCTGCGCACAGTGCGCACGGGTAGCATCGTCGATCTGCTCGGCTGCGCTGTGGTAGCCACGCTTGGGCTCTACACCTATCCACAATTGTTCATTCTGCCGGGTGTAGTGCTGATCTGCTTAATCGTGCTTTGGAAGCTGCACGACGGTATTCCTTGGAGCGATGTTCTGCTCTTTATCGGGGTCAGCTCACTGGGTACGATCCCCTTCATCTTTCTCGTCTCGAGCGATCCCGATAACTTCTTCTCGGGCTATATCGGCGAAAAGCTGCCGACGGGCGATCTGTTAAAGATTATCGCAACCAATATCAAAAGCGCGGCTTTGGCCCTGCATGTGCAAGGCGATGTGGTCTTCCGCAGCAATGTCTCCACAGCGCCCCAACTCGACCTAGTCAGCGGCATCCTCTTTCTTTTTGGCATCGTGTACTGGCTCAGCCCAAAACGCCGCCGCCTAGCGCCTATCCTCTTTATTCCGTTTGTGCTGCTCCAATTGCCTTCGATTATGGTGCGCCATACGATTCAGGTGCCTTCGGCCTCGCGCACGCTGGCGATCGTACCGATCATCTATCTGTTGGTGGCCAGCGGTCTGCTCTGGCTGATTCAAACCCTCGACCGCAATTTCCGCCTTCCCAAGCTTGCCCCTAGTCTGCTGGTTGGCGTAGCCTTGATCGCAATCACTTATCTGAATGGCTCGGCCTATTTCACACGCTACGCCGAAGGTCTGCCCGGAGCCAACACCGCCTACCATCGTGTCATGACCGACTATTTTGCAAGCCTGCCCAACGATGCCAAGATCATCATTCGAGGTTGTTGTTGGGCCAAATGGGAACAACCGCAGCAACAAGCGATCTCTTACACCTTACGAGGCCCACAAAAGGTGCTGTTTATCGCCCCCGAAGACCTGACCTGCCCGATGCTGCTAGAAAGCACAGAGCCGAGCTATCTGGTCTGGTCGCCCATAGATGTCAACTTCAACAAGCAGCTCGTGGCTTGTATCGGCGCGCTCGAAACCACCATCTTCCGCAGTAAAGTGGGCGAAGACATGTTTATCATCGCCAAGATCCGATAATTCCCAAGCTTTTTACACACCAAACAGTCAAGCATAATCCGTTGCACACTCTTTAGAGTGTGTTATGATAGTACTTAACTATCAGATCTATAAGCATTTTTGTATAAATGCTGCTGAGAGTCTCCGCGACTCCACCGATCGACCGAGCCATTTCCTTCATACGTTATCGACATATTCACAGCAATGTTGCCTCTGGGACGTAACACTCTTAAATGGAGTTTGGCATGCAAAGAAGCAATTCCGTAAAGGGAGATCTCATCATCCGTGTTGCAGGCGAATCTGGTGATGGCAGTAACGCCACTGGCGAGATGTTGGCCCAAGCCGCCGCGCGTTCTGGCCTCTATGTCTTCACCTTCCGCACAACACCCGCCGAGATCAAAGGTGGCCCCGTAATGGTACAGGTGCGCGCTTCCAACAGCCCTGTACGCTCTATGGGCGATGCAGTCGATGTCTTGTTCGCCTTCAACCAAGAGGCTTGGGATCTTCACCATCAAGATATGGCGCCTAACGCCGTCCTGCTCTACGACCCCGATGAATTCACCCCGCCCGATAGTTTCACTGGTATCCGCTATCCTATCCCGATCAATGCGCTCGCAACCCAAGCAGGCAACAAACGCGGTAAGAATGTGGCGGCACTAGGCGCGGTCGCCACGCTCTTCGGCATCGGCGCGGCCCGTTTGGAAGATATCGTGCGCGCCAAGCTAGGCAAAAAGGCCGATCTGCTCGAACTGAACTTAAAGGCGCTTCAAGCAGGTATCGACTACGCCAAACAAGAGATCAAAAAGAGCGATAGTTTCTGGGTCGAATCACAGGCCGAGCGTGAATTGCTCGTTATGACGGGTAACCAAGCGATCGTGGCAGGCGCGCTCCACGCAGGAATCGGCTTCTTTGCAGGCTATCCCATCACTCCGGCTTCCGATATTATGGAAGGCCTGGCGGCAACGCTCCCCAAGTTAGGCGGCGGCTACATGCAGGCCGAAGACGAGATCGCCTCGATTATGGCCTGTATCGGCGCTTCTTACGGCGGCAAAAAGGCTATGACCTCGACAGCAGGCCCCGGCATCAGCCTGATGAGCGAGGCGATCGGCTACGCTTCCATGGCCGAGATCCCAGTTGTAATCGTCGATGCTCAGCGCGGCGGCCCTTCGACCGGTCTGCCCACCAAGATGGAACAGAGCGACCTCAATATCGCGGTCTATGGCGGCCACGGCGATAGCCCTCGTATCGTGTTGGCGCCCGCCAGCGTTGCCGAATGTTTCCACTTGACCGTATGGGCCTTTAATCTGGCCGAACAGTATCAGACTCCTGTCTTCTTGCTCTCAGACTACTCGCTCTCCTTCCGCACCGAAACGATCGAGAAGATCGACTACGCCTCCTACCCGATCATCGATCGCCTGAAGCCGCCGGCCGATCTGCCCGCCGATCAGTACAAGCGCTTCGAGCTGACCGAGAGCGGCATCTCGCCCATGGCCCTGCCCGGCATGGCTGGCTTCAACTACACGGCTAGCGGCCTCGAACACAACGAACATGGCGATCCGGCCTATACGCCCAAGGCCCACACCGCAATGACCGAAAAGCGCTGGCGCAAGTTCGAACCGCTCAAAGCAAGCCGCGACTATGTGCGCCGCTTCGGTAGCGAACAAGCTAAGGTAGGCGTGCTCTGTTGGGGCACCACCGCCGGCCCGGCCCGAGGTGCTGTACAAATGGCTATCGACGAGGGGCTTTCGGTCGCGCTCTTGCAGGTTCAAATGCTCTCGCCGCTGCCCGAAGTAGCGATCCAAGAGTTCATCGACAGCGTCGAGCATGTAATCGTACCCGAAGTGAACTACAGCGGTCAGTTCGCCAAGTTGGTACAAGGCACCTTGGGCGTCAAGGTTCACTCCTTCACCCAATACACTGGCTTGCCCTTCACCCAGACCGATATTTTGCGCAAAATCCAAGAGGTATTGGGGGTTAGCGAAGCGATTACGGCCTAGGTCGCACATCTAAGAGGAGTTTTACAATGAGCGATAATATTGCGCTGACACAGGCGCCTCGCAAAATTGCCGATTACAAAACAGATTTAAAGCCGATCTGGTGCCCCGGCTGTGGCGACTTCGCTGTTTTGGCCGCCATTCAACAGGCTTTGGTAGCCCAACAAATCGATCCCAAAGATCTGGCGATCGTTTCGGGCATCGGCTGTTCGTCGCGTCTGCCCGGTTTCGTGCAGTGCTACGGTCTGCACACCGTTCACGGGCGCTCGATTCCGGCGGCGACCGGCCTGAAGCTGGCGCGTCCTGACCTGACCGTTTTGGCGGTTGGCGGCGATGGCGACTACTTCTCGATCGGTCTTGGGCACCTGCCCCACGGTGTGCGCCGCGATGTCAACATCACTTGTATCGTGATGGACAATGAGATCTATGGCTTGACCAAAGGCCAAACCTCGCCGACTTCGCCCAACGGCCACGTCACCAAGTCGACTCCGACCGGCAACGAAGCCCAGCCGCTCAACCCGCTGGCGCTGGTGCTCGCTAGCGGCGCAACCTTTGTGGCGCGCGGCTTCTCGTCGCAGCCCAAGCAGCTCGCCGAGCTGATTCGTCTGGGCATGCAGCACGAAGGCTTCGCTTTCATTCAAGCGATGAGCCCATGTGTCACCTTCTACGACACCTACAAGCTCTACAAAGAGCGGGTCTACCAGATCCCAAGCGATCATGATGTCACCGATCGCGAAGCCGCTATGCGCTACGCGCTAGAGACCGATCGCATGCCGCTCGGTATCTTCTACAACGTGCCAGCCGAAAAAACTAAGGCTCAGCGCGAAACAATCAGCTTCGATATCGAAAGCTACATGTCGCGCTATCTGGCCTAACCCTGAAAGCGGAAGCGTATAGATTTGCGCTTCCGCTTTCAGAGCACCTCTTTCAACGAGCTAGGCAAGCGAAAGCAGGCGAAGATACAAGTTAAGAGCAATTCCGCTCTGCCGAAGACCAACAAACACAACCCAAACGAAACACACGTAAGGTGGTCTCACACCTGTTCGAGGGGTCTGATGGCTTAGACATCAGACCTCTTTGTAATGGCTGTAAAGATGCGCATAGTCACAGCGAATCTGTTTGGTCAGTTCAGCACTCTGGCGGCTTGGTCTCTTCCCCAAACAAGGCTTTAACCGCGTCCGCCTACGGCTACCAACAGCCCGCCCGTAGCCACAGGGTTGTAGCTGTATGCCGAGAGACCACCCCAACATACAACGAGTCAAACGGATTACAGATCATTCGAAATCCGCTTAAAAACGTGCTTTCTCGCAACATGGAGCAACAGAAACCAAAAAAAGAGAGGAAGTTCCACTCTGCCGAAGGCCAAAAAGAGATAGAGTAATCGGATCACGTATCATATCTTCTAAAGGCCAACACATACAGTCATCAAGCGGATTTGCTACCATTCGCAAGCTGTTCTATCGCCCCATTTTGGGGAGACCTTCGGCACAGGGCTACCAGCCTCTTTTGATGGGGAAGATGTTGATAGCCGTAGGCGGACGCGCTGAGGATCGAATGGAAGGTAGAGACACCGCCGCTAGAGGGATCTTTGACATGCCGTTCTAACATCACAATCGTCATTCTGTGGTATGCTGAACATGACGACACGCTGCGTTATTGGGAATGACTTTTCGGCTTTAGGAAGCGATTTAACGTCCTTTGAAGATCGAATACGACAAGCGACAAGCAGAGCACTCCCAAAGCGCTTCGAAGGCTGCACAAATCAGGCCTTCGCATAGCTTGTGATATAATGAACAAAGAATTACAACCAGAGCATGTTCGCCTGACGCTTAAAGAGGTTGGTGCGGCTTACAGTTCGCGTATTGTGATCGCACAGCTCTCTTTATCGCTCGAAAGCGGCGACATTTTAGTGGTAAGTGGCGCAAACGGCAGTGGAAAATCCACGCTTTTGCGCCTGTTGTGTGGTTTACAGCGCCTACATAGCGGCGAAATCCTCTACGAATACAACGGTGTAAGCTATACTCCCAATCAGGCTTCCCACCTGATCGGCTGGGTTTCGCCCGATCTCGCGCTCTATCGCGAACTGACTGCGCTCGAAAATCTACGTTTCTTCGCTCAGGTACGCGGCCTGCGCGTTCAAGACAGCCAGCTCAGCGCGCTTTTGGCCGATGTTGGACTGGGCGGGCGAGATCACGACTATGTCAGCTCTTATTCGACCGGTATGCAACAGCGTTTGCGCTATGCCTACGCGCTGCTGCACCAGCCAGCCGTTCTGCTGCTCGATGAGCCAACCGTGACCCTCGATGAACGCGGCAGCGATACCGTGGCCCGCATCATCGAGCGACAACGCGCACGAGGCATTGTGGTCATTGCTACCAACGATCCGCGCGAACTCGCTTGGGGTGACTATGTTTTGACCTTGGGAGCAGCCTGATGTCGAGCAAACAACAGGATCCTTGCTTCGATTGTGTTGCTGAGATGGTGACCCTATGACGCCCCAAGCGGCACCGAACGAACTGCCACTTCGCAGCCTGCTCTTAGCAGCCTGGGCTGTTTTTATGAAAGATCTGCGCAGCGAATTGCGCAGCCGTTACGCTATCAACGCCATTCTGCTCTTCGCCGTCAGCACCGCCGTTGCTGTCAGTTTAGGAGTCGGCTTTATCGGCTTGCGACGCGAAGGCGACTGGATCAACATCCAATCCTCGCTCTTGTGGATCGCCCTGCTGTTCGCCGCACTCAACGGTTTGGCCCGCAGCTTTGTGCAAGAAGAAGAGACACGTACCGGACTGGCACTGCGGCTGGCCGCACCAAGCCATGCGATTTATCTGGGCAAATTGTGCTTTAACTTGGCCCTGCTAGCGATTTTGGATCTGGTGACCTGTCTGTTTTTTATGATGTTTATTCGTTTACAGATCGCCAATCCGTCGCTGTTTATCGCCCTGCTCGTTATGGGGAGCGTCGCCTTAGCCTGCACCACCACGATTCTGGCGGCTATCATCGCTAAAGCCAGCCTTAAAAGCGCTCTGTTTGCGGTTTTATCCTTCCCGCTTTTGGTGCCCTTGCTGGTGATAGCTATTCAGGGTACAGCGCTCGCCATCGAAGGAGCTACTTGGAGCGAAGGCTTCTCGTATCTCCAAAGCTTGATCGGTTTCGCCGTGGCAATGTTTGTTGCATCGTTATTGCTTTTTCGCTTTGTATGGGAGTCCTAAGGGCCAGAGCTTGGTGGCTCTTGGAGAGCTCTCAAAATCATAGCTCGAAGCTATCAATATGCTCTAAACTGCTCTTGCTAGGGCTATTAAAGCATTGTATGATGATTTAGATGTTCTCTGGTTTCAGAAAGGAAGATGTCCGTATGCGCGAGCGCTTAGCAAGCGTAGCGAAGCTCTTCATTGGTATATGGCTTGGCGGTGTCGTTGTCGCCATGTTCTTGCTAGTGCCACAATATGAAGGTTTAGGTAACGCTGGCCGAATCATTATTATGCACGTCCCGACCGCTTGGGTCTGTGTGCTTGCTTTTACCATTTCTGCGATCTATAGCGCGCTCTATCTCTGGAAAAATAAGCCCGAATTCGATAATCGTGCGCTTGCTGCCGCCGAAAATGGCTTTCTCTTTACAATTTTGGCGACCGTAACCGGTATGATTTTCTCCCAAGTTGTTTGGGGAATCTTCTGGAACTGGGACCCACGCCAAACTTCGATCTTTGTGCTACTTCTGATCTACGCTGCGCTCTTCGCCCTGCGCTCGGCGATCGAAGATCTTGAGCGCCGCCGCCGCCTGAGCGCGGTCTATTCGCTGTTTGCCTTTGTGACGGTGCCTTTCCTGATCTTTATCGCACCCCGCATGGCAGAGAGCACCCTGCACCCCAATTGTGCCTTTATCGAAGGGAGCGAGTGCGAAGGCATCGAGCTAGCAGTCGGCAAGATCGGTCTGCTGGGCGACCGCAAAGTGCAACTGCTTGGCCTAAGCCAAGATGGCGACGTCGTGACCGCCGAGGTCAAGGTGAGCGAACCGGGCCTCACCAGCGAGGCGATTCTACACCCCACTTGGAGCGCCAGCGAAGGGCATCAGATCGTCTCGCCCGAGTTTCCCAATCTGCGCTATCGCCTCACGATCATGAGTGCCGATATGGCTAGCCAGAGCGCCAAATTAAATATTATGGCTCCTGGAACGGGTATTCTCGATAATCGTATCACGCTTTACACCTTTTTAGCTGGTATTTTTGGCTTTACTGCTCTGTTTATCTGGATGTTCAGAGTGCGATCCAAGCTGCTCGATATCCAAGAGGACTTACAGCAGAGAGAGGGAGCATTTGCATGAACATCATTCTAGAAGACGCCGTTGCAGTCTATGTTGCGATGGCAGTAGCACTATCGGTCTGGATCGTTATCTTTATCTATCTCTGGCGTATCGACGCCCATGCAAAAGAGATGCGTCGCCAGCTCGATAGCAAATCTCGCACAGAACAAAACCCAGTTCCTACGGCAACATTACGTGCGCAGAAAGCGCGTGAGTCTAGCGAATAAGATACAAGACATACTCTTAGCCGATGTAATTCAAAACAAGGATGGCGTATAATGACCGTAATGCCATCCTTGTTCCTACACGTATGGCGACATTAGACCTCTGTCAAGAACCTAGGAGATCTAGAACATGACCACCACTCCTCCAAAAAAATCCCGTGGTTTTGTGTTGAAACCGCTTCATATTGCTGCTTTTGGCATCATTCTCTTAGCGATCGTTTATGGCATCTTCGGAGTCCAAGGCAGTGTACGCGCCTATACCACCAGCGTTGCCGAAGCCGAGCAGAGCGGTCGTAGTGTCCAACTCGCTGGCTTCTTAGGCAGCCAAGGCGAATACGATGAACAAGGTCGTTGGACCTTCATGCTCGAAGACGAGAACGGCGAGATGATGAAAATTATCAGCAACGAGCCCAAGCCCGCCAACTTCGAGCAAGCGATTAGCATCGTTGCGATCGGTCGTTACGACGCTAACGAAGGCGCCTTTATGGCCGATAGCCTGCTGGTTAAGTGCCCATCGAAATACCAAGAACAAGCTCCAAGCTCGTTGTAAACATTTATACAAACGTATGATGTTTGACCGCTAGAAGGCAATACCATGTATTTATTTGGCACTATGTTAATCGTCTCGGGAGTGGTCACGGCCATCCTCGCGACGATTGGGTATCTGCTCGTTACATTGGGCAAAACCCAAGCATTGCCATATGCTCGCACAGGTGTCTACTTGGCGCTTGCAGCAACAGTGGCAGTCTCAGCTTCGCTGATTGTCCTGTTCGTAAGTGGCCGTTACGATATCAAATATGTCAATGACTACACCGATAACGCCGCCTCGATCTTTTTCAAAGTTGCTTCGATCTGGGCTGGTCAACCGGGTAGTTTTGTGATCTGGACGCTCTGGGGCATGATTTCGGCTGCCCTGATGGTGAAGCGGACTCGTCAATTTGAACCCTATGTGCTGTCGATCTTTATGTTTATTCAGGCGGCACTGCTGGTCTTTATGTTGGTACGCAATCCTTTCGTGCCAAATCTCGATCCCATCACCAACGAAGTCCTGAATCCAGCCGATGGCAAGGGTCTCAATCCGCTCTTGCACAACTTCTGGATGATCATCCACCCGCCGGTGCTCTTCTGGGGCTTTGCGCTTGCGGCTGTGCCCTTCGCCTTTGCGCTAGCTGGGCTCTGGCGCCGCGACTACGACATGTGGGTGGTACGCGCCCTGCCGTGGACGATCGCCGCTTGGGCCTTCCTCGGACTAGCCTTAGTCTTGGGCGGCTACTGGGCTTATGAAACCTTGGGCTGGGGTGGCTATTGGGGCTGGGACCCGGTCGAAAACTCTTCGCTGGTGCCTTGGCTTATGCTCACCGCCTTGTTGCACACCATGCTGTTGCAAAAAACCCATGGCGGCCTGCGGCGTAGTAACTTTGTTTTAGCCGTCTTCACCTATATCTTAGTTTTCTACTCGACCTTCCTTACTCGCAGCGGTGTGCTCTCAAACTTCTCGGTACACTCGTTTGTCGAAGAAGGTCTCAAAACCTTCCTATTCGTCTTTTTGGCTCTCTTGATCGTGGGCGGCGTTGCGATGATCGCGTGGCGCTGGCGCGATATTCCTACCTTGCCACTCTCCGACAAACTGCTCTCGCGCGATAGCTTCTTTGTCTTGGGTGCGCTGACCTTGGTGCTTTTGGCGGTCATCATCTGTCTTGGTACCTCAATGCCGTTGATCTCCTCGATTCCCGGGGTTGGTCATAGTTTGCAACGTATCTTTGACGCCGCTTTCGAAACAACCACCGTCGATATGTCCGACCCCAACATGGGCGAACTAACCGATGGTCGGTTCAATATGGCGACCAGCTTTTACCAAGAAACCACACCGCCGCTCGGCCTAGTAGTCGTCCTCCTGTTGATCTTAGGACCGCTGCTCGGCTGGCGCGACACCAATATCCGCAACCTCTTCAAAGCCTTAACCTGGCCCGCAGTCGCAGGAGTCGTTGTGGTCTGTTTCTCCTTGGTGATCGGCGTACGCGACCTGATCTCGCTCGGTTACCTCGGACTAGGCACCTTCGCGGCTGGCACCAACCTGGTGATGATCATCCGCACTCTCAAAGGCGGCTGGATGCGCATCGGCGGTTACCTCTCGCACGTCGGCTTGATGATCATGTTTGCGGGTGTCGTCGGCTCGAGCGCTTATGCCAGCCCCGATGAACGGCTTGTGATCGCCGAAGGCGATACGATCAAAATGCATGGCTTCGGTTTCACATTTAAGGGTTATGAAGAGACCGAAGACAAAAAAGGCTATCTCCACCTTGTCGTCGAGCATAACGGCAAAGAATTTAAGGCCGATCCGCACCTCTACGTGAACGAGCGTATGGGCGCGACCATGCAAACGCCTTCGATCCACAGCTTCCTGTGGCGCGATCTCTATATCACGCCGGTCGAGTTCCTTCCGCGCAGCGACCCCAATGCGCCGATTATGGCCGCCAACGATACGGTCGAGATCGGGCCCTATAAGGTCACCTTCGTCAACTTCGATATCGATCGTCAAGCGATGATGTCGGGCCAGCTCAACGGTGCCGAGATCGGAGCCAAGCTGCTGATCGAGTACGAGGGCCAAACAAGCGAGTACATTCCGCGCGTCCGTCTGGTGATGCCCGAAGACAACCCCGATTCCTTGTATTACGAGGAATTACCCGTGACGATCCAGGGCGGGCACAAGCTGGCATTGGTCAACTTTGACCCCAATCAACGTCTGATCGCGCTGAAAGTGCTCGGTCTGAACCTACCCGCCGAGCCAGCTAAGGCCATTATTCTGGTCAGCACAAAGCCCGCTGTTGTTTTGGTTTGGCTTGGTGTCTTTATCGGTATCCTTGGAGGGTTTATCGCTTTAGTACGCCGCTATCTCGAAGGGGAAACCCGCTTGAAAAAAGCCAAGGCATCGGTTCGCCGACCAGAAAATGTACCGAGCGGCGCCGGCGCACTAGCCAATTTGCTACGCACAAAATAAAATCTGCTGCGATGAGTCTCTCCCATGGGAGAGGCTCATCGATATATGAACGATATAATGGATTACTACGAATTACTGCAAGTTCACCCCAAAGCTGATCAAGAAGCCATTCAGGCCTCCTATGAACGTCTTCGCGTTCGCTACTCGCCCGACAAGCTCGCAGGAGTTGCCGACGAACTGATCGAACTCGCTCAACAACGGCTCCAACAGATTGAGGAGGCCTATCGTACCTTGAGCGATCCTCGTCGGCGCGCTGCCTACGATGCCCAACTCGCAGAGGACACAGAAGCAGACGAAGAAGACACCATTGTTGTCGAAGACGACGATGAGGAGATCGACTACAGCGCGCTACCTCCGGCAGGCCGCCAAGAGCGACCCAAACAAGGCAGGCAAGCTCGCGCCGCTCAACAATCAAAAAGGCAACGGGCACGCCACCGTGCGCCCAAAGAAGAACAAGAGCTGCCGAGCTGGTTGATGCCCACGCTGGTTGGCGCTGGCGTGATCGCTCTGATCGCAACCATCACCTTTATCGCTGCGGCTCAAGCCATTCCCGGTAACGACACGCGCACCTCGGCAGGCAACGTCGCTGCAGCCACCGCTCAGGTCGCCGCTGTAGCCACACCCGATCAGGCGACCCTCAATGCGACCTTCAACCAATTCGAGGAAGCCATCAGCGAGGCGCAGATCAAAGCAAACTCAGCCGTACCGAGCGCCGACGCTTGGATTCAACTTGGGCACTTACTCTACGACAGCGTTCAAGTGGTGCGCGAGCTTCAACCCGACAGTCAGATCTATCAAGAGCGCGTTCCGCGTTGGTTGGCCGCCAGCGAAGCCTATGCACGCGCCCTCGACTTGCAACCCAACAACCCAAGTATTCGTTCTGACCGTGGCGTAAGCCTCTGTTACTACGGCCAAGACATGGGCGATCAGTCTTATGTGCAGCAAGGTTTGGCCGAGGCCGAACAGGCCGCCCAAGAGGCGCCGACCGACCCGCGCATTCTTTACAACCTTGGCATCTGCCAAGTGACGATCCAGCCGCCTCAAACCGAACAAGCCCTAGAGAGCTGGTCGAAAGTCGCCGCCATGAGCGCAGACGCGCCCACGCTGGCAACCCAAGCGCGCCTCTTGATCGAACAATACAGCAAATAATACCAAATCCACTTAAGGACTTGTGCCTTTTGCAATGCGTGAAAAGGAAAAATAGAGAAGGACTTGTGTGACATTTCGCGCGATCGCGCGAAATGTCACACAACAAAAAGAGTCACGTTCCGCTCTGCCAAAGACCAAGACACAAAGTCTTCAGCCGGATTTGATATCAGGCTCGCTGTTCGTAGAAAGCGTACGAGATTTCGTACCCAAGTGAAGCTCGAAATCTCGTACCAACTCCGCACCTATCGTTTCCTAATTTCTCATTCTCGCCAACATTAACACGTAAAAGCGTAGTGCTCTTCGCATCAATCGATCGAAACCGCACCTCATAT
Source organism: uncultured Chloroflexales bacterium (assembly GCA_937902315.1). GTDB lineage: Bacteria > Chloroflexota > Chloroflexia > Chloroflexales > Chloroflexaceae > CALGUG01. The sequence goes on from CALGUG010000064.1 coordinate 174,277, forward strand.
ACGATCAATCAGCATTTGCTAGCACTTCAGGAGTTTCTACTATCAGAGCCAGAATATGAGATGAACTATAGCAAAATATAGATCTCGCACATTTTAATCAATTTTAAACTAATAGAACATACTATCTTGATAATTACTCTGAATAATTGAATAATCTGGCGCTTATCAATACAATATATTTTATCAATTGTATTTTTGTAAGAGTTTAAAATCTCACCATATATTCATTACTTTGTACTAGCATATTGAGCATAGATATGTTAAAATGCAAGGTATCGCTGTATATATGGTAGATAGTTCATATATCATTAGTATGTTAGGCTATTTAACATCTAGGTCGTATTAACTCTATTCCTCCACCAGCGGAGACCATACTATGCAGCAAACAGAAGTGGATACTCAACAAGCATCCCGTAATGGATTAACAACTCGCGAAATCACCTACGCGATTATTGGGGGCATCATCGCTCTCATTCTCATCTCTAGCGTTTGGTACATCACCGGACAGCAAGACAGCAATTTGCCAATCGTTGGAGAGGTTAATCGACCCGCACCAGCATTTGAACTCCCAATGCTACAGGGCGAAAAATTCCGCCTAGAAGATCACAAAGGAAAGGTCGTATTAGTCAACTTCTGGGCAACTTGGTGTGAGCCCTGCCGTGAAGAGACACCAGCACTCCAGGCAGCCTATGAAGATCTGCGCGGACAAGGTTTAGAGATCGTTGGTATCAACCTAACCAACGATGAAATCTCCCAGGGCAAAGGTGAAAAAGAGATCTCGGCATTCGTTAATCAATATAATGTCACTTATCCCATAGCTCTAGATACGGAAGGCGAAGTAGCAAATGCATTTCGTATCTATCCGATCCCAACAAGCTATTTTATTGATCAAGAGGGCAACATACGCTATGTGCGAGTAAGTACGTTAACGTACGACGAGGTCGTCACCTTGTTCAGGAGTCTGATGCAATAACAAGCAACGCAGCGTTAGCCTTAGAGGAGCGCATGGAACAGCGTACAGTTCTTATTGTTGATGATGATCCAGGTTTGCGCGAACTGATTCGCATCAATCTGGAACACGAAGGGTATCGGGTTCTTCAAGCAGTCAACGGCGTTGAGTGTTTGGAGGTCGTGCGAGAGCAGCGTCCTGAGATCGTGCTGCTGGATGTAATGATGCCCGAGATGGATGGTTTAGAAGCCTGTGCCCGTATTCGAGACTTCTCGCAGGTACCGATTCTCATGTTAACAGCCAAGGTACAGAGTCGCGACATTATCACAGGTCTTGATAAAGGCGCGGATGATTACCTCGTAAAGCCGTTCAACATCGATGAATTAACAGCCCGAATTCGAGCGCTTCTGCGGCGTGTACCGTCCGTTTATCGCCCTCTCACAGTTGCAGAAGGTCAGATTCAAATCGACCAGCAAACGCGCGAAGTGCTTGTACGCTCAAAGGCTGTCGACCTAACACCGACCGAGTATCAACTCCTCTTGTTGTTAGCCGAAAACGCCGGCAAGGTTGTTGAACACGAAACGCTTCTGCGCGCCGTGTGGGGCCAAGAATACTCCAAAGATAACGACTATCTGAAGGTCTATATCTGGCACCTGCGCCGCAAGTTAGAAGAAGACCCGCGCACACCAAACATCCTCCTCACCGAATGGGGTGTTGGTTACCGTCTCGTTCCCTAAGAGCTGACACTCAAGCAGCGACGAGAGGCCGATCGGCCTCTCTTTTTTATGTCAATCTTAAGGGCGGCGCATTCTTTATCTTCCATCCGATCCCAACCGCGTCCGCCTACGGCTACCAACAGCCCAATCCTTCCATGCAGCGTATAACGAGCCGCCTACGGCGGCCCGCAGCGCTCGCGCCGAGCAAATCCGCTTACAAATCTGCATGCTCGCAACGCTAAAAGATGAAAAACGCGAAAACGAGTTATACGAAATCCCTTGGAATGATCGGCTTTGGGAAGGCCTTTCGGCACACAGTTACCACCCTTATTTGATGGGCGGGATGTTGGTAGCCGTAGGCGGACGCGCCAAGGACCTGCTTTTTGGGGCAACACCTAGCCGCAGTAAACTGAAGAAAACAAGGGGATTTGCGATTAGAAAGACCTGTTCTGCTCGGATTTAGTATAACTTCGTCTCGTTGGTAATCCAAACGTCATAACAAGGTAACAGAAACGCTGAGTGGGGAGTTTCCCCCTTCTAAATCAGCAAGCCGAAGGAGGATACTATAAAGGCTATTTCAACTGAAGTAGCGAAACCTACAAGCGAGCGAGGTAGATATGCACCAGCACTTCAGCCGTTCTACCGTAGTTCTTGGAATGCTAGGACTACTCTTTTGCTTCAGCTTGTACTTGCCCGACATACTGCGGCGCACAGCAGCTTCCCACAGGAAGACCCCGCCTATGTTGGGTCAAAACTCTCTCCATCAGCAGCACAGCTTCAAGCAGCGCCACCTTCAGGCTAATGCCACGCCCACTTCAGGGTTGTTTATTATCTCTGCACGCTATCAGAGCGATTCGCTGGTAAGCCCAGAGCCGCTCGAAGAGAACGAGGAGCCGACCGCCACTCTAGAGCCCACGCCTACTGAGGAGCCAACTGCCACTGAAGAGCTGCTCCCCAGCTTAGAGCCAAGCCCGACAGAGGAGGCAAGCGCCACAGCAGTTGCTACAGCGAGCGAAACCGCCAGCGTTACACCAACAGCTACAGCCAGCGAAACCGCTAGCCCTACAGCCACCGCAACAGCTACAGCCAGCGAGACAGCTAGCCCTACACGTACTGCGAGCAATACTCGCACGCCCAGCCGTACCCGCACGCCTACCCGTACTGCGACCGCTACCGCTACTTTAAACCCGGCCGAGCTAACCGCTACCGCCTTCAGTCAGCTTGTAGCCAGCCAAGTCGCCCAGCAACTGGCAACCGAACAAGCTCAAAATGCGACAGCGACCTATCAAGCCCAGCAACAAGCTACCTCTTTGGCGGCCCAGGTTGCCACCGAAGTTGCCATCTATCTGGCTAGCGCTCAAGCCCAAACCGCGAGCGCCGTGCTCACTCCTTCTCCGAGCGCCACAGCTAGCCGTACGCCCAGCCGAACGCGCACACCCACCCGCACCGCAAGCGCAAGCCCGGACCCAGCCGAAAGCGCCACTATCGAACCGAGCAGTACGCCTAGCCCTACGCGCACGCTTAGCCCAAGTCGCACCCCGAGTCCAACTCGTACACCTAGCCCAAGTCGCACAGCTAGTCTGACGTACACAGCTAGCCCAAGCCATACTGCAGTCGCAAGCCGTACGCCAACCGTTACGCGCACACCCAGCGAGACTAAGGAGCCAACCCTTACTCGTACTCCCAGCGAGACCAAGGAAGCGACACTGACACGTACGCCCAGCGAGACTAAGGAGCCAACCCTTACTCGCACGCCCAGTGAGACCAAGGAAGCGACACTGACACGTACGCCCAGCGAGACCAAAGAGCCAACACTCACTCGCACGCCTAGTGAGACCAAAGAGCCGACATCTACCCGCGAGCCGACTTTGACGCGCACACCCAGCCCTACCCGCACGCAAAGCCCGAGCCATACAAGCGCGCCCAGCAAAACAACCTCAGCCCTTGAAGGCGAGCAGACGGGATCGAGTAGCGCCAGCTCGTTCGATCCTAACGCGCGTCTGATCATCAACGAGGTGCTGCCGGCACCCAAAAATCGCTTCAGCTATGAATGGGTCGAACTGCTCAACCTCGATCAGCGCAGCCATCGCCTAGAAGGCTGGATGATCGATGATGACGAAGGCGGTAGCTCGCCGTTTAAGCTCGGCCCCGACCATGTGATCGAGGCGGGAGGCTTGTTGTTAGTGGAGCTCAAAGGCAATATCCTCAACAACGGAGGTGATACTGTTCGCCTCCTCTACCCAGACGGCAGATTAGCTGCAAGTTATAGCTTCGGCGCGGCCAAAGCCGACCATAGTTTTATTCGGTTGCAGCCCAATAAAGACGAGTGGGAACTGACTGACGAGCCTTCGCCTGGTTTGCCGAATAGACCTGCAAACCAAGAGCACGAAGTCGAGGGCGCAACACTCCAAGAGCAAATTGAGCTTGGTAGCGATGGAATAGCGCTTACACAAGCCGAGCAACCAGCCAAGCAAACGATCCCAGCCCCCAACCCGCAGCCTGGGCATTACAGCTCTCAAGAGCCGTTCGGGCATGAGGTCAAGCATATTCTCTATTTGAGCCTCGTTCTAAACGAGCATATACGCCCGTCGCTGTTGTATGCGGGGCCACCTGTTGGGGAGGCCTATCATGGGCTGCCAACCCCAACAGCGACCCCAAGCCCTAGACCAAGCACAAACAAGCAAGTGCAGATCGATTCGTTCGCACATCAGGCAGCAAATGAGCTTGATTTAGGTATGCCACCGTCTCCAGGGAGCTACTGGCAATGGGTCGGCCTGCTGATTGGTTTTATAATCACAGCAGGAAGCGGGCTGCTCTACTTTATGCATCGCGTGGTCAGCAATGAAGACGAGCTGCTCTATCACATCGCTAGCGATAACGATGGCATACAAACAGATGAAGGTTGGGAGGACTTAGCAGGGATCGATTTTGATGAAGAGTTTCAGCAACTCTTAAGCAAAAAGCCTGCGCAAGAAAGCTAGCCCTTCTCGGGCAAGCGCATCTTGGCTGCTTGCAAAACTGCGCCATACTGCAGCGGCTCGCGCGATGGTCTGCACTTCTGAACTAAAGGATTCGATCACCAGTGGACCGTTGTAGCCAACCTCTTTCAAGGCGTCGGCTACCTCTTGCCAAGGCACATGGCCGCTGCCGGGAGCGCCCCGATCGTTCTCGCAGGTATGCACATGCCCGATTCGCGAGCCAGCCATACGAATAGCAGCGCCCAGCGAGCGCTCTTCGATATTCATATGGAAGGTATCGAGCAGCAGCTTACAGCCCGGATGGTTGACACGATCGATCAGGTCACAGCCTTGCGAGGTCAGGTTGATCAAACTGGTTTCAAAACGATTGAGCGGCTCGACACAGAGTGTTACACCGTGTTGATAGGCGTATTCGGCCAGCGGACGCAAGATCTGTGCTAGCTCATCCATCGTTCGCTCGCGTTCGGCGGCACTCATCTGCCAGGTGCGGCCAACCGCCGAATAGAGCGGCCCGGCCAGAATGCGTGATCCTAGCTGATGAGCAGCTTCGATACAATGGCGCACATAAGCAACAGCGTCGGCGCGCACAGCGGGGTCAGGCGAGATCAAATCGCGGTCGGGGCCGATCGCCACTACTGTGCTGATCGCTAGGCCATGGGTATCAGCAAGCTCGCGTGCCCGGGCATAATTAAACGAGTTAGGAACTTCGAAGGGCAGCTCAACAAGGTTAAAACCCATCGCTGCGATCTGGGGGATCAGCCACTCTAGGTCGCTCGTGGTAGGAGGGGCGACCCAAACCCAAGTATTGACACCGATCTGCATATGTCTACTTCATTGATAACACAGGGACGCCAAACTGTATGGCGTCCCTGTCGTCTGTTTCACACTTACTTCTGGAAAGCTGCGTCGAAAGCAACTGCGCTGGGCGGGAAGTCGTTCTTGCGGATAACTTCGACAGCTTCGGTAGCACCGAATTCGCGATCCATACCTGAGTCTTCCCACTCGACCGAAAGCGGGCCGTTGTAGCCGATGCGGTTCAGTGCGCGGAAGATCAGATCCCACTTCACATCGCCACGACCGGGCGATACAAAGTCCCAACCACGGCGGGCGTCGCCGAAGTTGAGGTGCGATCCCAAAATCGAGGTGCGGCCATTGATGTTGACTCGGCTATCCTTGACGTGAACGTGATAGATACGATCAGCAAAGGTCTCGATAAAGTAGACCGGATCGATAAACTGGTGAATCAAGTGGCTCGGGTCGAAGTTGATACCAAAGGCCGGACGGCGATTGATGGCCTCGAGCGTCTTCTGAGTGGTTACAACGTCGTAGGCGATCTCGGTGGGGTGAACTTCCAGACCAAACTTCACACCAACTTCGTCGAATACGTCGAGGATGGGGTTCCAGCGGTCAGCAAAATCCTTGTAGCCTGCTTCGATCGCAGCCGGGTCGTTGGGCGGGAAGGAGTAGATCAAGTGCCAAATCGAAGATCCGGTAAAGCCGTTGACCTGCTTCACACCAAAGGCTGCTGCTGCACGGGCAGTGTTCTTGATCTCTTCAGCCGCGCGCTGACGCACACCTTCGGGATCGCCATCGCCCCAGACGTGGGGAGGTACAACGCCCTTATGGCGTGCATCGATCAGGTCACAAACGGCCTGACCTACAAGGTGGTTACTAATAGCAAAACACTGGAGCCCATGCTTCTCGAGAAGTTCGCGCTTTTCGCGCACGTACTTGTCGGATTCGAGTGCCTTGGTGACATCGAAGTGATCTCCCCAGCAGGCAAGCTCCAAACCATCGTAACCGAAACTCTTGGCTTTGGGAGCAAGGACCTCTAGCGGAAGGTCGGCCCACTGTCCGGTAAACAGCGTCACAGGTCGCGCCATAACAATCAACCTCCTTGTTGTACGGCAAGGCGACGAGCACACAACACCCGCAAGAGAATCGCCGCGTTCTGTTGCACATAGACAAACGGAAAGAACGCGCATGTGACATGGCGCTGTGGGCACGGTCTGTTTTGAGGATACAAAGTTGTACAGACGAAGTTATTATCTTACGAGATGCAGGGCTTGTCAACCGCATAACACGCTTAGAAACCCAAAGAGCTTGCAGGCTTTTTGCTTATTAGAAAGCGATTTGTAAGCAACTTGCCAACAGAAAGCAAGCATCTGAAAACGTTTTCAGGTTGTTATCATGTGATCTTCATTCACAGCCCACAATCGAAGTACGAGAATAGAGTCGATATGGGGCAGACTGAAGCAAATTTCGGCTCGTAGGAAGCAAAAAAAGCTGTAGCTTGGCAGCATTCCAAGCATATAGCAGCTTTCTACAAATCCTCTAAACAAGCTCGCACATCTGATCGAATATCGGTCGCGAGAATCATGACAAAAGTGGGCCTACTGGGCTATAATGGTTGTATACAAAACACAAGACGCATAAGGAACCCACTGATATGTCATTCCGTGTTGAAGCGCCCTACGTCCCAATGGGTGATCAGCCCCATGCGATCGCTCAATTGGTTGAATCGATTCGGCAGGGTAATAAGCATCAAACACTATTAGGAGCGACAGGTACAGGCAAAACTGCTGTTATGGCTTGGATCTTCGAGCAGTTGCAACGCCCGACCTTGGTCTTAGCGCACAACAAAACTCTTGTTTCCCAGCTATACAGCGAGTTTAAAGAGTTTCTGCCCGATGCGGCGGTTGAGATCTTTATCTCCTATTACGACGAATACACGCCTGAAGCCTATGTTCCCTCCAAAGATCTCTATATCGAGAAAGAAGCCTCGATCAACGAAGAGATCGACCGAATGCGTCACAGCGCGACCCAGTCGCTCTTGACTCGGCGTGATGTGCTGGTTGTCGCTTCAGTCTCGTCGATCTTCGGTCTCGGTTCGCCAGCCGACTATGGTCAGGTTGTAATCCCGCTTCGAGTAGGCGAAGTGCGCAACCGCGACAAATTGCTGCGCCAACTGATCGACCTGCAATTTGAGCGCAACGATATCGATTTCCACCGTGGTACTTTCCGCGTGCGCGGCGATACCCTCGATATCTTCCCCGCCAACAGCGAGATCGCGGTGAGAGTCGAGTTTTGGGGTGACGAAATCGAGCGAATCGTTGAGCTCGATCCCCTCACGGGCGAGATTCTGATCAATCGAACCAGCGTTGATATCTATCCGGCCAAGCACTTCGTCACTACCAATGAAAAGCTCAAACTGGCGATCAACGATATTCAGGAAGAGCTGACCGAACAACTACGTTACCTCGAAGAACAGGGCAAGGTGCTTGAGGCGTCGCGCCTGAAACAGCGCACTATGTATGACCTCGAGATGCTGAGCGAGATCGGCTACTGTTCTGGTATCGAGAACTACTCGCGCCATATGGATCGACGCCAAGCGGGCCAAACACCTTGGACTCTCTTAGACTACTTCCCCGACGACTTTATTCTTTTTGTCGACGAGAGCCATATCACTTTGCCCCAAGTGCGCGGTATGTATAACGGAGACCGTGCTCGTAAACAGGTGCTGGTCGACTATGGCTTCCGCTTACCCTCGGCGCTCGACAACCGACCACTGACCTTTAGCGAGTTTGAACAGCATATCCATCAAGCGATCTACGTCTCGGCGACACCCGGCCCCTATGAGTTGGAGCATTCGGCTGTCATCGCAGAACAGATCATTCGCCCGACAGGTCTGATCGATCCAGAGATCGAAGTGCGCCCGACCAAGGGACAAGTCGATGATATCGCTGTTGAGGTGCGCAAACGGATCGATAAGGGCCAGCGTGTTCTGATCACAACCTTGACCAAGCGCATGGCCGAAGATCTTTCCGACTATCTGCAAGAGCTTGGCCTGCGCACCCACTACCTCCACTCAGACATCGATACCATGGAGCGCGTTGATATCTTGCGCGATCTCCGTTTAGGTGTGTATGACGTCGTGGTTGGTATCAACCTGTTGCGCGAAGGTTTGGACCTGCCCGAGGTCTCGTTGGTGATCATTCTCGATGCCGACAAAGAGGGCTTCCTGCGCAGCACAACATCGCTGATTCAGATCATCGGACGAGCGGCGCGCCACCTTGAGGGACGAGTGATTATGTACGCAGATACAATCACGCGTTCGATGGATGCTGCTATTAAAGAGACTCAGCGCCGTCGCGAGATCCAGATGGACTACAACCTGCGTCACAATATCACCCCAGTTGGTATCTCGAAGAGTGTTAAGGACACGTTGCGAAAGGTTGCAGAAGAACGAGAAGAGTATCACGTTCAGAAACCACAGGCAGTTGGTGCAACCATTCCACGTGATGAGATCGTCAAATTAACAAAAGAGCTTGAGAAGCAGATGAAACAAGCTGCCAAGAATCTGGAGTTTGAGAAAGCCGCCAGCTTACGCGATCAGCTGATCGAACTCCGTAAGACTCTAGCTCTAGAAGAGAATGTTGTATAAGTTGCGTTTGTTGTTCGAGAATGGTATAGTTTAAATAAGAATAGCCATTTTCGAACAACAATACCTAGATTCGATAACACCCATGGCAGTACAAGTCTGGATCGGTGAGAAGCCTGAACACCCAAATGAACGACGTGCAATCATGGCCCTTGCCAACGGGCTTGACCGCATGGAGGGTCTCTATCTCATTCTGGCCAACTTTAGTGTGGGTGGCCGCAGCATCGACTTGGTAATCATCAAGCAAGATGCTGTCTTTATCATCGAGCTGAAGCACTGCGATGGCAAAGTCTTCGGCGATGTCAACGGCCCTTGGTTTGTTGAAAGCATCAACGGCGACCGCAAACGCCTCAACCCGGGGCGCAAAAATCCCTATAACCAAGTTATCTCTTACTTCTATAGCCTAACGAACTTCCTCAACGATCATCGTCGCGACTTTCTCTCGTCGCACAAAGCCGAAACGATCGACTTCCGCACATGCAAGCGGGTGGTGGTTATTGCGCCAACCATCCAAGAGGGTTCGCATATCGAGCTCGACTGGAAGGTCGAGCTACGTGGTCTCGATGAGCTGCCCGCCTTCTTGGTGACCGAACGCTCATCAGAGATCGACCTGACTGAAAACGAAATGTTGGCGATCCCTGAATTGCTCAACTGTACACGCTGGAAGGAAGTCAACGATATTATCAACGGCGTCTTACCGGCCTGGGAAAGCGTACTGCCACCCGAAGAGGCGGTTCAGCAGCTTACGACGACGGCGGCCGCTCCCGAAGCGACGCCTGCCGCCGCTCAGCCAGCACCCCAAGCGAGCGAGCAAACGGCCGAGCCACCAACGTTTGTAGCGCGTGCCCAGAAGCTCTGGAGCACCCTATCGGGGCGTGCTGCCGTAACGATGTCGATCGTGGCGACAGTGCTACTGGTTATGCTCTTGTTACGTCCCGTACGGGTTGTCGATCTGCCCGATGGGCCTACGCCACCTTTGATCATTTCAACCAGTCAAGCGGCAGGCGGTGTTATGGGCGGAGGAGTTGGTTTCGAACCGCAAACCTGTGTTTGGCGCGGCTATCAATCGGTGCGCAAAGCTTGGGATCCAAGCAGCGATAGTTGGGTGACCTTAGGCCTGAGCGGCCCGGGCGATCCGAGCCCCGACATCGTATTGACCTTGGAACAAGTCGACTTCTGCGGCTCAGAGATCCGTCTGATGTGGAACGTGCGCAACAATAGCAACCAAACGATAGAGTTACCGCTCACAAGCGATACGATCTCGATTCGCGATCCGCTCAATACGAACTACTATATCGATTCTGGGCTGTCCGATCCGAGCGTTTTACGTTTGGAGCCGAACAGCCAGAAGCGCGCTCAAGTAGTCGTGCAGCAGCCGGTCAACCAAAATGCAATGTCGCTCAAGGTAACACTAAAAAATAGCTCGGTCGGAGAGGCGACCTGGTTGGTTGGACTTGACGATGGTAGGTAAGAAACGTTTTCAGCAGAGCAGGGCTTGAATCCTAGGGATTCAGGCCCTTTTTTATGTCTCCTCGGCTAAAAAAGCGCTTCCTCGGTCGAGAAATACTTCGCTAAAACGAGCACGCTGTTCGGTCAATTGCGCCAAGGTCAGGCCATCATCGCAGCGGACGCCGCACTCACTCAAGATTCTACAGGCCCAACGCTGTAGCGGCGGAGTCGTGTGTTCGCTCAGGCCGACTGCCACATACACTTGACCGCTTTCGAGGATGAAAAAACAGAGCTTTTCCAAAACTTGTGGCAGGAAAGAACGGTCCAGCCGCCGACCTACAAATTGAGCTTCACGTCGACTATCAACAAAATAAATCAGTTCCTGCATCCTAACATCTCTAGCTGATCACAAAGACTCACGACCGACCAAGCAAACCCTCTGAGCGTATGCTTATTATTATGCTTCAAGAGCACAAGAGCCATCTAAATCGAGCGAAAGTTACGTTTCTTATGAATGGGTAACTGTTCGTACAAACATTTTGGTATAATGCGCCAAACTGGCTCTAGAATAACATCTGACTACAACATACCCACTTATCGTCTCACCCAACCAAGCACCTCACATGTTGCTAGCTTCGATGGCAGCTTACAAGCAAACGCTAAACGCTTGATAAAGACAACAACAAGGAGTAGCTCACGACAACAAGCATATCATCTCAGGAAGTAACGCTCTCAGCTACCGTATTGAGAGGCTGTATAGGTGATTGTTAGGGCCGAACACATCCTCTGGTATAATATGCCTGACTTTGCACCAATAGAAGGAGCATTGGATATGTCTGAGGCGAAACGTACTATTTTTATTATGGATGATGATCTAGCATTACAGTCGGTGCTTGAATTCGCCCTACGTGATGCGGGATATGAAGTGATACTTGCGCACGATGGGCAAGATGGTATCGCACAGCTGCAGCACTTACAGCCCGATCTCATCATCAGCGACCTCATGATGCCGAACATCGATGGCGTCGAAGCTTTTCAGCAGTTGAAAGAGCGTCTCCAAGACGACGGCATTCCGATCATCATCATGACAGCGCTCAACCGCAAGCCTTGGTTCGCTGATTTGGAAGCAGATGGCGCTGTAATCATTCAGAAGCCTTTCGATGTGGACTTCCTCAAGGATCTTGTCCGCTCATCGCTCTCGTAACCCGCAAAGATCAACAGCTAGGAGCCACGCTGCTCCCTTAGCTGGATCTCTACAAGTATCCCATCACTTTGGTTGATTAAAAAGAGGCTCTAGACGCGCATATGTCTGATCAAGCGCTTCTGGGATCAGCTTCGTCCCTCCAACGATCGGCATAAAGTTTGCATCACCTTGCCAGCGAGGCACAATATGCAAATGGAGGTGTTCTGCGATGCCTGCACCAGCCGTTTGACCAAGATTCATACCAATATTGAATCCATGTGGCGACATGGTGCGTTGGATGATCGAAATCGCCCAACGCCCTGTGTCCCACAGCTCTTGAGCGATTTCAGGAGCGAGGTTAACCAGATCGGCGGTATGCTCATAGGGCACAACCATAAGGTGGGCGGTGTTATAGGGATAGAGGTTCATCACCACATAAGTGTTGACACCGCGATACAGCACAAAGTTCTTAGCATCATCTTCGCGTGGTGCCTGATGTAAACCACATAAGACACAGCCTTCAAAAGCAGGCGGTTCGGCGTTGGTGATATAGCTATTGCGCCACGGCGTGAATTTGACTTCCATTCGATATTGTCCCCTTTCTAGAGCCAAACAACAAACATATTATAGCGCTACTCGCATCGTTCGCAGGGCCGATTACGCCCAACTTCTCGCTTGAGCCTGCTACAAGCAGACCAGCATGCGGTGAGGTCTCAACCCTCCATTCATTCCTTGGCGCGTCCGCCTACGGCTACCAAATGGGCTAGCTTGCCCTCATCCCCAGCCCTTCTCCCGCAAAGCGGGCGAAGGGAGCAGGTCCGCGCCCAAAACCTGATAGCAGTGCGCTACGTGCCCAGCTGTCCGGTCAATGCCAAGGACGCCAGTCTGTTCGCTTCAACACTCAAGTGCGCCCATTTAATACCAAATCCGTTTAAAGACGTGCATGCTCTTAGCCCAGAACAACGAAAAGCCAGGAAAGATCTAGTCACGTGCCGCACTGCCGAAGGCCAAGGAGAACCTAATCAACCGGATTTGGTATAAGAGGATTCGCTAGGCGAGCAGAAGCCTGCTTGCAGCGTGCTGCAAGCAGGTCGCAGCGCACGCTGCGAAGCGATTAGCGGCCTGAATGGGAGCTAGACGATGCTGGTAGCCGAAGGCGGACGCGCCAGAAGCTTATTTTGGGGAAAGAAACCACACCGCCAGAAACGTGAAGTGAAAAAAGTTCTTCATTTCGGCTAACGTACTGCCACCGCTCTCGTACCCTTCGACAGACTCAGGGTACGAGAAGCCCTTGTAAAAAGCCTCTGTGTCTTGATGTCTCGTGTGGTGAAAGAAACAGAGAAAAGCTGCTCCCCGCATGGGGAGAGCAGCTTTGTGCTGTAGAAGGAGTTGCAGTGTTAGCGAATGGTGGTGCCTTCGCCCGCGAGGGCGCGGCTGACGCTCTGGGCGGCGCGGGCGTCGGCGATGATCACGCGGCCCACACCGTTGGAGACAGCCTCGCTGGCTCCGAGGATCTTCTTCTTCATACGACCTTGGGCGAAGGGCAGGTACTCTTCGACCTGTTCGCGCGGGATCTCGCGGATCAGACTCGACTCGTCGGGGTATTCGCGCAGCAGGCCCGGAATGTTGGAGAGCAGCAGAAGCGCTTCGGCCTTGAGCGCCGCCGCGACCGCCGCCGAGGCACGGTCGCCGTCGACATTGAGCGCTTCGCCATCGGTGCTGCTGGCGATCGGCGCGATTACGGGCAGATAGCCTTGGTCGAGCAGCAGGCTGAGCAGACCAGCGTTGACCTGCTCGATCGTGCCGGTCCAGTCGTCGCGCAAAATCTTCTGGCGACCGTCTTCGATGATGCGGATGGTCGACTTACGCTTACCTTCCAAGACCCGTCCGTCGAGGCCGGTCAGACCGAAAGCGTTGACGCCGCGGCGCTGCAGACCTTCGACCAAGCAGGTGTTGAGCTTGCCCGCGGTCGCCATCATAAAGATCTCGAGGGTCTGGCGGTCGGTGTAGCGGCTGGTGTAGCCGCTCGGCGAGGTTACAAAACGCGGCGGATGATCGAGCGCTTCAGCTAGGCGATTGGTGTCGTCAGAGCCGCCGTGCACCAGTACGATGCGCTGGCCAGCCTTCCACTGGCTTGCCAGATCGTCGCAGAGGGCCTCGTAGTCGATGCCCGCGCTTCCACCGATTTTTACCACAATCATGAGAACAAACCTCTTTCACGAATAGGCTTAGAACTGCGCTCGACCCGCTTGGGGAGCGCTTTTTCGGTCGATATGCTTAGATCGGATGTAGGCCAGTGAACTCAAGGGCGGTGCGCTCTTCAAAGCCACACATTAGGTTGAGACACTGCACCGCGCTGCCCGCCGCGCCCTTCATCAAGTTATCGATGGCGCAGATGCTGACGATGCGTCCGCTGGCTTCGTCGAGCGCGAAACCGATATCGGCATAGTTGCTGCCAGCCAAGATCTTCGGCTCTGGGAAGCGATAAATGCCCGTGCGCTCCTTGACGATGCGAACGAAGGGCTGCTCCTTGGCGAAGGGGCGATAGGCGGCCCAGAGATCCTTTTCGCTGATGGGGCGGTTGGCGAAGACGTGAGCCGTCGCGAGGGCGCCGCGCACCAGTTCGACCGACGTGATCGAAAGATGAACGTTTTCGAGCTGCGTAATTTGCTGCACCTCAGCGGTATGACGATGGCCGACCGGGGCGAAGGAGCGCACCGCGCCGGAGCGTTCGGGGTGGTGGCTGCTCTCGCTCGCGCCCGCGCCGCCTTCCGAAGAGCCGACCTTAACTTCGACCACAATCGGGCGGCTGGTATCGACCAGACCGGCCTTGACCAAGGGCAGCAGCGCCAAGTTGGTGGCGGTGGCGTTGCAGCCCACGCCGCTGGCATAGTTCGCGCCGCGCAACTGCTCGCGGGTCACCTCGGGCAGACCGTAGACAAAGCGCTCCAGCCAAGCGGGGTTGGGGTGCTCTTCGCCATACCAGCGGCGATAGAGATCAGGGTCCTTCAGACGGAAGTCGGCGCTACAATCGATAATGCGCGGAGCAAGCTGGGCGTACTTCTCGATATTTTTGGCCGCCTCGCCGTGGGGCAGGGCCAAAAAGAGCAGATCACAGGCTTCTAGTTTATCGGGATGTACGAATTGGATGGGAGCGCGCCCGCCCGCGCCGCTGCGCAGGTTGGGGTGAACACTGTGGATGTACTTTCCGGCGTTGCGGCCACTTGTGACCTGAGCGATCTCGACCTCGGGGTGAGAAAGTAAGAGGCGCAAGAGTTCGCCGCCGACATAACCCGATGCACCAACAATAGAAACTCGCAGAGCCATAAAACCTACACTCGTCGCTATTCAAAAAGACTAAAAAACTGCAGAAAAGAAAGCTTTTGTTTGATCTGAATCGCTCAGGTTGCTCGGCTGAAGGCTAGCGAAACTGCGAACGTGCCGCAGCTTCGCTAGCGCTGTTTAGCGATTCGACTGTTCGAATAAAAACCAGAGCAGCGCGGTCAAGCTGATGCCATCTTGCACTTTATTGTTAGCGATCAGTTGCCGCACTTCGGCCTGGGTGAACCACGCCATGCGCTGGACTTCATTGGTATCTTCGACTTCGCCGACCTTACGCAGAGCACGCCCAGCAAAAACAAAGGCGCGCTGGTTCGAGATGCCGTTGGAAGGGAAGAAGTCGCCGATCAGGTCGAGCTGTTCGGCCTCGTAGCCTGTCTCTTCGCGCAGCTCACGCTGAGCCGCGCTAGCGACCTCTTCCGTACTATAATCGGTTCCGCCGGCTGGCAATTCCCAGCCAGTGGTATCGGTGATGAAGCGGTAGTGCTCGATCATCAAGATGCGACCATCTTCGCCGATCGGCACCACTACCACCACCAGACGCGGGAAATCGAGCACATGGTGTCCTTTGATGACGCTGCCATCGGGCAAACGTACATCGTCGCGATGGAGGTTGATCCATTCGCTAGTGTAGATCGTTTCCCGCGCTAAGACTTGCCAAGGACGCTCTTGCTCGCTCATTGGCGCGCCACCGAAACCACGTAGTCGATGATGCGGCCCGGAATGTTCACGCCCGTAGTGTCGATGCTGTTGCGGAACTCCATGGTGTAGTTGACCTCGTTGATCATCAACTGACCATCGGTCGTCTCAAACACGTCGATCGCAACCACACCGCCACCGACCGCCTTAGCAGCCCGGATGCTGATATCGGCCAGTTCAGGCGTTACCGGACAGTTCGAGGCGTGTCCACCGCGCGCAGTGTTGGTGATCCAGTGCTCGCTGGCGCGGTAGATCGCACAGATGCACTCATCGCCCACCACGAAGCTGCGGATGTCGCGGCCCGGCTTGGGAATGTATTCCTGCACGTAGTAGATGCCGTGCTGGTAGCTACCCAAGACATCGCGGTGCTCTAAAATCGCTTCGGCGGCGTCGCGGTCGTTGACCTTGCTGACCATGCGGCCCCACGAGCCAACCACCGGCTTGAGCACCGCCGGATAGCCCAGCTCCTCGATCGCTTGCAGAGCAGTCTCGGGCGTAAAGGCCAGCAGACAGCGCGGGGTCGGAATGTTGGCGTGGATCAGCGCCTGAGTGGTCAGGAACTTATCGCCGCAGGTGGTCGCCACCTCGTAGGTGTTGACGGTCGGAATGCCAGCGTCGCCGAAGATCTTGAGCATGTAGACGGCGCGGCTGTGCTGAATACAACGCTCCAGAACCACATCGTACGGGAAGTCGTGACGATGGAGATCGAAGACCTGCTCGCGATCGTCGATGCGGGTATAGTCGAGGCCGCGCTTTTCAAGCTCCGCAAAGAGCAGCTTCTCTTCGGCCCGGATACGCGAACATAAGACTGCGATACGCATTACTATTCTCCCCAGTCCTCTTCGACCTCGGGTGCAAGCGCCAAGGTGGGCGGATCGAGGTCGACGACCTCAAGTTCGGCACCGCATTCGGGGCAAGAGACGATCTCACCGGTCATGGTGTCGGCAGGAATATCGAACTCGGCGCTGCATTCGGGGCAAGTGACGTTCATGGTATCTCTCCTTAATTGAGTAATGAAAGCTTATGGTCTGAAACAGAGTACAAGATCGAACGACGGCGCTTAGGCCAGTCGAGCCAAAACTGCTTCGGTGAGATCGGCCGTATGGGCCTGACCACCGAGATCGGGCGTGTGGGGGCCTTCGCGCACCACGGCGGCGACTGCTTGCTGCAAGCGCTGAGCCGCTCCCGCTCGACCTGCCCACTCTAAGAACATGCCTATGCAGCTGATGGCTGCTAGGGGGTTGGCAATCTGCTTGCCAACGATATCGGGTGCGGCGCCGTGCACCGGCTCGAACAGCGCTTGGCTGGTGCCATAGTTGGCGCTGCTGGCCAGGCCGAGGCCGCCACCGTGGACAGCGGCGATATCGGAGAGGATATCGCCGAACATATTGGTCGTAACGATAACGTCGAAACGTTCGGGTGTACGTGCGAGGTGCATGGCGGCCGTATCGACCAGCAGTTCCTCGGTCACAAGGTCGTCATACTCGCGAGCGACCGCGAGGGTGCTTTCGCGGAAAAGGCCGTCGCTGACGCGCAAAACATTGGCCTTGTGCACGATCGTGACCTTGCCCGGGCCATCGCCTGCGGCCTTACGACGGCGCGCCAAGTCGTAGGCGGCGCGCGCGATGCGCTCGCTGGCGGCGCGGGTGATCACGCGCTCGGCGATGGCGGTCGCGCCATCATCCTCCAAGCGCTCGCGCCCCAAGTAGAGGTCTTCGGTGTTTTCGCGCACCACCACCAAACTGGCGCCCGATTCGAGCGTTGTCGGGCGAATGTTGGCATAGAGCTGCAGAGCGCGCCGCATAGCCACGATCGGGCTGCGATAGCCGGGCACCGGATGGCTGGGCGAGGCGACCGCACCGAACAGCACAGCATCGGCGTTGCGAGCGGCCTCAAGCGCGCTGTCGGGCAGAGCTGTGCCGGTCTCTTGAAAGACCGCCCAGCCCATTTGAGCTTCGCTCAGCTCGACATCGGGAGCGAGCGCCCGCAAAACCCGCAGCGCTTCAGGAAGCACTTCTTGTCCGATCCCGTCGCCGGGAATAACACATAGTCGCATGCTCGTTCTTCCTTGCTGCTTGGGCTATCGGGCAGGTTCGCCAGGGAAGCGGCCATATTGGCGGTAGAAGGGCACGATGCCGCCAGCGGCCCAAACTTCACGCAAGAACTCCGGCGGAGGCGGTAACTCGATCCGCTCGCCGCTCTCGGTGATAATCAGGCCCTCTTCGACCCGCAACTCGACCTCTTGCCCATCTTGGAGGCGCTCGGTGAGATCAGCTGTGAAACATGGAATGCCTAAGTTTAACGCATTTCGGAAAAAGATGCGCGCAAACAGCGGCGAGATCACCGCGCCCAAACCGACTAGCTTGAGCGCCAGCGGAGCATACTCGCGCGAGCTTCCACAGCCGAAGTTCTTGCCAGCCACGATGATGTCGCCCGGCTGTACGTTGGGCGCAAAATCGGGGCGCGCTTCGACAAACGGATACTTGCGCAGATCATCTTCGTTCTTGAGCATATAGGGTGCGTAGCGTCCCGGAACGATCTGATCGGTATTGACATCTTCACCAAAAATCCATACGCGAGCCATGTCAGTATCTCCCTTTATGAAGGTGTTGCAAAGCAACAGGCAATAATCTCAGACGACTAAGCGACAACTTCCTGCGGATGGGTGATGTAGCCGGTCAGTGCGGTGGCTGCAGCTACTTCGGGCGAAGCCAAATAGATGTTGGCTTGTGGCGAACCCATGCGACCACGGAAGTTGCGGTTTCCGGTGAAGAGACAGACTTCGTCGGGAGCGAGCACACCCATGTGGCGGCCGATACAGGCGCCGCAGCCCGGCGTACCGAGCGCGGCACCAGCTTCCAGCAGGGTGGTCAGGGTGCCATCTTCGCTGGCGCGTCGCAAGGCTTCGCTGCTGGCAGGCACCACCAAGAAGCGCACGCCCGGGGCGACCTTCCTGCCGCGCAGAATATTGGCGGCGGCTCGCATATCTTCGTAGTGGCCGTTGGTGCAGGTGCCGAGGTACACTACATCGACGGCGACTCGTCCGAGCTCGCTGATGTCGGTGACGTTATCGACGTAGTGCGGAGCGGAGATCTGAGGCTCAAGCGTATCGAGATCGATATCGACGATCTGTTGGTAGTTTGCACCTTCTTGGACGCGCAGCCACTCTGGTACTGGGCGGCCTTCCAGTGCGGGGCCGGTCGGCGGCACCAAGCCAGCCTTCGCGCCCACTTCGATCGAGAGGGTTGCCAGCGTCATGCGCTCGGCGATGCTAAGAAAATCGACGCCGTGCCATTCAACCGCGGCATAGGTTGCGCCGTCGGCGCGGATGATGCGGGCGGCCCGCAGCGCTAAGTCCTTGACGCTGACGCCCGGACGGAAGCGGCCATGGGCGCGCACCAACACGGTTTCGGGCACTAAAAACCAGGTACGTCCGGTGGCGGCCGCTAGGGCAATATCGGTGGTGCCCATGCCGCTGCCGAATGCGCCCACACAGCCATAGGCGGTCGAGTGGCTATCGCTACCGACGATCACCATACCGGGCTGAGCGAGGCCCTCTTCGACCAGTACGGGGTGCGAAATACCGCGACCGACATCGTAGAGATGGGTGATGCCTTGCTGGCGAACCCAACGGCGCACTTCGTTCTGCTTTTCGGCGGTCTGAATGTTGGCGGCCGGGGCAACGTGGTCGATCACAACCGCGACCTTTTCGGTATCCCACACGCGCTCGGCGCCCAACTCTTGGTGCAGCACCTTGATGATGCTGGGCGACAAGCTATCGTGCATCATTACCAAGTCGACGGCAACGGAAGCGACTTCTCCAGCGCGAACGGTCTTACCAGCGGCATGCGAAAGAATCTGCTCACTGAGTGTCTGTGCCATGATCTTGTTCTCCACTTGTCTGCTCTAAAAATTATTCTGCGTATTCCCACAACAAGTCATCTACATCATCGATATCGAGTGGTCGCTGATCGGCGAGCGCTTTGATACGAGCAGCAGCATTACGTGCCTGGGCTTCGCTCAGCATCATGCCCAACTCGCGGGCGCGTTCGGCGATGGCGTGCCAGCCGGTCAGGTGGTGTGCGATCGCAACAGTACGTTTTTGACCGAACATATTTGGATCGATCACTTCGTAGGAATTCGGATCGTTGAGAATCGCTTTGGTATGTAGACCAGCTTTATGGGTGAAGGCGGTTGAACCAGTGATGTAGTTGTTGAAGGGGATATCGATGTCGACGAATTCCGCTACCAATCGATCGAGTTCGGCGAGGGCCGGCAGCTTGTAACGGGCCACATTAGCCGGATTGAGCGAGGCCATACGGGCGATGAAACCGCCCAACGGCGTGATTCCGTTCCGTTCGCCGATGCCCAAGATCGAGACATCGATATGCGTCGCGCCAGCTTCGAGCGCACAGAAGGCGTTGGCGATCGCGCAGCCGCTATCGTTGTGGCCGTGAAACTCAATGTCGCAGCCGACATTGGCACGCACGGTGCTGACCACATCGAACACTTGGCGAGGCGTCGCGATGCCCACCGTATCGGCGATGCCGATGCGTTGGATCTTTAAGCTGTCGATGGCGCGATAAACGGTTAGGAGGTCTTCGATTGGAGTGCGGAAAGCATCTTCGCAGGAAAATCGGATCTCAACGTCGTGTTGCTGCAGATAGCCGATCACCTCTCGGGCCTGATCGATAATCTCTTCGATCGAACGACCGTGGCTGGCGCGACGCAACTGTTCGCTGGTTGCAAACAGCATATTGACGCCCTGTGCGCCACTTTCGACCGCGAGACGTGCATCAGCGAGGTGACAACGGATATGGGTTAAAACACGCGCTCTGAGACCAAGACGAGCGATGGAGGCAAGATCCTGCGCACTTTGAGGGGAAGCTGCAGGGGAGGTTAATTCGATATACTCGACACCGAAGTCGTCGAGTGCTTGTGCGAGACGAACGCGTTGTTGGCTCGTAAAACGAGCGTTTGCGAACTGTTCACCTTCGCGTAAGGTTGTATCGACTAAAAACCAACGGTTAGGCAACAACATCATGTCTCCCTCGTAGGGTAAGTTGGCATGCGCCAAACAACTCAGGGCGTGCTACTCGAGGCGTATAGATCACGGTCTCCAGCTTCAGGAACGAGCGTTTAACCGAGCGTTTCGAGTTGTGTTTGAAGAATTGTTTCATTGCTGTTTCCTTCCTTAGTTCAAGAATTTGTAAGAAGATTGCCAAAAAGTAGGTGCATACATCAAAAAAACCGGCCTGCCAGTCTGGCAGCCGGTGCTCAACCTCGTTTTCGAGCCAAGCGGTGCTAACCAGACGTTATGTCAGGCTTTTTCACGCGCTTGATCTGTTTATCGAGGCTGTTGATGAGATTTACCATGTTTATGGACTAATCGACATTCTTGCAAAACTGGATTGAGTATACCAGTTGCCCGCCAAGCTGTCAAACGCCCGCCCATACACCATTTCAACCAACATAGCAGAAGAGCAAGGCGCTCTCATACAACATCTGTCCGATCACTTCAGCACGCTGGCGTCGAGGTCTCTTCCGCAAAGCAGGTTACTAGCGCGTCCGCCTACGGCTACCAACAGCTCACCCGCCGCTATAGGCTGCTAGTTGTACCGAAGCCGCCCCCAAAATGAAACATTTCCAGCAGATTTCGTATCACAACAATCAGGCGAACCTCGGATCAGGGGGCGATAAGGCTGCCGTCTGGAAGGATAGGAGCTTGATAGCCGTAGGCGGACGCGCCAAGGACCGAATGGAAGGTTAAGATCTCTCCGTCAGAGTCGAGAACGAGCGATGCGGAGCGATCGGAGGCCGATCATTTGCTACCCTTTAAGCGCGATTTGGGAAAAGACAAGCAACGCTATGCGAACAGCGCATTGGCGAACTTGGATAGAAAGGCCAGCTATGAGCGACGATCTTCAGAGCGATCTGAAAGCGAAAGCGCGCGAAGCCTATGAGCGGCTTGTGGCGATGCAAGGCTATCGCAAGCGGGTCCCGCGCCGCGAACCCATGCACGAGCTGATCTCGACTATGCTCTCGCATCGCACCACCGGCCAGAACGAAGCGCTGGCCTATGAGCGCATGTGGAAGCGCTTCGGCTCGTGGGAGGCCATTCGCGATGCGCCGCTGCCCGAGCTGATCGAGGCGATCGCGCCCGCGAACTTCGCCGAAGCCAAAGCGCCCAACATTCAAAAAACCCTGAAGGCGATCATCGACGAGCGGGGCGAGGCCAAGATCGACTTTCTGGCCGATCTCTCGCCCGAGGATGGGTTGGCTTGGCTGCTCAAGCTGCCGGGAGTCGGCATCAAAACCGCGACGCTGGTCCTGCTCTTCTGCTTTGGCAAGCCGCTGCTGCCCGTCGACACCCACGTGCACCGCGTCAGCCAACGGATCGGCCTGTTCGGCCCCAAGGTCAACCCGACCGCCGCTCACCCCATCCTGGCCGCGCTGCTGCCGCGCGATGCCGAATTCCTCTACAACTTTCACGTCGCCTTCTTACGCCACGGGCAGCGCATCTGCACCTGGTCGAATCCGCGCTGCCAGCAATGCCCGCTGCGCGACATCTGCGATTGGTACGCAGCCCACGTGGCCGAGTCAGCGGGCTGAGCGCAAGCGTTCGGCCAGATTCGGGTACAATGCTGGGGTCTACGTTTCACGATACATTTATCAAGGAGCCAGAGATCTATGACGATCGAAGCACCGTCGCTTACTTGGGAATTTCCTCTGCCGCGCACCCACACCGGCGTGTTGTTGGGCAACGGCATTCAAGGTTTAATGGTTTGGGGCGTCGATACGCTCAATATCACGGTTGGCCGCGCCGGTTTCTGGGATCATCGTGGCGGCAACGCCTTCGCGAACCGCACTACCTACCGCGAGGTGCGCCGCATGCTCGAGGCCAACGACGAAGCGGGCATTCGAGCCGCCTTCGCTACTACGCCCTCCGAGCCGGGCCTGCCCGAGCGCCCCACCCAGATCGGTGGCGGTCGGCTCGAACTGCGCTTCCCCAACGGGCTGCGCCCCAGCCACGCCGAGCTGCAGACCAGCAACGCCACCCTGCATATCACGCTGACGGGCGATGCGGGCGCTAGCAGCCGCCTGACCATTCACCAAGCTATGGACGCCGAGCTGGCTTGGGTCGAGCTTGACCCAGCCTTGGCCGAACAGGTCGAGGTCACCTTGCGCCCAGCTTGGGACTTTATTGGCGAACATCTAGCCGCGGTCGGCATCGAGCCGCCGCTGCGCACGTCACACGCTACAGGCGGCAGCTTTCTGCAGACCCTGCCCGCCGACGATCCGCTGGCCTTGGCTTGGAAGCGCAAGGGCAACACCCTGCTCATCGCGACCGCGCTCGGCCCGCAGGCCGCTCAACAGGCCGACAATGCGCTCGAGCAGGCCGATCTGGCCGCCGCTCGCAGCCGCGCCGACGCTTGGTGGAGCGACTACTGGCGTAGCGTCCCGCGCCTCAGGCTGCCCGATCCCTCGCTGCAGCACACCTGGGATTACGGCGTATACAAGCTGGCGGGCCTGACTACACCGGGCGGCATTCCGGCCTCGCTGCAAGGGCCGTGGCTGGAAGAGTACCAGATGTTGCCTTGGAGCAGCGACTACCACTTCAACATCAACATTCAGATGATCTACTGGCCCTGTCTGCCGACCGGGCGCTTCGATCACTTCTGGCCGCTCTGGGATATGATTATGGGCTGGCTGCCCCAGCTCAAAGACAACGCAGCCAAGTTCTTCGACGCGCCCGACGCCCTGATGATGCCGCACGCCGTCGATGATCGCTGCCAAGTGATCGGCAACTTCTGGACGGGTACCATCGACCAAGCCTGTATCGCTTGGATGGCTCAGATGGCCTGGCTGCACTATCGCTACAGCGGCGATGAGCGCGTTCTGCGCGAAGTGGCTTGGCCGCTTCTGGTCGGCGCCTTCAACGGCTACTGGGCTATGCTCGAGACCATCGAGCGCGACGGCAAACAGCGCCTCTCGCTGCCGGTCTCGGTCAGCCCCGAATACAACGGCGCTCAGATGAACGCTTGGGGCCGCGATGCCAGCTTCCAGTTGGCGGCGCTGCACTTTGTGGCTCAGGCCCTGCCGCAAGCCGCCCAGATCTTAGGTGAGCCGCTCGACGAGCGTTGGGCACAGGTCAGCCGCGATCTGCCGCCCTACACCCTGGCCGCCGTCGATAGCGGTCAGCCGCGCATCGCGCTCTGGGAAGGGCAAGATCTCGACGAGAGCCATCGCCACCACTCGCACCTCGGGGCGATCTACCCCTTCTGCACCATCGATCCTTACGCCGAAGAGCACAAGCAGATCGTGCAGAACTCGCTGCAGCACTGGGTGCGCAAGGGCGCAGGCGCTTGGACCGGCTGGTGCAT
Organism: uncultured Chloroflexales bacterium; assembly: GCA_937902315.1. GTDB lineage: Bacteria > Chloroflexota > Chloroflexia > Chloroflexales > Chloroflexaceae > CALGUG01. Next base: position 198,415 of record CALGUG010000064.1, read on the forward strand.
TCCGTGGGCCAGCATCCTTAACTCGCGCTGCAACCAGCCCGATGCCGCCGTCACTTGGCTGCACTGGTGGAAAGATGTCTTCACCAATATCGGCCACGGCACGCTGCACAATGGCGACTTCGCGGGCGCGACCATCTTCGGCCCGATCGTACCTATGGGCTTTGTGGGCGGCGAGCACCACGAGATTATGCAGATCGAAGCAGGTATGGGCGCGGTGACCGCCGTCCAAGAGCTGCTGGTGCAGCAGCGCGGCGATACCTTGGCGATTCTGCCCGCCATCCCGCGTCTCTGGCGCTCCTTCTCCTTCGACGGCATCTGGGTCGAAGGCGCCTTCCGGGTCGGCGCGAGCGTCGAGGCGGGCAAGGTGCGCGAAGTGCGCGTAGAGGCCACCCGCGCTGGAACGCTGCGCTTCAGCCCTGGCTTCCAAGGTGCTTACAGCATCGACGGCCAAGAGTCCGATGCCGCGGTGATCGAACGCAGTTTCACAGCGGGCGAGACGCTGGTTCTGCGCGCTCTAAGCTAATCGGCGCGATCTCGTCGAAACGCTTTTAAACGATCCAAACTTCACAGGGATCTCGGGCCGTTGCCTGAGATCCCTGCCAACACAACGGAGACACCCGCTGCTCGACCTTCGAGCATACAAGGCGTTGGGCCTCTCCGCATTGCAAGGCCCGCATACCCCTCAACTTGGGGCCCTCTAAGCCTATTTTCATCCGCCAAGCCGAGCCAAAAGCTATGCAGATCGGCTCTAAGAATGGTATACTGACGCCTAGTATAGATAGATTGTTCGTATATCTGTTCCGTTTATCTGTATGGTGTAGCATTGCATAGTGCTGCGCTTCAGCATGTGAAGATGTGTTCGACCTTATGGGCTACACATCCGAAACGATAAGGAGTCAGTGTGGACACGATCCAACAGGTGGCTGCGCGAATTGCTGAAAATGTAGAGAGCGTGATCGTCGGAAAGCGCTCTGCTGTCGATCTAGTCTTGGTGGCGCTCCTTTGCAAAGGGCACGTGCTCTTGGAGGATGTGCCCGGCACCGGAAAAACGATGCTAGCGAAATCGATCGCTCGCTCAATCGGTTCGAGCTTCAAACGCATTCAGTTCACCCCCGACCTGCTCCCTTCCGATGTAACAGGTATTTCGATCTTCAACCAACAGACGCGCGAATTCGAGTATCGACCCGGCCCCGTAATGGCGCAGATCGTGCTGGCCGACGAGATCAACCGCGCGACACCGAAGACACAATCAGCCCTTCTCGAGGCTATGGAAGAGCGCCAGACGACCGTCGATGGCACAACCTACGAGCTTCCCAAACCCTTTATCGTTTTAGCGACCCAGAACCCGATCGAATACGAAGGCACCTTCCCTCTGCCCGAAGCGCAACTCGACCGCTTCCTGCTGCGGATCCACTTGGGCTATCCTGAAAAGCGCGACGAGATCGCCATCCTCAAACGTCAGCGCCAATCGCACCCGATCGAAGCCCTCAACCAAGTGGTCAGCATCGAAGAGCTCTTGCAGATGCAAGAGGCGGTCAAAGAGATCTACGTTGACGAGCTGATCGAGGAGTACATCGTCAACATCGCCACGGCCACTCGCCACCACGAAGATGTCTATCTGGGAGCGAGCACCCGTGGCTCACTAGCGCTCTACCGCACGGCTCAGGCACGAGCAGCCATGCAAGGGCGCGACTTCGTCATTCCCGACGATGTAAAGGCCTTGGCCGAACCGGTCTTGGGCCACCGTATGATCATCAGCCCGGCGGCCCGTATTCGCAACGTAACGCCCAACGCCGTAATGAACGATATTTTGAACGCAGTAGCCGTGCCGGGCGCGCGTGCCGGTCGACGCTACGATGCCGACACACGCCCCGCCACGGTAAACTCGCGCTAAACCGAATGCCGCTTGCATTCGTTTCTGGAGGTTGTTATGTCTGAGATGCGGCGTGACTCGCCCTATCCTATGGTGTCAGTCGATGAGGCCCATCGTCTGATCGCCGCCAATCTATCGCTGTTGCCCACCGAAGAGATGAGCGCTCTGGAAGCGTTCGGCTGGGTTCTGGCGCAAGACGTCTACGCGCCCGAAGATATGCCCGACCTGCCCAAGTCAGCGATGGATGGCTATGCTCTGATCGCCAGCGACGGTATCGCGCCGCGTCGGGTGCTGGCGGAACTAACAGCCGGCAATCGGCAAGATATTCGCTTGGAGCCCGGCACCGCCGCCCGCATTATGACCGGCGCTCCCCTGCCAGCCGGCGCCGACGCCGTGGTGATCGTCGAGCAGACCCACGAGCGCGACGGCATCCTCACCATCGACCAAGCGCCCGTAGTCGGCCAATACATCCAAAGCGTCGGCCAAGACATCGCACGGGGCACGCTGGTCTTGGCCAAAGGCACCCCGCTGGGCGCCGCCGAGATCGGCCTGTTGGCGACCGTCGGTCAGACCCGCATTCAAGTCTATCGTCGTCCGCGCGTGGCGGTCTTGGCGACCGGCGACGAAGTCGTCGAACCCGATGCGCCCTCCGCGCCGGGCATCATCCGCGACAGCAACCGCTACGCCCTGATGGCGGCTGTGCGCGAGGCGGGCGGCATCCCGATCTCGCTGGGCATCGCGCGCGACGACCAAACCACCCAACGCCAAGCCATTTTGAGCGGTCTAGAGCAAGCCGATCTGGTGCTCACCAGCGGCGGCGTCAGCATGGGCACCCGCGACCTGATCAAGCCGATCTTGGCCGAGCTGGGTACAGTCCACTTCGGACGTATCGCCTATAAACCCGGCAAACCCACCACCTTCGCCACCGTCAACGGCAAGATCGTCTTCGGCCTGCCCGGCTTCCCCGTCTCGTCGCTGGTCTCGTTCGAGGTGTTTGTGCGCCCGACCCTGCGCCGTCTGCAGGGCGACCGCAACCCCGAGCGCCCGCGCGTGCGTGTGCGCCTGCACGAGCAGATCAAGCCCGCGCCCGATCGCCCCGAATACCAACGCGTCCAGATCGCTTGGCGCGACGGCCAGCTAGTGGCCACCAGCACAGGCATTCAAAACAGCAGCCGTCTGCTTTCGCTGCGGGGCGCCAACGGCCTGCTGATCGTGCCGCCCGGCGAGTCGCCTTACCCCGCTGGCAGCGAACTCGAAGCCCTGCTGACCGGCCCGCTCTTCACGGCCTAAATCTGGCCCGTCCAACCCACCGTAAGCTAGAGAGAGATTTCGCGCCCTCGTGCGAAATCTCTCTTTTTTCCACTTCCTTCAAAACGATGTTGGCGGAAAAGGTTCCATCCTCCCATTCGCCAAAATAAAAATCCGGCCTGAGGCAGGCCGATGAGCACAACAAAAAGGGCAGCAGTCTCAATTCCTAGACCGCCACCCTCTCAAGCTGCTTCGCTCGTTAGCGCAAAGTCGAAGGCAAGATGCCCAGCTGGTTGCGATACTTGGCGATCGTGCGTCGCGCGATATCGAAGCCGCGCTCGCGCAACAGCTCAACCAGATCTTGGTCGGTGAGCGGCTCTTTCTCGTTGTTGACCAGCTCCTGAATCACATCCTTAACCGAAAGCGAAGGCGTGAAGAAGGTGCTGAACGGCACGATCTTGTGCGAGGGGAGCTGGACGTATTTGCCAGCCGTAGCACGGCTGACCGTCGATTCGTGTACGCCCAAAGCGGCTGCAACCTCGGCCCGGGTCAAGGGCACTAAGTAGCGCACGCCGTTGCGCAGATAGGCCGATTGGCATTCGATCAGATGCTCGGCGATGCGGCGAATCGTCTCGCGGCGCTGGCGCAGATTGGTCAAGAAAAGCTGTGCCCGCGACACAAAGGCTTGCAGATGCTCGTGCTCTTCGCTGCTTACCTCGGCGACGCCGCGCATACTGACGCGCGAAAGCTTCTGATAGAGCGGATTCAAGCGCAAATAGAAGCGCCGCGACTCTACTACCTCAGCGACAAAGCTATCGCCCTCTTCACGGATCACCACATCGGGCGTGAGGTAGTTGGCATCTTCGTCGATCGCACCCTTACCATCGATATTGAGTGGATAGGGCCGCAGATACTCGCGCAGGAAGTCGCGCGCAGCCACGACATCATCGTAGCCAATGCCTAAGCTTTGGGCGATCGCGCCGTAACGATGCTCGCCCAGGTCGATCCAATAATCTTTGATGATGGTGCGCAGTGCGGCTGGCGGCTGAATATCAGGGTCAAGCCGGTCGAGCTGCAACAGTAAGCACTCTTGTACGTTGCGTGCGCCCACACCGGGAGGGCCGAGCTCTTGGAGAATCTGCAAAACCTCTTCGACGATCTGGTAGTCGAGCGACAAAACCGCAGCAATCTCATTCAAATCGGCATCTAAAAAGCCCTGCGGGGTCAGCGAACCAACCAAATAGTTGGCTAGCTCGTGTTGGTCATTTGGTAAGACCACATGCAAGTCGCGTAGCAACAACTCGGGTAAGGAGGTTGGCGCTGCAACCAGCATCAATGGGTCGAATTCTTCGTTATCGACGACCCCCGATGAGTCGGTTCGATCAAGATCTGCGAGCTGCAGATCTTCCTGCAAACAGTACATACAGGTCGAACCGTTTAAGGGGCGTTTACAGCGGCTACAAAGTGCCTCATCGCTCTCAACCTGTTCGAGGGCGGGATTTTGTTCAAGCTCCTCTTGAACTAGTTGCTGAAGTTCTTGAGTAGAAAGAACAAGCATGCGGTTGAGAGCAATTAATGCAGGTGATGCTTTCATCTGCATCTGTGGCATGAGATACATGCCCTGGCTCATATCCATCATAATCCAACACCCTTCCTTGCCGCTCACAAAACAAATTGTGTATTCTTAGCATTCAGTTTCGCTGTCGGTGCCTCTGCCAGCAAAGCTACGGTTAATCCGCCACCTTTTTGAGACGTTGGACGAATTCCTCGTAGTTTAAGCCTAAACGGCTAGCAGCGACCTCATAGTTACCATCGCTTTGGCGCAGGGCTTCTTTGATCATAATTCGCTCAACCGAAGCTAGTACCTGTGCCAAACTGGTTCCATTACGAACGCGGGCGGCTAAGTCGATCTGTGATGATTCGTTCGTATTCGATAGGCTTAAAAAGCGGCTGGTGATCACAGTGCCCTGCGACATCACCACAGCGCGTTCGATCTCGTTTTCAAGCTGACGCACATTGCCGGGCCAATCGTAATTTTGCAGTCGTTCGAGCGCCTCCTCGGAGATGCGGGTGGGAGGAGCATCATTGCGGAAGCGATATTTGTTCAGGAAGTGCTCCACCAACAGGGGAATATCGCCGATGCGCTCGCGTAGAGGCGGCATATGGATATTGATGACGTTGAGGCGGTAATAAAGGTCTTCGCGGAAATTACCAGCTTCGACTTCATCGAGCAGATTACGGTTTGTGGCGGCTAGCACACGCACATCGACCTTAATCGGTGTGCTACCACCAACTCGCTCGATCTCACCTTCTTGCAAAACGCGCAACAACTTCTTCTGAACGGGCAGAGTGATCTCGCCTACCTCATCAAGAAAAATCGTGCCCTTGTTGGCAAGCTCGAAACGGCCTTTACGCTGAGCCATCGCCCCGGTAAAGGCCCCCTTCTCATGGCCAAAGAGCTCGCTCTCGATCAAGGTTTCGGGCAAGGCGGCACAGTTCACAGCCACAAATGGGCCGTTGCGCCCAGAGTTTTGGTGAATCAAGTTGGCAACCAGTTCTTTACCGGTACCGGTCTCGCCTGTGATCAGAATCGAGGCATTGCTTTGGGCTACTCGGCCGATCGTTTTATAGACCTCGTGCATCACTGGTGTCTGACCGATCATTCGCTCGCGAATATCGGTGCGGCCCTCAAGTGAGCGCACGCGCGATGCAAGCTCTTGATACTCAAAGACACGCTTAACGACCAACAAGACCTCATCTAAATTAAAGGGCTTGTTGAGGTAGTCGTAGGCGCCCATCTGCATAGCGCGAATGGCGACCGACGAAGCGCCGTAACCGGTGATCATAATCACGGGTAAATCGATCGATTTTTGCCGTATTTGCTCGAGCACTTCTAGACCATCTAGACCGGGCATTTTGACATCCATCAATACAAGTTGATAACTTGTTGGGTCTTTTAAGCGCTCTAAAACCTCGGTGCCTGTATGAACACAGTCGACAATATACCCCACTTCATTAAGCAAATCGCTTAATAGATCAGTAATGGATGTATCATCATCTGCAATAAGAATGTGTTGTTTGATTTTCTGTTGTGTCACAGGCATGCCTCATTCTATATCATCACGCAATGATGAAGTAACATGCAGTTTTAATCTAAAACGTAAGTTAGTATAGTATACACACATTTGCAGCCAATAACGCTTGCACTAAGGCTAGATTTTGTGTATTTATAGAGCCTGTGCCAAAGATAGAAACCATTGCTTCTAGATAGCGCATGATATAGTACGTATCGTACCTCCTAGCAATTTGTGTGCCACCCCTTTATGAATTCGTCATGCTGCTCTACTTCTTTTACACTCATTCACTAAGGGGAACATATAGTATACCGTTCTCGCGTATCAAAAAGTTGCGCTTCAAAGGTTTTTTTCGATTACCACTTACATAATCGCTAGACTGTAAGCGAGCAAGTCAATAAACGGTTTATTAACTTTTTCTTGCATATTGCGCACTAGCATGTGTTTGCACTTTGAGCTTATCAAGCAGATTGATAACACACAGATCGAAGCCCAACAATCTCTTTTTTCAATCGAATGTAGCGAACATACCTTGCTCCATCATCTGCTAACACTATTACGCGTTCAGGAGCTTTTTTCAACAGCTATATCGATAGGCGAAACAGCTGGCAAAGACTTTGAGAGAGAAAGAGGGCATATTCCGCACTGCCTAAAGCCCGTTGGTGAAAAAGTGCAAATGCTTGATGCTGCCAAGCTATACCGCTCCATTTAGTGTATTTCTTGTGGCTTCGCGAAGCGGAGTATGATTTTTCTTTTTTTCCAAGTTGCGAGAACACAAGTCTTTAAAGCAGATTTGGAATCAAGCAAGCTTGGGACGATTTGCTATCAGCTTCGCCAAAAAATATAAGCACATCCAAAAAGAAAACGATTTCGAGACAAGTGCTACGAAATCGTTTTCCTGTTCTATACAGCTTATTACTGAATCGGCACAACCTCAATGGTCGGCAGTTCAGGTATATCGGGCGTCGCCGTCGGTGGCTCGGGCGTCGCTGTGGGTGGCTCTGGCTCGGGCGTCGCCGTGGGCGGCTCTAACTCCGCTGTTGCCGTCGGTGGCTCGGGTATTTCTGTAGGCGGCTCCGCAGGTATCTCGGTCGGAGGCTCCGGAATCACCGTGGGCGGCTCTTGCTCTGCTGTCGCCGTCGGTGGCTCGGGCGTATTGGTCGGCGCTGGCGGCCGAGTCGCTGTGCGAAGCGGTGCTGTTGCCGTAGGAGGCACAGCCGTCGCCGTCGGCGGCGCTTCGGTCGGGCTCGGCTCTGGCGTCTCGGTGGGCGGCTCGAGCGTGGCCGTCGCGGTGGGCGGTAGCGGGCTAGGCGTGGGTTCGAGCGTGTCAAGCAACAGAGGTAGAGTCGCAGTTCTCAGCACAGCCGGAAGATTCGAGCTGTTTCCGCCGCCATAGGTGTTACCAAGCATGACCACGCCCAAAAATAGGGCTGCTACAACGCTCAAAACTCCTATCAGCAGGATACGCGGGTTCCAACGTCGTTGACGAACCTCCCCTTGGCCTTGCAAGCGCGCTTGGGTTTTGAGTGTATTTTGAAAGACGGCTTGCGGAATGGTGACAGAGCCGACGGGAGTAGCCGCGTCGTTGGTGAGAATAAAGCTATCAGAATCGGCAGAGCTATTCATATGTTGAGCTTGAGCAGACGCCGCCTGAGGAGAGGGTGTCGCCAATTCAGCGATCTGGGCAGTCGTCGCCAAAGGAATACCATTGCGACGAGCCACGATCCGCAATGCCTCTACAAGCGCTGTACCTGTTTGATAACGTGTTTGGGGTTTTTTCGCCAAGGCGCGAGCAAAAATCGTATCGAGCTCATCGGGCAGAGCGCCCATCACGCTTGAAGGTGGCGGTGGCTCTTGTTGAGCGTGCGCCACAATCAACTGAGGCGTTGCGCCATAGAAGGGTACCCGGCCGGTGATGATTTCGTAGGCCACAATACCTAGCGAATAGAGATCGCTGCGCCCATCAACTCGGCGTGCCTCGGCCTGCTCGGGCGAAAGGTATTCGGGCGTGCCCATAAAGATACCAGTTCGGGTCAGGCGCTCGCTGTTTTCGCTTTCGGGCGCTTGGGCGATGCCAAAGTCGGTCAATAATACACGCCCTTCAACATCGACCATCATATTGTGGGGTTTGACATCGCGGTGGACCGCGCCTTGCGAGTGGGCGTAGTCGAGCGCGCGAGCGACCGGCTCGAGCAGGCTCACAGCGTAACCAAGACCCAAAGCGCCCCGCTCGGTCAAGACACTATGCAAGGTTCGTCCTCGGATAAATTCCATGGCGATATAGTGCAGACCATCTTGCTCGCCCACATCGTAGACCGTAACGATGGCAGGGTGGCGCAAGTTGGCAGCCATAATCGCCTCGCGCTCAAAGCGGCGCGAGAATTCTGGATCAATGCTCAATTGAGGTGCCAGCACTTTGATTGCGACAGGTCGTTGGAGCAGGGTATCGAGGGCCCGATAGACCCGCGCCATGCCCCCACGGCCTATTTCTTGCTGCACTTCATAACGACCAAGACGTCTTCCGAGGATTTGTGTCAAGGTTTACACCCCTAGACTGTGGTATTTTTGTTACCCTGATGGTATAATCAATGGCATGTAGACGCGATTGTACCACATTCCGCAGTGTCAGGAAATGCGTATTCCTGACTTGTAAGATACCAAAGGCCCGGAGGAGCTCCTATGCAGACGGCCCCCACCCCCAAGCTAATTATCAAGCGGTCTGATGGCAGCAGCTACCGAGAGCTTGAGTGGGCGAAGCCATTGCTGACGATCGGTCGCGATGCTTCGAACGACCTCGTGATCGAGCATCCCCTGGCGTCGCGCCGGCACGCTCGCTTAGAACGGCTCGACGATGGGTTTGCCATTCGTGATCTCGGCAGTACCAACGGCACGTATGTTAATGAAGATCGTATCACGGGGTTACACACGCTTCATAATCAAGATCAAGTTGTCGTAGCCGATACGATTATTACATTTCAAGACCCCGAAGCAACCGTAAAAGGTGTTGTACCACCGGAAGTGCTGCGCCGCATCCGCCCTGACGAAGAGCTTCGAGTCGATAGCCGCACCAAAGAAGTCTATATTCGCGGCGTCTTGCTCGATCCACCGCTCACCGTCAAAGAGTTTCAGCTACTCGAATTGCTCTACCTGCGCAAAGGTCAAGTTATCAGCAAAGACGAGATCGCTCGCAGCGTATGGGACTATGAGGTCTTCGACTACAACGCGATCGATGCTCTTGTGTATCGTCTGCGCCAACGGATCGAAGAATCCTCGACATCACCGCGTTACCTCCTCACCCAACGTGGTTTTGGCTACAAATTGATCACAACGCCAGAGTAGCAATTCTCGATACGAAACGCGAGGCATCACCTGTCTCTCGCGTTTCGTTTTTCTCCATAACAATGAAATTCATATGCTATGACTGAAGCAAACAAGCTCTATACATTTCAGGTCGAGATTCTGACCAAAGGCCTGTTGATTCGGGGCTACTACGACATGACGATCTATCGTCGGCTTAGCGATGCCCTCAATAGCGATCAACGGGCCTATTTTGTGCTACGTGATGCATCGCTCGCACCACATATGCACCCCAATCAGGTCCAACACGTTCCTCAGCTCTTTGTCGATCGAAAAGAGACCCTGATTGTGGCGACCATTTCTGAACCCAAACCACCTGCTGATTACTATCATAGCACAGAGATCGAACGAACTCCGTTACAACGCGATCTACAATTGATGTTGTTTTTCACGTCAGACTTCGCTCTGCGTGCTCAATTCGCCAAGCGCCCCGATATCTCGCTGATGGAGACGCTTGAGCGCAATACCGACGACTTTCTGCCGCTTACCAACGTGCAAATCTTCCCACTTACCGGTGTGGGACAAGCCGCCAGCCACAACTTCGTGTGTCTCAATCGCAACCATATCGTCGCGCTCTGCCCGGTCGGTGGCCCACCCTTAGCCTCAAAACAGCCCGAAATCGCCCCGAGCTCGCTCGAGGCCCCAAATACAGCAGAAGAGAAACAGCTTCCCGATGCAGAGCAAGAGCCCGAGCCCAGCGCTTCGGAAGAATAATACCAAATTTACTTAACAAAGTATCCTCTTGCGATGAGGGAACAACGGAAAACTAGAGAAAGAAACGGGTTCCACTCAAGTGAGGGCCAAAGCATATCGTGATCAAGCGATGTTGATATTAGTGTTGAAGAAAGTCTTTTCTATGCCGTTTAGCGCTTGGCTAAGCGGCATGGGTATTTTTGCTGATCGAACACTAGCACTAGAGGCATATCGTCTGTAGGCTGGTGGGCAAGTGCCACGAAGCCGAGCTGTAAGAAAAAAAGGCCGTGGACGTATGAAAACTAGGGTGATCGAACACGACTAGACAGCAAGGAGCTCAATGATGAATGTGCTTGTAACGGGTGGTGCTGGCTATATCGGAAGCGCAGTAGTCGAAGAGTTGTTGGCGGAAGGGCATACGCCTGTAGTGCTCGATAGTCTCGTGGCGGGCCATAGAGAAGCAGTCCCGAACGATGTGCCTTTTATCGAAGGCGATATGGCCGATCGAACGCTGGTCGGCCAAACCCTGCGCAACTACGCTATCGAAGCAGTCATCCACATGGCTGCTTTTTTACAGCCAAACGAATCGATGAGCGATCCGGGCAAATATTTCGAGAACAACGTGGCCAAAACGATCAGCTTGTTGCAGAGCATGGTCGAAAACGGCGTCAAACGCTTTATTTTCTCATCGAGCTGCGCCACCTTTGGCAACCCGGTCTATCTGCCGATCGACGAAAAACACCCCCAACAGCCGATTAGCCCCTATGGGCAGAGCAAGCTGATGGTCGAACAGCTCTTGCCCTGGTATGAACAGGCCCACGGATTGCGCTCGTGCTGTCTGCGCTATTTCAATGCATGCGGAGCGACCGCGTCGCGCGGCGAAGACCATGACCCCGAGATCCATCTGATTCCCTTGATTTTGCAGGTGGCGGCGGGCAAACGGTCCCACATCAAGATCTATGGCACCGATTACGATACGCCCGATGGCAGCCCGATTCGTGACTACATTCACATCAGTGATCTGGGGCGCGCCCATGTATTGGCGCTCAAGCCGCTGGCCGAGCGTTCACAAAACTACAATCTGGCGAATGGAGCAGGTTTCTCGGTGCGTGAGGTGATCGAGGCGGCCCGCCAAGTGACGGGGCGCGAGATACAGGTTGTAGAGGCCGAGCGTCGCGCTGGCGATCCGCCAGTTATGATCGGCGATAGCAGCCTGATCAGGGCCGAGCTAGGCTGGGAGCCGCGCTATGCCGATCTGAAAAGTATTATCGCCAGCGCTTGGGAATGGCACCAGAAACATCCCCAAGGTTACGCCTCGACGAGTCATCCCAAATCCAATTGAACACTTCAGCACTCTGGCGGCTTAGTCTCTTCCTCAAAGAGGGTTGCTGGCGCGTCCGCCTACGGCTACCAACATCCTGCCCGCCACAAAGAGGTCGTATCGCTGTGTATGGAAAGGCTACTCCAACATGAAACGATTCAAGCGGATTTGCTATGATACGAAATCCGCTTGAACACTTACTTTCTTTGGCCTTCGGCAGAGTGGAACTTGACTATTTTTTGTTGTGTAAAATTTCACACAAATTCTTTGCTCGGTTTGTCGCTTTTTAGCTTATGGGAATGTACGTCTTTAAAACGAATTCGGTATCACTAGACGTTCTCGCTTTTGGAGGAAGCTCGGCAGACTAGAACTGCTCTCTGTTGTGAGCGATTTCGCGCTGCGAAATCGCTCACAACGCGCTATACCCGTTGGTAGCCGTAGGCGGACGCGGTGAGGACCGCATGGAAGCTAGCAATGTCGCCGCTAAACGAGAGAACAAAATAGATCGATATGTGCTTGGCTGGAGGCCGTTTAACGGGCAGCTAAGACGGCATCGAGCTCGGCGGCTTGGCGGCGCAGCTCCCAAGGCCAACTAGCGGGTGTTACCCAGGCGCGTAGGGCCGCCAGCGAGGCGCGGCGGGTCGCTTGAATGGCTTTGCGCTGACGATAGAGGGCGGGCAGCTCGCTAAGGCAGGCCAGTCTTCCGGCCGCGATGGCCGTTTGCCCCTTCGCCAAACCATAGACCAAAGCCATCAGATCGTAGACCAAAATCAGCGGGAGATCGGCAAGAAAAGCACTCGGCAGGCAGCGCACCAGCGTTCGGATGCGGTTGCGAGCTAGGAGATACTGCTTGAACGGGCTGCCTTGGCTGCTGGTGGCCGAGTAGATGTGGCGGGCGCGCGCCTCGGGCACAAGCTGAGCCTCCCAACCGGCGAGGCGAATGCGCCAAGCGAGGTCGACATCTTCGAGGTAGCTAAAGAAGCTCTCTTCAAACAGGCCGATCTGGTCGAGCATAGTGCGGCGCAGCAGGGCAAAACCAGCGCTGGCCCCAAAGATCGGCACAGGCTGACTGGGCAGCTCGCTCACGGGCCGCAAAGCCCAAAGATCGAGCGCGAGACCATCGCTCGAGACGTTGATTCCGGCAGAGGCGACCAGATCGGGACGGTGGGCGAAAGTCAAAACACCGCCCACAATACCAAGCGCAGGGTCAGCGAGCAAGGTTCGACGCAGGGCGGCGATCGAGCCAGCTTCGACGAAGGCGTCGTCGTTGCAAAGCAAGATCAACGGCGTCTTTGCTGCGCGGATGCCCGCATTGGTACCTCCGGCAAAGCCACGGTTGACAGCAAGGCGGATCAGCTCGACATCGGGGGCGTGCTCAGCCAACCAAGCGCTTGTGCCATCGCGCGAGCCGTTATCGACCACGATGATGCGGTCGTGCGGGGATAGTTCCGAACGTAGGGCGGCTAAACAGTCGGGCAGATAACGCAGGCCGTTCCAAGTAGGAATAACAACAGTTAGGGCCTCGGCCGCAGAAGTTGGGCACACAGTCACACTCTTACCAATCCATTCGTTCTCGTTGAGTGACGATCATGCCATCGCGATAGGCCACTTTTAGAGCTTCGATACAGGCAGGATCGTATTCGCTCCCTGCAAACTGGTCTAAGATCGCAAAAGCGCACTCGGCCGTCATTCCATCACGATAGGGCCGGTTGCTCGTCATCGCATCGAAGGCATCTGCCACGGCGACGATGCGCCCGATCTGCGAGATCTCTTCGCCCTTGAGACCGTAGGGATAGCCGCGCCCATCGAGGCGCTCGTGATGCTGTTCGAGCGCGGGCAGCACAAAACGCAGCAGGTAGCGTAGTTCCGAATCGCTAAACATGCGCACGCCGTAGATCGGATGGTACTTCATCTCTTCCATCTCTTGATCTGTCAGGCGCGACGGCTTTTTCAAAACGCGATCGCTGATACCGATCTTGCCGATATCGTGCAAAATGCCACCGATGCGAATGTAGTAGATCTCTTCGCGCGAGAGGCCCAAGACGGTAGCGATAGCCACCGAAAACTCAGAAACTCGCTGGCTATGGCCTCGCGTGTAGGTATCGCGCAGGTCGATCGCATTCGAAAACGCTTTAATAATACCAAAAAAGAGCTCCGAGGTTTCCGTATAGAGCTTGGAAAGGCGTAGAATCGTGGCGGCCTGCCCACTCAAAGCCTCAAACAAGCGCATATCTTCTTGGGTGAAGGGACGCCCATCGCGCTTATTGATAGCCTGCGCTCCGCCGATGATGGCCTCTTGCAGCTCGCCGCGTTCATCGCTAAGCAGAATCTTGGCCGAACGCAAGGGCATACAGATCATCGAGCGGGTGACAAAACCGGTCTGTTGATCGATGGCCTCGTAGAAGCGCTGGTCTTTGTGAACATCGTCGATCAACACGGGTTGCCCAGTTTCGACGACCGAACCGATGATGCCGGAATTGGCCTTGATGCGGATCTCGCGCAGGGCATCGCGCTTTTCGCCTGTGGCCGCGTACAAGACAAGCTCGTCGGTAATCTCGTCTTTGAGCCAAATCGAAGTCGCTTCGACATTCAAAAGCGAAGCGGCGTAGCTCATAATGTTGTTGATCAGGCTATCGCGGTCGAGGTTGGTGGTCAGGCTGGTCATGATGTCGATCAGCGCGCTCTGGCGCTGTTCGCGCTGTTGGGCCTCGTACAAGAGGCGGGCTTTTTCGATCTCGGTGACGAGCCGCCCGCTCAATAGGTCGAGCAGCGACTTGCTCGAAGGGTTTTCGAGTACGCTATGATCGGCCAAGTTGAAGACTTGAATGGCGCCGATCGGTTGTTTGCGCAGTAAGAGCGGCACACAGAACATGGTGGCGATTGCCAGCGAACTCTCTTCTCCTAGCTGGCGATTCCAACTAGGCTCCGACTGAACATCGGCGATGTAAAGCGGTTCTCCAAGCAAAAGCGCACGACCGATCACACCTTCTGTGACCGAGATTCGTCTGCCGAGGAAACGTTTGCTGGCCTCGTCGCCCTGCACTACTTTGAAAACGAGTTCGTTGCTTACTGGTTCATACAGATAGATCGTGCCAGCTTGTGCTTGAGTCACTTCGATGATCAAACCCAACAACTGTTCTAATAGATCGTCTAATTCCGTTGTTGCAGCGATTTGATTAGCACGCTGAATGATATCGATATAGTGACGCAGTTCATACTCAACAATTGTTTCACGTTCCATGGTGATCTATTTCTCTGCTAGAACCTCAGCAACACCTCCAAGCTCCAGATCAAGACTGCCCTCTTAGTTGATAGCATTCGAGATTATCTCTGTGTTGAGAGGTATGCAATTTCTCCACATGGCCTATTAACAAGCACTATAGCAATTTTCACGCTTGTATGTAATAGCTCAAACGTCAGTATGGGTAGATTTTACTGAAATATCAACAAATTATACTGTGTTTCGGTTATATCTCAATCTACTATCAACAGCGATTACATTATTTCTGTTTGAGCTTCGGCAGAGTGGAACGTAACTATTGTTGTTGTGCAAAATTTCGCGCTGTCACGTCTTTCCTCTTTTCGATTTCCTACGTGAAACGAATGCGCGTCTCTAAGCGGATTTGCTATGATTAGTGCATTTCTCTTTTGAGCTTCGGAAGAGTAAAACTCGACTATGGTTGTTATAGATTTTGCATGATCGCACGAAATCTATAATGCTTTCCCTCAATTTTCTCATTTTCGCCTTGCGAGCGTACTTGCCTTTAAGCCGATTTGTTATAAAAGGGTAGTCTTGTTATGCCACTTCGACTTAAAACAGCGATGACACAAGGGTAGGTTGTAGCTGTACAAAAAGCAAACAAACCCACTGACAGTCAATCTGTGCGACTGTTAGTGGGTTTGTTCGATTACGGAGTGCGCTAAGAGTAGAGCAGTTCTGCTTGTAGGCTGGCCTGCTGTTCGCGAACGAGGGCTTTGAGATAGCGCAAAACCTCACTGGGTGTACCAGCTTGGGCGATCTGCAGACCCGATTCGCTGCTGAGGCGTTCTGGTGTATATTCATCGAGAGTGCGCGTACCAGAATGGTCGAACATCACGCGCGGCAGCAGAGCACGCTCGAAGCCTTCAGCAGCCAGAGAGCGCAGCACTTCGAGCACATCTTGACCCATCAAAAGGCCACTGACGGTGACAGTTTCGCCAAAGAAGACGTTGGTGACAGGCACCAAACGAGCCTCGAGGTTGCCGATCTGGTTCAGACGCTCGACCACTTGGGCCAGCACTGGCTCGATCAAGGTGCCACACAGCAGGGCAAGCTTGGTTTTCTGCGGGAGCGATTCGGGCAAGCGGCGCTCGACTCGTTTCCACTCGTCGATAAAGTCGCGAGTCATACCGACGCCGTTGGAATATTGCGGATAGCCGCCATAGAAATCGGCATTCGGAAATTCGCGCTTAGCCAAGAGATAAAACTCATCGGAAGGATAGACCAGCGGATGGCCGAGCTCGGCTTGGTAGTGATCGCTGTAAGGCAAAATCAAGTCGATCACGCGCGCGGCCTCTTCCGAGGTGTAGCAGCGCAGCGGCACTTCGGTTGCGGCGCCCAGACGGGCACAGAAGCCGAGCGCATCGGAGATCGCCGCGTTGTTGGCGGCCTGTTTGGTGGCCTCCGACCAGAGCGGCTGGCGCTCCCAGTTGGTATCGATCCAGTCGGGCGTTTCGTGCACTCTGATGGCAGCTTTGATCGTTTGGGGCGCTTTGCCGTTGAAACGATATTTGGTCAAGCCGACCGGCACAACCGCGATCGACTGCACGGTCGGATAGAGAGCTGCCAGATCACGAATCGACTGGTGCAGGGCATCGCCATCGTTGAGGCCCGGACACGAGACGATCTGGGTGTGCACCGGAATTCCCAAGCTGCCAAAACGCTTGATCTGTTCGAGCACATCGGGCACATCGGCCTTACCCAAGAGCACAGCACGCAAGGCGCGATCAGTCGCGTGAATGCTGATGTACATGGGTGAAAGGTGCTGCTCTTCGATGCGCTGCCAGTCCTCTTCTTTCAGGTTGGTCAAAGTCACAAAGTTGCCATACAAGAACGAGAGGCGGTAGTCGTCGTCTTTGAGATAAAGCGTTTTGCGCATTCCCTTCGGCATTTGGGTCAAAAAGCAGAAGGGGCATTTATTGTTACAGGTACGAAGGCGATCAAAAAGAGGTTCAACAAATTCAATACCGAGATCCTCGTCGGGATCTTTCTCTATTGTATAAGTGCGTTCTTCGCCCTGTTGGCGAACAAGCAACTCAATGCGTTCTTCGGCGGTTGCAAAGCGATAGTCGATCACATCGCGCAGGCGCAGATCACCCACCGCGATCACGGCATCGCCGGGCTGCAATCCAAGTTCTTCAGCTATGGTACCGGGAAGAATCTTGCTAATCGTACCACCGTTACCGGTGATATTCTTTAGATTTGGCTGATATTCCACGTCTTAAAGGTCATTTCTATACAAGACCCAAAC
Organism: uncultured Chloroflexales bacterium; assembly: GCA_937902315.1. Classification (GTDB taxonomy): domain Bacteria; phylum Chloroflexota; class Chloroflexia; order Chloroflexales; family Chloroflexaceae; genus CALGUG01. Next base: position 215,491 of record CALGUG010000064.1, read on the forward strand.
CTATAAGGTTCAGGTCGCTTTTCGGCCTGAATAGATCAACATCGACTCACTATCTTGTGCGATTATACCATACCGGCTCTTCAAATGGCCGGAATCGCATAAAACCTAGCAAAATCGCCACTTCTTCGCCCATCGAACATGAGGATGTCGCTTCTGTTGATAGACAGAATCATTGTCTAAGGATCAAGCAATAGGGCGTCCGTATCAAAAAGAACTCTGAGAGGACGTTAGTTGTAACGCCCTCTCAGAGCTTGCATCAATATTCGAGCCAGCAGGCCAGCGAGCGAACGGCTTTAGACGCTCAGACGCTTGGTAAAGGCTTCTCCAAGCCGCGCTTCGATATAGGGCGTCACCTGCCAAAAGGCCTTGAGCTGCTTGTATTCCTCGATCAACGAACGCTCGAGCGGCGCATTGGTCTTGATGGCGCGAATCATCAGATTTTTGGCGGTATGTTCGGCATCGATAAACTCGATCACATCGGTGCGATAGCCCATGATGCGCAGAACCAGCGCACGGAAGCTATCGGTGATGATATCGGCCATGCGCTGACGCAAGATGCCGTGGCGCAAAATGGGCCGCATCAGATCGGACTCGATTTTGTCGTTGAGATAGTGGTGGCAGCAAGGGGCACAGATCAGCATTTGAGCGTCCCACTGAATAGCCTGCACGATCGCGTCGTCGGTGGCGGTATCGCAGGCGTGAAGAGCCATCACAATGTTGGGTGCTTGCTCGGGCCGATACTCTTCGATCAGAGACTGCACAAAGTTCAAGTCGTTGTAGCCGAGTCGATCACGGGTGGCGTTCGATTTCTGAACTACATGGGCGTTGCTATCGATGCCGGTCACTTGCACTTGCAGGCCGCGCAGATTATGCAAATAGTGGTAGATTCCAAAGGTGAGATAGGCCGAGCCACTGCCGCAGTCGATCACGCGGATCGGCTGAGGAAGCTTTTCGATCATGCCCGTGCCTTCGACAAGCCGCAGAAATTCGTTGATCTGGCTATATTTGTCGATCATAGCGGGCTTGAGCGTGCCTTGAGGGTTGACGATTCCCAGCGCTTGCAGCATTGCGACCGATTGCTCCAAAGGCAGAGGCTGCTGCTTGGCGCGGTTGTGGTTGAGATTGAGCGTTGGCTGGGCGGGCGATTGATTACGATGAATGATCGCCTTGCCCTTTTTGGTGAGCTGTACACTTAAATCATCGGTGGTTGTGCGCAGATGTATCGAACTGAAGGGAATAGCTAAGACCTCATCGAGTTGTCGCTCGGCAGCTTCCCCTTGATAATTTTTGGTTGTATCTTGTTTGGCATCAAACCAAGAGAATTGCAGATGGCGTTTATGTTTAATCAGCACAGGACGCACGACGATTTTGCGCCAAGGCGTCTCTTGGCCGCGCACCTTGCCTTGAAAGGTGAGTTGAATAAAATGCTCTTGATCTAAAGCGGCACGCCGAAGCAGGGCGCGGTAATCGCTATCACTCATATAACCCTAATCCAAGTTGACTAAAAATAGCGTGCAAATAGCAACGAGTTCGCGGTATACTTTTTAAGATACTTAACAATTCTCTAAATGATCCATCAAAAGCTCGATACCGCGTACAGTGCAACTGACGATTTCGCTTCTTCAAAGATGACAATGAGAGGCTCAATCGATGTATCTCTGTTCATTGTACCACGCTAGTCCGTTGAGCAAGCATACAAAGCCGCGTATATTCTGTCTCAGAATGCTCTATGCTTGCGCAGATAAGATGCGGTTTTTGTGCTCGCGTTAAAGATGGCACACTGGAAACAATACGCTTAGCCATTGCCATAACGAAACGCTATCAAACAAAGGTTGCAGGACAAACTCTATGATACGCTTGGGAGATCGGCCTCTTCATAGCGATATCTACATCCAGGCACGTCAACAGATCATCACACGACGTCTTGATCCGAGCCTTTCAGAGAATATCAATGAAGATACGGCCTTTCACGAATTAAATGCTTGGTTATTGTTGCATCGCGGGCGCTGTCTATGCCGCATGCGCAGCGATTTCAAACAAGCCCAAAAATATATCGATGCAGCGCTGGCCGGTTTCCGTCGCTACAACGACAAAGAGGGAGAGATCTGGACGCTAGTCGAAAAGCTGGTGCTCTGTTATCACGCCCAAGATTTCGCTTATGGATTGAGCCTGTTCGATACGATCGAACTCGACAACCTGCAAGCCTATCTGCAAGCCGAATTGCTCTTTGGACGTTTCTTATGTGCGATCGGCAGCGACCTATTACACGATGCTGAGATGGCCGGGCATCAGGCACTGGAAGCCCTAGAGCGCGAAACAGATCCTTGGCTGCAGCGAATTGGACGCATCCAGATGTTGCGCAACCAAGCGGCGGTCTATCACTACCTTGGGAAGTCGCAGCGAGCGGTTCAGGCCGCCGAAAAAGCCCTAGAGCTGACCTGCGAACATCCCGATACCAGCGAGCACGAGCCGTGGGTTTGCTACGAACTCGGCGTCGCCTATTGGCGGCGCGGTTCGTTCCAAGCGGCTCACACTATGCTCGACCGAGCGCGACGGCTGGCCGAACAATGGCAACATCGTGAGCTATGGCGCTGGTGTTTAGTTGTGCAAGGCAACCTCTTGCGCGACCTAGACCGCCTTCCAGAAGCGCGCGAAGCCTATGTGTTGGCCGACGGCTGGGGCGAAGAGATTCACGGGCCGATTCTGCTGCAGATTCGCGAAGGGCGCTATATCGATGCCCGTTGGTCGAGCGAGGCGTTGCTGCAACTAGGCGAGAAGAAGGGATTCAGCACCTATACCGCCGACGCCCACGGCCTGCTGGGGCTGATCGACCTACACATCGGCAAACGCGAACGGGCGCTTGAGCATTTTGATACCAGCGCTCAGATCTTTCAATCGCTGCACTACAACTACTCGCTGCAGAGCATCAACTACTGCCGCGCTGCCGCTTTGATCGCGCTCGGGCGCGATGCGGAGGCCGACCACTATTTGGCGCAGGCTTTGCACTTTTCGGCCAGCGAAGAGGTCTACACCCACGACTACTGGGTTCCCAATCTGATGGAGGCGCTCTTGTTGCGAGCGATCACCTTGCAGATCGAAGCGCCGCATGCCAAACGCATGCTCGAACGGCGCTTCCTCGAAGTAGAGCTCGAAAGCTACCACAACCAGCGCGGCACCCACCCCAAGACCGAGCTCGAGATCGCCCGAAACATGCAGCTCAGCCTGCTGCCGAACGTGCCACCCTTGGTGCCCGATCTCGATATCGCCGGAATCTCGTTGCCTGCCGAAGAGGTCGGCGGAGATTTCTACGGCTTTTACCCAGCTGGAATGACGATCGGCAACACCCAACAGCGCAGCCTCGGCGTGGCCCTCAGCGACATCTCGGGCAAAGGCTTGGCCTCGGCTCTGCTGACCAGCGGCACAGCGGTCGCCATCAGCACGGCCATCGGCGATAATCCGCAGCCCAACCTGCTCTTACAGCGAGTACACAGCGCACTCTACCCCCACACCCAACGCAACCAGATGTATGTCGCGCTCTGCTACAGTCTGCTGACGCAGAATCAAGCGGGCTGGGAGGTGCAAGCGGCCAGCGGCGGCGCACTGCCACCTTTGATTCGCCGCGCCAATGGCGAGGTCTTTTGGCTGGCGACGGGCGGCCTGCCGATCGGCTGTATGCAACACTGCAGCTACAGCCAGGTCAGCGATCAGCTCGAACCGAACGACACCTTGGTGATGATCAGCGACGGCATTGTAGAGGCCATGAACAGCAAGCGAGAGCTGTTCGGCTTCGAGCAGCTTCAAGATGCGCTGCGTTATGCGCCGATCGAGCGCGGGGCACACGCCATTTTGCACCATCTGCTCACCATGGTGCAGACCTTTGTGGGCAGCAACCAACAGCACGACGATCTGACGATTGTGGTAGTGAAAGCGACCGGAACAAACGCGAACGATACAAGCAAGCAGAGCGATTTGACAACTACCTAAAGTTTTGCTATTATATCGACGTCGCGAGGGCGATTAGCTCAGTTGGTAGAGCGTCTCGCTTACACCGAGAATGTCGGCGGTTCGAGTCCGTCATCGCCCACCACCGGCCAACATCGTAACCACGCCAAGGTAGCTCAGTTGGTAGAGCGCAGCACTGAAAATGCTGATGTCACCGGTTCGATCCCGGTCCTTGGCACCAACAAAACTCTGTCGTAACACTACGGCAGAGTTTTTTCTTGTTCTGCATCCCTCCTCTTTTCAAAAAGTCCCTCAAGCCCTTAGATCAGTTCAACACTCTAGCGGTAACATCCTTACCCCAAGAAAGTTCCCTAGCGCGTCCGCCTACGGCTACCAACATACCTCCCGCCACAAAGGGCTACTAGCTGCCTGTGGACAGCTTGCTCTAAAACCTCATACCAAATCCAGTTGATTAGGTTCTCTTTGGCCTTCGGCAAAGCGGAACGAGACTCTTCCCTTTTCCCGGCTTTTCGTTTTTCTGAGCGAAGAGCATGCAGGTCTTTAAACGGATTTGGTATCACATCGCACAGACTTCGAATGCTCGCAAACTCGATTATCTTTACTTTTTGGTCTTTGGCAGCGTAAAACTAACGTTTCTTTCCCTTTGTCTCCGTTTTCCCGCATTGCAAGGATGCATATCTTTAAGCCAATCTACTTTAACTTCAATTTTGCACTCTGGCAGCCCCGATTTGCGGTATGCATATTGCCATTAAAGCAGCAGTGAATAAGATTTTTCTCGAAAGGCTGCCTATGGATCTGAAATCGGGACGACCGTTTTGGCCGACCAAGAGTGGACTGCTGGGTGTCTATCCTCCCCTGCGCAAAGACCTACGCTGCGATGTCGCGATTATCGGCGGGGGCATAAGCAGCGCGCTGATCACGCACCACCTGCTCGAAGCCGGGCTAGATGTGGTGGTGCTCGAAAAGCGCGATATCGCCGGAGGCAGCACCAGCGCCAGCACCGCCCTGCTGCAATACGAGATCGATACGCCGCTCCACAAGCTGATTAAGCTGATCGGCAAAGAGCAAGCCGAGCGGGCCTATCAGATCTGCCGCGATTCGATCTTTAAGATCGAGCAGTTGGCCGCCGAAAGCAAGATCGATTGCGATTTTCAGCGCAAACATAGCCTCTACTACGCCAGCAACCGTTGGCATGTTTCGGCGCTCAAGCGGGAGTACGAGGCGCGGAAGGCGGCTGGTTTTCAAGTCGACTTGCTCAGCCAGAAAGAGATCGAAGAGCGCTTCTCCTTCAGCGCGCCCGCCGCGATCTACTCCTACGAGGCGGGTGAGGTCGATGCCTATCGCCTGACGCACGCTCTGTTCGCTCAAGCCGCCGAGCGGGGCGCGCGTATCTTCGATCGCAGTGAGGTGACAGCTTGGGAGCCGCACAGCACGGGCATAACGCTCACTAGCGAGCGCGGTCATCGCATCGAGGCTCGCAAAGTGATCTTCGCGGCGGGCTACGAGGCGCAGCAGTATCTGCGCGCCAAGCTGGTGACCTTTCGCAGCAGCTATGCGCTGGTTAGCGAGCCGCTCGAAGAGTTTACAGGTTGGTACGAGCGCTGTTTGATCTGGGAGACCGCCCGACCCTACCTCTATCTGCGCACCACCGCCGATGGGCGAGCCATCATCGGCGGCGAAGACGATGCGATCGATATTCCGCTCAAGCGCGACGCCATGCTGCCCCGCAAAGAGAAAAAACTGTTGAAGCGTTTTCAAGCGCTCTTCCCGCAGATCGAAATAGATGTGGCTTTTTCGTGGGCGGGCACCTTCGGCGAGACCAAAGATGGCTTGGCCTACATCGGGCCGATCCGCGAGATTCCCAATGCCTTCTTCGCCATGGGCTACGGCGGCAACGGCATCACCTACAGCGTGGTAGCCGCCGAGATCTTACGCGACATGCTGCTGAAGCGAGCGAACCCCGATGCAGAGATCTTTCGGCTCGATCGCTGAGCTGGCCATCGGCCCGCGCTGAAGGCATTGTTTAGGCTTCGACAGCAGTGAAAGCGCCAAGGGACTGTATGTTGTGGGCGGCGATTTGGTAGCCGTAGGCGGACGCGCCAAGAATCGAATGGGAGCTAGCGAGCTTAAACGCCAAAACAATGCAGCGGCCCAACATAAAGCTTGAGACTTCGCAGCAAGGGGCGAAGTCTCAAGCTTTGCTAGGATTATGCTGCGGTCGAGCGTAGAGCCCGACGAGTTGTAAGCAGCTGCTACGTGACAAAGGAGCGTCAATAGGCTGGGGTGCGCCGTCGCTTGTACGATTCGCGCACCATCTCGCGGATCTCGTGTTCCGTGATAAGGAAGGTATCGAAGTTCGCTGCAATGCTTTTTGTTTCAGGGTGAACCTTACGGCCCTGAAAGATCAGGCCTTCTTCGTTCTCTAAGATGCGCACATCGGTGTAGCCCTGCTCGTCGATAAAGTAGCCGAGGGCGCGAAGCACATCTTGGTAATCGCTGCGGCTGAGACCTTGAAAGAGTTTCATCGAAGCCACCTACTTTTTTGTACAGGTACTTCCTTTCGATGCTGTTTGAATTGTTCGTGGAGTCGATGTAAATCAGCGTGGCTGAGCACGAAATCCTTATTGCTGCGAATGAATCCGCTGCTTGTGGCCTCAAACGTTAGACCTTGAATGATCCAACCATCGGCATATTCAAGGATACTTATGTCAGTAAGGTGTTCTTGTTGAATAAAATGGCCTAGGACGCGCAAAATCTCGCCGTAGTTCAGTTTTTCTTGCTCAACTGCCATAATTACTCCTTGTCACGCGATAGGTAACTGGCAAAAATGAACTGCGACGTTGTAATGCTATGGAGATGGTGCTCGTATTGCTATCATACCATGAGAATGCAGTTTGATGATAGTTATTTTATAAAGACGAATATGAGACTCTTTTCAGATAAAGTGCCGTATTCGGCTTTAATCGATTGAAACAGCCTCGATGATGAGAAATTTGTGAATGTTTTTATCCTTTTTTAAACTTTGTACGATAAAGTGTAGGAATAAATGCAATGTATTTTGTATGTGGAGTATACAGAGCCGTCGAATTAGTCTAAGCTTTATCCGCTTTCAGAGCCGAACTTCATTCACGCGATGTTTATAACTGGCTTGGCTTGTAGCGCGAGCGAATTTTGTATGAAATAAACGAGCAGAGATAGATTGATTCTCGTTTTCATATATGTTACAATTTTTGTATTAGCTCACCTATGATCTATACCTTTCTATCGGGGTGGTAGTCGTCTCTGTTTCTAGCAGAAGAGGACGAACTCTTTTGGTCTCTGGAAACAAGCGGAGACTGCTTTTCGGTATTCTTTTTTCAGACAGATTTGAGTAAACGGCATAGTTGCCATTAAGGCGATGAGCGCCTGCCCGTTTGGGTAGGCGCTCTATGCTGTTGAGAGGAGTTTGGGATGTCGCTTGTAGATGAATGCGTTAAGCAGGTTTGTCCAGAGTGCCAAAAAACACTGACGTTTGAGGCAGGTTTGTTTCACTGTGATCAACACGGCGAGTTCTTTCAGTATGGCTCGCAACTGTTGGTGCGAGCAGCGCTGTCGGAAGCCGAGCTGGGCGCGCCCGAGCATTTGATGCCTTGGGAGAAAATGCGCGATCAGTTGTTTTAAGACTTGTTAGAGCCAAACGTGCGCCTGTTTGCCAAAGGTGAACGGGCGCATTTGTCTGGTTTGATACAAAATCCGATTAGGTTAGTTCTTTTGGCCTTCGGCAGAGTGGAACTCGACTATTTTCTTTCCCTTGTTTTTCTCTGTTACGAGAATGCAAGTTGGTAAACAGATTTGGTTTGAAAAGCTCGCCAGGGCATTTGAGCAACAGTTTAGGCTCGCTTCTGCGATCGCAAAATCTTTCTTGATCAAAGAGCGTGCGTGTTATAATAAAAAGGCTTTTGTCGTGTTCATTCTGTGGACAGTCGATTGCGGCTGTCCCGTTTAGCGTATACTGAGGAGTTGGCATGTTTCGCACACACACCTGCGGTGAGCTGCGAGTTGAGCACACCGGCCAGGAGGTGACCCTTGCTGGTTGGGTGCACCGTCGCCGCGACCATGGGCCACTGATTTTTATTGACTTGCGTGATCGTTATGGTCTGACGCAGATCGTCTTCGACTCTGCACAGTCGCCCGAGGCGCATGCTATTGCTAGCGACGTCCGTTCGGAATATGTTTTGCAGGTTCAGGGTGTGGTGCGAGCGCGCCCCAACGAAGCGATTAATCCTGACTTGGCTACTGGCGAGATCGAGTTGTTGGTCTCGAACGCGAAGGTGCTGAATGCAGCGCGCACTCCTCCGATCTATATCGCGAAAGAGGGCGGCGAGGACGAAGCGCTTCGTTTGAAGTACCGCTATTTGGACCTGCGCCGCGAACGCATGCAGCGCAACTTGATTCTGCGCCACAAGGTGATTACGTTTATTCGTAACTTCCTTGATCGCGAGAACTTTGTCGAGATCGAGACGCCGATTCTGCTGAAGTCGACCCCGGAAGGCGCGCGCGACTACTTGGTGCCGAGCCGTCTGCACCCGGGCGAATTCTACGCGCTGCCGCAGTCGCCCCAACAGCTCAAGCAGCTCTTGATGGTGGCCGGTTACGATAAATACTTCCAGATCGCTCGCTGTTTCCGCGACGAAGATCAGCGCGCCGACCGCCAGCCCGAGTTCACCCAGCTCGATATGGAGATGAGCTTTGTGGATCAGGAAGACGTGCTGAATTTGATCGAGCGCTTGATGAGCGAGCTGGTCGCAGCCGTCACCCCCCACAAAAAGCTGCTGGCTAGCCCCTTCCCGCGCTTGACCTACGCCGAAGCCATGGATAAATATGGCTCCGACAAGCCGGACCTGCGCTACGGCCTCGAACTGGTCGACCTGAGCGATCTGTTCCGCAACACCCAATTCGCGGTGCTGCGCAACGCGCTCGATGCGGGCGGCCAAGTCAAGGGTATCCGTATTCCGGGCGTGGGCGGCTATTCGCGCAAGCAGCTCGATGAAGTGGTCGATCTAGCGCGCCAGGCGGGCGCTAAGGGCTTGCTGTGGGCTTCCTTGCAGCAGGGCACCGATCCGGCTTCGGTACGTTCGAGCTTCGGCAAGCAGGTCAGCAGCGAAGAGATGGCTGCACTGATCGAGCGGATGGGCGGCGAGCAGAACGACTTGCTATTGCTGGTTGCCGACAACAAGGCGGTGGTGGCTCAGGTGCTCGACAAGCTGCGCCGCGAGTTCGCCGAGCGCTTGGATCTGGCCGACAAAGATACCTTGGCCTTCGCTTGGGTGCTCGACTTCCCGCTGGTCGAGTGGAACGAGGACGAGAACCGCTGGGACGCTGTTCACCACCCCTTCACCGCGCCGCGCGACGAAGACTTGCCCTTGATGGACAGCGATCCGGGCAAGGTGCGCGCTAAGGCGTACGACCTGATTTTGAACGGTTATGAGGCGGGCGGCGGTAGCATTCGTATCCACCAGCGCGATGTGCAGCAGAAGCTCTTCGATCTGCTGGGGATCAGCCGCGAGACCGCTCAGGCCCAGTTCGGGCATATGTTGGAAGCATTTGAGTATGGTGCGCCGCCCCACGGCGGTATTGCGCCGGGTATCGACCGCTTGGTAATGCTCTTAGCCGACGAAGCCAATATCCGCGAGGTTATGGCCTTCCCCAAGACCCAGCAAGCTGTCGACTTGATGACCGATGCTCCTTCGCCCGTTGACGAGCGCCAGTTGAAGGAATTGCATATCCGTTTGGCTGTGGAAGCTAAAACAGACGCGTAAGCACTTGTATTGCGATCACCTTTAATGCGTTACAGGTAAGGGCATGGAGCTCGGCTCCATGCCCTTGCTGTTTGTTGAAGATGAAAGGCGTGAGAACGTGAGTGAGACCAAGATTGTGCAGTTTATTTGCACAGGCAACTACTATCGCAGTCGTTATGCCGAGTTGTACTTCAATGCGCGAGTAGCTGAAGATTCGGGTTGGCGGGCTGATTCGCGCGGGTTTGCCCCAACCCCGCTCAACCCGGGGTCGATCTCGCAAAAAACCTTAGAGCGGATCAAAGCGGGCGGCTATCGCTACGACCAGGCTGCGGTCGAGCGCAAACCGCTGCTGTTGCAGGAAGAGGATCTGAAGCAGGCCAGCTACATTGTGGCGCTCGACAAGAGCGAACACACCCCTTATGTAAAGCGCATGTTCCCCGAATGGATGGATCGCTTCCACTTTTGGGTGATCCCCGATATCGGCTTTATGACGGTCGATGCCGCTTTGGCGGGTATCGAGCAAGCGGTCGACCAACTGATCGACGAGCTTGGCATTAAACGGGCCTGATCGAGCGCTAGCTCGAAGCTGCGGCCGAAGAGAAGCCGCCTCGTTTTGCAAGGGATGTCGCGTGAACACGCGATATCCTTTTATTTTTGTTGTGATCAATCTTTCTAGGCTGTTGCGTTTGGGTTGCAAGCGGGCGCTTCGACAGGCGGATGCAGCCCGAGTGGGTGGACGGCCATTTGATAGCCGTAGGCGGACGCGCTAGAGGTCGAATGGAAGCGAGAAGCGCATTGCGCCAGAACGATGCAAACAAGATCGTTGTGGAGGGCAAGGGTTGGGCAGATAGGCTTGGCGCTAAACGTGGTACACTAACGGGGCAGCCTAGAGAAACGAATCGTATTCAATGGTGAGGAGTAGCTATGACGCAGCAAATTGCAGTGCTTGGTATGGGCGTGATGGGGGCAGGGATCGCCAAAAACCTGCTGAAGAACGGCTATGCAGTGCGTGTCTACAATCGAACCGCGAGCAAAGCGCAGCCTGTGGTCGATGCCGGAGCAAGCTTCGCTGCTACGCCGCGCGAAGCGGCCCAAGGCGCCGACGTCGTGATCTCGGTGATCGGTGATGATGCAGCCTCGCGGGCGGTCTGGACGGGCGATGATGGTGCGTTGGCTGGCGCCAAAGCGGGCGCAATCTTGATCGAATGCAGTACGCTGACTCCCGCTTGGGTGCGCGAACTAGGCGTATTGGCCGAGGCTCAAGGCTGTTCGTTCTTAGATGCACCGATGACCGGCAGCAAACCTGCGGCCGAGGCGGGCGAGCTGGGCCTATTGGTGGGCGGCAACGAAGAGGTGCTCGAACAGGTGCGCCCCGTGCTGAATGCCTTCGCCAACCGCATTATCTACCTGGGGCCGGTCGGCAGCGGCGAAACTATGAAGGTGATCAACAATCTGCTGGGCGCCGTACAGGTAGCATCGCTGGCCGAGGCTCTGCGACTGGCCGAGCGTACCGGCCTGCGCATGGACGAGGTCGTGAACATGCTGTCGAACGCCGCTCCCGCTAGCCCGATCGTCAAGACCAAGATCGAGCGTGTCGCAGCGCGCGACTACGATGAGGTGCATTTCGCGCTGCGCTGGATGCTGAAGGACGCCAGCTACGGCTTGCAGGTCGCCGAATCGTTGGGCCAGTCGATGCCAGTGCTGCGCGCGGCCCGCGAAGTCTATGCCCGCGCTGTTGAGCGCGGCTTCGGCGACAAAGACTTCGCTGCAGTGGGCGAAGGCGTTCCAGAAGAATAGAATCGCGTTTTCGAAGGCTTGAAGCCCTCGCTTAGCTCGATGGAGCGAGCAGAGCACAAGGGTTCTTGTAGATTGAGGGCGATTTCGTGCTGATGTACGAAATCGCCCTCAACATGTTTTGGGCTCGTTGTTGCCGAGCGGGAATGCAAACTAGGGTGTGCGCGAGTAGATCGGTCGGCGTTTGAGCACCAAGCCTTCGGTGGTGAGAGCGCTGGTTGCAATGCTGACGGCGGTTTCGAGCGCTACGCGCAGCACCTTGGTGGCATCGACGATATTGGCTTCCCACATATCGACCACCTGCTCGCCAATCACATCGTAGGCGTAGCTGGGGCCGCGGCGGCGTACCTCGTCGATGATCACAGGGGCCGACTGCTTGGCGTTTTCGATCAGCCAGGTCATGGGCGCTTCGAGGGCCTTGCGTACCAAGCCAGCGCCGATCGCCTCCTCGTCGTCGAAACCAACGATCTCGTCGAGCACGCTCTGACAGGCCAAGTAGGCCGCGCCACCGCCGGGCACAACACCCTCTTCGACAGCGTTGGGCACAAAGCGAATAAAGCGTTCGGCCCGCTCTTTGCGCACATTGCGCTCGGTCTCGCTGGCAGCGCCGATGCGCAAAATACCGACTCCGCCCGCCAGCTTGCCCAACCGCTCGACGATCTTCTTGCGGTCTTCTTCCTCTTGGGCCAAGCGCAACTGGGCGCGCACCTGCTGTTGGCGATAATAGATGTGAATCGGATCGACCATCGTGCCAACCACGGTGATCTTATCTTTGCCGACTTGAATGATGCGCGAGCGGCCGAGCTGCTCGATCTCGGCATCTTCGATGCGATCACCTTGATCTTTGCTGAAGTAGTAGGCACCGGTGATGGCGGCCAAGTCGCGGTAGCACTCCCAGCGGTGCTCGCCGACCGAGGTCAGTTTGGCGGCCACCACGTCGAAGACACCGCGAGCGCGGTTGGCTAGCAACATAGCACGAGCGCCATCGGTAACATCGTCGGCCAGTATCAAGACCGGGCCGATGCGTTCGCGCACGATCTTCTCTAACAGCGGAACAAGCGTGGCAGGCTCGCTGATCTTGTAGTCGGTGATCAAGACGTAGGGTTGGTTGAGCCGGATATCGCTCGTGCCTTGTTGAACCACAAAATAGGGCGTGACATAGGTTCCGGCCCAGGAAGCGCCTTCCAAAAAGTGAACGGCCGTGTAGTTCGCGATATACTCTTCGATCTGAATATGCGCTTCGGGGCCGAGCCGCCCGTAGATTTCGCTCAGCTTCTCGCTCATTTCGGGGTCGCCAGTGGCAGCGTGAGCGAGTCCAGCCATCAGCCATTCGCCCTCGAGCGGCTGGCTCTGATTGGTCAAAGCGGGAATGACGAGCCGCAAAGCGCGCTCCATGCCACGGCGTAGCAGCATAGGGTTGGCTCCAGAAGCGATCTGGCGCGCCCCACCTTCGAGCAAGCTATGAGCGAGGGCTGCCATGGTCGCGCCTCCATCGCCAAGTTGTTCGTGCATTTGCCAGAGGGCGTGGCGTAACATCATCACGCCCATGTTTTGGGCACGATTGGGCACTTCCACGATGCGACGAGCCATAATGCCGCTTTCGGTCAGTGATTCGGGCGGCGAATTCTCTTTTGAAGAGACCACAACGCCCGCCCGTGGGCCCAAGGTGATGCTGGCCAACTTCGCCAGCATATCGATCCCTTCTTTGAGTGAAGTGCGAGCCTGATCGCCAAGAATAACATGGGGTGTGGGCATAACTCTACAACTTTCGTTTCGTCTCTCGCAATGGTTGGCAGGCTGCAACGCAAGTGCACAGAAAATCGACCAACCGTAGATCTTATTCGTAGCACCTATTCAGAAATGAGATTGAAGGAACGCTGCTGTATTCGCAGTGCTCCTTCATCATACCAAATATTTTCTAAGCGAATTTTATTCTTCTACTAGCACTCTGGCGGCTTAGTTTCTAGCCCACAAAAAGCTTCTAGCGCGTCCGCCTACGGCTACCAACATTCCTTCCAACAACCTGGGCTTGTTCGTCGCTCCTCGCCGCTCGCTGCCCAACGCAGAGTCCACAATGCGCGATCGCTGAAACCACAAAGCGATCCTCGCTGCCCAATGAGCGATCTCGGGTCGTAAAACCCGAGATCGCTCACAAGCTTCGACCGATCGTTGAACAGCAGCGAGGCGCGATCTAGCCCCAGCTAGAGCGTCACTAACAGGCGGCGATGCAGCGTCGCCCCCAAGTGGTTGGCATCGGCTGCCAGCGCTTTGTTGAAGTGAGCCTCTGCCCGCTGCTTGTCGCCCAAGCCGAGGTAGCCCAAGCCCTGCATATAATCACAGTGGATCTTGTTGTGCTGGTTGAGATCGCCCTCGAAGACCAAGAAGTCGGGCAGCGAGACCGCGAAGTAGTCGATCTTCACATCATCGTCGTAGTGCTGTTGGCCATAAGCCACCAACTTGTTAAAGACCGCTTCGGCTGCTGCCTCGTTGCCGAGCGCCCGATGCGCCAAGCCCTGATAGAAGATCATATCGGGCGGCTGATCGTTGTAGTACATCGCCGAAGTCGGCTCGCTCTGACCGACGGTGGCGCGCTGGAAGAAGTGCCGAGCCTGCTCTTGCTGGCCCAAGCCTTCGTAAGCGCGACCGAGATAGTAGAAGATATGGTTCTCTTGGGCGCCAGCCAGCTTGCCTTCGCCCAGATTGTGCGGATAGACCTGGGCACGCTCGAGCAACTCGATGGCCTTTTCGAACTGACCCTGCTCGATGGCCTGCTTGGCGAGCTGCACCAAACTGGCGATATATTGACCCGAGGCCTTGCCCTCACCACCTTCCCAGGGGTGGAACTTTCGCCCCATCAAGAGCTGAAGCGCCTCTTCGTGGCGGCCCAACAGATTATAGAGGTTGACGCGCTCGATAAAGAGATCGTCGCGCTGTTCGACTAGATCGAGGTGAGCTTCAAGGTTGCTAAGCCGCTCTTGAAGGCCACGATTCAGCTTCTTATCGAGTTGATCAAGCTCGAAGAAGACACGCGCATCGCTCGGATCGCAGGCGAAGGCGCGCTGATAGGAAGCATGGGCCTTCTGAGCATCTTTGAGCTTGTTGAAGTAGGCCAAGCCGAGGTTACGGTGCACGGTCGCCAGGCTGTCGTCGAGCTCGCGGGCGCGCTCCCAAGCGGCGATCGCCTCTTCCGAGCGACGATGCGCGTACCAAAAGTTGCCCAGATAGAAGGGCGCGCGCGGGTCGTTGGGGTTGACGCGCTGAGCGGCCTCTAGGGCTGGCACGGTCTCGAGTCGGTTGGGGAAGCAGTAGTCGGGTTTCTGAGCCTGAGCCTTGGCAAAAGCTTGCTCGGCCGCCTCCTGATCGCCAGCCTGCAAATAGAACCAGCCGCTGAAGTAGTGGCTCATCGGGTCGCTCTGAGGCGCACGCTGGAAGAAGGCTTGGGCCTCTTCCCACAGGCCAGCGTGACCGTAGTCGATCGCGATCTCGCAGGCGATGCTCGGATTGGCTTTGGTGTATTGGTCAAACTGCGGATCGTTGTCGAGCAGGCTCAGCTCGGCCAGCGCGCCGAATTCCAGTCGATCGAGTTCGAGCGCGATCGCCAGTTCGCGGCGGGCCTCTTCGATGCGTCCGAGGCGGCGCAGCAAGGCAGCCTTGAGATGGCGGGCCTTGTGATGCGACCAGTTGCGACGCAACGCTCGCTCAGTTAAATCGATCGCTTCGGCATAATCGCCCGCTCGGCTGGCCAGACGCGCCAAGGCGTAGTAGCCCGCATCTTGCCAGGCGGCGTTCCAGACCGATTTGTAGTAGGCATCGGTCGCCTCGCGGAAGCGCCCTTGGAAGAAGAGCGCTTGGCCGAGATTGTAGAACGGCTCGCCGTCGTAGGGATTGGGATTGCGACGAGTCAGGCTCTTGATGGCCGTGCGGAAGTAGCTTTCGGCCTCGGCGAACTTGCCACGGCGCAGCAGCAAGAGGCCAAGCGCATTGTTACAGCGGCTATCGAGCGGATCGCGGCGCAGTGCTTCCTCGTAGTACGGCTCGGGCGCGAAGGTGGCGTGGCGATACTGCTCAAGGTGCAGGCCGTTGAGGAAGAGCTCTTCGTTGCTAGCGATCTCGGAAGGATGCTTGGCAGGCGTTGCGGGCGCCGGTATCTCGGGGCGCTCGTCGGGCAGCGGCGTGAAGTCGAGCAGTACCTGCTGATCGGCCAGCACTTCGAGCGTCAGCTCTTGAGGAACAATGCCTGCAGGCAGGGCGACGCTTTCGTTCAAAGCCGTCTCGGGCGAAAGCTCGGCAGCTTGGCTGAAAAGCACCTGCTCGCCACGGCGCAAACGCACCTCAACGGCGCGCCGGCTGGTGGTGTACACACCGATCTGAGCATTGCCGTCGGCGATTTCCAAGTTGATCACAGCATCTTTCGAAGCGTTCTTGGCACCGCCGATCAGCTTATAGGGCATAAAGATCTGGCTGAAGCGCTTCTCTTCGCCGGGCTGCAGCCACGAGAAGTCGGGCTGGTTATCGGTGAAAGCACCACACATCAGCTCGATGTAGGGGCCGTCCTCGTCTGTGAGTTGGCGATCCCAAGCCAAGCCAAAGTCGCTATTGCCCCAGGTCCACTGCTTTTTGCCAGGCACCACATGGTGGTTAGCGACGTGCATCATGCCCGCTTGGCGACCATGATCGTAACATCCAACGAAATCGAAGTCGGAGTGATAAGCCATGTACGAGGTCGGAACCGGAATGTTTTTGTAGCGCGAGATATCGGTGCCGGGAGAGTAGTCCTTTTTGTAATAGACTCCGGTCGCGATCGGGAAGCTCGAGACGTCGCGCTTGCCATGGTCCATCACGGCGTGTACATCGGGCGGGAAGATCGACTGATAGTCGTCGTTGACGTGTACGGCCGGGTTAGCCCACCACAGGAAAGTTTGCGGCTCGCTGGTGCGGTTGTAGAGCTGAACCAAGATCTCAAGGTAGGCACGGTCAGGATAGAGCCGGAAGCCATGCATGCCCTTGGTGCCGTACATCGGCTCGATCTCGGCGCACCAAACCGTAACGCTGCCATCTTCGCCTTCATCGATACGCCAGTCCATAGGCATGAAGGTGGTGGGGCGGTGGTGCTGCGGCCAGTTAAACTCGATACCGCCCGAGATCCATGGGCCAGTCAGGCCAACGAGGGCCGGTTTGATCACGCGGTTGTAATAGACGAAGTGGTAGTTATTGGTTTTATCGAGCGCCATCTGAACGCGGCCACCGATCTCCGGCAGCACCATGATCTTCAGATAGCGGTTTTCCAAAAAGATCGCGGTATAGGTTTTATCTTCTTTCTCATCGAAAACGCGGTCGATCACTGGGTAAGGATAGACTGCGCCGCTACTACCTTGGTAGACGCGCTTTTCGATGAACATCGGGTTTTTATCGGGCGCGGCGATGCCGTAGGTCGGAATAACGACCTGTTCGGCCCATGCTTTAGCTTGATCGTGCGACATAACTCACCCTAGAAAAGCGATCGAGCGTGTCCGTGCCATGTAGGCAACAGGCACGCTCGATCCTACTGATTTAGCTTACAAAAATCGTCTTGAGCTGTTCGAGCGAGACTTCGACCTTGGGCGCGAAGGCATCGCTCGCGACGTAGTTCAGCAAGCTATGGCGGAACTGGCGTGCAACTAGGCGTTCGTCCAGATTGCTCTGGATATCAGACGAAACCACCAAAAGGCTGCCGCCGTTGACTTTGGCTTCGAAAACTAGGCTCAAACGATGGGCGTTGAACCAGGTGTCGATCGGCTGAACGATCGGGCGCAGCTCGGCTGGCAGACCATCGAGGGTCACAGCGGTCGCGCCGTGGATCAGTTCCCACCACTGCCAATTGCTGTGGTATTCGGTCGGGAAGCTGGCTAAAGCCGGATGCTTGGGATCGCAGAGAATGCCGAGCGTATGGGGCGCTTGGCCGTTGGGGCGCGGCTCTTCAGCAAAACCCTTGGTCCAAGCGGTGTTCCAGAACACGCTCGAGAAACCGATCTCAGAGACGACCTTCAGATCCTTAGCCTTGGGCATCAGCACGACCTTGCCGCCAGCCGAGAGGCGAGCCAAGGCTGTGTCGTCGAGTTGCTCGCAGATGTAAACATCGGCGGGAACGCTACTGGCAAGCTCGGCGGCAAAGACCCAGATATCCCAATCGTTGGCGTATTCGCTGCCAGCAACGCTAACCTCCAGCTTGTACTGGGCAGCAGCCGCCACATCCGCCAAGCTAAACGAAACGCTGCCGAGGCGAGTCAGACCACCGGTGGGCGCTGCGACGACCGCAAGGCTGCCGCTCTTCACCACATTACCATCGCTGGCGATCAGCTTCCAATCGGCTTGGGCCTGCATGTCGCCAGCCGAGTAGTTAGCCAGATCGATATCGGCGCTGAACTGCTCGTTCTGCTTCCAATAGCGCTTGCTAAGGCGCGCCAGCGGCACAACATCATTGCAGAAGCGCTTGAACTCGGCCGGGCTGATATAGCCCTTCTCCTCCCAGAAGGCGTCGAGCACACCCACCAGCGCCGTGCCCTGGCCAGGGAAGTCGTAGAGGCCGAGCAGTTGCAGACCAGCGAAGCCCGGAGTACGAATAGCCGACTCGATCTCTTCTTTGTAGCAGAGCGCCTGCAGCTTGCCCGAAGCCATCAGGAAGTCGTGAGCCTGATCGCCCATATGGTTGTTGTTCAGGAAGTCGCGGAAGATCTCGAAGTTCTTGGCCTTCAGCACACCCGTGTATTTGTCGATCTCGGCGAAGTTGGGGTAAACACACCACTGGCCGATCTCGTGGCTGACGATCGCCTTGTTGTACTCGTCTACATAGCTGCTGTAGTCGGTCAGTGTTTCGGGCGGCAGGGCGTTGATGCGCGACTTGAGCTGTTGGCCCCAGCCTTGAATACGTGGCTTGGGAATGTTGTGGAAGTCGTTTTCAGGGATAGCAGGCCAGCCGGCACCGGTGGTGTGCAGGCGACGTGGGTCGCGCTCTTTCCAGTATTTTACCCACTCGGTCAGGTATTCAACAAACTTGCCAGCTGGCTCGTTGCCGTAGGCCATCAACAGGAACGAAGGGTGGTTGCCGTAGTTCTGAACGATGCGCTCACCCTCTTCGTAGAGCCACTTATCGAGGGTGCGACCTTCGCCCACGCCGCTGCCTTGGTTGGCCCAAACCGAACATTCAACTTGATAGTAGAAGCCGAGTTCATCGGCGGCGATAAAGGCGGCCTCGGGCGGACACCAAGAGTGGAAGCGAATGTGGTTGAGGCCGTGAGCTTGGCAGACCCGCACGATGCGCTTCCACGACTCAACGTCGGTCGGCGGATAGCCAGTCAACGGGAAGGCCGCGCAGTCGAGCGTACCGCGCAGGAAGATCGGGCGCTGGTTGACCGCGATCTGGGTGCCGATCGTGCTGACTTCGCGCAGACCGAAGCTGCTGCTGTAATTATCGACGAGACCGCCGCTGTTCAACTCGACATGCAGCCTATAAAGCGCAGGATGGAACTCATCCCAGAGTTGGGCCTCGTTGCCGAGCTGATACGTCAGCTCAACGCTGCTGCCTTCGGCTGCAATCTCGATTTCGCTACTTTGGGCGGCGGGTGCGTGGCTGCCGGGCACATTGTAGAGTTCGGCCCAGAGCTTCAAGCTGGCCTTCACGCTTTCGCCCGTGCTGTTGCCCAAGCGCAGTTTGACCTTGATCGACTTATCGCTGATCGAGGGATAGATCTCGCTGTTGATGACATAGACCGGGCTGCCAGCGTTCAGTTCGATTCGACCGACGATACCATTCCAGTTGGTCTGGGTATGATCCGAGACGCTGTGAGCATTAACGCCAACCTCAACCAGCATCGAGTTGTCGACCCGAATGGTTAGGGTATGCTTGCCGGGCGCTAGATCGCAGCCCAGATCGTAGGTGTGCGGCGTTGCGAGGGCGTTGTGCTCGCCGATCTCGATGTTGTCGAACCAAACTTTGGTGCCCCAGTGTGGGCGCTCCAACAAGAGCGTCACACGTTTGCCGCTCCAATCGGCTGGAATCTCGATATCGCGCTGATACCAAGCTACACCGTTGTAGTGCTTCTCGGGCTGGAGCCAGCAAGGAACCTTGATATTATCCTTCTGGCGATAGGGCGCATAACGTTCAGCTGTAAACCAGTCGCGGTCAACGATATTGCCGATCCAAGGCGTGTTGACAGTGATATCGTCGCCGTAGCCTTGAGCTTGCAGTGATCCCGGCAGTTGAATCTGTTGTTCAAGTTTGCGGTTAAACCACTGCTCGTAGATTCCCGCGTTTTGTGGGTCGATTTGAAAGCGCCAATTTCCCGAAAGATCCATTGTTGATCACCTTTGATAAGAATATAGGGCGGTTTTGAGCACGTCTTTATATAAGCACTCACTCGTTTGAGCGAGCGCCTATATAAAGTTTGGCTTAAAGGCAGCTAGCCTTTAATACCGGTAACGGAAATTCCTTCGATAAAGGTTCGTTGGGCGAAGAAGAACAGCAACAGAATGGGCATAACCACAATCGTGCTGACTGCCATCAGGTAGGGGTATGCCAGTTCGGCGGTACCTGTTGCAGTGATGTTGCTGCGCAAGCGGTTGATTCCTAGCGCCAGAGGCATCAATTGCTCATTGTTAAGGTAGATCAATGGGCCAAGATAGTCGTTCCAAGCTCCCATAAAGCGGAAGAGGGCGACGACTGCTAGGGCCGGCACAGCCAGCGGCAGAATAATGCGCCAGAGGATGCCGAATTCACTGGTGCCATCGATACGGGCTGCATCAGACAATTCTTCAGGAATAGTCATAAAGAACTGACGGAGCATAAAGATGAAGAAGGCACCACCAAAGGCATTGGGAACCACCAGTGGCAGATAGGTATTCAGCCAGCCTAAGTTCTTAAAGATAATGAAGAGCGGCACCATCGTGACTTGCCACGGAATCATCATCGTCGTCAAACAGATGAAGAAGACGATGTCGCGTCCGGGCCAATGCACGCGCGCAAAGCCGTAAGCCACAACTGTAGACGAGATAACCGTCAAAAGTGTGGCGGGCAGACAATACAAAAAGACCGAGTTGAACGCATACAGGTTGAAGTTGTTAAGCGTCCAAGCATCATAGAAGTTATTCCAGTGCGCTGGAATGGGCACCAACACCGGCGGGATGGTATAGACCTGGCTGTCGTTTTTGAGCGCCGAGGTGAACATCCAATAGAACGGAAAGATCCAAGTGATCGACAGCACGATCAAAACTGTATACTTGGAGATCTCTACAAAGAAGCGAGTAGTTGAGAGTGAGCCATCTTTGTGAGCCTGTTTGATAAAGCGCCGCTGTGTCGGCTGTAATGTGCTCATTTCTCACCTCCATAGTAGACCCAGCGCGCCGACGAGCGGAACAGCAGAATCGTTGTGATCACAACCGCGATCAAAAGCAACCAGGCCAAAGCCGAGGCTTTACCCATACGCAAGAACTGGAAGGCATTGCGATAGAGATAGACGGCGTAGAAGAGTGTCGCGTTGACCGGTCCACCGTTTGTCAAAAGATAGGGCAAAGTAAACTCTTGGAACGCGTTGATAAAGCCCATAATCAGATTGAACAGGATCACCGGTGTACACATAGGAATAGTGACATTCCAGAACTGCTGGAAGCCATTTGCGCCGTCTACAGTCGCTGCCTCATAGAGCGAACGCGGAACATCTTGCAGACCTGCCAAGAAGACCACCACAGCGTTACCGGTCGCCCAAACCGCCACCATAATAATGCTGGGTTTGGCGAGGGTCGGGTTCGACAAAAACGGGATCACAGGCAGGTTAAAGGCCTGCAGCATACCGTTGATGGCACCGTATTGAATGTTGAGCAAGAAGAGCCACACCATTGAGGTACAGATCGCAGGCACGATCGCTGGAATATACATCACGGCGCGGAAGAAAGAACGCCCAACAATCTTTGTATTGAGCAAGGTCGCAACGCAGAAGGCAAAGCCCAGTGAAAGCGGCACGCTCAAAAGCACATAATAGAGCGTATTACCGATCACTTGCCAAAAGAGCGGGTCCTCAAAAAAGATTTCGCTATAGTTTGCGAAACCAATATAGCGAGGTTCACCGATCAAGTCGTAACGCGTCAAGCTAATATAAAACGAATAGATCAGTGGGTAGACAGTAAAGGCGAAGAAGCCGATCAACCAAGGAGAAATAAATAACAAGCCCTGGATTAAGCTTCTTTTTTCACGTTTTGTCATCCCTCTTAACCGAGGAGCAGCCATTTGCATAGTCTCAATCCTCCTTGTTGCTGATGGCCCCATTAGAGTGTGGATGAAGGAGCGCTGCTCCTTCATCCACAATCAGAGACTAGGAAAGGCCTTGTGCCTTCCACTCGGCATCTGCGCGCTTCTGCATTTCAGCAGCCGCCTCGGTGCCGGTCATTTCACCACGGAATACCTTCTCGCGCAGCTCAATATACTGAGATTGAACAAACGGCTGGAGCGGGCTGCGGCGACCAATGATCCACTCGTCGACCTGGCTGGGTGCATCGATGTAGAACTTCAAGCCAGGGTAAGCGTTGGGATCGACCTTCTCGAGCCACGGAATGCGACCGAAGATCCAACCCACTTCCTTGAAGATGATATCAAGCGCCTTGTCGGTGTAGAGGAACTCGGCGACCTTGAACATACCCTCGATGTTCTTGGCATCCTTGAAGAGCACCACGAAGTGTGCACCGGTTGCCATGATCTTCTTGCCCTTGCGGCTGGCCGGAACCGGAGCCCAAGTAGCGCGGTTGTACTGAGCGATCTCGGGCTTTTGAATCTGGGTTTCGCCCGGGTGCCAGTAACCTTCGATAATCATGTTCTGAACACCAGCGTTGAAGGCTGCACCCCAACCGCCCAGGTTCTGATCTTGGCGCATACCCGAGAACTTGTCGGGGCCGATCAGCTTGATGAACTCGCCACAGGTCTCGAAACACTGGGCGACGGCTTCATCATCCAAGCGCATGGTGCGTTCCTGCTCGTTCCACCAGTTGAAACCGCCGAACGACTGAGCGCCGAAGTCCATTTCGCCAGCCATCGCGTCGTAGGGGTCGAGACCGAACTGCTTGAGGTTGCCAGCATCATCGAACTGGGTCAGAGCCTTGTGCCACTCAAAGGCCTCTTCCCAAGTGGTTGGAGGATTGTCGGGATCTAAGCCTGCATCTTCGGCAGCCTTGCTGTTGTAGTTCAGGCCCCACCAGATGTAGCTTTCGATACCGGGGATACCGATCATCTTGCCGTCGTAGAAAGCGCTGTTCCAAAGCGGCTCGAGGATCTCTTCTTTCTTGATGATCGAGCTGCTGTTGACTAGATCATCGGGTGGGGTCAGAGCACCGCGATAGAACAGGTTGGCATAGTCGAAGTTCGAACCACCATCAGGAGGAGTACCACCCGCAACCGCTGTCAAGATCGCTTCGGTATTAACCGAGGACTTGTACTCAAGAACATTGTCGCCCATGGCTTCTTTGAATTCGGGCGTTTCCTTGATTGCATTGACAGCAGCGTCGAGGTTACCCCAGGCGAACCACCACTGAACGGTCTTGCCACCGCTAGCGGGTTGAGGAGCGTTTCCGGAAGAACTGGCGGGCTGATCGCCAGTCGCAGGAGCAGGAGAACCAGCTTGTTGTCCACCACAAGCTGCCAGTAGTGCACCGGTAGCAGCGAACGCAGCGGATTTCAAAAACCGACGTCGGCTAAGCATCTGTTTTGTCATTCTGACAACTCCTTGAGCATCTTTGCTTTCTGTAACGTCTCACTACGCCTTGGTGTAAAGGTATGACCGTTAGGCTATACCCACAGTCGTACTGCCAGAAATCGCGTTGAAAATACGACCCCAAGCATATTCCAACACTTAGATTGTCTCGGCGGTACAATACACAGTATAAATCAAAAAATCAAAAAAGGTTTTTTTCATCCACACAGAATCAAATCTCTATGGATGCGCCGTTGTCGCTCCGTGGACAACAGATTACTGTACTATTGACTGCACACAGCCTCTGATTAGAAATAGGCATTGAATAAGCGTATTATATCAGATGCTTATGCGAAAGACTAATAGCAAGAGTTGCTAAAAATATGCACGATTCTGCTACATATACAGATGATGCCACTGGGCCTTTCACGCCTGCGCCGCCGCGCGAGCTTGTGATCGCTGGCCACTACATCAGCGGCGCGCGTTATCGGGTTCAGCGCATCAATGGAACGCGCAACTGGTTTTTGACCTACACACGCGCTGGCGGCGGCCAATACATCATCAATGGAGAGACCTTCCGTTGCCAAGAGGGCGATGTGATCTTGTTATCGCCCGGCACAGTGCATGACTACGGGACATCACCCGATAAAGAGCTATGGGATTTCTATTGGACCCACTTTCAGCCGCGCGATTATTGGCTCGATTGGCTCTCATTCGCAGAGAGCGCGCCCGGCCTGCGCAAACAGACCATCCCTAACCCACAAAATAGCAACGAGATCGAAGAAGCTTTCCAGCGTTTGTTGCGACGTAGCCAGCGCGCTGGCACGTGGCAAACCTCGCTGAGCGAAAACGCGCTCGAAGAGATCATCATTTTGATTGCTCAGGAGGCGGCTCGCTCGGCGTCGCACCTCTTCGATACGCGCGTCGCCACCGTGATGCAAACCATTCGCGACCGTTATCACGAGCCACTCACAGTCAGCTCGCTCGCCGAACTGGTCGGGCTTTCGCCCTCGCGTCTGGCGCACCTGTTTAAAGCCCAAACCGGCAGCGCCTTAATCGAAACGATCATCGCCTTTCGCCTGCGCCAGGCGGCCCGCCTGCTCGAATTCACCGATCTGCCGATCAGCACGATCGCCAGCGCGGTCGGTTTCGAATCGAGCTTCTACTTTTCGCGCCAGTTTCGGCACAACTTCGGCTGTAGCCCCAGCGCCTACCGCCGCCGAACGGTTTAAGCTCTGGAGGGTTAGTGCGTCGAATACGATCAGCATATCTGGCTTGCGAGCAAGCGCAAAGTTGCTACTCAGATGCTGGGTCGAGAGCGAAATTACTCGTCACAACGCGCTCTCAGCAGAACTATTGTCTAAATCGAGCCCCAAATGATTGTCTCTTTGCAGTGCAGCGCGAGAGCGGTATACTTACCGTAAGTACCTTGGGGTGCTAGCGTGGTGATCGCTACACCACTTTTGATTCTTAGGTTAGTGGTCTAGAGGTTAGGCACCACTAACGAGAAATGAGAACGACGTTTATGGACACTTGGAATGAGCGCCTTTCAGAAGCCGCAAAATCGATCAAAAGCTCAGCGATCCGCGACTTGTTGAAGGTAACAGAACAACCTGAGGTGATCTCTTTTGCAGGAGGTCTTCCCGCACCAGAATGTTTCCCGACCGAAGAACTTACCGCCGCCACCGAACGCGTATTGGTTGAGCAGCCACTTGCAGCGCTTCAATATGGCCCAACCGAAGGCTATACGCCTTTGCGAGAGCTGATCGCCCAGCACATGACTCGTCTCAACGTCGATGTACCTATGAGTCAAGTATTGATCAGCAGCGGCTCACAGCAGGCGCTCGATCAGATCGGTAAGCTTTTCATTGATCCGGGAGCCTTGGTAGCGGTAGAAGAGCCGACCTATCTGGGCGCTTTGCAGGCTTGGGGCCCTTACAAACCAAGCTATGTCACCATTCCAATGGATGATGAAGGCTTGAAAGTCGATGCACTACAGGCCATTTTGGAAGAGGGCGCTCGCCCACGTTTCCTCTATTTGGTCTCGTGCTTCCAGAACCCAACCGGTGTAACGCTCTCGGCAGAGCGCAAAATCGCCTTGCTAAAGTTGGCAGCTCAATATAACCTGCCGATCGTCGAAGACGATCCTTATGGCGAATTGTACTATGAGGGCGAGCGCCCGCCGCTTCTGGCCGCCCAGGATATCGCAATGCACGGCGAGCTGCGCCACGTGATCTATCTCAGCACCTTCTCGAAGGTACTTGCCCCTGGTCTGCGTGTTGGCTGGGTGATCGCACCCCAAGCGCTGATCAGTAAATTCGTCTCGGCCAAGCAAGGTATGGATCTGCACTCGGGCAGTTTGGCCCAAGCCAGCGCCTATGAAGCCTGTCGTACAGGTCTGCTCGAGCGCCATGTGCCGACCATTCGCGCTATCTACCACGAGCGCCGCGACGCTATGCTGGCGGCCCTTGAGGAGCATATGCCAGCTGGCGTAAAGTGGACCCGCCCCAAAGGTGGCATGTTTGTCTGGCTGACTGTGCCAGAACACATCGATACCACCGAACTGCTGAGCGTGGCGCTGCAAGAGAATGTAGCGTTTGTGCCGGGCACAACCTTCTATGCCAATGGCGGCGGCACCAACACCATGCGCCTCAACTTCTCGCACCCCTCTGCCGAGAAGATCAAGCAAGGTGTGGTTCGGCTAGCCAACGCGATTAAGGCCCGCCTCTAGGGCCGAATGAGGGCGATCGTTGTGCATAGCTTGCGCTTGTAAAACTCAAGCTTGTGATACAAGAGGTGTGGGTTCTCATAGGATCCACGCCTCTTTTTTTGTTTTGATACTAAATCCGGTTGATTAGGTTCTCTTTGGTCTTCGGCAGAGCGGAACGTGTCTCTTTTTTCCCGGCTTTTCGTTTTTCTGAGTGAAGAGAATGCAGGTCTTTAAACGGATTTGGTATGACCTATACAATACTGCTATTTGAGCGCAACAAACGTATCAAAAAACGGAATGTCTTTTTGGCCCGTGGCAGAGCGGAACTCAGCTATTTTTCCCTTTTCCGTTTCCCCGAGTTACAAGCATACTCGTTGAGCAACGAAACGCAGCGTTCCAGCCTGCTCGGTGTTTGCACCGGGCAGGTTACAGCGAAAGCGACGGAGGCAGCGAAGCGCTCGACGGACCGAATGGGAGGACAGCCGCTCTGATAGCCGTAGGCGGACGCGGTCGAAGCCTTCTTTGGGGTGAAGAGCCTTTCCGCCAGTGCAAGACAAGATTGGTATAGAAAGCGCTTAAACGGATTACGAACGAGCCATGGTACACTTGGAAAAAGCAACAGCCTATGAGGAATATCTCCATGAGCGCAAATAAACGAATTATCCTAGCTGGGGCGACCGGTTTAATTGGACGTCATCTCTACGCCCAGTTACGCGAACACGGCTATGATGTCGTCGCCCTCGTTCGTAATCCCGATAAGGCGGCAGAGCGTCTTCCTAAAAATAGTCGCATCTTTGCTTGGCAGCCGGGCAAAGATGGCGAGTGGAGCAAAGAGGTCGATGGCGCCTACGCGGTTATCTGCTTGGCGGGCGCTTCGGTCTATGCTCAGCGTTGGACAGCGGCGTATAAAAAACAGATTCACGACTCGCGCGTGATAGCCATGCGCGGGCTGGTAGAAGCCGCACTGAAGGTTCAACAGAAACCGCAAGTGATCATGTATGGCTCTGCAGTGGGCTATTATGGCTCTTGCGACGATACAAAGCTGACCGAAAGTGCGCCCGCAGGCAACGACTTTTTGGCTCGCGTTTGTATCGATGGCGAACGCGAGTTGCTGCCCGCCCAAGAGGCCGGAATCCGCACCATCGCGCTGCGCACTGGCCTTGTGCTCGACCACAACGAGGGCGCCCTGCCCAAAATGTTGCTGCCATTCCGCTTTTTTGTGGGTGGCCACTTCGGCAATGGCGATCAGTGGATCTCGTGGATTCACCGCGACGACGAGGTAGCGCTGATAAGCTTTGCGCTCGAAAACGAGGCGATCTGCGGCCCGCTGAATGTCACCGCGCCCGAACCCGTCACCAATCGCGAATTCAGCGCCACCCTCGGCCGTGTCTACGCCACGCCAGCTTGGCTACGAGTACCGAGCTTCGCCCTTAAAGCGGCGCTGGGCGAGTTTTCTGAATCGATCTTAAACGGGCAGCGCGTTATTCCCGCTAAAGCGCTCGAGGCCGGATTCATCTTTCGCTATCCCTACCTCGCTGCGGCCTTGCGCCAGATTTTAGGCTGAAAAAGCCGCGTTCAAAGTGGTTTTTTGGTCTATAAAGACAAAATCGATCGTGGTATACTGAAAACAAGGCCCAAGCTCAATTGATCACAGTGAAATGGTATGGCACGCACAAGCTTTAATCCCAATCACGATGGGTTTGCCTTTGTAAACTCATGGACATTCAATCCGTCGGAAAAAGCTGAAATGAAGACAGCTTTGAACCAGTCGATCGACGGTGCGTTTAAGTCGTTGCCCCGCTCAAAGGCCTCGCTCGCATCTTCCTCGATCGGCTCGACCCTACGCAATTGGATCCTCCAAGCGATGCCTGACACCTACGGGATGTGTGGCGGTATGGCCTATGCTGCGCTCGACTATTTCCGGTGCGGCCTACCAGTTCCACGTGGCAAGAGCTATATGGATCATCCGAACTATGATACGCCCGAAGGCCGTCTGGTGCGCGATTACCTCTGGGAGCGCCAAAAACAGAGCTTTACGATCAACGCACCGACCCTACTCGGCTGGATGATTATGCTGCATATCGACCTGCCCTTTGTCGACGATGGTCCTTCGTGGGTCTTGAAGAAGACGATCGGCGAGTGGAAAGAGCTGAAGCAGTATCTCGATAGTGGCACGCCTTGGCCGCTCTGCTTGATCGGCACATCGCGCAGCCCGTTCGACAACCACCAAGTGTTGGCGATCGGCTACGATGATCCGGGCGATGGCACTGGCACGCTCTATCTCTACGATTCCAACGCGCCCGATGTGGTCTCGGTCACCAAGCTCGACTTCCGCCACGAATACCTTGTGGCCGAAGAGAGCTGCCCGAGCCCGGCCCGTGGCCCTTTGCGCGGCTTTTTCTGTGGGGCCTATACCCCGCAAATCCCTCCGCTTATTCCGAGCAGCTTGCAACGCCAAGTCTAAACAAACACACAGAGAGCGATGGGCCTTCCATCGCTCTCATTCTGCATCCACCTGATTTTTAGCGCTTTGACGGCGAGGTCTCTCCTTTCCATTCGGTCTCTAGCGCGTCCGCCTACGGCTATCAGCAGGGCTAATCTGCCCTCATCCCCGACCCTTCTCCTGCATTGCGGGAGCTGTACATTAGCCACAAATCGACATACGGTCAGCGTTATCGGCCCTCACCCCCGGCCCCCTCTCCCGCACTGCGGGCGAGGGGGGTGAATATCGCCTTGTGCTGCCGACACGACTTTTAGGTAATGCATAGTTGCGGGAGAAGGGAGCGATACGCGACCCGCTTAAAGAGCTGCCCCCGCGAAACGGGAACAAGTCGAACAAATCACACCGATCTCGAAGCGATCAAACGAGCTAAAGCGCTTGCTTAGGCGGTCTTGCCGATCAGCCCACGGCTTCCAAACTCGCCCGCATCGCTGCTAAAGACCGTAAAGGCCATCGTAAACCAGCAGATCGAGAGGGCCGTAACGGAGGCGGCCACAAAACCCGGCGCATCGATGGGTGTGCCCAGCACCACCGAAGCCAACAAACTGGTGATCATCACCAAACCGCTGGGCAAAACGCCATAGCGACGCCAACCCGGCAAGCTGCCCACAACAGCGGTAGTGACGCCCACCAAGGTCATGGTGAACATGCTGAGCGGCCAAGCGATATCGGTAACGATAAAGAGGATGTTATCGGGAGCGAAGATCTGGGTAGCCTCAAAGAGACCGAACAAAAAGGCCATAGAGACCAACACCATTTGCAATATCAGCACTCCACGTCCCCATTTGCTGCTTCCCGTCGCTTTAAGCTGCCACAGCCCCAACAGGCTACAAAACGAACCGGCCATAAAAAGCATACTCGCAATGCCCACCACCACAGGCGAATCCGAGATCACAACTTCGGCAAACATCGCTGGCGAACATATCATCGCTATTAAGCCAAGCACTTTGCGATTCATGACTGCTCCTTATTTCATGAGTGTTGCTCAAATTTGTTGTCATTGAGAGCGAGCATAACGCTTTCGGAAAGAAACTTCATGAGTTCGCAGTCATAAGATTTGTCCCGAATCGCATGAGACTTGCGCGGATAAAGCCTGGGACAAGGGCCTATGCTTTGTGACAAATGCGGAAATAAGCTGGGCTATGTATAATAGAAAGAGTACCGATAGTTGATCGTATACCTTGTCGCTTGGAATGGCGCTTAGATCAGGGCGCTGGCCTGAGCTTGAAAAGAATCGCTAGAATGTATGACAATGCAAACTTCGCCTAGCCTACAACAAAAGTCGAGTTTGACGCTGTTGGCGCTCGAAACTTCGTGCGACGAGACAGCGGCAGCAGTTGTACGCGATGGCCGCCATATCCTTGCTAATGTTGTTGCTTCTCAGATGGATGAGCATCGTCGCTATGGCGGAATCGTTCCTGAGGTAGCATCGCGCCAGCATATCCTCAGCCTAAGCGCCGTGGTCAACGAGGCAGTCAGCGCTGTTCCAGGCGGCTGGGATGGAATCGATGCGATAGCCGCGACCTATGGCCCGGGCCTGAGCGGTGCGCTTTTAACCGGTCTCAACGCCGCCAAAGGCATGGCTTGGGCGCGCGGCCTGCCCTTTGTGGGCGTCAACCACCTAGAGGCCCATATCTACGCCAACTGGCTGATCGACACGCCCGACCAGCCCAGCGAAGAGCCTGAATTCCCGATTGTGGCCCTGATCGTCAGCGGCGGTCACACGGTGTTGGTCTTGCTGCGCGGCCACGGACGCTACGAAGTGCTGGGCCAAACCCGCGATGACGCAGCGGGCGAAGCCTTCGACAAAGTGGCGCGCATTCTGAAGTTAGGCTACCCAGGAGGCCCGTCTATTCAGCGCGCCGCGCAAGGGGTAACCGGCGCTGGAGTATTGCCTCGCGCTTGGCTGCGTGGCAGTTACGACTTCTCGTTCAGCGGCTTAAAGACCGCTGTGCTGCACAAAGTGCAAGAGCACCAAGCCCGCGAGGCCAAGCTGATCACCGAGGTGCGCGGCGCGCGCGGCACCAAATACCAAGCAAACGACGGCAGCACAGCCAAAGAGAGCCGTAGCCTGCCATCAACGCCCGCCAACGAGCGCTTTGCGGCCCAGTTGGCCTACGCCTTCCAAGAGTCGGTCGTCGATGTCTTGGTGAGCAAAACCGTCGATGCCGCCCGCGAATACGGTGCCTCTGAGATTCTGCTGGCGGGAGGTGTGGCGGCCAACACCCGACTGCGCGCCGAGCTAACCCGCCGCGCTAACATCCCAGTGCGCTACCCCCACATCTCGCTCTGTACCGACAACGCCGCTATGGTGGCGGCGGCAGCTTACTACCGCTTCGATGCTGGCCTGCAAAGCGGTTGGGATCTCGATGTACAGCCCAATCTGCGATTGATAGAAGCCTAACATGCTGTCATACCACATCCAGTTGATTACTTGCTATTTGGCCTTCGACTGAGCGAAATGTGACTACGTTTATTGTGTGATATTTCCGCTGCAGCGCGAAATATCACACAACGCTTTCCACGTTTTGGTTGCGTTACAAGAGCGTAAGTCTTTAAACGGATGTGATATCAGTTAGGCCGCCCAGACAAAAATCAGCTATTTCTGCAAGAAAGTCATCCAGCAACGCCGAAATAAGCGCTTATGGATGACTTTGTCTTTGCAATGCGCATATAAGCGCTTTGTTATCGATTCGTAGTTAAGATGAAAAGCTTGTCGCGCTGCTTTGTTAGTGCTTCCAGGCGATCCCTTGCGCATGTGGAGTTCATGCAAATATAGCTCGCAGGAGATCATGGCCCTATTGCTGAATTGCATGCGGAATAACACGGCTTGAGGCGCGAAAGAAACTGTTCCTCTACTTGATACTCTTTACGTTCTTTTGACCCTTTGGTTTGAAATAGAGAGACCTGTATTTCGCTATTATGTAAGCATTTGTTGATTTTTAGGCGTCTATTGGTAAAAAAGGGTGATTTTTGCTATACTGAAAACAAGGTTTGACGCCATCAGCGCTCTTTCATATCTCTTAAAGCCTGAGTTGTCATTCAACTTAGCTGTAAAGCATTGTGTCCACCTACCCTCCCATCCCACACCGACACAGTGGTTCTTTTTATATACCAGCTTGTTTTTCATCCACAAGGAGCACTGCTTCTAGCCTTTTCGGATCTTTCCCGGTCACATACGGAGCAACATCTATGAGCATACGTATCATCGACGCTATGCGTAAGATCGAGATTTTACGTGGCCTTTCAGACCAAGACCTTCTGCGAGTAGCCGATGTGTGCCGGGCGATTCGTGTGCCAGCAGGAAAGACGATCTTTAAAGAGGGCGATGAGGGCAACGAGATGTACCTCATCCACGAAGGGCGAGTGCGTGTCGTCATCAGCACGACGCGCAGCGATGGCTCGGTCGCTTCCTCAACCATCAATATTCTGCATGCCAATCAGTGTTTCGGCGAATTGATTATTCTCAACAGCGGTCTGCGCGCTGCAACGGTTATTTCGATCGAGCCGACCATTTTGATCGTATTAGGTGCGGCACAATTTCGCCAGCTCTGCAAGAAGCATCCCCAAATCGGTTACTGCATGATTTATAATTTGGCTCAGGATCTCACCACCAACCTGCGCATGGCGACCTTGCTTTTGCACGGCAACGTGCGTTTGGAGGCAGCTCGCGCGGTCGGAGGCAGCAGCGTGATCGAGCCGGGCATGAGCGAATACAACCACGTTCTGCTCACACGCGAAAGCGAGATCAAACATCTGAACGAGATCAATCAGGCCCTCGAACAGCAGAACCGTTCGCTTGAAGCTTCGTTGCGCCAGCACCAGCGCACCTTGGCTGCCATGGATGCCGAGATACGTCAATTGCAGCAGATGTTACAAACGCTCGAAGCCGAAAAACTTCAGCTTGAAGGCCAATTGAGCCAACATATTCAAGCAGTGGCTGCTATAGATGCGGAATTGCGACGTGTGAACGAGCAGAAAGCGCTCTTCGATCAGCAGCGCCGCGAGCTCGATCTGCAGTTGCGCCAAGCCCAACGCGAGCTGGCTGTAAAAGAGACCGATATCGCTCAGATGAAAGAACAAGTTACGAACTATGAACAGCAGATCAGCGATGTGATGGAGCAGTTGCGCCAGCATCAAGACGATAGCGATTATCTCAATGCGGTGATCGCTGGCTATCGCGAACGCGAACGACAGCGCCGCCGCTTGCCATGGACATAAACATGACTGGCTTCTTTGCCGAGGGCGACCTTACGCCCAATACGATCGAACAAGCACGCCTAAAAAAAGCAGCCTCTGGTGGCTACATCAATCTGACCAGCAGCAACCCGACCTCAAATGGATTGCTGTTTCCTCCCGAGATTTTACAAGAAGCATCGGCGCCCTACTGGAGCAGCCGCCGCTATTCGCCCGATCCGCGCGGCCTGCTGAGCGCCCGCCAAGCTATTCAGCGCTACTATAGCCGCCGCTCGCCCGCGCTTGAGCTCTCGCTCAGCAATCTCTTCATCACCGCAAGCACCAGCGAAGCCTATTCGCTGCTCTTTGCGCTTTTGACCGAGCCAGGCGACAACCTACTCGCGCCCGATGTGACCTACCCGCTGTTCGAATACCTCGCGGCCCTGCACCATATCGAGCTGCGCCCCTACCATTTGAACGAAGCCAACGGCTGGCAGATCGACCAAGACCATCTTCTCTCGCTGGCCGACGAGCGCACGCGCGGCGTGTTGATTGTGTCGCCCCACAACCCCACCGGCATGATCGTGCAGTCGCCTGTGCCCGCGCTGACTCAGCTTGGCCTGCCCGTGATCTGCGACGAGGTTTTCGCCGAGTTTACCTACCACGCTCCGACGACCCCGCCACTGGGCACGCTGCACCCAGAACTGACGATCTTCCATCTGAACGGCATCTCCAAGCTGTTCGCGCTGCCCGATATGAAGCTTGGCTGGATCGCGCTAACTGGCCCCGAGCCAGAGCGCTACGCCGGTCGCCTCGAGCTGCTCAACGACACCTTCTTGGGGGCCAGCAGCCTGATTCAAAGCATGCTGCCGACCCTGTTCGAGCGGGGTTGGCCCTTTGTGGAGGCTATGCGCGAGCGCGTGCGCAGCAACCTGAGCAGTGCGATCGCCATGCTCGACCGAGTGGCACGGGTCGATCTGCTCCCGCCCGATGGCGGCTACTACCTCTTCCCGCGCATCTTACGCGCCTCCGACGAAGAGGCGCTGGTCTTGCGTCTGTTAGAGGCGGGGGTGTTGGTGCACCCAGGCTACTTCTATGGCGATGTGCGCGGCACCCACCTGATGATCTCGTGTTTGACCGAGCCGGATCAGTTGGCGGCCGGCTTAGAGATCGTGGTTCGCGAGCTGAACGCGCTCTAAGGCTCGTCTGTTGTCGGAAAGGTCTGCTAGACTGTCTTGTGGTGAGATGTCGCACGATGACGCGATATCTCACTCAAGCCTCTCTTCGGTTTGTGTTGTTCCGCGTAACAAAAGCGCAACTCTTTGGGGATACTGCATCGGTTGCAGTTCGAGATTGGGGGCGGCACTTGAAGCTGCTAGGCGCGTGCGCCTAGCAGCTCGCAGCGTAAGCTGCGAGCTAATGCCCGAATGGAAGGGCAGGACCCTGATAGCCGAAGGCGGACGCGCCAAAGACTGAATGAGGGCTAGCAGCCCCTCCGCCAAAGCGCTGAAACTATCAACCAGCTTCAACTCAGATCGAAGCGAACACAACAGAGCCAGAAAAGGATCTAGAGCTCTTTTCGCTCCATCTTACCCAAGCCGAGCTCGCTCAAGATGCTGGAATGTTCGATTATGCCCTCGCAAAATATCATTGGCTCTTGAAGCGGAAATACGACAACATGCTCCGTTTGATGATCTGGAATGCATTGCTCAAATTCGAACGAGCCGCTCAGCAAACGCTATCAGCCAAATAGGGCTTGAAAGGTATAGAGCAGGCCCATTCCAACAACCAAGGTCAAAAGCACATTCTTGAAGCGCCAGGCCACAAAGGTCGCAGCCACAGCGGCAACTATGCGCCCGTTGCCCAGCGACCAATCGTAGCTGCCTGCGATAAAGATCAAGTCGGGAAGGGTCAAAGCTACCAAAACAGACACCGGCACGAAATAGAGCGTCCGTTGAGCCTGCAAGGGCAGCTGCCAGCGCCCCGAAAGCGCCAAAAACGAGAGGCGCAGCGCCATGGTCACGGCGGCCATCCCTGCGATCAGCAGCAACAGATTCATCTCGAACGCGCCTCCCATATCAGCCCGGCAGCGATCGCAGCCAACACGCTTACGATCACGCCCAGCTTAAACGGCAGCCAAGCAGTCAGCGCCGCCACTAAGCCCGCGACGATGGCGACCCACAGCAGCTGTTTGGTGCGGATCTGCGGCACCACAAGCGCAATAAATGTCAGCGGAATGGTGAAATCGAGCTGCCACGAGGCGGGCAGTTGCGTGCCGAGCAGCATGCCGATCAACGTGCCGATCTGCCAAGTCAGCCACATCATCAGGCCGCTGCCGAGGTAATACCAATATCGGTAAGGCGCATCGGGCTGCTGCTGAAAGCGGCTGATCGAAATGGCATAGGATTGATCGGTCAAGAGGAAGGCAGCCGCCAGCTTAGCGCGCCAGCTGCGCGCCTGCAGGTAGGGTTCGAGCGAGGCGCTATACATCAAAAAGCGCAGGTTCACCACCAAGGTGGTGAGAATGATCACAAGGGCGGGCGTATTGCTGCTCAGCAGCTGCATAGCCACCAGTTGAGCCGATCCGGAATAGATCGCCAGCGTCATCAGCAGCGCCTCGTCGAAGGCGAGGTTGTCGATGGTCAGCACGCCCACGATCAGGGCGAAGGGCACAACACCGAGCAGAAGCGGCAGAAATGCGCGCATGCCAGCCCACAAGGCCGCTTGAGGAGAATGCATCTAGCAAGCCTCCTTCATCAGTCGAGCGATTCTTCGTTAGAATGCGATCTTACCCCAGAGCCAGTCGCCTTACAACGGACATTCCGGCCCATCCAACTAGGACATTCAGCCGTTACGCTGCATGCGCTCGATGCCGTTCACTATTTTGGCGGAGAGGTCTCAACCTCCCATGCGGCTTCTAGCGCGTCCGCCTTCGGCTATCAACATCCCTTCCATACACGAGGGGCGCTATCCGCCTGCGCCGAAAGGCCGCCCCAAAATCCAACGGCCAAGCAACGCCTTGAGCTTACCATAGCAGCCTACTCACAAGCTGCGAGAACGAAAACGAGCGAAAGTCTCGTTCTACTCTGCCGAAGGCCAAACATAAACTGATCAAGCGATTTGGTACAAGCAAAACGGCCCGCAAATGGTACAATGAGAAGAGTTCTTGATTCTCTGCCGCCTATCGCTATTTCAGCTCGTTGATCCAACATATCGATGGTCAAAACCTTGGCCCAACGGGTCTGCACACAAGAACAAGCATTCGCTTGGTGTGGTATCAAGCGCTTCCCTACCGGACTAACGCAAACGATTATCAGAAAGGCACCCCATGCCCACGGTTCGCAAACTTTCCCAAGCTGAAAAGCAACAGGCGCAGGACGAAGCGCAAGCACAAAACACAAGCGGATCAGGGCCAACACCCTCGCAGGATGCATCGCTCACTCAGCGCTTCCCCACGCTGAGCGAGTGGCTTGGCAGCGGCGGCTGGCTCGAGATCGGCTACGAATACAACACCGGCTCATTTATCCGCATCATCGGCGGCGAGAATCTGCTTTGGCAGGGCGAGCGCGCCTACCCATCGCTCGATGCGGCGCTGGAGGACGCAGAGCGCAACCTCAAGCTGCTCGAACGAGCGGGCGAGCTGTAAGCGCATTTAGCGAGGCGAACGCAAAAACCGAAGGCGCAGTGTAGCACGTTGGTCGAATCAAGCAACCCTGCCATGCGATGCGCGTTTCGTAGACAACCCTCTGGGTTTTACAAGTTGCCTAAAAGACGCAACTAGAAGTTCATGCTATGCAGCCCAAACCGAAATGTATTATTGTGACGGGCCGCCCTGGGGCTGGTAAAACCACGCTTTCAAAAAAGCTGGCTCAGGAGTTGTGGCTGCCGGTGATCAATCGCGACGAGATCAAAGAAGGTTATGTCAATACGTTCGGGGTCAAACACGACGAGCTGCCGCCCGATACCAACGGCGTAGTGACCCACTTCTTCTTCGATCTGATTCGCTACTATCTCAAAAACAATGTCTCGCTGGTGGCCGAAGCTGCCTTTCAACACAAGCTGTGGGCTATGCTGATGCCCAGCCTGCTTGAACTGAGTCAGCCCTACATTGTGATCTGCTCGATCGACGCTCAAAAGGCAGCGGAACGCCATCTGCAGCGTGGCCTCGCCATTCCCCAGCGCGAGTTCTACCACGGCGACCTCCGCGTGAAGATCTACCGCGAAACGGGCGAGATCGCGCCGCCCGACAGATATCAGCCGCCCGACTTCCCGGTACCGACCTTTATTGTCGATAGCGAAGGCGAGTATTCGCCGAGTATAGCCGAGATAGCCGCGCGTATTCGGGGCTAATATCTGTTAAATGATGTGAAAAAGGGGCTACGCCCAGAGCGTAACCCCTTTTCTGCTTGGATATGCCAAAATCGCCTTAGCGACCTTTTTCTAACATCTCAAGATAGTGCGGGTTGCTCATAATGCCCAAAATATTGCCGAATGGATCGAGCACCGAAGCGGTTACAAAGCCCTCGCCGCGCTCGGTGATCGGCTGATGGAGCGTGGCACCGAGCGCCAACAAGCGCTCTAGCGAGGCTTCAAGATCATCGACGTGCCAATAGATGATCGTTCCACCCGGTTGTTTGCTGTAGCCAGCCGGAGCGTATCGACTATCGATCACGCCCAACTCCTGCTGATAATCGCCGATGCGAAATTCAAAATAGCCCGGGATATCGAAATAGGGCTGCATACCGAGCAATTCGCTATACCAAGCCTTAGCGGCAGCATGATCTTCGGCCCAAAAGCTGATGGTCGCTATGCCTCGTAACATCCGCTCCTCCTTGCCTGTTTTTACTGATCTAGCATCACTATACAAGCAGTAGCGGATGATTTCGTTCCGCTATTTTCAAGCTTCTTCTTTCTTCCTTCGGCATACACTCGAAGCTTCCCCTTGGCGGCCTCGCTTCACAGCAGAGCGACCTCGTTTGTTGGGCAGGATGTTGATAGCCGTAGGCGGACGCGCCAAGGACCGAATGGAAGCTTGAGACCTCGCCGCCAAAGCCTTAAGCGGATTTAGTATGAGTTCTACTTTACACTATCGACCTCTGATTCGAGGCTCATTTCAGAAATATGCAAGGCTAACAGGTCCAGATTAAGGACTTGGATGCGCATCAGGATGCCATGCAAAGCCGCTTGATCGCTAAGCAGGCTGCGCAAGAGGGTATCGCCCGAAGCAAGTTCTATCAATTCAAAACCAGCAAACCACTCGACCCACTCGCTGCTAAGCTGGCCTTTGATGCGCAATTCACAGGCGAAACTAGGCATGAGCTTGCTCCAGAACAGCAAGCGCCGATACACTGGACTGAGGTTGAATCGAACAGCAGCAGCCTTCGTTCTCTAGAGCGGGATCTTCCGGCCAGCACGACGAAGCTTCTTGGCTTTGGCACGACCAGCAGGGCGCTAGCTCTTGCTCGGCCAAGGGCAGGCCAAGCAGTTCGGCGGCGCTTTGGGCGCGGGCAAGTTCACCCATGGGCGCAAGCTGTACGCGCTGCTGGCGGTCGAAGGAGAGGTCGGCCACAGTTCTAAAGCCCGCCTTGCGCATACCTGCGCTCGACGGCAGATTCTCCGGCGCGTAGATGATCCAAAAGCGCTCGGCATCACTCTGCTCTTGGCGCAGAATGGCCTGCAACAAACGCGGGTAGAAGCCGCGCCCTTGCCACGCTGGCAGAGTTGCGAAGTCCCAGAGGTAGCGGTCGCGAGGGC
Source organism: uncultured Chloroflexales bacterium (assembly GCA_937902315.1). Lineage (GTDB taxonomy): Bacteria > Chloroflexota > Chloroflexia > Chloroflexales > Chloroflexaceae > CALGUG01. The sequence continues at coordinate 253,873 of CALGUG010000064.1, forward strand.
TAAGCGGCCTATCGAGCGCCAGCTCGCCGATCGAGATCTGAGCCGTTGCGACCCAGCCATAGGCGACGGGCTGGTCTTGAAAAAAGGCGATATAGGCACGGTTGCCAGCGGCATAACGAGCTTCGACTTCGTTGATGCTGATGCGATTAAGCTCTGCCAGAGCGCTGAAATCGCTGCTCAGTTCGACCCGAAAATCTGCTAGCGGCGCTAAAGTGGGTAACGGATCTTCGCGCCACCAAGTTGCGATTGCCATAGAACTTCCTCCTCAACAAGATTGTATACTGCTCAACAGAAAAGCTTCTGCAATCCGCTTACTCATTTGGCGGAGAGGTCTCTCACATCCATTCGGCTTCTAGCGCGTCCGCCTTCGGCTATCAAGAGCTAGCTCAGTACATGCGGGCTGTATCCGTGTGGAGAGACCTCCCCAATCCCCTCTTAGAGCTGCGGATCGACGGCACGACCCAAGGAGAGCTGCTCGCTGGGGCGCGACGAGCGCCGAGCTTGGTGGCGTTTGCTGCGTAGATAGTCGATGGCGCCAGCGATTAACAGACCGAGTAGGGCGTAGAGCGAAGCGTTGCGCAGCACCGTGGGCGGGAAGAGCCGCAGACCGCTCGGCAACTGCTCGCCGGGGAACTCCAGCAGATAGATGGTTTGGGCCGCGACGATCGAGCCGTTATTGCGCGCCATGTCTTCAAAGCCTGCTTGGTAGACGTAGCTCGCGCCGAGGTGAAGCTGCTCGACGGCCGGGCCAGCGCGTTCGGCGCTCCAGCTCTGCAGGCTCGCAAGGCTCGCTTCGTCGATCAGACCGGGCACAACGATGCGGTCGAGGGCGGGCGCGTCGGCGTAGCTCCAGCGCGGTACCAGTTGCAGACCATGGTGCGAGACCAGCACCTCGCGTTGGGGTGCAATCGAGTGGACCGTGAGCGTGTTGACGTGCGGCAGGGTATCGACCAGCGAGGCCAGCGCCAGCTCGCTCATACCGCTGTAGAGCGCCACACCCAGATTTTGGTCATTACTGTTCAAGCCGCTCAGCAGCATATTGGGCAGCGAAGGCACCAAGCCCAGCAGATCGCCCAGCGGAGCTGGGGTCGGCACAAAGTTCGCATCATCGAGGAAGTGGGCGTAAGGGTAGTTGATCTCGCGGGCGACGCGCAGAGCCACATCTTCGCCAACGATGCGCTTGAGCGCGAAGAGGCTGCCATCGACACCAGCGGTCACACCCGCCGACGTGATGAAGTTGCCATCTTCGACGTAGCGCACGCCCTGCACCAGCTCGATATCGGGGTGAGCTTGGGCGATCACCGAGAAGCTGTAGTGGTGAGTCGTGACTTTGCGCCCGGCCAGCAAGCCTGTGTCGGCGAGGTTTGTCGCGCCAGCACAGATCGACAGTACAGTTGTATCGGGGCCAGCGTGCCGACGCACCCAATCGAGGATCTGTTGGTATTCGGCGGCTTGGCTAAAGGGCAGAAACGGGATCACAATCAGGTCGGGATCGTGGCCGATCTGGGCATCGTACTGCGCGAACGAGTAGTGCGGCAGCATATCGACGCCGCGCAACATAGGGCTTCCCGGGAAGAGATGGGTCAGTTCGCGTTCGGGCGCAACCGCATAGAGGTTGAAGGCTTGCGAGCGGCCGATCACCTCGTAGGGCGCGAGGAAGTCGCTGCCCTCGGTGCCACTGTTGGCCGCGATGATCACAGCCGTGCGCTTGGCAGGGTCGTGGGCGGCAGGCTCGGGCAGGCTTCCGCTAAAGGCCGGAGCATAGTGGTTTCGGGGAGCGCTGGAGAGCAAACGGCTGCCCGTGCCGACTAGAGTGGCCACGCAGGGCACAAGCAGACCGCACAGCAGATACCAAACAATACGCGATGGACGGCGGAAGAGCGACATATCAGAGCTTCCTTTCAGAACAAGCAACGAATTTCGATGTCTGCAGTGTAGGAGCGCGGAGGGTGAAATGGCATCACCCAAGCAGGGTGATCGAGAGGGTGATCGATTCGGACGATGGGGCAAATGCTATAATGAGCGCATTCAGTCCTTGAAACTGTTATACCTCTCTCTATGTGAGCAAACTATGAGCTATTTGGCCCAGCCCGGCCCGCTCTTGGCGACAAAATTTCACATACCACGTGCGCGCGCTCAAGCTGTGGCACGGCCTCGTTTGTTATCGCGCTTCCGCTCGATCAGCGAACAGCGGCTCTGCTTGATCGCAGCCCCGGCAGGTTTCGGCAAAAGTACGCTCTTGGCCCAAGCGCTAGCCACCCTTCCAGCCGAAACCAGGGTGGCCTATCTGGCGCTCGAAGCCAACGACAACGATCCCAGTCGCTTCTGGAGCTATGTTTTGCACGCTATCGAACGCAGCCAGGCTGGCAGTGTCCAACAGGCCTTGCAGCTGTTGCAAGCCAGCCCCAACCAGGTCGAGCTGGCCCTGACCGAGCTACTCAACCGCCTAGCCGAACAGAGCAACGATCTGCTTCTGGTGCTCGACGACTTTCACGCCATTTCGCATGTGCAGATCAGCAGGCAGCTCGATTTTCTGATCAGCCATGCGCCACCCCAACTGCATCTGGTGATCGCCAGCCGCAGCGACCCCATGCTCTCGCTGGCGCGTTTGCGGGCACGGGGCGAGCTGCTCGAACTGCGCGCTGCCGATCTGCGCTTTACCAGCGAAGAGGCGTTAGCATTTTTCAACCAAAGTATGGGCTTGCAGCTCGATTTGGCGACAATCGAACAGTTGGAGAAACGCACCGAGGGCTGGGCGGCCGGTCTGCAATTGGCGGCGCTCTCGTTGCAGGGCCAAAGCGATCAAAAGAGCTTTGTGGAGCAGTTTAGCGGCAGCCACCGCCATGTGGTCGACTATTTAGCCGGAGAGGTCTTGGAAGGCCAGAGCGAGCAGATTCGTAGTTTTCTGCTCTACACGGCCGTGCTCGAACGTATGCACCCCGCGCTCTGCGAGGCGCTACTGGTCGATTCGCCTTTGGCTGGCCAAAGCGCCTTAGCGATTTTAGAGGAGCTAGAGCGCCAGAATCTCTTTCTGATCCCGCTCGACGATCAGCGCCAGTGGTACCGCTACCACCATCTATTTGGCGAGCTGCTGCGCCATCGCCTTACGCGCGAGCTGGGCGACACAGTCTACGAGCTGCATCGCAGAGCCGCCGTCTGGTACGAAGCCCACGGCGCGATCAACGATGCCATCGAGCACGCCTTGCAAAGCAAGGACCACGCCTTGTTGGGCACGCTGCTGAGCCGCTACGCCGAGCGTTTTTTAGCCAACGGCCAGATCATCACCCTGCAGCGCTGGATCGACGCTCTGCCGCGCGAGCAGTTGCTGAGCGATCTGCGCCTCTCGCTGGTGATGGCGCGTCTGCAGCTCTTCAAGCGCGAGCTGCCTGAGCTCGACAGCTTTCTGGCGCAAGCCGAGCACTTGCTTGAAGGCTATTCGGGCGCGGATTCGGCCAGTCTCCAAGGCGAATGGTATGCGTTACACGCCCACGCCGAGATCGAAAAGGGTAACTTCCAACTGGCTTTGGCTCGCAGCGAGCAGGCTTTGGAGATCTTGCCGCAGGAAGAGCTCTGGGCCCGCAGCAGTTGCGGCTTGATCCAAGGCTACGCCCTGATGATGCTGGGCCGGACCGAGCAGGCCATCGCAGTGCATCGCGAGAACATCCGCCACGCTCGCGCCGCCGGCAATCCGGTCAGCGGGCTGTTCAGCACGACCGAAGTGGTCAAGCTCACATTGCTGCAAGGCAAGCTGAGCCAGGCGCGGCGCAGCGCTGAGGAGAGCTTGGCCTGGGCCAGACAAGAGGGCTGGGATCAGTTGTCGCCCGCCAGCGCCATTCAGATCTGGCTGGGCAATACGCTCTTTGAACTGGGCGAATTCGAGGCGGCTGAGCAGACCTTGCGGCGCGCGATCGCGCTCTCCAACCGCGAGCCTGGCATCACCTCGGCCCGTTCGCTGGTCTTTTTCGCGCGCGTGCAGCTCTTGCTCAACGATCAGCAAAGCGCAAACAGCGCCATCAGCGAGATCGAAGCCATGATCAAAGGCTGGCAGCCCGCTGGCGAGCGCCGCTTCTTCGAGGCTTGGATCGCGCGTCTGCGCATTCAGCAGGGCGATCTGGCGGCGGCTCAAGCCTGGGCAGCCAGCCGCCCAGCATGGCAGAAAGACGAGCCTTACTCCTACTTCCGCGAAATCGAATTGCTCAGCCTAGCGCGACTGGCACTGGCCCAAGCCAAGGGGCGCGGCGATCAGCTCGAAACAACCCGCGAAATGCTCGCTTGGCTGCTGCAACAAGCCCAAACGGGTCAGCGCCACGCGGTGGTGTTCGACTGTCTGGTACTGCTCGCCCTGATCGATCAGCAGAGCCGCGATCCGCAACAAGCCCAGATCTTTTTGGAGCAAGCGCTAGCGCTGACGGAAGCGGAAGGCTGGCTGGGAAGCTGGCTGGAATGGGGCAAGGCCATTCGCGACCTGCTCTGCCTCTATCTTGCGCACCCAAACCAGCGAATGAGCAGCTATGCAGCTCACATCCTCGCGGGCGCTCCGCCAGCAGGGTCAGCCATCACCAAAGCCGAAACTGCTCCTGCGCCGATGGCCCAAGCCGACACGCTCACAGAGCGCGAGCGCGAGGTCTTGCGCCTCTATGCCAACGGCCTGAGCAGCAGCGCGATCGCCGCCCACTTTGTGGTTTCGGTCAATACGGTCAAAACCCAGCTCAAAAGCATCTACAACAAGCTCGACTGCCACAGCCGCGCTGAAGCGATCGCGCGCGCCCGCGAGCTGGGCATTCTCAAGCATTCCTGATGGTTGTTGGAACGCTGGGTTTGCAGACGATCTGTCGAGGGCAGAAAGCTAACAGATCGAATGTAGCCAGCTAGCTGTTGATAGCCGTAGGCGGACGCGCTAGCAGCCCTCTTTGGGGGAAAGACCAAGCCGCCAGAAGCTTGAAGTGATCAAACGGATATTAGCTCTCGTGGCGGAAGATTTCCAGCGGGCGCAAGCGACTGCTCTCCCACAGCACCAGCGCCGCACTACAGACAGCGATCAGGATCGAGCCAACAAGCAGCACGCTCAGCAACGCGGGCTGGACCGTAATGGTGTCGATCTGCATCAGCGTGCGCAGCCCAAACACCGTCACCACCACGCCGATCACACCGAAGATACCAGCGATCGTGCCGAGCAGAGCATATTCGCTCAGCAACAGCACTTGCACTTGGCGTCGCCCGTAGCCGACCGCCTTGAGAATGCCGATTTCGCGGCGGCGTTGCAAGGCGTTGAGGCCAGCGCTATTGGCGATCAGCACTGCGCCCGTCAGAAAGGCGAGGCCGCCCAAAGAGATAGCAAAACGGTGGATCGCAGCATACGAGCTGCTCGAACGGGCGTTGAGGTCGGCGCGGCTAAAGACCAGCGCCTCTGGCAAGCTTTGGCCCAACTGCGTGGTCGTCGCGTCCAACACGGCGGCGTCGAACATGGCCAACAGACGAATCTGCGGATCGTATTGGCGGGCAAGCTGGCGCGGAATGATCAGCGCATCGCTGGTTGGCAAAATACTCTGCTCGGGATCGCTGGTATAAAAGCCCGCCACCTGCAAGTCAAGCGGCTGATCGTCAATAACGAGCTCGATCCAATCGCCGATCTGGTACTCTTCGGCGCGCTGTTCGGGCATCAATACGCCCTGCTCGTCCCATGTAGTGCTGACGCTGATATCGTGATTGAGATCGACCAGCGCCCGTCCTTCAAGCTCGACCTTGCTGCCTTGCAGGGTAGCGCTCACAGCGTCGATCGTGATGATCTCGTGGCTTTGCTGGGCCTGCAGCGCGGCATAAGCGGCGCTTTCATTGGCTAGGTCGGTGAAGATCAGCAGATTGTAGCCTTCGTTGCTGCGCTGCGATTCGGCCAAAGTGCTTTGGGCATCGCCGATCACCGACACCGCCAGCGAAACAGCGTAGGTGCCGACGCACAAGGCGATCACCGCCAGCGACGCCGAATGAATGCGCTTGCGCAGACTGCTTTGAGCGATTCGCAAGATCGGGCTAAAGGGCTGCGGCAGGCGCAGACAGCACCACAACACCAGCCAAAACAGGCCGCGCAGCAGCATCAGCGCCAAACCACCCACCAACACCAAGCCGATCCCATCGATCCACGAACCGAGTATCAGGCTGATCACACTGGCGCAAACCAGCATCAGCAGCGCATACAGGCCCACTTGCCCGATCCGATCTCCTTTGCTGGGCGGGCTGGGCAGATCGCGCAAAATGCTGATCGGGCGCGTATTGCTCAGCGCGAGAATGGCTTGGATGCCGAAGGTGATCGCCGTCAGGACGCCAACCAGCACACCGCCCAGCAACACCTGAGGATGGGGCGACCAAGTCAACATGATCATGCCGCCCGACATCAGCAGCTCAAATAGCATGTAGGTGATCCAGGTGCCGATCGCAGTGCCGAGTAAACCGCCGATCAAGCCGAGCAAACCCGTTTCTAAACAGATCAGAGCGAGCAGATCGCGGCGCTGGAAGCCGAGCGTTTTCAAAATGGCGACCTCTTGTTTGCGGCGTTGCAACATCACTTGCAGCGTGCTCGCCACGCTCATACCGCCCACCAGCAGGCCCATCACTCCCGCGCCCTTAAACATCACATCGAGAATGCGATACGTTTCCGATTCCTCGCTCCGCTGCTCGGGCGTGCGCACCAAGTCGATCTGATAACCCAATGGCTCGATCTGCTGAAGCGCACTGGCTTGGTCGGGCCAGATCACCACAACAGCGTTGACCGGATTGGGCCCCATCAGGCGTTCAGCGCCAGCAAGGTTAACGTAAACGCCATCGCCGCGATGATCGGGCGTCTCCTTCAGAATGCCGCGCACACTAAATGAGGTCGGACCCTGCGAACCGTTCATCACAATCGTATCGCCCAAGCCCAAACCGCGTTCATCGGCCAGCTCGCGCGTGATCAAGGCAGCGCTCGGCTCGGCCAGCAGCTCCGCAATTGTGGCTTGAGCAGGCTCGCGCAGTCGCAGATTACCCAGCAAGGGATAGCGGCTCGGGTCGATGCCCCGCACGCCCGAAACAAAGCTGACGCGCCCATTATCGGGAGTGCGCAAAAAGCCAGCAGAGGTGTACGAGAGCGGCGCATAGTCGCTCAGTAACCCTTCGGCCTGCCACTGTGCAAAGCGTGCCAGCTCCTCTGGGCTAAAGCTCTGTCCAAATTCAACAGGCTTGATCTGAGCATCGCCGCCGATCTGCAGCCGATCGTCGAAGAGCGGGCCGAACAGCAGGTTGGTAGAAAAAAGCTGCATACTGACCAGCGAGAGCACGCCCACCGTAATGCTCAAGATCGCCAAAAAGCTGCGAGTCGCATCGCGACGCAACGAGCGCACAGCATAACGCAGCAGCACAACAAAGCGCGTCATTGTTGCACCTCGGCCAGCCTGCCATCGATGATGTGCAGACGCTGATCGGCGCGCCGCGCCACGTGCGGGTCGTGGGTCGCAATGATCACGCTCAAATTCAGTTCGGCTTGCAGCCGCTCAAAGAGCGCCAAAATCGCATTGCCCGTCACGCTATCGAGGTTGCCGGTCGGCTCGTCGGCGATCAGCAGGTCGGGCTGGTTGATCAAAGCCCGTGCGATCGCCACACGCTGCTGTTGCCCGCCCGAAAGCTGGCTCGGCAGGTGATGCAGCCGATCTGCAAGCCCCACGAGTGTCAGCAGTTCTTGGGCGCGTTGGCGAGTATTGCGCTGCTTAGCTTGGGCAAACAGCGGCAGCTCGACATTCTCCAGCGCAGTCAGCGTGGGGATCAGGTTGAAAGACTGAAAGACCATGCCGATATGGCGGTTGCGAAAGCTGGCCAACTGGTTCTCGTTGAGCCGCGCGATGTTCTGGCCCGCCAGCCAGACCTCACCGCTATTGGGCGTATCCAAGCCTGCCAGAATGCCCAGTAGGGTCGATTTGCCCGAACCGGACGGGCCAGTGATCGCCAAGGAATCGCCCTGTTTGAGCGCAAAGCTGATGCCGTGCAAAATCGGCAATTGCTCGCCCGCCAAGGGCAAGCTACGGGTAATATCTCGCACCATCAGTGCGGAATTTATCGTTTGTTGTGTCATGCCACACTCCTTCAGATTGCTCACAAATCCGCTTGTTTCCTTCAGCATGTTGGCGGAAAGGTATCTAGCCCAAACAGGCTTCTAGCGCGTCCGCCTACGGCTATCAACGGGTAGATTCTTAACCCAAGGGTCTATCTGCCCTTTGGTGAGGCCGCCCCGTAACGAAACAATCCAACGGATTTGCTCATGTCTCCTTGGCTATTGTGGCAGGCACATGTCGCAAAGGCGTTGAAGAATTGTCGCAACTTTGTCGCATCTGAGGGAATTTGGAGGTTTTGGCGCTTCAGTGGCACATATGCGTGGACAGGCCTAGGCGCGCGGCAGCTTGATCGTAAAGCTAGTTCCTTCACCCAAAGCGCTCTCGACTTCAATTGTGCCGCCCATGGCGCTCACCAAGGAGTGCACAAGGGTGAGGCCCAAGCCGCTGCCGCCCTGTTCGGGATCGCGGTAGTAGCGCTCCCAAATGTGGGGCAGATCTTCGGGGGCGATGCCGCTGCCCGTATCGCGGATCTCGATCTGGCCGTGGGCATCGCTGCGCAGCAAAATCAGGCCGCCCGGGCCAGTGTAGCGCAAGGCGTTATGCAGCAGGTTGAGGATAATCTGCTCGAAGCGGGTTTGGTCGATCAGCAGCAGCGGCGCGTCGGGCGCTAGCTCGCTCACAATCTCGACTTTTTGTTGGCGCCAAGCCAGCGGCGCAAGACTCTCAACGATCCGCTTAAGAATCTGGTTGGCAGAACTTGCTTCTAGGCGCAGGCTCAACTGCTCGGTTTCGCTTTGGGCCAGCGCAACAAGGTCATCGACCAGCCGTTGCAAATGCAACACATCGCGCTGCAACTGCTCAGGGTCGATCAGCGTGCCCTGACGCTGGGCCGCCTCGATCTGGGCGCGCAGCACTGCGATCGGCGTACGTAGCTCGTGCGACACATTGGCCATCAGCTCGCGGCGTGTGCTCAGCAAGCGCGAAACCGTCTCGCGCTCGTTTTGCAGGGCGTGAAACTGCTGCTCAAGCTGGCTGCCCATGCGGTTGAAGTCGGTTTGGAGCGTGCTGATCTCGTCGCGGCCTGTGACAGGGATTCGTGCGCTGTAATCGCCATCGCGCATGGCGTGGGCAGCCGCCAACAGGGCATCGAGACGCCGCCGAATACGTCGCGCAAACAGGTAGGAGACCAAGAAGGCAAAGGGCAGAAAACAGAGCAGCACCGCCAAAGCTAGCAGGATCACGATCCCGATCACGGGCAGCAGTTGTTGCAGACGATAGAGCATCTGGGCGATCAGGGCGTCGGGTGCGTTGACAGCTACAATCTGATTGCTGATGGTGAAGATGCTCAGCGGCACGATCAACAAGAGCTGAAGCAGCATCACCACGATCACATGGCTGTTCACCAACGACCAGAGCAGCGTGCGCTGGCTGCGATCCTGCCACCAGCGGATCAAGCGCAACATGCCGCGAAAGAAGAGGTAGGGAAACAGAAACAACAAAAAGAAAAAGAAGCTCAGTAGATAGGGGTTGTAGCGCGGATTATGCTCAAGCAGCGTGTACCAAGTTGGGTAGATGAGCGTTGCGGTCAGTAACGAGAGGAACAGAATGCTGGCGCTTTCCAGCAGCAGTTGGCGCAGCCGCGAGCCGGACCAGATGCGCAAGCGCAAGCTGTAGTAGAGCGCACAGAGCGGGTTGACCAAAAACATAATGGTCGGCTCCCACCACTGCTCGATCTGCCCTTGGTAGATCAGGCCACTAAGCCCAAGCAAGCAGCCAAACAAAAGCACAACCTCGCAAAAGGTGCGCAGCCACGAAGCGCTCAGCAAAAAACGACGCATAGCTCTTCCTCTAGCGCCGCCAACGATAGCCGACGCCCCACACCGTTTCGAGCTGCTCACCAAAGGGTTCGATCTTACGGCGCAAGCGCAGCACAGCGTTATCGACCGAGCGGTCGCCGCTAACATACTGCTCGTTCCAGAGCGTATCAAGCAGATAGGCGCGACTAAAGACGCGGCCCGGATTGCTGGCCAGCAGATAGAGCAGCGAGAACTCGCTGCGGCTCAGATCGATCACTTGGCCAGCGAGCGTTGCCTGATGGGCTTGCGGATCGATCTGCAATTCACCCAATTCGATCAGGCCCTGATTGCGGCTTTGGTCGGCTTGCAAGGTCTGCTCGATCAGCGAACGGCGTCGCAAGAGGGCACGCACCCGCGCAACCAGCTCGCGCATGCTGAAGGGCTTGGTGAGGTAATCGTCGGCCCCCAGCTCAAGGCCAAGTACACGATCTAGCTCGGTATCGCGGGCCGTCAGCATCAGCACGGGCAGGCCCGAGAAGCTCCGCAGTTGGCGTAGCACTTCGATCCCAGCGATATCGGGCAGCATCCAATCGAGAATCAGCAAATCGCAGGGCTGGCTTTTGAGCAACTGCAAAGCCACCTCGCCTTGCTCGCAATGCTGGACCTCAAAGCTGGCAGCGCGCAGCTCGGCGCTAATCAGCGATGCAAGCTCAAGCGTATCTTCAACAAGCACTATTTGTGGTTTCTGCATAGTATGACATTCGTTTGAGGCGTGAAGCGCTGGGTTTTCAGACGGCCTTTCGGGGCGCAGAAATAACAGCCCGAATGTAGCGAGCAAGCCGTTGATAGCCGTAGGCGGACGCGCTAGAAGCCTTTTTTGAGGAAGAGACTAGGCCGCCAGAGTGTTAAAGCTCGTTAAGCGGATAAAATATCAGAGGAGCTGTATAGCTCCCAAAGACGACATGGCTATACGCTCCTCAACCGTACCCTACAGCTCGATATCATCGAGGGAACGATACATCACATAGCTGTCGATCAAGCCGAGCTTGGCGTGGTTAAAGCCTTTGGGCACGGTCGCCAAAGTGACGAAGCCAAGCGAATGGTAGAGATGTACGGCGTGAACATTGCTGCTCACCACGCAGTTAAATTGAATCGCGATAAAGCCAGAACGCTTGGCTTCGCGCAACGAATGCTCGACCATAATCCGGCCCAGACCTTTGCCGCGCACCTTGGCATCGACGATATAGGAGCCGTTGGCAATATGCGAGCCGCGCCCGGGCATATTGGGCAGAATCTTGTAAGCGCCCACCACCTGATCGCCATCGAGTGCCAGATAGGTCTGAACCTTGGGACCAAACCACATCTCAAGGGTTTGCTCTTCGGTCCAACTCTCGTCGTTGACGTAGGTATCACCAGCGAGCATAATCTCGCGGAAGATCTTCCAAATAGCCGGAAAATCGGCCCGTGTCGCAGGACGAATGGTGATCATTGAAGTACCCTAGATTGCAAAACATCGTTCAACAATCACCATTGTAGCGCACTTTCGGGCCATGCCGAGCTAAGCGAGATTGATCTGCCACGATAGACCGAAGCGGTCGTTGACCCAAGCAAAGCGCGTGCTGAAGCCATGGTCGCCCGCTTCCATCAACATTTTGCCGTCTTCCGACAGACCGGCGTAGAGTCGCTCGAACTCGTCGCGATCCTCACATTCGACAAAGAGCGAGACAGAGGGGGTGAACGTGAACTCGTGTTTCACATAGCTGTCGAAGATCATCAGGTCCTGACCAGCGATCCGCAAAACGGCACGGTAGAGTTTTCCTTCCGGCCCAGGCTCGCCCGGCCCGTAGCGCACGACATCATCAAGCTTCGCCTCTGGGAATAGCGCCAGATATTGATTGACCGCCTGCTCCGCAGTGTCAACGTACATGATGAACGGCTTCACACTCTTCACCATCTCGACCTCCTTTGTCGATCAGTTGAACACTTGTTTCAATTATAGTTTACCATGCGGCAACAAGCGTCACAAATTTAGAGCTCCCACCTCTTCGATGGGAGCTTTGGAACAAAGTTGTTTAGGCCAACAAAAGTGAGCGGCCTTGGTAGCCTTCGAGCGCCAGCTGGCAAACACCATCAGGGTCAATCGCTAGCTCTTCGCCGCTTAGCATATCGGTGACGCGCTGAGTGCCAACCGGCAGGCGGATCGGCTCGATCAGATCGGCGGCCCCAAAATTGAGCGCCGTGATCTGCAAGCCGCGCTGTTCGGGCAATTCGTGAAGCAGCACAAGTACGCTCGGATTGTGCGGCTCGGGCACATCGATCTGGCGTGCGGCGTAGAGCGCGTAGCTTTGGCGCACCTTAAGCAGGCGCTTGAGTTGGCTGGCGAAGGAATCGGGGTTCTTGAGCTGCTCGGTCACCGGTCCGTAGAGGCTGGGCGCTTTGGGCAGGCCCGCCGCCGAATGGGTCGCAGCCGGATTCAGACCAGCTAAATCGTAAGCGCCGCGCTCGATCCAACGGGTGTCGCCGTCGTCGAGCAGATTGCCGAGCTGTTCGGGCGGCAGCGGCAGAGCGCCGACAAGATCCCAACCCGAGAGCGCAAAAACGCCCGGCTGGAAGGCGTTGTACATCACCAGCAGCAGGTGAACACGCTGAATCAGAGCCTTCTGGGCATCGTCGAGCGCGCTGAGATCGCTGATTCCCAGCGTGGCCGTGATCACGCTGGCGCTGGTGCAGGCCACGCCATTGGTGACGAAGCGGAGGTTGTAGGGCGCGTGCGAGCCAGCCAAGCGCTCGTACATCACAGCGCGCAGATGCTCGCGCAGGTCGCGGCCGCTCCACTCTTTGCCAGCGAAGTGGAAATGATCCTCGGCGTGCAGTGTCCAGAAGTGCACCAACTCAAGCGTCAGTTCGTCGTGGTTCTGCAAGGCGTGGATCAAAGCGGCCGGGTCGATCTGGTAGTCGCGCATAATCTTGAGCATCAGGCGCAAAAACTCGCTATCGCCCGTCAGCAGGGCATGGTGATAGGCCGGGCGCGTGATGAAGTCGTAGGAGAGATCGGCGCCGCCCTGCGACATGGCTGCAATATCGTCGACGGTCAGATTCAGTTCTTGGAAGCTGAAACCGCCCGCCTTGCGGATCATGCCCGCGATCAGTTGGTTGCCCACCACCGAGAGCGGGTGACCTTCTGACCAAGCCGGGCCCTCTTCGCGCCGTTCCACGCCCAAAAAGCCGTTGGCATCGAGCCGCAGCATGCTGGCGCCCAGCACATCGAGCGAGTGCAGCGCATCGCCGATAATCATCTGTTGAGCGGCAAACGAAGGATCGAGCCAGTTGAGCGAGGGCTGGCCCGCTTTGAAGTAGTGCAGATAAACCCAGCGGCGCGTCACTCCATCGACGCCCTTGATCGGCCTTGTGGCGCTCCAATCGGTCTCTTTGATGCCCGGCTCGTAGAAGATCACGCGCTGCAGCTGGCCGACGATATAGCCTTTGGCCTTGAGCTGATCGATCGTCTCGGGCTTGAGGTTCACCACTTCGCTGCCTTCGGGCACCTCGGGCAGCAGATCCCAGTCGGCCTCGTCGATCGCAACCATATGGTACAGCCCGGGGTAATCGCCATAAGCCAGCTCTGCAAGACGAAAATCAGCGCCCTTGCCCGTATGAGCCGGAATCAGATCGTCGATCACAACCGCGTGATGAGCGCGCACCGTCTTGCTCATCTCCACAAACTGTTCGGTCGTTCCAAAAGCTTCGTCGATCTCGAAGCTGACGCGGTCGAAATTGCCATCGATGGTCGGCGTATAGTCGCGCCCGTTCAAACCGCCCGCCCGCTTCATAGGGCCGGTATGCACGGCTTGAACCCCGATCTCCTCAAGGGCCGCCCACAGCGTGTCGTCGCCGAGCGCTTGTAGCACACTCTCGCCCGGGCGCGTGATCAGCGCCGCCGGATAGGCCGTGAACCAGACCGAAGCGAGCGCCGATGCGGAACGCGGCTGCGCCTGAGCGTAGGGCTTCTGCCATAAACGCCCCTTGCCTGCATAGTTTTTGGCCAAGTTGCGGGCCTGCTGCAACATCGATTCCCCAACGAGCCAGGCTATATACTCGTCTTGCAGATCACTCATCGTAACCCCTCTCCATTGAGCACTATGTCTAGGAAGCAGATTTGAAAATCATATCTATTGTACACGCAAGCCGCGCTCTCGGCAGCCTGGCTAGCACATGCGCTTTATCGGTTCAATTTTCTGGCGGAGAAGGCTTTTTCCTCCCATTCGGCTTCTAGCGCGTCCGCCTTCGGCTATCAACATCCTTTCCAAACATTCGGCTTCTCGTCCTGCAACCCGACGCCGTCCGAAAACACAAGCATCGCAGCAAGCCAACAGCCCGAATCTGCGCTGCGCGATAATACATTTAGCATAATAAAAACAGTAAAAACTTGACAAAATGTCAATATTCGACTATGTTAAACGCTGATCTTTGTTCTGCAAATCTTTATTTTTAGGCTCTACTATCCGTAGAAGCCGTCCATGTTGCGCTTGTTTTAGGTCTTTCAGATTGCTCAAAGAAGGTAGGAATTCCAAAGATGAAGCAGTTCTTATCGCTCTGTACGCTTCTAGCTCTGCTCGCGCTGACGGCCTGCGGCGGAGCGGCCAACACGGCTCAGCCAAGCAGTGCGCCGGCGGCAGTCGAAGCGACCAGCGCCCCAGCGACGCCAACAGCGAGCGCTGCGCCTGACGCCGAATCGGCCTTCCCGGTAACGATTACGCACAAATACGGCGAGATCACCATCGCGCAAGAGCCGCAGCGCGTGGTCTCGCTCGGCTACAGCGAACAAGATCCCCTGCTCGCCCTAGGCGTCGTACCGGTCGCCATCCGCGATTGGTTCGGCGATCAGCCCTATGGCGTGTGGCCCTGGGCCCAAGACAAGCTCGGCAGCGCTACGCCCGAGCTCTTGAAGATGCCCTTTGGCGAGATCAATATCGAAAAGATCGCCTCGCTCAAGCCCGATCTGATCGTCGCTACCCACTCGGGCATCACCGAAGATGAATACAAGCTGCTCCAAGAGATCGCGCCGACCTTGGCCCAGAGCGGCGACTACCCCGATTTCGGCATGCCTTGGCAAGAGCAGACCCGCCTGATCGGTAAGGCGCTCGGGCGTAGCGCCCAAGCCGAAGAAGTGATCGCCGCCACCGAAAAGGCCATCAACGATGCGCGCGCTGCCCACCCCGAATTCGCCGAGGCCAGCGTCGCTTGGATCTCTCCCGCCGAGCCGGGCAGCTTCTGGGCGGTCGGCCCGAGCACCCCGCCGATGCGCTTCCTGAGCGCTCTCGGCCTGCAGTATGGCAAAGAGCTCGCCGAGGCAGTGGGCGACCTCGATTCCTTGGCGATCAGCAGCGAACAGCTCGACCTGATCGATGGCGGCATCTTGGTGCTTGCAGGCTCGAGCCAAGCCGAGATCGCAACAATCCTCGAGAATCCGCTGCTCCAGCAACTCGATGTGGTTAAGGGCGGCCGCGTGATCACCTTCGCGCTCGACGAGCCGATCTACGGCGCGCTGAGCTTCAGCACCGTGCTCAGCCTGCCCTACGCCGTCGAACAGCTCGTACCGACCATCGCCGCGAAGCTGGGCGGCCAAGCCAGCCAGGCCAACTATCCGATCAGCATCGAGCATCAGTTCGGCACAACCATCATTCCGGCCCCGCCCGAGCGTGTGATCGCGCTCGGCTACACCGATGGCGACGCCATGCTGGCCCTCGACAGCGTGCCGATCGCGGTGCGCTACTGGTTCGGCGAGCAGCCCAACGGCATCTGGCCTTGGGCAGAGCCCAAACTCGGCGGTGCCAAACCCGAACTGCTCAATATGGCTTTCGGCGAACTCAATCTCGAAAAGATCGCCTCCCTCCAGCCCGATCTGATCTTGGCTGTGTCGGCCGGCATCAGCGAAGACGAATACAATCTGCTCAGTCAGATCGCGCCGACCCTAGCTCAGAGCGGCGATTACGTCAGCATGGGCATGCCTTGGGATGAGCAGACCAAGCTGATCGGCAAAGCGCTCGGCAAAGAGCAGCTCGCCGAGCGTGTCGTCGCCGAGGTCAGCCAGCGCTACGAGCAGGCCCGCGCCCAGTACCCCCAGTTCGCTGGCAAATCGGCCGTTGTCGCCATGCCCAGCTTCTCGGGAAGCGACTTTCTCTTCTCGGGGCCGCAGCACGAGCGCCAACGCTTCCTGACAGCGCTCGGCTTCCAACTGCCCCAAGAGCTGGCAGAGATCGCTGGCGATTCGTTCTATGGCTCGATCAGCCCCGAGCGCCTCGATCTCTTCGATGTTGATGTGTTGATCTGGACGCTCTCTGAAAGTGAGCGGGCCACACTCGAACAGAACGCGATCTATCAGCAGCTCAAGGTCGTCAAGGAAGGCCGCGCTCTCTACCTCGATTCTTCCGGCCAGAGCGATATGGCTGGCCCAGCGCTGATCTACGCCACCGCTCTCAGCATTCCCTACGCAATCGACCTAGTTACGCCGCAGCTCGCGGCAGCGCTCGATGGAGACCCACAAACCGTCGCGCCCTAAATAAGCCTGCAAGAGGCAGCACAGACAGCGCAAGACCGTTCCCTTCGACAAGCTCGGGGAACGGTCTTTTGTGTGGTGATAGCAAATCCGCTAAAAGACTTGTACTCTTTCAGTGCAGGAAAACGAAAACCGGGGAAAGAGTTGTGAAAAGTAGTCATGTTCCGCTCTGCCGAAGGCCCAGTAACACGAAATCCGCACACCTGGTTTTTCAGGGGGCGCTTGGGTGCAGGCAGACAAGAAGCCGCATGTTTGGAAAGGATGTTGGTAGCCGTAGGCGGACGCGCTAGAAGCCGAATGGAGGGTTGAGACCTCTCCGCCCACAAATGAGAAGAGGCCTGACTGCTGCCCTTCACTCGCTCAGGGAGCAGACTTTCGTGTGCGAATAAGGCTGGCCAAAGCGACGTTAGGCAAGAGTGAGCACAACAGCCTAGCGTGCTATAATAGGTTTAAGACTACTCCTTCATTTTCTTACGCGAAAGGTTCAGATAGAATGCTTCCTCCATATCGTAATGAGCCATTTGGTGATTTCAGTGGTGATCGCCACGCTTCGATGCAGCGAGCGCTACGCGAAGTCGCAGGCCAGTTGGGTCAAACCTATCCCTTGATCATCAACGGCGAGCGCATCTTCACCGAAAAGACCGATAGCTCTCTCAACCCGGCCAAACCCAAGCAGGTAGTCGGCGTGATGTCGCAGGCCGATGTCGAGTTGGTCAACCGCGCTATGCAAAATGCGCACGAGACCTTCGACAAGTGGAAGCGCGTTCCGGTCGATGCGCGCGCTCGCGTGCTGCTGCGCACCGCCGCCATTATGCGCCGCCGCAAGCTCGAGTTGGCCGCTTGGATGATCTATGAGGCTAACAAGACTTGGGCTGAGGCCGATGCCGATGTGGCCGAAGCGATCGACTTCTGTGAATTCTACGCCCGCCAAGCCCTCGAGCTTCAGGGTCGCGATCATACCCCGACCTTCTACGAGGGCGAACACCTCGATTACCGCTATCTGCCGCTCGGCGCTGGTGTCGCCATTCCGCCCTGGAACTTCCCCTTGGCGATCGCTACCAACCTCGTGGTCGCTCCTCTGGTCGTGGGCAACACCGTGGTCTTCAAGCCCAGCGAGCGCACCCCGGTGATCGCCGCCAAGTTGGTCGAGATCTTGGAAGAGGCTGGTCTGCCCCCCGGCGTGGTCAACTTCGTGCCCGGCCCGGGCGGCGAGATCGGCGATGCCTTGGTCGATCACCCGCTGACCCGCTTCATCGGCTTCACGGGCTCCAAGGCGATCGGTCTGCGCGTCAGCGAGCGTGCTGGCAAACACCATCCCGGCCAGTTGGGCATCAAGCGCCTGATCCTCGAAATGGGCGGTAAAGACGCTATCATCGTTGACGATAGCGCCGATCTAGAAGCTGCTGCCGAAGGCATCGTCGCCAGCGCTTTCGGCTTCCAAGGCCAGAAGTGCAGCGCTTGTTCGCGCGCCATCATCGTCGAATCGGTCTACGATCAGGTTGTACAAAAGGTCGTCGAGCGCGTGCGCAAGCTGCGCGTCGGCAATCCGACCGACCCGAACGTCAATATGGGCGCTGTGATCGATAAGCGCGCCTTCGATATGATCAGCTCCTACATCGAGATCGGCCAGAAAGAGGCGACCTTGCTGACAGGTGGCGAAGTGATCGACCATGCCCTCTTGGAAGATGGCGGCTACTTCATTATGCCGACCGTCTTCGGCGACGTTGCCCCCAACGCCCGTATCGCTCAGGAAGAGATCTTCGGCCCAGTGCTGAGCGTTATCAAGGCCAAAGACTTCGACGATGCCCTGGCGATCGCCAACGGCACCGAATACGCCTTGACCGGTGCGCTCTACAGCAAGTCGATGTTCAACATCGAGCGCGCCCGCGACGACTTCCACGTCGGCAACTTGTACATCAACCGCAAGTGCACCGGCGCTCTGGTCGGCGTGCATCCCTTCGGCGGCTTCAACATGAGCGGCACCGACAGCAAAACTGGCGGCCCCGACTATCTGCTGCTCTTCACCCAAGCCAAATCGATCGCAGAGCGTCTCTAGTGTTCTAAAACCAAATCAAAAACGTACATTCTCTCTGCCTCGCAAGGTGGAGCAACGAAAAGTGAGAAAAGGGTTGTGTGAGATTTTGCGCTGCAGCGCAAAATCTCACACAACAAAAGAGGCAAGTTCCACTTTGGTACACAGCCAAAAAACGGGTTCCGGCCAATGCGCTGGAACCCGTTTTTGCATGATGGAACCTTTTTGCAACCCTTGTCGTCTGGAGAGTGGTAACAACAAACGAGGTCGATAACTGATCGACCTTAGGACATTAGAGGAGCTTTATCATGACCAATCGTATGCTTTCGCTTGCTTTGATAATCGGTGCTTTGGTCTTCGTGCTGTTGGGTGGTATCTTTGGCGTATTGCTGAGCCGTCCCGTTTCAGCAGCCCAAACTGGTGTGAATGGTTCGCGCCAGATCACTGTGATCGGTACGGGCGAGGTGAAAGCCACCCCTGATACCGCCAACGTACAGATCGGTGTTCAAACCAACGGTGCCAGCACACAAGAAGCTTTAGATGCCAACAACGCTCAGATGGAAGCCGTGATCGCCAAGCTGAAGGAGCTGGGCGTCGATGAGAAGGATCTGCAGACCAGCGGCCTGAGCATCTTCCCGCGCTACAACGAAGATGGCAGCAGCATCAACGGCTATCAGGTCAGCAACACCCTGAACGTGACCATTCGCAACTTGGCCCAAGCTGGCGATCTGCTTGATAAGGTCGTTGAGGCTGGCGCAAACCAAGTCTACGGCATTAGCTTGAGCGTGGCCGATACAAGCAGCTTCGAGGCTCAGGCTCGCGAGCAGGCTCTGCAGGCCGCCAAGCAGAAGGCCGAGCAGTTGGCCCAAGCCAGCGGCGGTAGCATCGGTCAGGTCTTGGTCGTCACCGAGAGCATCGGCAGCACACCGGTTCTGCCCATCCCCTACGCAGCCGAAATGGCAACTGGCAACGCTAAGCTAGCTGTTCAGCCCGGCGAGCAGACCATCAGCCTGCAGGTTCAGGTAACCTATGAACTGCGCTAAACACAAACCATAGTCTAGCCCTCAGCAGGCGGTGTCTCTACTCCGTCTGCTGTTCGGCGTATCTACAAGCACACAAAGCCGAAAGCATACGAGCGTCATTGGCGGCCCTGTGAAGTTCATGGGGCCGCCTTTATGTCGCTTGAAAGCGCGCTTCTAGCCCACGCAAACCGCTTTTCACTTCCTCGCGCGAAAAGTCGCCCGCTTCTAGCTCTTCGTCGCTGCGAGCGTTCAGGCGCAGATAAAACGCTCGCCCTTCGCTCAGCCCGAGCGTAGCATCGGCATCTTCCAGCCAGTCGTAGAGCGCGTTTTCAGCCTTTGCAAAATCGCCCTTAGCCTCGAAATAACGCATCAGAAGGTGGTAGGTATCGCGAGAAAGCTTGAAATCTGCCAAGTCTTGCAGCAAGCTCTCAACAGAGGGTGTGTAATCGGGCAGCTCAGCCTCGGGGAACTGCAAATGCACCGCAAGCAGAAGATCGAGCGCATATTGGCGCATCAGAGCGGCGCCCTCTTCATCGCCATCTTCTTGCATCAGATCGCTCTCGATCGTCAGCAAAGCGCTCAGCACCAAGCTGCGATCGCGACCATATTCCGGCTCGACCCCAAACTGCATACGGCTGAGCATTGTGTGCGAATCCCAGATCCGCACCTGCTCGGGCTCGATTCCGAGCAGTTGTTTATAGGCTAGGTTCAGCGAGAGGCGCGTTGAGGGAAAGAGCCCAGCCTGCAATTGTTTGACCAGTTGGGCCCAAACCACTCCAAATTGCTGAATCAAGCGCAGAATGTAGTCTTGCCGAAACATACTCACCTCCTTAACTAGCCTAGTCACAATAATGATCATTGTAGAAGATAAAAACAGATTGTGTCTATCGCTTTGCCCAAAATCAACACCCTCTTGTCGAACAATAAGGCGGAAAGGCTCTTTTCCCCAAGAGAGGGCCTTAGCGCGTCCGCCTTCGGCTACCAAGTCGTTCACCACAACCAAGAGGCATGTTGCTGCTGGCGCTGCGATCTGCTCAATGCTTACCTATGCAGCACCAGCGTTGCCTTTCGCTGCTGTAACGCTGCCACGCAAAGAAGCAATGTTACGCGCTGCCGCAAAGCACCCTCTACGCCAGCAGCGATAGCAGCGCCAATCAACGCAAACAGAGAGCGAGAGCCTCCGCTTGGAGGGCGGGCCGTTTGTAGCCGTAGGCGGACGCGGTTGAGATCGAATTGGAACTAGAGACCAAGCCGCCCAAGCTCCGGCAAACGGTTTCGTATGCTACAGCTCGCACCTTGAGCTTTGGCTTAGCGCAAAAGCAAAATCCCTCTTCCTGAGAGCAAGAAGAGGGATTTTCTAAAGCTAGCTTGTAACAAGAAGCGCTTAGGCGTCGGGATCTTCGTCGAGCAGATCGCGCAAGAAGCGCTCGTTCGAGGCTGCTCGTTTGCGATCGGCTGCGCGCTGGCGTGCGTTGCGCTTGGAAGCTCGTTTGGTCTTGTTAGTATTGCCATACATGCCAACGATCGCACCCAGCACCAAACAAACACCGCCTAAACCAAACCACAACCAGCCGCCGTTATCGGCGATGCTGGTGCTCGGCAAATGGTTGGGGCTGCTTTCGGTCGAGCTGGCCACGCTCGCACTGCTGCTCGGCTTGCTATCGGAGCCAACGCTGGTGCTGGGCAGCTCATTGACCGGAGCGGGCAAGATCTCGCCGATCGGCTGGATCTCTGCATCAGGCGTCGGATCGGCCATAACCTCGGTCGGCGCAGCCGGGCTGCTGAAGTAGAGATGCTGAATGGTGGTGTCTTCGGCGCGTACTTCAACGGCTTGCGGGCCTTGCAGCGGGGTTCCCTGCTCGGAGGCAAGACGCAAATTAACGGTGTAGGTGCCCTGGGGCAACCAAGTGTCGTAGTTGCCGTTGGCATCGCTGGTCACAAGGGTGCCGTTGATATCCAGCGTAATGCCGGGAGCCGGAGCGCCCGTTGTCGCATCGATAATGGTGCCCGTTAGGCGACCATAGGCAACCATTCCTGAAGAGCGAGAGCGACCGCTGTCTTTGTCGTCGCTTGGGTTGCTTGGTTGGCTTGGCGCGCTTGTAGGCCGAGCAACTGGTGGGCGGGGTGAAGGAGCAAGTGCAGGGCCAGCCACCGCTACCGGTGCTTCGACCGATACAAACATGCTGCCAAACATCAAACATAAACCTAAAACGACGAGTGAGAAGCTGGTAAGTTGTCGTCGCATAGCATTTCTCTCCTCTGTGTTGTTATCGGCCTAGACACAACCTCATTCATCAGATTATGTCCATATCTTTAAGGATACCCTATTTCTGGGGTACTGCTCGTGTTTTCTGGCTTAAAGCCATGCTATGCATCACCCCTGTTTTGAGGTGATGCATAGCGTGCGTTTCCGTGCGATGAGGCAGTCTAGGGGCGAACAGGTCGCTCTGGCAGCTTATCAGCACGGCGGAGATCGTTGCTAGATGTCAACGAACCGCTCACCTTCAATCCGTGAATCTCGTCACGGTTGTTGCCCTCGTCGGATTCTACAACAGCGCCCGTTGCAACGGTTGGGTTCCAACTATCGACATAGACATAGAGGTCGCTGGTGCCCGGAGCGAAGCTACCGTTCCAGATCGTGTTATCGGCATAGTAGCTATCAGGCTCCGAGGTAAGGATGATGCTTTGGCCGGGCTGGATCGTCTGGCTAACATACCAAGCGATACCATAACAGGGATCGAGCGTACAGAGTTCGTTCCAGGGCTGGTTCGGACCGGTCGGCGCCGCCGAAGGATTGATATAGAGGTCAACCCAGAATTCGCTAGCCGGAGCCGTGCCTTGGTTGGTGACCGTTACGCTGATACCGACAGGCTCGCCAGCCTTCAGGGTAAGCGTGCTGACATTCAACTTGGCGATCAGGTCAGGCATGCCGGGCTGAACACCCTGCTCTTGCTTGACGATCGGCAAATAGACGGTGTAAGAGCTGCTCGTTCGCCACTGGCAGGTCAAGGTATAGCTCACTGTCGGCTGACTCGGATCGTTGGTGGTCAGAGTCAAGGTCGCAGTGCGCAGACCCATCGCAGTGGGCGTACACTGAACGGTAATGCGTCCATCTTCGCCACCGTCGCTGATCGTCAGCGGGAAGTTGCCCGGCGCTGTGATGGTGAACTCGTCGGCGTTGGGGCCAGTGATGGCCGTAGCCAGCGAACCGCCAGCCAAGTCGACCACCAGATCAGCGGTGCCGGTCTCTTTGATCACGATATTGCCGCTACTGTTAAAACCAGCGAAGGGATTGCCGATGTGCCACGTGCTGCCGGGTGCCGGGTTCGAGCTGAAACCAGCGGTCGGCGCAGGAGTACCGGTACAGCTAATGTTGTAGACAGCAGTCGGCTGGTTGGGCGCATTGCTGGTATAGGTCAGGGTCTGGGTATACGGCCCTGCCTCGGTCGGCGTACAGGTCACCACGATATCCTGGCTTGCGTTGGGCGCAACGCTAAAGCTGGTATTCGGCGAAACGCTGAACGGCGCAGCGATCGTTTCGCTGGGCGCGCTGACGGTCAGATTCGCAGAGCCAGTGTTCTGAACCTTAATAACAACCGAGTTGCTCTGATTGAAGACACTCGACATCGTGATCGTCGAATTGGGGGTCGGGGTCGAAGCGTATTCAGAAGCGATGCCAGTACCCGCGAGCGGGACACTATGCGGGCTATTGGGAGCATTGCTACTGATTGTCAATTGCTGCGTGACCGCGCGCGACGAGCTTGGCTGGAAGGTCAGCTCGATCGTACAGCTTGTATTTTCGGCCAAGCTTGCCGGAGCCAGCGGACAATCAACATTGTTATAACTGAAGTCGCCGCTCACCGAGATAGTGTTAATGGTCAATGGATGGGTGCCATTGTTGGTGATCGTCAGCGTTTGGGTAGCGCTTTCACCCACATTGACATTGCCAAAATCAAAGCTGGTCGGGCTGAGCTGAATAGCTGCCTGCACACCAGTACCGCTCAGGTCAACACTGTTTCCACCTGAAACAGCGTTGCTAGCGACGGTTAAGGTGCCGCTCTGGTTGCCAAGCGTGGTCGGCTTGAATTGTACAGTGATCGTACAAGTCGCGCCCTCAGCTAAGGTCGTATCACAGGTTGAGCTTTGAACAAAGCCAGATGGTACGCTGATTCCAGTGATGGTGAGATCACCACTGCCCGTATTGGCAACGGTTACCGTCTGACCCAAGCTGGTTGTATTAAGCTCTTGGTTGCCAAAATCAAGGCTTGCCGGGCTCAGACTGATCTTGGGTTCGATACCCGTGCCAGTCAAGGCAACGTCGACCGGGCTAGCCGGAGCAGATGCATCGTGAGCGATGCCAAGGTTGGAGGAGTGAGGACCTGTGCTAGTAGGTGTAAAGGTCAGAGCTATGACACAGCTATCATCGGCGTTAAGGCCCGTGCTCGTGCTACAGGTTGTGTTCGCATTATCGATATCGAACGGACTTCCAACCGCAAAGCCTGTAAGGTTGAACGGCAAATTACCGCTATTGCGAAGCGTGACGTTCTGCACACCGCTGGTCGTGTTGATGATCTGATCGGCAAAGGTAACAGCCGCGGGAGTAACCTCCAAAACCGCCTGCTGGCCGGTACCAGTGATCGGAACGTTGAGCTCTGGGCCGCTCGCGGGTGTCGCCACCAGCGTAGCATTGAAGGCTTGCGGGCCCGTCGGTGCAAACGAGATGATTATATCACAGCTATCGTTTACATTGAGGGTGACGGGAAGCGTACAGCTATTGCTTGCGATGCTATAAACAGACGATCCAGTCAGGGTGACGGTATTGAGTGTAAGAGCATCGCTACCTGTATTGGTTAGGGTGATCGCGTCGGAGTCTGTTGAACCAACCTCGATATTGCCGAAATTCAAGGGGCTTGGCAAGGCCGTCAACTCACCAGCGATACCGGTGCCGCTCACGTTTACTGTATGCGGGCTGCCCGGTGCATTCGAGTTAATTGTGATCGTGGCGTTGTAAGTAGTTGCAGCGGTCGGAGCAAAGGTCACCGTTACGGTACAGTTATTGCCCGCCCCAATGGTCGTGACACAGTTGGTGGTAGTGGTGAACACAGCAGCAGACGAAGAGATGCCCGAGATCACCAAGGGAGCATCGCCATCGTTGGTGATATCGAAGGTGAGGTTGCTGCTACCGCTGACTGGCACATCGCCAAAAGCCAAGCTAGTGGGATTGAGCGAGATGCCTGCCTGCACACCCGTGCCGCTCACGTTGACCGTATGCGGGCTACCTGGCGCGTTCGAGGTGATCGAAATCGTGGCGTTTTGCGCTCCCGTTGCGGTCGGAGCAAAGGTCACCGTTACGGTACAGTTATTGCCCGCCGGAATGGTCGTGACACAGTTGGTGGTGGTGGTGAACACACCAGCAGACGAAGAGATGTCCGAGATCTCCAAAGAAGCGTTGCCACTATTAGTGATATCGAAGGTGAGGCTGCTGCTACCGTTGACTGGCACATCGCCAAAAGCGAGCGTGTTTGTGCTGAGCGAGAGAGCTGCTTGAGCGCCAACACCGCTGAGGCTCAGCGTATGCGGGCTACCAGCGGCGTTATCTACAACCGACAGGCTGCCGTTGGCTGAGCCAGCTACGGTCGGGCTGAAGGTCAGATTGATCGTACACTCGGCATTGCCCGCTAGGGTAGCTGGTGCTATCGGACAGTTAACGTTTGTAGCGCTAAATGGGGCAGCCGTGCTGATCGAGTAGATTGTTAACGGAGCGCTTCCATTATTCTTGAGCGTAACAGCTTGGGCCGCACTGGTCGAGCCGACATTAACAGCACCAAAGTCGACGGAAGCTGGATCGAACTGCACAGCCGGCGCTTCAACATAGGTCAGATCGCTCGCGCTGATTGTGGTGTTATCAGCTATATCGGTTACAAGCAAACTGGTTTCTAAGGCTGTACCTACTGACAGACCAGACTGCACATTGGCAACCACGAAGATAAAGGAAGTTCCACCTGGGCTAAGCGAGAATCCGCTCCAAGTAAGTTGGTTGCCACTGTGCATGCTTGGGAGACTCTCCGCCACAAAAGTCACTTGGTCGGGCAGTATCAGCACGATATCCGCCGTGATCGCGCTGCTTGAATTGTTGCTTACTTGAACGGTGTAGGTTAACTGCTCGCCAGAGACCGCCGTCATTTTGGTGTCGGTGACCGACACACTCAGATCTGAAGCAGCCGCTTGAATCAGGCCGGGCAAAGATGAGGCAACAAAAACGAAAATAACTAACAAGCTATAAAAGCGAAACCATTTTGTTGCCTGCCTAGTATAGCGAGTTGGCCGATCAGGCGAAAGCAAAGATTGGTTGGTGCGATTAGCCATACATGCTCCGTCAGTGGTAGGGATCTCTATTACAAATTCCCATCTCGTGGATAGAGAGCAGGTTCTTTATCTCTTAGAAAGGGAAGGCGCTACAGTGTTAACAATCTTTTCATATGAAAGATTACCAAATCGTGACTATTCTACGCCATCAATCATACGAATTTATAACCTTATGAGAAAAATAAATTAAAAAATAGCGAAAAGGTGAATACGCTATCAGCATATTCACCTTTTTCTGATTAATTGTAGTTTACCGAGTCAAGCGGAATTTTGAAGAAATATGACAGAACATTAAGCTAGATTTCGCAATTGTTTAGAGCATTACGCGCGTCGAATCGCGACCACATTCGAGTGGAAACTGCTCTGTCCAGCCAGATCGGCGATCTGATCGGAGGTCGTCCAGTTGATATTGCGACCGCTGGGCGAGAGTTTGGCCCACTGACCTTTGGGTGCGACCGCCACGCCGGGGGGCACATCGTCGGTCACAATCGCGCGTAGATCGCACCAGCCGCGCGAGTTCTCGACGATCACACGGTCGCCCGTGACGATGCCGCGCGCCGCCGCATCTTCAGGATTGATCTCGACAAACGGCTCGCCCTCTTTGCGGCGCAGACTGGGCTGGTTGCCCATCGTCGACGAGACGAAGTGGTGCGAAGCGCTCGAGATCAAAATGATCGAAGGCGCGTTCTCTTCGCCATCGTCAGCCTGCTTACGGCGTTGGCGCAGTTGGGCGAATGCATCCGGCTCGACATAGTTCGGCAGAGGATCGAGCCCGTAGGCTTTGGCGGCTTCGCAGTAAAGCTCGACCTTGCCTGAGGGCGTCGGGAAGGAGCCATTGGCAAAGGGAATGCGGCTCTGTTCGGTCAGCGTTAAAGGCACAGATCCTTCGGCCTTCAGGCGCTCGAGCGTGATACCCTTGTAGTGCGGATTGAGCTTGCGGGTCGCTTCAAGAATCTCTTCCAAGACCTCTTCTGGCTCTTGGTGCAGCCATGGCTCGGTGTAGCCCATCGCGCTGGCAAGGCGGCGCGACAGTTCCCAGTTCGAGACAGCCTCGCCCAGCGGCGCGATCGCGGGCAAGTTGATGTGCAGATTGCGGTGTCCGTAGGCTTTGTGCAGGTCGAGCTGTTCGAGCTGCGTGGTAGCGGGCAGCACAATATCGGCGTAGCGCGCCGTATCGGTCATAAACTGCTCATGAACGACCGTAAACAGATCCTCGCGCAGCAGCCCTTGCACGATCTTGCCTGCGTTGGGAGCCGAAGCGACCGGATTAGCAGCGAACACAAACAGCGACATAATCGGCGGATCTTGCACCTCGCCTGTGAGGGCCGCGCCCAAGCGATTCATATTGATGATGCGCGGTTGGGGCGGACACTCCGAGGCATGGCTGATCGCCTCGCCATCGAAGCGCCCGTAGCCACCTGTGCTATAGCTGAGGCCACCGCCCAACACACCGTATTGGCCGACCACAGCGGGCAGACAGCAGAGCGCGCGGAAGGTCTGGCCGCCGTTGGTGTGGCGCTGAATGCCGTCGGCGCTCTTGAGCAGAGCCGGTTTGGTGGTGGCGTAGCGGCGAGCCAGCTCGACGATCGTTTCGACCGGCACGCCTGTGATCTCAGAGACGCGCTCGGGCGGGAACTCAGCCACGCGCTCGCGCAGTTCGCGCCAGCCCAGACTGTGCGCTTCGAGCCAAGCTTCGTCGTGTAGGTTCTCGGCAAAGATCACATGCATCAGGCCGAGCGCGAGCGCGCCATCGCTAGCAGGACGCGGGCGAATATGCAGATCGGCCGACTTGCTGGTTAAGCTGCGGCGCGGATCGATTACAACCACATAAGCACCCTTCTTTTGGGCTTGGCGCAAGAAGGGCATAAAGTGCGGCCCGGTGCTGGCCGGGTTGGCACCCCAAATGATGATCAGCTTACTATGAATGACATCGGCGGCATCGACGCCCCAGCGAGCGCCCAGCGTCATTTCGACGGCGGTTTCAGCGGCAGCGCCACAGATCGAGCGCTCGAGCCCGCTGACGCCCATGCGGTTCCAAAGCCGTTCCGAAGCAACGGTTCCTTGCAAAACGCCGAGCGTGCCGCTGTAGGAGTAAGGCAGAATCGCCGCCGGGCCGTACTGCTCGATGATGGCCTTCCAACGGCTGCTGATCTCGTCGAGGGCTTCTTGCCAACTGATGCGCTGCCACTGATCGCTGCCTTTGGGGCCGATGCGCCGCATGGGGTAGAGTAAGCGGTCTTCGGCATAGACCCGTTCGAGGTACGGGCGCACTTTGGCACAGAGCCAGCCTTGAGTAAAGGGATGTTGAGGGTCGGCATAAAAACGAATCGCGGTACCATCTTTAACTTCGGTGATAGTGGCGCATGTATCGGGACAATCGTGAGGGCAAGTACCGCGCACGAACTGTATCTCACTGCTCATACAATCTACTCCTAGGGATAGAGGACAGCTTTGCTGGCTTGGCGAAAGAGGGAGTGTGTCCAACTAGAACTTGCGTTTGATTGTAACACCCAGCCTAGAGGGTCGCAATTGTACAAATGACCAATTTGGTGCTTGGGCCTAAACGGCGTATACTGTGGGAGTACCCGCCATTTCTGTTGAATATGCAAGGATGCAGCTGTGACTACACATGCTCGAATTCCCATTTGGCCCGATGGTGTGCCCGGCAATTGGCAATGGCAAAACCCCGAAACCGAAACGCACAACCACTCTCCTTCTAAAATCACGATTGTTCGCAACGTCGTAGAACCCAGCATCGAAGTCTTTCTGCCCGAAGCCGAGCGCGCAACTGGCACAGCCGTGGTTGTGGCCCCGGGCGGCGCGTTCCATCTGCTCGCCATTCATCACGAAGGCTACGACGTGGCCCGTTGGCTAAACGAGCGCGGCATCGCCGCCTTTGTGCTGCGCTACCGTGTGATCCAAACGCCCGCCGACGACGATGCCTTCCAAGAGACGCTGAAGCGCAATATGAGCGATCCGCAGGTGCGCGAGAAGCTCTTCCCCGAGTATATGCAGATCGCGATCGACGATGGTTTGCAGGCCATGCGGGTGGTGCGCCAGCGCGCAGCCGAGTGGGGCATCGACCCGGAGCGCGTCGGTGTGATGGGCTTTTCGGCGGGTGGCGTGCTGACGATCGGCGTGGCTTCGCAATACGACGCCCAAGCGCGCCCAGCCTTCGCCGCCCCGATCTATCCTGCGCCCTACCCGGTTGCGCAAGTGCCCGCCGATGCGCCGCCGATCTTTATCGCGGTCGCTGGCGACGACGCTTTCGCACGCAGCGCTTGTATCCCGCTCTACAACACCTGGTGCGAGGCGGGCAAATCGGCCGAGCTGCATATCTACGCTCAAGGTGGCCACGGTTTTGGCATGTTCAAAACCGGCCTGCCGACCGAAAGCTGGATCGAGCGCTTCGGCGAGTGGCTCAAGCTCAACGGTTTTTAAGGCGCGTTAGCTTTTGTAGCGCTGCAAAGGAGACGAGAGAGCTTGTACGCGATCGTGTGCAAGCTCTCTCGTCTCCTTCCTTTCCTCAGCTGGCGGCAGCGAGGTCTTTCCCTTCCATTCCTTGCTTGGCGCGTCCGCCTACGGCTACCAACATCCCGCCCAACAAACGAGGCTGCTATCTGTGCAACGAAGCCGTATCCAGAATCTAAAATGCTTTCGCGTTGCCGAAAGCAAACAACACAACCAGATCAACCGCAACTTAGAAAAACAACAGGCCGAGGAAAGAGTTGTGTGAACTGTCGCGCTGTTGCGCGACAGTTCACACAACAAAAAGAGTCACGTTCCGCTCTGCCGAAGGCCAAAAGCACAACGTGTTCAGTTGGATTCGCTATCAAACGAAGAATCGCCAACGCTAGGCACAAGGCAGTTCGCAGCCTTCGCTGCGAACTGTTCGACGCGCTGAATGGGTGAGCAGGACCCTGATAGCCGTAGGCGGACGCGCTGAGGACCGCATGGGAGCTAGGGAAACTACCGCCAGAGCGCTACAGGAAACGCTATCACAGATCGCTCGCTCGCTTTGTGCGAAACGGCTGCGAAACTAGGCGATCTTACCGACCTGCTCGATGTATTCGAGCGATTGATGGCGGAAGTAGGTGTTGTAGAGCTCGGCATAGTGGCCGCCCTGAGCCATCAAGCTGTCGTGGGTGCCCTCTTCGATGATGCGGCCGCCCTGCAGCACAATAATGCGGTCGGCATTGCGCACAGTCGAAAGACGGTGGGCGATCACAATGCTGGTGCGCCCTTCCAAAACCGTATCCAAACCCTCTTGGATCTGGGCCTCGGTAAAGGGGTCGATGCTGGCGGTCGCTTCGTCGAGGATCACGATCGAGGGATCGCCGAACAATACACGCGCCATAGCTACCAACTGGCGCTGACCCAGCGAGAGGCGCGCACCGCGCTCGCCTACTTGGGTCGCCAAACCTTCGGGCAGATCGTCGATCCACTCGCCTTGGCCGATATGGCGAGCCACCTCTTCGACCTCGGCGTCGCTGGCGTCGGGCCGCCCATAGCGGATATTGTCAGCTACCGTGCCTTCAAACAGGAAAGGCACTTGGGGCACGATACCAAGCTGGCGACGATAATCTTGGATATCGAAGCTGCGAATGTCGCGCCCATCGATCAAGATCTTGCCCTCTTGAAATTCATAAAAACGTGCCAGCAGCCTGGCTAAACTCGATTTACCCGCGCCGGTATGGCCCACCACCGCAATGGTTTGACCCGCCGGAATGTGCAACGAGAAGTCGGGCAAGACCCACTCGCCTTCTTTGTAGGCGAAGCGCACATGCTGAAACACGATCTCGCCGCGCAGCTTGTCCACTGGCTGATTATCGCTTTGAACCACCTTCGGTTCGGCATCGATCAGAGCGAAGACGCGCTCACTAGCCGACAAGCCTTGCTGAAACTGGCTCCAAAACGAAGCGATGCTGGTCATGGGGAAGAGGAAAATCGCCAAGCTCTGCACAAACAAGAACCAATCGCCAAGCGATACGGTGTTAGCCAGCACTTGCAAACCGCCAAAGTAGACGATCGCTGCCAAACCGAGGCCAGCTAGAATGCCCAAGGTCGGGAAGATACTGGTCATCACAAGGCCGCTCAGCAACATAACGCGATAGGCTTGTTTGTTGGTTTTGTTGAAGTCATCGAAGATGGCCTGCTCTTGGCGAAAGCTTTTTGCCACGCTGATGCCGCTGATCGTCTCTTGAATGGTTGTGTTGACATTGGCCCGCATCCGCTGGGCGCGTTGCAGGTTTCGGCGCGCGATTTTGCGGTAACTCAAAGCGACCGCAAACACCAAGGGCGTGATGGCGACCATAATCAGGGCCAAACGCCAATTGATAAAAAACAGGGCCGCAGATATGATCAATACCAGCAAGAGCTGACTCAAGAGATCCATGGTCAGAGTCACAACACTTGCGAAATCGTCGGTATCAGAGGTGACGCGGCTTACGATCTTGCCCGAAGCATAGCTATCGTAAAACGACATGTCGCGCTGCATTACGGCCGCAAAGGCATCGCGCCGCAGGCTCAGAACCACATCGCTGACCGCGCGCGCCGAGTTGCTCTGGCGCACAAAGTTGCACAGCCAGCTCAAGCCACCCATCAGCAACACGACCACGATCAAGCCGATCATCACGCTTGGCGCCGCTTCTTGCTGTAACTGGTTGATGCTGCGGCTGATCAAAATCGGCGTCGCTGTATCGAACATGCTTTGCAGCACCACCATCACGGCCACTAAAGTCATCGTTTTTGCTCGAGATCGGAAGTAGCCAAGAATACGCCGCAACAGCACGCCATCGCCGTAACTGCGATCATAGGCCTCAGCATCCAACCCATCCATCACAAAGCCCATGCTGCTTGCTCCTATGTCGTATACCGCGCAAAAATGCGTCGATATGCTTCGCTTCGCTCCAACAACGTATCGTGATCACCTTGATCAACCAAGCGACCGTTCTTCAGCACCAAGATGCGATCAGCCCAGCGGATCTGCGAAATACGGTGGGTGATCAGCAAGGTGGTTCGGCCCTTCAGAATCCGCCGCATGGCCTGCTGAATCTGGTCTTCGGTTGCGCTATCGATCGCGCTGGTCGAGTCGTCAAGCACTAAAATGCGCGGATCGGTCAGGAAGGCGCGCGCGATCGCCAAACGTTGGCGCTGTCCGCCAGAAAGGGTCACACCGCGCTCGCCGATCACGGTATCGTAGCCGTCGGGAAGCTGCATAATAAAGTCGTGGGCTTGGGCCTGCTTAGCAGCCAGCTCGATCTGTTCGCGCGTAGCGTTGCCAGCTGCCCCAAACGCGATATTATCGGCGATCGAGCGACTAAACAGAAAGATATCTTGCTCGATCGTGCTGATCTGTGAGCGTAAGGTCTCTAGACTCCAGTTACGCACATCAACACCATCGATCAGTACTCGGCCAGCACTGGTATCGTAGGTGCGATTGACCAAACGGGTGAGAGTGGTTTTGCCCGCTCCGGTCTGACCTACAATCGCAATCGTCTCGCCCGGCTTGGCTTCAAACGAAATATCGCTCAAAATCGTTTTGTCGCCATAAGCAAACGAAACGTTCTCAAAACGAATAGCGCCTTCGATCTGCTTCGAAACGCCGCTGGTATTCTCATCGAGCTCGGTCTCTGCCGTAATCAGCTTCAGAATGCGCTCGGCTCCCGCAATCCCCATCTGCACAAGCGTAAAGGTGAAAAGCGAGATAAAGGTCGGAAAGCGCAACATATCGAAGAGGCTCATAAAGGCGATCAGATCGCCGATCGAAATCATGCCTACATTCCAAAGATAGAGCGCTTGAGCAAAACCGAGAGCATAACAAAGAACCAAAATCAGCAGCGGCAGATAGCGCGCTTGAACTTGGCCTTGTTGCACCAATAGATCGCGCAAGCTGGAAGCGTTGGTATTAAAGCGCTCCTTCTCGGCTTGCTCTTGGGCATAGGCTTTGACCACCTCGATCCCGCTGATCGCCTGGGCCAAACCTGCGTTCATCACACCGAAACGCATGCGTTGCATGCCCACAATCGGGTTCAGCTTATCGGTGTAGCGCCGCAAGGTAAAGCCAAATAAGGTCACAAATATCAAGGGCATAAGTAGCAGAGCGGGGTGGATAAAGCCCATCATCACAATCGGAATCAACAAGCTCATCAGCGAGCTAAAGATCAAGCTGCTGCCCGGGCTGATCATCAACTGTAACTGACGCACATCGTTGGTCGCCCGCGCCATAATGTCGCCAACCTGCTGTCGATTGTGAAAGGTTTGGCTCTTGCCAAGCAGACTGAGGTACAGCTCTTCGCGCGAATCGCGTTCGAGCCGCTGCGATAACATCTCAAAAAAGGCATTGCTTCCCAGAGAGATCACGCTCTGGAGCAAACGAACCCCCAACACCGCACCCGCTATCGCCAAAAGCCCCTGAGCTGTAGCGCTTCCAGAAGCGATTAAGTCGAAAGCGCGCCCGACCAGCAGAGCCGAAGAGCTCATCAGGCCGATCGAGCAGATGCCGCACAGCACCGCTGCTGCAGGCAGCCAAGGGTAACGAACAATATGTGAAACGATCCAACGAAACGGCGACGAAAGCGTGTAACGGTGTTGACCAGCGACCCTAAACTCACTTACAGCCACTCTATTCTCCTCACGGTACTAGATTATTCCTTTCGGGGACCGGTTCTAGGCGAAATTGTTAGGCTCAGATCGCAATGGGGACTGGAATAACTCAAAGAGGCGATAGGTTTTCAGACACAACAAAACCCTCGCCCCATCGTTGCGCAACTTGTATTATAGCACAAACATTCGGATATTCAAATAATTAAAAATTATTCATCTCAATCGATATTTGGCTATGCTAGAGCGAATTACTCGCAACAAAACAAGCCGTTTCGTTTTGATGCGAAGAATGTGCCAAGATAGTGATACAATACTGAATTAATAAGAATAAATCGATTAGGATAAGTTTAACAACGTAGGGACCTGACAGGGCGCCACAAAGATCACAATGCCGAATCCAAATGACACTCCAAATCGCCAAGAACTGCATCAACAACTAGCCGAGGTGCAGTCGCAACTCGATCGGACACCACACGCCTTCCAGCTTGTGGCACAACGTGGTGTGCTCATGGGCATGCTCAACCGCTGGATCGATGCCCATCGTGATTTGGATCGCGCTTTGCGCCTAGCCCCGCGTGCTCATCAGCTTAAGTTTGTCATCTATCGTATGCGTGGTATGGCAAATCGCATTCTGGCCCACTATCCAGAGGCGATCGCCGACTTCGACCGCGCCCTCAAGCACACGCCCGATGCCAGCACACTGGCCGAACGCGCCGACGTATTGCGCTCGCTCAAACGCTTCGAAGAAGCGCTCCACGACTTCAATGCCTCGATCGCCCAAAACGATCGCGACGCCTTTAGCTTTTTAGGGCGCGGTCGTACCCATCTCGAACTAGACGATCAAGAGTCGGCGCTTCGCGACTTCAACCGCGCGCTCTCAATCAGCCCAAACGACTTCTCGGTTTTGATCGAACGCGCTCAGCTCTATCGTAATATGGGGCAAAACCAGTCGGCCCAGATCGACCTGCGCCTCGCCGAGCGCATCTTGCGCGAACAGATCGACCGCGACAACGAAGATGCCGAAGCGCTCAACAACTTAGCTTGGCTCTACAGCGCAATTATCGACGCCCACCACCCCGAAGCGCTCCAACTGAGCGAACGCGTTTTCTACGTTCTAGGCGAAGCTGATCAACGTGCAGCGTACCTAGCGACGCGCGGCTGGACACTGGTGCGTCTCGATCGCTACACCGAAGGCATCCCGCTACTTGAACGTGCGGTCGAGCTCAATCCCTACGACAGCGATCTCCGTTCGCGCCTCCAACTGGCGCGCGACCTGCTGCCCTAATGCGCTGACTCGCGTCTGATCGAGTACAATTAAGCATCATCCTTCTAGCCATACGAGTATCTCGACTATGACGCACTCTCACAGCGCGCCCGAATCGCGCGGTCAATGGTTTGCCAAAGCCGCCCCGGGCATCTTTGTTTTTCTTTGGAGCACAGGTTTTATCGGCGCCAAATACGGCCTGCCCTCCATCGAGCCGTTCACCTTTTTAGCGGTTCGCTTCTCGATCGTCATCGTGATCTGTTTTCTGCTGTGCGCCCTACTACGCGCCAGTTGGCCGCGCAACCCACGCGAAATCGCCCATATCGCCATCTCTGGCCTCTTGATCCACGCGGTCTACCTGGGCGGAGTGTTTTCGGCCATCGCGCTCGGCATGCCCTCGGGCATGACCTCATTGGTGGTTGGTCTGCAGCCCATCGTCGCGGCACTGCTCTCGCAGCCCTTTCTGGGCGAAAAAGTAGTAGGCCGCCAGTGGATCGGTTTCATTCTGGGCTTTATCGGCGTAGCGTTGGTGGTGGGCGAAAAAATCACGGCCCCCGAGCAAGGCCTAAGCGCCGCCGCTCTGGCCGCCGCCATCATCGCCCTGTTCGGCACCAGCTTCGGCAATCTCTACCAACGCCGCTTCTGCAGCACCATGCAGCTTGTGCCTGGCACCACAATTCAATACATCGCAGCCGGTCTCGCCATGTGGATCTTCGCACTGCTGTTTGAAACCCGTCAGATCACTTGGACAAACGAACTGATCTTCGCCATGCTCTGGTTAGTGATTGCGCTCTCGATCGGAGCCATCCTGCTATTGATGTGGCTGATCAGCCGCAACTCGGCGGCACGTGTCTCGAGTCTCTACTACCTTGTGCCGCCTGCAACCGCTCTCGAAGCCTTCATTCTCTTCAACGAGCGCCTAAGTCCGCTGGCCCTGCTCGGGATGCTTATCACCATTATCGCAGTCGCCTTGGTTGTTATGCCCCAAGGCAGGCGGCTGAAAGGCTGAGGGCCCAAGCTCAGCGAAGCGCTCAGCGATTCCACGCCCGACCAGCGCGATCGACGAAGGGTGGTGAGGCTTGGCTGCGAAGCGTGGTCTCACCACAACAAGCTGCGGCCCAGCTCAGGTCGAAGCTGCGAAATATTCCAGCGGATTAGACGCCGCAGCGTGTCTATTAGTTTCTCCTCGATTCCGAAGGCTTTCCATGCGCGCGCAGCTAGAGCCGCCATTTGTTGGAAAGGATGTTGATAGCCGAAGGCGGACGCGCTAGCAGCCGAATGAGGGCTAGCAGCCTCTTCGCCAAAGCAAAGTAGGTCAGAGGCTTGATCAGCACCAGCGGGTTTGGGCGACTCAACACGAGTGAAATGTGCTGGCTGTCGCTCGGTCAAGGCTCTACGACTTCCGGCCTATTTTTTGCGAGCGCCTACAAATAAGCCTTGAAAGATACCGCATCAGAACGGGAAATATTTCAAGGCGCTTTGTTTTCTGCACGGCCCACAGCCGCTTTCGATCGGACGAAAGTGCAGAGATCAAACCGGAGAGCTCCCCGCCTGTACTATAATGGCCGAACGAACCTTACTTACCTAGACCCAAGGAGGCCACCCATGGAGTTAACGCCAAGCGAGCGTAAACGGGGCCTTATCATCACACTCATCACAACATTTTTTATG
This sequence comes from uncultured Chloroflexales bacterium, assembly GCA_937902315.1. GTDB lineage: Bacteria > Chloroflexota > Chloroflexia > Chloroflexales > Chloroflexaceae > CALGUG01. The sequence continues at coordinate 290,260 of CALGUG010000064.1, forward strand.
TGGGGCGGCTTCTTTATGGTCATCCCACTGATCTCGGTCCATTATGTCAATGGACTAGGCTGGGCAGCCAGTGCGATCGGTATCGTCTTAGCAGTTCGTCAGTTCACTCAACAAGGCCTTGCCGTATTCGGCGGCATGCTGTCTGACCGCATCGGCCCAAAATCGCTGATCTGCAACGGCCTATTCTTGCGCGCCATCGGCTTCACGGCGATGGCCTGGGCCGACAACTTCTGGCTTTTAATGGGATCCTGCGTCTTGGCAGCGCTTGGCGGCGCGCTCTTTGAAGCGCCTCGCAGTGCCGCGATCGCAGCTTTTACCACAACCGAAAACCGCGCCAGCTTCTATAGCCTTGTTGGCGTTGTCGGTGGATTAGGGATGACCGTTGGCCCGCTGGTTGGCACGGCATTGCTCAAAACCGACTTCTCTTTCGTCTGCTTGTGTGCCGGAGGCTGCTTCTTCATAAACTACTTCCTGATGGTCACCATGCTGCCCAAAGTGGCTGCTGCCTCGAGCGACGGCAGTATGGTAGCTGGCATCAATCTCGCCTTCCACGATCGCCATTTCATCATCTTCACCATTCTCTTGATCGGCTTCTGGTTCCTCTGGGCCCAGATCAACATCACGCTGCCCTTGGTTGCCACCGATCTGACGGGCACCAGCGATAGCGTAGGTTGGATGTACGCCCTCAACTCGGGCCTGATCGTGGTGTTGCAATACCCGCTAGTACGCATCCTCGGACGCTGGTTTCAACCCCTCACCATCCTATGGATCGGCATGGGAGTTATGAGCGCGGGCCTCGCATTCATCATGTTCGCCACAAATATCTGGTTCTTCCTCACCTGCATCGCCATCTATTCGATCGGCGGCATGTTGATCTCTCCGACCCAACAGACCGTTACCGCAGAAATGGCATCGCCCAGCGCTGTAGGTGCCTATTTCGGCGTCAATATGCTCTCGCTGGCAGTAGGCGGCAGCTTGGGCAACGGCCTTGGCAGTTGGATGTACGACATCGCTCACTCGATCCAGTGGCTGCAATTTCCTTGGCTGATCTGCGGCGTGCTCGGCCTTGTCTCAACTGTCGGCCTCGCTATGCTCGATAACATCCGACACCGCACCAAGCCCAATCAAGTGGCCGTCAAAGCTTGATCTTTTTCAACTGGGATGTTCTTCACAAGGGGGAGACGTACAATAAACGTGCTCCCCTGTCCCTCAACACTCTCGACCTCGATCGTGCCTTGGAGCAAGTTCACGATCTCTTTCACCACATACAGACCGATCCCCATGCCAAAGATCGAACTATACTGGCTTGTATGAGCCCGAAAGAAGCGCTCGAACAGATGTGGCTGATCCTTGGCCGCAATTCCGATACCCTCATCGCGCACCTGAACCTCAATGTTATCGCCCTGCCGCAGAAGCGACACATAGATCGTCCCACCGTTCGGACTATACTTAACGGCATTATTGATCAGGTTTTGTATCACCTGTTCCAGACGCAAGACATCTCCATAGACCATTATCTCGGGCGTATCGCTGTGAGAAACAATCGTATGTTTCGATAGAGTCGGTCGCACCTCTTCAAGCACCTGCACAATCAAAGCTTGAAGATCGAGCAGCTCGTTATCGAGTACGAGTCGGCCATGCTGCAAACGCGAGATATCCAGCAGCGCCGTCACCATACGGTTGAGCCTGAAGGCCTGAGCGACGATCACATTTATCGACTGGGCATAACGTTCCAACAAGCCCGTATCACGTCGCGCCCGTCGCTGCAACAGCTCGGCTTGGCCGATCAACGAGGTCAAGGGCGTCTTCAGCTCGTGAGCCGCAACCGAAAAGAAGAGATCGCGCATTTGAATAGCCTGTTCGCGCTCTTCAGCCGCCTTAATAAGCTGGGCGCGCATCGATGCAAAGATCTCGCTCAAGTGCGCGATCTCGGCGACATTGCCCTTCGGCAAGGGCGCGTCCTTGCGGCCATGTCCAAACTCGTCGACGGCGTACATCAACATATGCAGCGGCTTTGTCAAATAAGCGGCCAGTACCATGCCACCGATCATAGCGATCAAAGCCAACAGCAATAACAACCACAACATGGTCTGGCGCAGGTGGCGTATAGGTTGCAAGGTCTCATCGACCGGATACTGGGTCACCATTTGCCATTGGAACATGGGCATATGTTTATAGACCGTGATCAGCTCTTGCTCACCTATGCTCTCGAGCTGAACGAGACCATCAACTTGCAACACAAAACGAAACGATCGATCACTCGCCAAGCTCTCAGGATAGAAGATGAAGCGCTCACCTCGATAGCCGATCAGCTCTTGGCCTTCTTCGTTCAAAATCGCCACCCGTTGAGAGGCTTCTGGAGTGATTTGTTTGACCATCGTCTCTAAAAAGAGCTGGTCAAAACTACAGGCGACCATTCCAGAGAATGTCAGCGCCTCTTCAATCGCCGCCGCCAAAACAACATGTCCTTTGCTTCCATCGCTCTGGGGGATAAAGCGAAACTTAACCTGCTCGGCATCATACAAGCTCCTAAGCTGATCGAACATGCTTTGATGATAGGGGGCTGGTCCTTGTTGAAAGGTCAAGCTGAGCCTTTCTTGGCCCTGTTCATCATAGAGAGCGCACTCCAACAGATAGGGCTCATCGTTGCCAAAATTCAACAAGATCTGCTGCTGCAAGCGAGGATTATCGCGCCCATGCGATATCTGCTGGGCCATATACATAAAGCGATCGAAGCGCTTATGGGTATTTTTTTCGATCTGCTGCGCATACTGTGTCGACTGCATGCGCTGAGCTAATTTCGCTTCCTCAAGCGCCAGAAGCTCCATACGGTCGCACAACAGACCTACAACGACTGTAAGGGGCAAGATAGCTACACTTGGAAGAATAACGCCGAGGCGCACCCGCAAGCTATTGGGCTCTCGTTTATCGACCAACGGTCCAATCTTCGTCAATAGACACATGATCAACACGCTGGCGCCTTGAAAAACCATAAAACCGTTGATACCTGTGGTCAACCAGCTAAAACATAGATAGGTCATAAACAGACCGCACAGACTAAAGTGAATAATCTCGAAATGTCTGCGCTGAATCCGACGAGAGAGCTGTGCCCATAGCAAAAGGCTGCCACCAACGATATAGAGCAGGCCAAACAAGAGGTAAAGTAGCGCCAAGTTAGAGCCGATTTGTAGCCGAGAGACGATCAAAAACCAACCTTGGCAGGCCGCAAGCAGAGCCAACAGCGCCACAAACAGATCGCCCTGAATACTAACTGTCTGTTGCTTATTGAGCGTAAGCTGTTTGAGCGAAATAAAACCCGCCCCTAACACACACAACGCAAAGACAATGAAAATACTCGAACTACTCCACTGCCCTACAATAGCGAAGCTGATAGCAACAAATACAAACAAGATCGCTATCCCTATATGGGCGAGCGCTATACGCCATCTGATCGGATTGATACTAATCGTGAAAAGCAGAAAACAGCCTAGACCTAAAAAGAGATAACCAATAACAGGAAGAGAACTATGAACAAGTTTGAAACCCTCTACATAATAATGATGGGGCGTTATGAGCATCATCATCCCGTGCAAAGCACTCGAGACGCTCGCCATCCAAGAGAGCATATAGGTTCGCAAACATAATATGCGCTGATATAACAAAGAGAGCATAACTATTACTTTCAGGTTCTTCCAAATCTATATCAAGGTTTGGAAGAAGCTTTTGATCTGTTATCAAAACTATTTGTATCTAAAGTTTGTTCATACTGAGCGATCCTCAACACAACATTTGCACTCTTATTTTTAGAATCTAACTCTTTGTTCGATCTGGCCTACATGTAACCGTTCATTCGTTCGAATAGTGACACTCCAGCCCTCAAAAAGGCACAAAAATGATCGCTGTCACTCCAACGAGTACGACAGCGATTGCAGCTATACATCTACACCCATAAACGTAGTTTTATCCGCCTTGGAATGAGAAAAAAGACATATTTTGGTAATATCCTTGTATGAATACCAGCTTACTATGCAGACACGTAGACGTTGAGAAGACCGGGTAGGAGAACGCGCATGAATCGGCCGCGCAGTACGTCTCAATACCAATCCATTTCTGTGAACGACAGCACTTCTGCTCTAAACACCAACAATCCTAGTCTGCATCACGATAGCGTTCAGCTAGGCACGCCGATCTCCGCAACGCGCAATCCCAGCGAGGATGTTCTGGCGACACTCTCGCTTCAAGTACAGCGCTCTCTCGAGAGCATGCAAGATGTCATTCGCCAGATCCCCGATGTCGGATTGCTCTCGGCCCACCAATCGCTCTTGCTCAGTCAACTTGTTCGAATCAATAGCGAACTTTTGGTATTTATGAAGCAGGTATATGAGGTGAGTCAGAAGCGACACGAAGCACTAGCTTCAACCAGCAGCATTCAGCTCGACAACCTCATAGATATGGTGGTTAGTGCCTTGTATGGTGAATTTAATCGCCGCCAACAGCGTCTTTGCGTAGCGTTACCTAGTTTCTTGCCAACGATTACAGGTTGCGAAGAAGGCTTATGGCGAGTATTCACCCTCCTCTTAGATAACGCTACCAAATACAGTCCACAGGGCGCAACCATTAGTTTATCTGTCGAGGTATTTGCTGTTGAACTAACTGTTCGCATCTTCAATTCGGGCGTGAGTCTTAGCCCCGACGAATTGATGCATGTGTTTGAGCCACTCTATCGCGGCAAACAAGCCCAACACATAGCAGGCAACGGCCTAGGTTTAAGCCTCGCCAAAGCGATTGTCGAGCAGCACGGCGGGCGGATCTGGGCTACAAGTTCGCCCGAGTCAGGCACACTTTTCGCCTTTACATTGCCACGTATGCCCTGCATTTAAGCTAAACCAGAGCGTACTGCCCAGACGGCCGCCTCAACGCGCGTGGTAACATCAAGTTTCGAAAAGATCTCGCCCAAATGCTTTTCGACGGTCTTCTCGCTAATGCCTAGTGCTGCACCGATCTCTGAGTTTGTTTTGCCTACCACCACATGTTGTAATACGCCCATCTCTCGCGGTGTAAGCGGATTTTTGATCGACGGCGTTAATCGCTCGTAGTTTGTGGTCGACACCTGGGCTCGTGTCAGAAAATCGTTCTTACCAGCCCGCACTACCTCAAAAATAACCGTTACGACCGTTCGAGGCATCTCTTCTTTCAAAAGATAGGCGTTGATGCCGATTTTGCGCAGCGTTCGCACATAGACAGGATCATCGGTCGCAGTCAAAATAATGATCCGCATATTAGGGCATTGACTATGCAAACGCGCAATTGTATCGACTACAGGTGGCCCGGGCATATTCAAATCAAGCAGCAGAACCTCAGGTTGTAGCTTCTGACAGAAATTCTGAACTTCATAATTATTACTTACTTCGGCCAGCACTCTAAATTCTGCAACCTTTTCGAGCGTTACACGAATTCCTTCGCGTACAAAGGGGTGGTCATCTGCCACCACAATTCGAATAATAGGCAACATAACAGCCTCATCAATGGAATGATTGAAACTAAGATCCTAACTAAGCGTTCGAGCTATCGCTACAGCGCTCGTTATGCGTATGCTCAGAGCGGTTTGCCAGGCTCTAGGGCTACCCATACCTTAACGACTGTACCTTGAGACGGCTGAGAGACGATCTCATAACGACCATTAATGGTGTGAATGCGTTCAAACATACCTGCCAAACCGAAATGGTTGTTGTGGATCAAATCGCTCATATCAGAAGGAACCGCAAAGCCCTTGCCATCATCACTAATCATTACACAAATACTCGTAGGTTCTAGCTTTAAGCTAACTACAATACGGCTAGCTTGAGCGTGGTAAACAGCATTGCGCAAGGCTTCTTGAAGCACGTGAAAGAGATTGATAGCGATCGGCTCGGGTAAGTCTACAGCGCCCTCATCAAGCTCTAAAATGATCGTCGGTAGATCAAGAGGATAGCTTTGTTCGAGCTGATTGACAAAGCCTTCGATCGCAGCAGGAAGGCCTAGCTCCAACAGACCAGCGGGCCGTAACTCGCCGATAAAAGCCCGTAACTGTGAGACGCTACCCACTACATAGTTCGAGATCTGGCTAAGCTCCCGTTCTAAGTTAGCCAGCTCTGGGGTATGTGGACTATGGCAAGATTGTTGAGCTATAAGCTTTAACAGAGCTTGGATCTGATAGTTGACAGCGAGAAGATCTTGAACTGGACCATCGTGTAGGTCGCGCGCAAGACTGACGCGCTCGCGTTCACGTAAGGTGGCGACCGTGCGCTTCAGCTCTTCAAAGGCGACTTCTTTCTGCTTTTGAAGCGTGATATCTTCGAAAATACCTAAAATAAAAGGCTCCCAGCCTTCAACATCGCTCAGCTTCGTTACATTCAAGCGCGCCCAAAAGATACTTCCATCCCGTCGAAAATAGCGCTTCTCAAACTGTTGATGCAGTAGCTCTTGCGATCGAAGTTTGTCAAATAAAGCACTTGTCACTGTGAGATCTTCGGGATGAGAGAACCACGCAAGGGAGGTGCCATACAATTCTTCTTCGCTGTAGCCAAACATCTTTTGAAAGGCCCGGTTTGCTAGCGTAATATGGCCAGCAAAATCGGCGAAACAGAGGCCGACGTCTATAGCGTTGAAAGTTTTATAGAGGGCAAGGTCGCTTCGAAAGAGCTGTTCATAACTTGTAGAGGAACGTCGAGCAACAATCGGCTGGATCTCTGCTTTTTGGAAGCGGCAGAAACCGACAGCAAGTGCGTTTAAAAGCATGAGCAGGCGTCGAAGGAACATGGGCTGGTCACTTCGATTGGTGTACTGTTCGATAAACGATAACCAGACCGTATTCGTCGCCTCGAGGATCTCGGGTGCGTTATAGCCGATATGGACTAAACTACTACCCAACTCTTCAAGTCCTTCTTGACTCCAGTGTTGCGCAAACAACTTATCGATAATTATTTCGGAGAGCGCATGTAAACGAGGTTTCACAACCTGAGGAGGCAAAAAGGAGATCTGTACTTTTTCTAGGGACCGAAACCACTGGTCAACAAGCACTATACGATGAATCTGTAAGTGTTGCTGCCAGCCTATGGAAATATAGTCGTTTAGCAGGCCCATATACTATTCACTTACTAGTAAAGGGTTTTCGGCCTCTAAATGAATGAGCAGATCTATTCATGCACTAAAAGTACACAACAGACATCGTAAGATGGGAAAGAAAACTGACGTTTAACAACAATCTCTAGCCTAAATCATCAGGATACTCAGTTATGAAATCGCCCGTCAAAATGGACGGGAAGTTTAGCATAAATGAAGCTATTGACTGATGGCTGACTCCGCAATGACTCCACAATCAGATTCTTTGACTCACAAATAATACCATATTCCTGAATTATTAGATTTTATTATATCTTATAAGTAGAACCTCAAGCTTAGAGTCAGAGCATTAACAGATCTCTCAAAAGTGGATTTTCTCCAAGCGCTTGGAGAAGATCGCTGCAAAGGTCACAGCTTGTATCCAACGCACGCTCTAGATCTCCCATTCATAAGAGCGCAGCGGCCTTCTTTGGGGTTCGCCTTTATCTCCAAATTACCAAAAGAGTTTGGTCTAAGCCAACTCTATGGCTTAGAGATCACAAAAACACTCGCATCCTTATGGTATGATACGGCGTCCGTCCGATTGATTGTGATGTATTTCTAGCAGCTGTATCGCTGGTAGTAGCATGTCTTTGTGCGAAAGGAGTGCTTATGATTCGGCTCTCTCGAGAATTAGAGAAGGACTTGCACAACTTACTTGAGGGCGGTGACCCTAGTGTGATAGCCGAGCGTATCAAAGCCCTCCCTCCTGAACGCATTGCGATACTGCTCACAACCCTACACCCAGCCGATGGCGCCGAAGTCTTAGAAGAACTTGATATCGAGCAGCAACGAGCTGTATTTGCCGAACTCGAAAGCGAAGATGCAGCTGATGTGCTTTCGTATCTCGATAGCGATGACCAAGTCGAACTTGTTGCTGATCTACCAAGTGACGAGCTCTCTGAGATTCTCGATGAGATGGAACCAGACGACGCTGCCGACATGTTGGCCGAGTTGCCGCCCGATCAGGCATCGGCTGCGCTAGAGCAGATGGAAGATGCCAACGAGGTCAAGGAGCTTTTGAAGTACGAAGACGAGAGCGCCGGCGGCTTGATGACACCCCATGTGGTCAAGTTGCGCACCCAAGCAACGGTCGGGCATGTGCTCAGCCTCTTGCGCAATATTCAACCGATCGAAGATCTCAGCTATTACCTCTATGTGACCGACGATGATGATAAGCTGGTCGGCGTGGTCAGCTTGCGCCAATTGGTGACAGCCGATCTAAACCTTACGCTGGGCGAGATCATGCACCGCGATGTAATCAGCGTCTCGGTCGATGCCGACCAAGAGGAAGCGGCCAGGATCTTCTCGCGCTACGGCCTCTTATCGCTGCCAACCGTCGATTCCGAAGGGCGCTTAGTGGGTGCGATCACCGCCGACGACGTGATCGATGTTATTCAAGAAGAGGCGACCGAAGACATTTATCACCTAGCGGGTTTGGACGCCGAAGAACATGTCGATGAATCGGTCTTGGCGACCGCCCGTCGCCGTCTAACCTGGTTGCTCGTCAACCTACCCACCGCGCTCTTGGCCGGTGCGGTTGTAAGCCAGTTTGAAGGAACCGTGCAGAAAGTAGCGGTATTGGCGGTCTTTATGCCGATTATCGCTGGTATGGCGGGCAATGCAGGCATTCAGACTCTCACGCTGATCGTGCGCAGCATCGCGCTCGGCGAGATCTCGCTGCGCGATAGTTGGAGCGCACTCAGCCACGAACTGCTGGTCGGCCTGATCAATGGCATCTGCTTCGGTGCGCTGATCGGTCTGGTCGGCCTGATCTGGAAAGGGGTGCCCATTCTGGGGGTGATCGCGGGTGTGGCGATGTTGACCAACATGGTGGCGGCAGCCTTCGCGGGCACAATGGTGCCGCTGATCTTACGCCGCATCGGGGCCGACCCCGCGCTCGCATCGGGTGTGATCGTAACGACGTTCACAGATGTAACAGGCTATACCTGCTTCTTGGGGCTAGCGACGATCTTTATCAACCTGTTCCCCATAAGCTAAAAGCAAACTCGCCAGATCGCTTTCAGTTTTGGCCTTCGGCAGAATGGAGCTGACTCTGTTTGTATTCTTTCTCTGGTTTAGCACGCAGTGTGAGGGACAGCCCGTTGAGCGGGTTGCGTCGCGCTCCCTTCTGCCGCAATGCGGGAGCTATGGCATTACCCAAAAGTCGAGTCGGCAGCAACAGGCGATCGTTCGCATAGCATCGCGGGAGTATCCTTGAGAGCA
>CALGUG010000065.1 GCA_937902315.1 uncultured Chloroflexales bacterium
CCCGCGACCTGCACCTTGGCAAGGTGCCGCTCTACCAACTGAGCCACTCCCGCATTCTCTCTCTCTGCGCGCTTCGCTTTTGGTACCTGATTGTTAAAATGGAGCGGGAGACGGGGTTCGAACCCGCGACCTGCACCTTGGCAAGGTGCCGCTCTACCAACTGAGCCACTCCCGCATGACGCCGCAAAGTGTAACACAAATTGCGAAAGTTTGCAAGTCGTTGTTATCACTCGTTACGATCATTGTGCTCGTTTCCGTCGCACAAAATATAGATTAGCAGTTTTTCGATTTTTTTGCAAATCGGCTCCCAATCACAAAATCCGCCGCTTGTGCTATGATGGCAGCATACAGAAAGACGCCTCGTAAAACTCGCCCAAGGAAGCGATATGTCAGACGAGATCTATACGATTCGGCCTGCCGAGCAGCGTGACCTGCCGCGCTTGCCCGAGATCGAGCGCGCAGCAGCTAGCCTTTTTCGCAACACAGCCTACAGCTATCTTAGCGACGACGATCCGGTCTCGCAAGAGGTCGATCTCGAACACGAGCTGGTTTGGGTGATCGTCGATCAAGCAGACCAAGCGATTGGCTTTGCGATCTTTCGCCCGATCGATATCGGCGTGCATCTGCACGAGCTCGATATCGACCCACGCTACGGGCGGCGCGGGCTTGGTCGACGTCTGATCGAAGCGATCGCCGAATGGAGCAAACAGCATGGAGCGAGTGCCCTGACTCTCAGTACCTTCGAGGACCTAGCTTGGAACGGGCCTTACTACGCGCGGCTCGGTTTTGTCAAACTCAACGACGAGCAGCTCAGCCCCGACCTACAGGCGATTCGTCGGACAGAAGCCGAAGCGGGTTTACCGATCCAGCGTCGTATCTGTATGAAACGCGATCTCACAGTTGAATAACCGCATCCCAGCTCAACGAAGAGGAGCTTGCATATGTCCGAACAACGCCAGAATTGGGCCGGCAACTACACCTATCAGGCTCGGGGCATTCAATACCCCGAAAGTATCGAAGAGCTTCAGGAACTCGTCGTTAAGAGCGACAAGCTCAAAGCGCTCGGCTCGCGCCACTCTTTTAACGATATCGCCGATACAAGCAGTCAGCAAGTTTCGCTCAGCAAGTTGAACATAGAGACCAGCTTCGACCGCGAGCGCAAGCAAGTGACCTTCGGGGCTGGTCTGACCTACGGCCAGCTCTGCCCGTTGATCGAAGCGCAGGGCTTTGCACTGCACAACTTGGCATCCTTACCACATATCTCGGTGGTCGGCTCGGTCGCTACAGCGACCCACGGCTCGGGCGATAACAACGGCAACCTCGCCGTTGGCGTCACGGCTATCGAGTTTGTGAGCGGCACAGGCGAGCTTGTCTCGCTCTCGCGCGAGGGCAACCCCGACATCTTCAACGGCGTTGTGGTGCATTTGGGTGCGCTCGGTATCATCACCAAAATGACGCTCGAACTGCAGCCGAGCTTCTCGGTTCAGCAAGATGTCTACGACCGTTTGCCGCTTTCGGAGCTGTACGCCAACTTCGACGCCATCGAAAGCAGCGCCTATAGTGTTAGCCTATTTAGCGACTGGCACCCAGATTATGTCAAGCAAGTTTGGTTGAAGCATCGCCTGAGCAGCAGCGAAGGCCAGCCGATCGAGCCGACCTTCTATGGTGCGACGCTGGCCCAGCAGCAGCGCCATCCCGTCGATGATGCCGCCGCCGTCTCGGTGACGCCCCAACGCGGTATCCCCGGCCCCTGGCACGAGCGCCTGCCCCACTTCCGCATCGACCAGACCCCGAGCGTGGGCGCCGAGATCCAGAGCGAATACTTTGTGCCGCGCAAGTACGCCGTCGAGGCTTACAAAGCCATCAACGCGCTTGGCGAGCAGATCCGCCCGGTGCTGCTGATCTCCGAAATCCGCACGGTAGCTGCCGACAATCTCTGGATGAGCACGGCCTATCAGCAGCCCATGGTTGGCTTCCACTTCACTTGGAAGCGCGATTGGGATGGCGTTAAAGCGCGCCTGCCCTTGATCGAGGCCGCCTTAGAGCCCTTTGAATGCCGCCCGCACTGGGGCAAGACCTTTACCATGGCCCCCGAACGCATCCGCTCCTTCTATCCGAAACTGGGTGACTTCTTGGCGCTCTGCCAGCGTTTCGACCCCCAAGGCAAGTTCCGCAACGCCTATCTCGACAAAGTGCTGTTTAGCTAAACTAAATTCACAACCCCTCCTGAGCACTCGGGAGGGGTTGTGAAGTTGTTTATCGCTCTGGCGTTAAAGTCGCTAGCCTGCATGCGGTCCTTGGCGCGTCCGCCTACGGCTACCAACAGGCCGCCCCTCAACGGCGCCCGATGCTGTTACAGCTACCCAAACATGCTTCTAGCCTATGTTCTCCAACTCAATGGCGGCTAAGTGGGCCAAGATCAGGTCTTTGTCGCGGTCGCGGCTAGGATCATTTTCCTCCAAATACCAAGCCGCCGAAAGGCAGGTGAGCGCCAGCGTCCACTCTAAGAGGCGTCGATGCTCGATACCAGCTTCTTGGGCGATCAGCCAGCTTTGCCGAGCGAAACGGCGCGGTTGAGCCGCCAGTTCAAAATCGGGATCGCGCAGCATGTTGGCATAGTCGTAGCTGCGTTCGCCATACAAACCTTTCGGGTCGATCGCAAGCCAGCCGCGTTGCTCGCTCCAGAGCAGGTTTTCGTGGTGCAGATCGCCGTGCAACACCACTACGTCGCGCTGGTCGGTCAACAAGCGCTCAGCTACGCTCGCCCCTTCCCGCAAAATGCCGCCGTAACGGGCTGCCATAGGCCCCAAAGCACGAAACCAGCGTTCAAGGCTAAAGAGCGGTGGAAGGTCGTGGGCGGCTTTGTTATGTAGCTTCGCGGCCGCTCGGCAGAGAATACGAGTCGCTTCATCGTCGCGCCCACTGAGCGCCATGGCTTTCAAGGATGGCTCACTCGACAAGCGCTCCAGCACAATCGCGCCGCTAGCTTGCTCGAAGGCGTAGACCTCGGCTGCACCTTGGCCATGCCACCAAACCATTAGCTGAGCAGCTTGGCGCTCTTCAACAGCGTGAGCGTGGGGCAGCTTCAAAAGCGCTGGGCGTCCTTGATGACGAACCGGCAACAGGCTGCTCGAATGGGTTTGAAAGCCCGCGCCATCGACTTCGAGCTGCCATTGGGTCAGATATAGCTCAAAACTCATGCTTCCTCTAAATCGTGGGATCTCGCATCAGGGCACGAGATCCCACACTGCAAACGTTCCTCTTCGCGCTAGCGAAAGCTGAGCTTCTAGCCCATTTTCTCCAGTTCCATGGCGGCTAGGTGCGCGAAGATCAGGTCTTCATCGCCGCCATGGTCGGCATTCTCCGACTCGAAGTACCAAGCCGCCGAAAGACAAGTAAACGCCACCGTCCATTCGAGCAGACGGCGTCGATCGAGGCCGGCCTCTTGGGCGATCAGCCAACTCTGATGGGCGAAACGAGCGGGCTGGCCGGCAAGCTCAAACTGCGGGTTGCGCAACAAGTTGATATAGTCGAAGGTGCGTTCGCCGTACAGACCCTTGGGGTCGATCAACAGCCAGCCGCGCTGCTCGCTCCAAAGCAGGTTTTCGTGGTGTAGATCGCCATGCAACACCACTATATCGCGCTGGTCGGCCAACAGGCGCTCGGCCAAACGCGCCCCATAACGCAGCATGCCGCCGTGGCGGGCCGCCATAGGCGCTAAGGCTTGGAACCAGCGCTCGAGTGTGAAGAGCGGGGGCAGGTTTTGAGCGGGCTTGTTATGCAGTTTGACAGCGGCTTGGCACAGAATGCGCATCGCTTCGTCGTCGCGTCCGTTCAAGGCCATCTGCTTCAACGATGGTTCGGTCGACAGACGTTCTAGTACGATCGCGCCGCTGCTTTGATCGAATTCGTAGACTTGGGCTGCCCCTTGGCCTTGCCACCAAAACATCAGTTGACCAGCTTGGCGCTCTTCATCAACTGTGGGCAGCTTCAAAAGAGCTGGGCGCCCCTGATGACGAACGGGCAAAAGCTTGCTTGAATGGGTCTCAAAAGGCTCTCCATCGACCTCAAGCTTCCAACCTTCCAGATAGGCGTCAAACATCATTGTTCCTCAACAAGTCTAGGCCGTTCCGAAACTGAGTCCCAACTGTCGCAGCCATTTGCGATAGGCGATAGCTACCCGATCCGAGCGCAGATGGAGCTCGGCCTGCAAATCGAGCGGCAGCAGCTCGGGGCGCTGCGATTCGACGATCGCACGGTCTTCTTCAAAGATCGCGGCGATACGGGGAGTGTACTCGACCTTGAGCGCGGCGCTATCATTGCGGGCTGTGGTAGCCACAATAAACCAAGCCGTGCTATCCAGCTCGTCGTGGGGGGTGATCGTTAAGATCATACCGTTGGTGGCGGTGGGCATATGCTTGGTGAAGTGAGCCGTTAAGGGACGAAATGCGTGGTAGGTGTAGGTCACTTTGCCCGCTGAGCCGCCATAGGGGTCGGGCTGATAGACCTCGATCGGGTCAGACGAAACACCGTTTTCATCGATCCAGGCCTCGAATTCGCCCAGCTCGGGCATGGAGGGGTCGCCCAAAACCCCACCGTGTACGAAGGGGAAGTGGGCCGCATCGAGATAGTTTTCGATCAGACGCGGGCCGTTGGCTTTGATATGCTCAAAGGGGCCACAGACCGCGCCCACAAAGCCGGGCTGATCCCATTCGGGAAAGGGCGGAATATCGCGGGTAGGCTCGCCCAAACAGGCCCACAACAGGCCGTAGCGCTCGCGAGCATGGTAGCGCTTGACTTGAGCCTTAGCTGGTGGTGTTTGGTTTGGGTGGGCGGGCATATGCACACAACGTCCTTCGCTATTGTAGCGCCAACCATGGTAAGGACACATCAGCTTCTCGTCGACGATTTTGCCGAGCGAAAGCTTTGCGCCGCGATGAATACAGAGATCTTGCCAAACATGATAGGTATCACCGTCGCGCCACAGCACCAGATCTTCGCCCAACAGGCGGGTCGCAATAATCGGTTGGCGTTCGAACTGAGCGATCTCGGCTACTGGATGCCAATCATTTACTAAAACTGGGTCGTTAATCATCAGATGCTCCTTCGCAATAGGATATCTTCGAACCGAACCGTATCAACAAACACGGGCATAGTGCCAAAGGCTTCAAAACCATGTTTTTGATAAAAAGCCAGAGCGCGCCGATTCTCTTCCCAAGCGCACAGCCAGATGTTCTTGAAACCAAATTTCCTACATTGGTCATATGTTTTCATAAGCAGCGCTTGGGCCACCCCTTTGCCATGCCAGATCGGATCGACGTAGAGCCGCGCTAGCTCGACGCTGTTAGGTAATGCATGGCCTTCGGGAGAGCCGAGGGCCAACTTAGCCGCTCCTACAATGCAGCCCTCAAAACTAGCTACGAGATGAAACTGGGGAGTTTGAGCGATCTCGACAGCGACTTGGGCAGCACCAAAGACACGTTTCAGATAAGATTCTAGGATCTGATCGGGAATGCGCGAGCCATAGGTGGCTCGAAAGACTCGTTGTAACAGGCCGCCCAAAGCGACGGCATCCTCTGCCCGAGCTGAACGTATCTCGTATGAATCGCTCATTGTTTGTTCGACCACCCGCTATACAAAGCGCTTTAGAAGAGAGAAAATTCCATTACGTTGCGAAAAAACAACGCACTGTAGAGAGATCGGTACCGACTGTATGAGGTGAAAGTGATAGATTTACTATAAAGCATATTTTGCAGTATTCGATAGCACCATCAGCTTATTTGAGATATAGAACTCTATGACAGCACTACCGATCGACTATAGTTTATTGGCACGTTATAACCGCCCCGGACCACGCTACACCAGTTATCCTCCTGTTCCAAACTGGCAAAACAGCTTCACCAGCCAACACTTCTTCCAAGCGCTCGATCAACTCGCCCAATCGCCCAACGAACCGATCTCACTCTATGTCCACCTGCCCTTCTGCGCCGAGCGCTGTTACTACTGCGGCTGCAACGCAACAGTGACCCGCCATAGCCACGTTGTTGACCGCTATCTCGACTGCCTCGAACGCGAGATTACGCTGGTAAGCGAACGTCTTGGCACGCGTCGCAAAGCGATTCAGCTTCACTGGGGCGGCGGCACGCCCAATTTTCTCAGCAACGAGCAGATGAACCGCCTGTTTGAGTTGCTTAGCCGACGCTTCGAGCTGCTGCCCGAGGCCGAGATCTCGATCGAAGTCGACCCGCGCATCGGCACGGCTCAGCAGATGCACCATTTGCGCCAGCTCGGCTTCAATCGTATCAGCCTTGGTGTGCAAGATATCGACCCCGAGGTTCAACGCGCGATCGGCCGCATTCAGCCGCGCGAACAAACCGAGCTGCTCTTTTGGGCTTGTCGTGAATACGGCTTCAAGAGCATCAACCTCGATCTGATCTACGGCCTGCCCTTCCAGAACCAACAAACCTTTGCTAATACGCTTGAGTGTGTGCTCAAACTCGGCCCAGACCGTGTGGCCTGCTACAGCTACGCCCATCTGCCGCGCTCGCGTCCCAATCAAAAGCAGGTCGATATCAGCGTGATGCCCAGCACCGAAGAGAAGTTCAGCCTCTTCTGCCAGGCGATCGAAGCCTTTCAAGCGGCGGGCTACCAGTGGATCGGTATGGATCACTTCGCGCGTGAAAACGACGAATTAACCCACGCTATGCGCGAAAAACGGCTCCATCGCAACTTTATGGGCTATACGGTTCAACCGAGCCAGCACTTGTTAGCCTTCGGCTGCAGTGCGATCAGTGAGTTCGCGGGCTGCTACAGCCAAAACGATGCCAAACTCGGCAACTATCAACGTGCGATCGAGGCAGGCGAGCTGCCGATTGTGCGTGGCCACCAGCTCAGCGACGATGATAAAGAGCGCCAGCGAGCCATAACCCACCTTATGTGCAATATGGAATTACCGTATACTATAGTGACTGAACGAATGCAGGCCGATCTTGAGCGGATTCGTTCGTATCAAGCAGAAGGCTTCATCGAAGTAGAGCCCGATCGTCTCACTGTGACGCCCAAGGGTCGCTTCTTTATTCGCAACATTTGTATGGAGCTTGACGCCTATCTGCCTGCACTACGCGATAAACCGCTGTTCTCCTCGACGATCTAAGCCGCTCAGGAAACAGTTTAAACTTTGAGGCACAGTCCTATGTCATATGATTGTATCATTATTGGCGCTGGTATCAGTGGGCTTACGCTGGCCTATGAACTGAAAAAAGCAGGTCAACGGGTATTACTGCTCGAAGCAGGCCAACGGGTCGGCGGCGCGATCAACAGCGATCGAAGCAGCGAGGGCTTTCTCTTTGAGAGCGGGCCAAACACAGTCGTCAGCAAAGATCCAAAGCTCTGGGAGCACTTTAGCGAATTGGGCATCGCCGATCAGCGCGTTGTAGCCCGACCCACCTCGTCGAAGCGCTATGTGTTGCGCAATGGCAAACTTGCGCCGCTGCCCATGGATCCGATCAGCTTCTTTCGCACCCCCCTGCTCACGCGTGCCGCCAAGCTGCGTGTCTTCGCTGAGCCGATTATGCCGCGCGCCCCAACGAGCGATGAAAGTGTGGCGGCCTTTTTCGCGCGGCGCGTCGGCGTCGATATCACTCAGCAGTTTGTTGATCCTTTTGTGTCGGGCGTCTACGCAGGCGATCCCGATCAGCTCTCGATTCGAGCCGCCTTCCCGCGCATGTGGGAGGCTGAGCAGCGCGGCGGCAGTCTCTTACGAGGCTTTTTAACTGCCCCACGCCCTAAACGAGCCAAAGGCGAGCAGCGCCCCAAAAGCGAGATGTTTAACTTTGTGCGCGGCCTTTCGACTTGGACCGAAGCCTTGGGCAAGGCATTGGAGGACATAACTTGGCTTAATAGCCGCGCTACAAAGCTTGAGGAACAGAACGGCACTTGGACGGTTCAGGTCGAGCGCCAAGGCGAACAGATCGAGTTGAGCAGCCCACGAGTTGTGATCTCGACGCCTGCCGATGTAGCGGCCGATCTGGTCAGCAAGCTCGACTATGCCGCCGCCAACGCTCTGCGCGCCATTCCCTATCCGCCGGTAGTGATCGTACACCTCGCTTATCGGCGAGAGCAGGTTGAACATCCGCTCGATGGCTTCGGTATGCTCTGCCCCATCCGCGAAAAGCGCCGTGTGCTTGGTGTGCTCTGGCCTTCTTCGCTCTTCCCGGGGCGTGCGCCCGATGGCATGCTGGTGACGAGCAGCTTTATCGCCGGAGCGCGCCGCCCGCATCAGGCCGAGCTATCAGAGCAAGAGCTGATCGAGCTGGCGGTCGCAGATCATCGCGAACTGGTGGGCGCGAAGGGCGATCCTGTTTTGGCGCGGGTTTTCGTTGCAAAACGGGCCATCCCACAATATACTATTGGGCATCTCAGCCGAATCGCAGCCGTCGAACGTATGGAAGCCGCTCATCACGGTCTCCACCTGCTCGCCAACTATCGCGGTGGCATCAGCGTGCCGCAGTGTTGGACCAACGCGCGTGCTTTGGCTGAGCGTATTCTTCAGGGAGCCTAATAGCAAAGAGGCATTGCATGCTTAGACAGGAAAAAGCAGCCCAAGCCACAGCGCTGCTTCAAGAACTCGATCTCGATTGCTGGATGTGTTTTGTGCGCGAGACAGGCGAGCACCCCGATCCGGGCGTTGATCTGGTGGTGGGTACAGCCGTTTCGTGGAATTCGGCCTTTATCTTTGCTCGTGACGGATCACGGATCGCTATCGTGGGCCGCTACGATGTCGAAAATATTCGCTCGACCGGCATTTTCGAAGAGATCATCGGCTACGATGCCGATATG
Organism: uncultured Chloroflexales bacterium; assembly: GCA_937902315.1. Lineage (GTDB taxonomy): Bacteria > Chloroflexota > Chloroflexia > Chloroflexales > Chloroflexaceae > CALGUG01. The sequence continues at coordinate 8,839 of CALGUG010000065.1, forward strand.
AGCGAGCAGTTGATCGCTGTGCTCGATCGACTGGCCCCGCGTCAGATCGGCCTCAACTATAGCCTCGACGATACCAGCGCCGACGGTCTGACCTACGGCATGTTTCTGCTCTTGCAGCAAATGCTAGCCAAGACCGACTATCCCAGCCGCTTTGTTAGCGCCGAACGGCTGCTCTCGCGCCTGCGCGCTCGCAAGACCGCCAGCGAAGTCGAACGCATTAAAGAGTCGATCGCGATCACCAACAAGATCGTCGACGAGTTCGGCGCCCAGATTCGCCCGGGTGTAAGCGAAGCAGAACTGGCCGAATTCGTACATCAGCGCTTTAAAGAGCGCGGCGTCGACAGCTCGTGGGAATGGCAATACTGCCCAACCGTCAACTGCGGTCCCGATTCACCGGTCGGCCATGTGCCGCCCCAAAAGCATATCCGAGTCGAGCCAGGTCAGTTTATCCATATCGACGTGGGTGTGCGCCACAACGAATACTGTTCTGACCTGCAGCGGGTCTGGTATGTGCGCCGCGAGGGCGAGACCGAGCTGCCAGCCGAGCTGCGACGCGCTTGGGATACGGTGATCAAGGCGATCGAAACCGGCGCGGCTCTGCTCAAGCCGGGCGTTTTGGGTTGGGAAGTCGATGCCGCCGCGCGCGCCGTATTGGTCGACGCAGGCTACGAGGAATACCACCACGCCTTCGGGCATTCGCTGGGACGCGCTTGCCACGACGGCGGCCCGTTGCTCGGCCCACGCTGGCCGCGCTACGGCGATAGCCCATATATTCCTGTGGAAGCTGGTAATGTCTTTACGCTCGAGCTAGAGATCTTTACCTCGGCGGGTATGATCGGAATCGAAGAAGATGTCTTGGTGACAGAAGATGGCTGCGTCTTCTTGAGCGAGCTACAGCGCGAGCCTTTCTTCGTGTAAGAGCCACCTAAGCAGAACGAAACTAGGTTTGTTGTGAGCGATTTCGCATGCTAACGCGCGAAATCGCTCACGGCTTTTACGTCGATGTTGCATTGTGTGCAATGCCGCTGCATCGCTTGCGAGCGGCCTCTTTGGAGGGTGAGCGATTTGGTAGCCGTAGGCGGACGCGGTCGTGCCCTTACTCAGAGGAAGATGATTTTGCCGCCAGCCTAATAACAGAAGAGGGAGCTGCCAAGACAGCTCCCTCTTCCTACAAGTACAAACAACTATCTTAATGGGCGCCCACTGCTTGCGAATTGCCAGTTTGCGAAGCTAATACTTCACGTACAACTGCTAGTAAACTACTCAAGTTGCCGTTTTTTGAGACGTAAGCGGTGAAGCCTTTTGCAATAAACTCGCCCGGGGTCTGTTCGGTACGTGCCGTATAAGCTACAACTGGACAGCGAATGTTGCGAGCACGCAGCTCTTGTAAAGTGGTGATACCGTCCATCTTAGCCATACTGATATCGAGCACGATAACATCTGGCTCATCGGCAACAGCGGATTCGATCGCTTCTGCTCCGCTCCCAACAGATTTTACGGTGTATCTTCCAACGTGGCGAAGGACTCGCTCAGTCATAGAGCGAGCAGTGTACACATCATCAACCAGTAGTATCTTTGGCATCTTTGGAAACTCCGTGTAGCGGTTACGCCTTGGTACTGACCGCCACTTCCTCTGGCTCGATTACAGCGCTAGATCGGCCCTGCATTTGTACACTAACACACGGCAGAGTAAAGGTGAACACGCTGCCCTTCCCTTCACTACTGCGCAACCAGATCTCCCCACCATGCAGCTCTACCAACCAGCGACAGATCGAAAGGCCTAAACCTGTTCCGCCTTGTTGTTTGCTATCATGATTTTCTACCTGTTCGAACTCGCCAAATACACGTACTTGATCTTCCTCTTTGATACCGATACCCGTGTCGCGAACCCAAATCTCGAGAGCGTTATCGATAGCGCGTGCGCCAACGACGATCTCTCCCTCATCGGTGAATTTACAGGCATTCGAGACAAGATTCAGTAAGACTTGGCGAATGCGAATCTCGTCGGCGATGACGAGTGGTAGCTGTTCGGGGAATTCACCTCGCACATCGATCGAAGGAGACTTAATCAAGGTTTTGCCTGCTTTGACCGCCTCAATAAGCAAGGGATGGACGTCGAGCGTTGTAGTTTGAAGTTCCAGCTTACCGGCTTCAACCTTTGCGAGGTCTAAAATATCGTTGATCAGCTGTAATAGGTGCTTGCCACTCTGCTGAATCTCGCGAATATCGTTGCGGTAGAGTTCCGGCAACGGCTCGTCTGCATACATTTCAGGGTGTTCAAGCATTGCTGTACTAAAGCCGATCACCAAATTTAACGGAGTGCGGAGTTCATGGCTCATAGAAGCCATAAAACTCGATTTCGAGCGATAGGCTGCCTCGGCAGCAAGCTTCGCTCGTTCAAGATCAGTATTCACCTGCTGCAAGCGCAGATTCAAACGATCGCGTTCAAAGAGCGCCCGTTCCAGCTCGCGCTGGGTCTCGCGCAAGAGCAACTCACGACGCTCGGACTTGTAGCCTGTCTCTAAGGCCCAATCGATCGTGCCCTGCACCGAATAAGCCGACACCCACGAGAGCAGGGAGCAGGCGGCTAACAACACCAGAGCGCTTACGACAGGAACGATCGCATCGGTCAGCGGTGTTGTAAACACAAGCGCCACTGCAATCAGCAACAAGCCATATAAGCGCGCCAATACTGAAGCAGAATCAGGAGACACGAGCAAGGCCGCCAGCCCGACACCGATGGGTGCCATGTAGATGACCGGATTATTCACGATACCGAAGACAGGAATCGTGATCAGCGGCACAAGGCCGTAGGTGTACGAGATGATCAAGCCTGCATTCTGGGTTTGACCCATATGCCGTCGTTGCGAAGCGGTGAGGGTACTGATAAAGATCAGGGCCGGAATAGAGTAGGCTGCGAATTGGCCCGACTTTTCGAAGATGAGCAACAGACCACAAACACCGATCGCTACTACAAAACTTGCCGTCAGCACTACGGGAAGGATGTCAGCCGCCAGACTCTCATCAGGAAGCGCATTTGTTGCGTGTTCGTGCATGGTCGTTCAATGTGTCCACAGTAAATGCTTGCGTTACCAATTTGAAATTACTAAGTAACAGTTTAGTCGGACACTGTTACGAAATCATAACACTCGGTCTGAGAGCTGTCAACGCATTTTTAACTATATACAGTAGTTTTTATTACGAATAGATAACGTTAATATTATAATCACGCCAGCTTAATTCGCAAAACAATCATTTTTATACTCTATATAACGCAGTAAGCCTTAAATTTCACTAAGGGAGCCTGCAAAAATCGCCCAAAGCAAGTCTAGTGCCACAAAAGTTGAGCGCTTTCTTTCTGAACAGTTTGAAAACGATCGCTTGTAGCAGCGCCCTAACCGTATTCTAACAAATAACACTCTTTTCCGGAACATTATCCGGAAAAGAGTGTTAAGAAGCGAGCAGCTCTTCTAGGGGGCAGGTAGCCTAGGAAACGCTCTCGCCGGGACGCAGCGGTAAAATAGTTGTTGGAACGTTGAATTCCTTCAAAGCCTCTTGAAGCGCCTCGGGTGTGCCCTTCAGGAGCGGGAAGGTGCCCCAGTGCTCACCGATCGCATACTGAGAGCGAATCAGCTTGAGCGCGTAGGCGGCCTGCCGGGGATCCATGGTGAAATGATCGCCGATCGGCAAAATGGTTAGATCGGGCTGGTAGAGATCGCCCATAATCAGCATATCGTAGTGCACGCAGGTGTCGCCGGTGTGATAGATCGTAAAGCCGTTCGACATGCGCAGAATATAGCCCGCCGGATCGCCCAACGAGAGGATCTGACCATCGGAGGTGGTATAGGTACTGCTGTGGTGAGCGGTGGTCATGGTGGCCTTGATTCCGGCGACTTCGACCGTGCCTCCCTTGTTGAAGCCAACGATCTTGCTTTCGTCGACTCCTTGGCTGACCAGCCACGAGGACATATCGAACATACAGACCACTTGGGCGCCCGTCTCTTTGGCGAGCGGCACCAGATCGGCGATATGGTCAGAGTGAGCGTGAGTTACAAAGATAGCATCCAGACCTTCGCGGGCCTTGCTCTTCCATTCATCTGGACAAGAAGGATTCGTATCAACCCATGCATCGATCAGGACCTTGCGCCCTTCCGGCGTTACGATATGAAAGGTCCCATGTCCCAGCCAACTGATTGTCGTATCTTTGCCAATAGTTGCCATACGTATCCCCATTGATTCAGCATGCCTTAGAACACGTTTAGAGCTCTAAGACTTCGGTTCACACCAATGTTTAGGAAGAATACCTGCAGTATAGCATGCCATCGACAAGCGCGAGACAGATTTTGGCTTATAATCAAACGAAACTCAAATAGAACAAGATTGACAAAGACAGTAAAGATCCGTATACTATACCCATACAGGGTATAGGTTAAAATGACCCATACCTCTCTCTGTGCACTATATATGAGGAGGTCTTCCCCATGGCTAAGCCAGTTGTGGTAACTGACAGTGATTTTGAATCCCAGGTCATTAAGTCTGACGTACCTGTGGTTGTAGATTTTTGGGCACCTTGGTGTGGCCCCTGCCGCCAGATCGCTCCGATTCTCGACGAGCTGGCCAACGAATACGAAGGCAAGCTGAAGATCGCTAAGATCAACGTCGATGAGAACGGCCAGTACGCTGGTAAGTTCGGCGTTCAGGCTATCCCGACCCTGCTGGTCTTTAAGAACGGCGAGCTGGTGCAAACCTTGATGGGCTCGCGCCCCAAGAGCGCCTTCCGCACCGTTTTTGATCAGGTTGTCAACTCCTAAACAAGTTGACCAAACAATCTAAGGGAGAAGATAGCGCAATGTCGAAAACTGGCCGTACCATCGCCCCTGAAGTACGTGATGAAGTCTTGATGCGTCTACGCCGCATCGAAGGCCAGGTTCGCGGCGTGCAGCGTATGGTTGATGAAGAACGGAGCTGCCGCGACATTGTTCATCAACTCTCTGCTATCAAAGCCGCGATCGCAAGTCTCAATAGCGTCGTGGTTGAGTGTTACGCTCGCGACTGCTTGGGCGATACCGAAGCACCGCGCGACGAAACTGTCGCCGAGTTGCTCGATGTTGTACTGAAAGCAACGCGCTCGTAAGCCAACGCTCGCAATGATCGGCAAACCAAGGCCATTCCTGTTTGAAGGAATGGCCTCTTTGTATTGTCGCCAAGGCATATGTTAGCGGCTGGGGCTATAGCCCAAAAGAGGTTCTCACCGCGTCCGCCTACGGCTATCAACAGCTCGCCCACCAAAAGCGCTGCTATCTGTGTGGATACGACCGCCCATGGTGATAGCAAATCCGGCTGGCCATTTTGGCCTTCGGCAGAGCGGAACTCGACTATCTTTGTTGTGTGAAGTTTCGCGCGACAACGCGAAACTTCACACAAACTCTTCCCCTGTATTTCGTTTTCACCTGTTGCAAAAGCTACAGGTCTTTAAGCAGATCGTCTTATTAGGCGCCGCGAGCTGCCCGCGCTTGGCGCATAATCTCTTGGATCTGACCCAAGTGCGAGCTATCGTGAGCGAGGCCCAGAATAAAACGAGCGACAGCGTTCATCTGGCCTGCCCCGGGCCATGGCTCATAGCTCAGCTCGAGGTTAGGCTGATCGGGCCAAGCGTCGAGCATGGCCTTGCGCATACGTCGGCTCTCTTCGAGGCGCTGCACCAGTTGATCGACGGTCTTCATGGTCTCCCAAGGCGTCTCGTAGCGCGAACGGCCCTCGACCGGAATACCACGCGCCAACTGCAACGCCAAAGCCGCAGACTCTTCAGAAGAGGCGGTGGCGTGGACGATCACATGGCCCAAGGTCCAAGCTTCATTTACTGCACTGGAATCGCTTGCATAGGGGTCGTTCGCATCGGGATCAATCGGCTGGAAGGTCACATCCGCATCGACGGCATCAGCGATATACGAACGCATCAGGTCGATCATCTCATCGGTCAGAGTGTAAAGATCCTCTTTGCTCAGGGTGGCGGCGATATCGCCAAAGGTCTGTTCGCCGCTCCGGACTTTCGAAAAATCGATCATGGCTCTCTCTATATAAACAAAACGAAACTAAGATGGTTACAGTATACCACTGCTTAAGCGATCCGCTGCATAAACAAAGCGATTTGCCCTTGAGATCAGCAGCCTTTATACTGAGAGCATTGGCTTTGCAAGAGCAATGAGGTTTGTTATGTCTCTTCCGATATTTGAAAGCGCAGCGGCTGCTGAAGCCATTCTGCGCCGTGTTCCTTTTGATGAAGTTGAAGTTCCCGAATATGTGCTCGAGCGCAACCGTCAGCTTTTTGGTGAACCGCTGACGCCGGCCCAAGTGGTCGAGCGCATCGTGCGCGATGTGCGCAAACGTGGCGACGCCGCCCTGCGCCAATGGAACGAGCTGATCGATAAAACGAGCACCAGTAGCTTTGAGGTGCCGCGTGAGCGCTGGGCCGAGGCGGCCCGTTCGCTCGATCCGAGTCTGCTGGCGGCGCTCGAAACGGCGGCTGGCGAGATTCGGCGCTTCCACGAGCGGCAAGCGCGCAACTCGTGGATCGATTCGGGGCCGGAAGGCACGCTCGGCCAACTGGTGGTTCCGCTCCAACGGGTCGGCCTCTACGCCCCGGGCGGCGCGGCCCCCCTGCCTTCAAGCTTGTTAATGGCGGCCATTCCGGCCCGCGTCGCAAGCGTAGAAGAGATCATCGTCTGTTCGCCGCCCCAGCGCGACACAGGGCTACCCGCCGAAGTTGTTCTGGCCGCCGCCTATGTCGCAGGGGTCGATCGCGTCTTTGCGCTGGGCGGTGCCCAAGCCATCGCCGCTATGGCCTTCGGCACCGAGAGCGTGCCCCAAGTCAACAAGATCGCAGGTCCTGGCAATCTCTACGTTGTGCTGGCCAAGCGGGCCGTCTTCGGTGTGGTGGGCATCGAGAGCTTGCCCGGCCCGACCGAGACGCTGGTGATCGCCGACGAGACAGCCAACCCGCGCTATGTGGCCGCCGACCTGCTGGCTCAAGCCGAGCATGTGTTGGCCAGCGCCATTCTGCTCACCCCTTCGCGCAGGCTGGCCGAGGCCGTTAAGGCCGAAGTGACTCGTCAGCTCGCCCTGCTGCCCGAAGAGAACTCCCGCGCCGCAGCCGAAGCAGTCGCACAGCGCGGCGGCGTCGTTTTGGTCGCAGATCTCAGCGAGGCGATCGAGCTCTCGAACCGCTACGCCCCCGAGCACCTCTGCCTCTTAGTGAGCGATCCTTGGCAGTATGTCGGTAAGATCCGCAATGCGGGCGGCATCTTCTTGGGCGAGCAGTCCTTTGAGGTCTTAGGCGACTATGTTGCAGGCCCGTCGCATATTATGCCAACCGAGGGCACGGCGCGTTATTCCTCACCCGTCAATGTCGATGATTTCCGCAAAGTGATCTCGCTGGTGGGTCTCAACGAACAAGCGCTGCAACGCCTCGGACCAAGCGCTGTTCGCCTAGCCGAGGCCGAGGGTCTATGGGCACATGCCGCTGCGGTGAAAATGCGTCTCGAAGATCAATAAAGGCGAAGGCATACACAAGAGACACTCCCTTGCAAAGTGGGGAGTGTCTCTTGTGATTTCATATCAAATCCGATCGATTATTTTCTACTTGGCCTTCGGCAGAGTGGAACGTGACTCTTTTTTCTCTCCCTGTTTTCGTCTTTCCAACGTTACAAGAACGCAGGACTTTAAAAGGGTTTGATATCAGAGCGTAGCTAGCGCTTTTTAGAAAGCTCTTCGTTTTTATTGGCAGCTCTGGCCGCTAAGAAGTGAAAACGTCGGGCGGTCTCTTTATCGTTATGCAGCTCGGCTGCTTTCATGATCATGCCAGCGGTGGTTTGAACATGCTTCATGGAAAGCGCATCGCCCGAAAGCCGTCCTTCAGCAACCAAACGCTCAAGATATTCGTAGATTTGTTCCGTCGTCAGCATAGTACGCCTCCTTTGGCTTTGCGACTACCTACCCCTTAAGTGTACCACCAAGCAGCCTAACGCGCATTGTTAGGTCTTCGTTTCTTGAAGTTTCCAGATCCTCCAGAACTTCACAATTTCAAAAAAGGCCATGGAACACGAGAGAAAGAGGCCTAAAAAGCCATCGCGCCAGCCGCCCTCGCGCACAAAGCGACGCAACCATTCGCGGGCCGGAGCGCCGATAAAGTTGCGTAGACGCGCTCGACGACCTTCGCGCAGCATGGTATCCGCCTCAGAGCGGGCAAAGGCGGTCTGCTTGCGCCAAAACTCATCGAGCCGATCGATATTGTAGTGCAGAAAGTGCTGGGTCAGGCGGGCGGTCTCGCCAGCGACTTCAGCGTACTCATGCACAAATCGACCCTCGTCGTAGTGGGCAGCCGAACGCAGCAACAGGCGCAACTGGTGGTCGGGATACCAGCCGCCGCCCCGCAGGCGCTTACCGAAAAAGATATTGTAACGTGGTATCCAAAAACCTTGGGCCTTTGGGCCAACCTGTAAGGTTTGCACAATCTCTTCGCGCAGTTCGGGGGTTAGGCGCTCGTCACCATCAATAAAGAGCACCCAAGGTTGACTACACAATTCGAGGGCACGGTTACGTTGGGCCGAAAAGCCGCGCCAAGGCTCGATAAAAACTTGGGCACCTAAATCGCGACAGATCTCGGCGGTATTGTCGCTGGTGCGTTCATCGAGCAACACAACCACTTCATCGGCGATCGGTAAGACACTCTCGATACAGCCTGCGATATAACGCGCCTCGTCTTTGGCAATGATCGCAACACTCAACATAGCTTATCTTCCCAAAACAAACACACGGCCATAGGCCCATAAACGAGCGCGCAATTCAGCGCGGTCGATCGCATGGCACCAATAGGCCCGCCAAGCTACAAGAATCAAGCGCAGCATGCCGAGCCGCACTATGGCCCGATAGGCCGCTTGGTAGGCCGAGCTGCGATAGTCGCGCGCAAACTGAAAGCGGCTGCGATAGAGCTCGACGAACATCTTGTGACGGAACTGACTGGTCGAAGCGCCGCCGTAATGGATCACCTCGGCTTGGGGCTGCTGCCAAATGGCCCAGCCCGCAGCCCGAACGCGCCAACACCACTCGACCTCGTCGCTGTACATGAAGTAGCGCTCGTCGAAACCGCCCACTTCTTCAAGCACCGCACGGCGCGTCAGCATACAGGCGCCCAGAGGGTGGTCGATCGCGAAAGGCTCGTTTTGGTTTAAGGCCTCGTGCGGGTAGCGCCCATGCCACCACGAATCGTAGAAGCGACCGGGCAGCACTTCCCCGGGCGGGAAGAGATCGAGACAGGCCATGCTCAGTGTCGGGAAGCGGAAGGCCGCCCGTTGTAGGCTGGCATCGGGATTGAGCAGGCGCGGCCCAACCACACCCACACGCGGATGAGCCTCTAAAAAGGCCACAAGACGCTCAAGCGCACCCGGCTGCAGCTTGGTGTCGGGGTTTAAAAAGAGCACAAACTCGGGTAGGCCACCCGCTTGGGAGGCCAGATAGCGCCAGCCAAGGTTGTTGGCGGCCCCAAAACCGAGGTTTTTATCCGTTTCAATTAAGCTAAGATCGGGCTGAGCCGCTAGCATCGCTTGGCTACCATCGCTCGATCCGTTATCGACAACAACAATCGACAGGCGCTGCCCGCTTGCCCGTAGCGAATCGAGGCAGTCGCTTAAAAGTGCACAGGTGTTGTAGGAAACGATCACAACACCGATCGTTTTTGTATCTCGCTTCATAGGGCAGGATTGTACTTGCAAAGCACGCCGTACGCAAGGCAAAACCCGCCACAACGTGTTAGCTTTCTCCAGCAGAGCTATTCTACAAAAAAACAGTCCATTCTCAAAGCAGAATTAACTGATAGATCGCTTACAGAACACATGCTCAAAGCGCTTCGGCTCAGAAGCTGAAAGTCGCTTGTGAAAGGGTAGCGGGTAAGCTGATGCACTGTCGGACTATGATGTTTTGAACTTCAACGGAGTGGGGCTTCGCTATTGACCGATTCGTATGGTCTGCGGGTCGTGGGGCGGGATGTTGGTAGCCGTAGGCGGACGCGCCCAAGTTGCCATTCGTGGCCAGCGACCTCTCCGCCAAGTGAATGGACTAGAGATGAACCATATGGTTTAGCTCTCAGAACTGCTCTGCATGGGCCAGTTGAGCTTGAAGCTCTTGCCAATAACGCCGCCAAGTCTGCATAGTCAGAACAACAAAGGAAAGCGCAGCGATCGTCGCGATCACAGCTCCCAGCTGGGCGCGGCCAATCGTCGCGCTTTGGGTCGCCAGAAAGCTATCTCGGTCGCCCAGATAGAGCGTCTCGGCCCGTAAAGCCAAGTCGGCGCTAAGGCTGGGGCGGCCTAACACGATCACCCTTTCACCTATGCGAAGACCTTCGATCGAGATGGCGTTTTCGGTTACGGTGGCGGGCTTATAGGGTTGGGATCTTGCTTGGCTCGAAAAGGTGTAGGGCCCAAGCAGCTTAAGTTGACGCCCTTCTACTTCAAGCCATATATCGGGCGCGTGCTCTTCTATAACCCCATCCAGCCGATTGCGGCGTTGGCTCAGGCGATACACGGCATAATCGTCGATCGGGGTTGGGTTTTCGGGCGAGATAGTGCCCTCGATAAAGACGAGCTGATCGGGCGAGCGCATCGCTAGCTCGTGGAGCGAGCTGGGAGCAATGGCGGCGATCTGTGCTCGCTCGGCGCGCAGTTCAAAAACAAAGGCCCATAAACCGATCGCAATAATGATGGCGAGCAGCGCGAAACTGCCCCAAATGAAGGGATTGGAGAGAATGTGATAGTTCAGGACCGAGAGGAAACGTTTCAAAAGGGTTCCTTCTCAAATTCGAAAGCCTATTCAAGGTCGGGGTCGGGAGCGAACTGGTCGTGCAGCTCTTCGAGACGGTCGTCGGTGTGGCGCGCGTAGTACTGCTCGGTGATACGCGTGCTGGTGTGGCCTAACAAGGTCGAGACCTCCGACATTTGGGCGCCTTGGTTAAGCAACCACATAGCGATAAAATGGCGGAAGCTGTGGGGGGTCACAGCGCGCAGGTCACGCGCGAGCTGATGCTTACCCTCGGCGGCGTACTGATTGGCCATGCTTTCGGCGGCGTGATGCACGATTCGCCAGCCGGTTGAGCGGTCGAGACGGTGGCCTAAACCGCGCGGCCCGTGTGAGATGAACAAAGGCCCATCGGGGAAGAGTGGTGTGCCGCCCGGCCCGCTCACCCGACGGAGCGCCAGATAGCGCTCGATAGCGCGTTGGGCGTGTGGGCGTACAAAAGCGCTGCGCGGCTTATCGCCTTTGCCTTGAATACGCAGACGAGTGACGATGCCGCCGTGGTCGGCCCGCAGATCAGCTATGTCGACCGCCAAGATCTCGGAGATGCGCGCGCCTGTGCTGAACAGAAGGTGCAAAAGGGCGGCGTTGCGCAGACCATTCAAACGCTCGCGCTCTTCGCGGCTGCCCGGCTCTCCAGCGGGCAACTCGTGATCGTAAAAGCCCACCAGACGACGCAAATCCGGCACATCGGGCGCACGATTGATCATCACTCGCGGCAGAGCATCGCGGGCGTGGGCGCGCAGCAAGGTCAGATCACACTTCAGCTCGCCGCGATCGGCCAGCCAGCGGCACATCGCCAAGGCCCCGTGATGGTAGGTTTGTACCGAACGATCGGCGTAGCCCTGCAGATCATCGAGCCAATCGCGAATATCGTGGACACCGATCTGGCTTACAAAGCGTTTGCCCTGCTCGTCGGCCCAGCGACAAAATGAGCGCCAGGCATCGCAATAGGAAGCGATAGTGCGTTCCGCCAATGGGCGTCGACGACGGCGCTGTTGTTTAGCCCAGCGCTCGGCTACATCTTGGATTAATAGGCTCTCGGTCTCAAGCATCATGCTCGCCTCTCTTAGATCGCTGTTGATATTATGACCAAAGTCGCACGATTGTGCAACTGATCGGCCATTGAGTGCTCTAGAAAAGCACAAACGCTTGATCCGGCTTTGAAAAGCGATTATGAAATCCACTCGGGAAAACGAAAAACGGGGAAAGAGTTGAGTGCGATGTCGCGCGACATCGCACTCAACGAGACAAACTCAGCTCTGCCAAGACCAAAACAGAACGAGATCAAGCGGATTCGCTAGAACGGAGCACCAAGAGTAAATGCCTAATGCCAGAGCCTCAGATAGATCAGTCCAGCCACGTGGTGAACCACACCTTGAGTTAGCCGATAGATCGGCCGCCACAGCCAGCGCGGTCGAAGCGTAGCTAAACGCGGCACAAACTCGCGTAGCGTCATCGAAAGCTCCCACTGATCCGGCGCGCTTCGGCGTGCAACGGCATAAAAGATACCGCCTGTTCCGCCCTGCACCAAGCCTGCCTTCAAAGCGACCGCCCAGCAGACCAAGCTATCGCTCTCGTAAAACCAAGGCTTGCCAAACTGAAAGAGCTTGAGAGTGGTGCCGATCACAACCAGGCTAAAGCCTTCACCATCGGGCTGCACCCGCACCAAACCCAAGGTGAGCACACAAATCAAACGCCAGTAGGCGTCCATCCAAGCCGCTGCCGCACCCGCCCGAACAGCGCGAGCAGGGGCACGCACGCGCGCGGTCTGGCGCGAAAGCACGCTGTCATCAGCGGCCAGCGGCACAATCAAAGGGGTCGCTTCGGGTTGCATCAAACATCCTCTAGCGCAGGCGCAACACAAAGACACCCCAACCGAGGTAACGTCGCAGATGTTCGAGGTAGAGGCGCTGATCGTGCGAGCACCAGGCGCGCAAGGCTGGGGCATCGGGGTGCTCAGGATTCTCGCGCAACCAATTGGAAACCGTCAGCCACTGCATGGCCATATAGCGATCCCTACCATGCTGATCGGCGATCACCATCTCGACCAACTCAAACCCCGAGTTGTGGAAGCGCTCGAGTGTACCAGCAAGGCTGGTATATTCCTCATAATCGCCGCCTGTATCTCGATGGACTACCGGCGGCGGAGGATCGATCCAAAACGGCTCGCCAACCAATGCCAAGCTATGCTCATCTCGCAGGCCCACGCGCATCATCGCGAGCGTTCCTTGCAGACCGCCACCGATCCAAGTCGCACCCAGGCAGCTCACAATATCGAAGGCATTTGGCTCGATAACATAGTCACGAGCATCGCTCAGCACAAAGCTAACCCGATCATCAACCCCTAGCTCTAAAGCGCGCTCTCGAGCGGCTGCAATAAACACCGGGCTGATATCGACGCCGACCCCGCTTATACCGCCATACGCTGACCAGCGATTTAACAACTCTCCTTTACCACAAGCCAGGTCAAGCAACTGCATGCTCGGATCAACTTGGCAAATATCGGCCAAGAGCATCAGTTGCTCGTCGTGGAACGGATTGAGGATACGGTGGCGCGCTTCTGCAATTTCATGAAAACGGAGTGACATATCTTCCTCATCTATAGTAAGTTTTGTTTCATGCTAACATACTCTTCCAAATGCTTCTGGTCTTCTAAAAACTTTTTAATTGTTTAGGTCATATAGTCAAAAGTAGCGCGCTTCTTACACATTTGTAACCTTGATTCCTTTAGCCTCTAGCGGCTTGGTCTTTACCCCAAAGAGGTCTCTAAGCGCGTCCGCCTACGGCTACCAACATCCCGCCCAGCACAACAGGGTGCTTAGTGTATGCCGAAAGACCTCCCAAAACCCCAGATACAACCCCATGCGTATAAAAACCATCGGGCGGAGGAGCGCGCTCCTCCGCCCGATCTCATAAGCTCGTTAGTAGCTTCGACTTGCGATATCGATCGTCCAATAGTGGCGGTTATTGCTTGGATCATTTGGATTAAAACAGTAGCCTGCACCGATCTCGGTCTTATCGGGATTGAGCAGGTTGCGGCGATGCCATCCATCCTCCGGCTCATCCATCCAGATGTAAATCACGCGGGCCGGATCGTCGGTTCCAGCGGCGATGTTCTCGCTCGGCCACTCCCATGGTGGCTCGGCACCGGCCAAACGCTCTTTCAAGCTGCGTCCATCGCTCGAAAGGTGCGAGATCATGCTATGGGCCGCAATATCACAGCTGTGCGCTCGTGCTGCTCGGCTCAGTTCAGGGCTTACTTTATAGGGCGCTAGACCATACTCGGCTCGCAAATTATTAATCAACTGTATCAAAGCTGCTTCCAAAGCCTGTGCTCGCTGCTCGTCGTTGGGCAATCCCGAATTCAACGGATAACTCAACGGCGTCGAAGTAGGTACAAGAGTCGGAACAGCTTCCGGGGTAGCGCTCGGCACAGGTACGGTAGCTTGTTGGGTTTGACTTGTAGCGGCTACAGTCTGAGATGTTGGCGTCATCGTCGGGAGCGTAATCAGTTCTGCGAACGAAGTCGCTTCAATAGCGGCAACTTGGGTCGCATCTAAAATGGGTGTCTCTTCTTGGTCTACTGCTGTTTGGCTAGGCGTCGGATCAACCGTTGACCCAGTTTCGTGGGAATACACGACAGGTTGCGGTGTGATGCCACTCGTTGTGGAGTACATCTCGATCCCTGCGGTAGGCAACATGGCTACCGAGATATGCACTTGTACTTGCATACAACTCGTCAATAAGAGAGAGATCAAACTGCTTAACGTGAACAATGCAAAGATTCGATACACCAGCGAGCGGTTCTTGGATTCCGATCCAGCGATGTGAAATGTGCTTTTCTTGGAAGATTTAGTATTCATAGTAGCCCTCGCTGAAAGTTACGGCAGCGTTGCCTTTAGCGGTAGAGATCCGACAAAATGGGCGAATAGTACCGCAAGTCGCTCAACAATCAGATTCGCAATAGGATAAACGAGACAAGCTAGAAAATCGGTCAGATATGCTTTTCGGGGTCTGCTTATACCATTGCGCTTTCTAAAAAAAACCTCATCTAACAAATGAAAATTTCTTCAAATTCGCTCTAGCAATAACCGCTCCTTTCTTGGTGCCCTCTCTGCCAGCTCTTAGACCCTTCAAATCCTTTCTGTTCTTCACCGAGTTCCATTACTCGTCCAGCGAAACATGGCTGGAGTAGGTTCGTGGCTTCAAAGAGAGCTAAGTTGTTAAAATCAATTTACCACTACACATTGTAGTAATCACTGGAAATATGCTGATACCAAAGCAGCAAGAAGCTAATAAAACACGTTTTTTTCCTTACAAAAAGATGACAAAAATGATATGATATCTGAAAGCTATAAAATTTGGTGAGAAAAATAAAATAAACTTGTTAAAAGGTGACTTTGCCAAATGGGATTGTCACCTTTTAACAAGTTTTAGAAGCGTTTAAGCAGTGTATTAAGCAGAAATCCGCCTAACGTCGCGTGAAGAGACTATCGATCGCGTCGCCTAACTGGCGCAGGTTGCGCACTACATGTACTGCGTCGCAGAGCGGCTCATAGAGCAGCATATCACTGTCGCCCGTGCCCCACATATAGCGCTGCTCGGGATTAAACCAAATCAAACGACGTGCGCGCCGTTTGATCGTCTCGAGATGGCGCAGGCCTGGATCGTAGTAGTTGTTGCGCCCATCGCCCAAGATGATCACCGTGGTACGCCGATCGACAAAGCCGAGATGATCGCGTACGAAGGTCTCGAGGCTACGACCTAAATCGGTCGAATAGTTACGCGGCGGACGAATTCGACCGAGGACGCTCTCGATGGCTTGTTCAGGTCGTAGCTCGTTAAAGTCCATGCTGATATCGTGCATGTCGTCGATGAAGGCGAACGAGCGCGTGCGGCTGATCTGATCTTGCATAGCGTAGACCAGCATCAGCATAAAACTAACGACCGGCCGCATCGAAATGCTCAGATCGCAGATCACGGCGACTTTGGGCTTGAGGTGGCGTTTGCGCTGCTTGATATCGATCGGCACGCCGCCGTAACGCATATTGGCCCGAATAGTAGCCTTAGCGTCGAGCGTGCCCGCGTTGGCACGCCGCTGACGCAGGGCCGCCCGCGCCCGAATCTGCGAGGCCAGCTTCAGTATCAGACTGCGAATAAGCTCTTCATCTTGATAACCGATCCGGTCGAAGTCGCGGTCGAGCAGCTCCGAACTATCGCGGTTGCGCCGCTCCTCCTCGGCCAGCTCGCGCATCTGCTGGCCGACCTGCTGACCGATCTGTTGGCGCAAGGACTGCATATTTTGCATCGCCATCTCGGCCAACTCTTCCAGAGCCTCTTCGCTCATACCCGCTTCGCGCAGCTTTTCAAGCAGCTCTTGGAGCAGTTCTGAGAGGCGATCAAACTCAAGCCCTTGCAGCGCTCGCTCGGTCATACGATCTTGATAGTAAGGGTTCGTCATACGCGGCGGCCCAAGCTGGTCGAGCATAGCCCGCAGCTCTTGGCGCGACATAGGCTGGCCCTTCATCATCGATTCCATCAGTTGGGCGAGCTGCTCGGGGGTCATATTGCGCAGCATCTCTTCGAGCATCTCTTCGAGCATCTGACGCTCAGCATCGCTCATCTGACTATCACCGCCGCCACCGGGCTGCTGCATGGGCGGTGGTGCATCTTGACCAAAGTAGAGCGGAAAGAGACGTGTGAACTCTGGCAAGCTGCTGTGATCTTTGACCAAGGTGGCCTGTAGCGAAGCGCGAAACAGCTCGCGATCAGCCAGACTGATCTGTTCGAGAGCGCGCAGGGCATCGGTGCTCTCGGCCACACTGACGCGCACCCCAGCGGAACGCAAGGCCGTAATAAATTCAACGATACGTTCGTCCATGGAAACTCCAATCGACCGCCGCACACACACGTAACTGGCGCGGCGGTCCGATCTGTGTTATTCGAAGTCGCTCTCGTTGTAACGATTGCGGTTGCGCGAGCGGTTACGATCGCGTTGCGGCTCGTAGTTGCCACGCTCTTCACGTTCGTGCTGGTTAAGCGCATACTGGGCCCGTTGCAGATCGCTTTCGTACTTCAACAGCACGCTGAGCGTGTTTCTGAAGGTCTCTGGGTCGATCGACTTGGCGTTGAGGGCGACCAATGCGCGCGCCCAGTCGAGCGTCTCGCTCACGCTAGGATGCTTCTTAAGATCCATCTTGCGCAAGCGCTGCACCAGCTCGACCACTTGTCGGGCCATTTTGGGCGCGATGCCGGGCACTTTCAGCTGTACGATCCGCAACTCGCCTTCAAGGCTCGGGTAGTCAACATAGATGTAGAGGCAGCGCCGTTTGAGAGCTTCACTCAACTCACGCGTGTTGTTGCTAGTCAAAAGCACGGTAGGAGTGTGCTTGGCTTTGATCGTGCCTAACTCCGGTACGCTGACTTGGAAGTCTGAGAGCACCTCAAGCAAGAAGGCCTCGAACTCGGCGTCGGCGCGGTCGATCTCGTCGATCAAAAGCACGACGGGTTTATCGCTGGTGATGGCCTTGAGCAATGGGCGCGGCAACAAGAAGCGCTCTGAAAAGAAGACTTCCTCTTCGCCCGCCAAACGGTCAGCCGCTTCGCGCAGGGTCTTGGCGTCGCCCAACATATCGCCCAACTTGTCGCGCAACAACTGGGTGTAGAGCAATTGCTTGGCGTATTCCCACTCGTAGAGCGCCTTGGTCTCGTCGAGACCTTCGTAACACTGCAAACGAATCAGCTCGCGGCCCTGGGAGCCAGCCCAAGCCTTGGCCAATTCGGTTTTGCCTACTCCAGCGGGGCCTTCAGCCAAGAGCGGTTTACCCAAGCGCTCGGCCAGAAACAGAGCAGTCGAAATATCGTCAGAGGCGATGTACTGTTGCGTCGCTAAGCCATCTCGTACTTCGGTGATATCGTTCATGCTAGCCTTTCAATTGATGGATACAGCTTGAAGGATGCGCTGCCCAACAACAAGCGCCGCCTGAGATTTAGGCGTCTGAGAGTGGGCCGTAGATGGTGTGGTTAAACGTGGTAGCAGGCGCATCGCTATCGAAAAGGATGGCGTGCAAGCGGCGGGCGTCGTTGCCCGGGTTGAGGCACCAAGTCGCGCCGATCTGGTCGGCATAACGGCCTGTTTTCGCGGGCGCTTCGTGGATATGCCCGTGCAAGGTGAGCGGCGGCTGGTGCGTTTCGATAAAACGGCGCAGCGAGCGGCTACCGATATGGCGTTCGCCGTTGGCCAGATCGATCGCAAGATCAAAGGGCGGCGAATGACAGACATACAAAGTTTGGCTAGGGTCAGATTGCGCCGCCAACTGGGCCAACTCTTCGGCGATACTCGGTTTGGCGCGCAGTTCATCGGCACTGATCGGCAGCGGGCTATCAGAACCTACTTCGCTCTGGTAGGCCATTGCCAAACTATAGTTGGGCAAATTATCGCCGTCGCGCCGTTCGAAGTCTTTAATGCTAAAGGGCGTCAGCGGCACGCAGCCGTAACCTGCGATCCAGCGGATCGACGAGTTGGCATCGGCTGCTAAGGGCAAAACGCGCTGATGAAGCAGATAGAGCAAGCCTTCTGCTTCGAGCGCCTCAAGATCGGCGATCGCGGCTGCCCAGTCGTCGTTGCCGGGCACCAAATAGATCGCGATCTGAGGATGAGCGGCCCGAAAGGTTTGCAAGAGCGGCCGTAGCTCTTCACGGACAAAGGCGCGCTGATGGCTGATCGCATCCTGCAGCGTAAACTTGCGCGGCAAAAGATCGCCCCCCACAATCAGGGCAGCAACCTGCTGATCAGCCGCAAGTTCTAACAGTTCGCGATAAAAGCCGGGATTTCCATGAAGATCTGAGCTATAGAGTAAACGCATGTCGCCTCTCGGAACCAGTCTGCTCAAATAGCACCACAGTCCTAGAATGCCGCTTGTTTCGGGGAGGGAACGAACATAGTTTCATTATAGCACGCTGACTTTGAAAAAGAAGCTTCAAAGCCGACGATCGGCCTAGCCAAATGGCTAGCATTCAGGCCGCCCTGCTTGGCAGCAAGCGTTTTCAGAAGGCTTTCTAGGCACTAGGAAGCTATTTGAGAGGTCTGGCTTCACCAATGTTGGACAATGCGCCCGATCTCCACCTCGTAGCGCTGGGCGTGCATAGCCAGAAAGTAGATCCACTGGTACAGGTCGATCTTGTCGAGGTTCTGCACCGTCATACGCACCGTGTAAAGCGCGCCTTCGCCTCGCCCTAACTGATCGAGCAAGGCAAGACACTCCTTAGATTTTATGTTAACTTAATCAAAATTATAAACAAATCCATCCCGAAACGTGTATATTTCGTGGTATCATAAAGGCGCTTCCCAGCTTCTACTTGGTAAGGTCAGAACACGTAGGGTGTAGAGTGCAATGGGCGCTCTCGGTTTGGAACAGAAAGCGATAACAATGTCTCGTATTCGTGTTGGAGTACAAATCCATCCTCAACATACAACATACGCCGAATTCGCCGATGCCGTCAAACGTGCTGAAGATGCAGGAGTCGACACCATTTGGCATTGGGATCACTTCTACCCGCTTTATGGCGATCCCGATGGCAGCCACTTCGAGGGCTGGACTCTCTTAACGGCCATGGGCATGCTGACCTCGCGCGCCGAAATTGGCTGTCTGGTTCTCTGCAATAGTTATCGTAACCCTAACCTCTTGGCCGATATGAGCCGCACGCTCGACCACATCACCAACGGCCGCCTAATCCTCGGTATCGGTGCAGGTTGGTTTGAAAAAGATTATGTTAACTACGGTTATGAATTCGGCACCGCTCCCGAACGTCTGAAGGCTCTACGCCGCGACCTACCGATCTTGATCGATCGCTGGAGCAAGCTCAACCCCCAGCCGACCCGCAAGATCCCGATTTTGGTTGGTGGCGGCGGCGAGAAGGTCACCCTACGCATCACCGCTCAATATGCCGATATGTGGCACACCTTTGGCCCGCTCGAGAAGTTCCAGCACAAGAACCAGGTCTTAAACAACTGGTGTGCCGAGGTCGGTCGCGACCCAAGCGAGATCGAGCGCTGTGTTGGCCCACGCGCCTCCGACAGCCCCGCTGAGCTCGATGCCTATGTCAAGGCTGGCGCGCAACATATCATTATCGAGCTTGGTCACCCCTTCGATATGAGCGCTGTAAAACGCTTGGTTGAATGGCGTGATTCCTACGGCAAATAACACAGAACCACTAATACAGTTACTGCTAAAGAGTCATCCGCTCTGGATGGCTCTTTCTTTTGGAATGATAATAGTGGAAGAATTAGACTTTTTTGGCTAGTTCGTATATACTAAGCGCGTTAAAAACAGGAATAATAGAATAAACTGTTTTTACTGTTATTTTAGCCAAAAGCTCACGGGATCGCGCTTAGTTGTACGAAAGTGGCTTATGCGTTTAAACAAACTCTTCCAATTGCTGTCGATCTTCGTTGTGATTGCAACACTGCTCGCGGCTTGTGCATCGAATGCCCCAAATGCTCCAGTTGCAAGCCAACCCACCAACGCCCCAGCACCCACGGAAGCGGCACCAAGCGCCGCAGCAAGCGAAGCAATTCCCACTGAGGCTCCTGTAGCAGAAGAGCCTACCGCCACCAGCGAAGCAGACCCAGATAGTACCTCTGAAGCTGCTTCAGATTCTCAAGAGTGCCCGACTGGTTTCCGCTATTTCGATCACGAGCTACTGGTCAGCGAGCCGACCTGTATTCCCGAAAACCCCGAACGCATCGTAGCCTTGGATATGGGTTCGGTTGAATTGCTCTTGTTGATGGGCAAAACTCCGGTAGGCAGCGCCTCGTGGCTGCTGAGCGAAATGCCCAACCTGCTGCCCCAATACGCTGAAACCCTCAGCACCATTCCGGGCTTGGGCTACCCCGCCGAGCTCGAAACCGTCACTTCTTTAAAGCCCGATCTGATCCTCGCTACCGACGGCGCCATCGATGTCGAGCTCGCCAGCCAGATCGCTCCGACCGTGGTTGGTTCGTTCCAAGTCAACGAGCACTGGAAAGACGGCATCGGCTTCTGGAGCGAGGTTTTGGGCCAACAAGCGCTGTATCAGCGTATGCTCGAAAACTACAACACCCGCGTCGAAGAGCTGCGTACACTGCTCGGCAAGCCCGAAGATATCGAGGTTTCGGTCATTTCAACCACCTCCTACGGCATCTGGCTCTGGATGCCCGATACCGCGCCTGGTTACGTTCTGACCGATGTCGGTTTGTCACGTCCTGAAGCGCAATCCTACCTGAAGGGCAAGTCCAGCGAGGTCTATGGCGCCGACCAGTACGTCACCGTTTCGCTCGAGCGCGTCGACACGCTTGAAGGCGATGTGATGTTCTACTTCACCTATGATTCGAGCGATCCCGAAGAGATCAAAACCGAACAGGCCTATCTGGAAGATCTGCGCCAACAGCCGCTCTGGCAATCGATGCAGGTCGTCAAAAACGGCAAAGCCTACTTCGTGCCCGGTTACTGGTGGCGATCCCAGACCTATCTGCTTGCCAACCGCGTGCTCGACGATCTCTACAAGCATCTGGCCAACGCCGAGCCAAGCACACCAGTGATCAGCTCGGCCAACGAGCCCTAATAACTGTACAATCCTAACCAAAAGAAGAAGGATCGCTCGCGGTTCTTCTTCTTTTCTATTTCTTGAACGACACCGAATCCGCTCGATTCATCCAGCACTCAGGCGGCTAGGTCGCTCGCTTCCATGCGTTGCTTAGCGCGTCCGCCTCCGGCTACCACCATCCCTTCCCCCCATTCAGTCTTAGCAGGTCTGCCCACGCCTATCAGCGCCCCACCCACCGTTCCCACATCCATCGTCTTCAAGCTTCATTCTGAGTAGTCTGTTTAGTGACTGAATATAGATTTACATTCAAATAGTCAAACAATGATTGCCGATACGAGCTTCTTCTTTATCGAAGCTCAAAGAAAAGAGGGTGTTGGCAAGAGCGCCAACACCCTCTCACTTCGCTAAAACTCGCGATCGCTGACTAATCTTGCCAGAATTGGCGCACCCAACCGCGTTGAGCGAACTCAGCGCGCAGCTCTAACATGGCGGTATAGGTCGGCAGCATATAGAGCGTCTCGCCTGTCGGCAGCGCTTGCAGAGCCAGATCGACCGCGCTGGCTAGGTTCGGCTCGACCACGATGCGCTCAGGATCGATTCCGGCGTACTTCAAGCGCACCGCCATATCGTAGGCGCGCGTTCCGCTCACAGTCACCCGCTCGACCACCGGCTGACCGTCGCCGCGCACAGCGCCCAAACGCTCGAACTCGGCGTCCCACAGCCACGACACATCGGTGCCATCGGCGTCGAGATCGTTGATCGCGATCCAGAGCTGGAAGGACTTGCTCGCTTCTTGCTCGTTGCCAACCAGCATACGCACCGTTTCACTAGCGCCGACCGGGTTTTTGATCAGCGCGATCAGCATGGGCGCGCCATTTGGGCCAGCCTGCACCCGCTCGATACGTCCGAAGGCTGCGCTAAAGCGCTCTAGGGCGTCGCGCACGCTCGCGGGGGGCATGTCGAGCAAAATCGTCGCCGCCGTCGCCGCCAAGGCGTTGATGGCGTTGTAGAGGCCCGGGATGGGCAGATGCACTTCGAGCGCGCCGCCCGGATAGGTGATGTACAGACGACTGGAGCTTGTGCCTTCTAAGGTCAGCTTTTGGAGCGAAAAATGGGGTTTGGGGCGCTCGTGACCGCAGTTGGGGCAGTGATAGTGGCCAACATGGGCGTAGAAGCGCTGCGCATAGTCGTAACGGGTGCCACAGCGGCGACAAAACTGCGAATCGGCGATATGGGCGCCTGCTCCTACAGCGTGGCTAACATCATCGAGGCCGTAGTAGTAGACTTGAGCCGTTAAGCCGCTGCCAAGATCGGCCACCGCCGGATCGTCGGCTTCGAGCAGCACCATACTCTCGGCGGGCAGCGTGGCGAGCGCGGCTTTCCACTTGCCAGCCAGCGTATCGACCTCGCCATAACGATCGAGCTGATCGCGAAAAAGATTGTGAATCACTACTAAACGCGGCTTGGTCTCGGCGATCGCGGCGGGCAGAGCGGCCTCATCGGTCTCGAACAGGCCGATATGGCTAGCAGGCCGCCCGAAGGGAGAGCTGCCCGCCAAAGCCGTCGCCGTGAGGCCCGTGATCAGGTTTGCACCGGCTCGATTGTGCAATACATTCAGGCGATTATGCTCTAAAATGGTTGCGATCATGCGCGTGGTAGTTGTCTTTCCGTTGGTGCCACTCAGCAAAACAACGCCCTTCGGCAACGCTGCCGCCAAGTCTTGCAACACATCTGGCGCGATCCGACGCGCAACGCGACCGGGGAGGTTCGTCCCTCCGCCCAGTCGTAACCCGCGACTCAACAGACTCGCTGTGCGACCAGCAAGAATAGCTGCTGTTGTTCGCAATCGTATCGTCATACAACCACCATCGCTTCTCTTTGCTTATATCCTTCGCTAACGGCGTTATACTACCCACACAAATCGCTACTGTCAAGATGTCCGCGCTCGTTAGCGCTCGAAAGGTGTTTCTTATGAGCCAGGTCTATCTCAGACCGACCCAAATATCGGATCTAAGCTTTGTAATGCAGGCCGAGCAACATCCCGACAATCGGCGTTACGTCGGCCAGTGGAGCGAGCAACAACACAGCGAAGTGCTCAGCGACCCCGATCAACGCCACTATCTGATTACAAGCCAAAATCGAGCGGTCGGCTTCACCATGTTAGCAGGTTTCAGCAGCAAACACGATACGATCTTGCTGCGCCGCCTTGTGGTCTGCGAAAAAGGCCGTGGCTATGGCCGCCAAGCGCTGCGCCTGATCAAACGCTTGGTATTTGAAGAAGAGCGAAAACATCGGCTCTGGCTCGACGTTTTCGACTACAACCAAACCGCACTTCGGCTCTATAAAAGCGAAGGTTTTGTAGAGGAAGGGCGCCTGCGCGAGAGCGTTAAACGCGATGGACGCTACGAGACAATGATCATTATGTCAATTCTCGCCGACGAATATCGCCTTCAACAGCAAAACAGCTCATTATCGGACGCTGGCGTATAGGCCTCTAGCCCTCATGCGATCCCTAACGCGTCCGCCTACGGCTACAAAACCGCCTTCCAGCCATGCAAGCGTTTCGCTGCTTGCATTGCGACCTGCAAGGTTTAAACGCTGGGTTTCATTGCCTGCGCTGGGTTTTCAAGGCGCGCTCTCAGCGCAGGCAGCTAACAAGCCCTTTGTGGCGGGCAGGATGTTAATAGCCGTAGGCGGACGCGGTTAAGACCTCCTTGAGGCTAGGACCTCACCGCTAAAGCTATGAAATCAGCGAGCTGGTATTAAAGCGCAGAAAGCTGCAAGAGCACCTGCTCCAAAAGTGTCGCTCGTTGAGCCTGCGCTTCGCTTTCGCCAAAGATGCCGAGCGCGGCCCGAGCCTGAATCAACTGGCGGTTGAGCGCATCAATGGCTTGCTGCAAGATCTTTTGGTTGACGCGCCAAGCCTGTTGATAGCTCTCGGGCGTGTAGTGATCGTTGGCGAGCGCTTCGTACTGGGCCGCCACTGCCTGAAGCATCATACGCTCTTGGCGCAGATTACCCTGGGCAGTGGCTAGGCGCTGGGCTTGCTGGTCGAGCATGCAGGCCCGTGCCACAAGCTGGGCGTTAAGGCTGTGGCGCAAACGCGCGTTGAGCACCTGCTTGGCGGGGCAAATCAGATAGGCCTCGCTGTGAGCTTGGCGATCTTCAGCGAGATAGTTGAGGGTCAGCAACTCCTGTTTGATCTGCAGTTCGACCGGCATCAGCTCGCCGTTGAGCAACAGGCGATAAGCGCTTAGCTCAGGCCAAGCATCGGGACGACGAATGCTCAATTTTCCGCTGTGAGACGAGGAAACCAGCAGCGTTAAGTGCTCGTGATCAAGGTTGTAGGGCGCGATCAACGCCGAGCCGCCGCTCCAAGCGACACTACTGCGCAAGGCACGCACGCTCCAGCTCCCTTCGCTATAATCGCCATCTATTGAAACCGCGACTAGATCGCCCTTTTGCAGCACAAGCAGACCGCTACGCTGCGGGCCGATCGTCACATACACATGCTCGATCGAGCCATCGTAGGCGCGATAGGCGATCATACCGCTGTAGTTTTGTGAACGGCGATTGGCGACCCAGAGGGAGACCAATGGCTCGTTTGAAGCATCGGGCTGAGCGTAACGCAGTTGCAGATCGATATCGGGCTGATCGGCCCAAGCGTTTCGTCGCCAAGCGATCTGCGCTTCGAGCAAACGGTTCCACTCTTCAAGCGAGCTTGGCATAGCAAGATACTTGTGAGCCGGCAAGCGTTGCTGAGCAGAATCGTGCGGATCACTTAGCACAAAAAGCCGCTCAGAAAAAGCAAGTTTAGCAAAAAGTTCTTGCGAGAAGAGCGGGCTTTCCGGCACAAGCACAAAGTCTTGGGCCTGAAGCTCCTCAAGCGAAGCTGCGTCGAGATCGATCAGGCCGAAGGGCACGCCGACCTGAGTGAGCATACAGGCAAGTTGGGAACAGCGCTGATCGTAGCGCTGCAACAACTCGCCCAAGGATCGGCCACCAGAAGACTCTCCGGCAACGCTGCGAGCTGCTTTCAAATTATGTAAAGTCAGCAGGTTTCTGCTTATTCCGATCCGCAAGGCTGGATTTATGGCATGCGGCCTGCTCGCTTCTCCTAGGCCATCGAACAGGCTCAAGAGGCCCTTCAGGCACCAAAAACTGCTCGTTACCTTGCCGTCAGCTTGCAAAGCGGCCTGTTCGGCCCAGGTCACGCCCGAAGCGATGGCTGCAGGCTCTGCGAAGCTCTGCACAGCGTGTTCAAATAGCAGACCTTGGCCCGATTCAAAGGCAAGCGCCAAAGCCCATGGCTCGCTCTGGCGCAAGGGGATCGGCAGCAGTTGGAGGGGAGTACGTTTGTCGAGGAGGCGTTGTTGCTGAAGCAGAAGCTGATTGAGGCCTAGACAATCGCTTTGAGCGAGTCCGCTCTGTTCGGGAAGATCGCTATGGACAGCTAACAGAGGCACCCGCCAAGCTGGAGCGCTTAGCATGGCAGCGAGATGCTGAACGAAACGATCGGCACAAGCGGCCCAAAAACGAGCATAGTCGATGCTTTGCGGCTTGGGAGGGAAGTGATCGCTCTCTGCGAACTGATGCGAGAGCGGCACCTTGCCAAAGCTACGGTAAGAACTCTGCCAACGCTCATTGAGGAGTTCAAGGCTTTCAAAGGTGGCCTGAAGCCACTCTTGCCAATAGCTTACAACCGCCGCGTTATAATCGACAAATCGGCTGGCACATTCTTGCAAAGGCCCGTCGAGTGTATACAGCAGCGCGACCAGTGGACCATCGGGCGCTTGCTGATCGCTCACAAGTCGGTTCAGTGCTCCATACCAGCGCTCTAAGGCAGCCAAGAAACTCGGATGCAACAGGCTAAGTCGTTCGAGGCCGCTCAGCGGATCGCGATCGATCGAGCCGTCGGCCTGCAGAGCGCGGGCCTCGGGGTAGCGCTTGGCCAACCAGAGCGGGAGGCCGTCGTTGAGCAGGCCCAGATGAAATCTAGGCCCCACATTGAGCATAAGCTTCAAATCGAGTTGCGCGCATAGCTCAAGCAGAGCGCGCAGATCACGTTGGGGATGGCTAGAGCCATCTAGATCGAGCAGATCGGCACTGGGAGCGTGCCAAGCCCAAACCACGGGCGCAACGATCGTGGTGGCTCCTAACTGACGAATACGTGCCAACAAAAGCGGCCAGCGTTCTCGAGGAACACGAAAATAGTGAAACTCGCTGGCCGCAAAAGCAGCCTTGTGCTCAACTTGCGTTTTTGGCATCAACGAACCCCAAAGCTTAGCTTGTCTCAGATTACAAACTATTTTTTCAAAATCTTAAAAAAGATAATATACAATACTACATCGTATTTCAAGACCACTATAACAAATTTCCTGCTAGAGTGCTCGAAAGTCAAAAAAGTTAGCGGTTATTTTTCGCATATGTGAGCCGTTTCGATCGCCGAAACATACCCCATACCCCTATAGGGTAATCTAGATTACAGCATGAGCTGAATGACCTATGGTATACTTAAGCCAGTGCTACTATAGTAATAGAGAAGCTCCTCTTGTATGAACAAGAGGCATCGGCGCAAAAGTAGCAGTTCACCCACTCATATATTTGAGGATACAATGCATAGCAAAGTTGTTATTATTGGTTCTGGTCCGGCAGGATTAACTGCGGCTATTTATGCTGCGCGCGCCAACCTTGAGCCGCTTTTGGTTCGCGGCCCACAGCAGGGCGGTCTGATTTCGACAACCAACGATGTCGAGAACTTCCCAGGCTTCCCCGATGGTGTCAACGGCTTCGATCTGGCCGATATGATGGATCGCCAGGCAGCTCGCTTTGGAACCAAGTTCCTCGATGGACTGATCACCAAAGCCGATCTGTCGCAGCGGCCCTTTACACTTACTACCGACGAAGGCCTGACGATCACCGCCGATACGCTGATCATCGCGACTGGCGCCTCGCCCCGCAAGTTGGGCGTACCCGGCGAAGAGAAGCTGGCTAACCGTGGTGTATCGTACTGTGCAACCTGTGACGGCGCCTTCTTCCGCAACCGCGAGGTGGTTGTAGTTGGTGGCGGCAATAGCGCGCTCGACGAAGGTCTCTTCTTGACCCGCTTCGTCGATAAGCTCTACATCGTGCACCGCCGCGATAGCCTGCGCGCCGACCCGATCTTACAGGAACGCGCCTTCAACAACCCCAAAGTCGAATTCATTTGGGACTCGACGGTTGAGGAGATTCTGGGCGAAGACAGCGTCACAGGCGTGGTCATTCGCAACCTCAAGACCGGCGAAACCTATCAGAAGGAAGCCCAAGGCGTCTTCCCATATATCGGCCACATTCCGAACACCTGGCTGTTCCAAGGTCAGCTCGAGTTGGATGAGAGCGGCTACATCATCACCGATGAGCGCACCCGCACCAATATCCCGGGCGTCTTCGCGGCAGGCGACGTGACCGACCACGTCTACCGCCAGGCGATCACCTCGGCGGGCCGTGGCTGCCAAGCCGCCATGGAAGCCACTTGGTATCTCGACGAAATCGCGCACGAGGCGACCAAAGTTGCTACACCCGAGGGCGAAAGCGATAAGGAAGTAGCTCCCTCGCTGGGCAACTGGTAAGCGCAAATCTGAAAGTCTATCGCGGCCTACCCTCTCATCAGGGTAGGCCGTTTTTTAATGACAAGCCCGGATCGATAGAATTTTTCTATGGAACGATAGATGCAAACGGCGCGCCTTTCGGCTAGGATAGGGCTATCTCTTACGGAACAGCGATTAGCAGACGGTGATGTATGAGTATCGATACAATTTTGCAAGAACAGATCGACTACTACCGGGCACGAGCCAGCGAATACGATCAGTGGTTTTTGCGCCTAGGGCGCTACGACCGCGGGGAGGAGCTCAACCGCGCGTGGTTCAGCGAGGTGGGCGAACTGCGGGCCTGGCTGGCCCAACAGGCGCCGCTGGGCGATACACTCGAGTTGGCCTGTGGCACGGGCTGGTGGAGCGAGCAGCTTGTGCAGTACGCCAGCAGCCTGACGGCGGTCGACGCCTCGCCCGAAGTGATCGAACTCAACAAGCAGCGGCTGCAACGAGAAGATGTGCGCTATCTGCAGGCCGATCTCTTCACCTGGCAGAGCGACGAGCAGTACGACTGCATCTTCTTTAGCTACTGGCTCTCGCATGTGCCGCACGAGCGCTTCGCCGACTTCTGGCAACGCACCAAGCGCATGCTCAAGCCGAATGGGCGGATTATATTGATCGATTCGCTGCGCACTCCGCTCTCGACCGCTGTCAACCACGAGCTGCAGCCGCCCGAAGATCCGATTCAGGTGCGTAAACTCAACGACGGTCAGCAATTCAAGATCATCAAGATCTACTACACCCCCGAGGAGTTGACGGCGCGTTTAGGCGAGCTAGGCTTACGGGCCGAGCTTCAGCGAACCAAAGACTATTTCTTGTATGGAAGCGTATTTCTTGCGTAATACCAAATTCGTGTAAAGACTTGTCCTCTTGGAACGCAAGAAAACAAAACCGGGGAAAATTTGAGTTCCGCTCTGCCGAAGGCCAAATAACAAGCAATCAAGCGTATTTCTTGTGTAATACAGCAGAATAGGTAGGCACAAACTGTATGCGAGCTGGTAAAGACTACATCGGTGTCGGGGTTGGGGCGATGGTCTTCAACGCCCAAGGGCAGGTCTTTTTAGCCCAACGCGGCCCCAAAGCGAAAAACGAGCGCGGCTGTTGGGAATTCCCGGGCGGCTCGGTCGAGTATGGCGAACGCCTCGAAGCGGCGATCGTGCGCGAGATTATGGAAGAGTACGGCATGCAGATCGCGGTCGAGCGCCTGCTGCACGTGGCCGACCATATCATCGCCGACGAAGGACAGCACTGGGTCTCGCCGAGCTACATCGCCCGCCTCGAAAGCGGCGAGCCGCGCATCGTCGAACCCGAGAAGTGCAGCGCGATCGGCTGGTTCGATCTCGACAAGCTGCCCGCGCCGCTCTCGCTCGTCACCCAAGAGGATCTCAAGGTCTATCTGCAGCAGGCCGCCCAAGGCGCGATCAGCGCGCTCGATCACGTTCAGCTCGCCATGCCCAAAGGGCGCGAGGCCGAGGCGCGCGCCTTTTACGGCGATCAGCTCGGCATGCGCGAGATCCCCAAGCCCGCAGCGCTGGCCCAACGGGGCGGCTGCTGGTTCCAAAGCCGACACGCCCAGATCCACTTGGGGGTCGAAGAGCCTTTCGCGCCCGCCCGCAAGGCCCACCCGGCCTTTCTGGTCGACGATCTCAGCAGCTATCTGGCCAAGCTGGAGGCGGCCGGCCAACAGATCACGCTCGACAGCAGCGTGGCGGGGGTGCGACGAGCTTTTCTTAGCGATCCATTCGGCAACCGCATCGAGCTGATTCAGCAGGGCGACGGCTTTAACCAAACCCAGCAAAACGTGGTATGATGGCGCGCAAGCTCGCCGTTGAGTTGTTTGAGGAGAATCACTATGCGTATCACTGGTACCCACCACGTCGCGTTGACCACAGCGAATTTCGAAGCCATGAAGGCTTTCTACACCGAAACTCTCGGTCTGCCGATTGTGGGCGCATTCGCCGGAGGCAATATCGTTTTCATTGAGGTCGGTCCGACCACGATCGAGTTGATCAAGCGCGATTCGAACCCGAGCGAAGTCGGCCCCTGGGCGCACTTCGCCTTCGAGGTTGAAGATATCGAGGCGACCTACGCCGAGTTGACCGCTCTGGGCATCAAGTTCCACATCCCACCCAAGGGCTTCCCCGATGATCAGCCCGAAGTCAAGCTGGCCTTCTTCAAAGATCCCGATGGCAACGACCTCGAGCTAGTTCAGCCGCTCGAGAGCCGCTATCCCAAGCGGGGCTTGTAATTCGTTCAAAACGAACGGCCTCACACTCGCTCGAAGTGTGGGGCCGTTTTGTATGCGAATGCAACGCTTTATGTTGGCGGAGAGGCTGTTAGCCCCCATGCGGTCCTCACCGCGTCCGCCTTCGGCTACTAAACATCCCGCCCTCCCATTCAAGCGCTTAGCTCGCGGCGCAACGACGAAGCTGAAGCAGCGTGGGGCGCTGATCGCGCTCGCTTAGCCCCCGACTGTATGGAAAGGTCGTTGATAGCCGAAGGCGGACGCGCTAGAAGCCGAATGGATGGTACAAGCCTCGCCGCCAGAGCGAATCCAGCTTTAGGCCTTCTGGGCCAAACTGTATTCGGCTGGAGCGAAGAAAACGATGATCTGAAGCTCCTCCTCGATCGAGTGGAAACGGTGCTCGACATGCGCGGCCACAAACACGATCGAGCCGGCCTGAACGGGGCGGTGCTCGCCATCGACCATAATCATGCCGCGCCCGCTGACGATGTAGTAGACCTCGTCTTCGCTGTGGGGCAGCTGGCGATCGACGCCGCCCGCCGGCAAAACATACAGCCCGACGCTCAGGGCTGGAACACGCAGAAACTCGAAAAACTCTTTCTCGCCAGCCTGTTGCTGGCGGTACAGATCGGACACTTCAAAGGCTTGCATGCTGGTCGCTCCTTGTACTGTGCGAATGTAGCCCCAGCATACCAAGCCATTGGTGCTCTGAGAAGTGACAATTCATTAGGCTTCAACAGAGCCATTTTGTCCTGCTAGCACAGCTCAGATTGTCCTAGCTCGCGCTCGCGCCAGGCTAGCAGCGCCATCCAGAGCATTATCGCGACGCCGATCAGGAAGTGAACGATCGAGGGCCAGAGCCAATACTCTTGGGTGTAGGGCCAAACCAAGAAGTTGGCGACCTCCATCAACGTGACCGCGAGCGCTAGCCCCAAGGCTTGGCGCAGCGACAAGCTCACGGCGGCGGCCGCATACCAGCAGACCACAATGATCAAAATGTATTGCGGGCTATAGATGCGGTTCAGCAGCAGAAAGAGGGCCGGAGCCAGCGCGCTCAAGATCAAGGTGCGCCGCCAGCTCGACGGGCGCAGCATCTGGATCAGGCCTAAGGCTAGCAAGGCCGCCAGCTGAACGCCCACCATCAGGCCGTTCGAGAGGTAGCGCGACGGCATGCCAGCGTAGGGCGCGCGGTTGAGCTGCAGCAGTTCCGGCTCGAAGATCAGCGCGATCGGGTACCAGATGCTCTCGCCGATAAACTGGCGTCCGCCCTGTAAGCGGTAGGGCGAGAGGAACATGTTCCAGTCGGCCAACGCGAAGGGCAGCGAGAAGATGCCCGCACCCAGCCCGAAACCGAGCAGATAGCGCCCGATTAGCCGCCACTTCAGCCCGCGCAGCCACTCCCAGCCTGCGAAGGGCAGCGAAAGCCAAGGCACCCACTTGAAGGTGCCACCCACGCCGAAGGCCAAGCCGCTCCAGAAGGGGCGCTGGGTGGCGTAGGCCCACAAAGCGAGCGCGATCGCGGCGGCGGGCAAGGGGTCGAATTTGGCATGCCAGAAGGGCAGCAGAAAGGGCGAGACCGCGTAGGCCAAGGCCAAGAAGGCGGCGGTTTTGGCGCTTTCGGGCGCGGCGTAGCGTTTGGCTGCCAGATCGCCCAGCTGCCAGATCGCCCACACAATCAGCAGATCGCAGAAGAGGTTGAGCAGCGGCACCAAGAAGAGAAAGAGCTCGCGGCTGCCGGGCAATGCCAAGGTAGCCCAGACCACCAGCGCGCCCGATGGGTATTCGACCTGCGGCACGCCGATCTCGATGGTGGCCCGCCCGTAGTTGTAAAACAGCTCGGTATCGGGGTCGTTGGGCACACGCGCCGTGAGGATTCGCACCGCAAAGGCCAAGAGGCGCATAAACAGCGCGCTGAACAGCACAAACGAGAGCTGAAAGCGCTGCTGAGCCGCCTTGCGCCCGAACCAGTAGAGGGCGGGCAGGCTCACCAGACTTTGGCCGAGCAAGGCCCAAGGGATCTCGCGCCGCTTGAGGATGCCATCCATAATCAGCCAGTCGAAGAGGCCGTTCAGCAGACAGACCGCGACCAAGGCCCCGAGCAAAGGCCAACGGTTCTGCTCTTGAGCGGCCAGCTCCGCCTCCGAGCGTGCGCGCCGCATAAGGACGCGCATGCCGAGCACAGAGCTGCCCAGCAGCAAGGCCGCCGCCCAGAGGATGGGCTGAACGCGGATCGGCTGCCACCAAGCCAGCAGGGCGAACAGCAGCATAGCCGCCAGACCCGCGGCTAAGGCAGGCAGCGCCGCGCGGCCGATTCGCTCGCCGCGCAAAGGCCAGGCGCAGAGCATGGCGCTTAGGGCCAGCGCCCAGAGCGCCAGCGTCTGATTCAGGCCAGCCACATGCCAGCTGCCCAAGGACTGCACCTGAGCGTGGTAGACTACAAGGCCCAAGGCGCGCCCGTTGGCGGTCTCCATGGTTTCGCTCAGCAGCCGCAGATAGACGTAGTCGCCGAAGGGATAGCCGGACGGAGCTAAGATCCAGTAGCGGCGGGGTTGAACGGGCGCTTCGAAGGGGACGAAGCTCGAACCGACCTGCAGCAGGGCTTGGGGCATAGGGCCATCGGGCGGATGCCCCGCCATCAGACGCAAGGAGATCGCCCGCAGCGAGCCGTAGCCGTTACTCGGCAGCATCAAGAGCGAATCGCCGTCGCTCCAACGAAAGCTCACCCCGTTATGCGATTCGCGAGCCTGAAAGCCGAACACACAGGCGATATCGTCTTTTTCGCCGACCGAACAGCTGGCCGGAGGCCGCAGGTAAAGCAGGGCCGTAGCCAGCAGCCAAGCGAGCAAGCCCAGCACGACGATCGGCCATACACGCGCCCACGACAGGCTTCGTCGCCATGCCGGACGCATCTCTTCTTGTTGATTGAGCACACCAGTATCCCAAAAGAAAGCTTTTGCGGCCATCACCCAGGCGATGATCTCCGCAAAAGCTTCGACAATCTCTCTTCTCCAAACGCTTTAGGCCGTGCCAAGCTCCCGCGCAGCTTCATCGAGATCGACCAAGTGGGCCGGGCCTGCGATGCGCCCTTCGATGATGTCGAGGCCGAGATTCTGCTGCTTGATGGCATCGATCACGGCGGCGCTGTGCGAACGATGGGTCAAGAAGACACAGGTCGGGCCGGTGTCGGTCGAGCAGTAGACGGGGATGTTTGCACTGCGCAACTCGTTGCACATGCGGAACAGGGTGATATTTTCCGGCTCCCAGCCGAAGATCTTGTTTTCCATGCTGCCCGACATGGTGACGCCGTGCAGACGAATGCTATCGAGTTCCGACCAGCGTCCGACCGCCTGCCAATCGCCCTGCTGGATCGCGTCGATCAGCTCGATCACCTCGTTGACGCGGCTCAGCATCCAACTGCGGAAGAGCGAGCTTTCAGGGGCATCGCGGTGGGCTTCCTCGGTCTTGAGCTGAATGCGCGAACTGATCGGCACCGTGATCAAGCTCAGTTCATCGAACTGGCCGGGTTTGTCGAGCCGCACGGCGAAGCTGTCCTCGTGCGCGATGCCCGGGTAGGAAAGCCAGAGCGAGAGGCCGCCGGTTGCGCTACGGCAGCCCGAGCCAGCCAGCAGACGCGACAAGCTGCTCACAAAGCGCTTGTTGGCCGCGATCTCGGGGCCGAAGGCGGCAGCCACCGCCGCCAAGGCCAAGGCCGCCGAAGCTGAAGCGCTTGTGCCCAAGCCTTTGCCCGTGGTCTCGGCGCGCACTCGGTTGTGCGAAACGACGCGCGCACGGCTCTCGATGCGAGCGATGCGCCGCACGACGTTCAAGCTCTGAACAACGCGCTCGAGATCGCGCCCTGTGGCCTGCTTGCCGCCGATCGTGACCTGATCTTCGTTCAGATCGGGGTCGAAGGCGACCGAGGTCAAGGTATAGCCAGCATCGTTGGAGACCGAAATGCTCGGCAGATAGGCGATTCGCCAGTCCCAATCGGTCATTCCATGATACTTGAGAGCACCTTGCATCGGGTGAGCGCGAGCCGCCGCTTTACCGCGCGGGTTGCCTTGGGGCAGGTCTTGCGGATAGGGCTCGAAGGCGATCCCATAGCGGTCGAGAGCCGCCAAAATCGCCTGATGGGCGGCTTGCATAGGCTCAACCGTATCAGCATAATCAGCAGGAATAAATGTTGTCACAGCTACCTTCAATATCTAAAAAGAAAAAAAGAGTAATTCGCAATGTGAGGCTAGCTTGTTCTTAGCATTGAGATTATACACAGAATCTCACAAGTCGTGGCTAGCTCCTGCCAAGCAAGCAGATCGGCCGCGTGCTACAATACAAGCAGTTTCATTCAAGGGCGCGGCAGATCCCTAGCGTTCTGTCGCTAGCAAAACGATAGGCAGTATTCTTTGTGAAGAGCGTTATTCCGCATTCCGAACCGATTCGACATCTCTATATCCATATTCCTTTTTGCCATCGCCGCTGCTCCTACTGCGACTTCAACACTTACGTCAACATGGAAGATCGCATCGAGGCCTATTGCGAGGCGCTTTGTCACGAGCTCGCCATGCTCGAACGCGACTACGCCGGACGTTGGCGCGACAGCTTCGCGGGCGCTGGTCTGCCCGCCCGTGGGCCGCTGCTGCGCTCGCAGCTCAAACCAAGCGTCTTCTTCGGCGGCGGCACCCCGAGCATGATCCCGCTCAAGCAGATGGAGCAGATCTTACAAGCTATCGATCGCCTGATCCCGCTCGAAATCGCCGAAGTCTCGCTCGAAGCCAACCCGGGCACCGTCTTGGGGCGCGACTACCTCAGCGGCCTGCGGTCGATCGGCTTCAACCGCATCAGCATGGGCGTCCAGAGCCTGCACGACCCGACCCTGCGCATGCTCGGGCGCATCCACACCGCCCAAGAGGCTTTCGAAAGCTACCAAGAGGCCAGAAGGGCCGGCTTCGACAATATCAATCTCGACTTTATCTTCGGCCTGCCTAACCAAACGCTCGAACAGTGGCGCTGGACGCTCGACCAGATCACCCAGTGGGGCTGCGAGCACTTCTCGCTCTACTCGCTGATTTTGGAAGAGAGCACCCCGCTCTACGCCCAAGTCACCAGCAATCGCCTGAGCGTGCCCGACGACGACCAGACCGGCGAGATGTACGAGCTGGCTATGGAGCGCTTCGCGGCGGCCGGTTACGCGCAGTACGAGATCTCGAACTGGGCCAAGACCACGGCGGAGCCGCTCGATCGAGCGCCCTACGCCGTGCCGACCTACGCCTGCCACCACAACTTGGCCTATTGGCTCAACGCCGACTATGGCGCGGCCGGAGCAGGCGCGCACGGCCACATCTTCCCGCAGCGCTACGCCGACGTCTTGCGCATCGATGACTACATCGCCACGGTGCGCAAACACGAGCGCCCGATCGCCGAAACCACGCCGCTCGACCACGATGATCTCTGCAGCGAGACGGTCTTTATGGGCCTGCGGCTCAACACTGGGCTCGGTCTCGAGCACTTTCGCCAACGCTGCGGCCAAGAGATCGACGAAGTCTATGGCGAGACGATCAGCAATCTGATCGATCTGGGCCTGCTCGAACGCGACGAGCTCGCGATTCGCCTCACGCCGCGCGGGCGCATGCTGGGCAACCAAGTCTTCTCCCACTTTGTCTAGCGCACAGCTAAGCATTTTCAAACAGCTTTGGCGGAGAGGCGTCTAGCCCCCATTCGGCTTCTGGCGCGTCCGCCTTCGGCTATCAACAGCTGTTCCAACAAAGAGGGCGCTATCGCCCTGCGCCCAGAGTCATCTCTGCTCTAAAACGTTTGGGGAGACGTGTCGCCACATCTCCCCACAACCACAAGACGTTTACCAAGCGAGGCTTGCCAACACGATCTGAACCCGATCTTCATAGGCCGAGAGCCGCCAAGGCAGGTGCAAGCCCGAGCACTGTGGCTGATATTCCAGCACAAACGCATCGCCTTCGCGCAACAGCAGATCAGCCTTGCCCGCCGCCTGTAACTGGAGCTGACCTTGACAAACGAACAGCACTTGAACCCGATTGAGCGATCTGGGCATGGCCTCGTAGCCCAAACGATCCCAAGCGTAGCTCTCTTCATCAAGCTCCAAAGCGATCAACGAGCTCGTCACATGGTTCTGCGAAATCAAGTTAAAGGCGCGCACTGGGCCATCGAGCAAACTGACATAGAGCGGGCGGCCACCATCAAAGGTGATCTGCTGAAAAGCCGATAAGGTTTGGCTGGCGCGCGGTTGCTCAAACTGCAGGTGAATGCCCGTGCCGCTGATCGGCATATGGATTCGTTTCTGACCCGCAAAATTGCTATAGGGCGCATCGCGCTGAATATCTGCGGTGCCAACCCACAGCTCAGCAGCAGACGGTTCAATCAGCGCATAAGGAGGGAAGGCGTAGATCCCATGCATGATCCCGCCGCTCCATTCCGCCTCTGCCTGCTGCACACGCCGTACAACTCGGCTCAGAATTGGTTCAGCCATATCGTTATTACTCCAAATCGACTACAAAACTGAAGCATAGCCAAGCGGGCCTGTTATTGCTAGTTACGCTTGAATAAATCAGAAATCTGCTCCCATTCAGCAGATTTCGCTAATGACGCAAACCATGCACAGAAAAACCGACGTTTTACAAGCAAACCAAAAAGGCTGGAGGCTTCCATAGCTTCTAGCCAGACAGCATTGTGCATAAGTCAAACTGTTGAATAGCATCTAGCAGCCACAGTTTGCAGGCTCTTATTGTACAGCTTTTATCAGATCATTGAGTCAGAATCAGCCTACTCGTTCAAGTGAACATAGCGCGAACACGCAAAACGGTTTGACAATCGAGCCGTTCTCTCGTATAGTCTGACCACCAAGTGAATATTGTCCTAACGTGTGGAATAGGTCTCTATTCCTGCGAGGCGAAGTCGGTGCGAAGCCGACACTGTCCCGCAACTGTGATGGCTGAGCCTTTGCGCTCATCCTAAGTCAGGTCGCCCTCCTCGTTAGGCCCGCGTTACCACCTTCGAGCGAAAGGGGGCGGAAATGGCAGTATAGACGTGTTCAAGCGTTGTTGGATTGTTCAACCGTTGGATCACTAAATACGAAGCCGAGCCCCGACCAGTGTGTCGGGTTTTTTATTTTGAGAAATCAGCGTTATGAAACGTATACATAGCCAGATCTGGCGCGCCCTGTTCGGGCTCTTCTGCACCGCGATTCTGATCTTTTCAAGCGCGAACAGCGCAGCTCAAGGCCAAAACAGCGCCACAATCATCATCCGCTTCGACGATGGACGAGTTGTCAATAAGCGCATCAGCTTCAGCGAAAGCTCGATCTCGGGCCTCGAAGCGCTGCGGCGAACCGGTTTCTCAGTGGAAGCGCAGGCGGGAGCCGTCTGTAAGGTCGATCGCACCGGTTGCCCGAGCAGCGACTGCTTCTGCCAAGCCAAAGATCTCACTCAGCCGCTGAAGTACTGGGGCTACTACACTTGGAACGGCCAGCAGTGGCAGTATGCCGAGCAGGGCGCGGCCCAGAGCCAAGTCAGCCAAGGCAGTATTCAAGGCTGGAGCTGGGGCGATCAGAGCCCGACCCAAGTCGGTCAAGGCGATCCGCTCCAAGCGGCCTTCGATGGCGCGAACTATCTCAAAGGCCAACAGCAAGCGGATGGTGGTTACTTCAACCTCGGCGCCTCGCTCGATAGCTTGCTAGCCGCCAGCGCCCTCAATCAAAGCGGCGCGACCTGGCTTTCAAGCCAAAACAGAAGTCTGCTCGACTATATCGCAGGCCAAGCGCCCTTTGCTATGGCTACCACAGCGGCGGCGCGCGGCAAACTGGCGCTCGCTTTGGCTGCCAACGATCTCGATCCCAAAAACTACCTCAAGCACAATTTGGTCATCAGCATCACCCAAACCTACGATCCCAATAGCGGAGCCTACGGCTCGACCAACTGGGATCAAGCCTTCGCCATTCTGGGCCTGCGCGCCGCCGGCGAGAGCGTGCCGCCCTTGGCAGTTCAAACCCTCGCCAAGCGCATCAACCCCGATGGCGGCTGGGGCTACTCGGTCGGCTTCAACAGCGAAGTCGACAACACCGGTCTGATGCTACAGGCGCTGATCGCTGGCGGCATGCCGATCAGCTCCACCGAGGTGATCAGCGGCGTGCAGTTCCTGCGCTCGCTCCAAAACGACGACGGCGGCTTCCCGGTCGATAAACTGACGCCCAGCGAGAACCCGGGCGCGAGCAACGCCAACTCAACCGCCTTCGCAATCCAAGGGCTTCTGGCCGCAGAGGTCGATCCGCTCAACGTGACGAAGTCGATCACGGCCAGCAACCCGATCAGCTACCTGCTCTCGCTTCAGCTGCCCGACGGCGGCTTTAAGTGGATGGCGGACGACACAAGCTCAAACGTCTTCGCTACCCAACAGGTCATTCCCGCTTTGAGCGGCAAAGCCTTCCCTATCAAGAGCCGAGCGGTCGCCACCCGCAAGGCGCTCGACTGGATCAAAGGTCAACAACAGGCCGATGGCAGCCTAAACGGTTTTGGGGTCGGCACAAGCCTCGATGCGCTGCTGAGTTGGCAGGCAGCCGATCGCGACCCGAGCGAGCTGACCCACAGCTCGGGCGAGAGTCTGCTGGACTATCTCGCGCAAGAGGGGCCTGCCTACGCGGCTAGCGGCCCAGCCGCGGCGGGCAAGCTGCTCTTGGGGCTTGTGGCCGCCGATGCCAACCCGCGCGACTTCGCAGGTATGAACCTTGTGATCAGCACCACTGCCAGCCTCGATCCGCTCAGCGGGCGCTTTGGAAGCAGCAACTACGATCAAATCTATGCCATGCTCGGTCTGGTCGCCGCTGGCGAAGAGCTACCCAGCACCAGCGCCGAGGCTTTGATCGCGCTGGCTTCGAGCGACGGCGGCTGGGGCTTCAGCCCCAACGATCAGTTCAGCGATGTCGACAGCACAGCCCTGGCGCTGCAAGCGCTGGCAGCAGCGAAAGTCTCTGAAAGCCACGCCGCAGTGCAAAAAGCCTTTGCCTACCTGCGCAGCCAACAGCTGCCCGACGGCGGCTTCCCTGGCTACGACGGCAGTACCAGCGCCAGCTCGACTGCGCTGGCCATCCAAGCCTTGGCGGCCTATGGCTACGCTCCCGACAGCCTCGCTTGGAGCAAAGTGGCAGACAAAACGCCCAGCATCAGCGACCTGCATAGCGCGCTCACTCTGCGCACGCCGATCGACGCGCTGCTCGCCCTGCAGAGCGAAGAGGGCGGCTTCGCGGGCTTCAGCGGCGCCAACGATCCGTTCGCGACCTATCAGGCCTTGGGCGGGCTAGCAGGCAAAGCCTTCCCCAACAAGATCCAAAACGCTTCACACCGCGTTCTGTTGCCGTTTATCGTTAATCCAGCTCAGAACTAGGCGGGGTGAAGGCATGCAGCACAAGCTCCGAGCCATTCTCGATCTCGCAAGACAGCGACCTTGGGCCAGCCTCTGTCTGGCTGGCCTGCTTGTGCTGGCTGCTATACTGATCGGCAGCGGCGTCCGCTTGGCGACCAGCCAAGATCAACGGGCGGGCGTGGTGGTTCAGTTCGGCGATGGCAGCATGCAAACCGCCTGCGTCAATCTGCAAAGCGCAGATAGCAATCGCGACGGTAAGACGACCGGAGAAGAGGTGTTACGGGCGGCTGGCTTCGATGTGATCGCCGAAGTCAGCGCGTTGGGGCCGGCGATCTGCAAAGTCGGCCCCGATGGCTGCAACTTCCCCCAAGAGCACTGCTTCTGTGAGTGCAGCCTCGCGCCCGGCAGCGACTGTCGCTATTGGGCTTACAGTCGGCTCGAAGGAGGTGTGTGGAGAACTTCCGGTTTGGGAGCGGGCAACACCCAAGTGCAACCCGGCGATGTCGAAGGCTGGGTCTGGGGCTATGGCACCGTCAATCAGGGCGCCCAGCCGCCGCTCTACAGCTTCGACGATATCTGTATGCTCGAAGCCGCCACGCCGAGCAGCACCGCCAGCGCTACGCCCAGCAACACGCTAACCGCCTCGGCGACCAATACGCCTACGCCGACCTACACGGCCCTGCCCAGCAACACGCCCTTGCCGACCTTTACGGCCCTGCCGAGCTTTACGCCGCCGCCCAGCCCTACTAACCAGCCTAGCCCAAGCCAAACCAGCTTGCCCGACGTGCAGCAGGCTACGCCAACCTCATCGCCTAGCCCGACAGCACAGCAGGTTGCTATACGTGAAATAAGTCGGTTTTATATCTATTTACCACATTTGATTCATATAGTCAAAGTTCAGCAGCCAGAAGCAACGCCCGAAGCAAGCGCAGAGCCAGAAGCAACGCCCGAGGCAATGCCGAGCAGCACTGCCAGCCCGAGCCCTACGGCGAGCGCGACTGCGACACCGCTTCCAAGCCCAAGCG
This sequence comes from uncultured Chloroflexales bacterium, assembly GCA_937902315.1. Classification (GTDB taxonomy): domain Bacteria; phylum Chloroflexota; class Chloroflexia; order Chloroflexales; family Chloroflexaceae; genus CALGUG01. The sequence goes on from CALGUG010000065.1 coordinate 49,554, forward strand.
CTAGCCCGACAGCCCAAGCCAGCCCGACGGCCGCTCGCGAGCTTGCCACAGCTACGGCGAGCGCAAGCGCTACCGCCACGCAGCAGCTGAGCGTCCAAGCGACGTCGCCAGCGAGCCCGACTGCGCCAAGCGTTATTCAGGCCCAAACGGAAACTGAAGCCTCGTTCGGGCCTTATCTCGGTTTCGTAGCCATTCTGGTCGGTCTGATCGGTTTTTGGCTTTTTATTCGACAAGGGAGCACATGACTCGTCTCGTTCAATCGTCTCTTAGCATTGCGATCTATCTGCTCGCCAGCCTGATCGGCGTGGTGGCCTTTCTGTATCCCTTTTTTCTGCCCGTTCTGCCCGCAGCCACTATGAACAGCGCCCACAGCAACGACGCTCCCTTGGTGCTCTCGATTGTCGTGGTATTATGTTTTATAGCGCTCCTCGTCGAGATCCAAGGCCAGCAACTCAGTGCAAAAAGCGTCGCTCTGCTCGGTGTCTTGGTCGCGATCAACTCGCTGCTGCGCTTTATCGAAGTCGCCGTGCCCGGGCCGGGCGGCTTCAGCCCGATCTTCTGTTTGATCATTCTGGTGGGCTACATCTACGGCGGGCGCTTCGGCTTTATGATGGGTACGCTCACACTGTTCGTCTCGGCCCTGATTACGGGCGGGGTCGGCCCATGGCTGCCCTACCAGATGTTTAGCGCCGGTTGGGCCGGTATGAGCGCGCCGCTCTGTCGCCCGCTGGTGCGCCTTCTGCGCGCAGAAGGCAAGCAGGCCGAGCTGTGGCTGCTGATGCTGTTCGGCTTCCTGTGGGGAATGTTGTATGGAATCATTATGAATCTCTGGTTCTGGCCCTTTGTGAGCGGACCAGCCGATCAATACTGGCAGTATGGCATCAGCTTGTGGGCGGGCATCCAGCGCTATCTGGCCTTTTATCTGGCGACATCGCTGCTCTGGGATATCGCGGCCGCCTGCGGCAACGCCCTCTTGATCGCGGTGGTCGGCCTGCCCACGCTGCGCGCCCTACGTCGTTTTCAAGCCCGCTTTCATTTCCACTACGAGCCGTTAGTATGAAGTTGCATCCGCTGGCCTGGGTGGCTTGGCTGCTGTCGACCTTAGTCGCGCTCTCAGTCACCCGCAACCCACTCTATCTACTGATTGTGCTGCTCTGTATCGCCATCGTCGGCAATCTCAGCCCAAAAAGCCAAACACGTTACAAGCTCCCAACGGCCCTGTTTGTGTTACTGCTGGTGACAAGCTGTTGTTTCAACGCCCTCACAGTGCACTATGGCAACAGCGTGCTTTTCAGGCTGCCGGAATGGATCCCTGTAGTCGGCGGCGTTATCACGCTCGAGGCCGCGCTCTATGGCCTACTGAACGGCTGCGTCTTGATCGGCTTTCTACTGGCTTTCCAAGTGATCATGCAGGTGCTCACAAGCCAAGAACTGGTCGGGCTCTTGCCGCCCGCTTTCTACCCGATCGCAGTCGTCGTCACAATCGCGCTTGGCTTTGTGCCAACCACCATCCAGCAGATCGGCAAGATCCGCGATGCCCAAGCCATTCGTGGCCATCGCCTGCAGGGTTGGCGCGACTGGCTGCCGCTCTGGATGCCGCTCTTGATCGGCGGGCTCGAGCGCGCCTTTCAGCTGGCCGAAGCCATGGTCGCGCGCGGTTTTGCCAGCAACGACCGCCCCAAGCAGATCATCGGCGACCAGATCGCGCTGGTCTGCGGTATGCTGCTTCTGCTAGCGGGTTGGTTTGTGCGCTTGGTCTGGGGCTTAGGCGGCGTCGGGATCGGAGCGATGCTGCTCGGCGCGCTGCTGATCGGCCTTACACTCTGGCGCATCGGCAAACGCAGCCCGCGCAGCCACTACCGCACGCGGCGCTGGCACCTCAACGACAGCATTGTGCTACTCGCCAGCCTGCTGTTCGCTGGTCTGCTCTTGGCCCCGCTCGATCTGCTCGATCGCCGCTCGCTCTACTACTATCCCTATCCAGAGCTGAGCTTGCCCGAATTTCAAACCTGGCTCGGGCTCTGCTTTTTGTGTTTACTGACGCCGATTGTTGTCTCGTTGCTCAACAATCCTAAAGAAATCGGATCATGATCAGTTTTGAACAAGTAAGTTTCTCCTATCCCCAAGCGCAAAAGCCGCTGCTCGAACAGGTCAACCTCGAGATCCCAGAGGGTAGCTTTTGTCTGGTTGTAGGCGCTTCGGGAAGCGGCAAATCGACCCTGCTGCGCTGTATCAACGGCTTAGTTCCTCACTTTAGCGGCGGCCGACTGAGCGGCAATATTCGCGTCGACGGTCTCGACCCCGTGCGCGAATCGCCCCAAGTGATGAGCCGCCATGTCGGCTTCGTTTTTCAAGATCCCGAAGCACAATTCGTCGTCAATCAGGTCGAAGACGAGATCGCCTTTGCGCTCGAGCACGCCGCGATCCCCCAACAAGAGATGCGCATTCGCGTCGAGGAGGTTTTGGGGCTACTCGATCTAGGCGAGCTGCGCGAACGCGAGCTGCATACCCTCTCGGGCGGTCAACAACAGCGCGTCGCGATCGCCGCTGCTCTGGCTCTGCGCCCCAATATCCTTGTGCTCGACGAGCCGACCTCGCAGCTCGACCCACAATCGGCCGACGATGTGTTGCAAGCCTTGGTGCGCCTAAACGCCGATCTGGGCATCACAATCGTGCTGGCCGAGCACCGCATCGAACGCGTCTTGCCCTTTATCGACCATCTGATCGCGGTGCAGGTCGATCCAATCACGGGCAAGCGCAGCGTCATTGAGGGGGAGCCGCGCGAGCTGCTTCAGCAGATCGAGCTGGTGCCGCCACTGATCGCGCTCGGCAAAGCGCTTGCCTGGCAGCCACTACCGCTCAGCATCAAAGAAGGCCTGCGTCACAGCCGCCCGCTGGCGCGCCAACTGAGCCAGCTTCAGCCGCCTCAGCCGCTCAAGCACAGCGATGTCCCCGTTATCAAGTTACACAAGCTCAACAGCGGCTATGGGCAACACACAGTGTTTGAAGATCTCGATTTAGAGCTTTGGGCCGGGGAGATAACGGTTCTTTTGGGGCGGAATGGGGTTGGAAAGAGCACGCTGCTGCGCACGATCGTCGGCTTGCAGCCCATTCGCAAAGGTGCAGTCGAGATTATGGGGCGCTCGACGCGGGGCAAGAGCGTGGCCGAGATCTGCCAACAGGTTGGCTATTTGCCGCAAGACCCTAACGCGCTGCTGTTTAGCGATACGGTGCGCGATGAGCTGCTGATCAGCTTGGCCAACCACAAGATCACCGGGCCAGCCGCCCTAGAGCGGGCCGATGTGCTATTGCACAAGCTCGGGCTTGTAGAGCTGGCCGAGGCTTACCCGCGCGATCTGAGCGTGGGCGAACGCCAGCGCGTTGCACTCGCCGCTATCAGCGTAAGCGAGCCACAGGCCTTTCTGCTCGACGAACCGACTCGTGGCTTGGATTACGTTGCCAAAGAGCGCCTCGCAGAGCTGCTGCATACTTGGCGCAGCGAAGGTAAAACGCTCTTGATCGTGACCCACGATGTCGAGTTCGCCGCTAGCATTGCTGATCGCATTGTGCTGCTCGGCAGCGATGGCATCACCGCCGATGGCCCTGCCAGCGAGGTTTTGGGAGCTTCGCCGCTGTTCGCGCCCCAGATCGCACGGCTCTTTCCTCAGACGGGTTGGCTTACCAGCCAGCAGGCCCTGCAGCATCTGCTGGCGAAGAGCTAGACGGACTTGGTTGGCTAAGAGGTAGGGTAAGGAGAGCGCAACGAGGGCGCAAAAACCAGCCGAATGTTTGGAAAGGATGTTGATAGCCGTAGGCGGACGCGGTAAGGACCACATGCTCGCTAGAAGCCTATCCGCCTGCTAGCGAGCATGTGCAAGTCGCTGGGTAGCAGCGATCGCAGCTTGCAACGTGGCAAAGGTTGACAAACGCGCCAAATCGAGCTGCATGCTCACCAAGCTTTGGGCAACCTCTGGCCGCACCCCGCTTACAAGCAGCTCTACACCAAGCAGACGCACCGCTTGGGCGGCTCTCCACAAGGCGCGGGCTACATCGTCATCGATCAAGTCAACACCCGTTATATCAATCACAAGGTAGTGGGGTTTCTGTTGGGCGACGCCTGCCAGCAAGGTCGCGAGCATACGCTCGACACGCACCTCATCGAGCGTGCCGATCAGCGGCATCACTAACACAGTATCGCTGATCGCAAGCAAAGGTGTAGAGAGCGCCTCTAACATCTCCTCCTGCTGATCGATCAACTGTTGATACTGGGCAGTCTGTTCGCTCGCTTGCTGTTTCTGCTCGGTGATATCGCGCGCGACGATCACGATATACTCGACTTCGCCGCGCTGATCGAGAATCGGTATAACCGAATTGCTCAACCAAAAAGTCGCGCCAGTATCTTCATAGGCAAATTCGAGCTCTTGATCGAAAATACTCGCTTTCGAGTCGATACAAGCTTGGACCAAGGGCTTCGACTGGGAGTATTCCGCAGGCGTCATCATCTCCGACAGCAACAAGCCTTCTAAGTAGGGGTAGCTCGAAATATAGACCGCTGTTTGATTGGCTAAGACGATGCGATAGTTCTCGTAATCGAGCACTTTCAGCAAGACCAACAAGAAGGGGGCCTGGTGAAACATGGTCTGGAGACGACTCAGACGCAGCTTGATCGCTTGCTGCTCTTCTTCGTTGTCCTGATGCTTCGTTAGTTTATCCACGTCTCAATCCTTTCTTATAGCGATCAGGCTGAGCGGCGCTGGTCTGGGCGATGGCCGCTTGCAGGGTGGCTGTGGTGCGCAGCGATATAAGTTGCCCATCGATACTTCCCAAGGTTTGAGCGACTTCGGGGCGGATCCCGCTCAATACAATCTCGGCGCCCAAAAGGCGCACCGCTTGAGCGGCCCGTACCAGCGAGCGGGCTATTTGCTCATCGATCAGCGGCACACCAGTGATATCAATGATCACATAGGCCACACGCTGTTGAGCCACCCCTTCTAGCAGCGTTCGTATCAGCTTGTGCATGCGTCGCTCATCGAGTAAGCCGATCAAGGGCATAACTAGGCTGTTCTGGCTGATGCGCAAGAGCGGGGTAGCCAACTCGTCAATACGCCTTGTATAGCGTTCGATGTGCTTTTGGTGGGCCTCGCGCTGCAGACGCTCGCGCTCTTTCTCGGCTGTGATATCCCAAGCGACACTGAGGATGGCGCGCCGATCCTCGCTCACGATCGGCAAGTTGAGATGAGCATACCAAGCCCGTTTTCGCTGAGCATGCGGCCGCACCACCTCTTCGATCACCACATCGCCGGTTTCCAAACAACGCTCGAAAATGCCCTGCAGATACTTCAGCTCCCGGCTCTTCATCACATCGCGCAGCAAGCTGCCCTCGTAGTGCGCTCCAGAGGCTTCTTTCGCCATACGATTGAGGGCCATGCAGCGATATTCGCCATCGCTCTCTTGCTCGGTCAAAATCATCATAAATGGCAGGTGGTCGAACAGTTTGAGATAGAGTTCAAGCTCTTCGACTGGTTCGAGCGGCACACGTTGTGGCGGTAGGTTTGCGCTGGTTTTGCCCGCTGTAGGCAATTGAGGTCGTGATAACACAGCGTTTATCTCCTTTCGTAACGCCGCGAGTTTAGAGGCTAGTCGTTCTCTTCAAGCGTTTCGAGCGCCTCAAGGGCTTGTTGAAGCGTTTCAAAATACCTGATCTTGCCCATATCGAGACTCCAAGCATCCATCTCGCGATCGATCTCGGCCCGCACCCCCGATACAACTACTTGTGTGCCCAAGCTGCGCATCGCTTTGGCGGCCTCTAAAAAGCTCTGCGCCACCGAGCCATCGACGCTCGGTATACCCGTTATGTCAACAATGATAATGCGGGCTTGTGTCTCTTGTACAGCGCGCCTAAAGATCTCCATCAGGCGTTCAAGGCGATCGAGATCGACTAAGCCGATCAGCGGAAAAAGCAGAGTCGTATCGTTGACACGCAAGCAGGGTGGTTCGGGTTCGGCAAGCTTCGCGGCTTGCTCTTCGATCTGTCTCTCATAAACCTCCTGCTCGGCTAGCTCGGCTCGTCTTTCGCGGGTGGTCTCGGTCGCTACAAACAGCAGGTGGGTGATGTGACCGCGCGCGTTACAGACCGCAATAAACGAGCAGCTCAGCCAAAATACCGCTCCCGAATCGCGTACAAACATGATCTCACGATGCAGCACCGAAGTCTGTTGATCGAGCAGTTCATGAAAGAGCGTCTCGAAATAGACTAACTCTTCGGGTGGAAACATCTCTGATACCACCATGCCATCGACCGAGTCGTAACCTGAAGCAAGCACAGCTGCCCGGTTAGCCACAAGTACTCGAAACGTGGTGTAGTTAATCACCTCTATCAATCCGAGCGCTATCGGCATAGAATGAAACATGCGAAGGTAGTAGTGCTCCTTCATCAATACCTGTTGGAGCAATTCCTCTGGATTCGCCTCTTGAGGTGAGCTTGTGTTCTTGGGTGTAGAAGGAGTACGCGGTTCTGACATGCTATAAAGCCCTTTTTATAACGAAGCAGCTGCTTGATTTCGGCAAGAAGTGCGCAAGCTTCATCCCTCCTTAAACTGATGGAATGGTTTGATTCCGTTGTGATATGAGCTCTAAGAGGCAGACTGCCGTTTGATGATCTGGAGGGCCGCTTGGAGATCTTTGCAGATTTGCACCTGCTCAAAGGGCGGCTCGATCGCTTGGACTTGAGCAGCAGTTGCTCGATCGAGGCCAGTGATAATCAGCTTGAGCTGAAGTGTAGCAGCGAGCCTAACCAGCGTTGCGAGCATGGCTGGTAGGCTAGGATCATCAGCGGGGACGCCTGTCAGATCAAGCACCACATACTCGAGGCTTTGCTCGCCAGCAAGCTCTTGCAGACGAGCTTGAATCAAGCTCTCGTGCGTCGCTTCGAGCGGGCCGATCACAGGCAGCAATACACTACAAGTGCTAAGCGCTAAAACCGGTAGCGATCGCTCCACTAAGTCGTTAGAGAGCTGCACAAGTTGAGCGATCTTCTCTTGCTGTTCTCGCAGTTCGCGCTGTTTGCGTAGCGTAACATCGTACGAGACCAACATCATATGGGTTAGAGACTCTTGTTCGTTAAATAAAGGCACAACAAAACAGAGAAGCCAGCGATACGCTTCACCATTGTCGTTGCATAGTTCAATTTCACGCTCAATTAATGATTGTGTCGCTAAACATTCTTTATAAAACTCTTTTACCTGTTCAAGCGCCGTTTGAGGAAAAATCTCTGTGAGTATCTTACCTTCTAGATCAAAGTGTTCAGACTCCTGTGAAACTTGATGTAAAGGTACATAACGAAAAGTGTGTTCGTCGATAACCTCTGTTAAAATCACTTTCGCGGGTATATGATCAAAGATCATTTGAAACTGATTGATGAGCCTAAAAATATCGTCTTGAGCGTCGGAGTACGACATGCGCGTCGCGAAGAAGGAAGATATCATCGAGGGGCCATAGGGAGGAGTAGGCGGAAAAGCCACAGCCGCAATATCCTTTCTAGCATTCAGGTACTAATCTGACCCACGTCGACTCTATTCTGAAACGATCAGCCCTGTAATACCAAATCCGATTGTTTACTCTCTATTAGGCCTTCGGCAGAGTGGAACTTGACAATTTTTCTCGACTTGTCGTTTTCTCGCGTCGAGAGAATGCAGATCTTTAAAACGGACTTGGTATAAGATCGAGATAGAAAAAAATCGTCTAGAGCTTGCGCCTAAAGAGTGTCTTATGTTTATCGACGGAAGCTTAGCCGCCACAACTGTACTTGCGCACCAGACCTACTGTTTATTCAGCTCTCTCTTTTGAACCGAATTGGCTATAGCAAACGATACCATCCACTCACTCGTGTCGCACACAATCGGCTAAGATTGGCCCGCTTTCGTCGCGACCCGTCGATTACAGCCTTTTAACTTCCCTACCAATTTACTAAAGGGTTTTAGCTAGAAGCGCCACTTCCTTAGACAGTTGCCATCACAATCCTCAATTCCAGCGATAGTAAACAGAAACATATCAGCCCTAAACTGTGGCAGAGATTACATCTAGCTAACAGCTTAACATTTTTATTTGAAATTGTATAGTAATTTACATATATATGTCGTATAATAGCTCAGGGCTTAAGCTTTTCTTGGAAGATTCTTATTGACCCAGCCTAGAAACTTCGGCCTTTACGAAACGGTATAGATAATAACGAATTACCGTAATTGTTGCGTTTTATAATACTATCGTATACAATAGTTAAAATTTCATAAAACTGTAGCTTCAGGGGTTGGTACTAACTTTTAGTACATGTTATCTACAACTGAAAACTTATTACACCCGATCGTTAGTTCTATCACGATCTCGCCTCATAGGACGAGTAAGCTCTTGCCTCACGCAGTTGTGATCTTTTTAAACTTGCATCCTGAAACCTTCCATAGCCTATTGCATAAGTTCGTTTTTTCAGTGATCGTAGCGCAAGGAAGCGATAAAGCAGGCTTTCCAGAATATCGCTTCAGTCAGTCGAAGGTTTCGAAAATCTCGCAAGGCCCTTTCCTCGTGCAGCACACTGCACGAGAAGCACTTTTCTCAGAACAATCACTTCATTCCCTACAAGACAGAGTTGGAGTACAAGTATGACACACAGCGGGAGCACACCTACACATTCAGCATTAAGCTACTATGACGAACAAAGTGCCCAGTTTTCTAAGCTGCTCCAACAGGCTTTCCGCGAAAGCCCCAACGGTCTATCACACCTCACTAGCCGCGAACAACAACGACTTGCCAAACAAAGTGTCGTTGCACTGCGAAAAGACTTCGAACATGGAGAGAGCCATGCTTTGTTACAACTCCTCCATAACAACCATACTTTGGCCCAAGGCGAGCACAACCAATACTTCTTCCAAGCGCTCCGCCATGCCGCCTGTGAATTTCTTAGACCTCTGGTCCTTGATCATCCCGATATCGGCTTTATGGCTCTCGAGCAGCTCCAAACCCGCATCGCGCATGCCGAGACCAGCTTCATCAAGCAGCAACTCGACGAATCACAACGTGTTCACGATCTGCTCAGCAAAGAGTTCGACACACAAAAGATCGAGGCCCAGACCTTCTACGCTCTAGCGGAAAATATGCCCGATGGCATCGCGGTTGTCAGCTTAGATGCGACCATGCGTTATGGCAACCCTGCCTTCCACAAAATGTTGGGCTACGACGACCTCACCAACATGCCGGTCTCTGAGTTCTTCTCCGATATCGACCCCGATGGCAACCCATCCATATCACCCGAGGCCGTTATCGTAGAAACCCTAACAAACGATGTTTGGCAAGGGGTTGTGACCTACAAACGGGCAGATGGCTCGCTCTTCTTAGGCAATCTATCGGTGTGTGTTATTCGCGATGCCCAGCGAAACCCGATCGTATTTGCAGGGATCGTGCGCGATATCACTGAAGAGCTCCGTCAAGAACAAGAACGCCGCCAACTCCAAGAGCAAGTCATCGCAAGCCAAGAAGCGCTTCTTCGCGAACTGAGCACTCCGATTATCCCGCTGGCAAACGATATTTTGGTTATGCCACTTGTGGGCAGCATCGACTCGAATCGTGCCCAAATGGTCTTAGAAAGCTTGCTCGATAGCGTTTCAAAATCGCGCACATCGGTGGTCATTTTGGATATTACAGGTGTTCCAATTGTCGACACCCATGTGGCCAATGCGCTTGTGCGGGCATCACAAGCGATCAAACTCTTGGGGGCGCAGTTGATTCTGACAGGTATTCGACCGGAAGTAGCCCAAACGATCGTTGGGCTCTCGCTTGATCTTAGTAATATCGTCACCCAAGCGACGCTCCAAAACGGCATCGACTATGCTATCAGAAGTCGCAATACCCAACGCTTGAGCAAAGGTGCTGCTTAACGTTCAAGCGAACACCAATCACCAATCAAAAAAGGATTGCCCCTTATCCGGGCAATCCTTTTTTGATCTATTACAGAGCCAATCCAATTACTACGTTCAGCACTTTAGCGGCTAGGTCTCTAACCTCCATTCATTCCCAAGCGCGTCTGCCTTCGGCTATCAAAGGCCAATCCATCCATTCAGGTTTTAAGCAGATCGCAGCTTACGCTACGATCTGTTCGCTGCGCTCAATGGGCAGCCCAAAGACCGACCGATACAGCCGTTGCTTCTTCTGTATCACATTCCGCAAGCAAGCCACAATCGCCAGCTAGTTAGAGAGTCATACGAAATCCGTTTGAATTGTCGGCTTGGAAGAGTTCTTTCGGCACAAACAGCTACAAGCCTCGTTTGTTGGGCGGGATGTTGGTAGCCGTAGGCGGACGCGCCAAGAACCCTCTTTTTGGGCAAACCTAGCCGCAGCAATCAGAAGGAAGCAAGTAGATTTGTTATCAGAAAGGCAAGAAAGAGTTGTATGTATAACAAACACAGATATATTCTGCTCTATCGAAGGCAAAAAAGGGATAAAGTGAGAGAGTGAATTCACATAAATGGTCGATTCGTCTCAAAAAGCGCGAATTATATTCAAAACATTGCTCAATCGCTTCGATCATATATGTTATGTATAAAGACTTTTCGGCTACTAGAAAATTAATCTTTCATCATAAAGTAAGCTTTTTGGGCATCACAATACTGTTTTAAACCAGCTTGTAAATAGCTCCACAAGCGTAAATTATGCCATCCAAATGATTGATTTGCTCTATACTATGTGGGTCGAGCGTTCGATGTTGGACGCAACACAGGTATGCAAAGGAGCTTCAAGATGGCTAAGACCTATCGTGTCGGTGTTATCGGTTTCGCTCACATGCACGTCAACGAGCTGATTCACCAGTTCGATGTGCATCCGCAAACCGAGTGGGTTGCTTGTGCCGATACCGTCCCTGCTGTTAAACCTCTCTCATCCAAGCCCTCAACTCGCGCAGCCAACCTTCGCCGCGCGCAGGAAGTCACTGGTATTCCCAAGGTCTACGACGATTACCGCGAAATGCTGGCCAACGAAAAGTTGGACATCGTTATCGCTTGTCCGGAAAACGCCCGCCATGGCGAAGTGATCGAAGCGATCGCCGCTGCTGGCGCGCATATCGTGACCGAAAAGCCGATGGCAGCTAGCCTGAGCGAGGCGCTTCACATGGTGCGCTCGGCCCGCAATGCTGGCGTCAAGCTGATGATCAACTGGCCGATCGCATGGACCCCAGCTATGCGCGCGCTCAAGCCCCTGTTGGAAGAGGGCACGATCGGTCGCGTGCTCGAGCTGAAGTGGCGTAACGGCCCCTCGATGGGACCCTTGGCCTATAACAAAGGCGACGATGTGCTGACCGGTGCCGAAAAAGGCTCGGAGTGGTGGCACCAGTCGGCACCCGGCGGCGGTGTATTGCTTGACTACTGCTGCTATGGCGCTTGTTTGTCGCGCTTGCTGATCGGCCCAGCGACAGCAGCAAGCGGCTTGAAGGCTAACCTCGACAGCCACTATGGCGACGCCGAAGACAACGCCATTATCACCGTGCGCTTCCCGCAAGCGATCGCTATTCTGGAAGCCAGCTGGACCACTTGGGCCAACGGTGTGCCCAACGGTCCGGTGATTCATGGCACAACCGGTACTTTGGTCGTTAACAGCCGCGTCAATCCCGACACTGGCAAGTCGACCCAGGTTGTGGAGGTCTATACCTCGCGCGCTGCTGCACCCGGCTCGCCCGACCGCATCGTCGAGGGCGAACCGCTTCCGGAGGGCCGCGCAACCTTGGCAGAAGAGTTCATTCACCACATCGAGACGGGCGAGCCGCTCTACGATATGCTCGACCCCGAATTGAACCTCGATGCTATGGCGATTCTGGATGCGGGCATTCGCTCGGCAGCCAGCGGCAAGGTCGAGTTGGTCAACGACGCTACTTGGTCGATCGGCTAATTCTAGCTCCAAGTAAGATCTGGGATTGGGTGAAGTTTTACCTTCACCCAATCCCTTTTTTATGGTCATACGACATCTGTTTGTATGGTTATTGGGCGGTCGTATGGCACAGACATCTAGCCCCTCTTTTTGACGGGCAGAACGTTTATAGCCGTAGGCGGACGCGGTTAAAGTCTTTTTTGGGTAGGGACGTCGCCGCCAAAGCTATACAATACCCTCGTTGAAGTAAGCACCTGAATTCAATATCAAAAGAGCTAGGCTAAGCAGAAACAGCCCTCCAAACTCGTCCAATAGACTGTTGCGAAGTTGATGGCGGCATGATAGAGTACAAAAAACGTTAGTGTATCTAATAAGGAGAGAGGCATGGCACAGATCACTTACAACTTGGGGTTGCTCGCGATTGCAAGTGAGTGCCCGCTGTAAGTGCACCTCCTTCACTAGGATCTCATCGCTATAGGTGATGACAGACTGCGCTTAAGCTTTCCTGATAAAGTTTGGCTTTGTTAGGAACAGAAGCGAGTTTTGTTATTGCCAAAAGCCCATACCTTCGGCCATTGGTGCATAAGCAGCACTATGGCCGTCTTTTTTTGCACGGCTATGGAATATGTCTGTAGACCTTGTTGAGAAGCCACAGGCATATCTGTGGCTTTTTTATTGTCCTACATTCAGAGGAGCGTTATGCCCACACTCAACCTAGGAATTTTGGCCCATGTCGATGCAGGAAAAACCAGCTTAACGGAACGCTTACTCTTCCGCAGCGGTGCGATCCATCGCTTGGGGAGTGTTGACAGTGGAAATACTCAAACCGATAGCATGGCGCTTGAGCGCGAGCGAGGCATTACGATCAAGTCGGCAGTTGCAGCGTTTACGATCGACGAGTTAACGGTAAATCTGATCGATACGCCGGGGCATCCCGACTTTATCGCCGAAGTTGAACGTGTCTTAAGCGTACTCGATGGCGCTATCCTGGTGATCTCGGCGGTCGAAGGGGTTCAGCCTCAAACCCGCATTCTAATGCGAGCGCTGCAACGGCTGGAGATTCCGCTGCTGATCTTTATCAATAAAATCGATCGACGCGGCGCCGATGTCGAGACCGTGATTGAGAGTATCAGCCAGAAGCTCTCGCCTGCGCTTGTGCCGATGGGAAGCTGCCAGCATGAGGGCAGTCCTCAAGCCGATTTTCGTGCTTCACAAGCTGATGATCCAAGTTTCCGCTCATGCTTAATTGAGCAGCTGACCCAACACAGCGATCAGCTGTTAGAGTGTTATGTCGAACTGGAGGATGCTTTAGCATTTGAGGAGGTGTATCGAGAGTTAGTGGACCAAACCCGAGCGGGCTTGGTCTACCCGGTCTTTTGTGGCTCTGCGATCACAGGGGCAGGGATCGAAGCACTGCTTCAAGGGATCAAAGAGCTGTTACCTCGGACAACAGAGCAAAGCGATGGCGAGCTCGCCGGACAGATCTTTAAAATCGAACGCAACGCCGTCAATCAAAAGATCGCTTATGTCCGGCTCTTTGCAGGAAGGCTACAAGCGCGCGAACGAGTTCAGGTCGGCAAGCAGCTCGAACGAGTCACCGCAATCGAAGTCTTTTCACAAGGAGGCGCCCAAAGCAGCAGCGAGATCGTTGCCGGTCAGATCGGCAAATTAGCTGGCCTGACCCACTGTCAGATCGGCGATACGATCGGCCGCGGGCAGCAGCGACAAATGCATCGTTTCGCGCCTCCCACACTTGAAAGCTTGATCGTACCGATCGATCAGAGCAAACGCTCGGCGCTCTATCGGGCGCTGGTTCAATTAAGCGAACAAGATCCGCTGATCAATCTGCGCGTTGATCAAGAGCAGCAAGAGCTGTTTGTATCGCTCTATGGCGAAGTGCAAAAAGAGGTGATCGAGAGCACATTGCTGCGCGACTACGGGATCGCAGTTGCGTTCCGCGAAAGCTCGATGATCTGCATTGAGCGGCTTAGCGCTAGTGGTGAAGCACTTGAACTGCTTGGCAAGGATGATAATCCCTTTGTGGCGACCTTGGGAGTGCGGGTCGAGCCGGGAGCGCCCGAGAGTGGCATTCAGGTGCAATTTCATTCCAAGGTCGAAACGATCCCGCTCTACATCTACAAAACAGTTGAGGCTTTTCAAGCAGCGCTGATCGAAACGTTTAAAGAAACTCTTAAACAAGGCCTATACGGTTGGGAGGTGCAGGACTGCCAAATCAGTGTCACCCATTCAGGCTATGTATCGCCACTCAGTAGCGCTCGCGACTTCCGCTTGTTAGCGCCTTTAGTGCTTATGCAAGCACTAGCCGAGGCGGGAACCTACGTTTGTGAGCCATTGCAACACTTCAGGCTCGAAATACCGATCGATTGCTTTCCCGCTATCTGGTCGCTGCTTTCGCGCTTAGGCGCTAGGCCCCAAGCACCGGAGATACGAGAAACGATCTGTGTCTTGTCGGGCGAAATCTCGGTTACTCAGATTCGTTACTTGCAAGAGCAGCTCGCACATCACAGCCATGGCGAAGGCGTGTTGGAGTATAGCTTTGGGCGTTATGAAGCGGTGGAGAATAATCCACCAGTTCGCGCTCGTAGCGATCGCAATCCGCTGAATCGCAAAGAGTACCTGTTGCAACTTCAAGGACGCCTATAGCGAAGTTAAGCTCGTTTTGCATCAGATAGCAACACCCCAATGTTCTCTTGACATGGGAAAAGCCTAATGGTACTCTAGAAACGATCATTATCAAACAAGGAGGCGTACAAATGGCAAAAACCACCCACAATCGATCTGAGCTTTCCGTTGTTGTAGGTTGCAACAAGGTTTGCTCGCTTGTGGAGTGCGCCTTTTAAGCAGATCTTGCTTCATAAAGCGGCCATCCTCAATTGATCACCTGCTGATGTGATCGGTGTATGCTGATGCATACACACGCTGGGATGTTACGCTATGAATCCAATTGAATGGCTACGGGTGTATTCCAACACTCGTAGCCATTCGCTATTTCAAGACGGCTACGGGCTGCCTGTAGCCGTTTTCTCTTCTTCAAACGGTTCGTGCTCAGCCCTGCCCGGAAATAGCTCGATCTGAGGAAGGCTCCCCAAGCGAGACAGCATCTGTAGAAACGCTAAGCTAAGGAGTGTTTGTGAACCCGCGTTTGAAGAAGTTTTTATCCTACTACAAGCCCTATCGTGGCTTACTGATCGCCGATTTGGTCTGTGCCTTGTTGGTATCGATGATCGCTTTGGCCTTCCCGCTGCTGATCAACCAGGTCGCGAAAGCGGTCGTTTCGAGCGATAGCGCCGCCGCAACCCGCGAGATCCTGATACTCGGCGGGGTTATGTTGCTGCTCACCATCATCTATATGTACTGCAACTACTTTGTCGACTATTGGGGGCATATGATGGGAGCCATGATGGAGCGCGATATGCGCAAAGAGCTGTTTGCGCACTATCACGAGCTATCGTTCGGTTTTTATGATGAGCATAAAACTGGCCAGCTCTTGACCCTGATTACCAGCGATTCCTTCTCGTTGTCGGAATTCTATCACCATGGGCCAGAAGACCTGCTGATCGCCTTTTTAAAGCTGATCGGCGTCTTTGCGATCTTCTTCTTCATCAATTGGCAGCTTGCCTTGCTGATCGTCTGTCTTATGCCCTTCATTACGATCTACGGGATTCATTTCAATCGAAAGATGCATCGCGCGCTGCGGGCCAGCAAAGACCGCATCGGCTTCATCAATGCCCAGGTCGAAGATACTTTGGCCGGAATTCGCACGGTGAAGTCGTTTACCAACGAACAGATCGAAATGCAGAAGTTCGAGAAGGAAAACGATCTGTTTTTGTACAGTCGCAGCGAAGGCTACAAAGGAGAGGCCTTTTTCTTCACCGGAATGATCGTTTTTATGGAACTGGTCACAATCGTCGTGATTGTGGTCGGTGGACTAGGCATCGTTTACGGAATGCTCGATATGGGCGATTTCCTTACCTATGTGCTCTGTATCGGCATTCTGAACGATCCTATTAATCGAATTAATAATTTTGTGCGTTTGTATCAAGAGGGCACAACCAGCTTCAAGCGTTTTATGGATCTGCTCGAGCTCAAGCCTGAGATACAAGACCGGCCGCAGGCCTACGAGCTGCCAGCTGTGCGCGGCGATATCACGTTTTCAAAGGTCAGTTTCGCCTATAAAACATCGCCGAAGCCGGTCTTTCAAGATCTCGATCTCAGCATCAAGGCGGGCGAGTTCGTCGCCTTGGTAGGTACATCGGGCGTGGGCAAAAGCACGCTCTGCTCGCTGATAGCGCGCTTTTACGATGTGAAGGCCGGCGCGGTGCTCATCGACGGGCACGATGTTCGCGCCGTGACGCAGGCCTCGCTGCGCAGCCAGATCGGCGTGGTGCAGCAAGATGTCTACCTCTTCGCGGGCAGCATCGCCGACAACATTCGCTATGGCAAACGCGACGCCAGCATGGAGGAGGTGATCGCCGCCGCCAAGCAGGCCAACGCCCACGACTTCATTATGGCGCTGCCCAACGGCTACGACACCGATATCGGCCAGCGCGGCGTGAAGCTCTCGGGCGGCCAGAAGCAGCGCATCAGCATCGCGCGGGTCTTTTTGAAAAACCCGCCCATCATCATCTTCGACGAGGCCACCAGTTCGCTCGACAACGAGAGCGAACGGGCGGTGCAAGAGTCGCTCGAGCGACTGAGCAACAACCGCACAACGATCGTGATCGCGCACCGCCTCTCGACCGTGCGCCACGCCGACCGCATCATTGTGCTCGACGAAGGCGGTGTGGCCGAAGAGGGCGATCATCGCGAGCTGCTTGGACAGAACGGCGCTTATGCACGGCTCTACAACCTGCAGCTGACCTTCTGAGCGCGATGTTTCGCTTTCGGGCGATCGCTGTCCACAGGCAATAGCCGCCGAATGGAAGGAGCGCCGCTTTGATAGCCGAAGGCGGACGCGCTAGAAGCCGAATGGATGCTAGGGACTCCTCCGCCTGATCTTTAAAATTCGCTCGAGAAAGGGGTTTGCACTGGCGCAAACCCCTTCCATTTACAAGATTTGAGACGTACAATCATACTAAGGACTTTTAAACCAAGCGCTCAGCGAAAGGAGCTGTGAGATGATCGATAATCCCCAGCTTAGCCCACAACAGATCGAAGCGCTGCTAGCCTTTTTGCCTCAATTCGAGGCGCCCGACTTTAGCTGCGGAGCCTGGCACCGCGGGCCGCAGGCTATGCCCGTCTATAGCTACAGCCCGTGCGTGCAGGCGTTTCTGCAAACGCTCTACGAGCTCGACATCATCCAGCCCTTCGATTGGGGCGCTTGGGGCCACAAAGCTTGCGATCTGATCGAAGGCAAGGGCATCGATGAGGCCGACCAAGCGACCCTGCACAAACTGCTGATCGCTCATGTGCGGGCCGATCGTTTTATCGAGGGTCAGCTTGCCAGCGCGTTTCAAGCAGGCTATATCACCGCGATTCTGCGCCGCCTGCGCGAGCTTAACAGCCAAAGCAACAATGTAACGATCGGTTGAGGCTTCTCCAGCGCAAGTGGGCTAGAGCTGAGCGAGGGATCAGCCTTGGTAGGTCCAGCCGTGGTCGTTGTGATAGATCATCAGCTTGGTCATGCCGCCGTCGATGGCGATATTTTCGCCCGTGATAAAGCCGGCCTGTTCTGAAGCCAAAAACAGCACCATGGTGGCGATATCGCTCGGTTTGCCAACCCGCCCAGCCGGGTGCTGGGTGGCATCGGGGCCGCTCCACTCCTGCTCGCTGGTATCGATCCAACCAGGGCTGATCGAGTTGACGCGCACACGCCCAGCCAACGAAGCCGCCAGCGCGTGGGTCAGCGCCGCGATTCCGCCTTTGGTCGCGCTATAGCTCTCGGTGTTGGGCTGGCTCTGACGGTCGCGCGAAGAAGAGATGTTGATGATCGAGGCACCGGGGCCGAAGTGTGGCTCGAACAGCTTGCTGAGCAAGAAAGGCGCGCTGACGCCGACCCGCAAAACGTAGTTGAAATCTTCGTAGGAACAGTCGAACAAGCCGCCCCGCGATAGACAAGCGTTGTTGACTAACACATCGACTCGCCCATACTGTTCGATCACTTTGTTGGCAAAAGCTTGCACATCGGCTTCGTTCGCGAGATCGCCCACAAAATAGTCGTTGGGCAAGAGATCGATCACACATACCTGCGCCCCAGCCTGCCGAAACGCTTCACAAATCGCTTTGCCAATACCGCGCGCGCCTCCGGTTACAACTACAACCTTCGACGTAAAATCAAACATAAGAACGCTCCCTCTCTTCAGAACGGCTTTATAAGCAAGCTTGAAACGCAACTTACGCCTAAAGCCTAACGTCCAATCACATGGTCGCAGATTTGAACTACTAATTGGTATACTCAACTGTAGTTACGCTACAGGGCCTATACAATCAAGGAGACTGCTATGAGTTTCGGATCGATGCCAATGTTAGGCGCAGATGCACAATTGCGCCTAAACAGCATTATGCAGCAAGTCTACGCGTGGATGACGGCTGGACTCTTGCTCACTGGAGCGGTTGCTGCGTATACCAGCAACTCTCCGGCTATGTTGGGCCTGCTCTTCGGCAATCCTTACATGGTCTGGGTGCTCTTTATCGCCCAGATCGCGCTCGTTTTCGGTCTAGGAGCCGCTATCAACCGCCTCTCGCCCGCTGTCGCAACAGCCATCTTTCTGATCTACGCTGTACTCAATGGCCTAACATTTTCGGCGATCTTCTTAGTCTACACCGCTTCTTCGATCGCCCAAACCTTCTTCGCCACCGCGGGAACCTTCGCCGTGATGAGTTTTTATGGCTACACGACCAAGCGCGATCTTAGCACAATCGGCAATATCTTGTTTATGGCCTTGATCGGCTTCTTTATCGGCACCATTATCAACTGGTTTTGGGCCAATTCGATGCTCTATTGGATTTTAACCTATGCGGGGATCGCGATTTTCGTGGGCCTAACCGCTTGGGATACCCAGAAGATCAAGCACATGAGCCTGGCGGCGCGCGACGACACAAGCGCCCATCGCGTGGCGATTTTAGGCGCCCTAACGCTCTACCTCGACTTCATCAACCTCTTTTTGCTGTTACTGCGCGTTTTGGGCGGCCGCCGCGACTAACACACGAGCATTCGTAGCAACGAAATACGGCGAAAAGCGATGCCCAGCAGGCATCGCTTTTTGTGTTACAAGCTATCCACTTCACGCACTGTTCTCGCGTCGTGCATCGCTCTTATGCCGTATATCAATCTGGCGGATAGGCTTCTAGCTCCCATTCGGCTTCTAGCGCGTCCGCCTACGGCTATCAGATGGAAGCTCCTGCCCTCATCCCCAGCCCTTCTCCCGCAATGCGGGAGAAGGGAGCGATACGCGGCCCGCCTACAGTATGCACGCAAGGTGGAGCAAGGCAAGAGAGACAAGTTTCCGAACGAGCCAAAAGTATAGCGTTAGCGGATCTGTTAGCAAAGCTCTACTATTGCGGGTTGTAGAAACAATTAGCGGCTTTCAGATTAAATGTTATCATAGCAATGAGTTATATTTTCCAATCAAACAAGCTTGTTGGCAAATGACTTGCTAAGGGAAGATCTGAGACAGGTGGAGTGGAGGAGAAAGACAATGGCGTTGCCAAAGCGACCACTGGGAAAGACCGGGCTTGAGCTATCGGTAATCAGCCTGAGCACGTCGCAGCTTACCAAGGGCAAACTGATGGACACCCTTATGCTCAACAAAACGGCGCGCATGCTCAACCTTGCGATCGATCAGGGCATCAACTTTATCGAAACAAGCACAAGTTACGGCAATCAAGGGAAGATCGGCGATGTGATGAAGAAGCGGCGCGACGAGGTGGTCTTGGGCATCAAGAGCCTGAAACGCAAACGTATCGACTTCTTGGCTGATCTGCACCAGAGCCTTAAAGAGCTGCAGACCGACCACGTTGATCTGTTGTTGATCGACCGCGCCGACACAATGAGCGATATCGAAGATATTCTGGGCGATAATGGCGCGCTCGCTGCCGCCCAAGAAGCGCGCCGCGAAGGCTTGGCCAAATTCATCGGTATCAGTGGTACGTCGCGGCCCGCGCTGCTCATGCACGCGCTCGAGCAGTTCGAGTTCGATGTTGTCGAAAGCGCCTTCAGCCCGATCGATCATATCATCAACGGCAGCGATACAACGCTGTTGCCCGTCGCACGCAGCAAAAACGTCGGCGTGATCGCCAAACGAGTCTATGGGCACGGTCTGCTTAAACAGACGAAACTGGCCATGCGCTACACCCTCGCGCTCGAAGGCGTCAGCACGGCCTTGATCAGCATGGAATCGGAGGGGCAGATCGAAGAGAATGTGCGCCTCGCCGAGATGCTCGACCCGCTCAGTGAAAGCGACCAGCGCTCGCTCTTCACCGAAGCTCGCAACCTGATCGAAGCCAACTATGTCTCGGATCGCAACCCGCTCTACTGGCTCTTCCACAGCCGCGTTCAGAGTTGGGAGGAAGAGAAAGCAGCAGCCGCGGCCAACAAGTAAGAGCAATTCTTGTTTTTGGCCTTCGGCAGAGTGGAATGTGAGTATTTTTGTTATGCGAGCTTTGGCGCGATCGCGCCAAAGCTCGCATGCTCTTTCCACTGTTTATCGTTTTCCCATAGGGGGTAGCGCGTCGAGACGAGGGGCCAGCCGGGCGCTCGCGCCTGGCTGGTCGCTGCGCAAGCAGCGAGATAGAGCCCGAATGGGAGGAGCTAGCTGTTGATAGCCGTAGGCGGACGCGCTAGAAGCCGAATGGGAGCAAGACGCCCTTCCGCCAAAGGATACAAACGCTTTCGCGAGCGATGAGGCTTCGCTTAGGCGTTCGGCTCCCAGCGCAGCTGATCTTCGGCGGGCTCGGGCTCGATGCCCAAAAAACGCTCAAACAGACGGGCGCGCCAGGTTGCGCGCAGGCTGAAGAACCAGATCACAAGCGATATCAGCATGGCCAGGCTGATATCGGGCTGGCCTAAGCTCAACAGGCCGAAATAGTTCGCTAGCGGATCGATGCGCAAGACGATAATGAAGATCAAGACCAGTACGATCGTTAGATAGAGCGGGCGCCGATCGGAGCTTGGCGTGGTCCAGCCGGCGAAAAAGCGGTTGGGCGGCTCTAAAAAGAGGATCAAGCCAAAGGCCGCGAAGGCGCTAAAGGTCGAGAGAGCCGTTTGGGCGATGATGGTGGCCGAGGCTTCGACGAACTCGGGATCTACGTTATAGGTCAGGCCGGTATAGTTTTCGAAGTATTCGACCACCATGGGCGGGACGCGCGAACTGGTGATGCCATTGAGCACAAGCGTGTAGGAGAGCGTATAGATGAAGACGCTGCAGATCGTGGAGATGATCGAGGCGGGCACAATAAAGTAGATGATCTTGCGCAGTAGGTGCGGCTCGGGGCGATGCGGTTTGGCCCAGATCGTCAGAAAGAAGGTCGGGATGCCAACCGTAAAGAGCGTCAAAGCGACTTGCGCTGGCTCGTAGGGAAAGCCTAAGCCGATGATGCTGATGGCGATGATGACCATGGTCGAGGTCATAACCCGCGCCAAAAAGAGGTACATCGACTTCGCAAGGCCATCGATGATGCGCTGGCCCTCTTGGAAAGCGGGTTGTAACGCTCGAAACGAATCGTTCATCAGCACCATATCGGCCACATTGCGCGTGATGCTGCTGCCGCTCTGCATGGCGATCCCCAAAGAAGCCTTTTTGAGCGACAAGGCGTCGTTGACGCCATCGCCGATCATGGCCACATAGCGACCTTGGCGCATCAGCGATTCGACCAAGCGCTCCTTCTGTTCGGGCGTGACCCTCCCAAAGACGCTGGTCTTAAGAGCGACTTGATCGAACTCGCTCGGCGAGAGCTTGGCCAGATCGCTGCCCGAAATATAGGCGATATCTTTGGGCAAACCAGCTTGGCGCGCCAGAGCGGCTACCGTTTGAGGGTTAT
Organism: uncultured Chloroflexales bacterium; assembly: GCA_937902315.1. Classification (GTDB taxonomy): domain Bacteria; phylum Chloroflexota; class Chloroflexia; order Chloroflexales; family Chloroflexaceae; genus CALGUG01. Next base: position 71,454 of record CALGUG010000065.1, read on the forward strand.
CGCCCGAAATGATCTTCAGATCGATGCCAAGCTGCCTAAAGGTCTGTAGCGTCTCGCGTGCCTGATCGCGCAGTTCATCGCTCAGCGCGACGAGGCCCAGAGGCAGCAAGCTCGGCAGCTGCACATCGCCATTGTGATTATGTAAACTCTGGATGTCGGGGTTGTAAGCGAAGAGTAGCACGCGCAAACCTTGGCGCGACCAAGCTTCGAGCTGTTTGGTCAAGGGCGAATCGGCGCTGGTTGTGCCAGCTGGTAGGGCCGAAGCCAGCATCTCGAGCGCGCCCAAGACATAGGCCCCGCGCCGCCCCGGATCGTCGAAGACCAGCCCGCTCCATTTGCGCGACGAGGCGAAGGGCACTTCATCGCTAAGCTTGCGCTTCTGGCCACTGAGGGCCTTGGCCAAAGCCTCGCTGGTCGCGTTCGAAGTGCTCACATTCTGAACAAAATCGCCCAGTTGGGCTTGAAGATCAGCTTCAGCGACGCCAGCGAGCGGAAAGAGGCCCTCGTAGCGCAAACGGTTGGCCGTCAAGGTGCCGGTTTTATCCATGCAGAGCACATCGATATTGCTGAGGCTCTCGATGGCGTTGACCTGCTGCACCAGCGCGCCCTGCTTGGCGATGGCGGTCGCGCCGATGGCGTAGGCCGTGGCGACCATAAAAAACAGGCCGTAGGGGATCTGGCCGCTCAACACCGCCGAGAGCTGCACGACGCGGATAAAGGGCAGATCTTCGAGGGCGGCTTGGAGCAGGATCACCAGCGAGATCAGAGCCACCACCAGCATTACGACGCGCACACAGAGGTCGATCTTCTTTTGCAGCGGCGTTTTAACGACCTGAAAGCGGCGGGCCGCTTGGGTCATCTGGTTGGCGAAGCTCTCTTGGCCGACCTTCTCGACCTCGTAATAGCTCGAGCCCGTGACGCAAAAGCTGCCCGAAAGCAGACGATCGCCACACTTCTTCTGCACCAAATCGCTCTCGCCTGTCAAGAGCGATTCGTCCATCTCTAGGGTCGAATCGCCCACCACACGCCCATCGAGCATCACTTGGTCGCCCGCCTGAACGCGCACAATATCGCCGCGCACTAGCTCGCTGGCGTCGACCTGGCGCTCGCTGCCGTCGCGCACAACGGTCACGCGCGGGCGGGTCAAAAGCGCGATCGCATCGAGTTTGCGCTTGGCGTGGATCTCTTGGATCGCGCTGATCAGGGCGTTGACTAAGGCTAGGCCAACACTGGTGAAAGCATCGTTGTAGAGGCCCAAGGCGACTAAGGCGATACCGATCGCAAAGAGCAGATTGTTGAAGAAGTTGAAGAGGTTGGTGCGTGCGATATCCCAGTAAGAGCGGCTTGTATGCAAATCGAGCGCATTGCCATCGCCGTTGGCGCGCCGGTGCAGCACCTCCGCTTCGCTAAGTCCTGTGATCGATAGCATAAACCCCAAGGGCCTCCTTTTGACAGCTATTGTGCGATCTAGCCTCGGGCTGCTTCTTGTTCTAAACGCGCAAGCAACTCCGGCAAGCCACCGATATTGGGCAGAGCATAGAATCCAATGGTCGTATCATCCGGTATCTCAGCCTCTTCGTGGGCCCAGGTCAGCTCATAGGGGATATGAACGGCGTTTCCACCCAAGGCCAAGACGGGCAGGATATCGGAGCGCACTGAATTGCCGACCATCAGCATGCGTTCGGGCGAGACCTGATGCTGCTGCAAAATGCGCTTGTAGGTCTGTTCGTCCTTATTACTTACCACATGAACGGCTGAAAAGTAACTCGACAGACCAGATTCTAAAACTTTGCGCTCCTGATCGAGCAAATCTCCTTTGGTGATAACGATCATACGATAGCTTTGTGCAAGCTGTTGCAAACTCTCAGCGACATGATCGAGCAGCTCGACTTTGCTGGTCAGCATGCTGCGCGCGATCCCGATCAGCTCTTGAATATCCTTGCCCGTAATCCGACCTTCGGTCAGCTCAACAGCCGTCTCGATCATGGAAAGCGCGAAGGCTTTAATGCCATAACCGAAATGCTGCAGATTGCGCATCTCGGTCTCATACAAGCGCTCGGCGATCCATTCGGGACTATGGTAATGGGACAACAAGCGCTGAAACTCCGCTTGTGCCCAAGCATAAAGGCGTTCGTTATGCCAGAGTGTATCATCGGCATCAAAAGCGATTAACTCAAAACGTGTCATTATTCATCCTATTCATACAAAACTTGCGACTTTAAGAGGTAAAAATATGGTTAATATTAACAAAATTAATAGTAGTTCAACAAAAGCAAACATTATCAAATAGTAATCTTTACTACACTTTGAACTCGTATCCTCGCAAATTACATAACGGTATATAAACTACCTAGTAAGCGATTCAATTAAAAATATAATCTCGTTTCAAACAATTAACGGTACTACTGAATAAAGCTATACGATCACTATCATTATGAAGGTTTACTGCAAAAAACTGGGCTTCCAGTGAATACATTCCAAATCCATTATCTAGATTAACTTGGATCAGACAATGATGTCTCATCACAAGTGTTAGGATAGAGACTATGAGAATTGCAGCCCTTAACAAGCCTCAAAGCGATCACCGTTTTCGTAGTATTCTTTTCCTTCTCGTTTTGGTAGCCATCAGCGAGGGTATCAATCGCTACATCATGCACATACCCGTATATGGCACCTTTTTTCTGCTGCCGGTTGTCTATGCGACTTTTGTAGGAGGCGTGTCAGTAGGTCTGTTGAGCGTCGGATTGGTGTTCCTCTACCTCCTCTATGCCTTCTCGGAACCGAATCAGCTCTTCTCTTACCCAGGCGACACCTTCTGGACGCTCTGTTCGATAACGGTCGGCGCCATTGTGACGGTGCTTATGATGGGTCGGCTTCAGTCGCAAGTCTCCGCGCTCTCGCGCCGCAACGAAACGATCCTCAATTCGGTCGGCGAAGGCATCATCGGGCTTGATAGCTTGGGGAAGATCACCTTCGTCAATTCGGCCGCCCTGCGCATGTCGGGCTGGTGCTTCGATGAGCTGATCAAGCAACCGATCCATATTGTAACCACAGCGTTCGAAAAAGAACAAGCGCCCTGCGAACGAGACGCACAAGCCAGCACATCAGGACACGACTGCAAACAGTTTGTGCGCAAAGATGGCAGCCGTTTCCCCGTCGAATACATGGTCTCGCCCATCAACATCCAAGGGCGACAGATCGGAACGGTTATCAGCTTTCGCGATATCAGTAAACGCAAACAGCTCGAAGCCCAGATCTGCCAAGCCCAAAAAATGGAAGCGATCGGCAGATTGGCGGGAGGCGTCGCCCACGATTTCAATAACTTGCTAACCGTTATGAACGGTTATATCGATATATTGCTCGATGAAACCAACAAGCAAGATCCTCGTTATAAAGACGTCAGCGAGATCAAAGCGATCATCAAACGCGCCTCGCATTTAACGCGTCAACTGCTGGCCTTTAGCCGCCAGCAAGAGCTTGTCAGCGAGATGCTCGACCTCAACCAAGTGATCGAGCAGATGGACAGCTTGTTACAGCGCGTCGTTGGACCGGATATCCAACTGGAGCTGCAGCTTGATTCCGAGCTCGGCACGATACGCCACGACCAGAGCCAGCTCGAACAAGTGATTATGAACCTTGTGATCAACGCTCGCGATGCGATAGAACAGAGCGGTCGGATCACGATCGAGACAAAAAATTATCATCTACAAGAGCAGCAGCTTAACTTAGCACCCGGAGATTATATCCTACTTGTGGTAAGCGACACAGGTATAGGCATCGACCCCAAAACGCGCGAGCGGATCTTTGAACCGTTCTTTACGACCAAACCGGCGGACAAAGGCACCGGGCTCGGGCTGTCGACCGTCTATGGCATCGTCTCGCAGAGCGGCGGCAGCATCGAAGTCGCTAGCGAGGTGGGCAAAGGCACCAGCTTTAGGATCTACCTGCCCAAAAGCTGCGATCAGGTGCCGAAACAAGTGCTTCCCGCAAGCGGGCGCGATAGAGAGGAACAGCTAAGGCCGATCTTGCCTCAAAATGGCAAAAGCTTCCCATCCATATTAGAAGAGAACACACTCCACGACGAAGAAATGCTCGCCCTGAGAGATTGAATGGCCCATAGGCTCTTGCTTGTTGGTCTACTTGTGCTATACTAAAACCATTCTCGTATGAGAAAAAGCCGAGTACTTCAAACAGAGCCTAACAGTATCAACAAGGCTTTTTTAGAGAGGTGATAGCCATGAATGGCGATGGCGTAGATGGCGTAGATGGTGTAGTACGCCGCTCCCACATAACCCAATCTATCGTTATGCCGCAACGCTGGCACCACCTCAGCATCTAAAGCTGTCTGTAGGGGCCGCGTTATGCGGCGCTATCCCTAAGGAGACAGCTATATGGAATTCCCCAAACGTTACGACGCGTCTTCGTGCGAACAGCATTGGCAAGACCGCTGGTCTGAAAGCCAGATCTACCACTACAATCCCAACGATACCCGACCGATCTATAGCATCGATACCCCTCCGCCCACTGTGAGCGGCAAATTGCACATGGGCCATGTCTACTCCTACACCCAAGCCGAGGCCATGGTGCGCTTCTGGCGCATGCGCGGCTACTCGATCTACTACCCCTTCGGCTTCGACGACAACGGCCTGCCAACCGAGCGCTTCGTCGAAAAGAAGCTCGGCAAGAGCGCACGCGATCTGGGCAGAAGCGCCTTTATCGAGGCCTGTTTAAAACTGGCCCAGGAAGAAGAGGATAACTTCGAGCGCCTCTGGCGTTCGTTAGGCTTCGGCGTGGATTGGAGTCTGCGCTATTCGAGTATCGACAGCCCGGCGCGCAAGATCTCGCAGTGGTCTTTTATCGATCTCTACAACAAAGGGCGGATCTACCGCGCGACCCAGCCCAACCCCTGGTGCCCCGAGTGTCAGACGGCGGTGGCCCAGGCCGAGATGGACGATGTGGAGCGCGAAACCACCTTCTGGACGCTAGCCTTCCAAGGCTTCGCCAAAGAGAGCGATCAAGCCATCACGCTGCCGATCGCGACCACCCGCCCAGAATTGTTGCCCGCCTGTGTGGCGGTCTTCGTGCATCCCGACGACGCTCGCTACAGCGCGCTGATCGGCGGCCAAGCCGCTCTGCCGCTCTTTGGGCGGCGCGTGCCGATCTTGGCCGACCAACACGTCGACCCGGCCAAAGGCAGCGGCGCGGTGATGTGCTGTACCTTCGGCGACCAGACCGACGTCGAGTGGTGGCGCAGCTACAAGCTGCCCTTGATCGGGTTGCTGCGCCGCGACGGCAGTTTAGGCCCCGAAGGCGGCCCCTACGCCGAGCTGTCTCTGACCGAAGCGCGCAAACGGCTCTTGGCCGATCTGCAAGCGGCCGATTTGCTGTTAGGCAGCCGCCGCAGCCAACAGTCGGTGCGCGTGCACGAGCGCTGCGGCACGCCGCTCGAGCTGCTCGAAACCAGCCAGTGGTTTGTGAAGCTGCTCGATCTGAAAGAGGAGCTGCTCGAATTAGGCCGCCAGATCACTTGGCACCCGGCCCACATGCTCACCCGCTACGAGCATTGGGTTCAGAATCTCGGCTGGGACTGGGCGATCAGCCGCCAGCGCTACTTCGGCGTGCCCTTCCCGGCATGGCACTGCCGCCAATGTGGGGCGGTGCTGCTCGCCGAACTATCGCAGCTGCCCTGCGACCCGCTGCGCGATCCGCCGCCTAGCCCCTGCAAGCAGTGCGGCAGCAGCGACCTCGAGCCCGACCAAGATGTGATGGACACTTGGGCGACCTCGTCGCTCAGCCCGCAGATCGCTGGCAAGTTTTTTGAAGATCCAGAGCGCTATCAGCGCCTCTTCCCGATGTCGCTGCGCCCCCAAGCCCACGACATTATCCGCACCTGGGCCTTCTACACCATCGCCAAGTCCTACCTGCACTTTGGCTCGATCCCATGGCGCGAGGTTTTGATCAGTGGGCACGGTCTGAGCGCCAGCGGCGAGAAGGTCAGCAAGTCGAAGCTGAACGCCGCCAGCGATCCGGCGCAGGTTATTCAGCGTTACGGCGCCGATGCGGTGCGCTACTGGGCCTGCAGCGGCAGCACGGGCAGCGATCAGATCATCTCGGAGGATGGGATTCGCGACGGGCAGCGGCTCTTGAACAAGCTCTGGAGCGCCGCCAGCTTTATCGCGCGTTTCCGCGACCAACCCTTCACCTCGATCGAGCAGCTGCCGGAGACTGCGACGCCCCTTGATCGCGCCATGGCCCAGCGCTGCGACCGCTTGGTGGCAGCTGCGACCGCCGCCTTCGAGCAGTACGAGTATGCGCGCGCCAAGGCGCTGACCGAGCGCTTCTTCTGGAGCGATCTGTGCGACAACTACCTCGAGCTGGTCAAGTCGCGCCTCTACGACGCCCCAGAGGAGTCGCGCCAAGCCGCCCTCGCGACCTTAGGCTACTGCTTCGAGCGCGTCCTCAAGCTCTTCGCGCCGTTTCTGCCCCACATCAGCGAAGAGCTCTACCAACGCCTCTTCGTCGGCGACGGATTCCGCTCGATTCACACCAGCGCTTGGCCGCACGCCAGCCAGCAGGCCGAAGATCCCGCCAGCGACATGGTCTGGGAGGCCGCTCTGACCCTGCTCGAAGGGGTGCGCCGCTTTAAGAGCAGCCAGCATCTCAGTCTGGGCAAGCCGCTCCAGCGCCTGCACATCGCCACCAGCGATGCCACTCTGCGCGACCTACTGGCCGCCTCCGAAAGCGAGCTCAAGAGTGCGAGCCGCGCCGAAACGATCAGTTTCGCAGCGCAAGCCGAGCCAGATTGGCAAGAGCTGGCCGCAGGCTTGTGGCTCGCCGTCGAACTTTAAGCGCTAAGGCTAGCGAAACAAGTAGAGGCTATTCCGAAGTTCGCTTCTGAATAGCCTCTCTATTTGGCAGGCTATGCGCTTCTTTTCTTCATTCTTTTGGCGGAGAGGCGGCTAGCCCCCATTCGGCTTCTAGCGCGTCCGCCTCCGGCTATCACCATCCTGCCCTCCCATCCGGCGGGTCGTCTGTGCGCTGAGGCCGCCCCCAAAGCTCACGCTGCGTACTAGTCTAGATAAACCGTATGTTATACAAAATCCGCTTTGTTGTGTTTTGAGGCGGTCTCTCGGCACACTGTTACAACACCCCTGTTACGGGCGAGCTGTTGGTAGCCGTAGGCGGACGCGCTAACAGCCCTCTTTGGGGAAGAAAGCAAGCCGCCAGAGCGCTGAATCAAACGATTTTGGTATTACGGACTTTGGGAGAGCTTTTGTAGCTCTTCTTCATAGACAAAGCGCTTCAGTTGACCGTCGCCCTCAAGCGGGCCGAGATAGTAGGGACGAGGCTGCGAATCGGAGGCGCGCGCTTCGAAGAGCGAAAGCGCGTAGCTATGCAGACGCTTCTCCTTGGGATAGCCGATCAGATCGAGCAGAGTCGGGAAGATATTGGTATGGTGCGCCTTATAGGCGAGGTCGAGCTGACGGGACGTCTTTGAGATCAAGAAGAGTGGGACGCGCGCTTCGTTAGGCGTATCTTTGCCATGGGTCCAAGCTTCGCCATGTTCCGCCAGCGTTTGACCATGATCGGCCGTATACAGGATGGTTGTTGTATCGAGCAGGGTTTGATCCGCCAAAAGCACGCGGAAGAAGCCATCGACGTTGTATTTGATGCCATTATCGTAGGAATTGACGATCTCGGCATGATGCTCGGGCGTATGGTCAGGACTCTGCATAATGGGCTGCCATTCGGCCTCCGCCTCGGGGAAGGTATTGTTGTAGAGGGCATGCACGCCGCGTTTGTTGATCCAGATAAAGTTGCCGCTCGATTCGCTCACAATTTGGCGCACCCGTTCGGCCATAAGCAGATCTTTGTCATAGAGCGCTCCGGCATTAAAGCTTTCGGTGTTCTCCCACACATCGATATAGTTGAGGTCGTCGGCGATACCGTTCCAGAAGATCGCATTGGAAGCGTCGATATAGTAGGTTCTATAGCCCATGGCTTGGGCATACTGGAAAATGCTGGCCTGCCGCGAGAGCGAACCCGGCGCGGCGGGAAGCTCATGGATACCGGTCAGCAACAACTGGTTGGAGGGCAGGCTGACGGTCGCCGTCGAGACGGCCTCGCCCCAGTTGAACAGCAGCCCTTGGCGCTCAAGCTCTTGAAGGAAGGGCGTTGTCTGGCGTTCGTAACCGTTGATGCTCAAATGATCGCCCCGAATCGATTCGTCAACGATAAAAATGATGTTATCGCTCGGCTTTTGCTCGGATACAGGCGCTACATGCTCGCGCTCGAGTCCATAGGAATTGATCCACTTCCAAGGCGTAAAGGAGATAGAGCGCAAAAGGCTGCTAAAGGCGGTGCTGGGCAATTCATACTGAGCCAGGTACCAGGTTCTGTAATTGAAGGAGTAGAATAAAAACGCTAGGCTTACGAGCAGAAAGAGCCAGGTCGATGGTATTTTGCTAAACGATGCGGACTTCCACAACAAAACAGCATAACCAGCGATCGGAACGAGCGCCTTCCAACTGATATAGAGTAAAATCGAGTCGCGGATCAGTATGGGGTCGCTGGCGTACAACAGCAGCATAATAATATCTTCGGCTGCTACAAAACGGCCGAGCGCATTAAAATAGCCGTATTGATAGAAGATAGCCAGTCCGAAGAGGATTAAACAGCATATTTTTAGTGGATTTGAAAGCCGCAAAGAGATAAAAACAAAACCCAATGTAATCAAGATAGAACAGATATTGCTGAAAACTAAGACAAGAATATAGTTGATGGGCCAGATCTCATAGCCCTTGGTGGTGATTCGTTCAAAAACAGAGAAGTAATTATCGTTAAAGAAGCTATATTCCCAAACAAGCAGGCCTACGAGAAAAAGCAGCGAGAGCAAGAAAGTTTGCAGATTATCGGAGATTTTGGGGCGAATAGCGCTTGGGGTAAGCTTCGAGCGATCCGATCGCGATGCAAGTGGTGTCACGGTGACGACTCCTTCCGACTAGGTATCCCACCTACTATAGCACACCCATCTGTGAGAAGGATAACCCGTGCAGCTCGCTGTTATTGCGATCCAAGTGAAAAAATTATCTACCACGAAGCAGGTCGCAGCGTAAGCTGCGAGATAACTCGCCGGATGGGAGGATGGGATGTTGATAGCCGAAGGCGGACGCGCTAGAAGCCGAATGGGAGCTAGCCGCCTCTTCGCCAATAAGAGATAAAAGCGAGTGCGATAGAGCCGAAACAGAAAAGAGAGGCTCTCCGAAGCTAGGTTTGGAAAGCCTCTCTTGCGCATCGCTAGGGCAGAAGCGTATCCCACCAGATGCGGCCGTCGCGCTTCTGCATCAGGTCGACGTGGATATGCTTCTCTTGGGTGTATTCGTTGAGGCCAGCGAGGCCAAGCTCGCGCCCGATACCGCTCTGCTTGTAGCCGCCGAAGGGCGCGACGGCGTTGATCAGGTGATGGTCGTTGATCCAAACCGTGCCGGTGCGGATGCGTTTCGCGACCTCGATCGCCTCTTGCAGATCGCGCGACCAGACCGCGCCGCCCAGACCGTAGACGCTATCGTTGGCCATCTCGATGGCTTGGGTGACGTCGTCGTAGGGGATGACGGCCAAGACCGGGCCGAAGATCTCTTCTTGGGCGAGGCGCGACTTGTTAGCGACGTTGCAGAAGATGGTCGGTTCGATGTAGGGGCCGCGCAGTTCGGGGTTGGCCGGGCGACGGCCGCCGCAGGCCAAGGTTGCGCCCTCTTCCAGTCCGAGCCGGATATAGGATTCGACCCGTTCGCGCTGCTTTTCGCTGATCAGCGGGCCGATATCGGTTGTGAGGTCGAGCGGGTCGCCGAGCGTAACGCCGCTGATGCGGCCCACTAAGCGTTCGACAAATGCGTCGTGCTGCTGGCGCGGCACAAAACAGCGCGTGCCGCTCTCGCAGTATTGGCCTGCGTGCAGGAAGGCGCCGAATAGCACCCCATCGACGGCCAGATCGAAATCGGCGTTGGGCAAGACAATGCTGGGCGATTTGCCGCCCAGTTCGAGCGAAACGCGCTTGAGGGTTTGGGCCGCCGAGGCCATCACCTTGCGCCCTACCTCGCACGAACCGGTAAAGGCCACTTTATCGACGCCCGGGTGAGCGACCAGAGCCTCGCCCGTCTCGGCATCGCCGTTCACGATATTGAGCACGCCCTTGGGCAGCAGCTGCAGCTCGTCGATGATCTTGGTGACGGCCATGGTGCTGAGCGGGGCGAGCGGCGACGGTTTAAGTACTACACAGTTGCCGGTGGCCAGCGCCGGGCCGATCTTCCACATCAAGGCCAGAAAAGGGAAGTTCCAAGGCGTGATCTGAGCGCAGACCCCGATCGGCTCGCGCCAGACGAAATTCCACGAGACCGAGGGCATATCGACCCAGGGCAGCGGCTCGTAGGGGTGGCGACGGGCCAGCTCGGCTATGGTGCGCAAATGCTCGATGCCCAGCGGGATATCGATAAAGGTGGTTTTGCGCAGAGTCGCGCCGCTATCGCGCGCTTCAAGTTCCGCCAAGACGTCGGTCTGTTGCTCAAGCGCGTCGGCGATGGCGTGCAAGATCTTGACCCGCTCGTTGGCAGGCGTATGCGGCCAAGGGCCATGATCGAAGGCTTGACGGGCGGCCTTGACGGCACGGTCAACATCGCTGGCGCTGGCCTCGGCAAGCCGCGCTAGAGGCTCGCCCGTGGCTGGCTCTATGGTCACAAACGCCGCCTCGTTCGAAGCGTCACTCCATTCGCCATTGATATAGAGCTGATAATAGGGCAGACCAGACAAGCTGTTGGCGTCTGTCATAGGGGTTCTATCCTTATAAAGCGGTAAACTAGATTATGTGTTCGGAACGCTAAATATGCTACCATATCATACAAAGCCGATCAAACTCAGCGTATAGCTACCTGCGTAGCGCTCTTTCGAAAGAAGCAGCGGCATCTCTTCTTCTAAAGAGTGGTATGCTTGTTCGTACTAGCGTACACTATGGCAAAAACGAAAGTGAACGATACTATGCAAGCAAGCGAACTTCTCAGCTATCTAGAAGCGCAAAAGGGTGCGATGATCGAGGCGACACGAGCCTTGGTCGAGTATGAGAGTCCGAGCACCGACAAAGCGCTTTTAGATGCTTTAGCCAACTTCATGGCTGATCGTTTCGCTCACATGGGCGCCGCCGTCGATCTGATCGACAACCCCAAGGGCGGCAACAATCTGCGCATCAGCTTCGCCGGGCCAAGCGAGCAAAAGCCAGGCTTGATTTTGTGCCATTACGACACGGTTTGGGCCGCTGGTACTTTAGCACGCATGCCATTCAAGATCGAAGGCGAGAAGGTCTATGGGCCGGGCGTCTTCGATATGAAAGCGAGCATTGTGTTGGTAGAATACGCCATCCGCGCGCTCGCAGAGCTGCAACAGAAGCTCCCTCGACCGATCACGCTGCTGCTGACCTCTGACGAAGAGACGGGCAGCTTGAACTCGCGGGCCTTGATCGAGGAGCAGGCCAAAGCGTCGGCCTATGTGCTAGTTTTGGAGCCGCCGATCACGGGCGGCGCGCTCAAGACCGGGCGCAAGGGCATCGGGCGCTTCACGCTCGAGATCGAAGGGCGAGCCTCGCACGCGGGCACCGAGCCGGAGAAGGGCTTGAGCGCGATCGAAGAGATGGCCCACCAGATTCTGGCCCTGCACGCCCTGCGCGACAAAGAGAAAGGCTCGACCGTCAATGTGGGCGTTGTGAGTGGCGGCACGCGCCCCAACGTTGTGGCCGCCCGCGCTCACCTCGATATCGATGTGCGCGCTTGGACACTGAGCGAGGCCGAGCGGCTGACCAACGCGATCAAGCAGCTCAAGCCGGTTACGCCCGGGATCGTGCTGCATCCGGCTGGCGGCTTTAACCGACCGCCCATGGAGCGCAGCGAGTCGATCGTCAAGCTCTACGAGCGGGCGCGCAACTTGGGACGCCAGATCGGTTTGGAGCTGGGCGAGGGCCAGACGGGTGGCGGCAGCGACGCCAACTTCACGGCGGCGCTGGGCGTACCGACCCTCGACGGCTTGGGCATGCCGGGCGCGGGCGCACACGCCGACCACGAGCATATCGATAGCGAGCACTTCCCATCGCGAGCGGCACTCTTGGCGCTTCTGCTGCTGGATCTGTAACGTTTTGCGCTGCCAAGGAGGCTCTTATGCGCCAGTTAATTTCCTCTGGAACGATTTGGGAAAAGCTCGCAGGCTATTCGCGTGCGGTACGAGTCGGGCCGTTTGTCTCGGTTTCGGGCACGACCGCGACCAACGACGATGGTGAATTGGTTGGTCCAAACGACGCCTATGCTCAAACGATCTTTATCATCGAGAAGATCGAGCGGGCTTTGAAGGAAGCGGGGGCCAGCCTCGACGATGTGACCCGCACCCGGATCTATTTGAAGAATGTTGAAGATTGGGAAGCGGTGAGCCACGCCCACGCCGTCTTTTTCAGTGAACGCCGCCCCGCGAACACCCTGATAGCGGTTGGTGGAATCATCGGCGATGGCTATCTGGTCGAGATCGAAGCCGACGCCATTATCGAAAGTGCACTCTAGTTCAACCATGAAATTTAGTTTACGATTCAACAACGACCTGCCCGTCCAGGACTACATCAGCTTGGCGCGCGCAGCCGAAGCGGCCGGTTTCGACCAGTTTTGGGTCAGCAACGACCTGATGTTACGTAGCGCCTTCGCCATTTTGCCGGCGATCGCCACTGCCACCAGCCGAATCGAGATCGGCTCGTGCATCTTTAATCCCTACACCGTCAACCCCGCCGAGCTGGCGATGTTCGCTGCAACTATGGATGAACTCAGCAAGGGGCGTTTCAATCTGGGCATCTCGGCGGGGGCGTCGGAGTTTCTCGATTGGGTCGGTCTAGAGCAAACCAAGCCGATCGCCGCGATACGCGAAACGATCGCAGCCATCAAAGCACTAAGCTCGGGCGAAACCGCTGCAATCGATGGGCGCTGGCTGCACTGGAACGAGGCGGCTTATCTGCGCTTTAAGCCGCAACGGCCCGTTCCGATCTATCTGGGCGCGCTCAGCCCGCAGATGCTAGGGCTGCTGGGCGAAGTGGCCGATGGCGGTCTACCGCTGCTCTTCCCGCCCGAGCACTACAGCACGGTCGCACCGCTGATCGCCAAGGGCGCGGCCAAGGCGGGGCGCTCGCTCGATCAGATCGATATCGCGGCCTGTGTGTGGTGTTCGATCGCCGAAGAGCGTGAGGCGGCCGAGGCGGTATTGCGCGACAAGATCGCCTATTACGGCTCGAGCCTGAGTCCGTTGATCTGGCAGCAGCTCGGCTTGGTGCGCGAGGATTTCAACGAGATCGACCACGCCTTGACGGTCGAGCGCAACGTTGAGAAAGCCCGCGCCTTGGTGACCGACAAGATGCTGCGGATCGGGATTGTGGGCAGCTCGCGCGAGCTGATCGAGCGCATGGAGGGCTTGGTGGCGGCTGGGGTCAAGCATCTCAGCTTTGGGCCGCCGCTCGGGCCCGATCCGCTGGCGGCGATCGAAGTTCTGGGGCGCGAGGTGCTGCCACACTTCCGCTAGAGTAGTGAGGGCGAGGCAAGCCTTGCCAGTCTCGCCCTTGTTCTAGCGAATCCGTTTGCACACGTTCAATGGAATTCTTGTTCTTTGGAACACGGCCTTCGGCAGAGTGGAACTTTTTCTTTTTTGATGAATAGAATTTCGCGCTGTCGTGCGAAATTCTATTCATCGCTACCCCGTTCTCTTGCTGCCGATCGATGTGCCTGTTGAAAGGGCTCAGCTGAATTTCATGCAGTGTAAACGGATTTGCTATCATACCGAATCTGTTTGTTGGATTGCGTCTTGGGGGCGGCTGCACATAAGCTGTTGCGCTTCCATGATGACTGGCAGGACGTTGATAGCCGGAGGCGGACGCGGTGAGGACCTTCTTGGAGGTAAAGACCTCTCCGCCAAATGATGAAGAAACAAGCAGATACGGATACATTCAATCAGGAGAGAAGCATGGGATTGCCGAACAGAATGCGTTACGCTTGGTGCGAGCAGTTTGGCGGGCCGGAAGTATTGGAGCTGCGCGAAGGGCCGCTGCCCGAGCTGGGCGAGGGAGAGGTTTTGATCAAAGTGGCAGCGGCCGGCGTGAATCGGCCCGACCTGGCCCAACGCCAAGGCAACTATCCGCCGCCTGCGGGCGCTTCGCCGATTATCGGGCTGGAAGTCGCTGGCACGGTCGTTGCAGCCCCAGCAGGATCGCGCTGGAAGGTTGGCGATCAGGTCTGCGCGCTCACGCCGGGTGGCGGCTATGCTGAGTACTGTCGGGTGCCGAGCGAACAGTGTCTGCCGATACCGCAAGGGCTTTCCTTGATCGAGGCGGCGGGCGTTCCCGAGACCTATTTCACCGTCTGGGCCAACCTCTTTCAGATGGGCCAGCTTAAAGCGGGCGAGCGTGTGCTGATTCACGGCGGCGCGAGCGGCATCGGCACCACAGCGATTCAGCTCGCCAAGGCTTTCGGCGCGACGGTCTATACCACCGCCGGAACGGAGGCCAAATGCGCGGCCTGCCTTGAGCTCGGAGCGACGGCCGCCATCAACTATCGCAGCCAAGATTTCGCCAGCGAGATCGCCGCGCTGACCGACGGCCAAGGGGTCGATGTGATTCTCGACATCGTAGGCGCGCCCTATTTCGAACGCAACCTCAACAGTTTGGCGCTCGAAGGGCGGCTCTTGTTGGTAGCAACGCAGGGCGGCGCGACTACCAACGTCAACCTCGCCAAGATTATGCAAAAGCGCCTGCGGATTATGGGTTCGACCATGCGGCCCCGTCCGGTGAGCAACAAAGCGATCATCGCTCGCGAGCTTGAAGAGCAGGTCTGGCCTTTGTTCGCGAGCCAAACGATCCGGGTGGTGCTCGATTGTGTCTTCCCCTTCGAGCAGGTGGTCGAAGCCCATCGCTACCTCGAAGCCGGCGCGCATATCGGCAAGGTGATCCTCGATCTCAGCGCCTAGCTTATGGTATGATTAGCCCGCCTTGACATTCTTAGCGTGCTCAAGCAAACAAGATTTCGATTTCCCTGGTTCTCAACCACTGTAAGGAGACACATAATGAGCGCTCTTGATACGCTGTTACGCAGCGACCCAGAGATCGCCAATCTGATCGCCAAAGAGGCCCGCCGCCAGCGCGACGGCCTCGAGCTGATCGCAAGCGAAAACTATACCAGCGCCGCCGTTTTGGAAGCGCAGGGCTCGATTCTTACCAATAAATATGCTGAAGGTCTGCCGGGCAAGCGCTACTATGGCGGCTGCGAATTCGTCGATCAGATCGAGCAGATCGCGATCGACCGCGCTAAGCAGCTGTTCGGCGCGGCCGAAGTGAACGTGCAGCCCCACAGCGGCGCGCAAGCCAATATCTCGGTCTACACCGCTCTGCTGCAGCCGGGCGACACGATTCTGGGCATGCGTCTGGATCAAGGCGGCCACCTGACTCACGGTTCGCCGGTCAACTTCAGCGGCAAGTGGTATAAAATCGAGTTCTATGGCGTCGATATCGAGACGGGCCAGATCGACTACGATGAACTGGCTCGCAAAGCGCGCGAAGTGCGCCCCAAGCTGATCACCTCGGGCGCTAGCGCCTATCCGCGCATCATCGACTTCGCACGCATGCGCCAGATCGCCGATGAAGTCGGCGCGCTGCTGATGGCCGACATCGCCCACATCGCAGGCTTGGTGGCTGGCGGCGAGCACCCCAATCCGGTCGGCCACGCCCATATCGTGACCACCACCACCCACAAGACTTTGCGCGGCCCACGCGGCGGTATGATTATGAGCGATGCCGAGTTCGCTAAAGCGATCAATTCGAGCGTCTTCCCCGGCAACCAGGGCGGTCCGCTAGAGCATGTGATCGCTGGTAAAGCGGTTGCGTTGGGCGAGGCGCTGCGCCCCGAGTTCAAGGAGTACGCCCGCGCCATTCGCGTCAACGCGCGCGCGCTGGCCGAAGCGCTGCAGGCCGAGGGCTTTAAGCTGGTCAGCGGCGGCACCGAAAACCACCTGATGCTGGTCGATCTCTCGCCGCTCGGCATCACCGGTGCACAAGCCCAGACCGCGCTCGACCGCGCTGGCATCACCGTCAACAAAAATGCCATCCCGAACGATCCGCAACCGCCGACCAAAACCAGCGGTATCCGCATCGGTACGCCCGCCGTTACCACTCGTGGTATGGGCGTAGACGAGATGAAGCTGATCGCTGGTTGGATCGCGCAAGTCTTGAAAGATCGCCGCAACGAAGAGCTGGCCAAGCAGGTCGCTGGCGAGGTGCGCGAAATGGCCGCCAACTTCCCGGTTCCCGGCCACGAAAACTACAGCGATGCGCTGATTTCAGACGACGAGTAAGCATCGTTTGGTAGCTTAAAACAGACTCTGAGTTCCCGCTGATCGAGGCGGGAACTCAGCAAAAGAGAAATATTTGCTATTATCTGTTTTATTTCACCTAATGGTTTACACAGGCCATAACGGAGCGAGGGCCTTCCCGCTTCCGTGTGAGCTCATGGAGGTTGAAAAAGACTATTCATGGATACCAATCTACGAATCGCTATTCTCGGCGCAGGCGGCATGGGCGAAGCGATTATCAGCGGTTTGCTGCGCAACAAGCTGGTAGAGCCAAGCCAGATCGTCGCAACCGGGCCACGCGCCGAACGCCGTAACGAATTGGCCGAGCGTTATCAAATCAATGTGACGGCCGATAACGTCGAGGCGGCGCGCTGGGCCAATGTAACGATCTTCGCCGTGAAGCCGCAGACCTTGCCCAAGCTGCTGCCCGAACTGCGCGGCTCGCTCAACCCGGGCGAATTGGTGATCTCGCTCTGCGCAGGCGTGCCGCTCAAGCGCTTCGTCGAAGGCCTTGGTCACGAAGCTGTAGTGCGCTCGATGCCCAACACACCAGCTCAGATCGGCGCCGGTATGACGGTCTGGACAACCACAAGCGCCGTCACCGCAGAGCAGCAACAGTGGGCGCGCGCTATTCTCGGCTCGGTCGGCCAAGAGCTGTATGTCAACGACGAGAACTACCTCGACATGGCGACCGCCCTCAACGGCACCGGCCCCGCCTATGTCTTTATGATGCTAGAATCGCTGATCGACGCTGGTGTTCACATGGGTCTGCCGCGCTATATGGCCGAACAACTGGCCGAACAGACCATGCTGGGCGCCATTCAATATGCGATCGGCAGCGATAAACACGTCGCCCAACTGCGCAATGCGGTCACTTCGCCGGGTGGCACCACTGCCGCAGCGCTTTATGAACTGGAAAAGGGCGGCCTACGCACCGTGCTGAGCGATGCGGTCTGGGCTGCCTATCGACGTTCGCGCGAACTCGGCCAACAACAATAAGCATTTTTCTAAACCAAAGGAGCGGCCTCATGCCTCCACGCTACGCTCGCCCGCGACTCATCAGCAGCGATGACAAACGTTATCGAGCCTATGTGCAACAATTTCTTATTCAACGTTCGAATCAGAAAGCGATGCGACCGCCCCGTCAACGTGATCTCTTCGGCGGCCAAGCGGAAAACGCGCTACGCGACTGGTTAAGCGAAATGTATACGCTTTCAGAGCGTCGAATCTTGGAATACGAGGAGCGAAAAGGACGTGGGGCCAGCACCAAATATCGCGAGCTTGATGCCTTGGTGCTCGACGACGACAACCGCCACGCCTCGGTCTACGAGATCAAGGCGAGCCGCACGGCTGGGGCGGTACGGCGAGCGATGGGCCAGCTACGCGAAACACGCGAGATCCTCAACCTGCTCTATCGCACCGTCGATGTGACGATTCTGCTGGTTGATACGGGCATTCCGACCGCCGAAGAGGTCGAAGCCCTCATGAACGGCCCAGAGCCGCCCGTGCGAGCGCCCCAAACCTTAGAAGAAGTGCTGGAATCGCTCGAAGATGTGCGTTTGGTTTCAAGCCTCGAAGAGCGCGATTCGTCGAATACCCACTTCAGCCTGATGCGCTTCAGCGTCGATGATATCATCGCCCTGGTCGGAGCCGAGAACCTCGCGCTCGACTGGGAAGCCGACGAGCTCGAACCCGAAGAAGAGCCAGAAGCGCGCCCGACCTCCTCGCTGTTCTCGTCGTCAAGCGACGAAGACGAAGACGACAACGACAACCCCTTTGCAGCCGCCCTGCGCAAGGCGGGCATCCGCTCGGATGACTGAGCCGCGCTCGGCCTGCATACGAGTTGAAACTGCTACAAAGCCTGCCGGATGCATGATCTGGCAGGCTTTATATTGCTGCTGCCCCGCTGAGGCCTGATACCAAATGTCACACATCAAAAAGAGACAAGTTCCATTCTGCCGAAGGCCAAATAGCATTAATCAATCGAATGTGCTATGATCCATCTGGCGGAGAGGCTGCCAGCCCTCATTCGATCCTCAGCGCGTCCGCCTACGGCTACCAACATCCCTAGCTCCCAGTCAGGCTGTCGTTTGCTTCGCAGTCTTCATTGCGGCCTTCTCAGCGCACACAGCGAGCTTCCCGTCGCCCCTCGAAGAGCGTGCCATCCAGCGATCGTGCCCAGAGTGAGCGATCGTTCCCTGCCCTTCGGCAAGCCCTCTCCTGCTTGGCAGGAGCTATGCATTACCCAAAAGTCGTGTCGGCAGCAAAAGGCGATCGTTCGCATACCATCGCGGGAGTATCCTTGAGAGCACAGAACCTCAACATTCACCCCCTCGCCCGCAGTGCGGGAGAGGGGGCCGGGGGTGAGGGCAGATAACGCTGACCGTATGTCGATTTGTGGGTGATGTACAGCTTGGCAGGAGAGGGGGAGAGGGCCGTATTCTGGCTAGCCCTGTTGATAGCCGAAGGCGGACGCGGTACTGACCTTTTTTGAGGCAAGAGATCTTTCCGCCAAAAAGAAACAAACAAAGACCTGCCAGAAACGCTTCTGGCAGGTCTTAGGGTTGCTGTCAAAAGCTTAGGAATGCTCAACCGAAGTAGTTGAGTGATGACTATGCAGACGCGCATAGTAACCATCCAGCTTGAGCAGCTCTTCGTGCGTACCGTCCTCTACAATCTGACCTTGATGCATCACAATGATGCGGTCGGCATTGCGGATCGTGCTGAGACGGTGAGCGATCACGATCGAGGTGCGGCTGTGCAAAATGCGGTCGAGCGCCTCTTGGATCAGCGCTTCGGTCGCGGTATCGATGCTACTGGTCGCCTCGTCTAAAATCAGCACGCCGTCGGGACAGAGCGCAAGCGCGCGCGCCAGAGCCAAAAGCTGACGCTGACCGAGCGAGAGATTTGCGCCGCCCGGCTGCACTTCAAAGTCGTAGCCGCCCGGCAACTGCTCGATAAAGTGATCGGCATTGCTGAGACGAGCGGCCTCTTTCATCTGCTCATCGCTCACATCGGTGCGCAGCAGGCGAATATTTTGGGCGATCGTGCCGCTGATACAAACCGGATCTTGAGGCACCACCACCACAGCGCGCCGTAGGGCGTCTTGCTCGAGCTGATTGATTGGAATACCATCGAGCAAAATCTCTCCCTTCTGAGGCTCGTAGAAACGCGCCAGCAGGCTGGCCAGCGAGCTTTTGCCCGCGCCGGTCGCACCCACCACCGCCACATTCTGCCCGGCCGGGATCTTGAGCGAGACGCCTCGCAAGACCGGCTCGTCTTCGACGTAGGCGAAGTGTACATCGCGCATTTCGATATCGCCCTTGAGATCGACGATCTTTTTGGGGTTTTCGGGGTCAAGAATGGTCGGCTCGCTGTTGAGCATATGGGCCACACGTTCGGCAGCGGCCAAAGCGATCTGAACGTTGTTGTACTGCTCGCTCAGGCGCAAAATCGGCTGGAAAGCGCGTTCCGAATATTGCACAAAGGCCACCAAGGTTCCCAACGTAGCCCAACCGGCCAGCACGCCGTTTCCGCCACCATAGAGCAGCAGCGCGAGGCCGAGCGCCGAAAGCACTTCCAAAACAGCCAAGAAGATCGCGCTGCGATGACGAAGATCGATCAGCGCGGCGCGGTAATCGCCATTGATCTTATCGAATTCTTCGTCGCTTTGCTTCTGGCGGCCAAAGAGCTGGATCAACAACATACCGTTGAACTGCTCGTTTAAAAAGCCGCTGATCTTGGCCAAGGCATTGCGCTCGACGCTCGATGAAGCGCGAATACGAGCGCGGAAGTAGCGCGTGGCAAAGAAGAGAATCGGCAGAATCGCCAGCGAGAGCAGGGCGAGTCGCCAGTTAACGGCAAACATCACCACAACCACTGCGATCAAGGTCACCGATTCGGTAATGATCGTGACCACGCTGCTCGAAAGCAGGGCGTTGAGCGAGTCGACGTCGCCTGTGATACGCACCACTAAGTCGCCGACCGGATGCTTGCCAAAAAAAGCCATGTCTTGGCGAAGCATGTGCGAAAAGAGGCGCGAACGCAGGTCGGCCAGACCGCGCTGACCCGCTAACTGCAGGTAGTAGGTCTGGGCATACTGCAAGAGAAAGGTCAAAATGACCGTTCCGCCATACAGGCCCGCGATCGGCCACAGCCCTGCCGGATCGCCAAGAGTGATCGGGCCGTCGATCGCTCGTTGGAGCAGATAGGGCGGCACCACACTCAAGACCGCCATCGCCAACAACAGCACCAAGGCGGCTAACAGGGGCCGCCAATAGGGCCGCATCGTCACAACCATCAGCCAAAACAAGGCGGCGTCTTGGCTTGATGTGGAAACTTTTATCGATGATTTACTCATAAATATTGGTACAGTGCGTCATACATCGCTGTACAAGCAAGGATGTATCACCCACGCTCTATCACTCGGCTAGGCTGTCTTCCGCTTGCATCACCTCACGTCGATACATCTCGGCGTAACGACTGCCAAGGGCCAGCAATTCGGCGTGTGTACCCTGTTCGGCCACGCGCCCATCTTCCAATACAACGATCTTGTCGGCAGCACTGACGCTCGCCATACGCTGAGCCACGATCACACAGGTGCAACGCTTGAACTGGCTGCGCAGACCTTCCAAAATCGCAGCCGCCGTATGGGCGTCGATACTGGCGAGGGCGTCGTCGAGGATCAGCAGACGCGGATTGCGCACCAGAGCGCGCGCGATCGCGGTACGCTGGCGCTGACCGCCCGAAAGCGATGCGCCACGTTCGCCAACCACGGTATCGAGGCCGTGCGGCAGTTGGGGCAGGTCATTGGTGAGCTTCGCCACATCCATGGCCTCCATAACCTGCTCGTCGGGCACATCTTTCAAGCCCAAGGTGATATTGTCGCGCAGCGACATGCTGAAGAGCAGGGTCTCTTGGGGCACATAGGCCACTGCAGAGCGCAGCTCTTCCAGCTTGAGTTGGCGTAGATCGACCCCGCCAAAAGTCACACTGCCCACATCAGGGTCTTGGACGCGCAACAAGAGGCCCAAAAGGGTGCTTTTACCGCTACCCGTAGAGCCAACAATGCCGACGGTTGTACCTTCTTCGATCGTGAGATTGAGATCGTGCAAAATCCAGCGGCGTGTAGTCTTAGAATCGCCGCTTGGAGCGCGAGCCGGAGTGTGATCCTCCGCGCTCCAAGCGCCGTGCAACACCTCGCCAGCCCGCACGCCTACATTCTTCAGCTCGATCGTGCTGTTTTGGGGCAGATCGACGGCATCGCTGCGGTTGGCAACTTGGGGCACGCGGCGCAGCACTGCTGCGATACGACCAGCAGCGGCGCTGCCTTGCTGCAAACGCTCAAAGGCGTTGCTCATCTGAACCGCCGCCGGGCCGAGTACACCCAAATAGACGATAAACTGCACGTAATCGCCTAGGGACAGCTCGTTACTGATGACTAAACTACCGCCCACCAAGAGCACAAGCGTGGTCGCCAAGCGCACCACAACGCCCGGCAAGGGGCCGATCGCGCCGCTGCGCAAAACAAACTGCAGATTACGGCGGGTGTATTCGTCGTTGGCGCTGCTAAAGGCCGCGCTCACAGCCTGCTCTTGGGCATAGGCTTTCAGCATGCGCACAACGTTGAGGCGCTCTTGCGCATAGGCCGAAATACGCGCCATCTGCTGTTGAACGCGGTCGAAGGAGTGTTCGAGCACCGAGCCGAGTCGCAGCTGAATCACCACGCTCAGCATCAGCATACCAGTCACAATCACTGCCAGCATCACATTGCTGGTCGCCATCAAACTCGTTCCGATCAGGAACAAGAAGAAGGCGTTAAGAAACATCTGAAAACCAGCGCTAAAAAAGCGCCACACATAGATAAAGTCGCTGGTCGCGCGCGAAAGGAGATCGCCAACACCGTACTCGCGAATAATGCCCTGTTCAAAGGTCAAAATCCGCTGGAACATATCGCGGCTCATTTCGTAGGAGACGACGGCCGCCATCTCACCCGTCAACATACGCAGGCTATAGCGCAAGACCGCGACACAGAACGATAAAAACAGGATCAGACCTGCCCACATCGCAACCCGCTCGATGCGCAGTTCGTTTGAAAGCTCGTCGATCGCACGACCCAGCACAAACGGACTGAAGGCGCTTGCGCCAGCACCCGCAATAGCGTAGATAAACGAGCCTATGAACCACCAGGGGTGACCTGACATATATGGCCATAGAAAGCGGATATTTGAGTTACGCAAGGACACCTCCTTTTCACCATGAACCGTGCAAGGAGGAGACGACGCTGAAACAACCGGCTGCATACAAACTGCATCCAGTCGGATTCTCTTCGAGGTGAGCTCGCTACGTGGCTGATTGTAGGTACCGATCAGGCCTGATCAGCAGCTAGCACCAGCCATTAACGAAGCAACACCTTCGCAAAGACAGCCACATATAGCGTATGTGTGGTCAAAAGAAGAGGATGAGGCACTCCTGATCTTCTGGGGGTCACGTTGCCTCGATCCAGATCATGTACAAACCGATGATGTAGATCGTCTTAGATCGCCGTAGTTTCAGCAGGGTCGCTCTTTGAACAGACGGTTCTCCCTTCCTGATACTGCTATTATAGACCTTTATTGGGAAAGCGCTTGCAGCTCAAACGGCTTTTTTCGGCATACGAACAAAGCCATAATGCATTCCAATGCGTTATAGATCTTATACAAATCTTCATAAAATCGCATCCGTGAGGCCGTGCTACAATAGAGAAGAGACTTTATTTGTATTCTCATGAATGAGGAGTATCGTGCGACCTGTAGACAATCTTCATGTGAGTGAATTAGTTCCGCTGACCACACCGTGGGGTATGAAATACCAGTTGCCCCTAACCGAGGCAGCCAATGCAACGGTGTACGACGGTCGCGAGGCCATCAAAAATATCATCCACCGTCGCGACCCGCGCTTTTTAGCAGTGGTCGGCCCTTGTTCGATTCACGACCCCGAGGCGGCGCTCGAATACGCCCAACGGCTGCAAGAGCTGCGCGTCCGCTACCAAGATAAACTGTACATCGTGATGCGAGCCTATTTCGAAAAACCCCGCACCACAATCGGCTGGCGTGGCCTGATCAACGACCCCGATCTCGATGGCTCGTTCAATATGGATAAGGGCTTGCGCATGGCGCGTGACCTGTTGATCAAGATCAACGATCTCGGCATGCCGATCGCGGTCGAAATGCTTGACCCGGTCAGTCCGCAATACATCTCCGACCTTGTCTCGCTCGGCACAATTGGAGCGCGCACCACCGAATCCCAAACCCACCGCGCTATGGCGAGTGGTCTCTCAATGCCCATGGGCTATAAAAACGGAACCGATGGCGGCGTTCAGGTCGCAATCAACGCCTTTATCTCGGCCCGCAGCCCTCACAGCTTCCTCGGCGTGACCATGGAAGGCGCAAGCTGCGTGGTGAAAACCACCGGCAACCCCGACGGCCTCATTATTTTGCGCGGCAGCGGCAAAGGCCCCAACTACGATGCCCAGAGCGTCGCCGAAGCCAGCGAGCGCATGCGTGCCGCCAACCTCGAGCCAGCCTTGATGGTCGACTGCAGCCATGCCAACAGCGGTGGCGATTATCGCCGCCAAGAAGAGGTTTGGAACACCGTACTCAAAAATCACCTCGAAAACAACGACGCAGTGATCGGTATGATGGTCGAGAGCAACCTATTTGAAGGCAAACAGCCCATCAATCCCGATCGCAGCCAGATGAAATATGGCGTATCGGTGACCGATAGCTGTGTCAGTTGGGAGACGACCGCCCGCATGCTCGCTAACGCCTATGAGATGCTAAGTAAGTAAACAATCCTTCTTGCTCTAACGTTTCAAGCAAGCGTCTGTTCTTGATCGCCGCACGACTTAAAGCCGCCAATGAGCACTCGCTTGCTTGAAAAAACCGCTTCCACAAAGAAACGACCTATCTTTGTTGCAAAAACAAGATAGGTCGTTTCTTTTCTCTGGGGCTGATCATAACGCATCTGCTTGACGAGTTCTGCACTTTGGCGGTCGGGTCTCTCGCCTCCATTCGATCCTCACCGCGTCCGCCTACGGCTATCAGCATCCCGCCCAACAAAGGAGGCTTCTATCCTCTGTTCCCCAGACCGCCCCTAAACCCCAAAATCCCACTGAAGGGGAAAGAGTTATGAGATATTTCGCGCAGCAGCGCGAAATATCTCATAACAAAAATAGTTAAGTTCCACTCTGCCGAAGGCCAAATACAACGTAATTAACCGAATTTGGTTTCACTATCTCCGTCGTCGCTGCACTTCCTTGGCTTGCGCGAGGATCTCGCTGAGCTTACGCCGTGGAGCGCTTGCGTTTAAGCTATTGGACGACTTACCTCCGCCAAGTTCGCGCAGTCGACGCAACAATGCGCTATTGATCTGTTCGCCTTGGGCGGCGCGCAACAAAAAGGCATCCCGTTCGGTTGTGGGCATCAATTTAAGCCATTGCTCCAGAGGCTCGTTCGTCGTCTTGAGCGGCGGACTTGTGCGCGCCGCAGCCTCGATGAGATCTTCGTCGATTGCGATGAAGTCAACGAATGCGCGCAATGAGGCGCTCAACTTGCCTAATCCCGCTGGCACCGGCGGCTCGATCGGGTCAGTGTCAGTATCCTCTTCAGCTTCTTCGTCCCATTCATCCTCACCTTCTGCATTTGCAACAGAAGCAAGCCAAATAGAGGAGGCGCAAATCGCCCCGCATCAGCTCGTCACGTAACGCGATAAAAGACTCGATCTGTCCTTCCTCGTAGATTCATTCCTCGTCACTCTCATTATCAAAGGTGATATCGAGGATATCGTATCGATCGAGCTTCTTTATCGCGATCTCATCGGTACCATAGTAGTAAGGCTCTAGAGCTGCAAGATCAAGCGCTCCTTTGGGAAAGCGAAATGCCAATCTCTGAGTACCCCAGTTCGCCACATACAGCAGCATATCGAAATGCTGTGCTAACTCTTTTAAAGGATCGCCCGGAAAATCGCGGTAGGAGTAGCTAAACAGCGCGTGAGTGGAGGAAACCTAGGCCCTACTCGACAGACTTCGCACTTGTGCCTGCGCTAATGCAAAATCCGCTAGAATCATTGTATTTTGGGGCGGTCGCTCGACACACTGCTACAACACCCTGCTTACGGGCAGGCTGTTGATAGCCGTAGGCGGACGCGGTTAAGACCTTCGTTGGGGGGAGAGACCAAGCCGCCAAAGTGCCGAACTGATCAAACGGATATCTGTAGCGCTGCAAACAAGCAGAGCCAGCACAGTCTGGTACAATACAGTCAGAAGGCTTGACGCACGGCTTAAAGCTGCTAAGATAAGCCCGCACAAAACTGTCAAAATAGTTAGATCTGTATTGTATTTTAGGATATTGTGGAAACAAACGCTACGCTTTCTCCCTCTAATCAGCACGAACAGAACATACCAACTGCGCGTCAGAGCGCTCTGCCAAACTTGGTGAAGCGTCTGGGCAGCTATCGCGGCGGCATGCTGATCATTGTCCTGCTCTTTTTGATCATGCTGCCGATCAGCAATCCGCGCATCTATGCCGTCGACGAAGTAGGCTATTATGTCTACTTGCGCTCGCTCTACTTCGATGGCGATCTCGATTTTGAAAACGAGTACCGCACCCTCGACGCGCTCAACCCCAACGCGGGCATCGCAGCGGCCTTGCTCAAGCCCGGCCCGATCAAAGATGGCGGACGACGCAACGAAGTGACGGGACTGTACGGCAATGTCGCACCGGTCGGCTCGGCCCTGCTCTGGTCGCCCTTCTACATCGTAGCCGATATCGGTGTGCAGATCGCCAATGCCTTGGGTGCCGAGATTGTACGCGACGGCTACTCCAAGCCCTACATTCTGGCGGTCTCCTACGCATCGGCGATCTATGGCCTGCTCGGGCTGCTGATCTGCCACCAGTTAGCGCTGCGCTTCGTCAAGCCCTTCGCGGCCACCTTGGCGACCATCAGCATTTGGCTGGCCTCCTCACTGGTCTTCTATATGATCGTTCAGATGCCCTGGTCGCACGCGACCGGATTCTTTGCTGTCTCGTGTTTTGTGGCCTTCTGGTATCGCACCCGCGAGCAGCGCCGTCTGCGCGATTGGGCTTTGCTCGGCCTGCTGGCTGGCCTGATGACGATCGTGCGCGAGCAACTGCTGCTCTTCGTTGCCATACCAGCGATCGAAGCGCTCTGGCAGGTGTTTCACCACTCGAAGGCGAGCGCCCTGCCAGCACGCATCTGGGAGGGAGTGCGCAGCCTGCCCTTCGTGGGCTATATCGTGGCGGGCCTTGCAGCCCTGCTGATGCTCTCGCCCCAACTGGCAACCTACCAGATCCTTAACGGCGCGATGCGCCCCAACACCGAGGTTTCGGGCAAGTTCCGCGACACCTGGTATAGCCCCTGCTTCTTCCACACCTTGGTCGATCCGACGCCCTGCTTGAACAGCCCGGGAGGCAACTTCTCGCACGGCGCCCTGCTCTGGAGCCCCGTGCTGATCTTGGCGCTGGCCGGTCTTGCTCTGCTCTGGAAGCGCGACCGTATGCTAACCGTAGCCTTTATAGCCGCTTTCGCCGCCCAGATGTTTGTGAACGGCTCGATCTACACTTGGCACCAAAGCGGAGCCTTCGGTTTCCGGCGCTTCATCGAGTGCTCGCCGATCTTTATCATCGGTTTGGCGATGCTGATTCAGCGCTTCCAAGAGCGCGCCGAGACCAAACAGCGCTTCAAACGCCAGATCGCCAGCGTGGTGGTGGCGGCTGCATTGATCGCTTGGAATATCGGCCTGATCTTCAACTGGACGGTCGGGCATACCGAACTGCGCCGCGGCCTCGATTGGAACCATCTGATCGCTTGGCAGCTCGAAGTGCCGCTGCAGGCCAGCGAGAAACTGAGCACACTGCTGTTCGATCGCTGCAAGCTCTATCAGAACCAAGGCTGCAACTAAGTTATGTCAACTCAAAGCGCTTGCGCTAGGCTATAAGGCGTGCTATAACACAAGAAAGGCTTAAAGAGTAGGAAGAAGTGTGGCTAAAAACGTCGTCATCGCAGGGGCAGGCCCAGCCGGAATGGCCTGCGCCAAATGGCTCAACGACCGTGGCTATCATGTGACCGTGTTGGAAAAGCGCCCAATCGCGGGCGGCAAAGTCTCGGCTTGGAAGGACGCCGATGGTGATTGGGTCGAAAGTGGCTTACACGTCTTTTTCGGGGCTTATCACACCCTGTTAGGTTTTCTGGCCGAATGTGGTCTGAACGAGGCCTTCGATTGGAAGCCAGCCGAGATGATCTTCGCCTCGCCCGAGCACGGCTTGGCTTCGATCAAATTCGTGCCGGGCCTAGCAGCGCCCTTCAACGGCTTGACGGGGGTCGCCCTCAGCAAGCTGCTGACAACCAGCGAAAAGCTACGCATGGCCTTGGGCCTGCTGCGACCAATCTTGGGCAACCAAGCCTATCTCGACGCGCAAGACAACCAGAGCTACGAAGCTTGGCACCGTCGCCACGGCATGGGCGAGCGCGCCCTACGCGATGTGATGGATACAATGGCCTTGGCGCTCAACTTTCAACGCGCCGATAAGGTATCCGCCAAGCTGATCCTAACTGCGCTGCTGCATTTCGCTCAACAGACCGACGCATCGCGCATGGCTTTGGTCAAAGGTTCGCCCCAAGAGCGAATCTGGCAGCCCTTGATCGATATGCTGAGCGCGCGCGGCACCTGTTTTCGCTTCGAGCACAAGGTGGTCGGGATCGAGAGCGCTCAAGGGCGCGTGCAGGCTTTTCGGCTCGAAGACGGCAGCCTGGTGGAAGGCGACCTGTTTATCTCGGCCATGCCGGTGCACAACCTGCGCAAAATCATTCCGAACGAGTGGCGTGAAGAGCCTTATTTCAGCAATCTCAAGCATCTCAAAGGCCAGCCCGTCATCACAGTTCAGCTCTTTTTCGACCGCCAAGTTACAGGCGTCGATCATCTGCTCTTCAGCTCAAACAGCGACATCAGCGTCTACGCCGATATGGTCAACGTCGCGCCCGACTACCATCGCGGCGGCCCGAGCATCGTGCAGTTTGTGGTTGCCCCGGCCGAAGAGCTGATCAAACTCAGCGACGAAGCACTGATCGCCCATGTGCTGCAAGATTTTTGGCGTCTGCACCCAAATGCGCGCGCGGCCAAACTCGAAAAGTATACGATCGTGCGGATTCCCAACTCGGTCTATCAAGCCCGCCCGGGGGTCGACTGTTATCGCCCAGACCAAGCGACGCCCATCCCGAATCTCTTTCTGGCTGGCGATTTCACCCAACAAGAGTTTTTGGCATCGATTGAGGGTGCAATGCGCAGCGCCAAGCGCTGCGTGGCCCGAATCGATGCTGCCCAAGCTGCCGGACAGTTCTGAAAAGACTGAGCGTTTCAGAACTGTCTCCATCATCTTGCTCCGTCCTCCCATGCTTCAAGCTCGACCCGATCTGCTCAGCTACTATCGTATCAACTCGTTTTGGTATGATTCAGGACGGCCATGGCTCTTGAACAGGGAAGCACTCTCAATCAAACCTATCGCATAACTGCACTGCTCGCTTCAGGATCGAGCGAAGCCTTGTATGTGGCCAGCGACCAAGCGGGAGATCGCCTGCTGATCGCTGCGCTGCCCATCGCCGATCAAACGGCGCTCAATCGCCAGATCGCCCTGTGCGAAAGCATCAGCAAGCTCGCGATCGATGGGCTGCTGCCGCTCAGCGACTATTTCGCCAGCACTACAGAGCTCTATCTGGTCTGCCCGCAACCCGAAGGCCAGCCGCTCGATCAGATCACCACCCACTCAGCTAGCCTAAGCGAAGCTCAAATCAGCGCCCAGATCGACCAACTGCTCAGTGCGCTGGTAACGCTCCACAAGCATAAGCCGGCCCTCTTTCTCAACGACCTACAAGGCAACGATCTCTGGTTCGACGAAGTCAACGGCCTACAGCTCACGCCCTTCGCGCTTGTGCGTATGGCGCGCGCCCAGGCCAGCGCCTATCGAGCGCCCGAGCTGGACGATCCCCAGCGCCAAGCCGATTTCAGCAGCGACCTCTACAGCGTAGGAGCGATCTGGTACCGCCTCGTTACAGGTCAAGCGCCAGCAGCAGGCCAGGAGCACTTGCATGGCAGCCAGCTCCAAAGCCCAAGCCCGCTCAGCCCGGCGCTCTCGCTTGGCGGCGAAAAGCTGCTGTTGCGCAGCCTCGAACCCAAGCCGAGCAAGCGCTTCCCATCGGCCTATGCCATGCGCAAAGCCCTGCGGCTGAGCATGCAGCCGAGCCTCTCGACCAGCGCCCGCATCACGAGCGGCTGTTTGATCGCAGCCATCAGCTTTTTAGGGTTAAGCGCCTTTGTGGTGCTGATCCTCTGCTTATTGCTGCTCCTCGGCCCTGGTCGCGAACTACTCGCCAGCTATCTCGCTCCCAGCCCTACAGCGCCGCTCAGCGCTCAGCGCGAAAGCACACCGAGCAACTCGCGTAGTGTCGAGCCATCGAGCAATCCAAACGCGATCAGCAGCCGCACCACCGACCGTCTGACCGAGACGCTCGTCTTAACCGAAAGCGTGGTCGGACCGCTCAGCTATAACCACGCTGGCACATTGATTGCCATAGGGCTGGGCAATACGATCACGCTGCGCTCGACCAGCAGCTATGCCTTGGAACGCAGTTTTTCCGGCCATAGCAGCCCGATCACAAGCCTAGCATTCTCGCCCGACGACAGGTTGCTAGCTTCGGGATCGCTCGGCGATGGCATGATTCGGCTCTGGAACGTGAGCGATGGCAACTTGGTTAAAAGTCTGAGCGGCCAGAGCGGCGGCATCCTCAGTTTGGCCTTCTCGCCCGATGGCAGAACGCTCGCTTCGGGTGGTAAAGATGCCACTATCAAGCTCTGGAAGCTGAGCGATGCCAGCCAAAGCGCTGATCTAAGCGGCCATAGTGCGGCCATCAGCCAGCTAACATTCAGCCCAGACGGATCGCTGCTGGCATCCTGCTCGTATGATGGCACGCTGCGACTCTGGCGGCTGAGCGATGGGCAACAGCGCATCCTCTTTCAAGCCCCGAGCAATCCCAATAGCCCGCAATCACAGCCTTACCAACTAAACAGCCTAGCCTTCTCGCCCGACGGAAAGCTGATAGCAGCCAGCGCCAGCGATCTGGTGGTGCGGGTCTGGCAGCTGGCCAACAGCTCGCAACCCCTGAGTCTGCGCGGCCACAGCGACCGCCCGACCAGTCTGAGCTTCGAGCCGAACGGCAAAAGTTTAGCGAGCGGCGGCCTCGACGGGCAGATTTTGCTATGGGATCCAATAACTGGTGCGGAGCGCGCGCGTCTCAGCAACCAAGGGCTACAGATTGGCTCGATCGACTTCAGCCCTGATGGGCGCTACATCGCCAGCAGCAGCGCCGAGCTCAATCGTGTCAGCTTCTGGGACGTGCGACGCCAAGCGGTTCGTCAAAGTCTCGATCTCGGGCAAGGTCTCGTTACATCATTGGCCTATTCCAACGATAGCGAACAACTCGCTACAAGCGGCATCAACGGCATGGTGCGCCTCTATCGGCTCGACGACCGCGCCCGCCTCGACTTGATCGGCGGCTCGCCCAGCTCGCAATCTCTGAGTTTCCTGGCCCCTAACCAACTGGTTTCGCTCTCCGATCGGGGCGGTGTGCTGGTCAACGATCTCACGCAGCGCAGCCAACCACGCTTACTGCCTGGCCTAACAGGTCAAGCCATTAGCCTAGCTGTCGGCCCAAGCGGCAATACGATCGCCGCGGGCACCCTTCAGGGCCAGCTCTTCCTCTGGAACGCCCACAGCTTCGAACTGATCCACAGCATCAGCCTCAACGAGGCCAGCCTCTACAGCCTGAGCTTCTCAGCCGATGGCAGCCTGCTGGCAGTCGCCTCCAACGGCAGCCCACCCTCCATTCTGCTGATCGACGTTGCCAGCGGCCAACAGGCGGGCCGGCTGATCGGGCACCAAGGCAGCATCATCGCGCTGGCCGCCCAGCCCCACGGCTCGCTCTTGGCGAGCGCCTCGAGCGACGGCAGCGTGCGCATCTGGGATCTCGAAAGCCAGCGAACGGTCGAATATCTCTCGGTCGCCCAGCAGCAGGGCTGGATCAACACGCTGGCTTTTTCGCCCGACGGCAGCCTCTTGGTCGCTGGATCGCTGGGCGGCACTCTGGTCTTTTGGGACATCACCCAAAGCAAGATCGTGCGCATGTTCGATTACGGCGCTTCCGGCAGCATTTTGAACCTGGCCTTCCGCCCCGACAGCGAACAGCTGGCTATGAGCCTGCGCGACGGCAGCGTGCGGCTTGTCGAATTGAGCCAGCCATGAGAGTAGCCATCATCGGGGGCGGCTTGGCAGGCATCAGTGCCGCTTGCGAGCTGTTGCAGGCCGGGCACGAGGTCGAATTGATCGAAGCTCAGCACAGCTTGGGCGGCGTCTTCAGCGCCGAGCGCGACGCAGATGGCGACTGGCTCGAAAGAAAGCTGTACCGCTTCAGCCGCGCCGACCGCAGCCTGGTGGCCCTGCTTGAACGGACGGGGCTCAGCGATCGCATCCGTTGGAGCAATCGCGATTTAGCCTTCGCCCTGCCGGGCGGACGCCTCAAACACGTCCCCTTTCCGAACTTACCTGCTAATCTAGGCGCGCTCAGCGCGATTCTGGCCAACGAGCTGTTTCATCCGCTCGACAGGCTGAAAAGCATCATCGGCCTCAGCAGCGCGTGGCTGGGCAGCGAACACTACCGCGCCAGCTGTGACGATCGCAGCTATGCCCAGTGGCACGCCGATCATCGCATCCCAAAGCATGTGCTCGACGACTGCTTCGACCCGATCGCGCGCACATTGACGGGCCTCACGGCCGCACAGGTCTCGGCGCGCGCCATGCTCGAGCTCTTCCACAGCCTGAGCGTCGATAGCCAGAGCGCTGGCCTCGGCCTGCTCGATGGTGTGAGCGAAGAGCGCCTCTTCGCGCCGCTCGCAGCCTACCTCACCGCCCACAACTGTCGCCTGCGCTTAGGAGAGCGTGCCCAAGCGCTCCAGATCGATCAACATGGTCTGCGGGCCGTTCGGCTTGAATCGGGCCAGCTTTTGCAGGCCGATGGCTTTGTATTGGCGCTTCAGCCGCCCGAACTGCTCGCGCTGCTGCCCGCACAACTGCACGGTGCATCGCCCTTCGCTCAAATCGGCCAGCTCAAAATGCTACCGAGCATGCTCGTTCAGCTCTGGTTCGATCGTTATGTTCACTACGGCGAGCGGCTCTTCTTCAGCAGCCATGTGCCCTTCTGCCAATTCGGCGATCTCGCGCTCTGCGCGCCCCACAGTTTCGACCGCCACAACGGCTCGCTGGTCGCGCTCGAGATCGCTCCAGTTCAAGCTTGGTGGGATCAAGACGACGCAGCGATCGTCAAAGAGGTTCTGAGCGATCTGCGTCGCTTCTGGCCGGGTGTGCGCAGCGCCCAACTGCGCAAAAGCGCGGTCGTGCGCACAGCCCAGAGCCGCTTCGCCGACCTGCCGAACAGCTACCGTTTGCGCCCCAAAGCCGCAACACCCTTCGCCAACTTGGTCTTGGCCGGAGACTGGCTGGCCGTCGAAGGGCTGACCCTATGGGAGCGAGCGGCCCACAGCGGCCGAATCGCCGCTCAAACGCTGCTTCAGGCCATGCAATCCTGTGCTACACTCAAGCGATAAAGCCCAACTCTAGGATTGCGAATTCAAAAGGATAGTAATGATACAGGCACTCATTTTTGACTTCGATGGACTGCTGGTCGATACAGAGACTCCCGCCTTCGAAAGTTGGCAACGCATCTACGCCGAATACGGTCAAAGCCTCAGTTTAGATCTCTGGCAGGGCGCGCTCGGCACAATGCACGGCTTCGATGCACTTCAACATCTCGCCAGCCTCGTTCACCTCGATGATCCAGAAGGGGTTATGGCCCGCCGCCAAGCCCTAAAACAAGAGCTCAGCCGCAACCAACCGCTGCTGCCGGGCGTGCTCGAGATCCTCGACGAAGCCCAACGGCTCGGTCTGCCCTGTGCGGTGGCCTCGAGCAGCAGCCGCGCCTGGGTCGAAGGCTGGCTCAAGCACCACAAGATCTACGAGCGCTTCCAGAGCGTACTGACCGCCGATGATGTTGTGCGCACCAAACCCTTCCCCGACCTTTTTCTGCTGGCGGCCGAGCGCCTCAACAGTTCGCCCACCGAATGCTTGATCTTCGAAGACTCCTCGAACGGGATCTTAGCCGCTCGTGCGGCGGGCATACGTGTGGTGGCGGTTCCGGGCGCGATCACCAGTCAACTCAAGCTGCCCGAGGCCGATTTGCGGATCGAGAGCTTAGCAGCCATGCCGCTCAGCGATATTCTGGGCTATTTCAACACGAATCACTAGAGGCACTTATGCTGGCTACAGCTACTCTGCTCTTTGTTATCACAACGGCTTCCGTTTCCTTGGCGCTGATCGCTGGCTACACCCTGCTCGAACCCGAGGCGACCCAATGGCCGCGCCGCGCCATCGCTGCGATCGTCGCCGTCGATGGCTGGCTCTTGATCACTGGTTTTCTGGCTTCGGGAGACTTTTTGGGCGACTTCTCGCTCAGCCCGCCGCCCTTTGTGCTGGTGATCGTGATCGCGCTCACCGCTCTGTTCGGCTACGCTCTGCCCCGCCTCGGCACAGCTTTCGCCCTGCAAACGCCCCTACAGCGCTTGATCCTGTTCCAAAGCTGTCGCATTCCCATCGCGATCGCTCTGGAGCTGCTGGTTATGCGCGGCGTTCTGCCCCAACAGCTTAGCCTGCGCGGCTGGAACTGGGATCTGCTGGCCGGGCTGAGCGCGCTGCCGATCGCTTGGCTGGCTGCCCGCCAACGGCTACCCAACTGGCTTTTACTGCTCTGGAACAGCCTAGGCACCATCTTGGCGCTCGCGCTGTTTGCGATCGCCTTCTTGGCGCTGCCGCTCCCGTTTCAAGCCTTTCAGAGCGAGCCGTCGAGCATCTGGCTCACCAATCTGCCCTTTGTCTGGCTGCTAAGCGCCCTACTGCCGAGCGCCCTCTTCGGCCATCTGCTGATCTTCCGCTATCTCTGGAGCAAGCGCCAGCCTAACCAGATCGAAGAGACAGATTAAAACTGTTTCGATGGTTACAGTCATATGGACACATCAACAGCTTCGGCCAGATTTGCATATGGCGGCGAGGTCACAACCATCCATCCGGCTTCTAGCGCGTCCGCCTTCGGCTATCAACATCCCATCCTCCCATACAGGCTGTTTGCCAGCGCTGCAAGCAGCGCTGGGCTACGTGCTCAGCGTGCTGCTGAGTTGTAGACCGTACCCTGAGCCTGTCGAAGGGTACAGCTATGTGGCTACAGAGCGCACTCGCTCCCTTCGCCCGCTTTGCGGGAGAAGGGCTGGGGATGAGGGCGGCTAGCCCTGTTTAGTAGCCGGAGGCGGACGCGGTACACGCCGAATGGGAGCTAGAAGCCCATCCGCCAACATAATGAAATCGGCCTGCGGATGAGCTATCACAAAAGATTCCGACAGCTAACGAACTGTCGGAACCTTTTGTGCTTACAGACGCCCGTTGGCTCGCAAAGTCAGCAGATTATTGAGCGTGATAACGCTGCTCCAAGCATTGGCGTTGGCGCTGCTCAAAGCGGGCCAGGTCTGCTTCCAACTGCCATCTTCGTGCTGGGTCGCCAAGAGATAGTCGAGATTGGCCTCGATGATCTGCTGATCGAAGAAGCGTCGCAGCGGGTGGTCGGGGGTGGGCGCCCAATCGAGCGGACGGAAACCATACTCGGTCGCTTCGAGCTCGAGCACTAAGCCGCTCGAGATCAAACGCTCGCCCAAACGCCCGAGCAGTTCGTCGCCGCGCGTGCGGTCGGGCGCATAACGCGCGAAGGTGATCGAGACCAGCATATCGTGAGCCGTCTCGGGTAGGCGCTGCTCGAAGTAGTTCCAGCAGAAGGCCGCTGCCCGCTCGATCCAAGCGTGCTCGAAGCCGAAGTGCCACAACAAGCCGACCAAGGCCGCCGTCGGGTTGAGCGCCGAGGGCTGCGCCGGATCGGGCTGCCACCAAGGCGCGCGCGGGTAATCGAGCGCCGAAGGCAGCACAAAGGGCACGCCGCCCTCGGGCCGGGCGATGCTGCTCAAATAGTCGCAGGCGCGCTGCAGCATCGTTCGATCTGGGCCAACCTGCTCCAAGACTTCGAAGGCCACTTGAACCGCGACCGGCTGGCTAGCGGGGCAGCGCAGATCGGGTTCGAGCGCATTGCCAAAGCCTCCATCGCTATTTTGATAGGCCGCCAAAGCCGCCAAGACCGCCTCGCGCGAGCCGCCTTTGAAGTGGTAGGCGAACAATTGGCGATCGAGCACACGGCCGTTCAGCCAGAAAAAGCCTTCTGCACGTTCTAAAACTGCACTCATCACTCGCTCCTTCATCAATGGTGTTGCTTGCTACACTTTGATCATACTGGGAAACGAGGATAAAATCGGTCCTTGTTTTGAGGGATTTCGAGCGAGTTTAGCAGATACTAGAAAAGCGAGCCGCCGAGGCGACCCGCTTCGCAAAATCTATGCAAAGAAGCTTGTTACCAGGTGAGCTGGTTAGTCGATGTGAGTTGGTCGGTCGATCGAAGAGTCGCAAAACCATCACCTAAGGTCTGGTTGTGATGTTGCACGATCTGCTCGGCCGTGAGCACGCCGTTGCCCCAAGTGCTATGGGCATCGCTCACCAAGGTGACCTCATAGCCCAGGCTGAGCGCCCGCCGACAGGTGGTATCAACACAGTAATCGGTCTGCATGCCGGTTATGATCAGCTTGCGCACACCTAGATCGTTCAAGAGGGCATGCAGATTCGTGTCCCAAAACGAATCGGAGTGCTGTTTATCGACGATCGGCTCGCCCGCTTGGGGCGCGATGGCCGAATAGATCGGCCAGCCCGGCTTAGAGGGGTGCAAGGGCGAGCGCTCATCGAGCCCAGCATGGCGCACATAGATCACGGGCAGCGAACGCGAGCGCGCTTCTTGCAGCAAACGTTGAATATTTGCGACCATCTGATCAGCGTTATAGGGCGGCTCTTCCAACTGAAACATCGCCTCTTGCACATCGATGACCAGTAAGGCTGGTGTATTTGTCATGTACGTTTCCTCTCGGTGGGCACTGCGTGCAGCGCGACGCAGCGCAGATCGGTGACAGAGCACTCAGATGCTCTATCTGCAGTATAGCTACTAAATAGGAAAGCTTCGACCCTCATTAACATCGAGATTTGATGCTCTAAGGGAAGGTTATGTACCATCCAACAACCCGTGTTTTAACCGTGCTTGAACTGCTTCAGGCTCATAAAAAGATCAGCGGGCCAGAGCTGGCCGCTCGCCTCGAAGTCGATGTGCGCAGCATTCGGCGCTACATTCTGATGTTGCAAGATCTCGGTATTCCCATCGAGGCTGAGACGGGCCGCAATGGCGGCTACAGTTTGCGCCCGGGCTTCAAGCTGCCGCCCCTGATGCTGAATGACGAAGAGGCACTCGCGGTGAGCTTAGGGCTGTTGGCTGCCCGTCAGATCGGCCTGGCCGCGGCAGCGCCCGCCATCGAAGGGGCGCTCGCCAAGATCGAGCGTGTGCTGCCACACGCCCTGCAAAACCAGGTACGCGCCAGCTACCAACAGCTCGCTATCGCCCTCAAGCCGATCCAAAGCCAGGTTAGCAGCGAGCTGCTCAGCCAGCTGGCCCAAGCCTGCCACGCCCAACAACGGGTACGCTTCTATTACGAACCGACCCGCTCCCAAGCACTCGAACGCTCGGTCGATCTCTACGGAATCGCCTGTTACGAAGGGCATTGGTACGCGGTCGGCTACTGCCATCTGCGCCAAGCCTTGCGCGTCTTCCGCATCGACCGCATCAGCCAGCTTCAGCTGTGCCCCGAACACTTCGAGCGCCCGCGCGATTTCGATACCATCGCTTATCTCGCCCACTCCTTCCCCAACATCCCCGACCGCTGGCAGATCGAAGTGCTCGTGCAGACGAGTATCGAGCAGATTCGCAGCCGTCTTCCCCGCTCGCTGGTCCAGCTGGAGGAGTGCCCTGATGGGGTGATCTTACGCGCCTCGCTACCCGAACTCAAACTGATCGCTCGACTGCTTCTGCAGTTCGGCTGCCCGATCGAGATTCGCCAGCCCAACGAACTGCGCCAAGCCTTCCGCGAGCTAGCACAAGAGGCGCTGGAGATCGCAGGTTAAGCCCACGATTCAGCGCCTCTGGAGCTAAGCAAATCCTAAGGTTTTAGGCTAATCAAGCTGATCTAGCTCGATCGAAGAAGATGGTGTCTGTTCCTCGTAGCCAAGCAATACTTGGAGATGGCCAGCGTGAAAAATACATTGGCCAACCGTAATCGAGATCGGCACAACAGAACCCGCTTGATGTTCCAGATCATAACGTGCTCGGCTGAGTGCATCCCAAAGATGTTCACACTGTTCCGTCTGTACAGCGGCCTGCTCTTGGATCCGATAAGTATAAACAGTGTTCATAGTTTTGAACCTCACCATACCCCATCAAGGTGGGGTGGAACGCAACATACACCATATCCCTATGATACGACCGCCTTATAACCTGTCCATCACGAGAGCCTATAGAACAACTATACCAAATTCTAACTAGTTTTGTCATAGAGCATTTCGATGCTCTACAAGCCAAATAAGCCATTATTTTTCAATAAGCGACATAGCTCGCCCGAACACAAGCACTCATTAGTACCATTTTGGGCTAGGAATAGATTGAAAAATTTTACAAATTACCAATATGTTACTTCTAATTACACGCTAGGTATCAAGAATATGCTATAGTACGTATACAAGAAGCGTTTGCTCTTCTCATCTAGGTAATGATGTGCTCCCTTTTTGTCTCTTGGTTGGAAAAATATTTGTTCCAACGTTTATATCAGCAAACCAAAGAGTAGTATGCCAAGATTCACAGCCTAAAAGGAAGAGACCATGTCCGCGCTGCATCTTCGAATTTTCGCCATTGCCTTCGCCCTCATCTTAGGCATTAGCTTGCTAGCTCCGTGGTCGCAATTGGCTTCAGCGCGTCCCGCCGTCGCAGACTTCGAGCCATCGATGAGCGCAGAAGCCGCCGCCGCGCGCGTGCAGGCCGCCCAAGAGGCTTCGCGCGCACTCCAACAGACCAGTCCCTTCTCCTCGACCACGGCAAGCAACTTGCCCCTCGTCCAAACCGTCTACTTCCCTCAAACTGGGCATCATGTCAGCAATCGCTCAGGTTTTCTTGACTTTTGGCGCAGCAATGGACAATTGATGCTTGGCTATCCCCTCAGCGAAGAGATCGATGAAAACGGTCGAATCGTGCAGTATTTCGAACGAGCTCGGCTCGAATACCATCCCGAACTGGTCGGCACGCCCTTCCAAGTTCAGCTGGGCTTGGTGGGCACTGAAGCAACAGCCGGTCGCGTTTTTGAAGCAGCCGAGCCCATGCCCAATGCGCGCTACTTCCCAGAAACAGGGCATAATCTCTATGGTAAATTCTTGCTCTATTGGGAAAAGCGTGGCGGCCTGGCCCGTTTCGGCCTGCCGATCAGCGAAGAGTTTGACGAAGTAAGCCCCATGGATGGTCAGGTGCGACGCACCCAATATTTCGAACGCGCCCGCTTCGAATACCATCCCGAAGATATGGGCAGCTTCTACCGTCAACAAGAGGCCTACAACGGAATTATGCTGGCTACCCTCAACGAGATCGAGCTAGGCGATCTGGGGCGCCAAGTGATGCAGCAGCGCAACATTCTGAGCCAGCCTGTTCCTCGGCTGGCCGATGTGCCGGACTGGTCGCCCGAACTGTGGCCGCGCCGAATCGAGGTCAATCTCTCGAAACAGTGGCTCTACGCCTATGAGGGCGATCTACTAGTCTATACCGCACCCGTCGCCACGGGGCGCGACGGCTTCAACACACCCGTCGGTAACTTCGCGGTCTATGACAAGCTGCGCGTTCAAACCATGACGGGCTCGGCCGGTGACGAATCGTGGTATGTACCCGATGTGCCGTGGGTTATGTATATTTATGGCGGTGTAGCCTTGCACGGCACTTATTGGCACAATATGTTCGGCAGTGGCTATCGGCTCTCGCACGGCTGTATTAATCTCAATATGGACGATGCACAGTGGCTCTATCAATGGGCTTCGATCGGTACTCCGGTTAGCGTAACCTACTAAGCTACGCATAACCCAAGAAAGAATGTGTTCCAACGGCTGGAAAGTGAAGTTCCAGCCGTTATTTTTTATCTTCCTAGAGATCGATCTCTGCGGCTTGACTCATCTAGTACACTTTTTGCTTGTGCAGCGCTCCACTTAAATGTCTTAGAGCAAGATTGAAAGCTTTTATACACCCTTGAACGCAACAAAGCTCTCTTTCATTCAATATAACGCTCCTGGGGAATATACGAATGACTTTTTAAGATTTTCTCAACAAATACAAAAGTATAAATTTATTTCACCTTTTAAGACCTTTCTTATGTACAATAGTTATAAATACAAGATTACTAGGGCTTCTAGCAGGTAGGGGCTGATTAGTCCAGATATAATATATTATCGCCATTGAAAGGCCAGGTTGTAATCACTCATTCTCTATCACATGCTAAAACATGTAGTTCCAGACTTATCTAACATTGAGTCAAAAATCACAAGTATCTCCATAAATTAGAGTCATAACAAATATATTTTATTCCGACGCTTGTCAAAACGTGTAGATGCGATATAATGGGATAGCAACATAATAAAATTGATATATCTTCCCTTTACTTTGCAAAAATGTATTCGAGTTAATTCTACCTAGTTTGCATTTATATTACTTCTATGCCAAAATCTTTTCAACTTTCTTCATTTGAGGCGATATTCAATTGTATCAAAGCCACAATGAAACCTCATCTCAACCTCGCTGAAGGGGAGGGGTCACTTTTTATTTATTTAGCGGTCAATTTACACCAGATCTTTGAGCTTTATAAGATCGTACCCTTTACCTGCTTAGGCTTACAGAATATTGAGCAATATTTCAAGCTCTCTGAACAGGTTAATAACGGTCAGAAGTACATACCCCTTTGGATTATCAATAGTCAAACTTCAGAATATAGTGTTGACCCCAACATTCGAGAGTTCATCTTTCCAAACTCCAGCCAGACATTGCAAGGCTGTTTTATACTGGCTTGGAGCCCTCAAGGGTCTGCCATCATCTGTGTTCAAAAAACAGAAAAGTATCAATCTGATGAGGCAAATGACAACGAAACGCTGTTCGACTTCTGTTGGAGTTTCGATCAGCGTTTAATTGAGCTTATCATCGATAATTTCGCCAATATTATTAACCTTCAAAACCCAGAGCTGGCCGAAGAATTCCGAATGAATCGTGCGTTTGTAGAAAATGCGCGTATCTATTCAGATCAACAAGAGAAGCTGCAAGATGAACTGCAACAATTAGAGAATCAACTTGAAGAGATCTTCACAAGCGTAGATTATCCAGTTCCAATAACTGAGATTGCGCCTCTTATGGCAACAAAAATGCTGACGCACGATCTACGGTCGCAAATTCAAAACCTTGTGATGGCGCTCGATATGATCGCAACGGATCATTTCGATCAACAGCAAAAGGCTTCGTTTCTCAGCGCTGCCCGACAGAGTGCAAACCAGCTATTAGAACTAGTGCATGAACTCTATAATGTTACAAGCCATCAAGAAGAGAGTTTTCCCGTCATTTGGGAAGAATTGGTACTTCAAGATGTTGCACAGAGCTTGATTAACACCTTATTGCCCACCCAGTCGTATTCAGACATCTCAATTGTGTCAACCCTGCCCAAAACATTGCCAACCATTTGGGGAGATAAGCATTTAATTATGCGTATCTTCCAAAATATAATCTTTAATGCGGTTCGCTTTACCCCGCCCCAAGGTATGATTACGATCGGGCTCGTACACCCGCTTTACCCACAGCAAATCGCGATCTCGATCACCAATAGCGGTTCGCAGATCAGCGACGCGGCCATCGAGCAGATCGAAGAGCGCATCAGAGATCCACAATCGATGATCAGAGCGCGCTCTGGCATCGGCCTAGTCTTTTGTAAACAAGCCATGCAAGCGATGCAGGGTCATTTCAAGATCGAACCGTTCGGCTCAAACGGCACGCGTGTAACGCTCAGCTTCCGCACTGTCAAACCCGAAGCCTAGTTGCACTCTCATCAAAACGATGATTTTCCGGTATACTTAGTCGAAGAGCGTGTTTGAGACTGGTGAGAGTAATGGCCAAAGTGCGGATTGTTTTAGCTGATGATCATGCCGTTGTGCGAGCGGGCATTGCCAATGCTTTACGATGCTTAACCGACCTTGAGATCGTCGCCGAGTTAGGTGATGGCCAACATATCCTCGCCACGCTCGAGCAGCACCAACCCGATATGCTTGTCACCGATGTGACAATGCCCAATTTCGAGCCGATCAGCGCGATCACAACCATCCGAGAGCGCTTTCCCGAATTGAAGATTTTGGTGATCAGCGCCTATGACGACGACGCCTACGTGCAAGGCTTGTTGGGCGCTGGCGTGAATGGCTATCACCTCAAAGACCAACCGCTAGGCGATCTGCGCTTAGCGGTTCAGCGCATTTTAGAGGGCAATCGCTGGATCTGCAGCCCCTTGATCGAGAAGCTATTGCGGGTCAACCAGAGCTCGCCCGCCCTCAGCCCGCAGGTCGCCTTGACGGAGCGCCAGTACGAGCTGCTTGCTTGCCTGCAGCAAGGGCTCGATAACCAAGCGATCGCCCGTCGTATGGGGCTCAGCATCAAAACGATCGAAAACCACTTAACGCGGCTCTATAGACAGCTCCATGTGCAAAGCCGGCTTGAAGCGGTCAACTATCTGAGCCGCCACCCGGAGCTGCTAAATGCGCTGAGCATCAGACAGAGCAGCCGTCTGCAGAGCAGTGGTGCACAGGCCCAACAGAGCGTTCTGATCGTCGATGACAATGCGCGCTATCGCACCCAGATGCGCCGCATGGTGGGGCGCAGTTTTCCGCAAGCCCAGATCTTCGAAGCCGAGCAAACTCGGCCTGCGCTGCAGATCGTCGATGAGGTGCAGCCGCGCATCGCATTCGTCGATGTGGTGTTAGGCGATGAAAACGGCATCGAATGCGTGCGTCAGATCAAAACGCGCTCGCCCCAGACCAAAATCGTGCTGATCAGCGCCTACCCCGACCGCGAGTTCCACCGGCTCGGCCTTGAGGCGGGGGCGATCGCCTTTTTGGATAAAAAAGACCTCGATGCGGCCGCCCTGCGCGAGGTGATCGACGACCTCTTCGGCGATTCAAGCCATAACACACAGAGCAGCAACCCCCTGTACTAAACGCAAACCCCCTATTGCCCCTCGATCAATAGCAAATCCGCTTGCTCACTTCAGGCGATAGATTTCGTTGGCGGAGAGGGCTCAACCTCCCATGCAGCTTCTAGCGCGTCCGCCTTCGGCTATCAGATGGGAGCTCCTGCCCTCATCCCCGGCCCTTCTCCCGCAATGCTGTACATTAGCCACAAATCGACATACGGTCAGCGTTATCTGCCCTCACCCCCCGGCCCCTTATCCCGCACTGCGGGCGAGGGGCTGAATGGTGATGTTGTATGCGATTTCGCTACGCGAAATCGCAAAGAATAATCTCGCGATGGTATGCGAACGATCGCCTTTTGCTGCCGACAGGACTTTTGGGTAATGCATAGCTCCCGCAATGCGGGAGAAGGGAGCTTGGCTGTGCCACAGCAAAACGCCGCTCCCTGAGCCTGTCGAAGAGTACGGCAAAGTTTTGCAGGTTTACAAACTGCGACTGCTGAAACGATACAGGCTGCTTGCTGCGCGCAGCAAGCAGATCGCAGCAAAGCTGCGATGGCTAAAGACCGAATGTTTGGAAAGGATGTTGATAGCCGGAGGC
This sequence comes from uncultured Chloroflexales bacterium, assembly GCA_937902315.1. GTDB lineage: Bacteria > Chloroflexota > Chloroflexia > Chloroflexales > Chloroflexaceae > CALGUG01. Next base: position 114,815 of record CALGUG010000065.1, read on the forward strand.
GGACGCGGTGAGGGCCGCATGGGAGCTAGACGCCTCTCCGCCAAAAGAGTAAAGGTAGCGAGCAGAGACAGCATAAGGGGAAATCCCCTAATTGCCCCATGGGTTATCCACTAGGTATTTGAGGGATGCAAGGGTAGAGGATGCCGGGCTTGGAAGTCTATACTAGCCTCAATCCAAATCGGTATTCCCTAAATAGTTAGTGAACAGGTCCAGGGCGAGCACTAGGCTGCCTCTTAGGCAGTCGCAGCATGCATGACGCTTCCGCTTGCCGAAAAATGATAGGCACTGACTGGGGAATACCGCACACTCGCCACATCGACGTTGGTTGTACACGGCTCGTCGTACACAGAATCTCTCAGTTGAGAATAGGAGAACAAAGATGTATCGCAAACGATTTCAGCGAATGATGGTGCTATTCCTCAGCTTGCTCAGCCTGTTGGGCCTGTTGGCAGCATGTGGCAGCGCACCGGCCTCCTCAGGTTCCACCGGCGCTTCCGACGCTGCCGCCGCTGATGCCCCTGCTGCAAGCGGTGGCAGCGCAAGCAGCGATATTGCTGTTGGTATTGTGCTGCCGACCAAAGATGAGCCGCGCTGGATCCAAGACGAAACCCGCTTCCGCGAAGCCTTGAACGCAGCAGGCTACAATGCCGAGATCCTCTTCAGCCAAGGCGACCCCGCAAAAGAGAAAGCCAATGTTGAATCGCTCTTGACCAAGGGCATCAAGGTTCTGATCATTTGTCCCCACGATAGCGTCGCAGCCGCTGCAGCCGCCAAAGCGGCCCACGATGCCGGTGTGAAGGTTATTTCGTACGACCGTCTGATTATGAACACCGATGCGGTCGACTACTACGTGACCTTCGACAGCCCCACCGTCGGCGCTCAGCAGGCCCAATTCCTGATCGACCACGCAAGTGGCACGGGCAACCCGCTCTACCTCTACGCGGGCGCTGCGTCTGACAACAACGGCTTCGCCTTCTTCTATGGCGCTTGGCGCGTTCTGCAGCCCAAGATCGCCGACGGCACCTTTGTGATCAAGAATTCGAGCGAGGCAGTTGCGCTGCAAGACAAGAACGAGCTGACCCGCGAGGAGCAGGCCAAGATTATGGGCCAGATCACCACCAACTGGGACTTCAACGTCGCCAAAAACCTGGCCGAGTCGAACCTGACCGCCGCCTCTGATGCCGATAAAGGCGATGTCTTCATCCTCGCGCCCAACGACGGCACCGCCCGCGCGATCGCCGATACCTTCGCTAGCGACAAAGCCGTGACCAGCTATGTGATCACCGGCCAGGACGCCGAGAAGGCCTCGGTCCAGTACATCCTCGATGGCAAGCAGTCGATGACCGTCTTCAAGGATGTGCGTGTTCTGGTGAAGGACGCGATCAGCGCTGCTGTCGGCCTGATCGAAGGCCAGACCCCGGCCTCTCAGGGCAGCTACAACAACGAGGCCATCGATGTTCCGGCCATTCAATCGAGCGTTGTGACCGTGACCAAGGAGAATGTGAAGAGCGAATTGGTCGACTCGGGCTACTACCCAGCCTCCGACTTCAGCAATCTGCCCTAAGCAGAAGCGCTTTCTGAGCAGTACGGGCGAAGCAGATCTCCAGCTTCGCCCGTTTCTAGACACGCCGATTATCTTGAGCGAAGGGCAAGAGTGCTATGCAAACTCCAATCCTTGAAATGCAGGCTATCACAAAAGAGTTCCCCGGGGTAAAAGCCCTCAAAGATGTGAGCTTCAAAGTCGCTCGCGGCGAGATTCACTGTCTGGTCGGGGAAAATGGCGCGGGCAAATCGACCCTGATGAAAGTGTTGAGCGGCGTCTATCCGTTCGGGAGCTATAGCGGCGATATCGTCTTCGATGGCGAAGTTCAACGCTTCCGCTCCATCCGCGATAGCGAACGGGCTGGGATCGCGATCATCTACCAAGAGTTGGCGCTCATCCCCGACCTGACCGTCTACGAAAACATCTTTCTTGGCAACGAGATCGCCCAGCGCGGCCTGATCAACTGGAACGAGACGATCAAACAGGCCAAGCAGATGCTCGATATGGTGCGGCTCTCGGTCAACCCAGAGGCCAAGGTGCGTGATCTTGGCGTTGGCAAGCAGCAACTGGTCGAAATCGCCAAGGCGCTCAGCCGCAACGTCAAGCTCTTGATTTTAGATGAGCCGACTGCGGCACTCAACGAAGACGATAGCGAAAATCTGCTTGATCTGCTGCGCGGCCTACGCGAGCAAGGTGTGACCTGCATTATGATCTCGCACAAATTGAAAGAGGTGATCTCGATCGCCGATAGCGTGACGGTGCTGCGCGACGGCCAGACGATCTGCACGCTCGACGCGCACAAGGGCGAGGTCAACGAGCAGGTTCTGATCAAGCATATGGTCGGCCGCGAGCTCGACAATATCTATCCCAAGCGCGAGAGCCAGGGTTTTGGCGATATCATCTTGCAAGTGCGCGACTGGAACGCCTACAGCCCAGCGCTGGGCCGCCAAGTGTTGCACAATATCAATTTTCACGTTCGGCGAGGCGAGATCGTGGGCTTTGCCGGGCTGATGGGTTCAGGGCGAACGGAGCTGGCGCTCAGCATTTTTGGCAACCCCAGCGGCTACAAACTCTCGGGCGAATTGCGCTTAAACGACATTCCCCAACACTTTCAGCAACCAGAAGATGCGATACGGGCCGGAATCGCCTATGTCTCCGAGGATCGCAAAGGCAACGGGCTGGTGTTGATCCAAGATATCAAACAGAACATCACCCTCGCCAACTTACAGGCGATCTCGCGTCATCAGATCGTCGACGACAACGCCGAAATTAGGATCGCCAACGAGTACAGACAATCGATCAATATCAAAACGCCCAGCATTGAACAGCGCGTATCGAAATTAAGTGGTGGCAATCAACAAAAAGTCTGTTTGGCCAAATGGTTGTTTGTGGCGCCCGATATTTTGATTTTAGATGAACCCACACGTGGGATCGATGTCGGAGCTAAGTTCGAGATCTATAGCTTGATGAATCGGCTCGTTTCCCAAGGTATGAGCATCATTATGATCTCGTCGGAGCTGCCGGAAGTGCTCGGTATGAGCGACCGCATCTACATCGTTTCGAGCGGGCGGATCACTGGTGAACTGCCGATCGAAGAAGCAACTCAAGAAAAAATTATGTACTTGGCGACGCTATAAAAAACGGGGGAAACAATGTCGTTACAACAAGTTCAAGAACAAGGACGCTCTGGCTCGTTTATAAGCGATCTCCAGCGCATTCTGCGCGAAAATATTCGCGAATACGCAATGTATATCGCCCTATTTGTGATCATGGTCGTTTTTGCGATCTTGACCAAAGGCGTCTTTATTTCGTCGCGCAACCTCAGCAACCTGCTCAACCAAACAGGCTACATCGCCGTCTTGGCCGTCGGCATGACGCTTGTGATCGTCATCCGCCATATCGACCTTTCGGTCGGCTTTCTTGCAGGCTTTTTGGGCGCAGTCGCCGCGATCGCGCTCAGCAGTTGGGGCCTGCCGACTCTGATCGTCATCCCCATGGTGCTGATCTTGGGCATTCTCGCCGGATTGATCACCGCCTTCCCGGTCGCCAAACTGGGCATTCCCTCGTTTGTGGCCTCGCTGGCGGGCTGGCTGATCTTCCGCGGCGCGCTTCAGGTTGTTACGGCGGGAACGGGCACGATCATCATCAGCGATGACAGCTTTAACGCGATCGGCAACGCCTTCATCCCCGATATTCCCAACATCGGGATCTTAAACGAAGTGCACAAGCTCACCCTGCTGCTGGGCGTCGCTGCGATCGCCTGGTTCGTGTACAGCGAGATCCAGAACCGCAAAACCAAAATCAGCTATCAATTCGAAGTGCTCCCCTTCGAGATCTTTGTGCTTAAACTGGTCTTTATCTCTGTGGTAGTAGGCGCGATCACGTGGATTCTGGCCAACTACAACGGCCTGTCGTGGACGGTTGTGATTATGCTCTTGGTGGTGGCGGTCTACCACTTTGTTTCGACCAAAACCGTGCTCGGGCGCCACATTTACGCCGTAGGTGGCAACCCGGAAGCCGCCGAGCTGAGCGGCATCAATGTGAAACGCATCGTCTTTATCGTGTTTGGATCGATGGGTATGCTCTCGGCCTTGTCGGGCATCCTCTACGCTTCGCGCCTGCAATCGGCGACCACAACCGCCGGAACGTTGTTCGAGCTCGATGCGATCGCAGCGGCCTATGTGGGAGGCGTCTCGGCGGCGGGCGGCGTGGGCAAAGTGACCGGCTCGATCATCGGCGCGCTGGTGATGACCTCGCTGACCAGCGGCATGAACCTGATGAGCGTCGATATCGCCTACCAATACATCGTACGCGGCGCGGTGCTGGCTGCCGCGGTTATCTTCGATGTGTATACTCGTCGCAGCAGCTAGCGCTTGGGCAGCTAGGTTATACGAAATTCGGTTGAACTCGTTGTGTTTTGAGCTTCGACAGATTTGATAGCAGATCCGCACGCTTGGCTTTTCAGAGGGCGCTTGGGCGCAGGCAGACGAAAAGCTGAATGGAATGAGCTACGTGTTGATAGCCGGAGGCGGACGCGCTAGAAGCCGAATCGAAGGTTGAGACCTCTCCGCCAACGAATGCAACACCTGAAGTGAACGAGCGGATTTGAATTTACTCGTTCGAAGCGAGATGCATAACCATATTCGAACACCGGAAACGAGGAGATACGCTATACTTTGGAAACATAGGCGAGCAGAGCGGCAGGAAGGGAATACGTTATGCAGAAAGCGACCTCATCACAACCGATTCGGCACAGCCTTCGTCCTTTCCAGTGGCTCCAGCCGCATTGGGGCAAGCTCGTTCAGCGCCAAGAATTGATCTTGATCGTGCTGCTCTTGATCTGTACCTTGGCGCTCGGCTTGGGCACCGATACCTTCTTGAGCAGCTCGAATCTGCTCAACATCGGCGTCTATGCTTCCTGGTTCGGCATCGCGGCGCTGGGTGCTGGCCTGGTCATCATGGTCGGCGGCATCGATCTCTCGGTCGCCTCGGTGATGGCACTGGCCGGACTGGTCTGCGCGCTGGCGCTGCAAGTCGGCGTATCGTTAATCGCTGCGATCGGCTTGGGACTGCTCTGCGGGGCCTGCGTAGGGCTATTAAACGGCGTCTTAGTCAGCCAATTCGGCCTGCCGCCCTTTATCGTGACCTTGGGGAGCATGGGCCTCGCGCGCGGCATCACGCTGGCGCTCACCAGCGGCGCGCCTGTACGCGACCTGCCGCCCCAATTTCGCGCTTTGGGCCAAGGTGAATTCAATCTGGCAGGTATCGGACTGGCCTTTCCGATCTGTTGGATGCTGTTGATCGCCTGTGTGGTGAGCTTCATTTTGCATCAAACCGTGCTGGGCCGCTACATCTACACCGTTGGCACCGACGAACGAGCGCTGAAAATCGTCGGCGTTCCAACTGGTTATGTCAAATTAATCACCTACTGTTTAAGCGGGATCTTGGCGGCCTTCGGCGGCATCTTGATGACGGCCAAACTGGGCGTGGCGGCTCCAACCGCGGCGATCGCCTACGAGCTCGACATCATCGCAGCCGCTGTGATCGGCGGAGCGAGTCTGTTCGGCGGCGAAGGCAGCGTTTCAGGCATCATCCTCGGCACCATTCTGATGATGATCGCACGCAATGGTTTAGTGTTGCTTGGCTTACCGACCTATCTTCAGTGGCTTACGATTGGCGCAATGATTCTGGTAGTGATTTTGCTAGATTTCTGGCGCCGACGACAGGTATAACCGTGAGACAACCAACGATCAGCGACGATCCAGATCGCAGATGGCAAAGCAAGCCCTTCGATCAACATTTGCAAATCTTGAGCCTGCTCGTAATCGCTCTGTTGCTGGTAGCTTGCGCAGCGCCAAAAAGCAGCCCGCAAGCGCGCCAGTCCGACAAGCTCACGATCGCGTGGGTCAGCAAATCGCTCGGAAATCCCGTGTTTGAGATGGGAGAGAAAGGCGCTCAGCAGAAAGTGCGCGAGATCAACGCTCAAGGCGGCACCCAAGTTGAATTGCTTGTGCTCGGCCCTGTCTCTGCCGATGCAGCCGAACAAGCCCGCCTAATCGACGACCTGATCGCGCGGGGCGTCGACGGCATCGCGGTTTCCTGCAACGAGCCGACCACTTGCATCGAACCAATCAACCGCGCCACCGAGGCCGGGATCGCCGTTATGACCTGGGATTCCGATTCGCCCAACAGCAAGCGCTTCAGCTTTTTGAGCATCGACAACTACGAAAGCGGCCGTATAGCCGCCGATCTTTTGGGCCAAGCGCTCGATGGCAATGGCAAAGTTGCGGTGATCTCGGGTGTGCCGGGCGCGCTCAACCTCGACCAACGAGTCGAAGGCTTTCGCGATCGCTTGGCTGAAGCCTATCCGCAGATGGAGATCGTACGGGTCTTCGCCAGCAACGAAGACATCAACTTAGGCGTACAGGGCGTGGAAGACACCATGCAGGCCTACCCCGATCTGCGCGGCTGGTTCTTTGCAGGCATGTGGCCGCTCTTCGCCGACCGTGGTTCGATGCCGCTTTGGGAGGCTGCATCGCGCAACGGCACGATTAAAACCATCGCCTTCGATGCCCTGCCAGTCGAGCTCGAACTGCTTCAAGAGGGCTATATCGAAGCCCTGATCGGCCAAAAGTATTGGGATTGGGGCTATCGATCGGTTGAGATGGTGTACGACCATATCACACAGGGCACGCGCTACGAACCCTTCATCGATATGGGCGTCGATATTGTGACCCGCGAGAATGTGCAGAGCATCCAAGAGGCTTGGAAACTGCATGATCCCGCTCAGGAATAAGCACGATTAGAAAAGAGGCGCTAGCGATAGCGATATGGAAGCGGTACTGCGCTGCATCAACCTTTCAAAATACTTCGGCACGCTGCCTGCCCTGCGTCAGATCGATTTTCAGATCAAGGCTGGCGAGGTTGTGGGCTTAACCGGACGGAGTGGCTCAGGGAAAACCGCGCTGGTCAACATCCTGAGCGGGATCGAGCAACCCAGCGAAGGCGATCTCTACATCGCAGGGCAGCGCATGCACTGGCCCTTTTCGGCCCGTCGGCATAACATCAGCGTGATCAACCAACAGCCGATTCTGGCTGAGCGGCTCGATATTACAACCAATATCTTTTTGGGCAACGAGATCGGCTGGCCGAGCAATGCGAGCTGGCTGCGCATTCCCAACCGCCGCCGTATGGATCAACAGGCCACAGAAGTCTTGGCTCAGTTAGGCGCGCACTTCAGCGATCTACGTCAACAGGCCAACAATCTCTCTAGCGAAGAGCGCCAACTGGTCTCGATCGCTCGTGCGCTGCTTCATCCTGCCAAACTGATCATCATCGATGAGCCGACTCAGCAGCTCAGTTACACCTACCAACAGCGCTTGCTCACCCTGATTCGGCTCTGGCAACAGCAGGGCGCAGCCATCCTCTTCAGCAGCAATAACCTCGATCACCTCTTTGCGGTCTGCGATCGCATCGTTGTTCTGCGTCAAGGGCGCAGCGTCGCCGATATGCAGGTCGATGCGGTTGGGCGCGAAGAAGTGGTCGCGGCCCTCGTCGGCACCAAAGATCGCGAACAGATCACGCCGATTATGTGGGCTTTGGAGAGCTACTACCGCGCTCGCGAGCAGACCGAGCAGTTAGGCCAGCGCCAAGAGATGCTCGAACAGAATCTAGTCGCCCACGACAGCCTGACCAACCAACTGATCGAACAGCTCGCCATTCAGATCTCGGCGCTCGATAGCGCCAACCTTGCGCTGCAAAACGCCCAACGTCGCCTCTTAACCGAGCGCGAGCAAGAGCGCAAGTCGCTGGCGCGCGAACTGCACGATCAAGTGATCCAAGACATGTTAGGCGTCAATTATCAGCTTGAAGAGATCGAAGCTGAGGTCGATCAGCAAAATGTGGCAGAGAATCTGGCCGATGTACGTCACAGCATCCGTGGCCTCGTAGAAGATCTACGCCGCATCTGTGGCAATCTACGCCCGCCCACCATCGACAGCCTCGGTTTAGGTCCCGCGCTGCTCTCCTATAGCCGCGACTGGTCGGCTCGCAGCGGCATTCAAGTCGAGTTAAACCTCGATAGCCAGCTCGCCCGCCTGCCCGAAGCGCTCGAGCTTTCGATCTTCCGCATCGTCCAAGAGGGCTTGAACAATGTGCGTAAACACGCCCACGCCAGCAAGGTGCGCATCGAGCTGCGTCACAACTCGCCGCGCAGTCTGATGATCTCGATCGCCGACAACGGGCGCGGCATGCCCAACGACTTCGACTTAGCCAGCCTCGCCAACAAAGGCCATTACGGTCTGCTCGGCATCAGCGAGCGGGTGGCCCTGCTCGAAGGGCGTCTGCATGTGCAAAACCTCTCCAGCGGCGGCCTCTTGATCCAAGTCGAGCTGCCCCATCCGCGCGTCAATATCGATTCCGAGCCCACCTCCCAGCAACAAGCCTGATAGCCGCCCAACATTTTTAGATCTTTGGCGGAGAGGCGTCTAGCTCCCATGCGGCTTCTAGCACGTCCGCCTTCGGCTATCAGATGAGAGCTCCTGCCCTCATCCCCGACCCTTCTCCCGCAATGCGGGAGAAGGGCGTATGCGCAGCCGCTCATGGTCGCTGTTCTAAACTAGCATCCTTAGCACTAACCTTCCAGCAGCTTCGCAGCGAGCAGGCATTGGAGGGCCTTGGATAGCGAAGTGTAGCCTGCAGCGAACGCAGTGACCTGCAAAGCTTCGAATGGATGGATGGTTAGGATGTTTGTAGCCGTAGGCGGACGCGGTTAAGACCGAATGGAGGAGCTAGATCTTTCCGCCAACACAAGACGGAAATAGTTCACAGAAATGCACATCAATTCCTAAGACCTATGGTAGGATTGCTACTTCAGCCTATTAGGATAGAGGGAGCGAGTGTATGACTGTTGATCCGAGTCAAGAGCGTATTCTCCATCTCTCGACAGGCGACTTCCCACTTCACGAATACCGTCTCCGTCTGGCCGGTCGAGAATGGTCTATTTTGCATACCAAGATGATTTTAAGCCTGCTCGAAGAGGTCGAGTTCTTTCGGGAGGCCAAATACCTGCTGCCCTACGGCGTCGCACTCTGGCCCGCATCGATCGCCTTGGGCCACGAGATCGCCGCGCGCGCCGAGGAGTTCGCCGGCACTAGCGCGATCGAGCTTGGCTCGGGTACAGGGTTGCCCGGGATCGTAGCGGCCTCTTTGGGCGCGCGCGTGGTGCAGACCGATCGTCATGAGCTGGCGATCAGCATGTGCAAGCGCAACGGCGCTCACAACAAGATCGACAACATCGAGTATCGCCAGGTCGATTGGGCCGAATGGAACGATGATCAGCGCTACGATTGGATCATTGGCTCGGACATTTTGTACGCCGAGGAGATGCACCGCCATCTGATCCGCATCTTCGAGCGTAATCTGAGCGAAAAAGGGCGCGTATTGATCTCGGACCCGCTACGCATCGTTAGTCTCAAGCTGCTTGAGAAGCTTGATCAGAGTGGCTGGCAGATCAGTATGAGCAAATGGAATGTTGGCGATGAAGAGGAGGAAGTGCGGGCGGTTGGTGTGTATGAGCTTCGACCACCGGCCTAAGAGCTTGTGCTGGTTATTAGAATTTCGCGCTGTCGCGCGAAATTCTAATAACTCTTCCTCAGTTGCATAAGCAGATATGGTGTCCGAATAAGGAGGGAAGCGACGCACAACCAACTACAAGCCCGTTATGGCGGGCAGGCTGTTTGTAGCCGTAGGCGGACGCGGTTAAGAGCTTGGTTGGGGAAGGAACTACGCCGCTCAAACACGAAGCTGATCTAGCGGATGTGCTATCACACTACTTACAAGAGCGGCCAGAACGCAAATGAGGCGGCGATCGCCCACAAGATGCCTTCTGAGAGAAACATGCCCAACAGACCAGCGCGCCAATGTCCCGCCAGCCAGATGCGCTCAGCACCAATAGCTCCGCCCAAGGGCAGGGCGATCAGGCCCAAACCAATCGGTGAAAGACCACTCGCTTGAAGCGCTTCTGCTAAGGCGAGCATCAGGCTAAACACAAATATAAGTGCGACCAGAGGGATACCAAGGTCCGGCCAAACGCAGAAAGGCTTGTCGCTTTTGCGCCTTCGGGGCCTGCCTAGCTGTTGCCCGCGAGCAGTCGTCCGATGCTTAGGCACAATAATGCAAGCCCGCCCTGAACACGAAATGATTCGCAACCGCACACCCGACAGCTCGGGCAGAGGAGGTTGGAGCAACTGCTGGTCTTCCGTCCGGACTAACAGCCCACAATCGAGGCAAAAGCGCTTATCGGAAGGAAGCTTGCGATGGCACTGAGGACAAAGATCCATTTGCTCACTCCTTTCCGGAGGTACTCATCAATCGAGTACTAGCTTTGAAACCACATTGTCCCAAGTAATATCTTTGACTAAAGGCTGACCAGCGCGACCTAAGCGTTCGGCCAAACCTGCATCGCTGGCGAGGCGATCGATAGCCTTTGCGATACCTTGCGGCTCTGGCTCAAGAATATAGCCGTTGACTCCATCTTGAACGAATTCTAGCACACCACCTGCGTCATTGGTAGTCACAACCGGGCGAGCCGCTCCAAATGCTTCCACCGTGACAAAACCGTAATCTTCATCGACCGGAGCATAATAGACCGCTCGACAAGCCGCATACAGGTCGACCAGCTCTTGATCGCTGACGCGCCCACGGAATTCTACCCGATCAGCTAGGCCTAAACGGCGGGCCTCGGCCTCAAGCTTCTGGCGATCGGGCCCATCGCTAACGAAAATACAGCGGATCTTGCTGCTGGTGTGGACCAGGGCTTGCAAGAGCAGATCGAGGCGCTTGGCCCCGTCGAGGCGGGCTGGCGAGAGGATATAGTCGCCGTAAGGGCCTGCATAGAGTTGATCGGCGTAGCGGCTGGGCGGATAGAGCGGCGTGCTCGATAGGCGATTGAAGCGGCGCAGACGCTCGCTCACATTGCGCGAGATGGTGTAGCGCGCCACTGCCTCGCCCAAGCCGTTTTGATCCATACGAAAGATCGAATCGCGTACAGCCCGATCCGATTCGCTGTTGGAGATATCGCTCAAGGGTGTTCCATACTGATCGTAGGCTTGGCGATGTTGGTGAACCAACCAAACCACCTTGCGCGGATGGCGGATCAGATACGAGGGGAACTTGGTGCAGATCACCTGATCGACCGGAATGCCGCTCGGTGCGGCGATATCTAACAGACGCCAAGCCAGCGCACTATCGGGAATGCGCTCGGGCGGATACCACGAAAAGGGCAGGCTCACCACATCGACGCTATGGCCGCGCTCGCGCAGCGCATCGCGCAGGCCGTCTACGAGATTTTCCGCGCCACCTCGCACAAACGGCACTTGGGTGGCACAAATCAAAATACGTTTACTCATCTATCGTCTATCGTCTCACAAGCAACCAAATATGAACCCACAATCCGCCCGAAAAGACACGACGGTGGCTCTCTACCCGCAACAACTTAGCCTGCGGGCGCAGACAGCGCTCGACCAAACCTTGATGGATCGAGTAGATCAGCGCGCGCCCATCGTCGCGCAGATTCTCGGCAATATTCGCGATCAGGTTGCGATAAAGATCCAAGAGATCCTGCTCTTCGTGGCGCGAGCGCATGCCGAAGGGCAGGTTGGCGATCACCTCGTCGCATGGCTCCCAACGCCGTGGGTTGGCCGAATCGCCCTGTACAATCTCGATCTGGCGCGTTAAACGAGCGGCGCGCACATTCTCGCGGGCGGCCTTCACCGCAAAATCGCTGATATCCATACCCCAGATCTCTGATTCGCGGTCGAGCTGAGCACGCTCAATCAAAAGCGTTCCGCTGCCACAGGTCGGATCGAGCACCAGCGCGCCGGGCCGCGTAAAGACCATACGGGCCAGACATGCCGCAACCACCGGATTGATCGAGCCGCCTACATCACGCACGCGATAGTCGAAGCGTTTATCGGGCACGAAGCTGGGCCGAATAAACAGGCGCGAGCTTTCGTGGTCGCTCTCAAGGTAGAGCTCAAGATCGTAGTTCGACGGACTATCGACGAGGCCCAAAGGCGCACAGGCTTGGCGCACCGCATCTAAGATCGTTCGCAGCGTATCGCGATGCAGCGAATTGTAGACTCCAAAGCGGTAGCGGATCTGCTCTTCGTTGTTATTGGTCCATTCGCGAATGGTGCGCAGGGCTTCGCTCTGGGCTACTAAATCGTGCACAATCGCAGCCGCCGACTCAGCATCGCGAAAATCGATCGCCTCGCCCTGGCCCGCCTCGATCAAGAGGGCATAGCTGCAGCGCAGGCGGCGCAGAATCGAACGGGCATCGAAGCCTGGCGGGCAGACCAAGAGGCCAGGGCGCGGCCCGAAACTCAAGGTGATGCCCTGTTCAGCCGCCTCGGCACGGGCGATGGGCTCTAAACCGTCGGGCACTTCCAGCAGAAAGCGCAGGTTAGTGGGCGCTTCTGCCGCCCACGATAAGGTATGCCGGCGCGGGGTAGAGCGGTCGAGCGCTTTGCGCAAGGCCTCTGCCTCTTCGGGGTTGTCGCTTTGGGGCAAAGCGCGCAAGGCATCGGCGGCCTCGGGGGTTCCGATCGCGCCCAAAGCCAAAATCAGCGAAGTGCGTACCCAGACTATATCTTCAAGTTCAAGCGCTTCGACTATGGCCTGAATCGAGTCTGCAGAAGCGATTTTGCTCAAAGAGACGGCTGCGTTTTTGCGCACCTTGGGCTCGGGATCATGCAGGGCGGAACCGAGCGCGGCTATGACCTCGGGACGTTTGCTGCGGCCCAATAGAAACGCGGCCGGTTTGCGCAGGGCGGCGTCGCCGCTTCGCAGCGCCTCGATCAAGGCCGGAACCGCTGCCTCGCCAAGAGCCTGCAAGGCGTCGCCGGCTTGACGCTGCACACGGCGGTCATCGCTGGTCAAGCGTTGGATCAGGTCAGACAGATTATCCATACTTTTTCTCCAAATTTACGCTTCGTCTGGTAAATCCAACGCTTCGAGCTCTACATCGGGCTTCTGCTCCAACAGCTCGCCCCAAGCCAGATCGCGCACCAGTTTAAAGGCAGGTTTATTGCGCTTCAAAGCGCGATAGCGGCTCACGCCCTCTTGGCTCGAGATCTTGATCTCGGCGTAGGCCTTGTTAGATTGAGCTTCAAAGATCGTGCGTCCCCAAGCTGGTTGTGGAGCTTCAAAACGCGCCATAGCCGCATACGAGAATTTGCTCTCCTCCCATTCCGAAGGCGCACCACGGGCACGGCGCTGAAACTCCGGCCGCACGATACGCTGGGGGAAGTGGCACCAATCGTTTTCCAAAGGGCAGGCCCGATCGTGTACGCATGGTGCGATCGTATGAGCACCCAAGGCAAGCAGTTGATCACGCGTCGAGCGCACAACCGCAAACCCAGCCTCGCTGCCCGGCTCGACGATCAGCAGTAGGCCGCTGGTCATACGCCACGCCAAAGAAAGCAAAGCCTGTCGGGTCTCGAGGTCGAGCTCGTTTAGAACGTGACCGATAATCACCAAGTCGTAGGTTTGGTGAATCACATGGGCGATATTGGTCACATCGACGCGCTCCCAGCGCGCCGCTCTGATGGCTGCAGAATCGCTCTGTTGGGCCAGCTCGCGCCCGAGTGTGATAAAGGCCGCTTCGCGCTCCCAAGCGCTCATATGCTTGAGCGAAGGCCAGTGTTGCGCCGCCGCCCAAAGCGCGGTGCCCGGGCCGCTGCCGATATCGAGCAAACTGCTCGGCTGCCAAGTGGGCAGGCGCTGAGCGACCGCCGCCATAGCACCGTAGAGTTGGGCGTAAGTGGCAGGTAGAATCAGCGCGGCATAGCCTAAGACCTGCAGATGTCCGGTCGCCAAAGAGTCTTCACCACCCCTGCGCTCAGCGCGATAGCGCTCGCTCAAAGCTTGAGCTTCGCGGATCCAACGGGCGGCTGGCACTTTGGCTAACTGCTGAACAACCGCATCGTGCAGGTCGCTCGGCAATCTGAGCATTGAAGAATACACCATAGTCTGCTTGTTCCTAGGCGCTCGGGCACAACCACGCATCCCAACCAGCAGGCAGGGCGTTCTGCTCATTCCAAGCCTTCAAGACCGCCTCGGCGCGCTGATCGAGGTTGCTCTGCTTATCGAGCACTTCGCTGGCGACCGTCGCCAACAGAGCTGGCAGCGGTTCGCCGCGCGCCTCGATCTTGCGGCGACTGAGGTGGAAGGCCGCCAAATTCTCTTCGTGAGTGCCGACACACTCCAAAGGCTTCTTCTCGCCCACCCCAAGCAGCTCGTAGGCCAAAGGCAGCAGATCGCTGCGCGCGAACAGATCTTGGCTGAAGATCATATCGAGCTGCTCTTGGCTCAAGAAGGGATAGAGGATGGCATAGGCAAAGAGGCACTTCGGGCATGACTCGCACCACGAGTTGGTCTTCTGACCACGGTTGCAGGAACGGAAGATCGGAAAGTAGGCTTCCATCGTAGCGAAACGCTGAGCGATCTGCAACTCGTAGAGCGGACGCAGAAACGAGAAGAAATCGACGCCATCGCTGATATATTCGGCGACGTAGCTGCGGAATTTCTGTTCGAAATCGAAGGTTTTGGAGTATTGATGGTTGATCTCGTGGCCGTGGAAGAGCGCGTTACCTTCGTTTGAGCTGCGCTCGTTTGAAACCGCCACGCGGCGATAGCCAAATAGAATAGCGCAGAAGACATTCAAAAAGGCCAAATATGACGAAAATGGCGTATGGCCGTTGAGATAACCTTGGCTATTCAGCTCTAACAAGCGCGGATCGATCGTGCGGCGCACCACTACCGTTGATTCGCCACCCATCTGAGCGATCTTCTCAGCAGCGGGGGTCGGGTTCAGCAGCATGCAATCGACGCTTCCGAGCTGTTGGCGCAGTATCTCAAGGGTCACGACCGAGTCTTTGCCGCCACCGATCGGTACCAAAACGCGCTGATTGACAAGGCCTTGCGGAACGCCCAACCAGCCGCTCTTCGGCTCTTTAGGCTCTTCAGCCCTGATGGTAAGAAAATCGGGCGCTGTAAAGTCGATCTTATTGACGTAGAAGAACTCGCCCATGCCGTTGATAAACAGATCGTGCCACCATGCGATCTGCTCACAGCTGAGCGGGCCAGCTGCCACAATGATCTCAGGCGAACAGGCCGCCTTCCAATAGCTCGGCATCTCGGCCAAGCCCAAGTGAAAAACAAGGTTATCGCGAATCTCCTGAGGACAGCCTTCCCAAGCGTCTTCAGGCAGATTTTCGATCACGACACGCGGCGTAAACGTAATATTGGGGGCTGTTTCAAACTGCCAACGCAAATAGAGATTACCGCCAACGTATTCAGACTCGTAACGCCAATATATAAAACGCGGATGTTGTTCGCGTAACTGCTCAAGCATAGGTTCGATTGCCTTCAAATAAAAGCGAAAGATCGTTGTAACGGTGCCCGACGATATACCAACGGTCTCCAGCGTTGGCTACATCCATTATGACATATTTGCCAGCTCCCAGCCCAACAAAGCGACTCAACAAATCATCGCTCCAAGCGCGCCAACGGACCGCGCGTTCAAGCTGGCTATTTTGCAGAGCGGTCCAGTCGCCGGGGATCTCGATCGCCAGAAAGGGGGCATCCAGTTGGACTGCGCAACTCGCGCCCTCGTTAAGCACCACAGCATCTGGAAAATCGCTGAGCTGATAGGCTCGCCGCTTGCCTTCGGCCTCCAAACGTCGCTCGACCCGAGGCGCGCGCAACAGCCATGTTAGGCGAAAGCGCGAGGCTGAGACTTGGTTCAGAGCATTGCGGAAGGGATAGTAGTTTGGATAGAAATCGAAGGCGACAGCGCCCAACTTCGACATATTCAGCAATGCATTCGGCAACTGTAAGGGGTCAACCGTCCAGTGAATGATCTCGATGCCATCGGCGAGGGCTTCACGGCGCTGCTGCGCTTTCAAGCTAAAGCCTAAGCCGCCACGCCGAAAGCGCGGATTGATGCCCAAAATCTGCGATTCGATCCGCAGATCGGCGCGATAATCGCCCCACCACTCGACCTTTTCGGCCTGCCCGAAGCGATAAAAGCCAAACAGCATGCCCGCAATCTCGCCATCGCGACGGGCCACAAGGGTCGAGCCAGCTCGAAAATCAGGCCGATGCAAGTCGCTCGGATAAAGGAAACCAGCTTGAGCGTTCCAAATCTCGGCCTGCAAAGCAGGAATCTGCTGCGCCTCAGCTGAATCGGGCCGCCCGATATCGTAGTCGCCAACTTGACTATGGCTGCCGCTGTAAACCGCTTCAGCGCTGGGATCATAAGGATAGATCTGGGCGCCCAACAAGCCGCCCGCTGTTCTAGCGAGTGCTTCAGCATCGGGAGCCTGCGGATCTAAAGCGTGATAACGCAGCGTATAGGTTCGCTCGCCCGCCTGCAGATCGCGCGGAAAGAGGAAAGCTGCCGCAACCAAGCTGTCGCCCTGCGTCGCGGTCAAGGCACAGCCTCCGATCGAGGGCAGGGTCACTTGCAGATACTGCAACGGAAAGAGCGTTTGGTTTTCGGGAGCACCAAGCTGCAGCCGCAACGCGCTGATCTGCTCGGCCCAATCGGGCAAGCTTGCATCTAAAATTTTATACTCAAGGGGCATAGTTTTGTATACAGTATGCACAGGATAAACTGGGCACCTAATCGCTTCTTAAGCGTGGCTCGCTAGCCCATGCTTAGTGAAAGCGAGACGAGCATTGGTATAGATTGGCTACTATATCCCCGCAACAAACAGCTGTCAAGCAATCTAGCTCTTACAAATTTCCAACACAAACAGGATGTCTCCTCCAACCTGAAACATCCTTGTGTATCAAGATCTCAAAGGCAGATTGCGCGATTTCATTATAACAAATCTTGAAGACCCAGAGGATAAAGCTCGCTGGATACATTAAGCGAGGCAAAAAGACAGGCTACGAAATCGTTTGGATTGTTCCGCTTTCGGGCGGTCTTAGGACACAGCAGATAGCACACTCTTTTTGCGGCGGGATGTTTATAGCCGTAGGCGGACGCGCTAAAAGCCTTGTTTGAGGAAAAGACTAAGACGCCAGAGTTCTGAGCTCATCAAGCTGATTTGGCATAGGTTGTGAGCTATTCCGCACAGCATTGCGAAATAGCTCACAAACCTTTGTTTTTACAAGCCTAGCTACTTAGTTGAGGCTTCTGGAGCAAGCAAACATTTAGTTGGAAGCAGCTAAAGCGTAAGCAATTCCATCGCGAAGGGTACTGCGAGTAATAATCTCGTTGAAATCGATATCAAGGCTAACCAGCGTTTGAGCGATCTCAGCGCGAATACCAGTCAAAATAATCTGAGCGCCTAACAAGCGAACGGCTTGCGCCAAGCGGATCAACATAGCCGCCACGTTGGTATCCATCACAGAGATACCAGTGATATCCAAAATCACTTGTGAGGCTCCATGCTCGGTGATGCCCGTCAGCAAATTCTCCATAATCTGTTGAGCACGTCGCGAATCGATCGAACCGATCAAGGGCATCACAACGGTATCATCGCTGATCGTAAGCAAAGGTGTCGAGAGTTCGAACAACATCTCGGCTTGGCGATTAATAACAATCTCTTGTTGGCGGTTTTCCTCTTCGCGCCGTTTTTGCTCAGTTATATCTTCAAATACAGAGAGAATATGAGTGATATTACCTTCTTTATCGCGCAAAGGTACATAAATATAAGCTAGCCAAAGCTCTCCCTTGGGAAGCAAACCGCGCACTTCACCCCTAGAAATGCTATTACTATCAAGACATGTGCGAAGTGCCTCAATTAAATCCTGAGCAGTTTCAGGCGGAAAGATCTTACGAAGGTCAGCACCATTTGTATTTGGAATAACACCAAAAGCATTAAGAACAGACTTATTGATGGCTGCAACCGTAAAAGTTTCACGATCTATGACTTTATAGAGAATTGTTATATGTGGCAGGTTCTCATAAATTTCTCGATAGAATCCAAGTTCGTCAAAAGGAGCTATCTGATCCGCTAAAACTTCGTATGCCTCTAAGCCTGTAGTCATGTAACACTCCATTATGCTTGTTTGATGCCACAACGTTAAAAAGGTCGTACAAAATAAGCGCATGATTCTGTCAAAACTTACAGACATTCAGGTCCGCAAGAATGATAGATGTATCATCCGATTGATACGCTTACCTATATACTTCAAATACGCTCAAAGAACTTCGCTTGTTTGTGGTAAACAGGCAGATATCTAGCCGGGGTCGATAGAACACTCTCAGTATCAGCATCATCTGAACAATCGTCAGTAGTAAATATGTGTTGTACCTTGAATGCACTATCCACATATTGAGGCCGAAAACTCTCGAGATATTTGAAGAGATCCGATGCTTAGGTTAAAGCATCGGATCTCTATTACAACAAAATTATTACATCATTGCAAACAAACTGGTTAAAATGGTTTTTCTGCTCAATTTATCCAGATGTTTGCAAGGGAGAGGATAAGTCTTCGCCTAAACCGACGATTTCTAACCATTTGAGGGCATTGGTCGAAGTTGCTACACCTTGCCGTAGTTTGTAGTCAAATGTCATCGAAGGGCCGTCGGGACCACGAGTGAAATTTTCGGTGAAGTGAACGGCCTGCAAGCAGTCGGCCAGCTCGGGCGCATCGGCCAGCGCAAGGTCATGGGTGGTTGCCATACCGATCGCACCTAAATCAACGAGATAGCGTAAAATACGTCGGGCCGCGATCTGGCGCTCACCCGTGTTGGTGCCATGCAAGATCTCATCGAGCAGATAGAGCATGGTTTGGTTTTTAGCCCGTGACTCTTGGGCCAGGTCTACCACCGCTTTCAGACGGTTAAGCTCGGCCATAAAGTACGAGATGCCCTCAGAGAGCGAGTCTTGCACCCGAATGCTGGTGCCCAATACCAAGGGCGGCAGGCGCAAGAGGGCCGCACACACCGGCGCGCCGGTCTGGGCGAGAATCACATTCAGGCCAACGGCCCGCAGAAGCGTGCTTTTGCCCGACATATTCGAACCAGTCACCAAAACCATCGTGCCGGACGGCCCGATGTCGATGTTGTTAGAAACCCGCACACAGTCGGCCAAGAGCGGGTGGCCTAAATGCAGGGCGCTCACCATCGGCTCGCGTTCTTCGCTCAAATCGGGGAAGGTCCAAGCGGGCTGGTCGTGGCGCAGAGTCGCCAAGGCCGCTAGGGCTTCAAACTCGCCGCAGACCTTGAGCCACTCTTCCACATACTGGCCTGCATCGCGACGCCAGCGCTCGAGCAGCCACAAGGTGTGCAGATCGAGCAGCGTCAAAAGCTGAATCGGCAAGTAGAGGAAGGAGAGGCGCAGATCAGCGAGCGTATTGATCCGCCCCAAGCGCGCCATCTGCACATGTGCTTGCTGGCCGTTAGCGCTCAGCTTGCGCTGCAGTTCGATCAAGGTCGGCGTAGTAAAGCTATGCTCACTCACCAGCGCAAACAGCTCGCCATAGGTTCGGAAGGCCTCTTGGCGCTCAGCCACACTCTGTATCTCAGCGGCCGCCCGAGCGCCGATCGTCCACGTGATCAGGCCGGCACAGGCCAACAAGATCAGCGCGACAGGTGCAAGCAGAGGCACTACAAACGAGGCGATCGCAACAATGGGTGTAACAACGGCAAAAAGTCGGCTAAACCAGATCAGCCAAGGGCGCTCGAGCAGCCAATTCTCGCGCCGCGACCACTCGATAAAGGCGTTATAGTCGTGTTGAGCACCGCCCAGCAAACGCCCACGCAGCGCGAACTCATCGCGCCAGTCGATCTGAGCAGCAAGTTCGCTGATGGCGGGCTGACGCTGACGAACCTCGGCCGGAGATGCTGGGTTCAAAAGCCATTCTTGCAAAGTCGCGAGACCGACCTCGGTGACAGGCGTATTTAACAAATGCTGAAGCGAAGCGTGGCCCAACACATCTAGATCGCTAGCGAAAGCGGGAATATCGTTATGGCTGGTGCGCGGCTGGCGCAAGGGTAACTCGGCCCAGTTACGCCGCAAACGCAAAATACCCTCGTTATTGATCGCCCACAACTCTGCGAAACGATTGCGCTTCAGACCCAAACGGTAGTGATACACAACCGCAAGCACAAACAAAACAGCACTGAGCACGCTTACTGCATACCAGAGGTTCTGTTGTTGGTTATAACCGAGCAATGCGCTTGCCGCAACAACAACAAATAAGACCAGCCGCAGGTTCGCCATTTGGCTCCAGCGTGCTGAAAAGGCATCGCGTTGTTGCGCAAACTGAGCGCAACGCTCTTCATAAATTATTTCGGGAGCAGGTCGCAACGAAGCGGTTTGTCGTTTTCGAGGCGAAGCTCCATTAACTTGTTGCTGCATCAAACCTCCAAATTCAATCGTCTTAATGCATTATACAAGCAAGCAGGGCTTAAAAAGTTAGAAGGTGATGAGCACGAACTTAGCATGCTAATGGTATGATGCGAAATCCGTTTGAATTGTGGCTTTGGGGAGGTCTTTCGGCACACAGCTAGCAGCCCTTCGTGATGGGCGGGATGTTGATAGCCGTAGGCGGACGCGCCAAGGAGCTTCTTTTTGGGGCAAAACCTCGCCGCAACAAGCTGAAGAAAGCAAGCGGATTTGTTATGATTGCTCGTCCCGATATAATCTGGTAGGCATCACGCTAGACTCGCTGATACAAACAAGGAGAAGCACAATGGGCATCATCAGTTGGATCATCTTTGGAGCTATCGCAGGGTGGGTCGCAAGCATCATCGCAGGAACCAACGATCGGCAAGGCTGCATCGGCAATATCGTGGTCGGTGTTATCGGTGCCTTCCTTGGCGGCTTTCTGATCGAATTGGTCACTGGAGAAGGCTTTCAATTTGCGTTTAATCCAAACAGCTTTATCGTCGCCATTATCGGGGCCGTCCTCTTCTTAGCCGTGACGGGCGCACTAAGAAAGCGCTCGCGCTAAGCTAAGCGAGTGCACACTCTCTGCAGCACCATTGTACTGTAGTAACATTTCAACAGAGTATGCTATTTCCTGTTCCAATGCGAGATAGCATGCTCTGTTTTATTGTGAATCAGAGCCTCGTTTGCGCTGTAGCGCAAGCACCAGCACTACACCCAACAACAAAACCAGCGCCCCTAGCGCAAGATTTGTGCTCAGCTGCCAAGCGAGCAGTCCCGCCGCGATACTCAATCCAAGCCCCAAGATCGTATCTACACCGCTTACAGAGCGCATATCGAGCTTCGGGCCTTCTTTGCCAAGCACCTCATCCTCGTACACACCCTCATAGGAAGAGTGATTGCCGCCCTCAAAGACGCCCGGAGGCAAAGGCGCATCGGGCAAGGGGTTTTCGCGCAACTCGGCGCGATAGGCTGCTCGCCAATCGTAACCCGCTTCCGTTTTCGCGCGGTAGAGATGAAAAGCCGCCCGTTGCAGATAGGCTGGATGGCCCTTACTCATCTCCCACAGCTCGTTCAGCTCTCGCGGCTCGAAGCTAACGCCGGTCTCAAACAAATACGCTTCGGCTAACAAGCGCACCTCGCTAGAAGCGAAGGCGCCCAAAGTCAGTTGGACAAATGGCTCACTCAAGGGAATGGCCGAGCCGCGCACGGCAACCACTACAATCAAGTCGATCGCACCCGTGCGCGTTTCGATCGCGTAGCTGGGCGTAGGCGTGCTGCGCCGCTCGATGCGGGCCAGGCTTTCGAGGGCGTAATCGCCCCAACCTGCCTCAATGGCGTGCTGCGCGTTGTCGAGCGCAAGCAAAACCGGAACACCCTGTTCGAGCAGGGCGAACTCAAAGGCTGAAGCCTGCGCACCGCTATTGCCCAAAGCCTCCGTCAGCATCGAAAAGAAGGCTTCCGAATTGGGAAGGACCGCCATATCGACATAGATCGCTTCGAGAGTCGGCTGCTCAAGTACGGTCGATGCCGACTGTACGATATGAGTTAGCAACGATGAACGCCCGATCCCGCCCACGCCCGCGACCATCACCGGTTTACGCGCATCGATTTGGTCGAAGATCAACGAGAGCTCGCGCCAGCGGCCTACAAAACGCTCAGGATTCGTAATCCGTCCATGTTCGGTAAAAGGGTTGGCAACAGCCATAGCACAAGCTCCGTCTTTCAGTTCTTTGCACTCGCTCTATTGTACGTAGATCAGCCCGAAATTGCCACTTGATGGGCTTGATTTAAAGCACACATATGCGGTATGATAGCGAACATGAGCCAAAACGTCACACTGATAACCGCACCAGCAGGCGCAGGCAAAAGCGCCTCCATCATCGAACGACTTCGCCAGCCCAACACGGGTCAAACGCTTGTGGTTGTGCCCGACCGCCTTCAACGCGATCAGTTCAAAAGCGCGGTGAAGGATCTGCGCCAGGTCCACAGCGTCCACTTCTATGGGCTGGTGCGTTCACTGCTGCGCCGCCTCGAGTACGAACCACAAGACCTGAGCAATAGCGTGCGTTTCGGTGTGATTCGTTCGCTCATCCATGATCTTGTCCAAGAAGGGCGCCTGCCCTATCTGCAACAAGCCTATCACAAAAGCGGTCTGATCAGCCAAATCATCGCGGTGATCGACGCCTTGGGCGAAGGTAATAGCGATGTTAGCCAGCTTGCCCAAGCGGGCCTGCGCCCCTACGACGCCGAGATCGCGCTGATCTATCAACGCTATTGTGATTGGCAGCTCGAAACCAACAGCGCCGACGAGATCGGGAGCGTGCGTCTCTGCGTTCAGGCTTTGGAAGCAATCCCCGATCTTATCTCGGGCTACGAGCTGCTAGTGATCGACGGCTTCGACCAATTCCCGCCGATCCAGTTACAGCTCTTCAAGCTGCTCAGCCAGCAAATGCCCCAAACCCTAATCACTCTCACGCACGACCAGAGCGGGCGACCCGCGCTTCATCGCTTTCAACGCACCTTCGAGGCACTGAACAAAACCTTTCGGCCTAAAATCGAACCTTTACCGCTCTCAGAGCCAAAGAATCCGCTGCATATTCTAGCGCAACGCATCTTCCGCCACGAGCAGCAGCCGCCCATCGCCCACAATGGAGCGATCCACTTTATTGAGGCGGCCGACCGCGAGCGCGAAGTTCGCGCGGTACTGCGGCGCGTCCATAGGCTGCTTCAGCAGGGCAATCCACCCGAACAGATCGCGATTATGTTGCGTAGCGAAGGCGAATACACCCCCTTACTGCGCGAGATCGCCCAAGAATATCAGCTCCCACTCAGCATGTGGCACGGCCAAAATCTAGCTCACGAGCCACTAGTAGTCGCCCTGCAGAGCGCTCTACAGCTCTCGCTCGACAACTATCCGCGCCGCACCTTAATCGATGTCTGGCGCGCCCGCAGCCAAGCTGATCTTCCACCCGGTATTTTACCCGAACCGCTCGCCGACCCCGAGCTCGATTGGGGCTGGGCCGCCAGCCAACTCGATCGCCTCACCCGCAGGCACGGAATTGGAAGCGGCTATGAGCGCATGAGACAAGCTCTGCTTCAGCAGATCGAAAAGGGCGCAGAGCAAGTGCTAGTACTCGACGATGACGAGCAGCCCGACCTTCCTACAAGCGAGCTCAGCCCGGCCGATGCAGCGCGGCTCTTACAGATTCTCGAAGCCTTCCAGGCTTGGATGAGCCCGCCCGAAAGCGCAACCATCGACGAATACTGCAATTGGGTCAGACTGCGCAGCCTCGGCTTCGGCGGCTTGAATCTGCTGACAACGGAAGAATCCCAGAAAACACAGGACGAAGCGCTCGAAGAAGACGAGTCGGCAGAACCAGATGCGTTGCTGCAGCCACTCTTGGAGGAGCTGAGCGAATGTTTCCAGCGAATCTTCGAAGAGTTGCAAACCAGCGCCCGCCTCTTGCAGCGCGGCCCGGTCAACTACGAAGTCTTTTTGGCCGAACTGAACGGCGCGATCGCAACCGCCCGCTACGGCCACATCGACCCACAAGCGGGTTATGTAGCAGTCGTTCCAGTTTTGGCGACTCGTGGCCTCAACTTCGCCCATATTCTGCTTCTGGGCCTCAACGAAGGCGAGTTTCCCCTCACCCTGCCCGATCCACCGCTCTATAGCCGACGTGAACGCCTGAAGCTCAAACAGCTCGGCATCGAGATCAGCACACCCGACCCTGCCGACGAGCAGTCGATCTTTTACGAAGCTTTGACCCGCGCCCGCCAAAGCATCACCTTCAGTCGAACCTATCTCGACCCGAGCGGCAACTATATTCCGCCCTCGCCCTATCTGCGCGCCGTTCAGACCCTCGTTCAACCCGAAGAAGGCGATACAACGCGGATCCAAGCGGGCAAGGTAGCTGGTTTAGAAGATGCGGTCAGCGCCAGCGAATTCTTGATCGCGCTGGCCAACCACGAGCAGCCAACGCCACTCGCTGCCCAGCACACAACTCCCTTCGACCAGCGCCTCTGGCAGCATGTGCAATTCGCCAGCGAGATCGAGCGCACACGCGAGCAGAATCAAGGCTTCGGGCCCTTCGAAGGCATAATCGAACAAGCCGATCTGAACGCTCAGCTCGCCCACATGTTTGGCCCGCGCTACACCTGGAGCGCTAGCCAGCTCAACGACTACATCACCTGTCCGTTTATCTTCTTTGGGCGCTATGTGCTCAAGATCAATGTGCCCAAAGAGCCAGAGGTATCGCTGCAACAACGTAGCTCTGCAGCCCTAAGCGGTCTGATCGAACACGCGATCTTGGCCGAAACAGTGCGACGTTGGCGCGATCGACAGCTCGCACCCGTGCCCGCCAACGAAGCCGAGTTGATCGCGCACTTCCACGCTAGCGCCGACCTAGTGCTCAGCGATGCACCCAGCCAGTTCGGCTTCGAAACCGACCGCTTCTGGCAGTGGGATAGCCACACCATGCGACAGCGGCTTGAACGAGCCTTGCGCCGTAGCATCAACGAAGGTGGCACGTGGAGCCAGTTCGTCCCTGCCGCAGTCGAGCAGGTTTTTGGTGCCAACGGCATTCGCCCGCTCGAAGTCGAAACCTCAGCCGGAAGAGTGCGCATCAAAGGGCGAATCGACCGCATCGATCAACATCCCGAAGATGCTAGCCTCGCCATTATCGACTACAAAAAAGGCTCAGGCTTGCGCCCGCTGCGAGATACCGAAGAGGGCTACGACATCCAACTGCCGATTTATCTAATGGCCGCCGAACAGGTGCTGCCGCTCGGCGCACATCAGAAAGTCGCTCAAGCGGCCTACTTCCAACTAGGCAGCGGCAAATTCTCCCCGCCCCTCACCGCCGAGCGCTGGCTCGACATCGAAGCCATCGTGCTCGAACGCATCGCCGAGGTGCTCGACAAGGTGCGCTCAGGCGACTACCATGTCCAACCGCGCCGCACCTGCCCGAATTACTGCGCCTTCAGCAACATCTGCCGCGTCAATCTAGCTAAAACAGAGAGCTAGCTCTGCATTTATATTCTCCTAGAGCCTTTTTTTCTCGTAAATTCCTCCATTTTAGGCGTTTCTTCTTAGTACGCGAAACGGTATATAGGTGCTTTATCGCACAAATCCGTAGCCGTATCACATCCAGCGCTCATGCTAGCTGGCCTGCTAAAGCCTCGTTTCAAGCCGTCGGCCTCGGAGCTTTTACAAATAGAGCTACATATTAGTGGCCTAAAGCTTGCTATATGGATTAGCACGTGGTTTGACCATCGTCATGTAGGGGCATGACATCAGAAATTGGTCAAATTACTTGGAGGAATATGCTATGGCAAAATTTCAGCAACAGATCAAGATCGACGCACCCATGGATCATGTCTGGAAGATGATGCTCAACCCCGCTACCTGGACGAGCTGGTTTCCCAACGTAGATTCGATCAGTGGCTTAACTACGGTTCAAAAGGGCGCCATCTTCCAATGGAAAGATGACAACAAATCTGGCACCGGCACAATCGCTGAGCTCGACCACGATCGAGGCCTGCTCACCGTTGTGATCACGGGCGATGGCGAGCCTACGACCCATACGTTCGATCTCGACCGAGCTGGCGGCTTTTTTGGCCTCGGTGGCAACGATACCAAATTGACCTACGAACGCGAATACGATCCTGCCGGCGGTTTCTTGGGAGAATTCCTCAAGGGTGGCAATCCCGCCGACTCGATCCAAGTCAAACAAGTAGTCAAAAAAATCAAGCAATTGGCGCAGGGCTAAGTCTAAGTCGCACGAAGCTTTTCTGAATATCTAAGGATGTAAGTGTATGGGACTCATTGCAACCATTGTCGTTGGCTTGATCGCAGGTTGGTTGACCGGTAAACTGATGAGCGGCGGAAGCTACGGCCTCATTCCAAACTTACTGCTCGGCATCGCTGGTTCAATCGTTGGCGGCTGGCTTACCTCTATCTTCTTGGGCGTCGACCTTATCTCCGGTTTCAACATCACTACAATCATTGTCTCCGTCATAGGCGCAGTTGTCGTGGTTGCCATTTACCGTTTGATCACTCGGCGTTCCCTCACTTGATTTTACACAAGCTCACTCTGTACATCACACAATCGAATAAGCCTGATAACGCAAATATGCTCACAGAAACTAGCATATTTGATAATTCAATTTGTGTGATAAGACAACGTAGCGTGTTGAAACTGTAACTCTTTTCGCCACTATCTCGTATATACTTGCGTAGTCTACAGGTGACTACGTCTCCTGGCCTGTTAGTTTAAGGAGTAGATCATGTTGGGAAATATCTTCAACAAGGATAAGAACGACGACAAAGAGAACGAGAAAGAAGCACAGCTTCAGGCAACCGTCAAGAATCTCACCGACCAGATCGCAAGCCTGCGCAAGGAATTGCAAGAGAAGAATACCAAGATCGAGCAATTGCAAAGCGAGGTCAATACGGCTAAAAAACAGGCAACCGATCTTCAAGGGCAGTTGAAGACCGCTCAAACTAGCAGCAGCAGTGCTAGCCAGAGCGCTCAAAAGGCCGCTTCTGATCTCCAAGCTAAGCTCAACAGCGCAAATGAGACGATCGCCCAGAAGGACAAACTGATTGCTGAATTACAAGCGAAGCTGGCCGCCGCTGGTAGCAGCGCGAGCGCGCCCAGCCTCCAGGTTGGCGGTCAAGCATGGGTAACCCGTGCGGGCGGCGGCAGCCTGCGTCTGCGCTCGGGCCCCGGTCTGAGCCACGATGTATTGGGCAATATCGCTCCCGGCTCACAACTGACCCTGTTGGAAGGCCCACAAGCCGCCGACAACTACAGCTGGTGGAAGGTTCGCACCACCGATAACCGCGAAGGTTGGGTAGCAGGCCAAGATCTGCGCACCGCTGCAGACTAATGCTTCGCTAACAAAAGACATAGCAAAAGGAGAGTGGTTGTCTGACCACTCTCCTCTCTTTATTCCCCAAAATCCCCTCAGCTCGTCTGCAAGGTAGCATACGGCAAGGTCTCGCCCTCAAAAAAGTGCTCAACCGCGTCCGCCTACGGCTACAAACTCGGCCAAGCATCTCCAGCGTGGGTTATCTCGCAGCTATCGCTGCGACCTGCTTGGTGCAAGCACCAAGCCGGCTCAAACGCGACGCACCTGTTCGCAAGCGAGAAAGCGAAGGCAACAAAGATCTACTGAAGGTTAAATTGTACCAAATCCGGTTGATTAGGTTCTCTTTGGCCTTCGGCAGAGCGGAACGTGACTAGATCTTTCCCGGCTTTTCGTTTTTCTGAGCGAAGAGAATGCACATCTTTAAACGGATTTGGTATTAAGCCTTGGCGAGCTGACGGCGTGTGATAAGCACAACCGCCACAAACGAGATAAGCGTTAAAATGCCAAGCGCCACCCAAGCCAGATACGAAGGCGAAATGCCGCGCAGCATGAGATTCTGCAGGCCGCTCACACCGTGCGACATAGGGATGATGGTGCTGATGATCTGTGCTGGCAGGGCGAAGCTATCGAGCGAGATAAAGAAGCCACTGAAAAAGATCGACAGCAGCAAGGTGATCATCGCTAACTGAATAGCTTGGCTATCGGAAGATGACACCGCCGAGATCAAGAAGCCTATACCCAACGAGGCCAGAGTTAACAGGAAGCAGAGCAAGGCCAGTTGAAGCATATCACCTAAGAAAGGCACCCCCATCAGATAGAGACCACCGACCATCAGGGCTGTCATCAAAGCCACAAACAAGGTATAAGCGATGTATTTGCCCAGCAATAGCTGCGTTATGCTCACTGGCGCGACTCTGAAGACTTCGAAGGCACCCAACAAACGCTCGCGGATTAAGGCCAGCGCACCGAGCGTGATGGCGGTATGCTGCACCAGCAAGGCCAAAACGCCGGGCGTATAGTAGATCACCGCTTGATAGGCTTGGCCGCGCAGGTTGCTGTAGGTCTGGCGAACGGGAGCCACCACGCGATCGGGGGGAAGCTCGATAAATAGGTTCAGCAGTTCCTCGATACGGGCCAACTCTTGGTTGGTATCGCGCACTTTATTCAAATGCTGATCGAGCGTGCCATCGCTGATCGAGCGATCGATCAGATCGATATTCTCCTTGGTTATGTCAATTCGACGACGCAGGTCTGCAAAATCGATTTTAGCCAATATACTGGTCTCTTGGCGAGGGAGCTGACTCTCAAGGCGCTCAAGATCGGCTCGCAGCGTGCGCAAATCCTCTTGAGCTTCGCGCTGCTTTTCGGGTGTTGTCTGTTGTTCAAGCTCGAGGATCTGGACGCGCGTATCGACCAGACGCAGCTTAATTCCAGAGGCTTCTTGTTGGGCAGTCTCGGTCTGCTGCTGCAAGAAGGCCTTGTTGATCTCGTTCACTTGGGCGTAGGCGAGGTATTGGATCCAGCCCTCGGTGACGGGGTTGATCGCGTTTGAGAGGAACGAGATCTGCGGGCTTTCGCCACGTTGCACCATGCCCATCACATCGTCGGGAAAAACCTGAATCACATCGATCTCGCCGCTATCGAGCTGGGCCTGGGCACTATCAAGATCCTCGCTCACCCCAACGATTTGGAAATTTGTACCAGCCAAAGCACGGATTTGGTCGATCGAGATGCCTGGCACACCCCCCGGCGGCGTGATCAAAACGGTGCGCAAAACCGGATTGCTATTGCGGAAGGTTGTGCCAAATAAGAGCAATACCAGCAGCGGGCCACCGACCAAGCTCAAGATCAAGAGCGGTTGACGGCGCAGCTCGTAGAGCTCTTTCATCAAATAGGCGCGTACTCGGATCAGCCAACGCGTGAGCGCAAAGCGTGGTCGCTTTACAGGGCTGGCCGTTTGGACTGAGCGCTCAGGCGGATTGGTACTGCTCATTGGCGTCCTCCTGCTGCATGATCCGAATGAAGACGTCGTCGTAACTGACCGGCAACTCGCCCGCGCTCGAAACCGTGATCGCAGGGCCGTCCGGGTCCTCCAAGACGTTCAGCACCTCGGGCATCCATTCGCCCGCATCGTCGACCGTAACCTGTAAGTAACCCGGTTGATCCGACAGCGTACGAACAGCTTTGACCGGTTCGTAGCGGCTCAAAATCGAGACCGCTTCTCGCACACGGTTGGGGTCCTCTAAGACCATTTGAATGATCTCGCCGCCCATCGCTTTGCGTTTGAGGTTTTCAGGCGTATCGACCGCCAATAAGCGTCCACGACGCATAACGGCGACACGATCGCAATAAACCGCCTCGCTCACAACTTGGGTGGTGATAAATAGAGTACGCCCCTCGTCGCGCAACTGGCGGAAGTAGTCCCAAAAGCGGCCACGCAAAACCGGGTCGATACCAGCGGTCGGCTCATCCGCAAACAAAAGAGCGGGGTCGTGCATCAATGCGCCAGCCAACATTAGACGGCGCTGCATACCACCCGAGAGCTGGCTGCCCAAGCGATTGCGGGCCTCGTAGAGCTCTACAAAGGCCAAAAGTTCGTTGAGACGCTTGCGCTGGGTTCGGCCCGATAGCCCATAGAGCGAGGCAACAAAGCTTGCGTTCTCGGCTACGGTTAGGTTGGGGTAGAGCACAAACTGTTGCGGGATATAGCCGATCTGCTCGCGATCTTCGGGGGTGAAGCTGGTTGGTTGTTTGCCCAAAACCCGTAACTGGCCTTTTTGGGGTGCGTACAGGCCCAAGGCGAGGCGAACCGTCGTGGTCTTGCCACAGCCGCTCGGCCCGATCATACCGAGGATCGAACCTTCGGGCAAGCTATAGGAGAGGTCGAAAACACCGGCACCTGGCCCAAAAATCAAGTCGACGTTTTGGGATTCGATAGCAACAGCATTGGAGCGTACAGCACTCATAAGCTGGTTGTCCTATACAAAAGGCTTTCGGTAGGTTTAAGTATAACAGATCGCTGAAATTTAGAATAGGCCATTTGAGCTTCAAGAGAATGAAATTTGCCTCTTTTGCTGCTTTCCCGTGTTTTGTCTTCCGGCACTACGAAAGCTCGCCGGTTGTGAGGTGGTTTCTCCACACAGATAGAAGCCTCTTTTGGAGGGCGGGATGTTGGTAGCCGAAGGCGGACGCGGTTGAGAGCACATGGATGGAAGAGAACAAACCGCCAACTAGAGCGCCAAACGAATTACACGAATGTGGTTTCAAGGCTTGCTGAAGCTGTTTACCAAAATATGTTGTAGCGATACGCGAATGCTCTCAAACGGATTCGGCTGGAAACAACATTTGCCACTTGACTTTTTGTCATTTATACACTATATTGTTAGTGTAAATTAAACACTAATTCGAGTATCAAGAATACTTCGATAGTAACGCTTGTTTTGGGGTCTCTTGGAAGAGCGACCTTTGGCTTTTTATTGCCAAAAACAGGTACAAACGAGGTTTAGCGATGCAGTCCAATCTCGCCGATCTGCTCGAACAGCTCCAACAAATAAGCCAACCGAGTCAGCTCTTTGGAACGCTCGACGGCGACCAGCGTAGCGCCTTGCGACGCAAATACCACCAATTGGTGGCTCAGGCACACCCCGATCTGCACCCGCATGAGCAGATCGCGGCCCAAGAGGCACTGCGTCAGATCAACGAATGGTATCAGCAAGCCCAAGCGCAGCTCAGCCAAGGTGTCTACGGCAAAAGCATTACGCTCGATCTGAATACGCCTTTCGGTCATTTTGTCAGCTATAACGAACCGTGGCAGGGTGATCTCTGCGCGCTCTATCCACTGGTGGATAACGGCCAGAAGCTGCTGCTAAAAGTGGTGCGCAAAGGCCAAAACAACGATCTGATGGAGGCCGAGGCTGCGGCGCTCCAACGCATTGAACGGGGCTTGCATGGCGACCCACTGCGCGGTCACTTTCCATCACTGTACGAAAGCTTTTTGTGGAAGAGCGAGCAAGGCGCACTCCATCGCGTCAATCTGTTGGGCCAGATCGAGGGCTGCTTTACGCTCAGCAGCGTGATCAAAGCCTTTCCCAAGGGTCTCGACTTGGCCGACGCCGCGTGGATCTTCAACCGGGTCTTGGCCGCCCTGGCCAAAACCCACCAGCTCGGTTTGGTACACGGCGCGGTCTTGCCCTGCCACATTCTGATCGATCCGCGCGATCACAACGGGATCTTGATCGACTGGTGTTATAGCGTGCCGATCGGCGAGCGTATTCGCAGTATCAGCCCAAGCCACAAAGCCGATTATCCGCCCGAGGTGCTGCAAAAGCTGCCCGCTCAGCCTGCGACCGATCTCTATATGGCAGCCCGCTGTATGTTGCATCTCTTGGGAGCCAAACACGAGCTAGACGAGTTAAGCCCTGCTGTTCCGAAGGCTATGCAAGCGCTCTTACGGGCGTGTCTCATCCCCGCGCCCCATCGACGCTACGGCAACGCATGGCAGCTTTTCGACGACTTTCGCACCTTATTAGAGAAACTCTACGGCCCGGCCCGCTTTCGCCCTTTCCCGGCCATCAATCTGGTCTAGTTTCACACGTACAAGGAGACAACTATGGGACACTCAAACTGGAGCGATGCAGCATTCGCCGCGCGCCAAGCCGAGCGCAAAGCGCGCAAAACCAACGCCTTCGATTACGATCGACATGTGCGCAGTACGGGCAAGGTCGCGGTTCACCCCGAGATGCATATCTTCGGCAAGACGCGCGAAAGCCGTGATAGCGACATGCACCCGCAATCGGTCGCGATCGCGATCATCTTCGATGTAACCGGTTCAATGGGAACGGTGCCACGGGTGTTGCAACAGAAACTCGGCTCGCTGATGCGGGTGCTGCTCTTACGTGGCTATGTCGATGACCCCCAAATTCTGTTCGGTGCGATCGGCGATGCCTATTGCGATAGTGTGCCGATTCAGATCGGACAGTTCGAATCGGGGCTTGAAATGGACGACAACTTAGGTAAAATTTATATTGAGGGCGGTGGTGGAGGACAGATTTTCGAAAGCTATGAGCTTGCGCTCTACTACATGGCCTATCACACCAGCATCGACTGTTACGAGAAACGCGCTAAAAAAGGCTATCTCTTCACAATCGGCGATGAGAAGCCGTATCCTTATATCAATGTAGATCAAGTACGCCATCATATCGGTGACGAGCTATCGCAAGCACTGAGCCTTGATAGCGTTGTGAGTGAACTCAATCAGCGGTATCACCATTTTCACATCATCCCCACCAACACATCGCATGGCAAAAACAGCGAAGTGCAACACGCTTGGCGCGATCTACTGCAAGAGCGGATCTTGCTGTTAGAGGATGCGGACGCCGTTTGCGAAACAATCGCGCTTACGATTGGGCTGTGCGAAGGCAGCTTAGCTTCGCTTGCCTTGGGTGAGAGCGATCTGCACAAAGCAGGTGCAGATAAACAAGCTATACAAGCAGCTAGTAACGCACTCACCCGCTTTGCAAAAAGCACACCCAAAGCGCTTCCTCAAGCAAGCGGCACACTGCTTGCTTTAGAAGATGGTGCTTCTCATGATGATCTTGATGGAAGGTTGTAAGTTATGACAAGTCGCGTACTACTCACAGTTGATCTCGGTTTCGGCGATGCTGGCAAAGGATCGATCGTTGACGCCCTTACTCGCTATACCAATGCACACACAGTTGTACGTTACAACGGAGGTGCCCAAGCAGCCCACCGAGTATTTGAATCTGAGAGTGGCCGCGAACATGTTTTCTCGCAGTTTGGAAGCGGCACCCTTGCTGGTGCCGCTACACATCTCTCGCGCTTTATGCTGATCGAGCCGCTCGGTCTGCTTGCCGAAGAACAGCATCTCCGACAGCTTGGCATCGCAAACCCCTTCGAGAAGCTCACGATCGATCGGCGAGCCTTGGTGATCACACCCTTTACACGCGCGATCACGCGTTTGCGTGAGCTGGCACGCGGAGACAAACGCCACGGCAGCTGTGGGGTGGGGATCGGCGAAACCATGGCCGATTTTCAGAAATATGGAGATCGAGTGCTCTTTGCAGGCGATCTGCTCGACCCCAAAGTGCTACGCGAAAAGCTCTACTTTATTCGGGCCCGCGCGCTCGAAAAGCTACGTCAATTATTGCCCGAGCTTCCCAAAAGCGAAACCGCTGAGGCCGAACAGGTGCCCGTGCTCGATGTCACCTGGGTCGATTGGCTGTACGAACGCTATGAATACTTAGCTAGACGAGTTAAGATCGTCGATGAGGGATATCTAACGACGATTTTGCAGCAGCCCGGCAGCGTGATCTTCGAAGGCGCCCAAGGGGTGCTACTCGATGAGTGGTACGGATTCCACCCCTACACCACTTGGAGCACAACCACCTTGGCAAATGCCGAGTGCTTGCTAAACGAGAGCTGCTTCCAGGGTGATTTGCGCCGGATCGGGATCACACGCGCCTATATGACTCGCCACGGAGCTGGGCCTATGCCAAGCTACGATATGGCCTTGAGCCATCTGCTGCCCGACGCGCGCAATGTCACTAACCCTTGGCAAGAGGAGTTTCGCGTCGGCTGGCTCGATATGGTGCTCTTACGCTACGCGCTCGAACTAGTGCAGCCACTCGATATGTTGGCGGTCACCTGTCTCGATCGGGTTACTAGGTTGCCCACGCTTCAGGTTGTTAGCGAATATATTTCAAAAGACGGGCCGATTCACAAGCTAGAAGTGGCTCCTAGTCCTTCGCTCGAATATCAAGAAGTTTTAACACAGAATCTCTTCAGCTATCGGCCACATTTGCAAAAGATCCCCAGTAGCGACGAGCTGTTGGCCTATTTGGAAGAAGAGCTCCGCGTTCCGATCGGTATTCGCTCATATGGACCGAGCGCCAAGGATAAAGTCTTCGATCTAGACGACTTGATGCTCGATTCGCGCGAAGCCTGATATACTTCATTCCAAATCCGCTTGATTGCTTCTATTTGGCCTTCGACAGAGTGGAATGTTACTATTTTTGTTGTGTGAACTTTCGCGCGACAGAGCGAAAGTTCACACAACTCTTTTTCGTTTTCTTTTCCAGATCGTTCTTCCCCTCTTGCAAGCGGTCTTGCCACACGGGCAGCGAGCGCCCTGTTTTGTTGGGCGGGATGTTGGTAGCCGTAGGCGGACGCGCTAAGGGCCGAATGGTAGCTAGCGATCTCGCCGCGTGGGAAAGTACAGATCGCTGCTCATATAAAACAGGTCCGGCAGATCTGCCTGAATAAAGCGGCCTTCTGGCGATCGATGCGAAAACGATAGCTGCTGTCCGATCGTTTCGCCAGAAAGCAAGCGATAGTTGAGCCGCAAGCTGATCCCTTCAGCTTCAGCAGCACACTAATAGATAGCTGTGGGAAGCATTCGTGCGTTGTGATGATAAAAATAGGCCCGCTCACTAAGCCGATCGACCAGACGACACAATATGCGATAAGGGTCGCTTAGATCCAGGTTTCCTATCAGATAGATCACTCCATCGTAGCCCAAGTGCGCACCGCTCCATAGCTCGCTTATCACTTACGGAGTCTAGCTACAAGCATAAAAGTTGAGAGCAATTAAAAAGGGATTGAGCGCTTGCTGGCTCAATCCCTTCTGTTTGGTTAAAGTCGATTTTAGGCTTGTTCGGCTGTAAGGGCCGGAGCCTGCTGAGGGCGGCGAATATTGACCGCCAAAAGCGCCGCCGCCAAAGCGATCACACCCGCCACCAAGAAGGCCACGCCGTAATCGCCCAACTGCTCACGCGCCACGCCACCCAAGAAGGCCGCCAGAGCTGCGCCCATCTGGTGAGCACAGAAGACCCAGCCATAGACCGTACCGACGTTCTTGCTACCAAAGATACGAGCGATCAAGAGCGTGGTCGGCGGCACGGTCGCGATATAGTCGAGCCCGAACAAAATCGCAAAGAAGGCCAGGCCGAGCGGGCTGTGTACAAAGGGCAGAAAGAGCAGCGAGATGCCGCGAAAGCCGTAGTAGATGCAGAGCAGCTTGCGCGGATCGTACTTATCGGTCAGCCAGCCCGAGATAATCGTGCCCACAAAGTTCATCGAACCCATCAGAACCATACTGGTGGCCGCCATGCTGGGTGCGATGCCATGCTCGGTAGCGTGCGCGATCAAGTGGGTACCAATCAAACCGTTCGAGGTCGCCCCACAGATAAAGAAGGTGATCGTCAAGAGCCAAAAGTCGCTTGAACGCACAGCCCGACTCATCACCACGCCTGCAGGCTCGGCGGGGGCGGCATTTTTGGCGATCGAGGCTGCATCGCTCTTAGCGCCGTAGGGCTGCAAACCGATCTCGGCGGGGTTGTCGCGCAGCCAGATCGCGGTCGGCACAATGATCGCCAAGGTGATCAAGCCAAGGACCAAGCTGCCGTAGCGCCAACCGACCACTTCGCCCAACCAGACCAGCAGCGGCACAAAGATCAGCTGGCCCGCCGACATCGAGGCGCCGAACATACCGACCACCAAACCGCGTCGCTCTTCAAACCAGCGGGCCGCCACCGCCGCGCTCAAAACGCTGCCGACCATGCCGGTTCCTACCCCACCGAAAAAGCCCCACAGCACGGTTAGCTGCCATGCCGCTTGCAAAAAGATGCTCGGTACCAAGCTGAGCGCGGTCATAAGCAGGCCCAAAACCGACAGCCAGCGCAGGTTCATGCGCACCAAGAGCCAGCCAGCGAAAGGGCCGCTAAAGCCATAGAGCAGCAAACCGACCGAAGCCGCCATCGTGATCGCAGAGCGGCTCCAAGCGGTCTCTTGCTCGATCGGCAACAAAAAGACGCCGGGCATACTACGCACACCCGCGCCCACCAACAGCATCAAAATCGTTATTCCAACAACCACCCATCCATAAAAAATGCCATTACTGCGGGTTTGCATCACGCTCTTCCATGCTTAAAAAACTTGATAGTGCTGTACGTATCGTCCGGGGGTCACCCCGATAATGCGCTTAAAGCGGTCGGTAAAGTGAGCCTGCGTCGAAAAGCCAGTCGCCTGAGCCACTTGGCTCAAGGCTTCGCCCCGCTCTAGGAGGCTTTGCGCTGCCCGTATCCGCACTGTCTCCAAATAGGCATGAGGCGGCATACCGACCTGATCGCGAAAGACGCGCAAAAAGTGATAAGGACTCAGGGCCACCTCGGCTGCGATCTCTTTCAGCGAGACTCCTTCGGCGTAGTGCGCTTCGATATAGGCTTTGGCACGCTTGATCGCGTCAGGCTCAAGCTTGAGGCGTTCCTGCTGCGGCACAGGGCGCATATAGCGCTGCATCAAACGGGTGACAACCCAAACAAAGCGGCTCTCGCGCTCAAACGCGCTGGCAGGCTGGTGCAGCGCTAGGTGCAAACGCCGCAAGGCGCCCTCCAACTCATGATCATACAGCCGAACCGTATCGAACGAGAGATCGCTGTGAAAGCTGCCCTCAAGCCCTTGGCGCACCAGTTGCATATGCTCGCAGGTTGGGTAGAGCGCTCGATACTCGAAGCCATCGTCGCTGGCCGACTCGCCCGAATGCGGCTCGCCTGGATTGAGCAGAATAATCCCGCCCGGCAGCGTGATATCCTTCGAGCGCCCGGCAACGCACGACTGAACGCCGCGCTCGATCAGACAGACCACATAGTAGTCGTGGCTATGAACCGGATAGGCATGCTTGGTATAGAAGGCATGCAGAAAATCGATCTTCAGATCAGGGTCATAACGAAGGATGCTCCACTCCTGCATAGGCCCTTCCTTTAGCATCAGCGCAGCAACGAGATCGTGCTCGCTCAGCGATTCACGAGTTTCATATTCAACACTGTTCACTATACCACGCGAGTCCGTCGCTTGTTTTTCGAAATATTGCGCTTTTTTGCTACACAAAAGAGGCACCCTTTGATGCCTCTCAGATCTTACATACCTTATTTATTTTCGGCGGAAAGGTCGCTAGCTCCCATGCGTTCCCAACCGCGTCCGCCTCCGGCTATCAATATCCCGCCCAGCAATTCGGGCTCGATCACTGCGAGGATCGTCGAGCCTCAACAATGCAAAACTTCATTGTCTCTCCTCACTGCCTAACAATGCACCATTGAAAACAAAGCAGCAGAAACAGATGTCGTATGATAGCAATCCGCTTCAGAGACATACGCTTACCATGTGACAACAACGAAATAGCTGGCAAAAAGTACTATGAGATTTCGTGCCATCGCGCAAAATCTCATAGTACAAACATAGCCAAGTTCCACCGAATATTCATATCACGTATTTACACTAGGCAGAAAGATCACAACGCTCGTGCCTTGATTCAGGCCGCTCTCTAAAACAATTGCGCCACCACTCTGGTCGATAATGCCATATACCATCGCAAGACCCAAGCCCATACCTTCGCCCAGCTCTTTGGTAGTAAAAAATGGCTCGAAGGCTTGGCGCTGAGTCTCAAGGTCCATGCCACTGCCCGTATCGCTGATCCGCAACATGATGAAAGATTCGTCGATCTGAGCAGGCAAATCATACAAAACCAAGTCTTGACTACTCACCCGCCGCAGGCTCAATACGATCGTACCCGTATTGTTCATCGTATAACAGGCGTTCTTGATCAACTCGACAATAACATTTCCAAGTTTGGCTTGATCGATATAGGCCAGTGGAAGCTGCGGCTCAAGCTCGAACTGAAGGGTGATATCTGAGGGCAATTCACGCCATAGATCACGTTCCAGCGCCCGTAATAATTGCCCCAAATCGCCCGAGCTGGGCGAGAGGTCTTGTATTCCACCATAGGCTTGCAGTTGGTTTACCAACATCCGCAGCTGATCGCCTGCCATATAAATATGTTGCAGATCCTTATAAAGCACTCCGTTCGGCGAAACTTGAGCCTGAATCAGTTCGCTATAACCCATAATGATCATCAATAGATTATTGACGTTGTGGGCCAAGCCGCCGACAAAATGCGCCAAACCTGTCGCATGCGAGCTGAACAATACCTGCGAAGCTGAGGCCAAGCTGTTTGTGTTAGCGCCAGAACGATGCGACCTACGCATTAAGAGCACCAACTCCGAACGGCGCTGAGGAACATAAGCAAAACGAGTCTTCCAAAAACCCTCTTCTTGCAGAATCTGTCGAAGCTGGCCCAAACTATAATCTTGATCGATATACGGAAAGATAGCTGCGAAATCTCGACCGATCAAATTATCACCAAAGATCTGAAAAACCTGTCGCGCAGCCGAATTCATCTCTGCGATCCGCAAATCGGGGTCGAGGGTGACGAGCATATCAGCCTCGTCTGCTAACGCGCTAAGGTGCTGACGTATGCTAATGGGAATCTGATGGGTGATATCTTGCGCAAAACAGAACAGATTCGAATCGGCTGAGTTGGGATCTTGCGGCCATAAAAAGGCTTCTATCCAAATTTGGCCCTTGCTCGGATGTTGATAGCGAAACTGAAAACGAACAGGCTCTCGACGCTGCTGATAGTTTGTTAAACGCCGCAACAGCAGCTTACGATCGTGTGGGTCAATCCGCTGTAACAAAAGGTTCGCTCCCTCTTGCAGCTCCAGCAACGAAACCCCGCACAGCTCAGTGACTTGTGGGCTAACGGCATCTAACTCTAAGGCGTAGACAGCATGTGGCACAAGCTGAAAAAGTGCACAGGTAGAGGCTTGAGAGGCCAAATACGAAAGGGCTTGCGGTTGGTCTAACAGGCTAGCGGTCTCGTTTGAGGCCAGATCAAAAACGCTACAGAGATAATGTTTTGTTTGTGCCAGTGTCAAGGTCTCGATGCGCAGTGCGACGGAAAAGCAACTTCCATCGACGCGATACGCCTGCACACGAGTTGAACTAAAACTATAGCGATCAGCATGCGAAATTAGATCAAGAATAGCCGTCGAATCACAATAGTATTGAAAGATACTATCGCCCTCTAACGAAGCTGGATCGGCGCTATGCCACAGTGCCGCATAGAGCTGATCAACATACACATAACGGCCATAACTGTCGATCAAACTGTGTCCTACAGGTCGGGTATAAGGTCGAGAGGTCCACCATGGGTAGGGCTGGGATCCTGAGAACGACGAGATCATATGCGCTATCCTGCTTCGTCTAATTGCATGCACAACCAGACGATACTGTTACCTATCACTTTGAGATCTCTGCTATCAACAAAGCGAATTTAAAGCAAGGACTGGCAAAAGTTGGGCCACCATTTCAGCTATAGTACCCCGCTTATGTCCGTCTCAATATATCGATCGGTATCGTTTACATTGTTTCTCCTTTCAATCATAAGCGCTCATAAGGGGTAGCAGCTCTCAGGATCACTGTACATTTTTTTGCTCTCTGAGCTACTATATTTACCGCATAACATCGTAAATAAGTACCCAGTTCTCGGGCGCTTCTTCCAATATTAATCCAATTTCCGCATCTATACCAGATTCCCAAACGCTTACTTTCAGCACCAAAGCAATCCTAGACTCTGATATAGTAATCACCCCTCAGCGCTATCACTTTCTATCACTCTTTTCCTCAAAGAAAGGTTAATAAGCTCATTTTGTTAAAAACAAGTAAAAAACAACAAACAAGTTTTTCATTTTAACAAATCGCTCATATCAACTGCAACAATGAACAAACCGTTTTTTAAGGATAGATATATCGAATCGCGGCACACAATATGCAATAGAGACGAATATCACAAGGAGGAGATACTACTAGCGTATTTAGGGGCAATATATACCATTATGTCGTGTATCAAGCCAATAATTACGGTAAAGCTCCCCTACTCTTTTCCAGATTCATGCTTGTACAGAGGCTATTGAGGAGCTTGGAATGCAGGAGTTCGCAACATTTGGGCAGTGGTTGAAACATCAACGAAAATCTCAAGGGTTTACTCAATCTGCTTTAGCCGAACGCATCAATTGCGCTGTCGTCACCTTGCGGAAGATCGAAAGCAACGATCTTCGTCCCTCGCAACAAATGGTCCAACGGATCCTAACTGAACTAGCCATTCCAACAGCGGCCCAAACGGATCTGTTGGCGCTCGCCCGTAACGAGCAAGCGCTCAAACGCACGAATCTACCCACACCACTTACTCGTCTGATCGGGCGCGAATATGAACTGGGTCGAGCGCTGCAAAGCCTACGCAGTGGCACGCGCTTGGTCAGCATTGTAGGGAGTCCCGGGGTCGGCAAAAGCCGCCTCAGCCTCCAGATCGCCAGCGAATGCCGAGCGTTCTATCCCAACGGCTGTTACTACCTCGACTGCGCACAGCTACAACAAGTGGCTGACTTCATTCCGGCTCTAGCCAATCTGTTCCATATCGAACTCTCAGGCAAACACGACAAATTGCATACGCTTGTACAAGCCCTAAGCGGCTCGAACATGCTGCTTGTGCTCGACCATAGCGAGCATTTGCTGGGCATCGCGTCGATTGTGGGCCACCTGTTGCAGCATCTACCGGGCCTCTCGATGCTGATCAGCAGCCGCAGCCGACTGCGCATTATGGGCGAGCAGGTTCTGCAAGTGCCCCCCTTTGGCACTGCCAAGCCAACAACAGTTACAAAACAGCACTTCACTAGAGGAGCTGTACCATGTGCCTGCCATCGCACTCTTTGCCGAGCGAGTACAGAGCCATGCTGCTCATTTTGAACTTAACAAAAGAAATATTCATATAGTCGTAAACATCTGTATGCAACTCGACGGCAACCCGCTGGCGATCGAACTTGCAGCTGCTTGGGTCACAATCTTTTCGCTTCCGCAATTGCTCCAGCGCCTCAAAGGCAGCCTCACCCTGCTAAGCCAGCCCACCTCTGCTCAGCAAGGCGATGGACGCACCATGCGCTCGTGTATCGAAGCGAGCTACCAGCGATTAGAAGCGCAAGAACAGGAACTTTTACAAGCTCTGGCCATCTTCCCGCATGGCTGCACACTCGATGCAGCTATCGCTATGATGGATAACGCCAACGATAGTCATGCAATCTGCCACACCACCAACCCGCTGGCCCGCTTGCTCGATCACAATCTGCTCTATCAACAGAGCAGCGGCGAAGGCGAACTGCGTTTTGCGATCTATGAACCGATTCGCATCTTTGCGCTTGAACAGGTCGAACAACAAAAAAAGCTGCTCGATCTGCAGCAAAGACAGAACAGCTTCTTCATTGGCTTGGCCGAACAACTGCGCCACGATCTGCATGGGCCACAGCAAGCAGAGTTACTGCAGCGCTTGGCGCAAGAGAACGCGAACTTACAAGCCATCTTGATTCGCGAGAGCGGGCCAACAGGCGATCCGCAGGTTATCTTAGGCCTGTGTAGTGCGCTCTGGCGCCTATGGGAGTTGCAATATCAAAGCTATGAAGGCCATAATTGGCTTAGTATCGCGCTCGATCTAAGCCAGCCCGCAGACTCGGCGCTGCAGGCCGACCTGCTGTGTGGTGCCGCTCACTTCGCCTATCAACTAGGGGACGAAGTCCAAGCCAAGCAGTTGCTCGATCAAGCCATACAGATCTGTAGAAGCCTAGGTTTAACGCATCTTGAAGTTGAAGCATTGGGCCTGATGGGCAGAATCGCAAGCCAGCGTTCAGAGTTTGAACTGGCCTATACCTTATTCCAAAACGCCTTACA
This sequence comes from uncultured Chloroflexales bacterium, assembly GCA_937902315.1. Lineage (GTDB taxonomy): Bacteria > Chloroflexota > Chloroflexia > Chloroflexales > Chloroflexaceae > CALGUG01. The sequence continues at coordinate 156,773 of CALGUG010000065.1, forward strand.
ACTGTTAAACAACAAGCCAAACCCTCAGCTCGAAGCCCAGATTCTCAACGCCTTTGTACGGCTTGCGCCCGTTATGGAGGAACAAGAAGAGTTTGCAGCTTACTTCAGCACAAGTATCAAGCTCTGTCGCGAGTTAGGTGGATATTTTCTGCTAGGTCAAGCGCTCTTGGCCCAAGCGAGGTATTCGCTGTATCGTTGTGACTACGCCCAAGCCGCGCCGGCTTTACATGAAGCGTTGGATCACTTTCAAACTATCGAAAATTGGTACGGTGAAGGGCAGAGCTACCGCTACTTGCTTGAGCTGAGCCTGCTACAAAACCAGCTCTCTAAAGCCCAAAACTTTCTCTACCAAGCTCAAAGCATCTTTCAGCAGCACCCGAACCAGCACCAAGAGGCTTGGCTACGCCTGCATGAGGGTCAGCTCGCACAACTGCTAGGAGACACCCATACAGCATCCGCTTGTTATCAGAGTGCACTCTCACAGGCCCAACAACTCAACGAACGCGACTTGCGCGCCTACGCCCTCTACCAGATGGCTCAGGTAGCTCTTGTTGAAGGTGATCTGCGCCACGCTTATGAAGGCTTCCAGAGTGCCGCCTTTTTGATGCAGGCCATCAAGCGTCTAGCGCTCGCCGAACGTTGTCGTTTGCTTTACGAACGTATCAAGTACAATCACAATCGTCAAGAGAGCATCAAACAGATCGAAGAGCTCTTATCTAACTATCGTTTGCTCAAAAACCAAGCTGGTATCGCCTACAGTCAGCACTTTTTGGCAACATTATGGTCGCAACAAGGCGATTATGTCTTAGCGCAAGAGGCGCTCATAGAAAGCGCGATGATCGCCTGTAAACAGGCAGATTATCTGAACCTGCTCACATTGCTCTCAGATCTAGCGCTGCTCTGCTTACGCACGAAGCAAAGCTGCCAAATGGCAAAGCTGTACGCTCTGTGTCGCAGCCTCGAAGAGCGGATCGGCGCTGGCAATCAACAGCTCTACCTAACAAGCTTCGAGCTCAAATGGCACCGAAGCAGCCTAGAGAGCGTTCAAGCACATCTGCATAGCGATAGAACACGTATCGAAATAGAAGAGCAACCGTTGAGCTTGCAAACTATGCAAATAGCGATTCTGCAGGCCATCGCTTCGATCGGCATGATGCGCGAGGTTTCGCATTAAAGCAGTATAATTCACCAACGTGCCCGCATTGTTAAGAGCGCGTCGTGGAGCCGATCAAGGTAGCTCGCGAACTCGGGCGATCCTAAATCGAGTTCGATCGGCACATCGAACTTGATCGGCACACTGGTCGAGATCGGAATGGTACGATGAAACTCGATCGGCACAGTGGTGCTCACCGGAACTGTGACATCGAGCGGAATAGGAATGTTAAACGTGCCCAACGAAGTCGAGATCGGCAGATCGACTTGCTGCTTAATCCGCACTTCAGTCTGGATAGGAACCTCGATCGATTGGTCGACGGGCACATCGAGCCTGATGGGTAGGGTCTGGTCGATCCGAAAGTCGTAACGCAGCTTCTCTTGCTTGGCAGACACCACCGCCGTCGCCAGTGTATCAAGCTCAGCACGCAGAGCTGAACGCACACCCACAAGCCAGCCGATCGTCACCATATGCAGCAGCAGAGAAACAACGAGCGCAACTTGGAGAATAAGCCAGCGTCGTTCTTGGCGGCGAGGCTGTTCAAGCACTTCACGATGGGTTTGGTTGGTATCAGGTCTCTGCATTGCGCGCTTCCTTCTCTCTTGCTAAGGCGGAACCATGACTCTTCAATGGAACGACGATAGTGATGATTATACGATCCTTCGCGCCCCTGAACCAAGCCCTGCTCCACGCGGGCCTGATCCAGCCCTGCTGGCGGTCGATCTCGGGCTGCGCACTGGCCTAGCCGCCTACAGCCGCGAAGGGCGCTTGCTCTGGTATCGCTCGCACAACTTCGGTTCGCTCGAACGTCTACGCAGAGGCGTCTCTGGCTTGCTGCATCAACACTCAACCCTGCAACAGCTTGTGCTCGAAGGCGGCGGTACGCTGGCCGTTCCGTGGGAGCGCGAAGCCGAACGTCGTCAGATCGCTTTGCTCAGCATTCAAGCTCACACATGGCGCAACGTGCTGCTCTACGATCGCGAACAACGCAAGGGCAAACAGGCCAAAAACCACGCCGATACACTGGCGCGCCGTATCATTGTCTGGTCGCAGGCCCCCAAGCCCACCTCGCTGCGCCACGACGCCGCCGAAGCGATTATGATCGGGCTGTGGGGTGTGCTCGAATTGGGCTGGCTGAGCGAACTCCCGCGCGAGCTGCGCCGCACCTAAGCCTCTTCAGCGCGTGCCTCGCTTGCAGCGCCAAGCGTCGCCAAATCATTGCTCAAGCGCTCGGCCGTCGCCAAAAGCGCCCCCAAATGCATCCAAGTAAGCGGCGTGAAACGGGTAGCACCCTCGGTAGTCGCTCGCTCGATCGCGGCCCGAAAGGCAGCGAATGCCGCTTTGCCCTCGGCAATATCAGCCGCCTCGAGCTGTTGAATGGCCCGCAGCTGCCTAGCTAAGCTGCCCAAGAGATCGGCATAGGCCAGCGTTAAATCGCTCGGCTCTGACCAGTCGAATCCATCGCGTCCGATGCTGCATTCATAGAGCGTGCGCGAAATCGAGCGCACCTGAATCACATTATGTTCGAGGATCGTCATAACGGCCTGAAAGTGCTCGACTTGAGCTTCTTGGGCATGCCGCAAAGGATGATACTTAAGATTCGTCGTGGCCCGCTGCATCATCGCCTGAGCCGCGCTCAAGGGTGTCTGCAAGCCACGAGCCGTCTCAAGGGCGCTCTGGGCTTGCTCTTGAGGCAAACCTTGGCCGATCGCTTGAGCAAGACGATCGAGCTGATCGGCAAGGGCATCGGCCAGTTTCTGAAGCGCTCCCTGCGTCGCGTCGAGATAACTGGGCGGCACCACAAACATATTCACGCAGACCCCGACCACAGCGCCTACAATGCTCTCTAAAATACGATAGCCCGCGTAGGAGAGGTTATCTGCGCCGCCAATAAACAGCACGATCAAGCCGCTGATCGCCACTTGGGTCAGACCTTGAGCCGCCAAATGCAAACGCAAGCCCAGCGCCAAACCCAAGAAGGTGATCAAGCCCACGCTCCAAACGCTTACACCGAGCAGCTGCGAGATAGCCAAAGCCAAGATCACCCCAGCCACAATGCCCACAATGCGTTGCGTCGCCAAACGCAGCGAGTCAGCGATCGTGACCTGAAACGATAACAAAGCCGCTAAAGGCGCGAAATAGGGGTGCTCTGAGCCACCAGGTAAGAGCGAACCAAGCTCCCAAGCCAGCATCACTGCTACGGCCGATTTGATCACCCGTTCGCCCATACCCCAAGCACGAAGTTGGGCCACCAATCGCTCAAACAAGGTCTGCACGTGGCATGCTACTCCTTTAGGCTACTAGCTCGTGAGTTACGCCCTATATGCGAAATAAGTTGGCTTGTGGCACAATATTTGCAACAAATGAACAAATCAACTTAGCAGTGAGTTTCTCACTATTTCCAAACCATGCAACGTTGTTGTTATGTCTTGCGTATATAACAGAGCATGGGTAACATATTAGTAAGCGACACAACTATTTTTGCTCTTCTCATCAGCATACCATATCTAGCCTGTTTCCTACCATACTCGCGCAAAAAATAGCCAAAAAAGCTCATGACAACAGAAGGCCATCTATGATAGAGTCATGATGAAGAGATGATTAAGAAGCCTACGAGGGATCTGATGCTTTGTCCAACCTGTAGCGCCTCCATTCCAAACGATGCCCAATTCTGTATCGAGTGTGGCGCTTCCATCACCCAAGTTGCCAGTGGCGTAACCCAGCGTATTGCTCCAGAACAAGGCTTGATCTGCCCGCACTGCGAGGCGAGCAATCCGAGCCACGCTTCCTTCTGTGTACGCTGTGGTGCCCGTCTGCAAGAGGCGTTCCGGCCATCGCATAGCTTCCAAACGGTGCCCAGCGATGGAGGTCTCTCGGCGCACCAAACGACGCCACCCATGGCTCAAACAAACCAAGCCAACCAACCTACGCTCAACTCGACCATCTTCGGGCTGCCCGCCCCAATGCTCGATAGCATCTCGTGTGGTGTATTCTTGATCGGGCTGAGTTTGTTGATGATGCGTGGGATCATGTGGCCCGGCATCGTCTTGCTTGGTGGTCTGTGTCTCTTGCTGAGCACGGTTGGGCGAGAGCGCTATACCGATGCGCTAAAAATCTGTATCTGGACGGCAGGTCTGGCCTACTTCCTCTCTTCGAGGTGGATCTGGCCGGGGATTCTTCTGCTGGTGGGCGTTTCCTTTTTAATCGATACGTTTCAGAAATATCAAGAACCCTAGGCTGTACAGGGCTAGACGCGATTGAAAGGATCGTTGTGGAGAGCGCTAAAACCGATCATCGTTAAGAGGTGTCGCTTGTACATGCGGCACCTCTTTTCTTTTGGCAATCATTGCTGTTTTGGCCTTCAACAGTGCGTCTTCTCGCTTTGCACATGCGCTTCGATGCCTTCAGCACGCTAGCGGCGAAGTCTCTGGCCCAAACAAGGCTTCTAGCGCGTCCGCCTACGGCTACCAACAGCCAATCCGTCGCCACAGGGCTGTATCGACTGCGCTCGCAGCCGCCCCCAAATACAACAAACGGTATCGCTGCTTCTATTGGCTTCAGCAGAGCAGAACATGACTATTTTTTGTTGACTCGTCTTTAAGCAGATTAGCAAACAAGAGCAGAGGGCGGCGGGGCTAGCACACGCGCATCGGAGGTAGGGAGCAAAATAGCCCATCTGATAGCCGTAGGCGGACGCGCCAGGGCACTCTTTTGAGGGAAGAGACCTTTACCGCCAACGAGACAAGAGAGATGTGCTGAAAATAGCGTAGTCTAAGCAAAGGTAAGGGCTTTTGTGGATCAGCACAAAAGCCCTTACCTTTGCTTAATTGTTGCAGCTTTTTGACCGCGCCTATTGGCTAGATCGCCCGAAACTAGTAGATGCGGGCGTTTGCGGCAGGCGCTAAGGTGTTAATGCGAGAAGGATTCTTGGCTTCGAAGGAGAGCACATTGTCTTTCTCCTTCAGCAAGAAGCCCAACTGATCGACACCCTCCATCAGACAGTGCTTGGCGAAAGGATCGATATTGAAACCGATCTCTTGGTTGCCTTCCAGCACGATCTTCTGGTTGGGCAGATCGATGGTGATGGTGGTCGAAGGATCTTCTTCGCACATGCTGACCAGCTGATGATAAACTTCTTCATCAACAGCGATCGGCAACAGACCGATCTTGAGCGCGTTGCCTCGGAAGATATCGGCAAACGACGGGGCGATTACGGCCTTGAAGCCGTAGTCTTGCAGCGCCCAGGGTGCGTGCTCGCGCGAGCTACCCGAACCGAAGTTGCGGCCAGCAACCAAAATGGTCGCGCCAGCACATTCGGGGCGATTAAGCACAAAATCGGGGTTGGGGCTGCCGTCTTCGTTGTAGCGCCAGACCGAGAAGAGACCCTCACCCAGACCGCTCTTGTCGGTCACTTTCAGATATTTCGCAGGAATCACCTGGTCGGTGTCGATATTGTCGATTGGCAGAGCAACGGCCTTGCCCGCAAAAGTTTTCACTGGTTCCATTTAGAGTCTTCCTTATTGGCAGCGCTTGTGAATCAGGCTTTTCACAAGCGCTGCAATAGCTCAAGAACGATCACATTAGGACAACATGGTGCGGGGATCGGTAACTTTACCAGTCACAGCCGAAGCAGCAGCGGTCAGCGGGCTCGCCAAGAAGGTGCGAGCGCCCGGGCCTTGGCGGCCAACGAAGTTGCGGTTGCTGGTGCTAACGGCGTACTTGCCCGGAGGCACCTTGTCGTCGTTCATCGCCAGACAGGCCGAACAACCTGCTTCGCGCCACTCGGCACCCGCCTCCTTGAAGATCTTGTCCAGACCCTCTTTTTCGGCTTGGGCGCGCACACGCTGCGAACCGGGAACCACCATCACACGCACGTTGTCGGCGATCTTGCGGCCCTTCAGGAAGTTGGCAGCTTGGCGCAGGTCAGAGATACGGCCGTTGGTGCAGCTACCGATGAAGACCATATCGATCTTGTGGCCCAGCAGCGGCTTGCCCGGCTCTAGCTCCATATACTTGAGAGCCTTGTCGAGCTCTTGGCGGCTGCCCGCATCGGGCATGTCGTCGAAGGTCGGAACGGGCTTGTCGATCGGAATACCCATGCCCGGGTTGGTACCGTAGGTGATCATAGGCACCAGCTCGTCGGCGTTGAGGGTCATTTCGTGATCGAAGACTGCGCCCTCGTCGGTCGGCAGTGTGCGCCAGTAAGCCACAGCGCGCTCCCAAGCTTCGCCTTGGGGTGCAAAGGGGCGACCAGCGATATAGTTGATGGTGGTGTCGTCGGGAGCGATCATACCAGCGCGAGCACCACCCTCGATCGACATATTGCAGATCGTCATACGCTCTTCCATCGAGAGAGCGCGAATGGCCGAACCCATATATTCGAAGACGTAGCCGGTGCCGCCACCCGTGCCATACTTAGCAATGATGCCAAGGATGATGTCTTTGGCGGTAACGCCCGGGCGCAGGGTACCATCGACACGCACGGCGCAGGTCTTGGGGCGGTTCTGGATCAGACACTGGGTCGCCAACACGTGCGCGACTTCGCTGGTGCCGATACCGAAGGCCAGCGCACCAAAAGCGCCGTGGGTGCTGGTGTGGCTGTCACCACACACAATCGTCATACCGGGCTGGGTCAAGCCCTGCTCGGGACCGATAATGTGCACGATGCCCTGGTTCTCGCTGCCCAGCTTGAAGAGCGGAATACCGAATTCGGCACAGTTCTTTTCCAACTGGTTGAGCTGGTTGGCAGCCACCGGGTCGAGCACCGGAATAATGCCAAGCTCGTTGCGCGGAGTCGTCGGGGTGCTATGGTCCATGGTCGCCAAAGTTAGGTCAGGGCGACGAACCTTCAAGCCCTTTTCGCGCAGCTGGGTGAAGGCTTGAGGCGAGGTTACCTCGTGGATCAAGTGCAGGTCAATATAGATGACGCCCGGTGTCTCTGCGGTCTGTGGTCGCACAATGTGCGCATTCCATACTTTATCAAACAGTGTTTGTGGAGCGGTCATGTCTTCAGTTACTCCTCAGATCGTCTATTTGTCTCGGGGTGTTCGCTAGAGCGAACACCCAGTATTGGATAGAGTTCCGCCTAGCCGGCCACCGCTTGTCGAGCGCGCAATAAGGGCAATTCCAGACTGTCCCAGAGCGCCAGCCAGCTAGCTTCAATAATGTTTTCCGAACAACCAACGGTGCTCCAGCGCTCGTCGCCACGTGCGGTCTCGATCACAACGCGCGGCTTAGCGGCGCTTCCGAGGTGTTCGTCGATAATGCGAACTTTATAGTCAGCGATCTTTACATCGGCCAGTTCAGGGAAGTGCGGTAGAAGCGCCTTGCGAATAGCAAGGTCCAGCGCGTTCACTGGGCCATCACCTTCGGCAGCAACATGCATCACTTCATCGCCAACCTTGAGCTTCACCATGGCCTGCGCCATCATAGAACCACCGTTGCGCTTCTCGACGATCACTGTGAAGTCGAGCAAGGTGAAGGGCGGTTCGTAGTCGGGGCTGGCACGCCGAATCAGCATCTCGAAGCTGCCCTCGGCGGCTTCGAATTGGAAGCCTTGATTCTCAAGCTCCTTAATGCGCTGCAAGACCTCGCGCTCGTTGCCGTTTAGGTTCAAGCCCAAGGACTCGGCCCGCATACGCACATTGCCGCGTCCGGCCAGCTCGCTCACTACCACACGCATCTCATTGCCGACCAAGGTCGGTTCGATATGCTGGTAGCTCTCGGCAACCTTCGCGATCGCCGCAACGTGAATACCACCTTTATGGGCGAAGGCGCTGCGGCCAACGTAGGGAGCGTGGCTATCGGGGTTGAGATTAGCAACCGCCGCCACATAATTCGACAGCTCGCTCAGACCTCGTAACTGCTCGGGAGCCACACACTGGTAGCCGAGTTTAAGCTGCAAGTTTGCGATCAACGGTATAAGATCCATATTACCACAACGTTCGCCATAACCGTTGATGGTACCTTGCACTTGGCTCGCACCCTCTTGAACGGCGGCCATGGCGTTAGCAACCGCCAAAGCGCCATCGTTGTGGGTATGAATTCCGATCTGCGGCACTTTATCGCCCAAGTAGTCGTAGACAGCGCGCACCGCCTCGCGAATCTGCTCGGGCAAGGAGCCACCGTTGGTGTCGCAGAGCGTTAAGCAGTCGGCACCAGCCAGAGTAGCAGCCTCCAGCGTTTTAAGGGTATAGTCTCGATCAGCTCGAAAACCATCGAAGAAGTGCTCGGCATCGTAGATCACCTCTTTGCCAAGCGCTTTGAAATACGACACGCTATCGCGAATCATGGCGAGATTCTCTTCAAGCGTGATCTCTAAAACCTTTTCAACATGCAGCGTCCAACTCTTGCCAACAAGAGTGACGACAGGCGTATCTGCTTCTACCAGAGCTTGGATATTAGGGTCGGTCTCGCAAGTGTTCTTTGCATGGCGTGTGCTACCGAAAGCCGCTACACGAGCATGCTGAAGATTTAACTCGCGGACACGCCGAAAAAACTCGGCATCTTTGGGATTAGAACCTGGCCAACCACCTTCGATATAGTGAACACCAAAACGGTCAAGTTCGCGGGCGATTTTAAGTTTGTCGTCACACGACAGCGCGATCCCTTCGCGCTGGGTACCATCACGTAGTGTTGTATCGTAGATGAAGATTTGCACAGGGAGCTCCTTTTTATACTATTTGGTCATACATCCGGCGATCTTGAACGCAAGCCTACCGTTATGACCAAATAGCGGGCAGCCGCTCGCCGAGAGCGACTGCCGGAACCACCTCTTTTTTTGTCAGCATACAGTTTCCTAGACGCTACGTTCTCAAAGGTTACACTTTACCCTTCCAACGAGGGTAACTGCCAAAAACTTTGAAAAGTCCTGTTCGAGCGGCGATCCGCTCAAGCGCACGCGCAACATGCGGTTCGCTTCGGTGTCCATTGATGTCCACCAAGAAGATGTAAAGACCGAGTACGACCTTAGTTGGGCGCGATTCAAGTTTGGTCATGTTGATACCTTCATAAGCCAACTCTTGAAGCGCTCCTACCAACGAACCGGGGCGATCATCGGTATCGAAACCGAAGCAAAAGCTGGTTTTATCATCGCCGGTCGGCTCGGCATCGTGGTGTGATAACACCACAAAACGAGTCACATTGCTAAGGTTATCAGCGATGTCACGCGCCAAAATGGTAGCGCCCGTTAGTTCAGCCGCTCGCAGCGTGCTGATCGCCGCTGCCGGTCGCGGGTCGGCCAAGGCCTCGCTGGGTGCCGCACTATTGCTTAAAGAAGCGATCGTGACGGCCTTGGACAAGTATCGTTCGATAAAACGACGACACTGGCCCAACGATTGAGGATGCCCATAGAGCACCTCAATATCCGATAACTGCAGCTCGGGGCGGCTAACCAAACATTGGCGAATCGGTATCACTAGCTCGCCCGAGATCCGCAGATTCGTATCGTGAATAAGTTTATCAAGGGTGATCGAGACGCTGCCTTCCAGCATATTCTCGATCGGGAGCACACCACTGGTCGCTTCACCCTTTTCGACCGCTGAGATCACATCGGGCATGCTTGCTTGGGGCAGGTACTCAGCCTCATCTTTCCCCAGCAGCAACGCCGCTTCTTCGCTGTACGATCCGGGCGGTCCCAGATAGGCAATGGTTTGCATGCCAATTTCAATCCAAAACCAAGCGCCGAATCGCGCAATCAGTTAGGTCGGCGCGACATCGACGCTCGATTTACTCTAACTCTTATTTGCGACCAAACTCATCGACCGCATAGGTCGGCGATTCGCGGTCATAACCAGCAGCATAGGCGGTCTCTTCGGCCTTGGCGCGCTGCTGGCGCGAAGCCATCAGCTTATTGAGCGCAGCCATATAGGCCTCAGCAGCAGCGACCATGGTATCGGTATTGACACCGTAGCCGCTGTAGACGTGCTGGCGCTGGCCCTGTTGCTCTTGCGGAGCGCCCAATTCGCGGATACGCACGGTCACTTCAGCGACAGCATCGATGCCCTCGGTGATCGCATTGATAGCGAACTCCATCAGCTCGTTGGGACGCTGCACAATGCTATTGATCGCCTTGTAGATCGCATCGACCGGGCCGGTGCCATGCATGCTAGCGATCTGCTCTTGGCCATCGGGACCAGTCAAACGCACGGTCGCGACCGGGGTCACGCCCATACCACACGAGACCTGCACAGAGTTGAGCTTGTAGATCTCGGGGGTGTGTTGAGTGCTGCCCGTGACCAGCGCTTCGATATCGCGATCGTCGATATGCTTCTTGCGGTCTGCCAGTTCTTTAAAGCGTTGGAAGGCCAACTGGAACTCTTCGTCGTTGTCCAGCTCCAAGCCCATGGCGTTCAGCTTCATACGGAAGGCGTGGCGGCCGCTGTGTTTGCCCAAGATTAGCTCGTTGCCGTCTAAGCCAACCGTCTCAGCGCTCATGATCTCATAGGTGTGGCGGTTCTTCAAGACACCATCTTGGTGGATGCCGGACTCGTGCGCGAAGGCGTTGGCACCAACCACTGCCTTGTTGGGCGGCACGGGCAGGCCGATGATGCTCGAGAGCAAGCGGCTCGAACGGGCGATCTCGCGAGTGACGATCTGGGTATCGACGCCATAGAACTGGTTGCGGGTGTGCAAGGCCATCACGACCTCTTCCAAAGAGGCATTACCGGCACGTTCGCCGATACCGTTGATGGTACACTCAATCTGGCGAGCGCCAGCATAGACACCAGCCAAGCTGTTGGCGACAGCCATACCCAAGTCGTCGTGGCAGTGGGTCGAAATGATCACATTTTCGATCCCGGGCACGTTTGCGCGAATGCCAGCGATCATTGCGCCATACTCTTGGGGGGTTGCGTAGCCTACTGTATCTGGGATATTCAGGGTCGTTGCACCGCACTTGATCGCCACCTCAAGCACTTGGTAGAGGTATTCGGGATCAGTGCGGCTGGCATCCATCGGCGAGAACTCGACATCATCACAGAGCGAGCGAGCGTAGCTCACCATCTCACGGATCAGCTCAAGCGCTTGTTCGCGGGTTTTGCGAAACTGATACTGAAGATGAATGTCGGAGGTCGACATGAAGGTGTGGATGCGCTTTTTAGCAGCGGGCTGAATAGCCGTCCACGCTTTATCGATATCGTCCTTCACAGCGCGAGCAAGGGCGGCAATAACAGGGCCGTCAGGGGTGCCAACTTCCTTGGCGATCTCGTGAACCGCTGCCCAGTCGCCAGGGGAAGCCGCTGGGAAACCTGCTTCGATGATATCGACGCGCAAACGCGACAACTGTCGAGCGACTTCCAACTTCTCCTCAAGCGTCATAGTGCAGCCAGGCGCCTGCTCTCCGTCGCGCAAGGTTGTATCGAAAATGCGTACATGATCAATAGATACGTGAGGCTCCATATGATTAGATCTCTCCTTAGTCAAAGGAATGGTTCAGTCAAAACTGAACAACGTTGCAAAGATAGGGTATAAGGATCAACAAAGGCTTTAAGTTCGGCTTCTATTTCTACTAGACCATCAAGCATATGCACCTCTTCTTTCCCCACCAGAGCGGGCTAACCAAGGAAACAAATACTGCGCCGCTCATGATCTCGTCATCTTTTTGGGCGGATCTCTTTGTGGGCGGTCTTAGCCGCCCACAAAGAGATCGCATCCAAGCGGATTAAGCGCCGCCCGTACCGGGCTTGACTTCGCGCGGATTCACAAACGGCATCATAGCACGCAGCTTGCTGCCGACCTGCTCGATCTGGTGCTCGACGTCGACTTGGCGAGCAGCGTTGAAGCGCGGGCGACCTTGGTGGTTCTCTTCGATCCAATCCTCAGCAAACGCACCGCTCTGAATGTCGCTCAAGAGCTTCTTCATAGCTGCGCGAGTCTGGTCGTTGATGATCTGCGGGCCTGCAATATAGTCGCCCCACTCAGCGGTATCGCTGACCGAGTAGCGCATATAGTTCAGACCGCCCTGATAGAACAGGTCAACGATCAGCTTCAGCTCGTGCATACATTCGAAGTAAGCGACCTCGGGCTGATAGCCGGCCTCAACCAGGGTCTCGAAGCCAGCCTTGACCAGCGCCGAAACACCGCCACAGAGCACGGCCTGCTCGCCGAACAGGTCGGTCTCGGTCTCTTCGGTGAAGGTGGTGGTCAGCACGCCAGCGCGGGTCGAGCCGATACCCTTAGCATAGGCCAGAGCATCTTGGAAGGCGGTGCCGGTAGCATCCTGGTGTACAGCAACCAGTGCAGGTACGCCGCCACCCTGGCTGTAGACTTCGCGTACGCGGTGACCGGGAGCCTTCGGAGCAACCATGCTCACATTCACACCAGCCGGCGGAACAATCTGACCGTAGCGGATGTTGAAACCGTGAGCAAACATCAGGGTTTTGCCCTCGGTCAGATACGGAGCGATGTGCTCGTTGTAGAGCGCAGCCTGGCCCGTGTCTGGGGTCAGAATCATCACGAAATCAGCAGCCTTGGTGGCTTCTGCAACGGTCATCGCCTTCAGACCAGCAGCCTCAGCCTTCGGCCACGACTTGCTTCCTTCATACAGGCCAACAATGACGTTCAGGCCGCTATCCTTCAAGTTAAGCGCGTGAGCGTGACCTTGGCTACCAAAACCGATGATAGCGATCGTCTTGTCTTGCAAACGTGTGAGGTCAGCCTGCTTATCGTAATACAGCTCTGCCACAAGTCCCCCTTAAATAGTAACTCTAAGAACAAGAAGTTATAAGATCTGAGAACTCTGAGCCGAGAGCCTAGGGCCCTCGGCTCAACACTCATCACCTATCAATTTAATGGCTGAGCAACGTGTCCATTGCTCGCTTCGACATACTCGCTAGCCTGATGGCCGCGAGCACCCCGTACCATAGCGATACGGCCTGTGCGCATCATCTCCTTGATGCCAAAGGGGCGAATTACATCGATAAAGTTTTCAACCTTGCCAGGTGCGCCGGTCATCTCGACGATCATCGAGTTGGTGCCGATATCAACAACCTTTGCATTGAAAACATTCGCCAAGGAAATAATATCTGTACGAGTCGTCGGTGTCGAATGGATCTTCACCAAGACCATCTCGCGCTCAACGGTCGGATCGTCGGTCACATCGCTTACCTTAATGACCTCGATCAAACGATAGAGCTGCTTAACCACCTGCTCGACATGGTCCGATTCTACCACCAAAGTAATGCGGCTGATTTCGGGCGTTTCACTATGCCCAACGGCCAAGCTTTCGATATTGAAACCGCGCCGTCGGATCAAGCCCACAAAGCGGCTCAACACGCCGGGGCGATCCTGAACTAAGGCGACAATCGTATGCTTTTTCAAGGCGCTACTCCTCAAAGATTTGGGTCGTAGGAGGGCGAACCGCATCGGCGGCTCAAGCCCTCTACGACAGTAGGGATTGCGGTATTACAACTCAGACACGTCCGTAATGGCATCGCCGATGCTAGCACCCTGGGGCACCATCGGCCATACGTTCACTTCGCGCTCGACGCGGAAGTCGATCAGCACAGGGCCATCGGTCGCGTAAGCCTCATCGATAGCGGCCTGTACATCTTCGGGGCGCTCGACCGTAATGCCCTTCCAATAGTAGGCCTCGGCCAGCTTAGCGAAGTTAGGACCGCTCAGAGGAGTACCGCTGTAGCGCTTGTTCTCGAACAGCTCTTGCCACTGACGCACCATACCCAAATAACCATTGTTGATGACGGCGATCTTGATATTCTTGATACCCTCTTGAATGATGGTCGCCATCTCTTGGTTGGTCATCTGGAAGCCACCATCGCCACAGATCGCCCAAACCGTATCTTCGGGGTGAGCGATCGCCACACCCATCGCTGCCGGAACCGCAAAGCCCATGGTTCCTGCGCCACCAGAGGTGATGTGCGTGCGCGGTCGGTAGTAGTCGAGCAGCTGGGCGGCCCACATCTGGTGCTGACCAACGTCAGTCACAACACGATAGTTGCCGCGCTCGTTCATAGTCTTGCTCAAAGCCGCATAAACATCGGCGGGCGGCAGCACCACATTCTCGTCGCGCTTGAAGTACTGCTGGCGAGTTTGGTGCTTGCTCTGCATCTCACGAATATGCGAGATCCACGAGCCCATACGGCTGTGCAGTTCGCTCAGCTCCTGAGCCGAAGGCAGCTCTTCCAAGAGCGCCTGCAAGACCTGCTTGGCATCGCCGACGATCGGCACCTGAACCTTAACGTTCTTGCCGATCTCCGAAGGATCGATATCGACGTGAATGACTTTGGCATTCGGTGCGAAGGTGCTCACCTTACCGGTCACGCGGTCGTCGAAACGAGCGCCGATGTTAAAGAGCACGTCACACTCTTGAATAGCCTTGTTCACATGAACCCAACCGTGCATACCGGGCATACCAATGCTCAGCGGGTGATCTTCGGGGAACGAGCCGATGCCGTGCAAGGTCGTAACCACTGGGATCGAGAGCTGCTCAGCGAATTCGCGCAACTCGGGCGCCGCTTCCGACATAATAACACCGTTACCGGAAATGATCAGCGGCTTCTTGGCGTTGATCAACATCTCAGCAGCTTCACGGATCTGGCGACGGTTGCCGGTATAGGTCGGCTTGTAACCGGGCAGGTGCAGCTTAACATCCCAATTGGGAACGGTCTTAGCGATCATAGCATCTTTGGTGATGTCGATCAGCACCGGGCCGGGGCGACCCGTAGTTGCGATATGGATCGCCTCTTTGAAGACGTAGGGCAGATCCTCAACATTCTTCACCAAGTAGTTGTGCTTTGTAACCGGCATCGTGATGCCGACGATATCGGTCTCTTGGAAGGCATCTTTGCCGAGCAGATGGCTGAACACCTGACCGGTAATTGCCAAGAGAGGTGTGCTATCCATCATGGCGTCGGCCAAAGGAGTCACCAAGTTGGTAGTACCCGGGCCGCTGGTTCCAATACACACACCGATTTTACCTGTTGAACGTGCGTATCCCTCGGCAGCGTGTCCGCCACCCTGCTCATGGCGGCATAACACATGGCGCAATTTGTCGCGGTATTCCCACATGGCATAGTAGAACGGCATAATCGCCCCGCCTGGGACACCGAACATAACTTCCACGCCTTCGCGGATCAACGCTTCACACATGATCTGCGCGCCGGTTCGTTGCTCGGACATTCGATCCTCCATATGTAGGGTCGGCTGGTGACAAAACCATCAAGCCACCACGCCGGTCAAAATTCATTAATCGTATCACTCAATAGCCAGTGGACCAGAGAGCGGCCCATGGGCCGCTCTCTCAGCTCACCTAGTCCATACCACACATGCGGTCAGTCGAGACATCTGCCTCGTCGTAGAAAAAGGTAGGCTGACCATCAGAAGCATGAGCCTCTGTAGTCTGACGGCTCTGCGCACGCGCCTGTACGAAGCGTGCGAAGTCGAGTACCGTTACAAGGTCGCTGGTTGGCAAACCCTCTAAAATACGCGCCACTTCGTATTGAATCATCGTGCTTTGCATAGTCGTCTCCATCCTTTATAACTAAGACTTTATTAGGCCATCATCTCGAAACGAGAGTCCTACTTCAACACTGCGCCGTTGCTTGCGTTTGTGACAAGTCGTGCATAGCGCGACAGCCAGCCTCGCTTGAACTTCGGTTCAGGCGCCTGCCAGCTCTTCAAGCGCTCTGCAAACTCTTCTTCACTCACATCAACCGACAAGGTGCGAGCGTTCAGATCGATCGTGATCATATCGCCATCGCGAATCAGGCCGATCGGGCCGCCTTCAGCAGCCTCGGGGCTGATGTGGCCGATACACAGGCCACGCGTACCACCGCTAAAGCGACCATCGGTCAGCAGTGCGGTAGTGCTGCTCAGCGCCGGAATACCCTTGACCATACTGGTCAGCGCCAACATTTCACGCATACCTGGGCCGCCGCGCGGGCCTTCGTAGCGCACCACAATCACATCGCCGGGATTGATCTTGCCATTCACAACGGCGTTGGTTGCAGACTCTTCGCTATCGAAGACACGAGCCGGACCACGGAAGTTCATTTCGTGCTGATCGACTGCGCCGACCTTAATAATAGCGCCCTCAGGCGCCAAATTTCCAAACAGTACACTTAGGGCGCCACGCTCGCTATGCGGGTTGGTGATAGGGCGAATACACTCACTGTTGCGAACCTCGGCATGCTGCAGGTTTTCGCCCAGAGTCTTGCCGGTCACGGTCGGAACATCCAGCTTCAGTGCGCCCGGCTTCTTAGCGATCTCGGCCAAAATAGCCTGCACGCCACCTGCCGCATGCACATCTTGAATATGCCACTGGCGATCGCCGTCCCAAGCGGGCGAAACCTTCGCCAAGTGCGGCACGCGGTTAGAAACCTCGTTAAAGCGCTCGATCGGGTAATCCAGACCGGCCTCACGGGTTAGCGCCAATACGTGCAGCACTGTGTTGGTCGAACCGCCCATCGCCACGTCCAAAGCCATGGCGTTATCGATAGCATCTTGAGTAACGATATCAAGGAAGCGTACGTTCTGTTCAACCAGTTTAATAATTTGTTCAGCAGCTTTGCGAGCAAGTTCGTGGCGTTCGGGCGAGATTGCGGGGATTGTTCCGTTACCGGGGAGAGCGATACCGAGGGCTTCACAGAGGCAGTTCATCGAGTTTGCGGTGAACATGCCACTACAACTCCCACAGGTCGGACAACTGATTTGCTCCAACTTCAACAACTGCTCATCGCTGATCTCGCCAGAAGCGCGCTTGCCAACCGCTTCAAAAACCGTGATCAAGTCGCTCTTTTTGCCTGTGCCGTCATCGCCAGCCATCATCGGGCCGCCCGAAACAAAGATCGTCGGGATATTGACACGAGCAGCGCCCATCAGCATACCGGGAGTGATCTTGTCACAGTTCGGGATACAGATCATGGCGTCAAAATGGTGGGCCGCAACAACCGTCTCAACGCTATCGGCGATCAACTCGCGCGAGGGCAGCGAATAGCTCATACCCTCGTGACCCATCACGATACCATCATCAACGCCGATCGTATTGAATTCAAAAGGCACACCACCAGCCGCGCGCACCGCTTCTTTCACAATGCGACCGAACTCCTGCAAGTGGACGTGCCCAGGAATGATGTCGATATACGAGTTACAGATCGCAATAAACGGCTTATTGAAATCTGACTCATCCTTAATTTGACCAGTTGCCCGCAATAAACTTCGATGCGGAGCACGCTCAAAGCCACGTTTGATCGTATCAGAGCGCATAATCACTTCCTTGATAACTGCACAACGAGAGTCAACGTGATGCAGAGTGCATCACTTACACTATTAAAATCGTATCTTCACCTTGGTGATAAGTTCACGGGCACACGTTGACGAACCAGGGCCTGAGCCTCTGGTCGCCACGTCGTTGTGGCGGCATCGCGCCAATGTTGGCAGCGATCAAGAAGCGGAGGCAATTGTGAAATTCACGCTATCGGCGGCGAGGTTCGCGACGCACGGGAACCGGTTTTAAAACTGGTACAGGTACAGGCACTGGTTTTGGCCCAAGACCCGCAAGTACATCCTTTAGCACCTGAATAATTCGTTTCATCTTGCATCCATCCGACGTGGTTAAACGTCGTCGGTGCGTAATCCATTCTGAAACCTAGTAGCAAGAAAGCCTCCCAGATTACTTTGGGAGGCTCTCTCGCACTTTATATCTTCACTCGCCCTGGGTTAGCCTCCCAAACAATTATTGCTCCACCCAATAAGGAGGAGTACTACGAGGATAAGGCTAATTACGAGCGACTTAGAATTCATTGGATTACTTCTTAGTAAATAAGATAGTTGTTTCAATCAACGTGCCTAGAATAACATATCGTAAACGCTCTGTCAAGTCGAAACCCTCGAACTCAAACAGCCAATATAACCGATTGAAAAGGCATATATCGCGTTTTTTACTATTTTCAAGGAATTACGATAATCTTTCTCAACTAGAAAGATTTGTAAAAAACAAGCGCTTACAGCGATATGATACCAAATCCACCCGCTACCTTCAGAGCCCTAGCGGCTTAGTCTCTCCCATCCATTCGATCCCTAGCGCGTCCGCCTACGGCTACCAAATGGGCTAGCCACCCTCATCCCCGGCCCTTCCCCCGCAACTATGCATTAGCCAACAGTCGTGTCGGCAGCAAAAGGCGATCGTTCGCATAGCATCGCGGGAGTATCCTTGAGAGCACAGAACGCGGAGAGCTTGTATGCGCTACGCGAAATCGCATACAACATCAACATTCACCCCTCTCCTGCTTGCGGGAGAGGGGGCTGGGGGGTGAGGGCTGATAACGCTGACCGTATGGAGATTTGTGGGTAATGTACAGCTCCCGCAATGCGGGAGAAGGGTGCGTAATCTGTACTAAAACAACACTCTTTCTAAAAACGACACGCCTACACTGCCAAAAAACTCGACATTGATACATGTCACTCTGCCGCAGCCCAAAAACTAATCGAATTTGGTATAACCAACAAAGAAATGACTCAAAGTGCCAAAAATCTGCGCGATAGGCCCTAAACTTGAGCACGCGGCACAGCCAGATAGCGTACATGCGCTTTAGCCGCTTCGCGCGCTGCCTGCTCGGCCCAAGCCAATACACGCCGCTCTAAGGCTTGAGCTGCAACATCATGACGAACGATTACTTTATGTAAATAGAGCGTGTCGAGCACTTGTTTGGAATCTTGATCTTCATCGTACCATTGTAGCCTAAGCGCGGCTACATCCTCCCCCTGATCTGCCACAAGATAGACCTCGCCACGTTCGATCGATGCCAGCAGAGCGCGCTGATCCGGCACATTCAGCTTCCACTGCTGCAGAGCCTGCTTTTTATCTCCTGCCACCGCTTGGACTAACAGCTGCTCGACGCTAGCTACATCACCATGTTCGGCCCGTCGCAGATCTAACGAGGGTTCGAGGCCATCGCCCAGCGTATAGTACGGCTGCAAAACAAACACATGGTACGACTTGTTTTGGTAGGGCCAAAAATTCAAGCTACAGAACTCTTCAAAGGCAGCCTCATCCATCGCGCGACCCGGATAGGCGCTGTGCAGCCAACGGTGGGCGGCGACAATCTGGGGACGAGCGGTACGAAATTCATGCGCAAAAATACGCCCCGCAATGCCACAGTTTTCAATCAATTTCGTGCGCCGAATCTCAGCAAAGAGCGCATCATAATCGAAGGGTACTCTGCGCTGGGTGGCCCGCCAACCGTGGTCATCTCCTTCGAGCAGCATATAACGAGCTTGCTGAATACCATCGAGCGGCAGACCGACCGAACCGGGATTAAGCAGATGCCAACGATCCACCTGACGGTCGAGCACAAGGTGGGTATGCGCGACCACAACCGTCCCTTCGTCGATGCCCGCCAGCTTTTCGCACAGGTAATCGTCGCTATGGTGGTGAAAGAAGCCGTGGAAGGGTGTTTCGGGGCTGGCATGGAAGACGCGTAGAGGAGGAGCATCGCGAAAGCGCAACGAGAGCGTATCGGGCCAACAAGCCATACGCTTCAGATTATCAGAACCTAGCAGCTCCTGCGTCCACGCCGTCATAGTGTGATTCTTCCATTCGGCAGGTGCGCGCACTGTATTGTAATCAAGCAGATAGTATTCGTGGTTGCCCCGAATCAGCGGCCAGCCCGCCTGAACAATCCGTTCGACCACTTGACGCGGATACGGCCCACGTCCAACCAGATCGCCGAGCACAACAATCTGATCGACATCATGATGTGCGATATCTTCTAAAACAGCTTCAAGCGCTGGCAGATTGGCATGAATGTCAGCGATCACAGCGAGACGGGTCATTGGCGGCTCCTTTTCTTGGCAGATCCGCTTAGGCAGATCTGCTCGATGTACATAAGCGAGGCGTAGCATCCTTCAATAAGGATACTACGCCTCACCTAGAGAGCCATTACAGCTTTAGTGAACTAAGGCGATCGGCACATTGTGGCTCAATACCGTGTCGAGCACGAGCTTGGTTTCGCCGGTTGTGGCGAGCGAAAGGGCGTAGATGCCTTCGCCGCGTAGCGCGATCGCTCCCGACAGCGGGCTGCTCGCATCAAGCGGCTGAGCCAGTGTGATGGTCGTTCCGCCGAATTCGTAGATTGCGAGGGCGGCACCCAACGGTGCAACCTTGGCGATCGGCGCTTTAGGACGATCGAGCAGTGCAGCGTATTGATCGACGGCCTTATCGATGTCGGTCACGGCGACTGTCACCCCAGCGATGCCCTGCACACCGTTGGCGTGAATGCGCGCCTCGCCTTCGGGCACGCGCAAGGAGCGCGGCGTCAGGTCACCACACAAGAAGGGCAAGCCAGCTGCAGGCGGCTCGCCGATCTGCCACTCAAGGCGCTGACCATCGGGGCGCAAACGACCGCCCGCCGTGGGGCCAGTGTAAGCCAAGCCACGGGCCTGAATGCCTGCGATATCGCTGGCTGCGTCGCTCGGCAGCAGGGCATAGTCGATCAGACCCTCACCAGATTGTACATTCTTCCACCAGCGATGACCGGGAGCTTCTCGTTTGAAGGCGATCAGTTCAAAATAGCTTCCATCATTGAAAGGAATAAGCGCGTTGTGGGTGTTACCATCGGCGTGCTCGCCGCCAACGGTTACGGTAAAACCGAGCGCGCGGTAATCCGCAATCGCTGCATCGAGATCCTTGACCAAAATCACGATGTGATCAACTATCTGGATCATGAAGGCCGTCCTTTCTAGATTAACAAACCAAACTATTGTATACCAAAATTCGCTAACAATACGCTGGCAGAGTGTCTATTAGCATTCGACAAGCACCCAAGCCTATGTTATGCTAAACCATCGAACATCGCTTCCCTGCGCGCATAAAGTGAGGAGTAAACCTTCGAGATCCATGGGAAATGTCGCAACAAAAGTTCTAGTGGTACGTCTTATCGCTTGGAGCGTCGGAGGTCTAGTTGGTCTGCTCTGCGCTCGTTTAGTGGCGCGGCTCTTGGCAGGTCGAGCAGAAAATAGCGCTTTAGCCCTGCTCTATCGCATTACCGACCCGCTGATCGCTCCGTTTACTCGTTTAGACCGGGGCCAACCGCAATTCGGCGCCACGCTCGAGCTTTCAAACTTGACTCTGATACTGATCGGATCACTGTTGGGCTTTATCATTTGGCGCTGGTGTCTCCACTGGTCTTGGAAGCAGAAGTAGAGGTGCAGCATGGACGGATGGGAGCAGTTTTTCCTCATATTAGGGCTGGCTATGGTGACCTGTCTGGTCATCTCGCTAGCAGGTCTGTTTCTAATGGTGAAGCGCATTCGCGAGCTGCGCGTGCCCCCAGACGCCGATTTCTTCACCACCATGCGTTTTATCCCGCTCTTGCTAGCGGTTCTCCTTGACCTGCTCGATTTCGGCTTGGATGTCTTTGCTGCGCCCATCTCGTGGATTATCCTCGATCGTATGGGCTTGAAAGGTCTTCGCAATAAAGCCGCTATCGAAGCCTTTATCCCATTTACTGGCCCGATCCCTACCTTCATCATCTCGTGGTTTGTGGTGCGCATTCTTAACTTGGGGATGTCGCCCGAAGAGTATTATGCGGCGACCACACGACGCGTGCCCAGCCAGCGTCTTATGAGCAGCTACGACGATTACGATGACGACTTCGAGTACGAGCGCCGTCGAGAAGCGGCCACCCTCCAACGCCGTACAAGCCCACAACGGCGTGCCCAGTCGAATAACAAACGCTATTAAACAGCTTTGTGCCCAGCAAAATGAGCACTCCTTTGCCGTACAATCGATAAGGATGAGCGCGATAAGTGCTTCGAACTGTAACTTGCTTGAGGAGATACAGCTTGGAATCGCTCATTGATCTCTTGTTTATGTTACTGATCGCAGGTATTTGTGGTGCAGTAGCACAAGCGGTTTTTGGCTTTCGCAAGACGAATTTCTTCGTCTC
Organism: uncultured Chloroflexales bacterium; assembly: GCA_937902315.1. GTDB lineage: Bacteria > Chloroflexota > Chloroflexia > Chloroflexales > Chloroflexaceae > CALGUG01. The sequence goes on from CALGUG010000065.1 coordinate 178,829, forward strand.
GATTGTGATAGGTTTGTTTGGGGCCTATATCGGCACCTATCTGGCTATGCAGTTTGGCTTCCCCCAGATTCTCACACTTTCTATGGGCGGCTCGCCGATCGACATTGTATGGGCGATCTGTGGCTCGGGCCTTGTGCTCTTGGTCTTCAATACCTTCCGTCGCTACCGCTAACCTTCTGCATTTTCCGCAGAAAAAAGCCAAAAGCACGTTGGTTAACCAGCGTGCTTTTGTCTGCGTAGCTCAGCGCAAATTTCCACACACCTTGTGCTTATACCAAATCCGGTTGATTCCTTTCTATTTGGCCTTCGGCAGAGTGGAACTTGACGATATTTTGTTGTGTGAAATTTCGCGCGACAACGCGAAATTTCACACAACTCTTTCCCGGATTGTGATTTTCTACGTTATAAAAGCGCAAGTCTTTAAACGGATTTGGTATTAATCTTCGCTGTAGAGCGAGGTGCTTAAATAGCGTTCACCATTGCTCGGAGCAATAAACACAATCAATTTGCCTTTATTTTCGCTGCGTTTGGCCAGCTTGAGCGCCACATGGGCCGCCGCGCCCGTGCTGATACCCACCATCAAACCTTCTTCTCGTGCCAATCGGCGGCTCATCTCGAAGGCCTCGTGGTCATGCACCGTTGCAATCTCGTCGATGGTCTTGAGGTTGAGCACATCGGGAATAAAATCGGTGCCCAAGCCTTGAATACGATGCAAACCTGGACGACCGCCGCTCAAAACAGGCGAGTTGGCGGGTTCGACCGCCACAATCTTGATATCGGGGTTACGCCGCTTCAAGACTTCGCCGATGCCCGTGACCGTGCCGCCGGTACCAACGCCCGCCACAACGATATCGACTTCGCCATCGGTGTCACGCCAGATCTCTTCGGCGGTTGTGCGGCGATGTATCTCGGGATTGGCCGGGTTTTTGAACTGCTGCGGCATAAAACCGTTCGGCAACTCGGCAAGAATCTCTTCGGCTCGCCGAATAGCCCCATCCATACGCTCGTTGGCGGGGGTCAGTTCAAGCTCGGCCCCATAGCCCTTCAGCAGCTTGCGCCGCTCGATACTCATAGTCTCGGGCATGGTCAAAATCAGCCGATAGCCCTTGGCCGCCGCCACCAGAGCCAAACCGATGCCGGTATTGCCGCTGGTCGGCTCGACTAATACCGTTTCGCCGGGCTTGATCTTACCTTCGCGCTCAGCGGCCTCGATCATCGACAATGCGATGCGATCTTTGACGCTGCCCGCCGGATTAAAGTATTCAAGTTTGGCAAGCACTTCGGCATGGCTTGTATTAAGCCGATTAAGGCGAACAAGCGGCGTATTGCCGATCAGCTCAGTGATATTGTTGTATATTTTTGCCATTGACCTACCATTCTCTTTTTATTTTAGCCATCGATCTTTGAAAAGCTCTGTTCTCATTGGAAATCTGTTTATGCCGTTTTCGGGCGGTCTTTCCACACAGTGATAGCTGCTCTGTGGGTGGGCGGGATGTTGATAGCCGTAGGCGGACGCGCCAAGGACCGAATGGAAGGGAGAAAGCTTGCCGCCAAAGCACCGATAGAAACGACCAGATCCGCTCTCCACCCGCTTTTTGTGCAACGACGATCGATGTGCAATAGAGCAAAAAATTGCACGAAAGATGCCCGTCGCTAAAGCTAAACGGGCACTGTTTCCACTCTAAGCTCGCTCACGCAGTTCAAACTCCTCTCAAACTAGTGGCGTTTGAAGCGAGCATTTAGGGGTTATTCGTCGGAATAAAGCGGCGTGCTGAGGTAACGCTCGCCATTGCTTGGAGCGATAAAGACGATCATCTTGCCTTTGTTCTCGGGGCGGCTGGCCACCTTCAAAGCGGCATAGGCTGCAGCGCCCGAACTGATGCCCACCATGAGACCCTCTTCGCGAGCGAGACGTCGCGCGGTCGTAAAGGCATCCTCATTGCTGACCGGGATCACCTCGTCGATCACATCGGTATTGAGCACTTGGGGCACAAAGCCAGCGCCGATACCTTGGATCTTGTGCGGACCGGGTTTGCCACCACTCAAGACAGGCGAAGCCTCCGGCTCGACTGCGATGGCTTTAAAGCTCGGCTTGCGCTGCTTGATGATCTCGCTGACACCAGTGATGGTACCGCCCGTACCTACGCCAGCGATCAAAATATCGATCTCACCATCGGTGTCGCGCCAAAGCTCCTCGGCGGTCGTGCGGCGATGGATCTCGGGATTGGCAGGGTTTTTGAACTGCTGCGGCATAAAACCGTTCGGCAACTCGGCCAGAATCTCTTCAGCGCGCCGAATCGCACCACTCATACCCTCTGAGCCGGGAGTTAAGACCAGCTCGGCTCCGAAACCGCGCAGCAACTTGCGGCGTTCGACGCTCATAGTCTCGGGCATGGTCAAAATCACTTTATAGCCTTTAGCAGCAGCCACAAACGCCAAGCCGATACCCGTGTTGCCACTGGTCGGTTCAACCAACACGGTCTCGCCAGGAGTAATTTTGCCCTCACGTTCGGCAGCCTCGATCATGGCCAAGCCGATACGATCTTTTACGCTGCTGGCAGGGTTAAAATATTCCAGCTTAGCAAGTACCGTCGCATGACTAGTGTTTAAGCGACTCAACTTGACTAAGGGTGTATTACCGACAAGCTCAGTAATACTGTTGTAGATGCGCGACATTGCACGTTCTCCATTCTTAAGTTTGTAAGTAAACTTTCATTCATACTAGCACTGTGCTTTCTGGGTGTCAAGAGATTTTTTGGTCAAAAGCCGCATTAAAAAGCCTTCAGATAAGTAAGATTTCTTAACTTTCCGTACCGTTTCTTAACGAAACGGCTGAGCGCACGACTTCGTACTAGCGTTCAAATAGCTATATTTCTGCAAGGGGAAGCAATGCCAACGAATCTTTTCCTCGGTTGGGAGCCATCTCGCATCTGGGTCTTTATGGTAGGAATTTTAGAATGGAAGCGCGATGATATCTACGAGCCTTTCCCCAAAGAGAATCGGCGTGATGTCCAACTGATCCAGCTCTTTCGCAAACAAGGAATTCCCTCTCAGCAGATTGTGTACCTGCAAGATCAGCAAGCGACAACCGAGACGATCGAGAAGCGTCTTGAACAGCATCTTAAAAAGAGCTCTGCCGGAGATCTACTCTTCGTCTACTACTGCGGCCATGGCACAAGCGACGATGACGATGCGTTTCTGCTGGCTAGCTACGACGCCGACGATGATGAAAATCTCGGCTGGTATGGCGAGAGTCTCATTACAAGCATCGAAAAGCACTTCAACGGCTCGCACGCAATGATCGTGCTCGACTGCTGTCAATCGGGCAGCATGCTCGATCTGCTACCCAAACGTTCGCGCAAGGTCAGCTACGCTTGCTTGGCATCATCGCTGGCTAACGAGAGCTCGACTGCCAACTGGACCTTTACCGAAGGACTGATTATGGGCCTGCAAGGCTTAGCTTTCGTTGATGCCAACCACGACAAGTCGATCACACTACGCGAGCTGTTCGATCAATTGGCAGAAAATATGGCCTTTGCCGAAGAACAGGTCTCGGTCTTTGGCACCACTGGCAAATTCGACCCTCATCTGGTGGTCGCGTCAGCCCGTCCCAGCAAAGATCCGCGCATCGGCAAGCGCGTCGAAGCCTTCGATGGCAACGATTGGTACCGTGCCCAGATCGTCGATGCGCGCGGCGAGCGGGTCAAAGTGCACTACTTCGGCTACGAAGAGAGCGATCAAGAGTGGCTCGAGCCAGACTGCGTGCGCGAAGTCGTCTGGAAACGCTTCGAGCCGGGCAGCAAAGTGGAAGTGCGCTGGCATGGCGAATGGTACGATGCCAAAGTGCTTAAAGTGCACGGCGGCATTCATCTGGTGCACTACGAAGGCTACGACGATGATGATGATGAGTGGGTGCCCTCAAAACGCATTCGCCAGTCAAAAACAACTAAATAAAGCTACTTGTAGCATAAACTGCAGAATTCAAGCGACTAACAACTACACAAGCTCAGACCAAAAAATCTGAGCTTGTGTAGCCAACTCTATTTCATTCTATGAAATAGGACACAATACATTAACTAACAAGCTTATTCTCTGCCTTTTTCTGCAGCTTTAATTTTGCCTCATAAAAGAAATTTGGATTTTTCGTATACTCCTTGATAATCCACTCAGCGAACTCTAGACTATACATAGCCCGTGAATCTTCTTTGTTACCAGGACGATAATACATTTTGGACGGGCTAGTAATTCCATGAGCATCGCGTACATCACGAATATACTTAGGGACTAATCTCCGGAAATTATCTCCATATTTAATTAGAGGCCCAATACGATTACAAAGATATGCGTGAATATCTTTCTCCCACAAATTACAGAACTTAGCATAGTCCTGGGGAACCGACTTAATTGCAACAATAGATCGTTGAAGTTCCTTTCGCTGTTCCTCTGACAATTCCTCAATGGAAACAAACTCAATACTCATATCGGCACTACGCTCTCGATTAGCAGGTTTTTGCACCAACCAAACACGGAATTCATATGCCAAATGACCCAATAACTCATCCGATAGGTTGGCGTGAAAACGTGTAATATGCTCTCTAACTTGTTTATAGGATTCACTTTGTAAGCGTTTTATTGCTCGGACATTTTCAGGGTGACGTGTAGTTGAGATTTGCAATGCAAAGTTAAGACTCGTATTTAAAGCATAATAAGAAGTAAACTCCCGAGTAATGATCCGTTCAAAGTTCATAAGCATTGATTGACAATGACCAACAACGTCAATATCGAGTTCAGGCATATAACGATGCTCAATCTGATGACGTATGGGCATAAGTAACTCAAGATTGCTCACAACAGCTGTCAAAAATCTAGGATCTTCTGAATACAAATGTTTATAGTGTTCAGCATAATATTTAGTAGAATGCAAGGCATCCCAAAGATATGGCTCACCATCCTTCGTTAGTTTCTTTGTGCCATCACTCTTAGCTTGCGTATAGTCGATACCATCTCGACGCAAAATTGCATGAAATAATGCTGTATAGGCGATTATCATTAATACTAAGTAGTTTCCTGTTCGAAAAATGGTCAATGGGTTATTGTAGTGTTGCACTGCTGCAAGGGCTGATTCACGAGCCTTAACTACAAGTTCTTCGACTTCCTCAATAAGAAAGGGCTTACGAGCATTGCTCGCTATTTCCGAATTCTGGGAACAAATCCGTATAAATCCGTCGCGACCTAAGTCACGGACACCACAACACTTAAAACCATCCCTAATCTTTATGAGATATGGTTTAAGCTTTTTGGAAATATTTGCTTTTGTTGTTTTAGGAGACCATCCACTAGCCTCTTGTAATTCAGCTTCTGTAAAAACTTGGTCTTTATCTTCCATGCTCTGCAAGAACTCGAAAGCGCTGAGAATTTGAGGCGATCCAGAAGAGCGACGACTTGCCAACATTTATCTCCTCTTCTTGTGTCAATTGTAAGAATTTAAAATAATTATCTCTAGACTATTAGTAACGATTTCTAGAAAAAACGCTCCTTACAAAAGTAGGAATTTTTATCGTTGAATTGTCAAAAAATTATCTCGTAAAGAACAAGGTTATCCGAGACAAACAGGCATCGATCGGCGTGTATAATTGAGGCCGTTTCGCAAAAACAAGCACAAGCAAGAGGAGTATCTATGCGTATTCTGATCACTGGCATCACAGGGCCGGTCGGCAGCGCGCTCGCCGACTACCTGTTGACCATTCCCGGCATCGAGGTGCACGGCTTTAAGCGCTGGCGCAGCGACACCCGCCCGATCGAGCATCTCTATGGGCGGGTCACCTTCCACGAGGGCGACATCGAAGATCCCTTTGCGGTCGCCAAAGCGATTCAAACAGCTCAGCCCGACTGGATCTACCACTTGGCGGCCCAGAGCTACCCCAGCGAATCGTGGGATTCGCCGATTCACACCATGCGCATCAACGTAGAAGGCACGATCAACGTCTTGGAGGCGGCGCGTCACTACACACCCAAAGCACGCATTCATATCGCTGGCAGCAGCGCCGAGTACGGTTGGGTGCGCCCCGAAGAGGTGCCGATCAAAGAGACCCATAGCCTACGCCCCGCCAGCCCCTACGGCGTAAGCAAGGTCGCCGCTGAGCTGACCGGTCTGCAATACCACGACAGCTTCGGCATGCATGTGCTCGTCACGCGCTCGTTCAACCACGTCGGGCCGCGCCAAGGCGACCGCTGCTCGATCCAGACCTTCTGCCAGCAGATGGCGCGCATCGAACTGGGCCTGCAAGAGCCGATTATCAAGGTCGGCAACCTCGATGCAAAGCGCGACTTCACCCACACCACCGATGCCGCTCGCGCCTTCTACCTGCTGCTTGAGAAAGCACCTCCCGGCGAGGTCTATAACCTATGCAGCGGCAACCCCGTGCGCATCGGCGATATCGTCGAAATGGTGCGCGAACAGGGCAAAGTGCCGATCGAAGTGCAGGTCGACCCCAGCCGTCTACGCCCTTCCGACGAGCCGATTTTGGGCGGCGACAACAGCAAGCTGCGCGCTGCTACCGGCTGGGAGCCACAGATCGCCATGCCCCAGATCGTGAGCGAGGTATTGGCCTACTGGCGTCAGCGCCTCGCCAAATAGGTCTTACACCGAGCTTCGCCTTCGTTGGTTGTGATAGCAAATTCGGTAGATCACTTTCCTTCTTAGCCTTCGGCAGAGTGGAACTTAACTATTTTTGTTGTGTGACATTTCGCGCGTTAGCGCGAAATGTCACACAACTCTTTCCCCGTTTTTTGCGTTACAAAAGCGCAAGTATGTAAACGGATTTGGTATGAGAGATTGTGCTGCGCGACATCTCTCACAAGGGCTTGCATGGCTGGTCGTTGCTTGACGATGAAAGCGCTAGGTGTGGGCAGGGCGGCCACAAGGCAGGCAGCGAGGCGCGCTTGAGGCCCGAATGGGTGGACGGCGACTTAATAGCCGAAGGCGGACGCGCCAAGGAGCGAATGGGAGGGGAAGACCTTGCCGCCAAAGCGCTGAAGGAACGAAAAGGAAAAAGCCCAAGCCGAATGTGGCTTGGGCTTTTGTATTTATGTAAACGAACTAGGAGTAGAGCAAGGGCGACCGCTTCTTGCGCAGGCTCTGCTGTTGCTGCTCGATCAGGCGCTCGTAGAGCTGAGCGTTATCGCGAGCGATGCGGCTCCAGCTGTAGTTCTGGGCACGCTCGTGAGCGCGCTCGGCCAAACGTTGGGCCAGCTCGGGGTTGTCAAGCAAGGTCTCGATTCGATCGGCCAGAGCCTCGGGGTTATCGTGCGGGATCAAGAAGCCATTGTCGCCATCGGTGATCATCGAAGGCAGACCGCCCACGTTAGAGGCGATCACGGGCTTGGCACAGGCCAAGGCTTCGAGGGCCGCCATGCCAAAGGACTCGTAGTGCGAGGGCACGGCGACGATATCGGCCGCGGCATAAAAGAGCGGAATCTGCTCTTGGGGACGCGCGCCAACGAAGTGAACCGCATGCTTAACGCCCAAGTCGCTGCGCAACTGGTTCAAACGGCGCTGCTCGTTGTTCCACTCGGCTTCTTGCTGTTCGTTGCCGCCGCCGATCAAAGCGACTTCGCTGCTTTCGGCCAAGTCGGGGCGGCGCTTATGCACGATCGCCAGAGCACGAATCAGGGCATCCATACCCTTGAGCGGCTCCATACGGCCGACCGTTACGATCAAGCGCTTAGGCTGAGGCGCAAGGCCGAGCTGTTCGCGCGCTGCGGCCTGATCGCCCGGCTGAAAGAGCTTGAGATCAACCCCGCAGGGGATCAGCTCGATGCGGCTGGCGTCGGCACCGTAGTGCCAAACCATATGGGCACGATCAAGCGGCGTAGCAGCTACCACCCGATCAACATCGCGTAAGAGACGCTCTTCGATCAGCTCGCGCTGGGTGGTCTCGGTCTCTTCTTTGCTGCGCGCCACAATATTTTTCATCTTGCCGAGCGTATGAAACATATGCACAACCGGAACCTGCCACGAGCGACGCAGCATCAGAGCGGCCTCGCCCGAAAGCCAGTAGTGGCTGTGAATGATATCGTAGTTAAGGTCTTCGCCATCGGCGAAACAGCGCACGCGACCAACAAACTCGGGCAGATAATCGAGCACCCAGTTTTTGTCGTAGGGCGCTGCCGGGCCGGTGTGCAGATTGACGACACGGACATTATAGTCAAGCGGGCTGATTAGCGGCATATTGCGCTGCTGAGAACGAGTAAAAATATCGACCGGAATGCCACGTCGTCCCAGTTCGCGCGCCAGCTCCCGCACATACACATTCATTCCGCCCGCTTCTTTTCCTCCCAAGCGGGCCAACGGACTACTGTGGACACACAACATTGCAACACGCATTGTTCGAGTGTGCTCCTTTGTTATAGGCTCTAGTGTCTTCGAATTAACATCGTTGTTCCTTTCATGATACCACGTCATTTTGAAATTAGGCGGATTTCTCGGCCATTTTTAATGCTTTGTATATATCAAACCAAAGATTGAACATTTGAGAAAGTTCTCAATTTTGTTGATAAAAAAACATTGTTGACATTTCATCTCAATAAGAGCATCAAGCACAAAGACGAGCTTCGAGCGCGCATTTTCACTTCCTGCGCTCAGCCTCTAGCGGCTTCATCTTTTCCCCATAGAGGGCGCTTAGCGCGTCCGCCTACGGCTATCAGCATCTCGCCCGCAACCCCAAGGTGCTAGCCGTCGCTCAGTGGAAAGCGCCCCCCCAAAACACAATAGAGCGATTTCGCCTAGGAATCAGGCGAATGGGTTTACACAGCGCTCGTTTTTGCCATCGGCAGGTCAGAGGTTATTCGGCCACAATGCGGTAAATCGTGCCGTCTCCTAGATCGGAAACATAGAGCTCGCCCGCCTGATCTTCGCCAAACGAGCTGATCTGCAGATCGCTCTTCAGAACCTCGCGGGCGAACCACACACCCCGATCGCTGCGCCCCATAGCCCAGATCTGGCCGCTACAGTAGTCGCCAAAGATATAGTAGCCCTGCATACTTGGGTAGGCGCTGCCGCGATAGACGTAGCCGCCCGTGACCGAGCAACCCGGGCCATGAGCGTACACATAGACCGGATCGGTGAGGCCCGCGCGCTCGCAGCTACTGGCGTTGTAACAGACCGCGCCCTCGGTGATATTCCAGCCGTAGTTCACAGCGGCGCTGTTGAAAGGCACAGCGTTGATCTCTTCATACTGATTTTGGCCTACGTCAGCGATAAACAACCTGCCATCTAGGCGATCGAACGAGAAGCGCCAGGGATTGCGCAGGCCCCAAGCCCAGATCTCGGGCCGTCCTTCCTCGCCGCCAGCAAAGGGATTGTCGGCGGGAATGGCGTAGGGTTCGGCGCCATCGACATCGAGGCGCAGCATTTTGCCCAGCAACACATCGGTATTCTGGGCGTTACCCCAAGGGTCGCCGCCACGCCCGCCGTCGCCCGTACCGATGTAGAGCATACCGTCGGGGCCGAAGGCCAGCGCGCCGCCGTTGTGGTTCGAGGCTGGCTGCTCGATGCTCAGCAAGCGCAGAGCGCTCTCGGGGTCAGCGCGATCGGGGTCGTCCGAGACTCGATAGCGCTCGATCTGGGTATCGCCATTGCGGTCGGTATAGTTCACAAAAAAGAGGCCGTTCTCGCGATAGTTGGGGTGAAAGGCCAAACCCAACAGCCCTTGTTCGCTAGAACTCGAGCCAACTTTCTCGCTTATGTCAAGAAAAGGCTGTTCTTGACGTTGTCCATCGCGCAAAATAGCGATGGTGCCGCGCTTTTCGACCACAAAGATCCGGCCGCTATCGTCGTTGGCGTGGGTGATGGCGACCGGAAGGCTAAAACCATCGGCTACAAACTCGGTTGTGATAGCTTCAAGCACGCTTAAGGGCACCGGCGTAGGTGTGAAGAAGGCATCCATCGGCGTCGCGAAGCCCGGATTAATCGGCATGGTCGGCGCTAACACAAGTTGAGCGGTGGGCAGAGCGGCCTCGGATTGAGCCGGCTCTAAAGGGGGAGGGCCATCTGCTTCAAACAGTGCGCATTGAACAAGCAAGAGCAGAGCAGCCAACAGAGCGAGCTGCTGAAGAAATCTGTGCATAGACGATCCTTCCCAAAAAGAAGACGGCCTCGCCCTCTACAGGTTGAGGCCGCAAAAGCTGAACGTAATAAAACGTGTGCTTAGGATTCGCGCAGTTTAGTGGCACGTTCCAGTTCGCTAAAGGCCTCGTTCTCGGATACACGTTTCTGCATCGATTGAGTAGACTGCTTCATAATCTGAACGACCTCGGCGGGATCATCGCTCACGATCAGCAGATCGAGGTCAGCAGGCGAGATCTTGCCTTCGACTAGCACCGTGTCGCGCAACCAATCGAGCAGGCCCTTCCAATACGACGAGCCGAACAGCACGATGGGGAAGTTATGCACCTTGCCCGTCTGGATCAAGGTCAGCGCCTCGAATAGCTCGTCGAAGGTGCCGAAGCCGCCCGGAAAGATCACAAAACCCTGAGAGTACTTCACAAACATGGTTTTGCGCACAAAGAAGTAGCGGAAGTTGAGCGCGATATCGACGTAGCGGTTCACACCCTGCTCGAAGGGCAGCTCGATGCTGCAGCCGATCGACGGCGCGCCCGCCAGCTTCGCACCTTTATTGCAGGCTTCCATAATGCCCGGGCCGCCACCTGTAATGATGGCAAAACCCGCCTCGCCAAGCTGGCGGGCCAGCTCGACCGCTTGCTGGTAGCTAGGATCGTCCTCTTCAACACGGGCCGAACCGAAAATGGTGATCGCATCGCCCACATCGGCCAAGGTCTCGAAGCCATCGACAAACTCACCCATAATCCGCAGCACACGCCAAGGATCGGTATGGGTGAAAGCCGATCGCGCTTCGCCATCGCGATGCGATTTCGCTAGAAATTGCTCGTCTTGGGTCGCCTTACCACGTTTCGTCGCACGGTTCAATTCCACATTCGGGCGTAAATTGGGGCTTTTTTTAGGTGCTTTCTCCATGGATATCTTCCTTATCTATAGATTTCAAACCTGATACTTCGCTTGGCAACGGAAGATCTTCGCTCACAAAATGGCTGGCGCTGCGGGCCGCCTCCAAAATAGTGAGCAGACCACTGCCCGGGTGCACCGCGCCTCCCACCCAGTAGAGGCCGCGCATATGCGACGCGCGGATGTGAGGGCGCAACGGGCCGAGCTGGCTCCAGTTATGGCTAAGGTTAAAGACCGCCCCCAAGTAGGTTCGATAATCGTCGCGCCACGTTTCGGCAGTATAACAGGTCTCACTCACAATATGCTGCTCTAGATCGTGATAACCGAGTAGATGCAAGCGTCCAACAATCAGATCGCGATAGCTCTGTTGTTTGCTCTTCCAGTCGACACCGTAAGAAGTATTGGGAATAGGCACCAGCACAAACAAGGTGCTATGGCCCTCGGGCGCGTTGCTTGGATCGATAATGCTCGGATTACAGACGTAAAACGAGGGATCGCTCTCGTCTAAAGCCGAATCGTCGACGTAGGGCCGATCTTTCCGGCGGATATGCTCAGACAAATAGAGCTGATGGTGCGGCAGATCTTCGTAACGCTTATCGATCCCCAAATAGAGCATAAAGGTCGAGCAGGAAAAACGCATGCGCTTGAGTTTGGCATCGCTATAGCGACCGCGCTTGTCGGGCGGCAAGAGGTGCTGCTGAGCGTAGGCGAAATCGGCGTTCACCACCACTGCATCGGCGGCAACCCGCTCACCATCGGCCAGCTCAAGGCCTTTGAGGCGATCATGCTCAAGCCAGAGCTGCTTCACGGGCCGCCCTAAATGAATGCGTACCCCTAGATCTTGGGCCGCCCGCGCAAAGGCCGCAGCCAAAGCGCGAAAGCCGCCTTTGGGGTGCCAAATGCCATACTTAAATTCCAAGAAGGCGATCAGACTAAAGATGCTTGAGCAGGCCGTTGGGTGCATGCCCAGATACTTGGCAGGATAACTCAGACCATAGACCAGACGCTCATCGCCAAAAAAGCGCATATAGTGCTGATAGAGGTTCTCCCAAGGCCGAAAGGGCACGGCCGCCATCAGTTCGCGCCAGCGCAGATAGCCTAGCGGCGGGCGAACCGGCTCGCCTAAGTAAGGTTTATAGCCGACCTCTTCCTTGCGAATATGTTCAATATACCATTGTTCGAAGGCCAGCGGCAGCTCGGGATCGATGCGGGCCAGTTGGGCTTTAAAGTCGGGCAAGTTCGAGGTCAGATCGAGAACAGTGTCATCCCAAAAACGAATGCGCGTATTCGGCTCCACACGTAAAAAACTGATGTAGTCATCGAGCTTGAGACCAACATCAGCGAAGAGTTCTTGATAGACACGCGGCAATTGCAGAATGGTAGGGCCAGTATCGAAGGCGTAGTCGCCACGTGTGAAGCCGCGCATGCGGCCACCGACTCGATCTTCAGCCTCAAAGATCTCAACCTCATAACCACGATGGGCGAGGCGCATAGCCGTCGCTAAACCACCTGGGCCAGCACCGATCACAACAATACGTCTCGTCATCAGTTCTCCATATCTGATAGCAAACCCGATTACCTTATTTCCTATCGGCCTTCGGCAGACGCGCCAAATTGCTCTTCCCAGTTGTTCGTTTCTCTCGATTGCAAGAATGCAGGTCTTTCAGCGGATTCGGTATGAAGCTAGCAGGCTCAGCTATCGATCGGGCAGGATCGTGACGCACAACCCGCAGAAGCGAAGCGCAGAATCTATCGCTTATTAAAAGCCTAACATACTTTTCTCAAGCATATGAGTTCGCTTTGTTCACAAATCTGCCAATCCATGTACAATGGCACATGCTCTATCGTTGCTCAATTGTAAGCATTTCCTAACTATAGCGCCACCGGCGCTAACTTGTTTTAGGTCTATGATATGAGCTAGACACAAAATAAGGCTCGCTCAAAACCAGCAGGCTTGGTTCCCAAACAGCAACCAATCGTGGCACGCTTTACGCTTATACAACGTTTTGACGTAATCAGATAGAGTAGATTTCGTTTTCCATTCCACGTTTGAATCTCGGTTGGCTCGTAGATCGCTACAAGATCTACAAGCCGCTAAGCCTGCTCTTGCATATCCAAGCGTTAGACTACTCATCACTAAGTATGTAAGGAGCGATAGATCATGGATGCAGACAAATTACGAGTCGGACGCATTTTAAGAAGACGCGAGATTCTCGACATCTTAGGGCCGAGCGGTTCGGTCACACCCAGCGGCAAAATCCTCCATATTCCGCGCTGGAAGATCAAATCGCATCAGCAAGAGCCCAATGATCTGGCCTCATACGATTCCTCGGCCACTTCAGCCGCGCTCGATTCGCTGATCAATAATCTCGATTTTAAGCATAAACAGCTCTCTCAGATTGTTAAAAATGAAGGGACTCTGCTGCCCGCTTGTGTTGTGCAGCCCGAATACCGCAGCTATGCTTCCAAACCCTACCCACGTTACCATCGGCGCGATATTCGCTACGACTGTGTGACGGGCAGTTCCAAAGAGGGCGTTCCCCTTGAGCTAGAGTTTCAGATCTGGCTGATCAACGCCGATGCCTGTATGCCCTGCAACAACGCCCTGATCGATGTTTGCCATTGCGATGCCAACGGCGACTATCCCTTCCTGCACGAAATGGATCCAAGCGTCGGCCACTACGTCGACCCCGAACAGAGCTTTTTGCGCGGCCAACAGCTGAGCGATCAAGAAGGGAAGGCGAACTTTTTGACGATCGTGCCGGGCTGGTACAGCGGACGCACCGCCCATATCCACTTCCAAGTGCGGGTGCCCTACGGGCGCGGCAGCGCGGTCTTCGTCTCGCAACTCTTCTTCGACGATCAGTTCCTCGACAAGATCTACCGCCAAGAGCCCTACTGCAAGGCTGGAGAGCGCGACACCCGCAACGATAACGATCCGATCTACGAGCCGCTGCTGCGCTTACAGCTCTCAGAGGGTGAACAAGGATATCGAGCGCGCTTCGCTTTGGGCGTCGATCTGTTGCACTGCAACTAAAGCGCGCCAACGCAGCTAAACACTCCGCTTACAAAGTTCCAAAACTAGGAACAAAAGCAACAAACAGAATGCTGTACGAGAGATCTAGCTAGCTCGCTCAGATCTCTCGTTCTTTGTGCAGCGCCAAGCGATCCGCTTATTCCAAAGTTCTGCCACATACCAGCTTTTCTCAGCGCTTTGGCGGCTTGGCTTCTAGCCCCATTCCGCTCCTAGCGCGTCCGCCTACGGCTATCAGCAGTCAAACCACACATTCGGGCGCTCGGCCCGTGCCAGCGAAGCGCGAGCGTTTCGCTGCAATAGCAACTCCGATCGCTGTATTTTTAGTCTTCGGCAGAGTGAAACTCAACTATTTTTGTTGTCACCTTTTTCCATTCCGATTTTCCCTGCATTACAAGAGTGTATGTCTTTAAATGGATTTGGTATGAAAAGAGCGGTCGTACCCTGAGCCTGTCGAAGGATACAAGCGCTCCGGTAGCAGCTATGCATTACCCAAAAGTCGTGTCGGCAGCAAAAGGCGATCGTTCGCATACC
>CALGUG010000066.1 GCA_937902315.1 uncultured Chloroflexales bacterium
GATTCCATAAACTACAATCATGCTATTTCCTTAATACGTGTAACGCCCGGCTCACGCGCCGGTTTGGAGCCGCGAAGCGGCGGAAAATCGGTCGCTGTGCAGCCGATTGTTAAGGCTTTGGCGGTCCTTCGAACCATCCCAAGACATCTGGCAACCCGACACTGGACAGTAAAGCAAAACATACCAGTGCGAGCATGAAAGCGAGGGACTGCCAGGGCCTCGCGCGCATAAATGAAAGCCATTCCTTTATCTTTTTTACTGATTCAGGAGTTCTCGGCAGGCTATGCAAAGAGGCTTCAGCGTTGAGTAACCGGCGGGCCTTTCCTAGCGAGTTTTTGACCCCAACTCTATAAGCACTATCATGCAAATCGAACCGATACACACGTGGATCGAATTGAACTCCGTAAGACGAAGCCTTTCTACCGATGCCCTCAGAAAAACTGCTGAGTCGATCAAGGTACCTCGAGTCATCAAAAAGCTCTGAGATCAAACCATCAAGCGCAGCTATTTCTTTGGAACCAATGTCTGAGTTCGGGTGACTCAACACCTTGGAAAGCTCTTCTTTTGACCGGTTTTCCTTATCCGCGATGAGCTTTAACCAAACAGCACTGACCTCTTGGAATGCCGGAACAACAAACCGATTTCCATCATATTTAGCAGATTGATAATAAACATCTATTTCCGAACGAGCTAGAGACTCGCACTCGCTATCAATCGCATGTAATTTTGTCTTTAGGATTTCAAGCACAATCGATTAGTTCCAAGATTGCCTTAACGCCAAGCTCAGCCGAGGAAGGCCGCGTCGCGGCCTGACGTCGGCTGGAGCGACGTGTTATGTTTCATGCCAGCCACTACTCTCTTTCGGTAGTATATAAATGGGTACCGCATTTGTTACACACCCTAGACGTTCCTTCCCATGTGCTCTTACACATCACGCAAATATATTTCCCAATGCTACGATCTGGCGCCTTATAGCCTTCTATAGAGGGACTGGAGACCATCGGTTTGCCTGAATCATTTAGACGTTTCCTATTGGCAGCAGGTGCCATTGCTTCAGTCTTCTGCTGTAGCAACCACGCCTGCCGCTTTGCTGTAGCAGCTTCTCTCAGTCTCGGCTCACGTGGATGATAAGCCCACGTTTTACCATCCGTCTCATCTTCTATATACCTACGAAGCACTTCTTTGTACTGCCCTTTCTCTTCTTGTTTGAACAACCTAGGCACAGCGTTTACATTGAGTTCAACTACGCCGCACTTGATCATTGACGGATTTTTTAGATCTGAAGGGAGGCTCCTTTCCCTGTAGGTGACAAACACGACAAAGGGAACGCCTTCAACGAGCCCTAGCACATCTACAGTAACACCACAAAATTGAACTCCCACCTGTACTTGCTCTAATTTCAATAGAGACTCATCAGCTACGAGATAACCAAAATCAGCTGACTCATAAGAGTATTCACTAAATGCTGGCAATGAGCGTTCGAGCCGTGGGGTTCTAAACTTTAGGCCATCATTGGATAGTTGCCGAATCATTAGTCGGACAGATACGGCAAACGAGTACTCACATTCCTTCCGTGTCTCATTGTGTACTTTCTGGCTACGGTGAGCGAAATGCCATTCTTTTTCATCGCCATGTCTTGCGACCAGCGGTGTTTTACAAGACGGGCAAATGCACCCGCAGGCATTACCCCGCTTTACGCTCCCAACATCTACTAGTTGCTCACTTGCAGCATCGAGGCCAAACGGGATTAATGACTCTATTCCCATCACGTTTTACCTAGAAAACATAACGCCAGAGCACTGCGGCGCGCGGAACGCGCGTCCGACGCCCGAAGGGCGTGTACAGGTGCGTATTGTTATTGGAGCGATGGTTTGCTGCTGAACAAAGACACGTTTTTGCGAACAGCTAACTATGGCACCGGTTAATATTACTGCAGCTGCTATTTCCAGCTACTTCTCTAGTGGCAGCTCTACATGCAAAGGCGAGTGTTGTTTGTTGTTGCATTCGCTAATTGCGGCACAAAGAACAAACATGCTAAACCTTGACTTAAGAGATGACCATTATAAAACCCAAGAGCGAAAATAACGTCGCATTCAGCGGCTTGTCCGCTGCAATGCTTTGTTATCAGCGCCACCTCTATCTTGTATATCGCTCAGCACCCATCTCAACTGCCTGTCGTATGCATCCCTGTAATCTTCGATTGATGTTTCAATGTGGACATCAGGGTAAAGTGCATCTCGTTGAGTGTCTTTGAAGCTATACAACCGCTTCGAAAAGGTGACTTCAAGTCCAGAATTAGGAAGTGCAAACTGACCCATATCTTGATATCCAGACGGTCTGGCACCGGTTGGTGACCCTACCAGTTTGCTGTTTAAAATTTGTGAAAATTGAGCTGCATTGCTCATTGCTGCGGAAAACGTAACATTGTCGATTAGTGTGTAAACTCCCGATCTCCAGTTGATGGTGTCCGCGAGAACCAGCTGTTGCGCTAATTTTAGACCGACGAAGAAATCTCCACCATAATTGTCTCTCAGGTCAATTATGAGGTTTTCCGATTTGTTTTTGTCGATAAAGCCAAGAAGACTCCTCGAAAATTTTTCCATTTTAGAAATGGATGTATATCTTCTAAACTTAACGTATACGGTTTTATTATCTGAGGAAGATCCATACCAAAGATTACTATCAACCTTCTCATCAGCAGAGAATATTGCGTCGTTGAGGTGTGATATTCGAGCATCAAGCTTTGGTGAACGGCTGAATTCAAGGTTAATTTCCCTTTTTTCTCCTTGAACATCAAACACGAATTTTGCTTCGTCTTCATTCTCAACTATGCCAAGCCCACTTAGAACGGCAGCATTGGTGAAATAGCCAGCAGCCCTTATGGCGGTGGAAAATTCGTTTTCAGAGAAAGGACTTATTTCTGACAGAAGACGGACAACATCAAGAGAGGATACGCCATTGATGGAGACAAGCTTCGATGCCAGAAGGTATTTATGTTGGCTGGTTGTACTTAGAACATATAAGTCATTGTCGAACAATTTCAGCTCAAGTGGGAAGCTGTCATACTCATGCCCCCACAACGGAAAAGAGGTGTGTCCGTCGTTAATCTTCCGTGTTAGTCTCATCAGCTCTATCAGTATTTCGTTTTCTGTTTTATAAGGTACGCTTTCCCTGATCCTGACGATTTCATCATCAAAGACTTTTTGTGGAAGTGTGTGAAAAGGATCTATATGCCCTTCGATCAGTTTTTCTGCATAAACGTCGATATCCTCTTGCCAACGTATCGCATTGTCTTGTGCATACCCGCACGATGACAGCAATAGAGCCATCAATACTGCCGTCAATTTTGCCATAAAATATCGCACTCCATTTGATCGATAACGCCCCGCACATGGGCGAGCGAAGCGAGTCCTAGTGGCGAAGCCACGATTATGGTGCGGCTTGTTATGAGTTGCCTCACCCGATGTATTTATCATAATTATTGATGTGATCATCGATGTTTTCGGTCAGCATTTTTCTATATTGCTCCACAAAATATTCAACAGCACCCTCTTTGTCATGCCTCAACTCCTCAACCGAAATAGTCGAATTGGCAATTACAAATGAGTTGAACCTCGCCGCAGCATACAGAAAGCTGGCACTCACTTTGGACCTCGAGATCGTATCGCAATACTCGTTTGCAAGATTAGTTAGGCCATCTGCTCTATCCCAAAATCCATCATCGACATCACGCTCACTCATTAAAATACTCTCTTTCCAAAATTCCGGTTGCTTGTAAATATGCCATGAGCCGATTTACTCATAACGCCGTGCTCTGGGGCAAACCGAAGCACAGCGTAGGTTTGTCCCTAGCAGCACTTTGTTATGCCTTACCTACACCAAACCACGATTTGAGCTTTGAACCCCATTTTTTCTCGTAGAATGGCTTAGTTTGATTTATAAAGTACTGGCTAAGACCAGAATCATTTTCATTGACCCTGTACAGATCAACAGGCTCGCCTTCCGGCGCTGTATCGCCAGCTACGTTGCCAGCCTCCCGCATGACCCTTTCAATATCACCATCTGCCTCTATACCAACTATTAAATGTGGTTTCTCATCAACAGATGCGTCATGCATTAGTGCCAGATAAGCTCTTTTAACATTGCTATGCTTTGCCAATAGTTGGGTAAGTGAGTCAACCATTTTTGATGGGTAATTAGACGGCTGCCCCAGCAGCACCTTAGTTTCTTTCTCTACCACTCTCTGTGATGGTGCCTGACTGATACCTATAGATAACAAGTGTGCAACTTCTTCAGGAACAAACTCTTTACCATAGTCTGATTTTGGGTTAAGAAATAGCGTTGCTCCTTGCGTCATTTCGAACAAAGAGCGTACCGGTAAGGCCAAATATGATTCTTCGCTATTGATTGACTTTTGCAACACTTCAAGCGACGAAAAGAAAGGAATTACAGGTGAGCCATCTGCCTTTTCCCAATGCTGTATTTGAATTTTACTACCAGCTTCGAGATTCACTTCTCCATCCGTGCCTGGTACACCAGTTGTACCAAGCAAAAATACCTGCGAGCTTAGTAGGACCTCACAGAATTGTGGTCGATGGGCTGGCTCGTCAGCAGCCAACCTTAAAATCTCTTCTAGTTTATTTTCTGCGGATATTTCCACGATTCTTCCTTTAGGCATAACGCCCGCGTAAAGCGCGCGAGGTAAGAGCGTCGCATTTGACGCGATTGTTAAATCTTTTAGTCAACACTCCGCCCCAGTATTTTGGCAACTATACCAACAATGCCTTTTTCATTGCGTTGCGCATTAGCCCCAAAGAAGTGGTTACGGACGGCGAAAAATGCACCCACAAACAAGCACGCGTGCCCGATCCAGCTGGTAAGCCGAATAATGCGGCCATACCGCGCCTCGACGATGGGATAGAAGCGGCTGCCCTCTTGTGCGGCAAGCTGCCCTTCGAGGTAGCCGCCTAAACCAACATATATCGCTAAGTACCCCATGAGGCCGACTAATAAGGCACCCCACCAGGGGAGACGGGACGCGATGCGAACGATGTCGACCACTACCGATCCGAGGCTATTTCTCCTTCGATATCTGCGACCCATCGTGATCCTCGATTGAGATTTAACGCTTAGCTAAGCGGCGCCCTGACAAGGGCGTCCGGTGGAGGCCGAAGGCCG
>CALGUG010000067.1 GCA_937902315.1 uncultured Chloroflexales bacterium
GTGGTCTGCCAAAGCGATTGTTTTCATGTCTTCAGTATACTACCGAATTTGGTATAACACATTTCCTCAACGAACTGCCCCCATCCCTGCTCATCGTATAAGGCAGACGCAATCGTCACTTTTACAATAAGCAACGACACAAAATCGGGAGATAGAAAAAAGACGTTTCCTCTCTACTATAGGCTCCAAACACAAGCTGATCAAGCAGATAAGTTATGGATATCAAAGCGCTATATGCCCGCTTAGCAAGCGGGTAATGAGCGATATTTTCAAAACACGAGGAGGGTCAAGTCAAACCACGCAATAAGGAGGGTTTTGCGCCAATTTATGCTTAGAGTCTGCTTCTTTTAACAGAGCAGCCTAAGTCATACTAAATCCGCTTAAAGACTCGCTCACAACAAAGTGTCACATTCCATCCTACTGAAGACCGAGATAATCATCGGATTTGGTATCACTCCCTGAAGGTTTGCGAGAGGTGTTGTCTTGGGTCGAACACTAAAAAGCTAAAGCCAAATAAGTTTGAAGGAGTGAAATAATGGAACAAACGCTAGAGCGTCTGATCGATGCCTTGCTCTTTTCGGTAGCGGGCGGTATTACAATAATCTGGCACTATTTCACAAACTTGCCAGCAATTGTTCAGCTCGGCATTGTTATTGGTTTTGCATTTGTGATTTTTTATAAAAAAGGCTGGAACGACGCTATGAGCCATCTACGCGATGAGGGCATCGTGCGATTAATTAATGATTACGAACGCCGCCGTCGCTAGCCTACACAAGCAGGCCCATTAAAAGAGCGATCCTCCTTCTATCATCACCTCAATAGCAGCCCCAAGCAGCTTGTTCACCTTCCCCTGATTTCAGCGATTCGGCAAGGAGTGCTCTTTGCTTAATCAAAGCTGCCCTAAGACCCTAAACAATATAAAGAAGGAATCGAGGAACGTGCAAAGTGGATTCTCGATCCCTTCTATAAATAAACATATTCAATACTCCACCAATGGCGCTAAAGGTTTTATTTTAGTAGCTCTTCAAGTTCCGCGCTCGCTTCTTGTACGCCACTACTACAGCTCATTAGTAGCTCCTATCCTTGCCGCATAAGCTCAGCATCTTGGTTGTCTAAAACTTCTTGGACATACGGCACCATCATCTCGCAATCTTTCGAGGCAACTACAAGCAGATCATGGAGTCTGGAAGCCTTGCTTGGTATCGAATAGACCAACCTGAACTCCTCAATATACTGCTGCATATTTTCCAAAGAAAGTTCAATGCTGGCCCGCTCTCGTGGGTCATCAATGAAGCCATCCTTGATTAATTCTTGGTTGAACAACGGTTCCAGCGCCTGAGTAGTCGTATTCAGAGTCCGCACTAGCAGTCCGACGTTTGTAAGATACTCATTCATGGTGATAGGTGTACGGCTAGGTGTTAGGGTTGCCTTAGTCGTGACTGTAGGCAGCTTAGGAGCATCATTCAGGGCAATCGCCGCGTTAGCTTCAAGCGTAGCAGTGGGCAACTCGGGAACAATTGTGAGCGGTCCATTTCGAAGCGCTGCTGTTTGCGGTCGTTTGGCCGGACCTGAAATCATTCCAATAACAAGCACGTACAGTGCAACTAACAATGCTAAAATAGTCACAGCCACAAGGACTAAAACAATACGGATATCGATACGTTCCAAGAAGTTCAATATGATTCTCCCTATGTTGTAGCTAAAGTATAAGGCTCAATTGCCGATCATACTCATGCGATTAGCTCTCTATACCCCCTAAGTCAACGGTGATCAACACCTCGACCTAGATGACGCCTACAACACGATGGATGTTTCACACTCTCCTAGAGACCACGGTCGATCTAATCGTAGCTTTATTTTCCCATCATCGATCAAAAGCTTATGGTTTCGATACTCCTCCTAAGCCGATGGCCAATCTAGAATGCTGAGTTTAGCTTTGAGCTTGAGAATAAGACCTTCTAATAGCCAATCCGTTTAAAGCGTTCTCTTTTTAGAAATATCTTTCAACAGGGACATTGATACGCAATGAGAATCAGGGAAAGTGATGTGCGAGATTTGGCGCTTGAGCGCTAAATCTCGCACATCAAGAAAGAGAAGTTCCGCTCTGCCGAAGGCCTGTGTTCAAAAGCGAATCTGCCCAATTGTAAGTAATTAACAGGATTTGGTATAATGTTCTCTGCAAAGTCGACGATTAATAAAACTGAAGAACTCAGCACAAATACGGGATCGAGGAGCACGCAAAGCGAATTCTCGATCCCTTTTTAATAGAGCGTATCTGTGCTTTTTAGCATAAAGCTCATTCTAAATGGGATCAAATTGGCCAAGAAGCTAAATCGACGTCTTCGGTTTTAATCGACTTCCCATTTTGAATGTCCTTTGCATATTGCTCAAGCCTAGAGATTGCAGCACTCATCCTATCAATACACTGTTCTCGAGTAGTCCTGTCAGGGAGAGCAACTATTTTTCTTAGTGATACCCCATTCTTAAGGGCTTCAAGATCTTCCTTTAAGCCACGAAGCTCGTTCTCAACATATTCAACTGTTGCAACTGCCATCTAGACCTCCTTTGTCATTACTACTAATGGAAATAACCCGTGCCTTATTCTCTACACCGCACAGGACAGAGACTCGCAGAGCATACCATTACCATCGCCGTCGCTGTCGAGCCTAACAAGCTCGCAGTGATGCAAGCCTCCTAGGGCTCATCATTTGAGTGTTGTGCGAATCTGCTCAACCAATCCTTCAGGAAGATCAACTATTGATGTTACAGGCGTGGGATTCTCATAGGGAGCATCAGCTTCAGAGATGTCTGATCCTAATGGCTGAGCGCTTCCCATGCCTGGGCTTGCTTGAAAGGAAACATCATCAATAAACAGGTTACTGTTTAGAATGGCAACAGTTGAAGCAAGTATGAATAAAGTGCGTGTCTGCCCTGCAAACTGCCTTACATCTATAGATCTGTTGGGATTGTAACGCGTTGCGCAACAGCAGTTGTTTCGTCATAGACGCCGCCTAACCAAGCGGCCCATACACCGCCATGAGCATCGACTGTGGGCGGAAACTCCTGAGTGATGATCGGGTAGTCTATAAAGACGCTCACCCATACCGTATCGCCCTCTTCAAAAGAGCCGTTACGTAGCTCTACAAAGGGCAAAGTAGGCCCAGGAGAAGTGGGAGACGGAGGCGGAAGCGTTGCTGTAGGTGTAGGTAGGTCCTTGAAGACAGCCGGGAGATACTGGGCATGAAGGGCAGACAGATTTTGTGCAAAGCCCATTGGGATTTGAGTCAAGCCTAATAAAGCGACAACGAACAAGATGGCGATGAAGATCTCTTTGAATCGCATACTGTGCTCCTCGACTATATGGTTTATCAGAACTTGTGGTGCGTCGAGGGAGATGTAAGAGTGCAGAGAGTTGGAATGTTTGAAATAGGTTATGCTACAACTCTTAAACGAGTCGAGGGGGTCAGGAAATAATAAATCAGAGGCTTATAGATGCTGTCCGAATCGACCCAATGCAACTCGGCAGACGAGCGATAGGGCTAAGCACGTTTCGGAGTTTATACCAAACTTTTTGATTGATGTTATATCTCTTTCTAACACGCTTAGGCAGGTTTGTCTAGGTAGGTTTTTTAGATAACACTCCAAATTTGTTTTACAGACGAAAAGCAATAACGCTTCTGCTCGATTAAATCGTATATTTTTGGCCTTTGTTATGCAGAATCTTCGCTTCCTTCGGTTCGCGTTGTCTTCTACAACTCCGTTCGATATGTACAGCCTGTTGGCGGCTTAGTCTCTTCCCCAACGAGGGCTTAAACCGCGTCCGCCTACGGCTATCAACATCCCGCCCGCCGTAATACCAAATCCGTTTAAAGACGTGCATGCTCTTCGCTCAGAAAAACGAAAAGCCGGGAAAAGGGTTGTGTGAGATTTCGCGCTGTCGCGCGAAATCTCACACAACAAAAAGAAACAAGTTCCGCCCTGCCGAAAGCCAAAGAGAACCTAATCAACCGGATTTGGTATAAGAAGGTGGTAGCTGTCTGCACCCATAAGGCTACCCAAAAATACTAACATTTTTCGCCTTCGCAAGGAATCTTGAATCGTAGGCAAAACAAAACACCAACCTCAATCGAGGTTGGTGTTCTTGAGTTTGGGTGGGGTGGCTGATGGGCCTTAATACCTCTAAAAACAGCATTGTCATTCCGCCCCGCTGGAGGGCATGGCGGCAAACCTACACATAATTTCTGTACAACCGACTGAAAGGCTGACCCGGAGGAACACCCCTCTGGGTCACTTTTTACTCCTTCTCTGGTTCTTGGGCCGCAGCTGGCTCAAGTTTTCCCTCTTGTTCCAACCGCTTCACGTACTCCTCCACCGCGACATCGATCGCACGCGATGCGAAGGTGAAGTGCCCAGCTTTCACTAGGCGATCCAAGTTTTGCCAAGTACGCTTGTCTAGCGTAACAGTGCGACGTTCTCTGTATCTGTTCATGCGACGCATGATATGGCTTAAACCGCTCATTGACAAGTCCTTTCAATATGTGTACAATTTGTTCGTACAAAACGAATGAACAAATTGTACGCACAAAATCGATTTATTGCAAACAAGGAGAACTACGGTGAGCGAAGAATTGGAGTTTTTAGAAGTCCGACCGCAAACGACTGTCAGCTATGGCCGCACCTTCAACCTGGGCAATTACGGAGGGAAGAGATGATGATCAACACCAGCGAGATCGACGTTACTCAAGACCTGCAACGGATCGTGAAGATTCTGAGTGAGTTGCTCGATGCCGAGGATTACAATGCACAAATGGAGTACGTCTGGAAGAGTCTGGAAGATCTGGCCAAGCGGATGCCTATTTTAGCTGAATATCTGGACTGGCTTTGTTTCCAGATTGCGCGCCATTACGAGTGCCCAGCGCTTCCTGTTCATCTGGGCTGGGCGGAGGAACTGCACGACATCCATTATTGGATGGAACAACGCTGTTTTAGCTGAGTATAAGTTGCAGTGGGCGGTAGATAGTTGCCGCCCCACACAAGAAATGGCGAAGTATGAAAGAAAGATGCTTTCAGATCGGCTAAGGCGTTCTTGTTATTCGTCGCCAGGTATTTTGGTCGTTTTGGATTGTATGTGCAAATAACGTATTTGGATTATCGTTTGGACCTTTCGTCATTGCTTATTCTTGGGGGCAATTGTGATGACTGAGCAATCATTGGCAAAATGGGAGACCTGGCCGCTCTGGGCTCTTGGTTTATCCAATGGCTTGAACCTCGCTCTGTGGTATGCCATTAGTATGATCGGCCTGAAAGCGCCTGGGATCTTCATGAGCCTTCCTTCCTTTGTTGGCGATGTGTTGCCGCTTGTCATTGTGGCCGGTGCGATCGCTGCTGCTATCTCTATGGATGGGGTATTAGTAGCAACCCTTGCAGGCGTGCGCTTAGGCCGTTCAGGCAAGTGGACGTGGGTAACACTGGTTGCTGCTGCGGTCTTTTCTGGTCTGATTAGTTACGCGATTCACGCTGGTGAAGATTGGCCGTGGCTCCATTGTGCGATGGTTGCGGTGATGCTGCCCTACAATTTTCATCTTTCCCAGCCGAAAAAGTCTTTACATCAGGAGCAAAACGCTGTCGGAAGCGACGGGGAACGCTTAAAACCGCATTTTATCGGGAAATGTAAGGCCTGCAATGGCACACACGAGACGTTGGCAGAATACTCGGCCTGTTCAAGACGCAAGCGGCAGATAACAGGTAAAACGATTGTCCTGTCTCCTGACGTGCCTGTTGTGAGACAGCAAGAACAGCCGACAGACACAAATGGTGTAAAGGATTAGGAGGCGCGTATGTTCTCGGGGCGAACAACAACCACCGTTTCAGCGCCGGCCAGTGGGCCGATGGATCTCAACGAAGCAGGTCGGCCACAGTGGCGCGAGCTGCTCCCACTCTTTGGGGTAGCTCTGCTCGGCGTGGTGGTGGCAGCGCTCGGCGGCATCCTCTTTATTGTGTCATTGCCTGGACCGTATGGCGAGTGGAGCGGTTGGAATTCGCTTGGTGTTATTGTCGGCGGGGCACTTATTTATGGTGGGACGTCGTGGTTCTGGAGCTTGCGCTCTGTCTTGACCAGCGGGGTTACACGCTATTATGCGCGCGTCGACGATTGGCACTACGCGATGCTGGAGCAGTTCACAGCTGGTGATGGTCGTGTGATTGCACAACAAGTCAGCGAATGGGAGTACAACCCGCTCGATCTGCGCTCCATGCTGTTGGCATATGCCGCTCTTCTGGTTTCACAGCCGAGCCGCTTGACGGTCGACCAGCTGCAACAGCATGGGTTGTGGGTGCGTGTTGAGCATCGCGATATGAAGGTGATGACCTTTACCCAAGATAGTGCAGCGGCCTTTTTGAATCTGTTAGCCCAGGCGAAAATCATCACAGGCCGAGGGCCACGCCAAGCAGGTCAGCTGTTGATTACCCATCCTCAACAGCAATTAGGAAGCTTGCTACGTATCCTTGCAAAAGATCCGAGTGTGATGGCAACTATGCATACTTTGGAGGCGGAATGATGGCAGAGATCATCTATGGCATTGGGCTGGTTATTATCTTTATTCTAAGCATTTTCTGGCATCTGCTCCAAACCCTACCGCCTCCCGTGCAAGGTTGTCTCTTGGCGATTATGTTCTCGTTGTTTATCTACAACAAAGGCTGGAACGATGCGGCGGTAACTACCTCTATGGCGAGAGTCGCCTAGTGGTATGGCCCCCACTTTTGTGGGAGTGTTGTAGGTTCGAGTCCTGCCTCCCGCCCCAACAAAACCCCCTACCAGCCGAAATGGTAGGGGGTTTGCTTTGTGTGAAGACGCATGGTTATGAAGGGCTACGGCATTATTGAGCACATTGTTGATGATGTCAGCATTGACATGCTCCAGCCCTGGTTGGCCTGCAAAATCTTCGTCTTCAAAGACTAGGCCAGCGCTTGCAACCGTCTCGCTGAGCTCGCGCAGCGCGTTGACTGATCGCATCAGCAGATCGGACTGTGTGATCAGGTCGCGAGCAGCTGTACGCCGCTTTTCGGTTGTATCGATCATTAGTGATATCCTCCTATGTTGATACCAAACGGTAACTAAACGAGCTCATAATGCGAAGGTCGCCTGGACTGCCTGTCTTAGTCAGGCCGAGCCGATATATGACACGCCCAAGCCCCGGTTCAGGCGTGGTTGCTGCCTGCTGCACGCGCGTGTTGGTGTTTGGCGCGATCGATGCGGTTGTGACCGTCAACACGCTGGTGTGTGTTGAAAAAGCATCATTGACGGCTTGGACCTCTATGCTCCAAAAGTTGCTGGCGTTGTTTGAGGTCGCTACAAAGATGCCGAATGATACGGCAACGATGCGCGACGGCAATGAGCAAATAAGGATGCGTGGGACGGTATTCCCATTGGCCGAAAAGAGA
Organism: uncultured Chloroflexales bacterium; assembly: GCA_937902315.1. Taxonomy (GTDB): domain Bacteria; phylum Chloroflexota; class Chloroflexia; order Chloroflexales; family Chloroflexaceae; genus CALGUG01. The sequence goes on from CALGUG010000067.1 coordinate 7,441, forward strand.
GCCTGTTCGTTTATAACAAAACTCTGTTCACTATCAGCCCACCAACGAGTGCCATCAAAAATAAAATTCATCAAGAGATCGGTGCGGAAGAAGCGACGGCCAACAAAGAGCTGCGTTGTTGGAAAGCTTGACCCTGAATCGGTGAAGGGCCGACTCAACACCTCAATGCCCTTTAAGCGCTGGTCGAGGTCAATGAGCCGTAGTGCGGTTTCTGCGTCCATTTAGATGCTCCTCAACTGACCAGTGATAGTCTCAAGGCCATCTTGAACACGAATAGAAACCGCTTCGATCATGCAATCAAGCACCGTATCAAGGATCTGGCCGCGCACCAGATCGCCTAGCCCCCAATGAATCCCAAAGATGGTAGATGCGTTTTGAATGATGGTGCCTGTCAACGTTTGGCGCGCCCGATTAGCGCGCATTTGGCTGCGCGCATAGCCTAACACGGCGTCATTCGTCTCGGCTTGACTAGCGTTCACAAACAGCTCGCGCCGCGCAAACGGGCTTACTTGCAGAGCTGCTGTATTGGCAGCCGTTTGAATAATGCGATTCGCCCCTTGGCCAGCGCCGCCAGCGATCACAACCGTGCGCTCGCTTTCAAAATCGCGCGTCCATGTGACATTGTCGAGGTTCCCGAATTCAGGCGAGAGGGTCAACTGTGATCGTCGATCGATGCCAGCAATATTTGTCCAGGTGCAGAACCCAAACTTGGTTCCTCCAGCGCCAATGATATCGAAATAGAGGCGCGTTCCAGACGACGCAGAGTCTTGGGCGATCTCTTTGCAGACTTGCAGCAAGGGTTTTCGACTAGCAGCCGCCGAGACGCTTGGAGCTTGACTGGTATTTGTTTCGATATCAAGCCAAGCGCTTAGTGAGCGATCGCTACTCGCTAAACCTCCAAGCGCTTCACGGCAATAGGCTTTGATGATGTTATCTGCTGGCCCAGTTTTGTCTGCCTGGGCCGTCCCTTCATATGTGTTGATAATACGGGTATCGAGCAGCGAGAGCGCCGATTGCGCGTTGATGGTTGTGGTATAACTGCCGCTTCCATAACTTATGACCGGCTTGCGACAAAACCAAGTTTGATTCAAGACTGGCTTAAGTGGGCCATTTGTAACACTCCTCCAGACCTCGATCCGTGTGTCAGGTTCAACAAAATACGATTCGATGATGCCAGTTGGAAGGGTCAGCGCAAGTGTGCCGATTGCATTGAGCCCATGGGTGATTTGGAGGCTGGTAAAGCGGTCAAGAATTTTTAGGAGAACGCCTTGACTGCTGAGAATGCGAACTTCATATCTCGTCGTCATACCGCGCCTCCGTCGATCGACCAGTGCCGCTCCTGCCACACAATGTTAGCAGTACAGCCAGGTGCTAGTACACTGATCGTATTTTCACCAGGCAACAGTCTGAACGTTGACAAGTCTGACGCCGGACTGAGATAGGTTATGCAGTCGCGCATATTGGATCGAAATGTCTTTATACCGATGCGCAGATCGATCAAAAGTATCTCGTTCGCCTGGAGTGTGAGGTTTGAAAAATAGAGTGCGTCACCTGTGGTCTGGTTGATAATGCTGGTCAACTGGCCCGGGCCAGTGATGCTCAAGCGTGGCCACGCTACACTCGTACCCTCATTGAGCACGCTGGTTTGCGCAGCGCCATATGCTGTCGGCGCACTGTTAAAGCTGGCGAAAATACTGCCATCAAGCAGTATCTGGATAAGCTGCCCTTCTGTTGAAGTTAGCACGTCAACAGGAATGAAGTATGATCCAGTCCAGATCTGAAACGGTTGAATGCCGCCAAACTTGGTGATCTGACCGGCCAGATAGGCAAACTCGTCGTCAACACTCACACGCCGAATGATATCGGTATTAAATGGCTCTAACCGTCTCCAGGCGACACCGTTCCACAGCGCGCCCTCTACACTTGTGCCGGAAACAGGATCTGTGAAGACTGCGTTGTTAATGATAGCGCCGTCGGCTCGAGTTACTAGTCCCGAAGTGGTGGCTGATGGGCCACCTGGGACAGCATTCCATAACTGACTGATAGGATCCCAAGCTGCGTTATTAGTAAATGGAGCGGTAAAAGTACCGCTTACATAAACCTTTCCATCCAAGCCGACAGCCATACTACGCGCTTCCGATCCGCCACCACCAGACAAGCCACTGTCAAGAGCAGACCAGCTCGCGCCATCCCAGGCAGCAACAAAAGATGCTGACACACCGCCTGCGGTAGAGAAGTTCCCACACACATATAACAACCCGTTAGGGTGGAGCACCCCGTCATATACGGTATTGTTACAGCCGCTGCCAAGAGCAGACCAGGCAGAACCGTTCCAATGCGCGATTCGGTTCACGGTTGTTCCACCGGCGGTGGTGAATGTACCGACCACATAGATACCGCTATCGGTTCCGTCTCCGATGATCTTTACAACCGGTCCATTACAGCCGCTGCCAAGAGCAGACCAAGCAGAACCATTCCATTTCGCGATTCGGTTCACGGTTGTTCCACCGGCGGTGGTGAAAATGCCACCCACATAGAGCGCCCCGTCGGGCGCTCTATACGCCGTCAGCGCGATATCGTTGAGCCCTGTTCCTAACTTGCGCCAAGCGCCATCTACTTTTAAGAGGGCATAGTTCGGGCTGCTTAGCGTTGTGCTTGTCTGGAGCACCTGGCCCGAATCGAATTCGCTAAACCAGTAGGGATCATATGCAACGCAGCGCAGGCCGATAGTTTGGCTAAAGCCTTTGTGGTCTTGCCACTCAAGGCCAGCATCGTAAAATGCCGCGATGCGAACAGGATGCTCGCCGCCGATGTATTCCAGAATAAACGGCTGCTGCTGGCCGAGACGATCCGGCTTGATCACGTCGATCACATCTTGGCGTAGCTGGTGCAGACCTATCAGCGAGTTATTCGATTCGTTGTACCCGCTCAGCATGAGGGTGAAAAAACGTGGCTTAGCGATTGTGCGCTGAAACAATCCACCATCAGCCATGCTAAATGTAGTCGCTACATTTGTTACGCCGGGCATACCCGTTCCGCCGACCTCCTGAACGTATACGTGGAACTCGTCGAGATTCCTAACGATGCCGCCTGCGCCGCTCTGGCCAGAGCGCTCTGAGCGTGAAGCTTGGGCGAGGCCGCGCCATTTACACCCTGGTTGATCACCATCGCAATAGGTTGTTGCGCCAATGAACACGCCAGGCAGCTGACCATCGACTTCCTCCAGCTGCACACCGTCGATGTAGACATCCTCCTGATTCGCGTTGTTGTCTTTCGAGAGATAGAGTCGGCGTGTCGCTGGAGCTGCGTTAGGCAAAATTACGATAACCCGTTGCCACTGACCTGTGCCTACAAAGCTTGTTGGTGTGCCAATAACGCTCCCGCCGGTGCTACCGATATAGATTCGGTAGGCAACTCCTAGAGCTGCCTTCACATAGAGCGAAAAGGTATAGGTGAAGCCGTCGGCGAGAGTGACATCACCATATGACACAGCGTCAAACGGCGCTGCAGCTGGACTCCAGCGCAGGCTGTATAGTCCAAATCGCTGCTCGTCAGTTGAGCGAGCAATGCTGCCAGCGCCGGCGCTCCAACCGGTTGTATTCTTCTCAAACGATGGGTTGCTTATCAAGTTGACCGTTGCCTTAGGTTGAATGATGTTCCATAGTCCCATAATTAACCCTTATGTTGATGGATTCATGGCTGCTAGTTGCATAATGCTCTGTATGATCGGATCTGTTGATGTATTGGCATTAATGGTCACGCTGTAGTTGCCAAAATTGAGTTCCTGAAGACGCTCCACAAATGCAGCGAACTCCCCTACGGCATTTCGGAATTCAATGCCTTGGCGCATACTGTCAGGATCATTTAGAGATTGCTGGTCATATGCTTGTTTCGTTACAATCACTTGATCGAGTAAGTCGGCCAGTACGCTTTCCCGATTCATCTGGTTGTTCAGACGGGCAAGCTCAGCCTCGTACTTCTGCTCAGTCAGTGCAATCTGACGGTTTAGTTGATTGACCAAAACTCCATCGCCAGTGTTGCCAGCCTCGATCTGCTCGGCGCGCATCTGGGCCAGATCGGTGATGTATTTGGAACGTAGGCTATACAGCTTCTCAGCAGCTTCGGGGTCAAACTGCGCCAACTGGTCAGCTTCTTGGCGTGCCTGGTCAAGTTGCTGACGGGTTTGAAATGCCAAATTGACGCGCTGATCGCGGATGTTGGCTAGGCTGACAATCTCAGTTCGTAGAGCAGCTGAACGTGCGTTTAATTCATCTAATTCGCTTTGTAGTCGCTGGCGTTCGGTATCGCTAAGAGAATCGTCCTCAAGTTGGCTATATAGCTCGCGCTGCGCCGCCCTGTTCGCCTCTAGTTCACGCTGCTTCTCTTGGCGACGCTTAGCAGCATCGCCCTGAATGTTGGCGAGTTCTCGCTCGTTTCCTAGGTCGGTATCGAGCAAGCCAACATTCGCATTCAACTGATCTTCAAAGATCGCACCAAGCGTCTCATCGAGCATCTCGCGCATTGTGTTGATCTCTTTTTGAAGATTGTCCCCAACCCTGCGCACTGCATTATAGAGAGCTGCTTCGCCGCGCTCGATCCCAACAACGATGCCTTGTATAAAGGGCAAGCCGATCACCTCAGCCGTAACCTTAGAAGGCGATGCGATCCCAAGTCGCTCCTTCACCCAATTGATCACGCCATTGATCGAGCCCCAAATGGCGTCGATCACGGCTTGGCGCGAGCGCTTAAAGCCGTCGGCGATGCCCATGGCAAAGTCGCGGCCCACATCAATAAAGTCTTGAATGTAGCCGGTAACTGCATCGATGGCATCGTCGAGCGCATCACCAAAGACGGCATCGAGGGTGCCTAGAACAGTTTCGACGATCGAGATAATGCCGTCGACGATATCGACACATACCTGCTTGATATTCTCCCAAGCGGTTCCCCAATCGCCCTGGACGATTGCGATAACGGTATTGATCGTGCCTTGAATGACGCTCAGCGCCGTGGTAATAACGGTTGCGATGATATCCCAAGCGCCAACCAGAAGCGCCTTGATCTCTTCGCTATGGGTGGCGATAAAGCTGCCAATCCCTTGCAAGATCGGCACAACCGTTGCGTTGATCAGCTCCATCACAGATTGGATCACTTGCCCAATCTGGCCATAGACCTGCGTAACAGTCGCCTGAATCTCGGCCCCGTTTTCCGCCCAGAACTGGGCAATGATTTGCAGAATTGGCTGAACAACTGCCCAAATGCCATTTACAACATTTTGAATAGTGGTATAGAGGCTCGACCAGACAGAGAATACGGTGGCCTGAATCTCGGCCCCATTGTCAGTCCAGAACTGAAGCACCCCTCCTAGGATGTTCTGGATAGTGCTTTGAACAGCCCCGAGCGCACTTTGAACTGTTGATCGAATGCCGTTGAAGTCAGATTGCCAGGCGTCGCGTAGTGAGGAAATGACGCCCATGATCACATCGATTGCACTTACAACGCCGCTTGAAAAATCCTCGATAACAGACGCGATACTCTCAAAACCAGCCTGAATGCTTGGCATCAAATCGTTTGCGATATCAAGCAGGCTATCAGCGATTGGCTGGAGCGCACTTAAGGCACTGCGCTTGATGCCCTCCCAAACTTTGCCGAGGTTGTCATATTGGGCGCTTAGGCCAGCTGTCGCGCCGTTCAGGTCGCTAAGTTTGGTATTGGTTGTATCGATCGCCAAGGCCGCGCCCAGGCCAAGATCTTCATATTGGGTGCCGAGCAATCCGACGGCGAGCTGGTCGCGCGCAACCGCGTCATCCATCTCGCTCAGTCGATCGATAACCAGCTGGAATACATCCGCCTTGGTCATCGCGCCGCTATTGATCTGATCAGCGACAAAGCTCGCGCTTAGACCAATACCTTCAAGCGATTCGGCAGTTGACTTGCTACCATCAGTGATGCGCAGCGTGAATTCTTTGAAGAGATCGGCGGCCTTATCGGTGCCAAGCGCTCCCGATCCAAGACCAGTCTCAAGAGTAGAGAAGAACTGCTCAGCAGATGCGCCGCCCTGGGCAAACTGAGTAGAATACTCGCCGATGGTGTCTAGGAAATCGCCAGAGGCATTCATGCCCGACTGCATGCCGCTCGTGATAAAGTCGAGCGCCTCTTGGCCAGAGATACCAAACTGCTCCATTAGCGTTCGTGCTGCGCTAATGTATTCAGTTGTCTGCCCGCCAAAACCATCGCGCAGGGCGATTGCGCCTTGGACTAGCTCTTGGGTTTCGTCGCGGCCAATCCCACCAAGCGTCTCGAACTGTTGCTGAACATCAATAATGGCAGCATTGACATCGTCGATCGAATCGCCCCAGTTGTTGACGAAGATCTCCTGAGCCAAGCCGCCCCATTGTTCGGCCTCTTGGCGGGTGATCCCTAGCTGAGCTTGAAGGTCGGCAATAGCTTGGCGACTATCAGAAGCAAACGAAAAGATCGAGCCAACCGCATCGCCGATCGAGGCGGTGATTGATCCGATCACATTGGCAGCCAGAAAGCCAGCAGCGCTTTGCAGCATGCCCGAAAAGAAGCCAGTCGTTTGGCCGTTGGCTTGATTGGCCGCCTTACCGATATCATCAAGTCCATCGATGACACCGGTAAAAGCGGAACGTGTTTCGTCTGTACCTTTAATGGTGATCGTAACAGCCATATACACCCCTAGCGCCCTGTTTTGTTCAGGGCGCTATGACAACTTATTCCAGTCGTCGGCATCGTTTAGGGGGATGCCTGAGGGGTGCAATGACGCACGTGCATTACTGAGGAAGCGATAACGTAGCAACCAAATAGCAGGTAATTCCGACTCGATAATGTCGGGGCGGCCCCAACCTTGTTCAGCAAGTGTCAGCGTCTCCGCCCATGCAGGGGGCGCGATACCTTGGAAGCCTTGGAGGGCGAGAAGGAGGTCGCCCCTTTCGCTTTTGGGATTGCGCCACCCATTTGGGTTTCGACCGCGCGCATGGTCTCTTCAAGCTCGACGATATTCATTTCGTCGATTTCTTCGCTGGTGATACCATCGATCAACTGAGGCAGCAGATTCACCAAGTCATCCATTGTGAAGCCTCGGCGCTGGGCGGCTTCAAATGCACGCAGGGTTTTGACCTTGACCTTTGTCAGGTCGATCGTATAACTCCGAACCTGCTCTTCTTGCTCTACCTCTTCTTCCAGCTCTACCTCTTCTTCCAGCTCTACTTCGGATTCGTCATACGCATCTTCGAGACGGGCGGGTACCAGTCTGGCCATTGTTCTATCCTTACTATAGCTAGAGAATCTCCAACACGAGCGATCGCTAGGGCAGCGCTGTCAGCTCATTGGCGACAATTACTGCACCAGCGTTACCGGCGGTTAGGTTGTAGCGGCTGCGGAACGACATCACAACGATATCGTTGCCGTTCTGGTCGCCAAGCACACCGATCTTGGTGAACTTGATTGGAAGGTTCACAATAAAGGTTTTGTTCTGATAATCGGTCCCGCCCGTACCAAAGGCCGAGCCTTCCGCTTTGAGCTGGAGCAGCTTGGCTGTTTGGTTTCGGTAGAACTCTTTTGCACCGCCAGAACCAGATACGGCAGTATCGTGCTCATAGGTGAGTTCACCCGTCGCCTTATAGCCAGTGAGCATTACATAGCTATAGTCGAGGCTGCCATCGAGCGTATACTTCGGCTCCCAGGTCAATTCGAAATTGATCTTGCCGGCCAGAACCGCATTCGATACCTGCGTCGTACCGTAGCTACCCGACACATCGTCGAGGTAGACCTTAAACTTGCTACCAAGCACATCTTCAACCTCAGGCAAGGCCAAGGCTGGTGTGAAGGTGGTCACCTTGGTTTCTCGACCTAAGAGCGACGCGCTCATAGTGGCCGTCTTACCAGCCGTGAATTCGATTCCGATCTTGGTGCAGACGCTATAGGTCATAGACTCCGCCTGGAAGTCATCGCCTGCGCGAACGCTATAGGTCACAGGAGCTGCTACGCTTGTCGTAGGCAGATTGGTTGTATAGATGAAGTCGCTTCCGGTGCCATCTGCCACACCGGTGGTAGGACCACCAAACGCCATCGCAAACAGGTACGGCACCTGCTCGAAGGTGAGCGGCGTGCTCGATAGCTCCAGCGTCGATTTATAGGCGGTGATGTTGGTGCGATCCGGCCCCTCGAAGATGCCCGAGAGCTCTTCGATCTCTTCAAGGGTACGATCGTCGCTGATGGTTGCGCCAGCGCCGCGCCAGATTGTGGTCGCAGGCACTAAAGTGCCAGCAACGGCCTCTTTACCAAGCTGGATTTTTTGTAAACGTTTTCGGCCTGGTGCCATTTATTTCTCCTTCGCCTTTTCAGGCGCGGCTGGCGCAGCTGATGTAGCTACGCGCTCATACACCCCACTATCAAGGAGCTGCTTTTGGGTATATGGCGTTGCGCGGATATCCTTGGCGCTAAGGTCGCGAGCCGGTACATCAGGCAACGCACCGTTTCCACGCCAGCGCAAAACGATCATCCGATCGTCATGCTGATTTTCTCGGTCACTGGTAGTTGGCATCGAATACCCCAATATTCTCCATCAGCCCAACTGATTGGGCCAGACTGATAGGTGAACAGGCGGCGGCTATCGTCTGGATAGCCAATAAATGCAACCTTGCCGCCTAGCGTAAGATCGGCGATCAGCGCTTTGGCGATCGGTTCAGGCCACAATAACGAGCGGCTATGCAGCTCGGCCAATGGCGTTGCCCGCTGGCCGAGAAAGACAAAGATGCTCACGATATAGTCATGGCGCGCTAGACCCGGATCGCCGACAGTTTCCTCGACCCAGGCCTGCTCGACCAAAGGCGAGAGGGTGAGCACTGCACATGGGAACTCGCCAACGCTGACCGCCTCTTTCGGATCGGTATAGATCTTTTTGAGCGCTTGCGGCGTGGTGATCGTGGCCAGTCGCGCGCCGATCGCTGTGAATGTGTCTTTGAGACTCACTGAGCTACCGCTGGTACATACTCTGGCCAGTGCCAGGTTGCCGGCGCACCCTCGGGATCGAACGCGGCCACAAGCGCACACTCGCCCTGGTCGTTATGGTTCGGATCGGTGATCAGGGCCGGTACGTGCTGGTCCCCATTCACGAAGTGAACGACGCGCCCAATACTTGGCTGTTGCTTTGGTTTCTCTGACATGCTTTTTCATCTCCTACATCGGTATCCAACGCACATAAGGCTGGAGCATCTGCTTAATATGGGTTGGCCAATTCGATGGAATAATGACCATGCCTACATCGGGGTAGGCGGTCTTATCGATCGGTGCAGAGCGCTTTTGGTAGGCCCACCAACAGAGGGCGGTCACGGCCCACTGAAAGTTTTGCGGAACTGCGGCAAGGTTGGCCCAACCGCCGGTGTAACTTAGTCGCACCCGTAAGTTTGGCCGACCGCGCAGGCCTGCGAAGCTTTGGCCCAACACGCGCACAACACACCCAAAACTGTTTGCTTCAATATCGATAGTGCCGAGATCGATCGGAGAGAAACTCACACCAGTGCGCACCCCCATAGCGCTAATTGCGCTGATTGTTGGCACAGCGGGATAGCAGGTCAGTACGCCGTTCTCGTCGACGAGCGCGCGCTCGACGTGATTGGTGTAGCTCGCCTGGCTAAACGCCTGATTGCAGTACTGATCCACAGCGCGGCTATAGGCAGTGACCAACTGGGCCATCAGCGCAGCCTCGTCGACCGGATCATTGCCTGCACCTGCGCTATTGCCGTATGCAAACACGGCGGCTGGTGTGGTGTAGTCGATCACGGCTTAGCGAAATCCTGCTTGCTTGGCATGTTCAACATGCCAGGGATTGACCTCGACCGCTCCAGCTACAACCGGGTAGCTGGTCTTTTCACAAACCAACTCGCCATCGTAGTCGATCGCGTGCTGTAAGCGCACCAGATCGCTCTTCTTCTTGGCTTTTTCAGATTTGGTATTGTCGGGTTGCTGCCCGTCGTTGTTTGTATCGCTCATAGCATGCTCCTTAGGAGTTCAAGCGCGTATTCAAACCGATCACCAGATCGGATTAGGCCGGCGCGATATTGGTTATAGTGGCCAATGCGAACGGCGCGTACACCTTCAAAACTTCCTCGACATAGACGCCAGTTTCGTTGGTACGGGCGATAATCGGCCAAGGGATCTGGTAGTAGTCTCGGCGGCACTGCACCTTAGCAACTTGCGGCACGTTGGCTGACTGGTAGTGGGCTGGCAGATCTTGGCACCAAAACAGGATCGTGCCAGGGGCCATATTCGGGTGCAGGCGGATCGGGATCGATTGGCCGCCGTCAAGCGAATAGGGGTTGACGTAGGTGCCGATGATCGCACCAGCCGTAAATTCACTAACCGACTGACCAGGGTTGATATTGAAGCGAATGAACGGGTTCGAGCCATTCACAAAGCAGAGCTTGTAGATCGTGGTCAGTTCCTGAGCGCTGACATAGATCTCGTCGGGCGAGATCTTGTAGAGATCCCAGTACGAACGCAGAACCTCGTCGATCTCGGTGACCGTACCTCGGCCTGAAGCGGTTAAGGTAGTGCCGGTGCCAGCCGTGCCGGTGGGCATAACTTTGTAATAGGCGAGTGGCGACTTCCAAGCGGCGTAGAGTAGACCATTGAAGGCAGCGGCCTGGCTGCCGTTGCTGGAGCCATCGTTAAACGAGCGGTCAACGGTAGGATCGGTGATATCGGAAAGCGGCTGACCGGTGCCAAGGAGTGGTTCAGAGAAGGCGGCACTATTAATAGTGGTGATCGCCTCCAGCTTTTCGTTGCCAGCCGTGCCGACATACCAGGCATAGGCAACCGCGCCTTTGATAGCAGGAATGCTAGCAAAGAGGGTTTGGCCAAGGGTTACGGCTTGGGTGGCAGCCGCACCGGCGGCGCTTGAGCCACCACAGAGGTTATAGGTGCCGCGATTGTCCATGCTGGTGACTGCTTCCAAGCGTTTGATACCGCCGGTGATTGACGCCATAAGGTAGCCCTCATGGGTCAATGCGAACGCCCGCACGCTGTAGGTGGCAGCCGGCAGAGTCGCGTTTGACCCGCTGGCGCTCAGAGTCGGCGTTGCGGTTGTGCCGAGGGCAACATTGCAGTTTGCTCCAAGCAGCGCGTTCTCTTCGATGATCATGGTCTGCTGAAGCAGGCGCATACCCGAAGCAGCCAACTCGTCTTCGAAGCCAGCAGCTGCGCTTTGGGCTTCGAAGGTGACATCGCTCTCTAGGCCAAATGTGACATAGGAGGCCGAGCGATCGGCGGTCGTGATCTCCATACGGGGAGCGCGCCGACCTTCAGGCACCCATCCCATAAACGGCAAGGCTGAACCGCCCTTGATTGCTGAAACTTCTTTCCAGTGGGCCGCAGTACCAGCGCCGCTCGACTTGGTTTCGCGCGGAATACGGTTGCGCAACGGCGTCTGTACCGGATAGAGGTTCTTGGCAGGGGCTTCAAGGTCGTAGGCGACAAGGTTGTTTGCTAGCGTAACCGTACCCGCAGCCTTGCGCAGATCCTCGGGGCCGCCCTCTGGACCAACGCCAGTATCGTGAATCATTTTGTGAATGGATTGCAGGGTTTCGGCGGTCACATCGCGACCATCCTGATTAATCAGCGGCATGTTCTTTTTCTCCTCAGAACTCGAATAGAAATTGAGCGTATTTCGTCGCTAGTACGAACTATTCGTATTGCGCTTTCAGATCGTTGTGCTGCTTCAAATAGTCTGACCGCTTCGCAGGATTCGGATCAGTGTGCGCTTTCTGCCACAGTGCATCTAATTGAGCCTTGATAAGGTTAGGCATCTGCGGCTTTTGCGACGTCTTGGTCGAGCCGAGCTGCTTCTCGACAGCTCGCAGCACTGGACCACCTGCTACCGGCTGTGCTTCCACTTTGCTCAAACGAGCATCGATGCTGGTAAGCACAGTTGCGAACGGCGTCAGCACTTTCTCTAGCTCGCTGCTGATCGCTTTGGCCGCCAGTTCGACACCTTCTTCGTTGGTCGATGCTCCAACACCAAAGGCCTTCAGCGCTGCCATGCACTCTTCATCGCCTGCATCGGCAGCCATCTGCACCAAGGCTTTGGCCGCCTGCTTGAGCGCGTTCATGCGCTCGCTGCTAATCGCCTTACCTGCCTTCTTGAGCGTGGCCTTTGCGGCCAGGGCGACCGCGCCTGCGCTCTCTACGACCTCGCTCGTCTCTGTCTCGCTCGTCTCTGTCTCGCTAGCTTCCGTTGTTGCGTCAGCCTCACCCGAGGCCTGCATCACCAGCGCGATCGCTTGGGTGTAGAGTTGCGCGCCCTGCATATCGCCGCCCAGTTCGCACTCGTTGCGAGCGGCTTGGATCAAGGCGACGATCTTGGCCGGGTCTGCACTTGCTTTTTGGAGCTGGAGCTGTGGCGCAACCTTTTCGGCCAGCTTCTGGAGCGCTGCAAGTGCTTGGGGCGACTCTTCTGTCTTCTCTTCTTCTTCTTTGTCCATCGCGGTTCCTTTAAACACGAGAATGCGAGCATCCGGATTCGCTGGCCGATCGACCAGGCTGATCTCTGTCAAAAGCAGTTTCAGAATGCGGCGAACGTAGCGACCATCGGGCAGTTTTTCAAGAACCGCCTTGAGAACCCGCCCGCCGATCGAGAAACCCTTGTAGACGCCCTCTCTAACTTTCTTCCAAGCAGTGTCATCAACTACCTTGACGGCTAGCATCAGCTTGCCGTTGATCACGTCGGCAGCGATTGCGGTACCGGCCGCAACCGGGTTGTGCATCTCACGCACGTTGGCCCACTGCAAGTAATCGTCGAGCGCGTCTTTTACTGCGCTTGGGTCAACAATATCGCCGGCGTAGGACACGCCGTCCATAACACCCGGCTGATTATCAAGGGTATCGGTCGAGGCGATGCCATAGACAATCCGCTGCTCGGTATCTTGTTTGGCAATTGGTGTAAAGAGATAGGGCATAGCTGTAATCCAAATAAAAAGTACCCACAATCCCGCAAGGGAAAGGGGTACTTACAGTACTCTAAGATATTTAGGCTAGATTGCCAGCTTGAAGGAATTGGCGTAGATCGATGCGCTCTGGTGCTTCGTTCTTACACTTTACCTCTAATTCAAGTGTCTTTAGATTGAGGCGTCCATACAATCGTCCTGACGGTCCGCGTAGCTCTACAATGTCGTTTGGTGCGCTCGTTTGTTCGTCTCTTAATATTGTAGCATATTTGGTTTGCATACGCTATCTGCCTAATTCTAGGTTGATATCCTCAATGGCGGCTTGTAATCGTGCTTCAATATCGGGCTGATGCTTGGCCAAAATCTGGTCAGTTGTCTGCCAACGTTTTTTATGCATCCATGCTTGATGTGGGTCATCCTCTTTCCCGCCTTGCACATAGCCTGCATAGGGCGTCTTGTTGCCAATGCGCGCCTCAAATCCGCTTTTTAGTGCTTTAAATTCTGGTTGCGCCGCCGTCCATAGGCGGCCAAGCGTGCCAGTTCGGACGTAATTGCTTGTGCTTGGGCGTGGTGGATAGTCTGCCAGATCAGGAAGCAATGACAAAAGCGATGCTACCAGCGATGGAAGCATCAGCTCTTTGATCAGCTCTGGCGCTTCTTGGCAATCCTTGATTGTCTCATTCAGTCCAAAAACTTCAATCGGCATACTAGCCTCGCTTGATCGGCTTAACGATTGGCACAATCCAACAGCGACAGCGCGGGTGTGCTGGCGGAATGGCCGTGCTATCAAGCGCTAGCTCGCTATTGTGGAGCGGCCCACAGACCGGGCACACCCGTTCATCGTTGGCGGTCTTCCATTGCAGCGATTGCACAACGCCCGAGGCCTGCCAAGCAGCACGGTTGCCAGCGGCAAACAGGCGAGTCACTTCTGTGATAGCGGCTACATCAGCACGCGGCCCGCTCCAAACGCGCCCAACACGCTCGATCAGTTCATCCATGGTGCCGCCGGTTTCGATCCAATCGGCAATAAGCTTGGCGGTCTGGGCCTTGCTGGTCTCGCTGACTTCGCTTGCAAAGCGTTGGGCCTCTTGCTTGGCTAGATCGAGCACCGCGCTATTAACCAGATCCCAGTCAACGCCGATCGGCACCTCGTCGAATGCCAACACAGCGGCATTGCTGAGAATGTCATCATAGTGGGGCAAGATATCGCGCAAGATGGCCAGCGTCTCACTGGCAAAGATCTCGTCAATATTGATTGCATCGCCAGCCTCGCGCAGCGCGTCGCGAATCCGCTCAGCCTGGCGGCCATAGATCTCGGTCAGCCAAGTGAGCAACTTGTTCTCCCACTGGCGGCGCTCGCGCTCGTGGGGCGGCTCTTGTTCATCGCCGACCTTGCTAATCTCGGCTTTGGCCATTTGCTCGATAGGAGCAGGATTAGGTGCAGACACTGGAGCAGTTGGGGTAACAGGCACACCGGGCGCTTTCCCTTCCAAGTCGGGATAGCGCATAGCGCGCAGTTCGTCGCTAGAGACTGCGCCAGTGTCAAAATAGATCCTGTCTTCTTGGGCCTGCTTGAGCGAGTCCGCGCTTTCGCCATACTCGAATTTCGCTTCCAGCTGAGGCTGGCCAAGATATTCAGGAGATTGAATAATCGGATTAAAGATCGTTCGTACCAACCATTGTGTCAGCGGAATAATACAGCGCCGATAGAGCGCATTCTGTTGAATCTCACCGGTGGCCTTGTTGATATCGGCGGTGAAGCCAAGCTCTTGGGGCGGCACACCGTAGGCTGCGCAGGTTACTTTGAGCATCCACTCGTCGAGCGCACTTTCGTAGCGACCACCTTCAGACAATTCGCTGAAGGGAATAAAGTTACCCTTCCAAGGCGAAAACACAATTCGCGATCGCGCAACGTCGCTACCGGCCAGCTTGGCATTCCACCATTCTTCCCAAGCGGCCACCTGTTCAGGGTTCATAATGCCGTCGGGCGGTGACATCACACCAGCGGGGATATTGCTATCGGTGAAGCGGCTCAGGTCTTGGGTTTGCTTGCGCAGCGCCATATTGACGCGAATAATGATGCGCTCTGTGGGTGGAAAGCCATAGGGCGTGATGGTACGGGTCCAACGCGGCTTATACAGCAGCTCTTGCGTGCTGAACTGCGGGAAGTCGTCATCGTCGGGCGCGCCGTCGGATCGTTCGTAGTTGCTCCATGGTGTACCAAAGAGAATCTGCTGATAAGCGGCTACTTGGCCGCGTGTATCGAGCAGCGGCTTGATCGTCGAGCCGTCGACCACTTCAAGGCCCCACAGGCCGCCGCCCTGGGCTCGCCTTGGATAGATCGTCAAGGCATCGAGCACCAGCTGGTCATAGATCAGCATGGTGAGCCAAGAGCTTAAATCGTTGACTTTATCGGGCTTGCTAAACCAATCGCGCAGCGCGTCGCAGGTTCCATTTTCGGCGGCCTGCTCTTTCTTGTTCTTGGCAACGATCTGCAATTCGAGGTTAGACACAATGTCAGTGATAGTAGCAATGCACAAGGAGGCGACGTCATACGATGCCGCTAGGCTGCGCAACTGCTCAAAGGGCGTAAGTTGGGGATACTCGCGCCGAGGCGTGACAATGTTGGTATTGACCGCAACCGGATATTGGAACTGGCGCGGCCCGGCGGCCTGGTCGCTTGCGCTCGCCGTCGGCGCGATAGGCTGGCCCGGCCCAAAGCGCGTCGCCATCAAGCTGCTGAAATTCGAGCCGATCACGCGATCGGCGATCCGCGCAGCGGCATAGCTTAGATCTATTATTCGTCCATTAGGTGGCGTCGGCATGTTGGCCTCGTGCTGTCTGATATCGTTGAATCCATTGACTTACATCTAGGTTATTTTGTAGCTGATAGGCACCGATCGCCAAGCTCATAATCTCGTCGGCGGTATGATCATCGTCCCAGGCCGCTTTGACCAGCTCTGATCGTTCGCGTTGATCCCACTTGGCTTTGAGTCGATCTTTTTCTAACAACAGCTGTAGCGCCTCAATCGCCTGCACTTTGGTTCTGCTGCTGGTTACAAATGGCGTTGCTGGTACACGTAGATTCTCAATCACCGGATCACCAACGCCATTCGATTCGATCACCAGCGCGCCGCCATACTGCTTCCAGCGCCGTTCGATATGGCTTTGAATAACGGGATAAGGTACGCGCTCTAGGCGCTCGAAGGCTACGCGCTGGAATGGCTCTTTTGTTGTGTCGAACGTGTTGATAATGGTTGCATCTTGCCGGCGGCCAATATCCACACTGGTCAGATAGCTATGACCCTCTTGCTTAGGCTGATCACCGACCGCATCGATCTCGGCGTGCTCAACATCGACCAGGCGAAAGAGGGTAAGACCATCTTCAACAAACTCGGCATTCCACTCTTGGCGATAAACAGCGTTTGGAATACGCTCCCGGGCCAGCTGGGCCGCTCGCTGAATGCGCGGGTTTGGGTTGGCCGAGGTCGGCGCTCGCCAGCTTTTAATCTCGCTGTTTGGTCGTTGACCACGACACCATTCGTTGTAAAACCAGTTTCGACCACGCGGCGAACTGATCAGCAGGGCGCGCCCGTCGTAGTCGGCCAGTGTCGGCAAGAGGGTTTCGGTCCACACCTCTTCAGCGATTCGGGCGGCCTCGTCGATAACCACTAAATGGAACGAGTCGCCCAAGATGCTTGTTGGGTTGTCAGCCGAATAGATCCCCAGAAATCCTCCCGATGGAAACGATATCATTCGCTCCGATCGGCTGATATCGACGCCCAAACGCCGCACGGGTGCAACGGTGGCCTCGGCCCAACGCCAGAGCGGTCGACCGTTTTTATAAGTCGGCACAACCCAAGCAACTTTCGCGCCAGCGTTTGCGCAGGCCAGCGACAGCGAACCGCCAAGCGTTGACTTACCCCACCGCCTCCCCATCGCCAAGACTTGCGTCTTCGCTGGATGCTTCGCTATCCTCGTCTGATCTATCCGCAATCGCGGCAATAGCAGTGCCATAGTCAAATGTTTCTACTGGAATAGGGCCGCGCTCTGGTCCGCTGAGCTCGCGCCGCTCGGTTGGCTTGCCCATAATGCGATCAATCAAATAGATCAAAGCCACTCGATCTGGAGGCCGTTGATAGACCGTTTTTTCTCCGCTTAGATCGACCTCTTCAACCATGACACCATCGGCAAGATCGAGCATCTTGTCGATCAGGCTCGGCAAGCGATCAGCGATGCGCTTTTCTGCTTTAGCGATCGGCTGCTTAAATTTCTCTGCTTTTGGTTTGCGACCAGCGCCGGGCCGCGCTCCGCCTTTACCTGCCATTGAAAAACCCTGTAAGAAATCAATAAATCAAAGACGCCCTTCGGGCGGGTGGTGGTGGTTGCTTCACCATCTACTTATATCAACCTCAATCGGCCCATATCGCCCTTCTTTAAAGTTCCATTCCCACACAGGAGGCCATAGAATAATATCGATCAACACGCGGTCTGTTGAGATGCGAAACAAGAGATAAAGATTCACTTGATAGTCTCCTCACTACCGGAAGCCACAAGCAGCGCTGCTCGGCTACCACTCGACCGTCAAGAAGTAGCCGGCTATCACGGAGATCCAAGCGAGCGGCGACTGTTCCATAGAACTGGCCTTGCGCTTCCGCGATCGACACTGTACCAAGCCGCCCGCCCTCCACCTGAATCCGAGGTGAATGGTTGAAGGTGTCGAAACCCACAACGAGATGAATACCGTCAACGCGCTCGTTTCGCTGGTAGATAAAAACACGCTCTTGCTGCGCTTGTGGAGCGGGCCACAACAGGAGTAGCAAACAGACGAGCAGGGTAAGCGCACGCATCAGTCTGCCCCGACCAGCCGCGGCAACGTCGACAAATCAGATATCTCCTGCTCTCGCGGCTTGACCTGCTCAGCAAGCAGCTCGCGCAGCTCAATGATCTGACGGCGCAACTCTTCGATCTCTTGGCGCTGATCGCTAATCAACAATCGCTGATCAGGCGATGGCAGGGCGGCAACCTCGCGCTCCAGCTTACGCTGGAACTGCTTTTGCAGGGCGGCCAGTGTCATTACGATAACCGCCAAAGTGAAGCTTAGCCAGTTTGGTAGTACGATCGCGGCCGCCTTGGCCGCTGGCTCGATACCAGTCAGAATAATGATCAGGGTACCAAAATACTCCAACACATCTTGAGTAGTGAGCTTCATTCTCTACAACTCCTCTTTCGCCTTCAACAGTGCTTGTAGTTGCTTGATTTGTTCGTGCGCTCGTTGCAGCTGTTCCTGGGCGGCCGCTCTGACATCCTCGGCATGCTTTCTGGCTGCTGCTACGTCGCGTTCGCGCTCGGCGAGCCGGCTCTGATGGCTGCGCTCCCTATTTCGGATCTTTTGAAGCTCGTCGTTCAACTCGGCGATATGCTGCTCAGCTTCTTGCAATCTCTGGAGTGTGCGCTCATACAGCAGTCGATATCGCTTGACGAGTTTGTACCATGCCTCGTACCCGTAGACGACTAGACGCACCAGGCGAAACGTCACCAGCGATACGGCCAGAATGTTCCACCACAACAGACTGAAGAGCAGAATCGCCGCAATCCGTCGTTCGTACGGGGTGATGCCCATCATCGCCGCGAACAGCGCCAGGAGGACACCGCCAATCGTTGTAATGATGAGAAAGAAAGGCGTGTCCTCTTTGTTAATCATCGCCGTTCTAATGCGCTTATCCGTTGCTCTAGCGCGCGTATCCGCTGTTCATGCAGCCTGGTCAGCGCCAGCGCCGCCGATGCCGCCATGGCGGTGTGACGTTCAATCAGTCGAACAATGAAAAACTGCCAGGCCTCGGCCGCTCGGCACGCCGCCGCATCAATTTGTTGCTGCTCTTGACTCGCCAGCGCTTTCAAAAAATCGTGATAAGCCGCCTGTAAATGCTCTTGCGCATCGCCCAAATCACTTGTCACAGCGACCTCATCTCTCTCATGTCGCGCAGCACGGCCTGAATGTAGCTCTGTGGCTGGTTGTTATCTTCAGCCGGTGCGTACACAGGAATAATCGTCTCAACATCAAGTAGTCCAACCGCGCCATAGATCTGCTTGAGATGCATAACGAGATGCATCAAGCCGAGCTGGGCGCTTTCATACTTGTTGAATTGTCGCCCATTGTGGGTCACATTCGGCCAACGGCCGTAGGCGACGATCGCGCCCGCGTTATTGCTCTTTTTAAACAGATCTGAACTGCCAATCACGCCGGGCGTTTGGCTCGTTTCGTGTGCCCAAATAGCTGCTACAAAAGCAGGATCGATATCAAGCCAAACACAGAGCTGATAGATCCGCTCGATCACCACATCGACGATCGGTGCCTTGCGGTGCTTCAACCAAGTACTAAATTGAGCGAGTGAAACACTTGGACTAGCGCCAATGACGCGCGTTTTTTGGGCAATTGTGGGGGTGACCGCTGCGGCGATCGCCGCAAAATCAAAGGCGCTGCCGGGGCAAAAGGCTTTGTCGACAGGGTTAATCTCACCATGGCCGATCAAGTTCACGCCCGGCACGAGGCGCGCCCAGCCCAGCTGCTCACAGAGCCACTTCAGCAGGCGGGTTTGGGTGGCCTGCATAGCAGCAGGGAGCGCCTGGCCAGTGTAGCCTTCATGCTCGATGCTCAGCGTGTAACGGTTGGGGTTCGCGCCTGGGCGCAGGCCGCGCCAGCTTGGGCTGACTGGCTTGCCGCTTGGGGTCTTCCAGTTCTTGCCATCTGGTTTAAGGCCATTGCACCAGGCAACATCAGCCAAGGAAACCAGCTGAAAGAGATCGCCATTTTTGGAGATAAAGAAGTGTGAAGAGACTTCGCTCGCAGGGTTGGTCAGCCAGTCGAGCGAACCAGCTGCACCGCCCTGGGCGATATGGAGAACAATAGCATCGTGACCAAGCCGCTCTGTTGCCGGGGCAAAGTTAGGGCTTGGCCGTTTAGTGGCAAATGGACACCAGTTAAGCATTGGGCGCTCCTCGCTCGATCAAAGCTGATCAAAAAGGTCGAGGAACGCGGCGCATAAAGGGATCGAGAATTCGCTTTCCGCGTTCCTCGATCCCTTCTTTTAGTATAGCATATCTGTGCGTATTATTGGAATTATACTGACAATGGTGAAGACTTAATCAAAGAGGCTCTTTTGTCCCCTTGAAGGGATATAGAGCATTTTTTCTAATCGATAGCGCATCGCGATTGGCGATACATCAAATCGTGCAGCTAATTCACGTACATCTGCACCATATTGATTAACTGCCTCTTCGATTAATCGAGCAGGCATCAATAACTCAGATCCAAAGGTGTTAGCCTCTATTTCTAGACGGCGTTTGTCTTTGTCTGACAAAACCCTTGGTCTAGGCGTCATAGGAACATCGAAACCGGGAAGAGCATCATTTGCAAAGCTGCTTTGTTCACCAATGGCCGCAATCTGTTCATGGTTACACATAAAGCCCTGTAAGTGGAGCTTTTCAGCTAACACATGCAAACGATAGTGTCCTATTTCATGGGCTACCGTAAATCGCTGACGAGTTGGTATATCACTATCACGAACCTCGATAATACGATCCTCAACTTGGAGCCGTCCAGCCATCTCAGTAGGTAGTGAGTTAGTAATATCAATAGACAGTGTACATAAAAGATCTGCTATATCATCAACAGGAACCGGAAGAGTGAGTGCGCCAAACTGCCTTTCCCATTCATCAATAATGGAACGCGCTTCACGAACTGCAAATCCCTTCCAAGTTAGTTGCATAGCTTATTCCTCTTTTGCTTCATCAGATGGAGGGGTAATTCGAGTGAAGACTGCCCCCATTCGAGAAGGAGCA
Source organism: uncultured Chloroflexales bacterium (assembly GCA_937902315.1). Lineage (GTDB taxonomy): Bacteria > Chloroflexota > Chloroflexia > Chloroflexales > Chloroflexaceae > CALGUG01. The sequence goes on from CALGUG010000067.1 coordinate 28,245, forward strand.
GGCGTTGTCGCATCTCGAACCAGACTTTTCAAATACTCAACAGAGGTAGATAGCGCTTTACCTAAGCCTTCAAGAAGAGATTGCGAGATACTTGATGAAGGTAACTTATTATTCTCTAGGTTACGAAGCGTCTGAATATCAACGCCTACCTGTTGCGCTAGGGCGGATTGTGTAATTCTTTGAGAGCGACGTTGCTCTTGAATATAGCTTCCTAGGGCTGGTAGAGGCTTCTCTGTCAATCCCAGACGTGTTGCACATCGTAAGGCTCGTTGTTCGTTTTGCTCTGAGCATTGTGTCCGTTGTTGAAACACGGCAATAAGTTCAGGAAACTGCTCAAAATCTTTGAGCGCTTCTGCTCGGCAAATCTCTGTATATGGACATTTAGGCATAATCGCCTCCATTATTCATTGTCTTCATAGGCCTCCATAGTCAGGCCAGTCATTGGCATCAGAAAACCATTTTGCTAGTGTTAACGCACGTTGAGCAGCAGTTTCGCGATCTTCAGTGAGGCCAATACGTATACATTCTCTCCAGATCGAGTCATGTAAACCTGAACGCTCTGAATTAAGCTGCTCAAGTTCCTCGGTGCTTAAAGTATACTCCATTGTATAGTTAATAAGTTGTATATACTCACGGGCCAACTGAAATAAGCGCCAGAATGGTGAAGCAGAATCTATTTCCGGCATACTTCTCCCTATCTTATTTTAGCACAACCGTTCTAAAATACAATGATAGAACATTGCTGTTATACTCTCCTACGTTTTACGCTTCAATCTACTAAGCCATTGTGACCCACTGCCTACGGCGCGCCTGGCAGCGACTCGCAGGGAATACCATCGCCATCGCTGTTAAGGCGGTTAGGGTCATCGTCGATCCTAACCGCCTAAAGCTTTATTGCCCCAGTCTAGTGCGAACCTGTTCAACTAGTCCTTCAGGAAGATCATTGGCTGATGTTACAGGTACCGGATTCTCATAGGGAGCAGCAGCTTCATCTGAAGCTGAGCCTGATGGCTCGGCGCTTCCTGTACCTGGGCTTGCTTGAAAGGATACATCATCAATAAACAGGTTGCTGTTCAAAAGACTATCTGTAGAAGCAAGTATGAATAAGGTTCGCGTCTGCCCTGCAAACTGCCTTACATCTATAGATCGCTTTACCCAACCTGTGGTACTTGTGTTCCTACACAGTTCAAATGCATCAACAATTTCGTCATTGGTGACACTGCCATCATCGTTCACCAGTGAAACGCCAGCAATATCATCTTGAAGGCAGTAATCACTTGATGCGATCCAACGCCAATAGGTGAGATAGGGCCGGTCTGCTGGAATTGTGACGCGCTGCGAAACAGCAGTGGTCTCGTCATAGACACCACCCAACCAAACAGCCCATGTGCCACTATGTGCGCGAACAGTACTAGGGAATTGTTGAGTGATTACCGGAAAACCGGCAGTAACACTAATCCACCCCGAGCTACCTTCTTCAAAAGAACCATTACGCAATTCCATAATGGGTATCGAAGTGATAGTTGGGGCCAAAGTATTCGTAGGGATATTTGTCCGAGTAGCCGTAGAGGTTCTGGTAGAGGTGCTTGTTGGAAATGCCTTAAACACTGCTGGAAGGTACTGACCATGAAGATTAGACACATTTTGGGCAAAACCCATGGGAATTTGAGTTAAAGCTAATAAACCGACCATAACAACAATGGCGATACCAAATTCTTTGACTCGCATAATGACCCCTCAGATAGTAGGATTTCCGGTACTCTGGGCGAGTTGAGAGGGATGTAAGTAGTAGGTGTTTAATTAGTCTACCTTGGCAGTCTAACCAAAGTATTACTATTTAAAATAACTCTTAAGCGAGTCGAGGGGTTGTAACCGAGACGTAATATTCCATACAGAACATTTATGCTATTCTATTTCGCACTTGGAGGTGTTATGCGACCATTACTACTTTTTGTGCCCTGTTTAACTCTAATTCTAGTTGCTGGACTACCCGATGTTCGCTGGCTAGTAGCACCTCTCGGTTGCGCTGCAGTGTGGCTGCTTTGGCGACTAAGCGAACGGGAACGCGAAGTAGAACAAAACAGCCTTCGAGAAGCTATTTGGTCTGATATTATCGACGTTGTATCATCTGCCGAGCAAAAGCCAGAAGCGCCTCACGCTGATCAGGATTGAGAGATTCAAGAAAAGCGCGCTGCTCGTCGGTTAGGCCAGCCCCTTTTAAGCGCTGTTTCGCCATCTCTCTCGCCATGGTATCATTGGCGTCTTCGAGCATGAGACGTTTTACATCATCCCAAGAACCTCGTAATCGCTGAAGGAGCTTAGGCATAACGTCAATTTTAGGCACGTGCTTACCCTTCTCCCAAGCTGAAACAATGCGGTCAGATACACCAACCTCATCGGCAACATCTTGCTGAGAGAGCCCTTGAGCTTGTCGAAGCTCTAAAAAATATATCCCTACTGCTTCCATACTCATAACCCCAAGTATAGCAAAGGCCGAAGTTTTCTTCTAGTACAGTAAACTTCGGCCTTTAACCGTGTTTTCTACCATTGACAAGCGAAGTTTACTTCGTTAATATGTGATATACAGAAGTTTATTTCGGGAGGAGGAGGAATACACCCTATGAACAACTTCATGTTGGCTATAGACAAGCTTGGCAAAACCAATGATGAACGAGCTGCCAAGCTTGGGATGACCTCACGCAACTTAGAGACTTGGAAAAAGCAGGGACCACCCCGCGCCGTTCGCGCCTTGTTAAAGCATCCTGAGCTGATCTTAGCTCTGCTTGATGATGCAAAAAACCAAAATCAGTCGAAATAAACTTCGAAAAGTAATTGACGAGCGAAGTTTATTTCGGTATACTGACGACGAAGTTTATTTCGGTACCTTAACAACCGAATAGGAGCTAAACGTGAAAGTGCGGCTCAAAGCGATGCGTGACCGACGCGAGCAAGCAGCAAGTCTGCGCGCCATCCTCGCTAGTCGCAGCCGCACCCGCACCATCTCGTTGGAGAAGCGCACCATAAAGGAGGAGCAAACCGAATGCTAGCCACTCTCACAACTTTGGACACAGTGTCCAAACCGCGCATCTACCAAGAGCGCGGCCAGTGGTGGGCCGACATCAACGCCGCGACGTTTGGGCCGTTCCACCACCAAGCAGAAGCCCAGGACGAGATCCAGTACCTTACCCGCGAACTTCGTGCACCTGCTGTACTCAACCAAATCCCGAGCTTCGAGGAAGAGATCGACGCCCCCACTCGGGCGGCCGAGATCTTCGCCAACACTCGCCAGGTCTGCTGGCACGGTGCGGTCGTATTGGCTCGGGCTTGGGAGCAGAGCCTCGACGATCCCAAAGCCTTGGCAGTTGTGCTCTATCTGATTCGCCATTTCCATCGCATTCGTAAAGCGGCCAACGGCATCTTGATGCCAAGCGACAGCACCAACCGCTACTACATCGTTTCAGCCAACAGCTGCAGCTGCCCTGCTCGGGTCGCTCGCTGCAAACACCAGCGCGCTGCCACCCTTTGGCTGCGCTGCCAAGTCGACTAGTGCCCGTTTCTTTAGCTAGTGTAGTAGAGAAAGCAAAAACTGTGTACGAATTTGTTATAGGCGCGATGGTTTCAACATCCCTACTCATTCTAGAGCACGCGCTTCTCTGGAATGCTCGTCTCTCGCGAGTCTCGCGCTACACCCTTGGCACAACTGCCCTATTTCTAGGCATTAGTGTGGCGCTCCTTTTACTTGGGGATATCCAAGTGTTGATAGGGATTTGGGCGATTGTAGGAATTGGCGGCGCGGTAGTGGGCGGCTTACATCTGTGGCGTACACATCGCGGGGAACAACCGGGGGAGATCGAGTCGGCCTACCTGGCCGGGCAACTCACCAAGGAGGCAATCATTGGCACGACGCGAGAGCGCTGAGATTGCAGCACTAGACGACATTGCAGCGGCGCTCGATCGTCAACGGGAGGCAATCGCAATTGTGGCGGCAAGGCAGCGCAGCAGCCTAAGCCGAGAGGATTACAACGAACTACGTGAAGTTCTTGAAGCAGCAGAGGTTATTCGGGAACGTGTAGCCGACTTACGTCAGAAGGCAAGCAAACAGTATCAGCAAGGACAAGTCTATGCGACTACCAAAGTATGAAATGATCGACGGTGAAGCACATTCACCTGAGGAGTTGGTAGAGAGGTTGTACATGGCGCATTCAGGCGATACTCGGCGCGATATGGCTGAGCGCACATTTCTCTCCAAACGTCCCGAACGTCGGACCTATGAACTGGCGAGTATCACAACGGACGCGGTCGCAGGATCGCGGGTGATGACCAAAGACGAGGCAGCCCAAACCAATCGCGAGCTAGAGCAACGTGGTAGCGACTTACGCTGGAGGCTGCTGATCGACCAGAACACAACATACGCAATCACCGCCCTGGGCGATGAGTATTTAGAGGGCAAGAGCAAATGACGGCTCACGAAGAAACGCTCAATGTTGCAGTGGGTTCATTCGTTGTCAAACGAGGCATTGGCATCGTCGACAAGCGCGGCAAGGTCGTAGCCGTGGTCTGCGGTGAAGGAACAACAGCGGAGCAAGATGAACAACGAGCCAGGCTATTCGCCGCAGCGCCCGAGATGTTCGAAGCCCTGCAACAGGCACGCAGCTATATCCTACGAAATGGATTTGGATACGATCAACAAATCCGTATCGATCAGATCAACGCCGTAATCAATAAAGCGATCAAGTAAAAGCGAAGCGCTTATGTGGTGCCACCACATAAGCGCTCCAAAGGAAAAAACCTCTTATGACCATCATACCACAAGACGCACAACGGGTGCTGGTTGGCACCGAGCCGCTCGATATTGACTTGGCCGAGAAGGTCAACCAGAGCGGCTGGATTATGCACTTCCGCAATCGGGCCGAGCAGGCCGAGCGACAGCTGGTGATTCAAACCGAACGGGCCAACGATCTCGACGTTCGACTCGACGCGCTGCGCGAGATCAAGAACAGTGCCGAAGATCGTGTTCGCGAGCTGGAGCACGAGCTTGAGATTGCATACCACTGCATCGAGCTGAGCCAGAACCAGCTCAACAACGCAATCTACGATCGTGAACAGACCGAGTTTATGCTCAGACTGGACGGAGGGGCGCTTCTATCGGCCTGGAGCGAGATTACCGATCTCAACCAGGGCATCAACGATCTCGTTGAGCGCTGCCGCGAAGCCGAGCAGGTAGAGCACAGCAGTGTCGAAGCCACCAAGTCACTCAATACATTGACCGCTCAGCTCGACCAGGCAAAGGCGCACGCCGAGATTCACAGACAGCAAGCCGATATGCTCCAGCGTAGTTTTAACGTCGCCTGGCAAGAGCGCAGGATGTGGATGGACGAAGCACAGCGCGCCCAGACCGAAGTGATCGAGCAGGCCAAGCGAGTGGCCCAATTACGCCAACGTTTGGAGGCCTGGGTCGATCTGTGTCAGGAGTTGGAGCCCTTTAAGGACCGCGCCGAAGCCGATGGCTACATGCTGCTGGAAGCCACCAAGCGCCAGCTGGCCGAGCTCGACGAGGTGAAGTAGATGAGCGACGAATACACGCAAGACGAACAGAATCTACCGCCGCCGAGATTCACCATTCACATCATTCTGGACGATTTCCCGATTGATGTTCAGATTGTTGGCAGCGCCAAGCGTCTGAGGAATGCGCTCAAAAGCCTGCGCGAGATCGGTGCGGTGGCCCCTGCAGCTGCGCGCCAAGCTCGCACAGAGAGGATCCGAGAAGCGCCCATATGTCCGTATCACGGGCCTATGAAGGAGAGCACCAAGCGCCCGGGTACGTGGTATTGCAGTCACAAAATGGGCGATGGTAGCTACTGCAAAGAACGCGCCTAGCCTGAATTGGGGTGGTGACAACAGAGTCACCACCCATAGCCCAACACGATCAGCAAGGTAGACATATGAGTATTCAAGAATTCAACCGCATTTGGGATAAAGGCAAAGCAGAAGGGAGCGCCCTACTGGTCCTGCTTGCACTTGCCGATATTGCTGATGATGAGGGCTATTGTTGGCCCAAGATCGATACCCTTTCGCGCCGTGCCCGTATCTCCAGTCGGCAAGTCAGCACGATTGTCGAAGAATTGTGCGCTATTGGAGAGATCGCCCGAATTGTAGGCGTTGGCAGAGGCCGACCATCTCTCTATGTCATCCTAAGCGGGCTTGATGACGAAACCAAGCTCCTCAGAGAAAAAGGCCTACGTGCTAAACAGGAAGAAATCATGCAAAAACTGCATGGTTTACGCTCCAAAAAAGCACAAAAGGCGAAGAAATTTCATGAAAATACTTCAGGTAATAGCACTGAACAGGCTGAAAAGGTGCAAGGATTTCATGAAAACCCTTTGGGTAATAGTGCCGATGATGCCGAAAAGGTGAAATCTTTTCATGAAATGGCAACTGATGAATCTGGCGATCTAACGCCAAACGACACTCTTTCCCACCATGTCTTAGATTCCAATCAGGTGGTGGTGGAATCCACCACCGTGACCGCACAGCAATCAGGACAAAACGCCGAACAGTCAGCAGAGCAGAAGTATTACCCTCAGAGTTTTGCTCTGCTGACTCAAGCAGGCTGTACAAGTCCTGCCCGAATACAAGCAGCCAAACTGCCTCCAGAGCGGGTAGCCGCCATCATTGCCAACACTCACGCCAGTTCAGGCGGCCCGGGCGCAATTATCAAAAACTGCCTTGCAGAGCTAAAGCTGCCCCTCATACTGAAACAACAGGAGCGAAACTATGCAGTACCGCAGCGGACCATGGGACCGGGGCGAGGGCGAGCACCAGAAGCCCAGCAACTTTCGACGGATCGACCACAACGATCTGAGCTTAGCCAAGCAGAGCTCGACGAGCTCGACCTGGTCGAGCAGCGAGAGCGGCAACGCTATGCCGCCGAAGTCGCCGCTCGGAACGCGCAGCGCCAGCAACGGCAATCCCAAAGCGGATCCCACATGTGAAATCTGTCGAGGTATTGGCCACTTCCTGCTGGACGTTCCTTTTGGCCATCAAGATTGGGGAAAATTACAAGTGTGTCGTTGTATGCAAGCAACCCTCCAAGCAGAACGAACAGCAGCTGCAGCTGCGATCGCAAGCCGCTACACGCAGCAGCTCCATGCCGATCTGGGCAAACTACGGTATTGCACCTTTGAAAACCTCGATCGTGCTCGACCTCTTGCGCCAATAAGTTGGAATGGCAAGAGTTTCAGCGAGCAGGAGCAGCGCAAGGCGCTTGTGAAGGCGCTTGGAATCGCTCGCGACTTCGATCCGCAAGGGATTGAGAGCCTGTTCTTCTACGGCCCTCCCGGATCGGGCAAAAGCCACCTAGCCGCAGCGATCGTTAATGCTGCCTGTGCTACTGGTGTTCCCGCTCGCTATGGCACAGTCAGCAGCCTGTTACGCCTGGTGCAAGACGGGTTTAGCGATGGCAGTGCAAGCCAACGACTTGAAGCGCTGATCAGTTGCCCACTCTTGGTGATCGACGATCTTGGCACCGAAAACACAACCCAATGGTCAGAAATGACCTTATTCGAATTAGTGACTGCGCGTGACAATGCCGAGCGTCCGACCATCTATACCAGTAACTATCCTGTAGACCAGCTGAACGATCCGCGCATTCGTTCACGTATCAAGGGCTCGTGTACCTGTATCGAACTGGTGATCAGCGATTATCGCGCCTTGCGCTAAGAGGATCTGGAGATGACCGCACCTATTCTGAAATACTTTGGAGCAAAGTGGAGTATTGCCGACCAGATCGTGTCTCTACTTCCTAGGACGCGCCGCTATGTAGAACCCTTCTGTGGGTCAGCGGCGATCTATCTCAATCTTCCTTGGCAGCCCTATCACGCTGTTCTCAATGATCTCAACGACGATATCGTCAACCTGTTTCGAGTACTGAGAGAGCAGCCCAACCGGTTGATCGAGCAAATCGAGCTCACGCCCTGGGCTGAGACAGAACACCAACTGAGCTGGACACCAGCCGAAGGTATCGATGACGTAGAACGGGCGCGACGGTTTCTTACACGCCAATGGATGAACCATGGAGGTGTACTTCACAGAGCAGGGTTTCGGCATCGCGGAAATACAAGTTCCAAAACAAGCACGACAAGTGTATGGAATGCGCTACCCAAGCGCTTGCAAGGAGTTGTTGACCGGTTGAAGTTGGCCGAGATTCGATGTCGACCTGCACTTGAAATCATCAGTTACTACAACGCACCGAACACGCTGTTGTTTGTCGACCCTCCTTATCCGCGATCGACACGCGGTGGCCGAACTCGTTATACGCACGAGATCACCGACGGGGATCATATCGAACTGATTAAAACGCTTGATCGGCATACGGGCGCAGTTGTGCTCTGTGGTTATGACTGCAATCTCTACAGCTCTCGCCTAGGGCATTGGCGACGAGTACAAATTGCAGCCAACGCCGATGGAGGGCGAGCGCGAACCGAAGTGGTGTGGTTGAAAAACGTACCAGTCCAACAGGCTCAGTTGTTTGATATGGAAGGGGTTTGATCGATGCGCTTTCGCTTTCCGAAACCAATCCACCAACCAGCCCTTCAGCGGGTGCAAGAGCTTGAACAGCAGCTCTGTGACCTCTATCGCGCTTGGCCAGAGCGAGCAATGAATCACAATCAGGTCGCCGATCTGCGCAGTCAACTGGCCCAGGCCTGGGACCAGCGCCGCCAAGAGATCGCCTGTATCAAGGCTGGCCAACCGCTTAAATCCTTTGCCTCGACCTACGTACCGCGCCGACCTACTCGGTCCAAGAGCCGCAAGGCAGCATAGGAGAAACCTCATGGATATGGATATCGATTTGGATATTGAAAATACCAAGGCCGAGCTGACTATCAGCGCAAAACTCAGCACACCCGCTGCGCGCAAAGACTTCTTTGAGCGTTTGTCCGATCTGTTTGAAACCCAACCCACAAGCGAAGTCAAACTTAAGCTAGAGTTTTTCGGCGCCGAGGATCTGCGAATGGCCAAAAACGCGATTGCCAAAAAGCTCTACCATCGCGCGCCTGGTATCGAGGTCAAGTTCAATACCAAGATCGAGGACACTGTTTTGCGCGAGAAGAAGCAGCCCGAGGCCACCCCGATCGAGCGAGCCCTCGACGAGGATCTCTTCAACACAGACGATGAGGATTTTGAGCTGGAGGAAGAATACTCGTGAGCTATTCCAAGTACGGCAACCAACCGGTTCGCGTCGACGGTCGACGCTTTGCCAGCAAGGCCGAAGCCCGTCGCTACCTCCAACTTAAGCAATTGGCAACCAAGGGCAAGATCGCAGGCCTGGTCTGTCAACCGCGCTACCCGCTCGACGATGGCAAGGGCGCGCCGGTTTACATTGGTGACTTTCGCTACTCTATCGGCGAGCGCATTATCGTCGAAGATGTGAAGGGCGTAGAGACGCCGATTTTCAAGCTGAAAGCATGGTTTTTTCGCAAGCGTTATCCCAACATTGAGCTGAGAGTCTTAAAGGTGTAACTATGGCCGAGATCATAATCCTACCCAGTGATACCGAACAAGAGAAAGATCAGCAGCAGATCGAGGCGCTGTTACAAACACTCGCAGAGCTCACTGTAGCGATCGCCCAACGTGCTGTACAATCTAGTCAAGATACGCCACAGCACACAGCACGAGGTTAAGCATGGTTATATCTACACGTCGAGCGGCGATCTATATTCGCCGCTCCACAGAAGAGCAGAGCGAGTACAGCACCGAAGCGCAGGAGCGACATTGCCGCTCCTACGCCGAAATCCTTGGCTTTGAGGTCTATCGTATCTACATCGACGATGACTATAGCGGTAGGCGAGCCGATCGACCATCCTTTAATGAGATGATTCGCGACGCTCACCTTAAACGCTTTAGCTGTATCATCGCCCATAAGATCGATCGGCTAGCGCGCAATACCGCGCTGCTCCTCAAGCTGGTCGAAGATATGGAGGCGATCGGTGTAGGGGTGCTCTCGGTAAGCGAGCAGATCGATTTCCGAACGCCCATGGGTAAGGTATCACTTGCAATGCTGGCCAGTTTCGCCCAGTATTACAGCGATAACTTAGGGACGGAAACAAAAAAAGGCCTTCAAGAGAAGGCAATGCAGGGCGGTTGGGTTGGGCCGGTGCCCTATGGCTATGAACGTGATGGTGCAAGCTTGCGACCATCGAACGATGCAGCAGCGGTGCAGCTGATCTTTTCGCTCTATACCTCTGGAGCGCACTCCTATAGCACGCTGGCCGATGAATTGAATCAGCGTGGTTGGCGCACCCTCGACTGGCAAACAGGAGAGCGAGGTATCTTTGGGCGTGAGAGTATCCGCTACATTCTGCGCAATAACGCCTATATCGGCCTGGTGAGCATCAACGGCCAAGCCTACCCAGGCAAACATCCGGCCTTGGTTAGCAAAGAGACCTTTGAGCTAGCCCAATCGATCCGCGAGCAGCGTACCACTAAGAAGGCGCGCTTCAGCGTGAGCTTGCCCCAGTCGGGCGGCCTACTCACCGAGCTGGTCTGGTGCGCCAAGTGCGGCGAACGCATGTGGAGACATACCAGCGCAGGCGACGGCAATCGCAAGCGTCGCATCTACTATGTCTGCTCTGGCCGATCGCGGCGAACCTGCGACGCACCCTTTGTAAGCGCCCAGGTTGTTGAGGGTCAAGCCATATCGATCTTGCAGCAGCTCGCTATTCCAACAGACTGGCGCGATCGTATTCTTACACTAGCGGAAGGCATGATTGTCAGCACTCAAGAGGTGAAGACGATTAGCCCTGAACAGATCGCCGAACAAAAGCGACGCTTATCACTGGCTTTTTCATTAGGAGGAATAGACGAGATCACCTATCGCCGACAGCTTGAAGGATTGCAGGCACTCCAAACGAGCAGCCCCAAAACGCTCCAGCAGCTTGATCTGGCCTCGGCGGTGAATACCTTGATCACAATGGGCGATGCGCTCAAGCAGGCCGATATAGAAATGCAGCGCTTGCTTGTTCGTCGAATCATCGATAGGTTCTGGTTAGCAAAAGGGGAGACAAATAGCATAGAGGCCATCACTCCAACCGGAGCTTACGCTCCCTTGGTTGAGGCGACGACCTCTATGCTGTCTATGGGGTGGCTGATGGGGCTCGAACCCACAACCACCTGATCCACAATCAGGCGCTCTGCCATTGAGCTACAGCCACCGTATCGCTCACACGTCCGATATTCTATCAGAACATCGCTGATCTGTCAAATCGAAGGCTTACTTCATTTTCGAGATCAGATTGTAACGAAATTAGAAGGTGTAAAGCGTTTTGTTTTATTACCTCAACTCGTCACGCCGCTTAATATACTACAAGTTGGCCGATTTTGCAAATCGGTGTCGCTGCGATACTATCCAACGCAAAAAGGCAATCAGCGCCCAAAGGTAGGTGGCAAAACAGAGCCAAAACATGCTGGCATAAAAGCCGGGTTGGCCGAAAATTCCGGGGCGCTCGCTGGCAAAACGGCTTACAGGTAAAAACTGGTCACCCAAGAGCTGCTGGCTATAGAGCCTGAACGAAAGATCTTCTTGAGGGCGTGGCTGGTCGTTGATGACCATCATTCCATAGCTATAGCTATTGTCAGCCCCAAAAACGCTAAAGGCTTGGGCGCGAGTTAAACTCGGCGCCTCAAGCGTGATCTGCACCACTGGAGCGGTGGTGGGAAGGATCTCGGAGAAGCGAATATGAAGCGGCTGCTGATTCGAGATCTCGGCGAATGGAATGGCCAGCAGATTGAGCTCTTCGTCGTCTTGATCGGGCATAGTGATAGACACAAGCAGCTCGCCCCTAGCAGGCAGTTTATGCGAGAGCAACCAGAGATCTATGCCAACCAGGCCATCACGAGGGACACGTACAATCTGACTGACCTTCTGTTCGCCATACAGATAGGCGCTGGCGCGAATGCGTTGTTCTTGGCTATCGGTGACGTTTAACGAAAGCTCTACGCCAGCCAGCACCCATACACACGCAGCCACAATAGCGACCACAAGCCAGTATTGTAGTGAAAACCCTACACGACGAAACCAAGCAAGTACGGTTTTAACTAAGGACATAGTGATACCAGACTTTATTGGCGATCGCATAGAGATCGTACGAGAAGAAGCAGACGACTAAACCAACACACAGCCAGACATGCCAGCGTTTCGGCACAAGCAAGCCAAGGCCCATAATCATCAAGAAAACGGTTGGAATGAGTGTTGCATACACATAGCGCCCGATCGGGAAGGTGTATTCATAGGCGGGCCAAGGCGGCTGCATATGGGTGCGGATCATAGCCACGCCCCATGCCATACAGACAGCGCACCATACGAGGTCCCAGAGCATGGTCTGATGCTCACTGAAACTGCTTGGCTCTACTATCCTAGTGAGAATACGCGGCATAACATGGCGGATCGACATCCAAGCCCAACCCAAAAGCGAGGCCAGCGCAAGCGACATGATGATAGTCATCCAAAAATTCACGCTCTCGGGCGACATGCCGCTGTCGAGAATGAGCCAGAAGCTTTTGAAAAGAAAGGCCGCGCTAAGCGGGTAAACAGAGATGATAAAATCGCGGTCGCCCATCGAGCTCATCAGAAGATCGATCGTACCAAAAGGTAGGATCTTCTCGATTCGGCTTAGAAGCGGCTTAGGAGCGGTTAGAATGGGTACTTGCTCTTCAAACGAAGCATTGGCGAAGTAGTTGCGTAAAATCGCACCGTCCCATTCCAAGGTCTCTTTATCAAGCGGAACGGGCGGCGCAGTGGCTTTACGATAATCGCCAAATACAGCCACCGCATCGTCATAAATGATCGTACCTTCGGAAGGCGCGGGGAAACGTATCTCAACGATGTCGAGTTGGCGCTTCATGCGCACGCGATACCAAATGAATTGCCACTCTTCGCCAACCTCGAAACTTGGAATATCGATCTTCTCGGTACCTGTGACACGCGGCCCAGTTACGGTCGCCTCTCCCGACAAAGAGCGCACCCAAATGCCAACCGTCAACTCTTCGCGCGGTAGACGAACGACATCAAGCGGCGATAAGGTTTGGGCGAAACCAAATTTGTCGTCGGGATTATCGGCAGATAAGATTACGGCTCGCTTGCCTGTATGAACGATCTCTGTCGTGGTTCGTATCAAGCGCCCACTCACTTTGTTGAGCCAATAACTGGCCCCATGCGGCATCATGTACAGCACAAGCAGGCCCAAGAGCATGCAGCCGAGCGCTGAATAGAAGATACGACGACGCCACAATTTCGGAACGACCAACACAAAGGCCAAGAGCGGCACAAGCGACAACACAAAGATAGTGCGCTTTGTAACAAAAGGTAGCGCGAAGCCGATTAGCAGCAAGAGCAGGCTCTTCCAGTTCCAACCTTGTTGCACAATCAAAATAGCGATTAACAGCAGCAGCACTCCGACTAACACAACAAGCGAATCGTTGCTGGCAGCAGTCATCAGGCGCGTAAAGGGCGGAACGGCAACCACAACAGAGAGTGCTGCGATTCGCAAAGCCGCTGCATCTGGCAGGAGTATCACGCTCAATACAACGGTTAGAGCTAAAGCGATAAGATATAACAGGAGCGAAAAAGCTCGCATGCTATAGAGCTGAACCTCTAACGGGAAAGCAGCAGTAAAGCGCAGCGGAATGCTCGCTAACATATAATAGAGCGGAGGGTGGGCGACTTGGGTAATGCCGATATCGGGTAAAGGGTTATCGCCCGTATCAACAGGAATCTCCTTCAAGCGCCAAGGAGTATGGATAGCAGCAGAACGTGCGATCGCAAATCGTAAATCGCGGTCAACCTCCTCTGGGCTAGGGCGATGTCCGAGGAGGTTGATCAAAGCCGCATATTCAAAGTGGGTCGGTTCATCGTAATGCTCCCAAGGGGGTACCATAACAATGTATACCAACCCACGGACTAATGCTACCAAAAGTAAAGCTGAAATCAGACGAACTTCTACTGATTGCAACCATACTTTGATACTTTCAATACTCACCTGCGATTTCAGGGCAGTTTGTCCATCAAGCACTTTGAGTGAGCGCGCAAAAAAGTTAGTACGCTCCTTGTCCACGAATGACTACTCCTATTGTTTTAAAGAGTATAAGTAGGTCAAGTTGGAGCGAATAGTTTTGAATATAGTACAGGTCATCAGCTGTACAGAGATGTTGATGTTCAAAACCTCTCCGATTAATCTGCCACCAACCTGTCATACCCTGGGGCACGGTAAACCGGCTCCACTGCCATGGCTCGTACTCTTCTTGCACAACAAGCGGCAATTCTGGGCGAGGACCGACCAAGCTCATATCGCCCTTTAAGACATTGAAGAGCTGAGGCAATTCGTCTAAGCTTGTGCGGCGAAGAAAAGCACCAACCCTTGTAACGCGTGGGTCATTGGCGTGCTTAAAGCGCAAATGACCATGTTCATCACGCGAAATAACCTCGTGCCAGCGAGCTTCAGCGTCGGCAACCATCGAGCGGAACTTATACATCGTGAATGGTTTACCATTCTCGCCGATTCGCTCTGCCAACCAAAAGACAGGCCCAGGACTATCGAGTTTAATCAACAGCGCAATAATTGCAAAAACGGGCAGCAAGATAATCAGTAATAGACTGCTCACCACCACATCGAAGATGCGCTTATACAAGCGATCTTCATCGCTCAGAGCAGGCACTCGCAAACCTACGATCGGCATGCCTTCCAGGTAGTCGACCGACGAACGAATCACCGCAAAATCGAGGAAGTCGGGCACAAGCCGAATATGCACAGGCAGCGCTTGAAGCTCACGAACAAGCTCGATCGCCGCCGGATGATCGTGCAGAGCGAGCGCAATCACAACATCATCGATCTGATGTTCCTCAATGACCTTACGCGCATCTTTCAATCGCCCTAACACCGGCCAATCTTGAATAGTACGACCTTGAAGGGTGGGATCGTTGTCTAAGAAGCCTACGATAGTAGCAACTCGTGGGCGTTGTCGGTAGATCGCATTAGCGATTCGAATCGCCGCAGAGCTCGAACCTACCATCAACACACGTTCAACTGTTGTAGGTGAGACTTGTCGATTGAGGAGAAAACTTCGCACCACAAGGAAGAATACGACGATCGTAATCGTATTCAACACGATGAAATAGAAGAACATCAAACGCGAGAGATCTCGGAAGAGGAGGTAGAGCATCCCTGCGCAGAGCAGATCACAGATGATCAGCGCAAGGAAGAGGCGTAAGAGACCCTCCATTACATGTTGCGTGCGTAACAGCCGAGTAACTCCTGCGCCTATAAAGACGCTAAACCAAATCAGAGCCACCGTTATATACAATAGTGGGGTGATCTGATTGCCGACAGGGCTCAATTCTCGACCAAATGAAATATAAGCACGTAACTGGGAAGCTATTGTTAATGATAGAAGCGTTAAAGCAACGCTTATACATAACACTATAAGCTCAAGATTAACTTTACGTGAAGTATTCACATGCTCCCTCGTTCGTACACAAGAAGGCTAACGATCCGAAGTTGGACGAGCTGCGACGAGATCTAAATAGAGTTGAGATGTACGTTGTAGGGTTTGTTGCAAGGTGAAATGTGTAAGCAAGCGCGTACGTGCACCCCGACCCAAGGACTCGGCAAACGTCGGTTGTGCGAGCAGCTTAGCGGTCGCAGCCACAAGTGCCTCAACATCGTTCGGTGGTATCAAGAGGCCACTCTGACCTTGGATCAGCGCATCACGGTTACCAACAACGTCGGTGGCGATAATAGGAAGTCCTAACGCCATCGCTTCAAGCAACGCAAACGAGAAACCTTCATATGCCGACGGTAGCCAGAAGATATCGGCCATCCCCAATAACTCACGGCCATTATCTTGATGACCTAGAAAGCGACATCGATCAGCAATATCCAAACTGCGCGCAAGCACCTGCATTTGCTCAAGCAGCTCCCCACCACCTATCCACACAAAACTGGTTTGGGGATACTGCTTCGCTACTTGAGCCGCAGCTTGGATAAACATCACGGGATTTTTTTGGGCTGTTACACGGCCCAATGTCGCGATAACACAGCTATCATTGCTAATCTGATAGTGTGTCCGTAATGCCTGTTTGGTTTGTGGGGTAGGTAGCGGCATAGGCTCAATGCCATTTTCGATCACAACGATCTTCGAGGCCGGCATAATCTTCCAACGAACCAACTGGTCACGTTCACTTGCAGATGTAGCAATGATGATATCGCACCATTGTGCGGCAAGGCGCTCAAGAAGAAGGTAGAAGTTACGCTTGACCACATTGCGCTGGCCTAAAAAATAGAGGCCATGTGGCATATGGATAATAGTAGGCACACCCGTACGGCGTGCTGCTAAGCGCCCTAGAAAACCAGCCTTTGAACTATGAGTATGAACTATATCAGGTTTAGATGAGCGTAATAAGCTCAGAAGCTGCTGTAGTGCCAAACAATCATACAGCGGATGCAGATCCCGACGAAGTGTTATTGGCCAAACTTTGTATCCCGCTTGTTGGATCCCAGCAACAAACCCATCTTCGCCGAAGCTTTGCTGACGACGTAACGGACATGCCACTTCGACATGGAACTGATTTGTATCCAAACCAGTCGTTAGCAAAGATACATACCGTCCCGTACCCGCAAGTATAGCTTCAACAATCTGCAATATTCGTAACGACATAAGTTCTCTATTATGCTGCCGCTATGCGGGGCTATTATAGCACGACTTGCGATTATACATTCCCTTATAGGAAACGCAGACCAATATCGCTCATATTTCCTATTCTATTGCCCTATTCTCGTATAAGAATGTGGAGCTTCTTTGCTTAAATCGTAAAGCGTTTTACGAAGTTAAAGCCCGCTCAAGATCAGCAAGACACAACAATCTATCAGAGACCCTGATGCATCGTCTTCTAAAAAGAGCGGCTTGGCTCACACAAACTCGATAATTACTTCATACTATTCATACACTATACCATGTTCACGGGTAAGAACATACTTTATTTAGAGCAGGCTTTCAGAGCGAAATGCAACAGTATTGTTGCGAAATCGAGATAAAATACCCTTGACAGTGCAGCAGCCCGCCTGTTAGACTTCAATCGATTTAAACTTTATAATAGAATTCTCATTGTAAATAAAATAGAGTGCAGCGTCTCATACGGACTCACATACGTAACCTTGCCACAACATTATCCTTGAAATAGTGCGGAGTCTCTTCATGCGTTCTCGCCTTCGTCCTGTGTTCATAATATGCGTTCTGATTTCGCTCGTACTACCCAGTACGTATTCGAGTTCGGCGCAAACTACACAAAAAACATATCAAGTCTTATTACCCAAAATAGTAACCCCTCCAACCCTTCAACCATTTGGTTTTGATCTCCGTTGGTGGTACCTCAATGAAGAGTCTCTCAAACTCGCGAAAGATGCTTATCCCCGTTGGGTCCGCGCCGGCGACATCTCGTGGAACGATATAGAAAAACAACCCGGGAAATACGACTGGTCGCCGCTTGGCAGCCTTGAAATCTCGATAAAAACCCTGCGCGCCAACGGCATCGAGCCGGTTATCGTCGTGCACGGCACACCCAGCTGGGCGCGCTCGATCGCCAATCAGCCCTGCAGCCCTCCCAAAGCCGAACATATGGGAGCGATGCTAAACTTTTTTGAAAAGCTCGCCGCTCGCTACAAAGAGGGCGAACGCGCTGTCAACTATTGGGAAGTCTGGAACGAACCAGATGCCTTCGCCAATCATGTGCAACCCAACGAAGGCACAGGCTGCTGGGGAGATCTTAAAGGATACTATAACGGGGGATACGCCTACGGCGAGATGCTGACCCAAGCTACCAAGGCTTTTAAAAAGGGTAATCCTGCTAGCAAAATCATCGGCGGCGCACTGATCTACGATCCCCAATCAAGCCACTCGCGCACCTTTCTAGAAGGCATGATCGAGAGCGGCGGAGTACATGCGATCGACATCTTGAGCTTTCATGCCTACGGCGAATGGGGTGAAAAAGACTGGCTGATCGAGAAAACCCAACATATTCGGGGTCAATTGGCACGGGTAGGGCTACAAAACAAGCCCCTGATCGCGACCGAAGTTGGCGCAGCCTGCCCCTTCGGCAACGACGAAAGCTGCGACCCCGGCACGGCTGGTTCGGAATTTATCACCAATCAGCAGGCCAACTATGCAGCCCGCATCTTCGCCGAAAGCATCGCTCTCAACCTGCATGGCGCCTTCTGGTACACCTTGGTAGAACAACCACCCGGCTTTGCTTATAGCAGCTTGGTAGACAAATACGATACCAAACTCAAGCCGCGTCCGGCCTACTATGCCTTCCGCAATTCGGCACGCCTCTTACAAAACGCGACCTATGTAGGTGGGCCGATAGATAAGATTGTCAATCAACCAGCCGACCGCGTTCGCGTCTTAGAGTTCAGCAAACCCGGAGCTAAGCTCTATGTCTTGTGGGTGCAAAAAACCGACTGCGACAACTGCGTAATCTACAATATCAAAGTGCCAGCGGGTGCCCAAGCGCGCTGTACCACCAACCTCGATGGGCGCAGGCTAGACGGCACCTATGGCGAGCCGTACTATTTCAACTGTTCCGACAGCAACAAAGATGGTGAGATCCCACGCGCAGTGGGCGAGCTTCCCCAATACATAGAAGTCGCGACCTCTCATTAAACATCCAAGCTAATAAGGAGAAGCGATTCAGGCCCAATCTGAATCGCTTCTCCTGTTTTCTACTTCAGTCTGGCATCCAAGCCATATTCACCTATATACAAAGGGCCACCCGCCCAAAGATCGCGCTGCACAAGCATAGGCGGAGAGGTCCTCGCCCTCAAAAAGGTCCCTTTCGCGTCCGCCTACGGCTACAAAATCGGCCGTCCATCCATACAAGCCGTCGAGCGCTGCGCTGTCTTCGCTGCTTTCGCTGCTTTCACTGCAACCTGCCGGGTGCTTGCACCCAGCAGGTTTGCACGCTGCGTTTCACTGACCAACGCCGTCAAAAACCTTCTCGCTGCGAAGCTGCGGGAAGGTTATACCAAATCCGGTTGATTAGGTTCTCTTTGGCCTTCGGCAGAGCGGAACGTGTCTCTTTTTGTTGTGTGAGATTTCGCACGGCAGCGCGAAATCTCACACAAGCCTTTTCCCGGCTTTTCGTTTTTCTGAGCGAAGAGCATGCACGTCTTTAAACGGATTTGGTATTAGTACTAAGGATGCCAGTCGGGAATAGCGCGAATGAGCGGGTGCGCATACGCCCTTCTCCCGCAATGCGGGAGAAGGGTCGGGGATGAGGGCAGGCTAGCCCATCTGATAGCCGGAGGCGGACGCGGTCAGGACCGAATGGATGCTAAGAGACTCGCCGCCAAAGCGTGAATATGCAATGTATACTCACAAGGCTGCTAACAAAGAGGAAGATCTATTGCGAGCGGCTTAAGCCAGCCAGTCGCGCGACCTGGCGCGCATACTGCTTATATTCGGGGCGGATTCGGGTGAACAACGGTTTGAGCAGTGTTTTAGGCAGCTCGTGCGGAGCGTGTTGAGCGACTAAGAGTGCATAGTGCAGAAACGAGCTCCACCAGAGCAAGCCTTGAAACGAGCCGTTAGCCGCCCGTCTGCGCACTGCCTCGGCCCACGGCAAAAAGGCCTTTGGGTAGAGCGAAGGATGTTCAGAGACATACTGGGCGCGTACCAGCAGATCGTTCAATTGGGCTTTGCTGAGGCGGCCCGTATTGCTGACGCGATAGCGGCTCAGTACCTCGGGCACCAACTGGCCACGCCAGCCATAATCGACCAAACGCAGCCAAAAATCCCAATCTTCATAGGTGACAAAACTGCGGTCTTGCGAAAAACCCTTGACCTGCTGCCAAGCCAAGCGCCGAAAGAGCGTCGTCACCACCATGCGGCAGTCATAGATCAAGCGCTCAGGAGTAGGGTCGCCTCCTGACCAGGTACCCTCTTCGAGGCCACAAAAACGCACATTGGTGGTAACAAAACCGATCTCGGGCCGTTGATCGAGCACGGCGGCGGTGCGCTCCAAAAAGAGCGGCTCTAGCATATCGTCGGCATCGAGCGTTAAAATATACTCAGCCTGAGTGGCGGCGATGCCTGCATTGCGTGCGGCGCCCACCCCCATATTCGGCTGTTCGATCAAGCGAATCGCACGCTCGGGCCAACGGGCGATCAAGGCGCGTGCGACCGCGCTCGTATCATCGCTGCTTCCATCGTTGACGATCAGTGCTTCCCAATCGTCGCGGGTTTGAGCCACCACACTCTCGAGCGCTTCTGGAAGGTAACGGGCTTGGTTGTAACAAGGAATAATAACAGCAATCATCGCTTTATCACACGGCGCAGAGCTTGCATCACTTCACGGCGAAGCATATAGATGCCGCGATCTAGTTGATCTTGGCCGCGCCGTAGCAACGAAAGAGACCTGCTCAGAGAATGCCAAAGAGCTGTTTTGCGCAAGCGCAATAACAGACGAACCGGAGCCATTCCGCGCAAACGAGTCTCTAGCTGGTAGTGTTCGCTCACCAAACTAAGCGAAGCGTAGCCAACCGCTGGACTGACGGGCGGGCGCGCGGGCCGCTGGTGGGCTAGCTCAAACAAACTACTTATACGCTCGATCATGCCAGCCGTGCTAAAGTGGGTTTCACAACGCAAGCGGCCCGCGCGCCCCATCGCCTGACGAAGCTGAGGATCATCGATCAAGCGCATCAAGCCAGCGCGATACTCTTGACGCTCGTTTGGCCCAGGCACCACCAAGATCCCACACTCAGGGGTGACTAACTCGGCCTGGCCGCCCACATCGGCAGCGATCGGCACGAGGCCCATCGCCAAGGCTTCATACAGCACCAAGGCAACACCCTCTTGCGAGGAAGGCAAAAGCAGACAATCGCTGGCGGCCATCAACTCGTGCACGCGCTGGTGCGAAACAGCACCTAACAAACGCACGCGCTCTTCTAAGCCGTAGCGCTTGATCAAGCCTGCTAGGGTGGATCGATATGGGCCATCACCCGCGATCAAGCCCACAAACATTCGACCACTGGCATAGAGTTCATGCAGCAAGTCGAGCACAAGCTCAGGCCGCTTCTCGGGCGCGAGCCGACCCACAAACAGAATTATCGGTGTTGTTTGGTCAATGCCCAACTCACTTCGCACAGCGGCCCGCAGTTCGTCATCGGGCCGCCAAGCAGCGGTATCGGTGCCGATATAGGCAACCTCGATCCGATCAGGCTCCGCGCCACGCTCGAGCATCCAGTTACGCACATAGTGCGAACTGGTGATATGCAGATCGAAGAGCCCATCGTTGTCGATGGCCGCACGCGGATAGCCCCCCGCTCGCCATGGGCCATCTTCCATATGCAGATAGTCGATGAAGCGCACTTGCGGGGCGCGCGACCGCAAATAGGGCAGCAGTTGATAGGCCAGCAGGCTATTGCTGATCAAAACGGTTTCGATCTGGCGCGACTCGATCAAATAGTGCAGAAAACGACCGTAGTTGGCGGGCGTAAGGAAGGCTGCAAGGTTAAAGACATCTTCGCTGAGGGCTTGTAGTTCGCCCATCCACGTGTGTTCAACATCGCGCAACAAGCAAACCGTCACACGATCGCCGCGCGCTTGCAGACCCGCAATTAGGTCAAGCGCAAAGCGATCGGCCCCGCCAACCGTGATCCACGGCAACAACACCATAATCCGACGTTGGCCCTCTAGGCTGCGCAAGCGGTTTGCAAAGGGCAATTCGCTCGGCACAACGCTGTAGGTGTCGAGCAGGCCAGAGGCCTCGGCTCGCGGGCGCGGCACGCCGTCGCGAAACAGGTGCGGGTAACGCTGTTTGAGTTCGCGTCGCAGTTGGCGTTCGGCTTGGGGGCCTTGATTAAAATCCCAGCGGTAGGAGGTATATTCAGAAGCTGCTTTACGCCGCGACCAGATCAAGTATTCGTGGATATCGTGGCCCCAATAGCCATTGGCTGCCGCCCGCATCCAGAATTCAAAGTCTTCAAGGCCGGTGCGGCGCGCCTCGTCGAAGCCGCCGAGTGCATCGAAAACAGTGCGCCGGATCATCGACTGCGTGCAGGCCATGTTCTCGTAGGGGAAGGCGTAACGGGTATCGAAGCCGCGCGGCCAGCGAATATTGACCGCACCGAAGACCGTCGTCCATGTGCTGGCAAAGGCGCTCTCAGGGTGAGCATGGAGCGTCCAAGCCAGCTTCTCAAGGCAGGTCGGTCCGATTAGATCGTCGCTGTCGAGCAAGAAGAGTAGGGGAGCACGGCTTTGGGCAACCCCTAGATTACGAGCTGCTGAAGGACCACGGTTGGGGCTATCGATCACCCGGATTCGCTGGTCGGCGTTGCGCAATGCCAACAGGGTCTGCAAGGCCTTAGGGTCGCTCGATCCATCGTTAACGATGATCCATTCCCACTGTTGCAAAGACTGGCGCAAAACAGCGGTCACGGTCTCGAAGAAGAGCGGCCCTGTATTGTAATACGCAGTGATGATGCTTACTGCTGGAGGCGCATTCGGCTCAGCGGGCCGATAGCCAAAAGCAGGCGCAGGATAGGGCGATGGAACAGGCTCGAGCTGCTTTTGATCTAGCTCCATAGCCGATATTTAAGCAGAGCAAGGATCGCATAGAAGCCTTGGCTTGGCTTCATCTTCTTGCCTTCAGCGTAGGTGCGGCCCAAGTAGCTAACCGGAACCTCAAGAATGCGGTGTCCTTTGCGTAACACTTTGGCGGTGATCTCTGGCTCTAGGCGGAAGTCGTTACTCTCGAGGTTGAGGCTACGCATAATATCGGTACGCATAACCTTGTAACAGGTCTCCATATCGCTGATCCAACAGTTATACAAAAAGTTGGTCAGGAAAGTGAGGCCTTTGTTGCCGATCGCGTTCCAAAAATACATACCAGTGTGGCGACCCATAAAACGGCTGCCATAAACCACATCGATTCGACCATCGACTATCGGCTTGACCAAGGCGTAATAGTCTTGAGGATCGTACTCCAAATCGGCATCTTGGATAATAACGATCTCGCCGCGCGCATGGGTCAAACCGCTTCGTACAGCCGCACCTTTACCACGATTCCGAGGGTGGCGCACAACCCGAAAGGTTTCGGGGCGCTGCTCCGCATATTCCTGCAAAATAGAAAAGGTTTCATCAGAAGAATTATCGTCAACAGCGATAATCTCTTTTTCAATATCTACTGCGTCGATCTGCGCAATGATCTCACGCAAGGTAGCGGCTTCGTTGTAACAAGGCATAATGACTGAAAGCAGCATAACCTTCCATACTCTCTGTTATTCAACCATCGGTGACAATAAGCAGCGCCCTAAACCGCGTAGCAATGCCCTTTGGTTCACTTTAGCGAACCTTATTATACCATAGGCTTAGGCAGCACAATCGCCTGAGCCCGAAACACAAATTTTACACAATTTTCAAGCCTCGCTTAAGGGGTGCCAAGAGAAGATTTGGAAGCTGTTCGATCCTTCAAGCAAGCCACACTGCTTCTAGAAGATAGTTAGGCCACCGTCTCAGATTGCCCGTATCATAACAAATGCGATTATGTTATACCAAATCCGGTTGATTACGTTCTATTTGGCCTTCGACAGAGTGGAACTTAACCATTTGTGTTATGAGACATTTTTGCGTTACAAGAGCGCAAGTCTGTAAACGGATTTATGATTATTTCTTTTGGCCTTTGGCAGAGTGAAACTTGGGTATGTTTTCGGGTGTCGGAAGGCGCTTTGGGACTAGTACGCGCCTGCACCCTTCTCCCGCAATGCGGGAGAAGGGCCGGGGAGGAGGGCCGCTAGCCTATCTGATAGCCGTAGGCGGACGCGCCAAGAGCCGAATGGGAGGGAGAGATCTCGCCGCCAAAAGACAGACGGTATCGGGCGGATGCGCTAGCAGGGGGAGTGACGGGGTTCGATTAGACGTATTTTTAACCAGAAACATATTTTATTTTTTATTGACAATAATATACAAACCCCGTATTATCGGTTTTACATCCATATCTTTATCCATAAATTTGTGCTTGTTACTTCTCTCGGCAGCGCGTGACCTTTATCTAGAGTTGGGAGCTGTGGGTTAGGCCACATCTATAAAACTCTCCATGCGCTGACCGTTGATCGCTCATATCGACTCGTAGACAGAAAGGAGCAGATCAGAACCACTTCTCGGACACATGTACGTAGGATATCGGTTACGGACATTCAACGATGAATTCTTGACCGTAAACACTAAGGAGCTTTTGCAATGTCGCAGGAAGAGCTTCCACGCCGAACCATCTCACGGCGTTCATTCCTATCCATGTTGGCCTTCAGCAGCGGTGCTTCTCTACTAGCCGCTTGTGGAGCTACAGTTCAGCCGGGTGGTCAATCGATCGCATCAGATTCCGAGAGTAGTAACAGCGCAGCAGAAGAGGCTTCTCGCCCAGCCCAGGCAACAGGCCCAGCCGAATTGCGCTGGGAGTTCCGTGGCGATGAAGTAGAGTTCGAACGCGCCAAAGCCAATATCGAAAAGTTCATGGAGAAAAACCCGAACATCAAGGTTAAAGTTGAGCGGGCTCCTGATGAACAGCGCGACGAAAAACTTGTGACCGCAATGATCGGCGGCACAGCGCCCGATGTTTTCGAGGCGTGGGGCGATATCGTTTATAAATTCGCCGACAAAGATCAGATTCTCGACCTCAACCCCTATGTCTCCGACCTGAGCGCAGACGATCTCAAAGACTTCTACAAATGGCAGTGGGACGGCTTCGCGGAATTCAATAATATCCGCTTTGGTATGCCGAAATACGTCAATATCATGTGTTTGTGGTACAACAAAGACATGTTTGACGCCGCCAAAGTACCCTACCCCGACAAAAGCTGGAATCACGACGACTACGCTAATGCGATGAAGAAGCTCACCATTGATAGCGACAATGATGGGCTGCCAGAAGTGTGGGGCGGTTGGATTCCGGCTTGGAGCTGGGACCGCTTCTGGTATCGCCTGCCTATGTGGGGCGGCGATGTACGCGACGCTAACGATCCGGCCAAGTGCACCCTTGACGATCCCAAGAGCCAAGAGGCGCTTGAGTGGACCCGTAAGCTGATGTGGGACGATAAAGTGCTTGCGCAACCGCTGGCTCTGGGCGCAAAAAACTGGAGCGACGCGGTCTTCTATCCCCAAAAAGCCGCTATGTGTGAAGATGGCACCTATCCTCAAGCGGTTGCCCGCAATGTGGCAGGCAAGTTCCGCTGGGGCTATCAGCACGTACCGGTCGGTCCGGCTGGTATCCGCAAGGTGCTCGGCACAACCGACGGCTTCTGTATTTGGAAGAACACCAAATACCCCGATGCAGCTTGGGAGCTGGTTAAGTTCTTGAGCGGACCGATCTATCAAGAGGATCAGGTCAAAGCCACGGGTCTGTTGCCGGTGCGCTTCTCGGTGCTTGAGAAGTGGGAAAAGATCAATGTTGAACAAGCGCCCGAACTAGCAGATGTCAACCTGAACTGGGCGGTTGAAGCACTTCAAGAGGGCTATCCTAGCTCGCGACGTGTCTTCAAGAACCAGAATGCCGCTGCGGAGATTATTGTCCCAGCGCTCGAAAAGGTTTACAGCATCGGCGATACACCGGTATCCTACTTGGCGGAAATCGCTCAAGAAGTCAATAAATCACAACAATAGGCCTTGCGGCGTCTGCGAGGTTGGGCCCTTTGCTCAACCTCGCATCTCTCAGCCTGATCGGAACAGGGGACTTAGTTATGGCACAGAATACAACAGCGCTGTCGAAGAAGCCACGTCGCCGCCTCAGTCAACGCCAGATCGAGGAGTTAGTCGCCTATCTCTTCATCTCGCCTTGGGTCATTGGCTTTCTGATTTTCACCGTAGGCGCGATGCTCTTCTCGTTGGGATTGAGCTTCTTTGATACCGATCTTCTTTCTCGAACACGCTTTGTAGGGCCGGGCAACTACATTGCGCTCTTCCAAGACCCTCTGTTTATTAAATCGCTTTGGGTTACGAGCTACTACAGCTTAGCCGTGGTTCCCTTGGGCACGATTATAGCGCTCTTGATTGCGCTGATGCTGAACCAAAAGATCGTCTTCCAAGGCACCTTCCGAGTGATCTACTACCTGCCAGCGCTGGTGACAGGCGCTGCGGTCGCTGTACTCTGGACATGGGTCTTGAATCCTGATATCGGGCTGCTCAATGGTGCCCTTATGCGCCTTGGCATCCCCCGCGCCTCGCTCCCTCGCTGGTTCCTATCGGAAACGTGGGCCGTCCCTTCGATTATTCTGATGAGCTTGTGGGGCACTGGGGCCAATATGTTGCTCTATCTGGCTGGTTTGCAGAGCATTCCAACCCAGCTCTATGACGCCGCCAAGATCGATGGAGCAAACTCATTTCGGCTCTTCTGGCACGTTACCTTGCCGATGTTAAGCCCTACGATCTTCTTCAACGTCGTTCTCAATATCATCGCTTCCTATCAGGTTTTTACCCAAGCCTATCTGCTCACCAACGGCGGCCCAAACAACGCTACGCTGACCATGGTAATGTACCTCTTCCGCAAGGCCTTCCAACAGTTTTACTTTGGTTACGCCTCGGCGATCGCGTGGATTCTGTTTGCGATTATCTTGGCCTTTACGCTGCTGGTGATCCGCAGTTCTGACGCGTGGGTCTACTACGAAGGGAGCCGTCGATGAGCCAGCTAGCATCGCAACAACAGGTTGTCAAAAAAGCGAGCACCTATCGGATCAGCTACATCCTTTCTCAAGTCGCGCTCTATACGGCCCTGATCCTCGGGGCGTTCATCTTTATTCTGCCGCTCTTATGGATGCTTTCGAGCTCTGTAAAGCCGGGCTACCAAGTCTATGCCGTTCCGCCCGAATGGATCCCAGATTATTTTGTCTGGGATGGCTATATCCAGCCCTGGTCCCAATTTCCGATGGGCACCTTCTATAAAAACACCATCATTTTAGTGGTGCTCAACACATTAGGAACCTTGCTCAGCAGTTCGATTGTAGCCTTTGCTTTCGCGCGTATGCGCTTTCGCGGGCGCGATCTGCTCTTTGTGGTTGTGCTCAGTACCTTGATGCTGCCGCCCCAAGTCACCTTAATTCCCACCTATTGGTTTTTCGCCCGATTAGGCTGGGTCAACACCTTAACACCGCTATGGGTGACGGCCTTCTTTGGAGCGCCCTTCAATATCTTCTTGTTGCGCCAATATTTTATGACGATTCCGCTCGAAATGGATGAAGCGGCTCGTATGGATGGCTGCAGCTGGTTCGATATCTATTGGCGGATCATGATCCCGCTAAGTGCTCCGGCCCTAGGTGTTGTGGCAGTCTTCTCGGTCACCCACTGGTGGAACGAGTTTATGGGGCCTTTGATCTATCTCAACAGCCAAGAGAACTTCCCATTATCGTTAGGCCTCGCACTACTCAACTCACGCAACTTCAATAATGTCCAAGCCACCTTCGCTATGACAAGTATCGCCCTCATCCCTATGGTTGTGATCTTCTTTATCGCCCAGAAGCTCTATATCCAAGGGTTGGTGATCAGTGGCGTCAAAGGTTAGGCCCTAGTTCGATTCTCCATTGATCGTGCAATCGCCCATGGTTAGGCCTCTCAACCTAGCATTCAGACAAGGATGTTGCAGTTATGTCTCGAACAGTTAAAGCTGGGCTCATCGGCTGTGGAAGTGTCTCGGTACGCGGTATTCTGCCCCACCTTAGCTTGCCCGACGCTAAAGAAAAAGTCGAACTGGTAGCGGTCTGTGATGTGGTCGAGGAGCGTGCTAAAGCCGCTGCCGAACATTTTGGTGTTCCGCGCTACTACACGCAGTCAAAAGATCTGATCGAGCAGCCCGATATCGATCTGGTCTTGATCGCCACACCTATCCCGTACCACTACCCCGATGCCATGCTGGCGCTCAATGCGGGCAAACATCTTTATATGCAAAAGACCATGGCGATGACTCTAGAGCAGGCCAACGAAATGGTCGAGACCGCTCGTGCGAAGGGCCTAACACTGGTCGCTTCCCCAGGTCAAATGCTCGCCCCAACCCTGCGCAAAGCACGCGAAATCATTCAATCTGGCGCTCTTGGCAAAGTCTACTGGGCGTTTGGCACAACCGCCGGCTCGCACGAGCACGAGCCACTGCGCCAAGGCGATGGACCGCTGGCGGCCATCGACCCAACCTGGTACTACCGCGCTGGCGGCGGCCCGGTCTATGACATGACCGTTTATATGCTGCACAACCTTACGGGTGTGTTAGGGCCGGTCAAGCGTGTCACTGCTATGTCGGGCATCGGCCAAAGCGAACGGCGCTGGCGCGACAAAGTGATCCAAGTCGAGATGGATGATAACACCATGCTCTTGCTCGATTTCGGCGATTCGGTCTTTGCAATGGCTGGCGGGCACAACTGCCATGGCGGACGCCTGCTCTCGTGGGGCACGATGGGCTTTTACGGCTCTGCGGGAAGTATGGAAGGCCCGCAACGCCAGATCCAAGTCAATAGCAGCGCTGCACTGCCCGATCTACCAAGCAACGAGCAAGGCACCTATATTCCCAACGACCCGCTACCTTATGTCAACGAGCTACATAAAGACATCAGCGAGTCGCACGTCTACGCCGACATTATGCACTGTGCCGACTGTATCCTCGAAGGCCGTTCCCCGATCGCCTCGGGCGAACACGCCGCCCATGTCATCGAAATCATCGAGAAGGGCTATACCGCCGCTCGCACCGGCCTAACCCAAGAGATCGTCAGCACATTCAGCCTCGCAGACTAAAGAGCGTGCATACAAAAGAGGGTGGCTTGTGCAGCCACCCTCTTTCCTCAGTGATTTATTCTCGCGCGTTATGAGATCATCTGACTCAGTTCAGCGCTCTGGCGGTCTCGTCCTTCCCCCAAAGGACGCCCCAACCGCGTCCGCCTCCGGCTATCAACATCCCGCTCGCCGCAAAGGGGTTGTATCGCTGTGAGTGGAAAGGCTACCTCAAAACGAAACGCTGCAAACGGAATTCGTATCAAATCCATTGGTGTGATATTAGGTGTTCAGCTAGAGGCTGAAGGCTGGGCGGCCCGCAATCCGGCTCTGACGTTCAGGTACCAGACTAGCATAGCGATCAACAACAATGTGCCATATACAACTGGTGCCAAACCTGCCCCCGGGATAAAACGAACCCACACAAGGTACAAAACAAGCGCGCTTACACTAAGCAAGGCTAAGATGTAACGAGGCAGCTTCACCGTTGCAAGAAACAGGAAGTAGTGCGCCCAACTGATCGGACTAACGAGCAACATCACTGGCACAAGTTGTTTAAGATCTGGATCGCGTCGCAATGCAGGAATCATCGTAAGGCCGAAAAACAGAAACATCCCTATAAACGCCAAGGTGGGCGAAAGGTTTGGAATGATCACCCGCGCAACCCGAACCGTCGAGACATTCCAAGCTTGATCGGCTTGGGCGAGCGAATTAACTGGCACATAGGCCAACCAATCGCGTGTAACCCCAAAGCCCAAAATCAGCTCAGCTAACACCGTGAGTACTCCAGCAGTTATCACTGCCGCGCCTGCAGCCCGCCATCGTTTGGTTACAACTAGCCCAAATAACAAAACCAGCGGATAGGTTTTGATCGCAATGGCTAAGCCGAGCGCCACCCCAGCGCGTACAGGCGAGCGATCGACCTGCCAGAGCATGTAGGCAACACAAGCAAACAGTAACGGCTCGAAAGCACCCAACGAGAGGGCGACCAAGACAAAACTCAGGGTTAAGAGACGAATGAGCGCAGGAACCTCCAAAAGGTGCCAAGCCCACAATACCATCACACAGCCAAATAGCATCCACAACCATCGAGCTAGATCCCAAGGCAGTAAGGCCCAAGGCATTACAAAAAGAGTTGCAAAGGGCGGATGCGCCGTTTGTGGAATGCTCGAATGAGGAACTGGACTGTCTAAACAGCAGAGCAAACGCAACTCTGCCGTTTTCCCGTTCGGATCGAGACCAACCGTCCAGCCGCGCGCGGCAACATAATTTTGAACGAAATCGGACTCAGGTGTGACAAAAACGGTCCAACTACCTAAAACAACGAGTAAAATTGCAATCAACCCATTGAGCACAGGCTCGGAATACCAATCTGATGAACGAAGCTTAGATATCATGGTACCCATCCATGGCGGATAAATGCTCCTACTAAGAAGATATTAACCATAAAAAGAATTTCGATCAACAGCCGTTGTCTTTGTAAACTACCCGCCCAAGAGACAAGAATGACAAAGATCGGAAATGCCAACAACATGTGGCGAGGAAAGGCCAAGTATGGAGATAAGTCGCCATTGTAGTAACAAAGTGACAAAAGCGCTATCGCGATACTATAAAGCAGGTCTTGCATGCGAAGCAGACGCCAGCCACGCATAAGCACCAAGACAGCGGCCCAACCGATAACAGTGTCGATCACAAAGGGATATTTGCTCTCAGCTAGCATGAAGCGTTGGATCTCACCGATCAGTGGTTCCCAAGGCCAAGCGATTCGTTGTCCAACAACGACCTGCTCTGCTGAACTTGATACGAGTAAGCTGCTTAAAAATGCGTACAGGCTTTCGCTTTCCGACCAACTGATAGCGTCGCCTAAGGCAATGGCCCGATAAACAACGAATAACAGATAGGCACCGGGCAGCAAGGCAAGCGAGCCAGCCTGCCACCAAGCTGTGCGTCGATCGCGCCAAGCTAGCCAGATTGCCCAAGCCATAGGCAGAGCTAAGGCGACACCTTGTTGACGGGTTAATACAGCACCAGCCCCCAAAAGACCGGCTAGCCACCAGCGCTCTAACCTGATAGCCCACAAGGCCGCAATCGCAAAACACAAAAAGGTGCTTTCGGTATAAGGCGAAAGCAAAATAAACCCGAGCGGGTTCATAAGCAGCAACCAGCCAACAGGTTGAGCATAATCCGCACGGTAAAAACGCTCTACATAGCGCGTTAGCAGCATAGTTGCAATGATCGTAGCTATGCTAGAGACAAACAAGAGCGCTACAGGGATATTTTGAAATACAAGAGCAAAAGGCCAAACTAAGATCGGATAGAGCGGGTGAAAGGAAGCTGTCCCCTCAGACAAGCTATAGCCATGGTCAACAATGCGGAGATAGTTCCATGCATCGTAGCGGATCCAAGGGGAGATCAACCAGCGATACAACCATTCACCGATCGATGCGTCGCTCGGCGATAGGCCTATTCGTGCTTCAAGTTCGGTATGCGGGAAAATGAGCGTGATCGGTATAGCCAGTATTCCGAAGACGACTCGCATAATCAAAACAGCTAGGCCAGCTCCACAAAAAGTGCGTAAATCAAAACGATTGCGAGGATTCTTCCAGATACTCGCTGAAGTGGGTGCTTGAGATGTCGATGGTACCGTCATGCTTCACTACCTTAGATGCATAAGAGCCTAGCTAACAATACCATATTTGTGCAAATTAAGAATTACACCTCACCTCGTAAGCGTCGCATCAATGAACGCAAAATGCGGGCTGGCTGTAAACGTGCAGACCAGCTACGATCGCGAGCCGCTAGCTCGGCTGCAACAAAAGCGACAGCTTTCTTAGCAGCTACATCAGCCTCGGCCGGAGAGATCTGGTCGGACGAGGCGCGGCGGCGCGCAAGGGCTTGCCGCAAAAGCTGGTCGATCCGCTCGCCCATGGCATCGAGCGAAAAGTGGTCGAGCACCCGTTGGCGCGCCGCCGCGCCCATAGCCGCTAAACGCTGAGGGTCGCTCAAGAGCTTCGTCAAGGCCTCGCGATAGGCCTCTTGTTCGCGCGGGCCACGCTGCACCAGCACACCACACTCCTCAGTCACTAGCTCGCGCTGACCGCCAACATCGGCGCTCAGCGGCACAACGCCCATGGCCATGGCCTCGTAAATCGCGAGCGAAATCCCCTCGTTTTCTGAGGGAAGGAAAAAGATCGAGCTAATGGCTAACAGCTCACGGACGCTTGCATTGGGCTGCGCACCCAAAAGGCGAACGCGCTCTTGCAAAGCGTGGCGTTCCACAAAATCCTGCATCCAAGCGAAATACTCACCATCGCCCGCCACGACAAATAGCACATCAGGAAAGATGGAAGCGATCGAGCGCATCACTTCAGCAGCGAGCGGCGGCTGCTTTTGGCGCGTCAAACGGGCGGCATAGAGCACAATGCGGGCATCGCTTGGCAAGCGGTAGCGCGCTCGCACAGCCGCCCCATCGATCTGAGCACGATCCCAAAAATATGGATCGATATTGGTTGTACAGACCTGGATCTGTTCAGCGGGCGCCCCTTGTTGATGCATCCAAGCCTCAAGCTGATGCGATGAAACGATCTCTACATCTAAGTAAGCGCTATGGCGAACACTTAAACGCGGGAAACCTCCTTTTAGCCAGCTTGGCTCCAGCATATGGCAATAATCGACAAAAGCCGTTTGAGGCAAATGGGCGCGCAAAAAAGGCAAAAAGAGGTAGCCAGCTTGACTATGCGAAATACAAACCACATCGCAATCTTGGGCCAGAACCAACAATTGGGCCGGCCAGTGGTCGGGGGGATAGGCGATCAAGTCGACGATCTGTTCGCAAAGCGGCTCGAATGCGCTGCGCCAAGCATGGTCGCTCGTGAGGGTTGTTGCGATGCGTATCTGCCAACCCCGTTGCCGCAATTGGTTCAGCATATCAAGGTTGAATTTATCGGCACCCCCTAAAGCTAACCATGGATAAAGGCATAACAGTCGCATAATAAACTCTCTTTCGTTGCGTTTGTTGAAGCAGTCGTTGATTCAGTTTATCCAAAACCCGACTAGAGCACGTTCAACAACGAGACCAGCAGTGACGCCTCGTTAGTGTGACAATCGGGAAAGGGTTCGCGCTATCCCATTTTGAGTAGCCTCTCCACACAGCTAGAAGTGCCTTTTGGAGAGCGGGATGTTGGTAGCCGTAGGCGGACGCGCCAAAAACCGAATGGGCGCGAGAGCGCTGGCCGCCAGAGCTAGATAGAAGTTGGAATAATCGAGCCGTTTCGCCATGAGCAAGACAGCTCAACGACGCAAGAGCTGCGCTAAGATCTGTCCAAACTGAGCAGCGCGCACGCGGTTCGTATGTTGTTGCTGCAATTGATCGTAAGCCGCTTGAGCGATTCGCTCGCGCAAAGCCGAACTTTGAATCAATCGATCCAAGGCCTGTTGCCAACTCGCTGGGTCAGAAGCCAAGCAACCGGTTTTGCCGTTCTCGATCACAGCATTATAGGGTTCGAGATCGCTCGCAACCGTTGCAACGCGCACCAAAGCCGCCTCAAGATATTTAACCGCGCTTTTCGAGCGGCGCTGCGGATTGTCGATCAGCGGCGCAA
Source organism: uncultured Chloroflexales bacterium (assembly GCA_937902315.1). Lineage (GTDB taxonomy): Bacteria > Chloroflexota > Chloroflexia > Chloroflexales > Chloroflexaceae > CALGUG01. Next base: position 61,628 of record CALGUG010000067.1, read on the forward strand.
GCGCGATATCGATCTGCGCCATATGCTGCGACAACTGCTCCCAAGCCACGGCCGGATAGCGCTCAATGCGATCGGCAAATGCTGTGCTCAGGCTCTCGGCTAGGCCAAGCTCTCCATACAGCCGCAAGCGTACCTGGTTATGCTGCCTAAGAACCGCTTCCAAGGCTGGCGTAATACTGGCAAAATCTTCGTCGTGAACATGAGGCGTACCGCAAAAATAGCCGATCACAACAGCAGAAGGATCTCTGCGCCGTTGGCGATAGGCCGCTTCGCCCAAGGCGATCTGTTCATCGCTCAAAGCATTCCAGTTCACAAATACCGGTTTTTGAAACGATCTTTGGGCTTGGTCGCGCAAATAAGCTGTCGAGAGCACATGGGCATCGACCCAGCGCATCATGGCCCGTAAACGCCGATTGGTCAGCAAAATATCGTCGACCTGCGCCGGGGTATAGTGCTTGTCAAGAAAATTATAGCTGCGCTCGTTTTCGTCCCACACCAGATCATCGCTATCGAAAACAAGCGGAATACCGCGTAGGCGAGCCATAAGCACAAGCGGCAGGCTGCGCGAGGTCAGCGGCACACGATGCAGATAGAGCAGATCGCAGCCTTGCAAGCGGTACAAATGTGCCCGATTCTCCAGCGCGACGATCTCGGTCTGATAACCGTGTAAACGGGCTTGTTCCGCTTGATGGAGCACCCGATAGCGCATGGGCGCCCCTTCATGAACGTATACGAATCGTATCTTTGCTGTCACGCTTCCCTCAAAACCTCTCTGATAACACGCACAACAAAACCGATTGATCGTTGGCCAGCGTTACTGATACCAAATCCGTTAGATCACTTACTTTTAGGCCTTCGGCAGAGCGGAACTCAAGTCTTTTTGTTGTGTTAAATTTCACACAATATCTTCCCCGACTCCTCGTCTTCCTGCACTGCAAGAGTGCAAGTCTTTAAATAGATTTGGTATGAAAACCGTTTCAGCTCAACAAGCCGCTTGCGAATCCGCTCGATGGCTTTGGCGCTCTGGCGGTCTGCTCTCTTCCCCAAATAAGGCTTGTGGCGCGTCCGCCTACGGCTACCAACGGCTCACCCACCGCCACGGGCTTCTAGCAGTGAAACGAAGCCGCCCCCTTAGCCAACGCTGCAAACGTATGTCGTATGATAGCAAATCCGCTTAAAGACTTATACCAAATCCGGTTGATTAGGTTCTCTTTGGCCATCGGCAGAGCGGAACGCGTCTCTTTTTGTTGTGTGAGATTTCGCGCTGATACGCGAAATCTCACACAACCCTTTTCCCAGCTTTTCGTTTTTCTGAGCGAAGAGCATGCACGTCTTTAAACGGATTTGGTATTACACCTTTGCATCTCGTGAAAACTTAGGTGTCAACATTCGGTACAAAAAAGTATGGAGAGTTAAGCAGTACAAACTACTTCAACTCTCCATATAAGCCAATCGCAAACAGCCCGATTCGACTACAACAGCCTACCAAAAAGCTGCGACCTTTTAGGAAGGATTGCACATGTAGTCGAAGACAGGCTCAATAGATTTTTGCCAATCTGTAAATCCTTCTCGGATCATGGTCAGAGCATTGCTTGTTAGGCGCTTGCGCAATTCCACATCCTGCAAACCGCGCACAATGGCATCGGCGATACAACTTGCGCTAGGCAGAGCCAACAAACAGTTCTCTTGATCTTTCAGCAGCCACAAGTTCGAATGGTTGATATTGGCAACCACCAAACAGCCGCTCGCCATAAACTCAAAGGGCAAATACGATGGGTGGCGCGTAAACATCATCGCCAAGCCAACATCACAGGTGCGATAGAGCTCAGCCGTCGCATGATACGACATCAAGCCAAGGTTATGCACTACGCCGCTGAGATTATAGTCAGCCGGATCCCATTCTTGACCCGCCGAGAGGATCTCTACTTGGTCACCCAAGCGCTCTTTGAGCTTGTGCATCGCGATCGCGCCCAGTTCAAAACCGTTGCGCCAGTGGTTAGGCCGCCCATAGAAGAAGACTCGATAGGGACGACGATTCCAGTCGCGATCAGCAGCCGGGTAAAAGAGTGTGCTATCAACGCTCGGGTTGAAGTAGGTTCCTTTGCCACCGTAATCCTTGATATAGTGTTCGCACAAGGTACAGGTGTTGGTCAAGGCATAAAAACCAAAACGATACGTCATATCTGCTTGAGCATAGGTCGAGCCTGCTGCATGGAAAACCGGCTCGAAATCTTGCATAAAATAGAATTTGCGACGTGTATCGTTAAATTTCAAGGCGTAATATGCCGTGATCCACGAGGTTGCGACCGTTGCATCAACCCGAGTGAAATGGGCAAGGTCATCGTTTGAACGGATCACAATAATGCGCGATCCGGCCAACTCGGGGAATGTTTCGGCGATCTTAGCGAGATACTCCTCGGGCGAAGGGCCAGTCGGGTGGCTAATGATCGCAAAGGTGTTATGCACCTGCTTGTGTGCTGCAAAAAAGGCCGCGAATCGGAAAATAGTTAGAACACCGCCATAGTAAGCGTGTTCGAAGTGTGGCAAAAACCACATAATGGTTTTGATATCGATCGGGCCAGGATTCTCGTCGTGTACCCGACGACTTGCAGCGACCTCTTCTGGAGTGCAATCGAGCCACTGAGCATAGGCAAAAGCTTCGATTGAATAGCCATCTTTCCAGGATGTTGCTGCTGCTTGTACCTCTTTTTGAGAGGGTTGAGCTAATTTATTGCGTACCTTGTGATAAAAAGCAGACACGCCCTGATTTTTAATAACACTCACGCTGCGGCGTGACAAGTGAAGAGACAACTTTGAAGCATCGCGTATCTGCTTCGCAACGCCCCTCACCCGTGATGTTGTTCTACTCATAAATCTCGAAGCTCCTGATCAGCTATATGACAAGCATGCTAAGATCTTAGCTGCCTCTTACTTGACTGCACATCCTATCTCTCGTCCATTCTGCACTCAGCAGAAGGAACCTAGGGTGTACACACCTCTACTCTCCACCAGTAAGTCTCTGTTCCAATTCTTCTGCTTGTTTCATCACACCAAGTTGGTGCAACGAAGCCTGGGCATGATCGAGCGACGTTACTTCGGTCTTCGACGAAAGACGTGGCGTATTCGACCATACCGACAGGTTGCGATTATAATACGGATCGCCGCGCCGTAGGTACGGCAGATAATAGACGTAAGAATAAGCGAAATCCATCACTGGGATCGCGCTAGCCCCACGCGTTGCGCTTTCAAGATGGAAGAGGCGCGCAAACGGCGTGTAGATCACCTGATAACCGTGTTTAATCGCACGAATACAGATCTCTACATCGCTGCCACACAACACCATCTGCTCATCGAAGCCACCCAACGTGTGGAAGAGCTCACGCCGGATCATCATACATGCGCCTGTGACCGCTGTATAGTTGCGATACCAGTTAGCTTGGCCGAAGATGCTTGGCTTGTTAGGCTGTAATCCATCAAACGGATGCCCTGCAAAGCCCTGCAAGCCGATCACTACACCGGCGTGTTGCAACGAGCGATCAGCACGCAACAGTTGGGCACCAACCACTCCAATCTCATCTAACAAGGCCCAACGCAACAGCTCCTCAAGCCAACCCTCCTCAAATGCCTCGATATCGTCGTTGAGGAAGAGCAAGACTTCGCCGCGAGCCTGCTGTGCCACAATGTTATTGACCTCGGAGTAGTTGAACGGCTTGGTATAGCGCAACACACGTACGTCTAAGCCACTTGCTTGAGCATAGTGTTGCTCGATACTTCCATCGGCACTCGTATCGGCCACAATAATCTCAAAGTTTCGGTAGGCTGTATGCGTATCTATCGTCTCGATACAACGAGCAACCATCTCGAGGTTACGAGAGGGAATAATAATCGAAACCAAAGGTTGGCTCGCTAAAGGCCAACTGAGTTGCAGACTCTCGCCATTCTGGGCCGCTTGAGCATCGATACCGCGGCGTTGCATATGGCGGCTAACAACCGCCTGCGCATCGGGAGAGAGACACTCTTGTGTCGGATCGTAAGCGTAACGATGGTGCAATACATAGGGCAGATGCACAAAGCAAGCCCGCTGTTCGCCTAGACGTAATGCCAGGTCCCAGAGCCAAGCCGTGCCACTCGCTGGGTCTAGCCCGCCCAAGCTCTGCAAGCGCTCGCGTCGCACAGCGCTGAGGCCACGCAGGTAGTTAACCGACAGCAAGAGGGCTGGCGACCAGTCTGGCACAAAGAAGGGATCACAATAGCTACCATCCGATTCGATTCGGTCGCTATCGCTATAGATCAGATCGACCTGAGGCTGCTCTGCATGTGTGAGCAACAAAGCCGATAAGGCTTCCTTCTCAAGCAGATCGCCTGTTTGCAGGAAGATCACAAATTCACCTGCAAGCTGCTCTATCAGCCCATTCAGACTGGCTAGCAGCTCTGTTCCGTGCGCTTCAACAAGATGTAAGCGAGCATCGCTAGCAAGAAGAGAGTTTAAGGCTGCTTGCTGATCGCTCGAAGGCGTCTCTTGCAGCACAAGCCACGCTTGCCAGCTCTGAACAATTTGCGCTTGCAACGAGGCAACGGTCTGCTCTAACAGACGCATATCGCTCGAAGGCAGCAACACAACAATATCGACATGCGCTTCTAAGCTCTGAAGAGATCCCGTCTGGAAGCGATTTTGGATCTCGACGCGGTGCAAAGCTAGCCAAGCCGCATAATTGGTGCTAGGATCGATCTCAGACGCAGTGGGCGCCTCTATTGCAGTTGGCGCTGGCTCCTGCACAAAGAGAGCCGAGTTTCGGCGCTGTTGAATCCAATTACGTGAATGCTGTAAGGTCGCCTTCAGGCCTGACTTGCGCAGCATAGCGGTCGATTTTCTGCCCAAATCAAGCGTGCGTTTTGTGACCCGCTTCACCTGGCGTAAGGAACGAATGCCCGTCTTCATGCTGGCAAGAACGGGTGAAGGAACAAACGAGAGCTGCTCACGGATGAACGCCAGTTGACGCTTATTACGGGCAAGCAGCATATCGCGTTCAACCACCATGCCTTGCAGCATAGCGATATCTTCGGCATCTTTGCGAAGTTGTTGCTCTAGCTCCTGAATGTAAATATCCCTATTTTGAAGCGCCAATTGCTCGCGCACTACCTGAGCTTCGCGTTCAAGTATCATCGACTGCAACTTAGCGATATCCTCGGCATCCTTGCGCAACTGCTGATCGCGTTCAAGCACCATCGCCTGCAACATAGCGATATCTTCGGCATCCTTGCGCAACTGCTGATCGCGTTCGAGCACCATCGCCTGCAACATAGCGATATCCTCGGCATCCTTGCGCAACTGCTGATCACGTTCGAGCACCATCGCCTGCAGCTTAGCGATGTCCTCGGCATCCTTGCTCAGCTGCTGATCGCGTTCGAGCACCATCGACTGTAGCTTAGCGATATCCTCAGCATCCTTGCTCAGCTGCTGATCGCGAACTACCACCAGCTCTTGAAGGTGTTGAATATCGTTCGCATCTTTCAGAAGCTGATGTTCGAGCTGAACAAGTCGTACATGCTGATCTAAAAGGGTTTGTTCTTGGTCTTCAAGAGCATGTTTAGTACGAATACTAGTTCTATTTGAAGTATCAAGCAATAAGGAAATCGGTTCAGGCTCAAGCGCGTGATTGGCACAAATAGCTAAGATAAAAATCGCTTGTTTCTGATCAGCCTGACCTGGCACAAACCGCCCATCCTCATAATGGAGCTGCTCTTCATACACCTCGGAGGCATTGCCTTCAAGCGGCCAGATATGTGAGGTTGGGAAGACGCGTTGTCCTAATAGATATACATGGCTGAAAGCGGATTCTAATAGTTCTTTGAACTCATGAGTATATAGCTCGTGTAGATGGAACTCGTTTTGATAGTTCGTTACATCACTATACTGTTGCTTATCTGGAGTCGAAACAATAAAAACACCATCTTGAGCCAGAACACGCTGAACTTCTGCCAAAAAGTGATGTTGATCTTCTGCATTTAAATGCTCAAGCATTTCGAAACTGACAACAAGATCGAACCGTTCAGTTTCGTCAACTGGCAACTGTTGCGCTAAACCATGACGAAATTCAAGGTTCGCTATACTGTTCTTGACAGCTAGCCGATCGATCACCTCGCGGTCGGCATCGATTGCAACAACTTTGGCAGCTTGTTGGGCAAGCACTATACTTCCATAGCCCTCGCCACAACCAACATCAAGCACACGTTTATTCTTTACAAAGCGCCTAGCCCAAAGATACCGATGCCAATGCTCATAGGAGATCTCAGGCCAATCGAGCTCTGGTATATAGCGTTCACCCGTAATTTCCATAAATACTTACAATTCTCCTATTTCACAGAGACGAAAGCATGCGCCGAAGGGTGATCGAGAGTATGGATACGAACCTCTTGAAAGCCGGCCAACATACAATGGCGCCAAGCGTCGCAACCATATTCCGTATGAACAAGGTAATCTCCTAAATCGACATCGCCATACCCGTGATAGCTTGGAGGCATGCCCGCACGCGACATTGTGAGACGCCCAACTACCATCGGGACCGTAAAGGCACAGGCGCCGCCCACCCGTAACACACGTCTACATTCACTCAATGCACGGATCGGGTGAGGAACGTGTTCGAGTGTATCAGAATGAATCACCAAGTCGAAACTCTCCTCCGCATATGGCATATGCATCATATCCACTTGGGGATATTTTGCAAGCACACGATGAGGTAGTTGCTCCAGCCAAGCTGTTAAGTTGCCAGCCTCATTAATCTCAAGAACACGCAGTTGTCGCACTCTAGGGTCTTGAACAAAATCAACAAAAAGCCCATCAAAACCCAAGGTGCGCATGATGGCACGCGCGAGCACCATCGAACGAAGCGTAGCGCGGCATGAAGTGCAAAAGATACCCTGTTGACGATTAATATAGGCGATCTCTTCAGGAGCCAAACGCCACTCGTCCATAAGGGCCTGCCACAAAACATAGGCTTGATCAAATTGGGAGCCACCACAACAGGGGCAATGTTCAGGCATCATAATCCGACCTTGTACTCCTCAGTTTGCTCGTTCAGGTCCGCCGGTTGAGACACATTCGACCATACCCAACAATCGCCCGGCAAATCCGCTAGGCCCCAATGGATCAAACGAGCAGCCACCGACGGGTCTCGCTCTGTTACGATCAAACGTCCCACATTATGCACATGGCAGACTCGCATAATACGAGCATATAGATTGAGCGTTGCGTAGCTGCCACGCAAGAGGTAGTCTTCAGGGCTAATAACCGCTAAACCAACTTCGAAGGTATATTCACCAACTGCGATACGCAGCTCAACATCTTGACGGCAACGTAAACGCGCACCAGCAGGCAACGTCGATGGAACAGGGCCGGGATCATCGTACTGTAACGAGTTCTTACCGTGAACTGTAATGCCCTTATCGTTATGGAGCTCGATTCCGCATAAAGGCGTGCCAATATCTTGAAGCACTTCAAACTCATAAAAGAAACTAACTCGGTCGCCTTGCTTGAAGAGCTGGCACGGCTGCCCCTGAGCATCGCATACGGCCACAGCGACACAACGCACCATACCGTTGCTGGTCTGCGGCAAACTAGAAACATCCACAAATGCTTCTTGGGGCGGCCAATACACATCGGGCAGCGTATATTCCTCTTTAAATTCGAATGAATCGTTGGAATCGTGATTGGTCGTTACCTGAAGAAGATCCTGTTGTTCCAGTAAGAGGTATTGGGCGACGGCATCGGCACTATTGCCATAAAAAACCGGAGCGCCTTGATTAAGAAAGAGGGTGCGTTGGCAGAATTGCTTAATATCACCCATACCGTGCGATACCAAAATCACCGCTGTACCGCGCTCACGCAACACCTCTAAATGGCGGTAACATTTCTGTTGGAAGAAGACATCGCCTACCGCCAGAGCTTCATCAACAATCAAAATATCTGGTTCGATACTGGCTTGTACTGCAAACGCCAGGCGAACCATCATACCGCTACTATAGGTCTTTACCGGCTGGTCAATAAAGTCACCGATATCGGCGAATGCCACGATATCATCGAAACGACGTTCCATCTCTTCGCGGCTAATGCCCAAAACAGCGCCGTTCAGGTAGACATTTTCGCGTCCAGTGAACTCTGGATTAAAACCGCTGCCCAGTTCCAACAGCGCAGCAACTCGGCCCCGTACCAGAATATCGCCCTCACTCGGGGTGAGCGTGCCGGCGATCATCTGCAACAGGGTGCTTTTGCCGCTTCCATTGCGTCCGATGATACCAACTGTCTCGCCACGACGCACTTCGATCGATACATTACGAACCGCCCAAAACTCGCGCCCATAATTCTTTTTTCCGCGGCTGAGCATCTGCTTTAAGCGATCGATCGGCTGATCATAGATGCGATACATCTTACCGGCATTACGCACCGAAACCAGAATATCATCATCAAGCGGCTGGTCAGAAAGGGAGGGTTCACCGCGATGAACAACCTGTTCTGTTGAAAGCTGTGCCGGCAGCAAACGACGGAAAAGGGGTATCTTATGAGGGCGCGCAACAAACACATAAGCTACACACAGAAGGAGCCACAGCAAGGCACTCCAAGCGATGGTCTTAAGCCAATCGTTGGCGCTTGCTGTTTGCACAACATATAACAGTGGTCGCTCGATTCGTTGTTTCACCGTGCCCATCTCGGCCTGGCGCAGATCAAGGTCCGTGATCGCATTGCCTACAGTGATGCGTACCGAAGCGAACTCTGGACCAGCAGCAAAAACCAACTCTAAAGAGCGGTCGAGGCTTGTGTAACGCAGTACACCAGGTGCCATATCCGAAGCCAGAGCCGCCGCACCACTTGGCAAACTTGGATCAGCGCCTTTCGTCCAGCCTTCACCCAACTCGACATTATTCCAATCGGTCTTAGGGCTGCTCGCAGTCGCGATATCCATCAACCAGATCGGTCTATTCGTTTGAATATAGCCAGGCCGACGCAATGGCTCTACTGTTATCGTTGTCGTGGTATCAGTTAGGCGAATACTGAAAACGATAAAAACAGCAACAAGGAGAAGAAACAAAGCGATTTTTACGTTTCGAGGCGACCGAATTATATGCATAACAATAACTATTGCACTATTATCCGATGTCAGAATGAATTAGAGAAGCTTAGATAGCCCCCTCTCCGAGAGACATGGTAATTGCGAATTGTAATCCTATCTGACCAGACGTCAAATGACGAGATGAACTCTCCCCAACATATAGAGGACTGATTAGCAGCACTTCTCTGAGAGCACACGTTTCTCTAAGGACACAACTATAACACAATCGCCACTTTTTTCCGAATTCTAGCCAACATAGCCAAATAACAAAACATATAGCAGACTACATGCGCTCACACTTAATTGTGAACGCATGTAGTCTGCTAGTCTCGTCTTATTCGGTAGGCACTACTAAGTAGATTGAGCTGATTGCAGCCCATCTATCGCTTTGGAGGATTCCGTTACAGGCTCTGGCTGTGCGACACTCTTTGGCCACAAGTAGTAGCCCAACCAGGCAAGAAAACAGAGCGCGATAAACGCACCTAAAACATAATAGAAACCATTAATATAAGCGTGGAGTAAAAACGAGCGCCACGATAGCTGAACAGGCCAAGCGAAGCCTAGCCATCGATTACCTTCATCGATCGCAACAATCTGAAGGTCCTTCCCTTTGAGATGACCAACATAAACATACCAGTCTCGCCAATAGCTTCCGGGCGATACACCCTGATAGGTTATAGTTCGAGAAGGATCGCCGACTACTTCGATACGCAGACTGGTATCGGAGTTCTTATAAATCTCACCCGTAATCGGGAAGATCCAAAAAGAGCTCTCATTATGAATAATAGGAGAACGAATCTCACCCGTGAGCTTCGAGCTCAAGCTCCAAGAACCCCAAGATAAACGTCTATGTGTGGGGTCGATGCCATACCAACCATTAGGATACCAAGCGTCACCTGTTCGTTCCCACTCACCTGGAGGCACATTAAGCGCCAAATTAGGTGGCAAAACCGCAAGGAACTCGGGATTATCGAGTTTCTTCATCAGATCATCTCGGAAGAACGAGGTGATCGAGCCTTTTAAGGTTCGCTCCGGGCTCTTATCATACATATAGTTGGTAATGTTTCGAGCGGACTCCTGATAATACAAATAGCGATAATTCATATTATCGAATCCGATCATCGACAGATGAATAGAGCCAGCAAAAATAATTGTGAACCAGAACAGGCTTGCAAGCACATGCCACCGGTAGCGAGGCTGCCAAACATAGGCAAGAAGGATAACTAACGATAGTAAGTTAATAATCGCGTTCCATACAAATACTGAACCATAGCGCCAAGCGACCATCAACTCGATATCAGCACGCCCAACCGCCACAATGAGCTCATTCCCGATTGTAAACACCGTAACACCACCTAACAACAGGAATAACTGTTGGGCTGTTGCATCTGCAGGCTGCGCGATAGAGCGTCTCCACAACACAAATAGAACGAGTGCCGCTGGCAGCCACATAATGATGGCGCTCAAGATCAGGACAATGGGGCTATTTGGCTCAACACGGTCAACGATTGGATAGGCCAGATGGACTAACACCCATAACATAATTCGGGTGATATTCTTCTGAGGAGAACCGATATTTGTAAAGCCATACATATAAACATAAGTTGTTATGCCCCAAGTTCCAGCAAATACCAGCATTTTTAGCCAATAAAGCTGAATAACTCGTAAGATCGATCGCTCCTCAAAATACGAACGTATAAGTAGAAATAGCCCAAATACCGCCCAAGTCGCCAGAGCTGACGCTAAGGTATACGCTTCGATAAGACACAGCAGAACAAGTAAAAAGATCTCCTTCCAAGTGATAGTTCGATGCACAGCAATATAAAAGCAACCTATAAGGGTTGCAAGCATGAAGATATAATAAACGAGGCCAAAACCCCAAACCATGTTTTGCCATTGGAAGGGTGCTGTTAAAAAGAAAATAATCGGCAGAATCAGGGCATAGTGAAGTTTATAGCGCTTCAGTAGATAGAAAAATATTCCTGCCATACAAGCCACTAAAGCCGCTGATAAAAGCATGAGCGACCAAGGTTCCCATCTCCCAAACAGAAAATAAAACAGCACATAAAGTACTCGGATAACAAGGATACGGTGCTCATTATTCTGAGAAAAGTAAAGAGTAGGGTTAAATTTGCCATGCGAGGCATCAATGAGAATTTCCGGGATAAAAGAGAGAAAACCCTCACCACCCCATTCGTCCCAAATAGGTACATTTAAACTATAGCCCTGAATCCAGAAGCTTTGGATAAGGAATGTGCTTGATACAACTAAAAACAAAAGCACAATAAAACGACGATCCAACTCCCTTAGATTCTGCAGAAACTGGTTGAATCGAGAGTCTTGCATGACAGGTCTCCTTAATCAAGACAACATATCAATGCCTAGAGCAATTCAAACCTAGGGTATGTAAGCATAGAGAGACACTTGTGAAAAGCTCTGGGTATGCCACAAGTAACAAACGAGAATCGGATCATCACTAATCACCAGGGCGTATAGTTTGTTCGATTAAATAAGCTCTTGGATGATGTGCGATTATAAGGCAAAATCTATTAAAGTGCTACAAAAAATGCTATTCAATTGGCATCTATACCCAAATCCGACTGATTACTTTGTGTTTTTGACCTTCGGCAGAGTGATACTGGACTATGTTTATTATGTGAAATTTCGCACGATCGCACGAAATTTCACATAACTTGTCTCCGGTTTATCGCTTTTCTCCGTTATGGAAATGTAAGTCTTTAAAATGGATTTGGTATTAGTTTCCCACCCGAGAGAGGCACTAAGAACAAGCGACGTGAATCCTCTGGTAGAGCGGCATTATAGCTGTCGCGTAAGTGCTGGTCGCCCCTGTACCTAGAACTTTCATATCAGCGGGCAAATAGTAGCGAGAATTGCAAATCATACTCCTTCGGCTCGCCATTGGCATAGAGCACACCATGCTGATACGGATTGCCAGTTTGCATCCATACAGCAACACCACTCTCGAGCGTTGCATCGGGCGAGCTTATGCTGAGCACATAGCGCTTCCCTCGAGATTCCGCTTGTATTGGGATAGGCAAACGCACATAACTATTATCCTCAAGCGAAGCGGCATCAAACACATGGCTTGCCAAAAGCGTATCGCTCCCCACCTCACGTACCTCAAGGAGCAAGCTGCTCTGATTGATCCGTTCAAAGGTGCCGATTTTTACCGCAACCCCTTCAAGCCGATCGAAAGGTGCCATAAATTCCTGTTCCAGCAGCATACCCGCTATAATAGGATCGCTCGCCAAATCGCTTGTTGCTTGAAGTGCTAAGTCAAAATGTTCCTGAAAGCCCACACAGCGTATCTCGTGAACTTTAATATCCTCAGGAGGTATATCGAACAGACCAAGCTTAGCTGGCTTGATTAAGAAACCCGTTACGGTAGGATCAGAAGGCCAATCGTAGGCTTCGTCAAACAGATGATACGAATATTGCTCATCTCCTACATAAAGGTATGTCCAAAACGGACCATTCGTACTCAACGGCACAAGCTTACGCGTTACTATGGGAACCACACCGTGATGAACTTCAACAAGTAGAGGAGTTGGGCGCCCCAAGATGCTCCAAGCGGGGTACATGATCTCTATATTGAGATTCAACATCCTACAGGCGCCGGGATGGTCTAAATTAAAATAGAAGGTGTCATCTTGAACACGCTGAGTAAAAGCGATCGGTTCAGAGTCGATCTCACGGGGCTCAGCACGTGGTTCCAAAATAACACAACCGTTGTAAAGCTCGTTATTTTTAGGGCGAAACCAGGTGAGGAGATAATCAATAATGATGGGCGAACGTGTGATATCGGACACTCCATCAAGCAAACCATTATTGACACAATAGATAACCTCTGTTTGCTCTTTATAATAAGCCGCTTTATTGACATACTCCTGCTGAAGCTCACTACTATTAGCGACATAAGGCTGTAAAAACGGCACCACATTCTCTCGCTCGAGAGCTACAGCAAGAACATTCTCAAAGGGAAAATTCAAAAGTCTACTATCGCCATCTAAGTCTGCCTGTAAGGCGGCTGGTAGCATATCAGTACTCGAAACTTGAACCCCAACAGCTTGCCTCAGTCGTGCCACAACACTCTGTCGCCATAAAACTGCATCAGCTAATGTCTGAATCGAAGAACGCACCGAGTAGGGCCAAAACAGCCCCAGCATGGCTAAGAGAATGGTTGCATAAAGAGTAATTGGCAGATCTTTACGAAAGGCAAAACCTAGACAGAGGAAGATAAAGACAAATGGTGTAATCGCTGCAATCACATGGAGATTATCGCTTTGTATCACACCTGTTTTAAGTGAAATACAGGCTAAAATGAGTAACCCTCCATATAAATAGGCTTCAAATTCATCGAATCGGTGTATTCGTCGAATACAAGTTCCAAAAGCATAACATATCAACGCATAGATCAAGAAGGTAAACACAAGATCAGGCATCCAAGGATGTCCCATAGTATAGTTATAATTTTTCGCTAACCGAAAGCTATAATATTGATAAGCGAAAAGATCCGTATATGTTTCCGAACTAAATAAATAGATAATAGAGATAAGTAGGTTACAGCTTAGAAAAGTTCCCACAGTCAGCGAGCAACGCTTAAAAACGTCTCTATATATAATAGGATTAAAACCGAAGAATTTTCGAAATCGTATAAGAGTAATAGATAATAATCCAAAAGCGACTAATAAGACAGACCCATATATTCCAAGCTCAAATGAAATGAGTTGACCCAAAAAAGTAGCAATACCTAAAATGCAAGCAAGAAAGATTGCTTGTTTTGAATCAATAGCAGTGTAAAGATAAGACAAACCTACAACAAGTAAAATACAATAAAGACTTTTAAGATTTAAAAGTCCTTCACATAGAGTAAAGGTCGCCATTATGATTAGGCTAGTCTGCCAATTGAGGCGAGGCAAGGCCAATAAAATAACATTTAAAACAAGCAATGAAGCTATAAATTGCCCCAAGAAACGAAAAGGTGCTTGGCTTAAAATGTTATGAAAGTCCCGAACAAGATTGGGAAGATAAGAGATTATTTGCCATAACGGACCAAATGTAAAATAGAAATCGCGCCCCGACCATAATCCACGTTCAGTCTTAGCCTGCATATCGAGTATCCAAGAACAATCAATGTCATACACTGGGCAGGGATTGGTAATGGGTAAGCGCAAAAAATAGATCAAACAAGCCATTAATGAACATAAGCTCAGAATAGAAATCTTTATATAGATGGCGGGGATACCTTGGATTAACTTCCGCAAAGTAAGAGACGCTAGCATATATCACCATTATGTTACTTTCAAAGATAACCCAACTATGATATTGCCGCTCCAAATAACCGTTCTGATTGGATAAGGCTAACGACTATAGAGCAGCATGAAGAACAGATCGTATGTTGTCTCGCTCCCATTCACTAAAAAGCGTCCTTGTTTATATGGATCGCCAGACTTCATCCAGACGGCGACCCCAGTATCAGGGGTCGCATCGGGCGAGCTTAAACTCAAAACATAGCGTTTCCCAGCAGAATCAGGCTGAGAAGGCATAATCAAACGCACATAAGCACCGTCGCGAATAGCAGAAGCATCTAACAGCTCATGAGCTAACACCAAGCCACTCTCAGCCTCGCGCAATGTAAGCTCAAGCGTGCTCGGATTGACACGAGCATAGGTGCCAACTTTGATCGTGATACCCTCAAGGCCATTGGCTTCTGCAATGAACTCCTGTTCGAACAGCGCATTCGCAATAATCGTATCGCTTGGCAGATCGATTTGTGTTTGCGCTGGAGCCTCATAGCGAGAACTAAGCTCCAAGCATTCCAGCTTATGCAGGGTAACTTCATCAGCATCAACATCGAAGTGGCCGAAATCGGTCGGGCGTATCCGAAAGCCTGATATCAAAGGGTCGGCCTGCCAATGGTATGAATCATCGAAAAGATGGTAGGTATCAGGATAATCTTGGAGATAAATGTTCGTCCAAAAAGGATGAGCTGTATCGAGGGGAACAATTTGACGCGAAACGTAGTGATAATTTCCAACCTCCATCTCAAGCGTAAGTGGTGTTGGGCGACCCAAAAGGCTCCAACTTGGATAGGAGATCTCTATATTGGCACGCAACATAGTACAGGCAGCAGGCTGCTCAGGTTGGACGTGCCAGCTTTGCTCATCACGCGTTTGGGTAAAAGAGATCGGCTTAAACTGAAGCGTCCTCGATTGTTGGCGCGGTTCAAGCACAACGCAGCCAGCGTAGGGTTCTGAATGCTTCAACTGAAACTCGCTTAGCAAATAATCGAAAATGCGCGGAGATCGGGCTAGATCCATTACATTATCGATCATGGGACTATCTGCGCAGTAGATAACCTCCGTTTGCGACTTAAGTGGAGCGATCAGCTCAACATATTTCTCCTGCAGCTTATCATTTGTCGCTGCATAAGGCTGTAAAAAGGGGGCCAAGTTGCTTCTATCGATAGCAACAGACATAATATTTTCATGAGGATAATTGAGTAGCAAGGTATCTGGCCTAAGAGCCTGCTCTAACTCCGGGGGAACGATCTCGCGCGTATCCGCTTCAAATTCAAACGATCTTCTAAGACGAGCAAGAAAATTGTCATCTGCTATCGTTTCGGCGATATATTCAAGCGTATGCCGAGTAGGATATGGCCAAGTAACAGCGATCAGAACATATAAGACTATCGCCGGTAACTGTAATGGATGGCGCTTTAGTGATGAAAAGCCAAGCACCAAGAATAGAAAGAACAGGGGATAGACCGCCGAAACAACATGTATATTATCGCTGCGAACAACAGCGCTCTTCCAAGAGATACATGAGAGACCGATTAAACCAGCATAACAATACATCTCAAATAGCGAAAGTTCCTTTATTCGAAGCAAATAAGTGATAATCGAATAGGCAGCTATCCCGAATATAAGCGAAGTAAAGGTGATATCGGGTTCCCAAAACGAACTCATTACATAGTTATACGATTTCGCTATTTGAAAACTATAGTACTGATAATCAAAAAAACCCTGATAGTTCTGCGATGTCAACTTAAAGATCAGCGAAGTTAACAGATTCAAAATAAGCAAGGTACTTACGCTTATTGCAAATAAACGTAGCGCCTCACGAACATCAATAACAATCGGCTGTACATAGCTCTTGAAAAGAGAGAAAATGATCGTCAAGATTAAAAATCCAAAAATCAAACCAAAACTGTAAAGGCCAACATCAAAAGAAAAGAGTTGACCAAGAAAAATGAAGATAGCTACTCCACAGGCCAAGATTGTACGTTGTTTAAAACTAGATGAGGTGAAAGTGTAGGTCAATAAGATAACTGTAGATACTCCATAGATCGCCTTTAAGTTGAGTAGTCCAGCAAACGATCCGAAGATCAGCATGCTAGCTATCACTCCGCGCCAGTCTATCTGCGGTAAGGCCAGGAGATTTATATTTAATAAGGTGATAGCAACTACAAACGTTCCAACGACTAAATAAGGAGCACTATTGAGGATTGTTGATTTCTGAAATAAAAAGCGTGGAATACTAAATATAAGTTGGGCTAGTGGACCATAAGTGAAAAAGAAGTCACGCCCAGACAATTGCCCATGGTGCAATTTATTTTGCATATCCATCACCCATGAGCAATCAATGTCTCGCCTAATACAGTCTCTTCCATCTTGAACGGATACTTCAAACACTATGCAGACATAGATGGAGCAGATAAATAAGGCAAGCAATTTGGGGTAGTTTGCTCGAACCTTATTGCTTATTGTATTGACGAATTCAGAAAATAGCATATCATCACCAGAGACACTAGATATATTATCAAGATGATATAGGCCTACTACGCGAATAGTCTCAAACTCATTACCTCTTCTTTGGCCTACAAAGGTTTACTCGCTGCAAACGCAAAGATAAATACAACACATATACCCAAGATATTTTTATATGCGATATATGCGTACATTAAGAACTTTTTGACCCTAACAAAGGTAATAAGCTGCAAACACGAGTGAGAAAGCTATGATGTTCGTTATGTTACACAGAGATTTCAGCTTTACCACCTCCCCAATCGACCCAAAAGGTCACATTGACGCTTTGAAGATCTTAGATAATGCAATAGCGTTGGCGGCTCGGGCTTCTCCCTCCATTCGTTCCTAACCGCGTCCGCCTACGGCTACAAACAGCTTGACCTCCACAATGCGGCGTTTCGCTGTTACCCCACATCTGCTTAAAGCCTTGCATATTCGTAAGGCCAGAAAACGAAAAGACATAGCCCTACGGGTTCAGTTTGGATTATCAGTTTTGGGGGGGATCTTTCGGCACACACAGCTACAAGCCTCGTTTGTTGGGCGGGATGTTGGTAGCCGTAGGCGGACGCGCCAAGCACCTTCTTTTGGGGCAAAACCTAGCCGCAGCAATCTGAAGAAAGCAAGCAGATTTGCTATGAGTGAGTAAGCTCTCCATAGATGTGTTATTTTGCGCTAAGAATATAAGATTGGGTCATGTTGTATATAGATATAGCTATCCAGAATTCCCCGAGGATGACACACATATAGATAACCTATTCCCAATGAAGTAAGGCGGAAATAGATTATTGGGAAGTATGAGGACTGTATGACGATGCTAGAAAGCTATTGTCATACAGTCACCATTATCAGAGGCAAGCTTGTAGAGGCGAATGATGAGTGCACGTGCTTGCTAAGAACGCTTCGAACCAACAACCCAAGCTTGTTTACCAAGCAGGCGATGAGCCAAAGGAACACGCAAGTAGAGACGTACAAGCAGCGGATGTTGGGGCAGACGGCTCTTCGTGGTATAGGGCAGAAATTGAGGCACCACCTCTTCTGGGAAGAGGTCAACTGCCAACAAGGCCTCAACAAGCGTTCGATCGGTCAAGGGAATATGATGATCGAGGAAATCCCAATACTCGCCATTCAGAAAACGGATATTCGGCTGAAGAATAAGAAGTTTTCCTCCGGGACGTAAGACACGATGGATCTCTCTGAGTGTCTGAAGAAAAACCTCTTTTGTGGGCATATGTTCAAAGAAGTTACTGGCAAAAGCAACGTCAACGCTTTCGTCGTCGATGCCTTCCATATTGTTGCTCATGGCGCGTACAACACGCACGCCCGGAGCAGCATAACGCGGGGTATCCTCGTTCAGATCGAGCGCGATCTTTGAAGCACAATTGATGTTATTGATAAACTCGCAGTAACCTGCTCCTACATCTAAGACAGTATCCGTTGGGCGAACATAACGCTGAAAAAAATCACTACACAGAACCTTCCAGATTTGTTCTTTGTTCTGCTGCTCTTTTTCGTTAAAGCGTGTACTGTATAGCTTTGAAAGCTTTACAGATGTGTTCGCCGGATCAGTTGCACTCATAATATGCCAATTCCTTCTAGATAGAGTTCCAGGTAGTATTCAGGACATTCATCATGCTTTTAAGAGGCCGGCAACAACTCAGGCCTCAGCTTCGCGGGCGATCAACTCTTGTTTCTGCTTCCAAGGCAGGAAATCCTCGTCAGCAGGCCGCCGATAATCGCCACGCGAAAGCAGACGTTCAAGAAAGATATAGAGAACAATAAAGAGATAACGACTCCCTTGTTCTTCTAGTTTAAGGCTACTCACTCCGGTCTTACGATTGCGCCAGCTGATCGGCACCACTTTATAGGTATAACCGCGTACAATCGCTTTCAGCGGGATCTCTACCGTCAAGTTAAAGTGTGGCGAGATCAAAGGCTGGCAGCCACGAATGACTTCAGCTCGGTAACCTTTGAAGGCATTTGTAACGTCGTTATAGGGCAAACGGAAGAGGAGTTTGATAAATAGGTTTGCTAGACGATTAACATACAGCTTAAAGCGCGGATAATCGATCGTCTTGCCGCCCCGAATAAAGCGCGAACCGAAAGCACATTCCGCTTCATCGCGCAAAATATAGTAATACTTCACAACATCTTCGGGATCATCCGAAGCATCGGCCATCATGATCACAACAGCATCGCCGGTAAAACGCTCTAAGCCATAACGAATAGCGCGACCAAAGCCATGCGCACCAAGGTTGCGTTCTAAACGCACACCATCGTCGATCGCAACGCGAGCCTCAACTTCCTCACCAGTTGTATCGGTACTACCATCATCTACAACAAGGATCTCGTAGGGAACACGCTCCTGGCGCAAACGAGCCCGAAGTGCATCGATAGTCGCACCAATATTTCCAGCCTCATTACGTGCAGGAATAACAACTGATAGTTTCATAGCACTACTCCCAGCCTACAGCGCTGAGTTGCTGTAGAACATCTTGGATGGAATATTGCTGACGCCAGTTAGGATAATCTGCGTGGATGCGCGAAAGATCGCTGATGTAGCAGATATGGTCACCAACACGGTTCTGCTTAACGTATTCGACTTTGAGCTTTTTGCCGATCAGGTCTTCAAAAGCGGCGATCGCCTCTTGCATGGATATGCTATTTGCACGTCCGCCGCCGATGTTGTACACAGCCGCAACACGGGGTGCATTGTAGAAAGCTTCAAAGAAAGCGCATACATCGTAAGAATGGATGTTATCGCGGACCTGCTTGCCTTTATAGCCATAAATGCGATAGGTACGACCTTCACGAACCGCCTTCGCGAGATAAGACAAAAAGCCATGCAACTCTGCGCCTGAATGATTCGGGCCTGTCAAACATCCGCCGCGCAAACAGACGGTAGGAATATTGAAGTAGCGCCCATACTCTTGAACCATCACATCAGCGGCCACTTTAGAAGCGCCAAAAATGCTATGCGTGGTCGCATCGATTCGGCAGCTCTCGTTGATACCGTTGTAGTCTTCAGGGCGAGCATAGTCCCAGCGCGTCTCGTGCTCAACTAAGGGCAGTTCATTCGGAGCATCGCCATACACCTTGTTGGTGCTCATAAAGATAAACGGCGTCTCTGGAACAGCGCGACGAGTCGCCTCTAACAAGTTAAGCGTGCCTACAGCATTTACATCGAAATCGTCGAAAGGTCGGTCTTTAGCAAGGTCGTGGGAAGGCTGCGAAGCACAGTGAATAATCAGATCGGGCTTCTGCTCGGCAATCAGGTCCAAAATAGCTTGACGATCGCGAATATCGATACTGTGATGAACGAACTTGCGAGTAGTCGCCTGCAGACGCTTCAGATTCCAAGTTGTATCGCCATCGGGACCAAAGAAGTCGCGGCGCATATTATTGTCGACACCATGTGTCTCCCAACCGCGCTGATCGAAATATGTTACGGCTTCGGAACCGATTAGGCCACTACTACCGGTGATCAATACTCGTTTTTGCATAGCTCCCTATACCTTAAAAGCAAGATTACTTGACGAGCCCATGCTTACGTAGTTCATTTTCAGCATCACTAAAACGATCGCTGCGAGGCGCAGAAAATGACCATTCAATAATCTCTTGCAGGCTTTGTTCCCAATTGACTTGAGGAGTAAAGCCGAGCGCTGTATGAATGCGACTAATATCTGCAAGACAATGGCGGATATCACCTTTGCGGAACTGTAAGGTAATATTGGGCTGAATATCCTCGCGCCCAAGGAGGCGAGCTAAAGTTGTAGCAATTTCTGCTATAGGACGGGCAATACCGGTACCAACATTGAAGACTTGGCCCCTTA
Source organism: uncultured Chloroflexales bacterium (assembly GCA_937902315.1). Classification (GTDB taxonomy): domain Bacteria; phylum Chloroflexota; class Chloroflexia; order Chloroflexales; family Chloroflexaceae; genus CALGUG01. The sequence continues at coordinate 82,391 of CALGUG010000067.1, forward strand.
CTGCATCGTTTTCAATCGCTAAAGCAGCTGCACGAACGACATCGTGCACCGATACAAAGTCACGGCTCTGCTTGCCATCTTCATAGACGACCGGCTGCTGACCGGCCAAAATGCGGCTCAAAAAGATGGCTAATACGCCCGTATAAGGGTTTGTAAGCGATTGACGTGGACCATAGACGTTGAATAGACGCAGACAAACGGCGGGAATATCGTAGAACTCACTTATGCTTAAGGTGAGCTCCTCTTGATAACGCTTTGAGAGAGCGTAGATATTCTTCGCAAACAGCTGAGAATCTTCGGGAGTAGGTGCAGGAACCAACACTTCGCCAGTTTGCGGATCAACTGGTTCCCAACCCCAGCGTCGAATATCTTCTTCGGTGCGTACAGGAATGCGCAACAAAGTGTTATCGCTCGGGCGGCGGTAGACACCTTCGCCATAGCCAGTCATAGAAGTGAAAACAACCAGCTTGCGCAGCGGCTGTTTGCGCTCGATTAAGGCTTCAAGCAGAACAGCGGTTCCTCCAGGGTTAGTATCGATATAGTGTTGTACACGATACATCGACTGACCAACACCAACCGCCGCTGCACAATGAATAACCACATCAACGCCATCTAAGGCATCAACAACGGCATCTTTATTGCGCACATCAGCGTGGCGGAAATCGATCTCGTTTGAAAGATAGTCGGGGCGACCTGTGGGATGGACTTGAGGGTCAAGATTGTCAAGAATGCGAACATCATTGCCCTGAGCCAAAAAATAATCTGTCAAGAAGGATCCAATAAAACCTGCTCCACCTGTAATCAATATCTTCTGGGGCATACTACTCCCATCTTTACAGCATAGAATTCAGTTATTAGATAACACTCTTGAGAATGTAGGCAAAAGCGCTATTCAAGACGAATCTCAGGAGAAACGATTAGACTCAATAATGGGCCTAATCGTAAAGCTTGCCCAATTGTGTTTCGCAAATATCCGCTCCAAAAATACAAAATATGTACCATGTATTTTTGAAACATAAACTATTATAAAAACATAAATTAGTGACGAGGATTGTAACACAAGAATAGAACTAAGGCAATGTTATAAATTTTATTTTACAAAACATCAGCGAAAGCCTTCTTTGTCTTCATAAACCAGGCATATCCGCCCATCATGATCACTCCCGTTATAAGCGTCCAGATCATAAGATCGGACCAGACAGGCTGCATGTTCCATAATGTGACTCTTCGAAAATTCTCTACGATCGAAGAGATCGGATTCCAAGCCATAATGCTGCGAAATGGTTCGGGGATTCGTTCGAGTGGGAAGAAAATAGGAGAGGTGAAGAGGAGAACTTGCAGAACAAGCGTTACAGTGTAGCCGATATCACGGATAAAAACACCTAAACTTGCCAGAAACCACGAGAGGCCTAAAGCGAGGAAAACCAAGGGCAATAACGCAAAAGGCAGAAGAACGATCGAGAGAGAAAATGTTCCTACGGCTAAGAGGTTGCCGATCACCAGAATCAAGAGGCTGATGCCACCATGGAAGAGCGCTGCACCTAAGACACTCACCGGCAAGATCTCGAGCGGAAAGACGACCTTCTTGACATAGTTCGGTACACTCAGCACTAAGCCCGATGAGCGTCCAACACACTCGCTAAAGATATTGAAGGCCGTGATCCCACAGAACAGAGTCATGGCAAACTCATAGATATTCTCGGGATTAGATGCATTTGGCCAACGCGCGCTAAAGACAAAACCAAACACAAAAGTATAGATTAAGAGCTGAACGAGAGGATTGACAAACGACCACAATAAACCCAAAAAGGATCCTCGATAACGACCTTCGATCTCGCGCTGAGTAAACTGCAGAAGCAGATCGCGATTCTGCCACATAGATCGTATCAAGATAACCGGGTTTAGGTAGTAGAAAACCCAATCCAATCGCTCGCTTGTCTGTGCTTGATGTGTATCGATACGCGCCATAACCGCTCATCCATTCCAAAATTTATGTAAAGTATCACTGGTTCTACCGTAGCGGGCAGATTGTACCAGTGATACTAAAGTTCAGCAACTGGCTCAATCTCTAACGCTCGCAAAAGCCCAGATTACCAATGGCTACCCACCGTATAGCCACCATCGATGTAAATGGTCTGACCTGTGAGGTAATCTGAAGCGGCCGCAGCCATAAAGATCGCCATGCCCACCAGATCTCGCGGCTGGCCCAAGCGATCAGCAGGAATACGCTGCATAATCCACTCATTGCGTTTGGTATCTTCCCACAACGGGCGTGTCAGCTCGGTCTGAATAAAGCCAGGACAAAGGCAGTTAACCTGAATGTTGTATTTCGCCCATTCGACTGCTAAGGTACGCGTTAGTTGGGCCAGCGCGCTCTTGGTCATACCATAGACCGAAACATGGGCCAGTGCTACCGAAACCGTCAGAGAACCGATGTTGATAATCTTACCACTACCTTGGCTCTTCATATAAGGCTGAACAGCCTGGCACAAAAAGAAGACGCTGCGCATATTCACAGCCACAATGCTATCGAAGTTCTCGGACGTGACCTCCTCGGCGGGTTGACGCCGATTCATACCGGCACAGTTCAACAAAATATCGATCCGACCAAACGTCTCATAGACCGCTGCCGCCAGCTCTTGCGGAGCATGTTCTTGCTCAAGATCGCAAACAAAGTACTCGGCCTGACCACCTCCAGCCTGAATGGCTGCCCGCACTTCCTGCAAACGCTTTTCAGAGCGCCCCGCCAAGGCTACTTTCGCCCCTGCCCAAGCATAAGCCTCTGCGATGGCCCGCCCGATTCCGCCGCTCGCACCCGTTATCAGGGCTACCTTGCCCTCAAGCCCAAACAAATCGTGCAAAAACGTTGTCTGCATCAGTCAACCCCCTAAGCATACAAATGCGTTTAAAGACCTGCATTCGTGCAATCTGGGAAAAACGAAAAACGGGGAAGATTCGTAGATATTCCGCACTATCGCGCGGAATATCTTATACCAAATCCGTTTAAAGACGTGCATGCTCTTCGCTCAGAAAAACGAAAAG
>CALGUG010000068.1 GCA_937902315.1 uncultured Chloroflexales bacterium
CGAACGATCGCCTGTTGCTGCCGACACGACTGTTGGCTAATGCATAGCTCCCGCATTGCGGGAGAAGGGAGCGCTGCGCAACCCGCCGAAAGCGCTACTTTCTTCTGCCGAAGGCCATACGAAATTCGCTTGAATCGTTGTAGTTGGGACGATCTCTCGGCACACAGCTACAATACCCAGCTTACGGGCGAGCTGTTGGTAGCCGAAGGCGGACGCGCTAGCCGCCCTCTTGGGGAAAGAGGCCAAGCCGCCAGAGTGCTGAACTGATCAAATGGAATTCGGTATCAAAAAAAGAAAGAGGGCTTGTAGGCCCTCTCCCTTTTCATGAAATCTCTTTGATAGCCACTCCCCGAGGAGAACACGCTCTGTAAGGACTTCTATCGAACCAACTTACTTTGTAGGATCCGTTACAGTGCTCTTACATTCGGTACTTTACCGTGTCAGCTTTTCTGTATCGGCGCTTGCTCGTGTCTGCGGTGGAGTCAACCTAATGGTATCCACTCGTCGAGCTTTTCTACAAAGAACTCTACGTTGCTTATAGAACATCGCCCTACTCATCAGTAGTCGGCGCGTTTACTTAGTAACATCCTCAAACAGTGATTTTCTCACTATTCTTTCGGTTACCTCACGAACATTACTGAATGTTGTTTCAGGAATGTCGCTTGCATTGTAAAGTCGTCGTTTGGTTGTTTAGGTATCCCCACTTTGGTGATTGTGTTCTCCTTGGGGGTTGCCTGCATGATAGCACTATTAGACTCGCATTTCAATATTTTTATCGGTATTTAACGATAATGTACAAATAATTCCTAAGAAAGAATCGCTTCAGAAACGGCTTTTCCGCTCAGCAGAACAAGTGGAATCCCCCCTCCTGGATGGGTGCCTCCTCCCACAAAAAAGATCTGTGGCAGGTCTATGGCGCGCAGCGGCGGACGTGCGAAGGCGCTAAATGGATTGTTAGAGGCCGGGCCGTAGATCGCGCCGTTGGCGGCGTTGTAGCTTTCAGCTAGATCGTTGGGTGTGATAATGCGACGCACAACGATCTGCTCGCTTAGATCGTCTAGGCCCATACGCTCCAACTTGCGAATCACCAGTTCGCTATAGCCGACAGCCTCGCGCTTCCAATCGTAGCTGAAGCGGCCCTGCCCCAGACTGGGCGCATTCACAAGCACAAACAGGTTCATATGCTGCTCGGGCGCGTGGCTTGGGTCGCTTAGGCAGGTCGCCGAGACATAGATGGTCGGGTCGGGCGCCGGCACGCCCAGCTCGAAGATCGCTCGAAATTCGGCGGGGTAGTCGTGGCTCCAAAAGATGGTGTGTTGGGCCAGTTGTGGGTAGATTCGTTTGACCCCAAGCAGCAGGATAAAGCCGCTGCACGAGGGTTCGAGCTTTTCAAAACGACGCGCTATGCCTGGCTTGGCGGGCAGCAGATGGCGGTAGGCGTAGCGTGGGTCGGCGTTGATCACTGCGCTACGGCTCGTCAACGAGCTGCCATCGCGCAGGTAGACGCGCACCCCAGCGCCCTCGGGCCTGACTTGGGCGACCTCGCTCTCGGTGCGAATCTCGACGCCACGCTCTTGGGCGAGCTGGCTGAGCACTTCGGCGATGCGGTAGAGGCCGCCTTTGACATACCAGGCTCCTTCTGCGAATTCGATGTAGGCGATCAGGTTGAATGTCGCTGGCGAACGGTAGGGCGATGATCCGTTGTAGGTAGCGTAGCGATCGAAGACTTGGCGCAGATAGGGGCTGTGGAAGAACGAAGCCACTGCACGGTCGACTGTGCGTAGCGAGTCGATCTTGTGGGCGTTACGGGCGAAGCTCGGGCTGAACAGCTCGCGTAGGCCGCTGAAAGGACGCAGCAGAAAGTGGGGCGCGACGGTTTTATAGATCTCGGAGGTGTGGGCCAAGAAGCGCAAAAAAGGTGCAACATCGTCGGGGCTGAGCGCTTCGATAGCTTGAAGCAAGGAGGGCAGGTCTTGCCAAGCGTCGAAACGGGTGCCATCGGGCCAGAAGTAGCGACAGCTAGGCTCGACCCGTACCAGTTCGAGCAAGCTTTTGCTATCGTGCCCTGTGGCTTGAATAAGCTCGTGCAGCACCCAAGGCATGGTGACGAGTGAAGGGCCGGTATCCCAACGAAAGCCCGCTTCACGATGGATGTTGAGCTTTCCGCCGACTCGTTGGTTTTTCTCTAGTACGAGCACACGCTGGCCCGCGATGGCGAGGTGAATGGCCGCCGAAAGGCCGCCTAAGCCGCCGCCTACAACAATGCTGTCGTAATCCATGCTCCTCCTTGATCTGTATAACCTGCTTTTTTAGGCCGCTTGTTATTGTAGAAAATAAAATCTTGAAATGCTATTTTAGTTAGAACCAAGCTTCATGAGTACTCTTTTTTGAGTTTTTAATCAGTCTTGGTATGCCTAGATTCCGCTCTATAATCGTAAAGAGCGCATTATCCTAATTGAAAAAAGTGCCTTCAAGAGCGGCTCAATTCTTTAAAAAAGATATAGAAAGAAAGAAAATATATGGTATAGTATTGGAAGTCAGCCAGTAACGTTATCATAGTCCGGTGAGGAAACATGTTCAAGCTCAAGGTTGTGCTTGCAGTTATTGCGTTATCCACAGGACTTGCGGCGTGCCAAGGTAGTACGGTTGGCCCGCCAGGTTCTAATTCAGCGGCTTCGGGTGCAGCTCCTACCCCTACTCCTCGGGCTGTTCCTCCTGCGCTCGAGAAACCTACCTACACGGTTGAACGTGGTGTCGTAGCAGATGAACTCAAAATGAGTGGCCGTGTTGCAGCGACCCTCGATCAGGATCTCTTTTTTACTCAAGACGGTTTTGTAAAAACGATCTATGTCAAACGTTCTGACGTGGTTACAGAAGGGCAACTCTTGGCAGAGCTTGATCTGGGAACCTTACCAAATGATCTGCGTCAGGCCGAGATCGAATTGTCGAGTGTTGAGCTTGCTGTAAAAGCTCGTCAGGAGCGTCAGCAGTTTGCTATTCGGCGCGCTGAGTTAGACCTTGAAGATGCTCGCTCGCGTTTGGCGGCCTTAAAGCAACCCCCGCTGCAGAGCGAGATCAATGCGGCAAACTTGGCGATCGAACAAGCGCGCATCAATCTTGAAGATACCCGCCACCGTATGTCTGTGGCCAAGACCCAAGCTGATCTGCGTGTTGAGACCGCCGCCAACACCGTGCGCGATCGCCAAGCCGAATACGCACGAATCGTTGAACTGAATGGCACCCAAAGCAAAGAACACCTTTCCCCCGACCAAGTAAACGCTGAAGAGGCCGCCCGTCGCGCGGTTGAAAACGCTCAAACCGAGCTAGAAGCGGCCCGAGTCGCTGCTGAGCAGGCGCGAAAAGACGAGATCGCTGCGATCGCTTCGGCAGAAAACGCCCTCAAGCAGGCCGAGCTACGTTTAGCTGCGCTGCTAGAAGGCCCGACCGCGCTTGAGATCGCCGATGCCGAGCGTGCTATTCGCCGGGCTGAAGTCGCCTTGGAAGAAGCCCGCGCCTCGAACATTGATCCCGACGAGCAGAATAAGCTTGAGAGCGCCCAACTGCGAGTTGAGACCATTCGTGCTCGTATCGAAGCTGGTCGTATCTATGCGCCCTTCGATGGCGAGGTCGCTGATATCAGCGTGCGCCCCGGCGACGGTGTCTCTGCCTACAAAGCGGTTATGAATGTGATCAACCCGACCAATATCGAGTTGGTAGTTGAAAATACCCTCAGCAGCGATATGGCGAAGGTTGGTATCGGCCAACAGGTAGAGATCTCGTTTGCTCGCTATGCGACGACCAAACTGATAGGCACTGTTGAGAAGCTGCCGACTAGTCTTACCTCGACCGCCTCTTCGGTGCAAGCCGATCCAGCTATCCATATCAGCTTCGAACCTGGCGATCTCGATTTGAGCATTGGTGATATTGCGAGTTTAGTGCTGACTATCGAGCGCAAAGAAGACGCTCTCTGGCTGCCTCCTGTGGCTGTGCGTTCTTTCGATGGTCGCCGTTTTGTGGTCGTGCAAGATGGTGATCGTCAGCGGCGCGTCGATGTGAAAGTTGGTATTGTGAGCCAAGATCGGATAGAAATCCTCGAAGGTCTTGAAGAAGGCGACGTGGTGATCGGGCAGTAGCCAGTCTGTGGGTGGCATCGCTTGGTAATCGATGCCACCTGCCTATTGAAATCAGGACAGATTGTGCGGCTAATACTAAACTTTTTTGGCTTACTGCGGGTTGTAGGCCGCCGCTTTATAAGCCATATTGGACTACTTGCCGCGATTATTGCAGGCTTTGTTATTGCCGTCGCGATCGTAACGAGTATTCCGATCTATGCTGAAGCGGTTGGCTACCGCATCCTGCGAACAGAACTCAATAAAGGCTCCAACAGCGAGACGCACCCGCCTTTCGCCTTTATGTATCGCTATATCGGCTCGCAGTCGGGCGCGATCGCTTGGAAGGATCTCGGCGCGATCGACCAGTACATGCGCGAGAAGCTGGTCGCTCGTTTGGGCCTGCCCAACCAGCAGCTGACGCGTTATGCATCGACCGATAAGCTGCGCTTTATGACGCCCGATGGAGTCGGCGAGCCTCTCTTCTGGGCGAATCTGGTGTTTGCCACCGATATCGAAAAGCATATCAACGTTATCGAGGGCGAATATCCTAAACCTGCTGGCGAAGACGGCCCTGTTGAGGTGCTTTTATCTGAAGAAAAAGCCAACGAACTTGGCTTTCAAGTCGGTGAAGACTATTTGATCTTAGGGCCATCTGGCGATCGTGAACCGAGGATCCATCTGCCGATTCGTGTGAGTGGCATCTGGATCGCCAACGACCCCGATAACGACTATTGGTTCTACGATCCGACGGCCTTTGAAGAATCACTGATCGTTCCGGAAGAGAGCTTTGTTGCGCGTATTGCCACAGCCGCTGAAAAGCCGGTCTATACTGCGCTTTGGTATGCAGTGATGGATGGCGAGCGCGTTCGGAGTAGAGATGCAGCTCGCTTGACGGCCAATATCAATCGCTCGTTGACCGAAGCAGCTAGCCTCTTGCCAGGCGTTTCGCTCTCGCTCTCGCCCTACAACGCCTTGCTAATGCACCAGCGCCAAGTGCGCTTTTTAACCATTCTGCTCACTGTCTTCAGCATTCCGCTGCTTGGTGTCGCCGCCTACTTTATCATCTTGGTGACTGGCATGGTGGTGCAACAACAGCAGAACGAGATCGCAGTGCTGCGCAGCCGAGGTACATCGCGCATACAGGTTCTGTGGATCTATCTGCTCGAGGCGGCCTTGTTAGGGCTTGTTGCCTTTGTGCTCGGCCCGCCGATCGGGCGCGAAGCGGCCCGCCTCATGACGTGGACGCGCTCCTTCTTGGACTTTGTGCCGCGCGAGGGCATGCCGGTTGAGCTTGCTTCGAACGTTTGGATGAGCGCTCTGCAAGTAGTGACCTTGGCCGTCTTCTCAAGCTTGATCCCAGCCTTGGCAGCCACGCGTTATACGATCGTTTCCTACAAACTTGAACGCGCTCGTTCGGTGCGTGCGCCGCTCTGGCAGCGTTTGTTCGTCGATATCTTGCTGCTGATCCCGGTCTATTACGGCTACCAGCAGCTCAAGAGCCGCGGCACGATTTCGTTTTTGGGCGTCGATTCGCCCGCAGGCGATCCCTTCCAAAACCCGCTCTTGCTCTTGGTTCCGACCCTGTTTGTGTTCGCCTTCGCGCTCTTTAGCCTGCGTATCTTCCCGATCGTGATGAACGCGCTAGCTTGGATCTGTAGCCGCTTTCCGGGCATTGCGATCCTCTTGGCGATGCGCTATCTGGCGCGCACAACCCGTGGTTACACCGGTCCAATTATGCTGCTGATCATCACGATGAGCCTGGCGACCTTTACTTCGTCGATGTCGCTCACGCTCGATCAGTACCTCTACGACCGGGCCTACTACATCAGCGGAACCGATCTGCGTATGAGTGACTTGGGCCAAGATACCGAGCCGCCGACCATCTCTTTTGGCGTTCAGCAACCTCAGCAGCAAAACAGCACCGAGAGCGGAGGCCGAGTTAACGAGGCGCGCTGGCTGTTTGTGCCCGTCAGCGACTATCTGACCATCCCGGGCATCATCAATGCGACCCGTGTAGGCCGCAGCGAAGTTCAAGCCTATGTGAACAATAAGTTCGATGCTGGCGTCTTCTTGGGCGTCGATCGCGCTGACCTGCCCGCTGTGGTCGGCAAAGCCTTCCGCAGCGATTACGCCCGTGAATCGCTGGGCGATCTGATGAACCGCCTCGCTGATGATCCAGGCGCGCTCTTGGTGAGCAGTCGCTACATGGCGGCTAATGGCCTGCGCGTGGGCGACCGCGTTTCGCTCGAAATGAGCTCCTTTGGTTCGGCGCAACGTGTGCCCTTCGTGATCGTGGGTGATCTGAGGCTCTTCCCGACTCTCTACGAAGATAAGCCCTTCTTCATCGGCAACCTCGATTATGTCTTCGAGATGCAGGGCGGCCAGTTCCCCTACGAGGTTTGGGCCACCACCGAGCCAGGCACCGTTCCCCAAGAGGTGATCCGCGAGACCGAGCGGCGTGGTTTGCGCGTCTTCTACCAAGAGGATGCCGAAAGCCTGATCGAAGCCGAATTCAACCGCCCCGAGCGCCAAGGTGTCTTCGGCCTGCTCTCGGTCGGTTTCTTGGCCTCGGCCTTCTTAACAGTCTTGGGCTTCCTGTTCTATTCGGTGCTCTCGTTTAGACGCCGATTCGTCGAATTGGGCATGCTGCGCGCTATCGGCCTCTCGGTCGGTCAGATGGGCACGCTGCTCACCTGCGAACAGGGTCTGATCATCGGCATCGGTATGGGGATCGGCACCTTGTTGGGCGTCACTGCGAGCCAGCTCTTCATTCCCTTCTTGCAGGTGCGTGCCGACAACAACCCGAACACACCGCCCTTTGTGGTTCAGATCGCTTGGGACCAGATCGGAATCATCTATGCGATCTTCGGAGGCATGCTCGTCTTTGCGGTGATCATCACGATGATCCTGTTGGCTCGCATGCGCATCTTCCAGGCTGTTAAACTCGGCGAAGCCGTTTAGTAATAGCTGCAAGTTGTTGTTAGGCAGCTTGCAGCTATTCTCTCTTACCTATGCCAGAACCATTGATCATAGCAGAAAACCTCGTCAAGATTTATTCGATCGGTGATCTTGAGATACAAGCCTTGCAAGGCCTGGAGTTAACCGTCCAACAGGGCGAGGTGATGGCACTGATCGGCGCGAGCGGAAGCGGTAAATCGACCCTGCTGAATGTGATCGGCGGGCTCGATCGTCCCGACGCTGGCAAAATCATTGTGGCCGATCAAGACCTGCTCAAAATGTCGAAGGCGGCGCTCAACCGCTATCGACGACGCTATGTCGGCTTTGTGTGGCAGCAGAAAGCGCGTAACCTCATTCCCTATCTCAACGCGATTCAGAACGTCGAAATGCCCATGCTGATGTCGGGAGTGCCGCCAGCAGAGCGCAAGGCCTGGAGCAACGAACTGCTCGACCTGATGGGGATCGGCGCGCGCCGCAAGCACCATCTCGCCCAGCTCTCGGGTGGTGAGCAGCAGCGTGTCGCGATCGCGGTCGCCCTAGCCAACAAGCCGCCGCTCTTGCTCGCCGATGAGCCGACCGGCGAGGTCGATACCGCCACAGCTCAGGTCATCTTCGATCTCTTCCACGATCTCAACCAACGGCTCGGCATTACGATCGTGATCGTTTCGCACGATCCGCAGATCGCCCGCCACGTTCATCGCGTGGTCGCTATTCGCGATGGCAAGACCAGTAGCGAGGTTGTGCGCCGCGCCACCACCGTTGAAAACGAGCATGGCGAGCACGAAGAGAAACACCATCTGACTGAGTATGTGGTACTCGACTCGGCGGGTCGCCTTCAGGTGCCCAAAGAGATCCGCGAGCGTTACAAGATCAGTGACCGCGTGATTTTAGAGGAAACCGAAGAAGGCTTGATTCTGCGCCCGGTTGTGCGCGAGGGTGCTTCGGTCGTGACACCGCTTGTGGAACCCGACGATGGACCGCCTCCTCGCAAGAATCTCTTTACGAAGCTGATGGGTAGGGCGCGCAAGAAGTAGAGAAGTGCAATCCATGTCAGAACAGAGCCAAACTACACCAGAGATCGCTGTCGCTGTGACCGAGGCCACTCGCACCTATGGAAGCGGCGCTAACCAAGTGCATGCCTTGCGCGGGATCAACTTGCGTGTGCCGGTAGGTGGCTTCATCGCCTTGAAAGGGCGTAGCGGTAGCGGCAAAACCACACTTTTGAATATGATCGGCGGTCTCGATCAGCCCACTACTGGCGAGGTCGCCCTCTTCGATCAGCCGCTTTCGAAACTGAGCGACCGAGAACTGACCCTCATGCGGCGCAATATGATCGGCTTCATCTTCCAAAGCTTCGCTCTCTTGCCGATTCTCTCGGCCTTCGAGAATGTCGAGCTGCCCTTGCGCATCGCTGGCATCGGCAACGCCCGAGAGCGGCGCACCCGCGTGATGGACTCTTTGGCCTTGGTCGGCCTCGAAAAGTGGGCCCACCATCGCCCCTACGAGATGAGTGGTGGTCAGCAGCAACGTGTCGCTATCGCACGCGCCTTGGCCAGCAGCCCGCGCCTGATCATCGCCGATGAGCCGACCGGCGAGCTCGACAGCAACACCGGACGCGAACTCTTGACCCTTATGCGGCGCATCGTCGATCAGCAGAAAGTCACCTTCATCATGGCCACCCACGACCACGCTGTGGATGAATTCGTGGATATTGTGTACCATGTACGTGACGGGCAGTTGCATACCACACCCTAAAACGACTCTGCCCGTTCGTTAACCAACGAAGGGAGAGTTCCATGAAGCAGCTATGCATGTTCGCTGTAGGTGCCTTGCTCGTGCTGGTTTGTGACCTGCCTGCTGCCCTGCATGCCCAGAGCTCGGGCGACAGTGTGAGCGGCAGCCTGACCTACCGCGAGCGTATCGCACTGCCCGAAAACGCTACGATACGCGTTGTGCTGTCCGATGTATCGCTGGCCGATGCGCCAGAGACTGTGCTCGTCGAGCAGAGCTTCCAAGCGGCGGGCAAACAGCCACCGTTTGATTTTTCGCTCAGCTACGATCCTAGCCAGATCGAAGAGAACCGCTCCTATGCCGTGCGCGCCGAGATCACGGTCGACGGCCAGCTCTGGTTCACCACCACCAGCCACTATGGCGTGATCACTCAGGGCAACCCGACCAGCGGTCTGGCGCTTGTGCTTGAGCGCACCAGCTCCAGCGAGGGCGCTTCAAGTACGCCGCCTTCCAACCTGCCTCAGACGGGCGGCAGCTCTAGCTTGCTATCGCTGCTTGTGTTTGCCCTTTTGGTCTGTTGGACGGCTGGTTTGGCCCTACGCCGCGTTTCAGCGCGCTAGCTACCCTTATCAAACCTACAACTATGTTCTGGGATCATCTGGCGGGAAGGCCCTTACCTTCCATCCCATCCTTGGCGCGTCCGCCTACGGCTATCAATGTCCTAACCTCCCATTCGGCGGCTAGCAGCGTTTTTTATTCACCACATGAGACACAGAGACACTGAGTCTTCTTAAAGAGTTTGGAACTGAGTGCTAAAGCGCTGTGATGATTAAGCCGTACCCTGAGCCTATCGAAGGGTACGGCTTTTTGGTGGAAGGGTCGAGAAAGTGGGCCATAGCCGTATATTCACCACACGAGACACAGAGACACTGAGTCTTCTTAAAGAGTTTGGAACTGAGTGCTAAAGCGCTGTGATGATTAAGCCGTACCCTGAGCCTATCGAAGGGTACGGCTTTTTGGTGGAAGGGTCGAGAAAGTGGGCCATAGCCGTATATTCACCACACGAGACACAGAGACACTGAGTCTTCTTAAAGAGTTTGGAACTGAGTGCTAAAGCGCTGTGATGATTAAGCCGTACCCTGAGCCTGTTGAAGGGTACGGCTTCTTGGTGGAAGGGTCGGGGGAGAAGCCCGTCTCCCTTTTCCTGCTTCCCATTTCTCCCCTCGCCCGCTTTGCGGGAGAGGGGGCGGGGGAGAGGGCTGGTTAGCCCATTTTGTAGCCGTAGGCGGACGCGGTGAGGACTGAATGGAAGCTAGCGACCTCGCCGCCAGAGCACTATGCGCTTACAGTCTTGTTGAAGGCAAAAAAAGACCTTGCAGCTGCTACAGGCCGCAAGGTCTTTTAGGTATTGACATAAGACTAAATCTGATCGAGATAGTCTTTCAGCAACTTGCCCAAACGCGGGTGGCGCAGCTTGCGCAGCGCCTTGACCTCGATTTGGCGCACACGCTCGCGTGTCACACCGAAGGCGCGTCCAACCTCTTCCAAGGTGCGCGGTTGTCCATCAGATAGGCCGTAGCGCAGCTCCAAAACCCGTCGCTCGCGCTCGGTAAGCTGATCGAGCGCTTGCCCGATCTGTACGCGCAGCATACCGCTTGCGGCAGCATCGTCGGCGTCGAGAGCGTGGGGGTCAGGAATAAAGTCGGCAAGTGTGCTGTCAGCTTCTTCACCTACTGGCGTCGCCAAAGAGACCGGATCTTGAGCCGTGCGGCGCAATTCGCGCAGTTTCTCTTCGGTCATACCGAGGCTTTGGGCCAGCTCGCTATCGAGCGGATCACGACCCAACATCTGGGTCAGTTGGCGACGAGCCGCTTGAACGCGGTTGAGCGTTTCGCCCAAGTGAACCGGCAGGCGAACCAGGCGCGATTGGTCGGCCAAAGCGCGCGAAAGAGCCTGTTTGATCCACCAGGTTGCGTAGGTCGAGAACTTGAAGCCTTTACGATAATCGAATTTTTCGATAGCCCGTAGAAGACCCAAGCTGCCTTCCTGAATCAGATCAAGCAGCGGCAAGCCACGGTCACGATAGCGCTTTGCAATGCTCACCACCAAGCGCAGGTTTGCAGCCGCCATCTGCTGGCGGGCCTCTCGCCCATCGGAGATACGCCGAATTAGTTCGAGAGCCACTTTGCGCTTGTCTTCAGGAAGCTGATCGAGCGCTCGATTCAAAGCTTCCTCTTGCTCGGCCGAACGGCTCGCGCTGAGATTGACAAACGTATTGGGCGAATCGGGTGCATCGGCGACAAGGTTAGCAAGCTCTTCGTCAATGCTGCTCAGCTCTTTGAGCGCCTCTTGCCCGTCGTTGATGCGAGTGGCTAGACGGCGCTCCTGTTCGGTCGTTAACAGGGGTACTTGGCCGATTTCGCGTAGGTACATTCGTACACTATCGCTCAAGAGGGCATCGGACATGCCTTCATCGAGGAGGCCAGCGCTTGATGCTGTTGACTCTTCCTCAGCCGCGACTTCGTCGCTCGCATCGCGCACAGGAATACCCGCTTCTGTCAGCGCGGCGTACATAGCGTCGAAGATATCTACGGCATCGTCTGAGTTGGGCACCGTTGCCTGGATATCTTCGAATGTGACGAAGCCTCGCTGTCGCCCCTGCTGCATCAGTTGTGCCAGTTCCGGTGACATAGTTTGGGGGCGTGACGTGTCACTGTCTGTTTGAGACATAGCTTCCTCAATATAGCAAGGCAACAGTGTGGAGTTCGACGGTTCAGAACTGAGTATGAGTTCTGCTCATCGGATTACAATGCACATATTGTAGCACATGTGACAGTTCTATGCTGCAGCAGTCCATCAGCACAGCGAAAAACGCAGTTAGAACGCTACAAATAAGGAAACGAGTCACATGTAATACAACGGTTCAGAATACAAGAATTCGCGCGTCATTGTGATAGAGACACAATGCTATGTGCGCAATCCTACACTGTTGAGATACGAGAACAATAAACCTGAAAAACGAGAAACGATTGCTGACGTTAGGTCATTACTGCTGGAGCATAGGTCGGCAAGAGTACGTTATTGGTAGAATGTTTTGTTATTTAGAATTATACCCCTAACACCGTTTTAGTTCCAACCAGATCCGTTTGTTTTGCCTCTTCGCGCAATTGTACAAGATCCCAAAATTCACTATCGAGTTGAGATTTTCCTTCCTCTGTGGGCAATTCTTGGTAAATTGCACGGTACATCAACCACATTGCGATTGCAAATGCGATTGCAGTTGGGATTGTAAGAGCAACACGTGTAATTGCGTTGACTTGGGCTACCTGCTGGTTAAAGGTTTCTGTTCCGAAGGGTGCAACGACGATAAAGAGATTCAAGCAGAAATTTGCGATCCCTGCAAGTACAGTTTCGATGACGAGGATCCAAGTGGCGATTCGAAACGACCGAACGATGCCCGCCTCCGCCAGCAGCTCTTGGAGCGATCGCTCACGTTCGGGCGTGTCTGGGCTGAGGGCTTGAACCAAGAAGGCTTTAATAAGCGGTTCGCCTAAGTACCATGAACCAGCGAAGAGAACTGCTCGAAAGACAAAGCCGATTGTATCTTTAACAGCAAATAACACACCATCAACGAACCAAAAGGCTAACACTCCGCTTAGAATCGATGAGAGACCAACATAGCTTGTAATAAAATTGAAGCGCTTGGTGAGGAAAAAGAGATCAATTAGCACCCAAGCGACTGGGATCATCGCAGATACAATATAGGCGGGGATCGCCCCCAGCCTGTCGTCGCTCGAAAGTTGGTTTAGCACAACGATGGGAATGACCGCTCCCATCAAAAGGTCTAAAACGGTTTTGAAAGCTTTCATGCCCTATCCTTACTCATTAGGCGACTGTCTAAGCGTTGTACGTGCCTAATAACATCTTTTGTTTTTCTGAAGCCACATATGCCCTTCTGATGTGCCTGCCTAACAATGGATTATAAATACAGGAAGCACAAAGAGGGAGCAGCTCGCTCTCTGTACTTCCTGTTACCGCTTTATACCTTACTGGTTTTAGAAGTCGTAGTCAATCCACCAATCGTATGACTGTCCGATCCCGATCGTCTGCTCGATGTATGGCTCCCACGAGAAGGTGTTGGGGTTGCCCCAAACGGGGAAGAAGTCGGGCACATAGCTACAGGTGGCCGAAACCATATTCACAATCGGGTGACGCTGCTGAATGATCAAATTGGTCTGGGCTTGGTGCGCCAAAACCTGGAAGTTGCCCTTGATATCGGTCCAGGGCCAGCCTACTCGTCCGATATAACCGCTATCGAGCAGCGTATAGGCCGTCGCGTTTGGCAAGCTGACCGGGAAGTTGACCCGGAAGAGTTCATCAGTGGCGGTTTGAGGATAGAACGGGTGCGGGAACCAGCGCATCTGAAGAAACATCTCGCCCGTGTTTGTCAGCTTCGTATACGAACGCACGGTGCGCTGATTGAGGCTGACGGTTCGTTCCAAGTCGAGCGCGTAAGGGCCATAGCTATGGCTGGTGCGCATCGTGATCGAAGTGCCCTCTTGCTGAATATCCCATGTGCAGAAGGACAACACCTTGCGCGCTTCCAGATCGCACTCGCCAATGCCAATCACCAAAGCGTTGGGGCCTTGTTCGCCCGGCTTGCGCAGCGGCGACAGGTTAAAGGCATCGGGAATACCTTGCCCATCGAACCAGTTGAAGCTATCGGGATAGGTCGGCCCGGTCAAGAGTGGCCCATGCTTATGATCTTCAACTTGAAAGATGTATCCACCAGTACAATAACGTACACCGAATCGTTCTTGGTCGGCGATCGGATCAAGGATACTGACCGCTAGCCAGTCATTGCTAAGCGTAAACATTGTGGCATGACCCTTTCAAAACAGCAAACACTCTCGTTTAGGCAAGAACGTGAGTAGCTGTATTATACGCCAAACTGCTTGCCACATGGTGAAACGTATTTCCTATTCACCATTGAAGGTATGATGCCAACCCCGCTTGTTGAGCTTAGCACTTTGGCGGTCTGGCCTATCCCCCAAAGAAGGTCTTCGACCGCGTCCGCCTACGGCTACCAACATCCCGCCCGCAACCTGACATCGGCTCTGTGCGTGCCCAGCGCTCCTCCAAACCCAATCATACAAACGGGCTTCCTATGCTTCCAGAGAACACAGGAAAGCGGCAAAAAAGAGCCACGTTCTGCTCTGCTGAAGGCTAAAAAAGCAATCATACCAAATCCGTTTAAAGACTTGCGCTTTTATAACGCAGAAAATCAAAATCCGGGAAAGAGTTGTGTGAAATTTCACACAACAAAATATAGTCAAGTTCCACTCTGCCGAAGGCCAAATAGAAAGTAATCAACCGGATTTGGTATCAAGTAACCGAAGCTAGCATCATAGCTTCGTTTTCGGGGTAAAAACATGCGAGAGGATGTTATGCAAACGCACAACATCCTCTCGCATTGCGGACCAAGAGTAATTATCGAAAGCGTGTACTCTCTACGACGAAGCCAAAACGAGAACAACTAGCTACCAGCTAATCGTGAACAAGCAGCATACCGTGCATAGAGAGCGCGTTGTTAACACTGTTCTCTTGGGTGATCGCCTCTGGATCATTGAGCCAAATTTCAAGCCGTTTGCTGTCAACCATGCGCCACGGCTTCATCAATTCCACCATCTTTTCAGTCGGGCGGAAATAAATGCGCATGTTCATCGGCTTCATACTCTCTTGAAGCCCTAGATCGAATGCCCGTCCCTCTTCGGTGTCTTCCAGAGATAAGAAGCTAAGCGCCATAACCGTGCCAGGCGCTGCCCAATCGTAGAAGAGTTGCGCCGTTTGGGCGATAACGTCTTCGGTCAAGAAGTACGGTACTCCGATAAAACCAATCGCAACTTTGCGCCGATCTTTAAAGAACTCGCTTGCCGCTTGGAGCAGCGGTTGCGGGTTACGCAGGTCACCATGAACGTACTTGATATTGGGCAGGTGCGCAATCAGTTCGCCGCCATGCGAGACACAAAATGTGTCGTAGTCGGAATAGAGGATCTTGGCGTCTGGCATAATGGTATGGAAGTGCCCTTGAGTCGGCAAACCCGAACCGAGATCCAAGACTGCTGTTTGTCCTTCAGCCAACCATCTTTTTGCCACAAGTGTTAAGAAACGTCGATTGAGTCTCGCCCAAGTGGGATACGAGGGAATGACATCCATCATCGCTGCTGCCACTTTGCGATCTTCCTCGAAATTCTGCGTTCCTCCAAGGACATAGTCATACACACGCGCGATTTGTGGTTTGATTGGCTCTTGGACTGTCATAGCTAGGCCTTTCTATACATAATCTAGGGCGTAAGCAATGGCACTCTGGAGCGAGCGGTGGGTGATTAGTTCTTGAAGATCAGAATCGAGCATTACAAAGGTTTGGGCCATATCGGCACCGATCCCCGAAACTACTACCTGCGTACCCAATAACTGTGCTGCCCGAGCCATTTGTAATAAAGTGCTCGCGATCTGTGTATCTACGAATTTCACACCCGTAATATCGATAATGGCGATTTCTGCTTGTTGTTCAGAAATACCGACCAGCAGAGTCTCCATTATTTGATGCGCGCGCCCCGTGTCGATCTCGCCCACAATCGGCATCACAACAACACCGTCCGCAATCGGCATAAGCGGTGTCGACAGTTGCCTGAGCAGATTCTGTTGCGCGTTAATCACTTCGAGTTGAAGGTTTGCGCGCTCCTCGTCCGCTCGAACTTGGCTTGTTACATCCCGAACGAATACTGCTTGATCGAACAGAAGCGGATCACCATTGGGAAGCGTAAAACCACTTACTTGGCCGATAAAGAAGCTGCCGTCTGCTCGCCTATAGCGTAGATGGCCTTGATATCCCCCGAACTCTTGGACCATCGGCAAAACTTCTTCGATGACTTTTTGTAGGTCTTCAGGCGTATAACATTCGCCAATATGGAGCCCGATCGCCCTCTCACCGAAACCAGTAAGGGTTTTAAAAGCCTCATTCGCGTAGGTGATCACCCCATCTTTGTTCAAAACAACCACACCATCGAGTGCGTTGCTGAGGAGTGTTTCAAAGAGATGAAGTCGCTTTGCTGGATCTAAAGCGGTGTGGTCTGAAACGGCTGGTTCGACTTCTTTGTCTTCTGGTATAGGAACTTCAATAGCATGCTGTCGTAGCAGCGCTTCGAGTTGAGCGTTACGTTGCTGCGCGGCAAGTAATGCTGTTTGTAAGGTGGCTATATCCATCTGAACGGGCTGTTCGTCCATGATCGTGCGTCTCCTTTGGAGCCTAGTTCAGCCACTAAGCTTTAAACTGATCTGCTAATACGCTATATCCTCACGTACGGTCTTGGCGATATCGTAGAGGATACCCCCTACCACATATACAGGGTGCAAGATCAGAATAAAACTTACAGATGTTAGCTCCAGTAGCCACATTTTCAAATATAGCATAGATTTCATTGTCAAATGTTATGAAATGGTTACAACTTGTTGATTGATCTTAACAAAATTTAAATGAGATATATCGTATATATTTTACTATATCGAACCAACCAAAATAGAAATCTTCAGTTTACAAGCAGCAATAAAGAGCACAACTTGCTGAGAAACTTAACGCAAAGCGTGCTCTTTGAACAAAATTATTTAATTAAGTAAAGATTTGGTAAAAATATGTGAGGCTATTAACTAGTTGGCCTCTCTAGCACGAACGAATCGACAGGATCACCGTCGCGAGTTATGAAGGCTGCAGCCAGCTGTTTTCCATCGGACTCGAACAGCATCGCCCCGTGATTCTTATTGAAGAAGTGGAGACTTCCCTCATCTAGACAACAGCCCGGAGCATAGCGCGCAGCTCCACCCAAGCCGTTCACAATATAGATCAGGTTATCGTGTTCTATGCGCTCGTAGTGGTGATCGTGACCAGCTAACACAAGCTGCGCGCCCCATTCGCGAAACGGCCAGCGCATCCACGTAGAAGAGCCATGAATACCCGATGAATAGGGCGGATGGTGCATAACGACGATCTTCCAAAGGGCATGCGAGCGCGCCAGCTCCCCTTTCAGCCATTGGGCCTGAAGGCTATCGGCATCGACACCGTCTGGCTCGCCCGGTGTGCTATGCAACATGAAGAACTGCAAAATATCGTGCTGGAAGCTGTAATAGCGTCCATGGCCCGGCAACTGGAAGTAATCCAAGTAAGGCTGCAGGCTGCCTCCTTGCCAATCGTGGTTGCCCAGCGTTGGGAAGAAGCGCTTGCGATTGGCACCCGGCCCATAACTGCCCCGATAGTCCCCGATAAACATATGGTAATACTGGCCGATATTGGCGTCAATGGTCTCTGCTAAGCCATCAACATAGTTGTTATCGCCCGTGGTCACAATAAAGTCCGGCTCCCAGCTTCGCACCAACAGGGCTACCGCCTCTTCCGCTTCGCCCGCCATACCATAGTCGCCGATCACCGCGAAACGCACGCTGCTTGGCTCTTTGACAATCGTAGGTAGATAACGCTCGTGGCTGGCGCTGGGAAGGCTGGGTGCTGCTGGAACGGTCGGAGCTAATTCTAAGGGTGCGGGGGAGAGGGCTGAAGTCGGCTCCTGCGCTATTTTTGCGGTCGGTAGGCCAGACAGAGACGCATTCGGTTTGTTGGCAAGCCCGCAGGCGCTGAGAACTGCCATAATACTTGGCAAGGAGAGGCCGAGTTGGAAGCCTCGCCGCAAGAAGAGCCGACGTGAAAGACCCTGTTGAAGACTCTCCTCGATGAAACGACTGAATTGTTCTCGTTTCTCTTCTTCCTGCATAGGATATCTCCTGATTGCCGACCATTTTATGAGAATGCTACCATATGTTCGTCTGCTCTGTCGAACGATCTAATACAACACTAACGCAGAGTTGATGCAGCGTATATATGGCTGTGTTATCCTACTTTTAGAAATTGTTGGAGGAGGAGCAGAGAAATGTCTTTTGATATCAATCGGTTTACGCAAAAATCGCAAGAGGCTCTTCAGGCAGCCCAAGCGACCGCCGAGCGTAACGGAAATAGTCAGATCGAGCCGGAGCACTTGTTGCTAGCGCTGCTGAACCAAGGCGATGGTGTTGTACCGCAGGTTTTAAGCAAGCTGAATGTCGCCGCTGGTGCGCTCGCTCAGCAGGTGACGAACGACATCAACCGTTTTCCGCGTGTAAGCGGCAGTAATGTGCAGGTTTCGGTTTCGCCCCGTTTGCGCACCGTGCTGTTGCGCGCCTACGACGAGTTGGCGATTTTTAACGACGAATACGTTTCGACCGAGCACTTGTTACTCGCTATTTTAGACCACGCTGGTGGTGGGGCCGAGCGCTCTCTTAAAGCGATCGGACTCAATCGCGATAAACTGCTGGTAGCTTTGCGCGAGGTGCGCGGTACCCAGCGTGTTACCAGCCAAAATCCCGAAGGAACCTATGCAGCGCTCGAGCAGTACGGTCGTAACCTGACCGATCTGGCAAGACGCGGCAAACTCGACCCTGTGATCGGTCGCGACGAAGAGATCCGCCGTGTTATTCAGATCTTGTCGCGCCGCACCAAGAACAACCCAGTTTTGATCGGTGACCCCGGTGTTGGTAAAACAGCTATTGTAGAAGGTCTGGCCCAGCGTATCTACAAAGGCGATGTGCCCGAGTCGCTCAAAGACAATAAAGTTATTGCGCTCGATTTGGGCTCACTGGTAGCTGGTGCTAAGTATCGTGGTGAATTCGAAGAGCGCCTCAAAGCAGTTCTCAAAGAGATCCAAGAGAGCGACGACATCATTCTCTTCATCGACGAGCTTCACACCATGGTCGGTGCTGGCGCAGCCGAAGGCTCTATGGACGCTGGCAATATGCTCAAACCGATGTTGGCCCGTGGTGAGCTGCACCTAGTTGGCGCAACCACCTTGGACGAATATCGCAAGTATATCGAAAAAGACGCCGCTCTAGAGCGTCGTTTTCAACCGGTTGTTGTCGATCAACCCAATGTTGATGATACGATCTCGATTTTGCGCGGTTTGAAACAGCGCTACGAAGCCCACCACGGTGTTGCCATTACCGATAGCGCTATCGTCGCAGCCGCCGTGCTCTCAGATCGCTACATCTCCGATCGCTTCTTGCCCGACAAAGCGATCGACCTGATCGATGAGGCTGCGGCTCGCCGCCGTATGGAGAATACCAGTTCACCCCAAGTGATCGACGACCTGAACCGTTTGATCACTCAGCGCGAGACCGAGCGCGAAATGCTCAAGCAAGAGCGCGACAGCGGCAGCAAAGATCGCCTCGAGAAGATCGAGCAAGAGCTTGCTAATCTACACGAACAGCGTAGCGCGCTAGAGGCTCAACGCCAAAGCGAAAGCGCCGTGCTCGAAAAGATCCAGCAGTTGCGCCAACAGATCGAAGAGACCCGTTTCGCGATCGAACAAGCGCAGCGCGAGTACGACTACAACCGTGCCGCTAAGCTGCAATACGACGATCTAGCTCGCCTAGAGCGCGAACTTGGTATGGCTGAGGCCGCTGCCAGCAACAACACCTTGTTGCGCCAAGAGGTCAATGCCCAAGATATCGCCGAGGTGATCGAGAAGTGGACCGGTGTGCCCGCCAGCAAGCTCTTGGAGGGTGAAGTCGAGAAACTGATCAAGATGGAAGAGCGCTTGCACGGGCGTGTGGTCGGTCAAGACGAGGCTGTAGCGGCGGTTGCCAACGCTGTGCGCCGTTCGCGTGCTGGTTTGCAAGACCCGAACCGCCCGCTTGGTTCATTCCTCTTTCTTGGCCCGACCGGTGTCGGTAAAACCGAGCTAGCCCGCGCCCTCGCCGAGTTCCTTTTCGACGACGAGACGGCTATGGTCCGTATCGATATGTCGGAATACCAAGAGAAGCACACCGTGGCCCGTTTGATCGGTGCGCCTCCCGGTTATGTCGGCTATGACGAGGGCGGTCAGCTTACCGAAGCCGTGCGTCGCAAGCCCTACAGCGTGGTGCTGTTCGACGAGATCGAAAAAGCCCACCCCGACATCTTCAACGTGCTTTTGCAGGTGCTTGATGATGGCCGTTTGACCGATGGCCAAGGCCGCGTGGTCAACTTCAAGAACGTGGTGGTCATTATGACCAGCAATATCGGTAGTCCGGTCATTCAAAGCCTGACTAGCGCGGGTGCCGATAACGAGACCATTCGCGAGAGTGTTCTAGAAGAGCTGCGCGACGAGTTGCGCCCCGAGTTCCTGAACCGTATTGACGATGTGATCGTCTTCAAGCCGCTCAGCCGCGAGCAGATCGGCGAGATCGTTGAGATCCAACTGAACCGCTTGCGCAAGCTGCTCGCCGACCGCAAGCTCTCGTTGGAGCTGACGCCAGCCGCTCGCAACAAGCTGGCCGATCAAGGCTACGATCCGGTCTACGGCGCTCGTCCGCTCAAGCGTGTCTTGCAGCAGCGTCTGCAAAACCCCTTGGCGATGGCGCTCTTGCAGAACCAGTTCAAAGAGGGCGATACGATCTTGGTCGACCTCGATGCCAACGGCAACTACGAGTTCAAGAAGGCCAACGCCTAGAGCGCGACCTTCCCAAATCGCTTAACACTTTGGCGGAATCGTCTCTAGCCCAAAGAAGGTCCTAAGCGCGTCCGCCTTCGGCTATCAGCATCCCGCCCGAAACCATAACGGTACAAACGGATTTCGCAGAGCGCGAAATCCGTTTGTACTCCAAAACCCTGTTCATACCACATCTGTTTGTGTTGTGGGGGGCGGTTTCGCCAGCGAGGCAGATACGACCTCGGGTGGTGGACAGACCCTTGGTAGCCGAAGGCGGACGCGCTTGCAGCCTTGGTTGGGGTAAAGACCAAGCCGCCAGAGCAGTGATACCAAATTCGCTTGCTTCATTCTATTTGGCCTTCGGCAGAGTGGAACTTGTCTCTTTTTGTTGTGTGACATTTCGCGCTATCGCGCGAAATGTCACACAACTCTTTCCTCGTTTTTGTTTTCTTACACTCCAAGTGGGCAAGTTTTTAAACGAATTTGGTATGAAGTATGCAAGCAGATGGAAAAGAGGCGCCTGGTTGAAACCAGACGCCTCTTTTTGCATTTAGCTAAACGAAGCTTACCAGCCTCGCTTTTGGCCTGGGATGCTCGCACCGAACATGCTGGGCGGCAGTTTGAAGCCGTGGGCTTCCAGTCGTGCCGAGAAGCGCGGGCGCACACCGGTCGGCTTCAGCTCGGCGATGATCCTGCCATCGGGGCCTTTGCCCTTTTGCTCCAGCGCGAAGATATCTTGCATAACGATCGTGTCACCTTCCATACCTTGTACCTCGGTGATGTAGGCGACTTTACGCTGGCCGTCGTCGAGACGGGTCTGCTGTACGATCAAGTCGATTGCCGAAGCGATCTGCTCGCGGATAACGCGCACCGGCAGGTCGAGGCCTGCCATCAGCGCCATGGTTTCCATACGAGCCAGCGCCGAACGCGGATCGTTGGCGTGCAAGGTCGTCAGCGAACCATCGTGGCCGGTGTTCATCGCTTGCAACATGTCGAGCGTCTCGCCGGCACGACACTCACCGATCACGATGCGTTCAGGGCGCATACGCAGCGAGTTCTTTACAAGGTCGCGAATGGTTACCAGACCGGTGCCGTCGACCTCGGCAGGCTTCGACTCGAGGCGCACCACGTGCTCTTGGGCCAGCTGCAACTCGGCGCTGTCCTCGATCGTTACGATACGATCCCCGGGCGGAATGAAGTTCGAAAGTACGTTGAGCAGGGTTGTTTTACCCGAACCCGTACCGCCAGCCACCACAATGTTCAGACGGCTCTCTACACAGGCGCGCAAGAACTCGCCCATGTCGGCGGTCAACGATCCGAAGCGCACAAGGTCTTCGATCTGGAGCTTATTCTTGTTGAACTTACGGATGGTGATGGTCGATCCGTCGATCGCACACGGAGGGATGATCGCATTCACACGCGAGCCGTCAGGCAGACGTGCGTCTACCATCGGCCATTTGCGGTCGATACGTCGCCCCAGCGGACGAATAATGCGGTCGATAACTTTTAAGACGTGATCGTCATCTAAGAAGCGCACGTCGGTCAATGTAATCTTGCCCTTTTCTTCCACATAGACTTTGAAAGGGCCATTGACCATAACTTCCGAGATATTGGGGTTATCGAGCAAGCGCTGAATCGGGCCGAAGCCGAGCAACTCATCAACGACCATGCTGAAAAGCTGTTTAACGCTTGCATCGGGTAGGTTAACGTTGGCTTGACGATAGAAGGTCGCGAAGCGCTCCTGCAAGAGCCGCTCCGATTCGGGTGTTCGCTTCAGTTCGCTTTGGGCACCCAACGATGCTTGAATTCGGTCAACGATCCAAAGCGATAGCTCAAGCATTTTTTGGATATCAACGGCTGGCGCACTGCTTTCGGTAACCGGGCTATTGCCAAGCAGTGAGTGACCGTTAGACCCAGCTGGACGTGCAACTGGGGAGGACGAAGTTTCATTTGGTGGTGCGATGGTTTGTTTTGGTGGGCTAGCAACTGGTGCACTCGGTTCGGGAGTAGCAGTTTGACCACCAAGACGTTTCAGCAGCGACATGGCACTTCCTTAAGATTGTAGTATGAGATTGAACTTCCCTGTAGATGCTTTGTGTGTTGTGATTTAGCCGTCAAACTTCACAAAGTAGGCTTCACAGGCACGATCAATCAGTTCTTTGGTCATAGCTGGCGGTTGGCCGCGATACTTGGCTTCGTCGAGGATCTGGTCGCACAAGTCACGTGGATGACATGAGCGTAGATCGCGCCCTACTTTCATATAGTGCTCTTGAATAAGGTAGCGCAATCCTTCATCACTGTAAGGGATCTGCTTACCTTTGCAGACCAAACGGAAGATTTCGCGGAACTCGTTTGGTGTAGGGTTAGGAACCTCGATCTTGTGGCGAATACGTCGCAAGAAGGCGTCGTCGACGAGATCTTTTGGCGAAAGGTTGGTCGAAAATACGATCAATACGTCGAACGGTATCTGAATCTTTTTACCAGTCTGCAACGCCAAAAAGTCGGTTTTCTTCTCTAAGGGAACGATCCATCGGTTGAGCAGGTCTTGCGGTCGACACTTCTGACGCCCGAAGTCGTCGATCAAGAAGAGACCTCCATTGGCCTTCATCTGGTAGGGCGCTTCATAGATCTTTGACACAGGGTCGTAGATCAACTCAAGTTGGTCAAGAATCAGCTCGCCACCGACGACTACTTGAGGTCGTTTACAGACGACCCAACGTGGGTCTGGTTGAACGGGCGCCGTTGGCGCGCCGCCTCCGAAAGGCCGCACCGCCGCGTCGAGGCTTGAGACTGTTGGTGGCTGTGGTATTTCACGGTGGTTGAGCGGATCGAATACTTTAATGACCTGCCCATCGATTTCGATCGCATAGGGAATGATCACATTGCCTTCCAACATGTTGGCGATGCCTTCGGCAATTGTGGTCTTTCCATTTCCCGGAGGCCCGTACAAGAAGAGCGAGCGCGCCGAGTTGGCGGCTGGACCGATCTTGTCGAGCATCTTTTCGTTGACCACAAGGTGCGAGAAGGCTTTGCGAATCGCGTTGCGATCGATCACCATCGAGCCGACGCTTTGGCGCTTTACGATCTCGATATAGAGATCGAGCGGCACAGGAGCAGGGCCTGCATATTGCGAACGGGCCAAGATCTCGTTGACTTTAACTCGCCCTTTGCTGGTGATCACATATTGAAAGGCGCGCTCGCTGAAGCCTCCTTGAGCTCCGATAATGTCAACATACTCTTCAAGTTTTAAGAAATCAAGAACTTTATCGATAACATTCAAAAAGGGCAGCTTTGTCGTTTCCTCAAGGCGCTGACCCGTGATATTCCCATTAAAATAAATAACTTTGAGAATAAGATCGGTTAGGAAGCCATGGCTCAAGCCGGTCTCTTCGATCGAGTTTGGCTGAGGCGGTATATACAGCTGCGAACCTGAAGGATCTTGTTGTGGTGAGCCCGGTGCTCCTGGTGTGTTTACATCAGGAACGGGGGGTGCGGGTGTGAATGCGCGCAGTGGAAAGCTCATGAAGATTCCTCCGTCGGTGCGCTAGGAAGCCAAGACGGTTTGTTGTCTTGTTTGATTGAATCGATAGGTGCGATGAAGATGACCTGCGCACTGGCAACTATTAAAAAGCCTGACTCAAAGAGCAAAGTGTCTCCTTGAGCATTATAGATACTTGCATCGGTAATAGCAAGGAAACGTTCGTTATTGAGATTCATCTCATCTTTGAGACGTTGATCAGGCTGAACATATATCTTACCGACGATAATATGTTCTGTAGTACGAATGGCTACTGCGATACTGTCTTTGGTGACGCGAGGTGTAAAATATTTTCCGCGATCATCTATTCGCAAATCCATAATCATTTCCTGATACTATTATGGGGATGCACTTTATTAAAATAAGTACATCCCCAGTATATATGGGAAGATCGAATAGTCGCAATAGTACAGCGGGGCTACCCGCTTTCTAGGCCCGTCTATTCTTCCGAACCGTCATCGTCATCGCCGATGTCAGGTTCGATATCATCCAGACCGAGTTCTTCGTCATCGCTGCCAGTGTAATCGTCTTCGCTATCATCGCGATCATCGAGGGTATCCTCGTCATCCAGCAGCTCGTCAGCCTCATACTCGTAGCGCAAGGTCGGGACGTACGAGCGGATCAAGGCTTCGCTCAGTTTGCCCGGGAAGGAGATGCGGCCACGCTGGCTTGGGTCTTGATAGGTCTCGCGAATCAACAAACGAACTTGGCTCGGGTCGTTTTGGGCGATCGCTGCGACGTAGCGGTTGCCACCAGTGATCAGCTCGGCCAAGCGCTGGCTGAGCTTTGGCTCGATACGGCCGATCACATTGCCATCGGCATCGACGACATAGACGGTGCGTCCTTCGACGCGCAATTCCATCTTTTCGCCCGTTACCAAGGCGGCGGTTGCGGCGGTGCGCTGAACATCAACAAGTGTTGTAAGTGCTGTTTTTCCGGTCTCGGTGATAAATAAGCGGGTGTCTACTTGCTGGCGTGCGCGGCGGGTTTCGGCCACATCAGCAGCCCCATTGGCAAACCAGGTTTCGAGGCGCGACAGGTTTTTGCGCGCGATCGAGTTGGTAGGGTTGAAACGCAAGGCATTCTGGTAAGCGTCACGAGCTGCTGCATAATAGCCCAATTCCATATAGGCTTTGCCAAGGCGGTTATAAGCCTCAGCATCTTCGCTTATTTCCAGAATCTGCTTATTGATCTCAACGGCTTCTTCCCACCGATTGGTAGATGCTAGTTCGATAGCCTGCTCTTGCAAACGGCGACGTATACGCTGCTTTTCGTCTTGTTTTGCCACTCGTCACCTCTAAATACTATGTTCCAATAGAGTTTCTTGCTTCATCCATGAAAGAATGAAAAGACGACTTCCTTCCCTAGCGGGCGGAATTTCGTCTTTAGAGTCAACACTGTTCCATTAGGCTCGGTCTACTCAGGCATCTGATTAGGCCTGGCAAAAATTCGGATTATTGGTACAGGCGATCAAAACCATGGTTGAAAGCCCATTGTTCATCGCATGGGCGATGATGCACGGCACTAAACTATCGGTAAGATAGTTTGCGAGCGCCAGCAAGATACCACCAAACAAGATAGGAATCAAAAGCGCAACGACACCTTCGGTTGCACTCGAGAAGTGTACAAGCGAAAAGATGACTGCGCTCATTATAATGGCAAACATCGGCCCTAGATCCTGACGGAGGGCATTGAAGATGTAACCTCGAAAGAAGATCTCTTCGCCGATCGGTGCGATCACTGCGGCTGCAACAAAAAATAGGGCTTGTCCAAGGATATCACCTTGTACAATGGGAAATTGATCGGCTTGGTTTTGGCGAATGTCGAAGAAATAGTCAAATGCCCAACTTGTAACAACATTCATTGCGATAAACGCGAAACCAAAACCGATTCCGATCAAAACCATTTTGCCGAATTTCTGGAAGTGCAGACCGAGCCACGTCAGTGGTAAGTGCCGCATAAGGCGGATACGGAACAAAACTACGCCAATAAAGGCGAGGTTTTGTAACAGAACCGACCAAAACAGAAAGCCTGGCGATAAGATCAGATTTTGGAGCGCATCGGGGCTGGCCCCTGGCCCGTAGACAACCGTTCCATCCGAGAGCAGTAGCGAACCGTTAACCATTGTTAGGGTGCCAGTAGCGAAAGCAATACCAGCTGCGATAATGGTTAATATCAAGCTTGCAAAAATGGTTAAGATCAGACCTACAATCGCATCTGGAATAATCCAAATTGAAAGCGGCAGACCGCGACGTCGTGGTTCCACTACATAGTCGGTAATTGGCGGGTTGTTTTCAGTCATAGTGTTTTAGAGCACCTTCCCTTGTAAAGACCAAGGGCTTGTTTGGGTGATTTGAACACGTGCGATTCGGCCAGTCCAATCGTCGGGATGTTCGAAGAAAACAAGTTTGTTGCTGTACATACGTCCGCGCCACTTGCCCTTCGATTCGCCTTCGACCAAGATCTCAACGGTTTGGCCTAGAAGCTTAGCGTTGATTTCGGTCACAATCTCTTCTTGGATGCGTTCCAAGGTGCGACGGCGCTCTTCCTTTACCTCTTCAGGCACAGCCAAGCTAGGATCTTTCTCCTGTTCGGCCGCGGGAGTACCGGGACGAGCAGAATAGGCCGCGATATGAACTTTGTCGAAGCGGATATCTTTGACCAGATCGACTGTTCCTTGGAATTGCTCTTCCGTCTCTCCGGGGTGCCCCACAATGATATCGGTAGTGATCGCGACATCGGGGATAGCCGAGCGGATGCGTGCGATCAGATCGCGGTAGCGCTGCACAGTATAGCCGCGCTTCATGCGGCGCAGCATCAAATCGTGGCCGGCTTGCACTGGCAGATTGATTTCATGTTGGCAGCGCGGCAGGCTGGCAACAGTCGCAATCAGCTTATCGGTCATCCATGCTGGGTGCGAAGTCAGGAAGCGTAAACGTTCGAGACCGGGCACCTCATGGATAGCGCGTAAGAGGTCGGCTAGGCTGGGGCGACCGGGCAGGTCATGACCCCACGAATCGACGATCTGACCGAGCAGCGTCAGTTCTTTAGCGCCACGTGCCACGATTCGAGTTGCCTCTTCTACCAGCTCTTCAAGCGGTCGCGAGCGTTCGCGGCCACGGCGTAGCGGAATAACGCAGTAGGAACAGCTCATATTGCAGCCGTATTGGATGGGCATATGAACTGACACAGGCGGATGCGACCAGTCGCTTACGGGCAGAGCGGGCTCATCCAACTGGTAGATCGGGTTTGGGGCAAGTGCAACCACTTCATCGACAGCAGAGGGCGATACGAAGTGGTCAACCATTGGCAGACGTTGCTCAAAGATCGAGCGATTGTTTGGGCCGACCATACAGCCCCAAAGTACCACTTTGGTATCGGGATACTGGCGTTTGACACGCACGAGCTCGCCTAGCTTGCCCAAAATGCGCTCTTCTGCGCTTGCACGAACGCTGCATGAGTTGAGCACAATGAAGCTGGCATCTTCTGGGTGCTGAGCGGGACTATAGCCCACGCCTTGTAGGGCTGCCTCTAGTCGTTCCGAGTCGGAAATATTCATCTGACAGCCCACAGTCCACACATAGTAGCGCCGACTGCGAGGTGCATCGTTTCGGTCGGTGCGCGGCACCAACGAAACAGCAGCGGGTTTATCAAAGAAAAGCAGATTGTTCATCGTTGCCCCAAGAGATCAATCGAATTACCAAATGATAATCGGCAAGCCGTGCCGAGTGCTTTGCTGTGCAGCATCGCGTAGAGTACGCAGACAGTTGTAAGCAGCAATGCGTGTCGACACGTTGGCATCTGCCAAGAGCGACTCTAGGTCAGAGAGTTCGCGGAGCAGACGCACAGAAGAACCGAAGAACGCTTCGTCCTCTTCGCCCTCTTCGTTTTCGAATGGCAAGCGCACAGGCAGGTCGAAATCAACCGGCAGATAGTAGCTGTTGATACCCTGCAGGTTAACTAAGTGGGGGAAGCGGGTTTCGCGCAGCTCATCCCATACATCGGTAACGCAACGATCGAGGTCGTCGGTAATAACCGGGCCATCCTCAAGAACATCAGCGATATCGTCATTGTTTTCGAGACGGGTAGCCAGACGGCTCAACTGATAGAGTTCACCCAAGGTCTCGATTCCACCTTCCCAGACTTCGGTGCCGGGCTGTGTTAAAAGGTCTGCATCGATACCTTCTTCGCGCAACTGATCCTGCACGGCAGCGATCATCTCGCGCTCTTCTTCAAATGCCTCGCGGTCTTCATCTGGTCGAACAGTTATTAATGAGCCAACTACAAGATCCAGCTCAGTTATTCGTGACGAGTCGGCCATGACGGCCCTCCTTAACTCAACAAAGCAACACAATATTCCCAGTATACCATGAATGTCTTCCAGATGGGTATATGCTATAATCGCGCTTCAACCGATGTAGTAGAGTGTGAGATCTTATGGTTGTTATTGCTTGTTTTGTAGTACCTCTTTTATTATACCTTCCCGGTTTTTTCTTTTTGCGCGCTTTGCCATCGACTCTTCAGACCGGCGATGGGATCGAGCGTCATTTTGAGCGGGTTGTTGTAAGCGCACTGATTAATGGATGGTTGGCATTCACACTCGCCGAGTTGGGCCTCTTTTCGATCTGGTTGCATAGCGCTATCCTTATTTTTTTTAGCGTTGGAGCCATCGTTCTAACCCGGCGTCGAGTTGAGCCAACTATTCGATTCCCCAAACTAAGCAGTCGTCAGCGTTGGGAAGCGATCGCCTTTCTGATTGTAACCTGTATTGCCTTCCTTTTAACTCTACGCCCCTTCGAGGTGATCTTGGGTGTGCGCGATGCAGGTGTGTACGCATCTACTGGCTTTGCGATTGCGCGTACCGGCGGAATCGTACAATATGACGAATTGTTGGCGAGTATCGCTCAAGCTGCCGAATCAGATGATCCGGCTATAGCAGGCCCAGCGGCTCAAGCAATGACCAATTTTATGGGCGTTCAGAACCCCGAGCGTTTTATTGCCACTCGTTTGCGGGCGGTTGGCTTCTTTGTGCTCGAGGGCGAGGCCGAACAAGGGCGAGTTGTGCCACAAGGTTTACACCTCTTCCCTGTCTGGATCGGCTTGCTAACTAGCATTGGTGGCCCGTATGTTGGCTTGTGGGCTACAGGCTTGCTTGGTCTTTTAGGAGCTTCAAGTGTTGGTATGCTTGGGCGG
The DNA here is from genome assembly GCA_937902315.1 of uncultured Chloroflexales bacterium. GTDB lineage: Bacteria > Chloroflexota > Chloroflexia > Chloroflexales > Chloroflexaceae > CALGUG01. Next base: position 29,079 of record CALGUG010000068.1, read on the forward strand.
CGCTTAGCTGGTTTTTGGGTCGGTATTTTGGCCTTTCTGCTTTTGGCCTTAAACAGCACTCAAATCTGGTTTTCGCGCTATTCGACCGCCGAAACGGCTATGCAGTTTCTGCTCTTTGCGGGCTTCTATTTCTTCGCTAAGATGGAGATGTTGCGCCGTTCGGAAGCGGCTACCGAGCGTGATCAAGCTTTGTTATATGCCGCCTTGGCAGGCGTTGCACTAGGCCAGATCGGCATGGCTCGCATCGACTTTTTTATCGCATCGGGCCCTGCGATTCCGCTTGCTATCTATATTGCATATATCTTTTTCTCGCACCGCTGGGAACGCGCCCACACCTATTTAACGGTCGCTTTCGGCCTTACGGTGCTTCACGCTCTCCTGCATATCTTCTTTATCTCGCGTGCCTACTTCTTCGATACAGGTGCGAGCCGTCTGCGTGACTTCGCGATCACGGCCTATTTTGCGATGCCGTTTTTGACTGAGACGATGCAGTCGGTGATGCGCACCACGACCTCGAGCCCGCTGAAAGATCCGACCCGTATCTGGAAAGAATTGGGTTTGATAGCTGTGGCTATCGCAGGCTTAATAGCACTTTATCGCTATCCTCAGCCTTTACACTGGTTCGAGAAGCGACTCTATCGTTGGCGCGTCTATCTATTGAATCTCAGTGCTGCTGCCATTCTCTTGGTGGCTGCTTGGGCTTACTTTGTGCGTCCCAACATTATCGATGCCGATATGCTCACCAACCAAAGCGGCGGTTGGAGCGATCCGCTTACGGTTGATCCGCACATTGTCCAGACCTATTGGGTAGAAGGCCAACGTATTACTCCTTCGGAGGCGCGCCAACAGTTTGGTGTTTTGCTTGAATCTGACCCCGCAACCTGCGAAACCCAGTTGGATCTGCAAGGCACAGAGGTCTTACGCGCTCAAATGGCGAAGAACCGAGGCCCATGGCAGGGTCCTCTCTCGGTACAAACTCCGAACTGGTTGCGTCTGCAAGGTTATGTCGGCGCTCCGATCAGCGTGGCTTGGTGTAAACGCGCTGTCTATGCCATTCCAATGGCCAACTTAGTGCGGGTCGGCTGGTATCTGTCGCCGCTTGGAATCGTGTTGGCCTTTGTTGGGGTCGCGCTCTGGTGGCGACGTATGCAGGCTGCTTCTTGGTTGATGCTGCTTGTTGGTGTGTTGGCGACGTTCTTTTATGTACGCCAGACCTATGGCACGGGTGATCAGACTTATATCTATATTTTGCGCCGTTTTGTGCCAACGGTATACCCTTTCCTAAGTTTGGGAATGGCCTATACCATTGTGGCGATCGCTGCGCTGCGCATCGCTCCTCGACTTGCAAAAGGGGTGGCAGCTGCGACAGCACTCGCTATGATCTTTTTCTTTGTTTGGACCGGTCGCCCCATTATTCGCCATACTGAGTACGCCGGGGCCGTCGAGCAGATCGGTCGATTGGCCGAACGCTTTGAGGCCAGCGATATCTTGTTGATGCGCGGAGGCGGCCCAGGTTTCGAGCGCGATGTACCTGACCTAATTGCAACGCCGCTTCACTTTGGTTTTGGCACCGAGGTCTTGACTGTTAAGAGTCAGTTCCCCGATCGCTACGCTGATGCACTTGCCGAACAAGTTCGCTCTTGGCGCGCAGCTGGCCGCGAGGTCTATGTCGCTCTTAGCTCGAGCGGCAGTGACTTCGTTTTACCCGGTTTTACATTGATGCCTGACGGTGATTTTGAGCTACGCATCAAAGAGTTTGAGCAGCTTCGCACTCAAAAACCGCTCAATGTTCAGCAATTGAGCTTGCCTTTTGCGATCTACCGCCTTGAAGACCAGAACACTCAGGCGCTGTCGACCCTGCCTGTTGAGCAGAAGGAATTTGGGCCGCTCGACTTTGGCGCTCAGGTTCGTGGCTTTTATCGCCCTGAAACTGCCCCGACTGCCGATGGAACCCCCTTTGTATGGTTGACCGGCAATGCAATTATGCGGATCGCCTGGATCGAAGGGCAAGAGCCATCTCGCATTACGTTGCGCGTCGCTGGCGGTGAGCGCCCAGAACATATCGGCGCAGCTCAGGTCTGTCTCTCGCTCTATCCCGAGCAAGCTCCTAATCTGCCAGACACTTCACAGTTCACTCAGCTTGGCTGCCAAGAGATCAGTAATGATTTTGGCGAATACAGTTTTGAGCTTGATCCGAGCCTGATAGGACGATCGCCCACCCAGAGCCTATTGATCGGTATTCAAAGTCATCCTTGGGTTCCAGCGGAACAAGATCCGCGCCTGCTCGATGGTCGTTCGGTAGGCATTCAATTCGCCAAGCTCATTCTTCAATAGTTGTTATACACAATCCGCTTGATTAGGTTCTCTTTGGCCTTTGGCAGCGTGAACTTGACCCTGTTTGTGGTGTGACATTTCGTGCGACTGCGCGAAATGTCACACCACTCTTTCTCCGGTGTTGTTTTCTGCCTTACAAGAGCGCAAGTCTTTAAACGAATCGGCTATACTCTCGCTTCTGTCAGTCTGGCGAATGCTGTAGAAGAGCGAGCTGCTTACGACCTCTGTTTCAGCATTCTGGCGGCGAGGTCTTTTGCTCCCATTCAATCCCTAGCGCGTCCGCCTCCGGCTATCAGCATCCTGCCCGCCAAAGGGACGTCTCTCTGTGCTGCGAGGCCGCTCCCAACGATCTACACAGATTGCGTATCTCTCTTTGCTTCCAAGGTAACAAAAGAGCGATTATACGAAATTCGTTTAAATTGTCGTTTTGGAGGGGGCTTTCGGCACACACAAATAGAAGCCTCGTTTGTTGGGCGGAATGTTGGTAGCCGTAGGCGGACGCGCCAAGAACCTTCTTTTTGGGGCAAAACCTAGCCGCCGCAAGAGGAAGAAAACAAGCGGATTTGTTATTAGATGTCTACTTCGTATAGAGGCTCGTGGTATTGACAAGCCACGAGCTTTTTTTACTCTGAAAAGAGAGCGGAAAACACGTGCAATCGCTTAGTCGTTAAAACGAATTTTACGGCTTTGCAATCATCGATACGCAACATTCTAAAAAGCTGTTCAGGACTATCGGGCTATTGTTGCTGCCCAGTGTGCATTCTATAATCAGCATAGAACACAATCTGGGCATACTATAGATACGGCAGGGAGAGAGTATGCAACGTAAGAGAAAAGGTCAATCCCTAGTAGAAATGGCACTGATACTGCCGCTGTTATTGTTTTTGATTTTTGCAATTGTTGACATGGGTTGGTTTATCTATGGCTACGGTACGATCTACAACGCTGCCCGTCGTGGAGCAGAACAAGGATCGTTGACGCCTCCACAAATGGATAAACTCACACAGCCCAACGATCCTTGCACGGGTATTATCCTCAAGGCAGTTCAGGACAATGCACCAATGTACCCAAATATAACTGTAGGCGAAAATACAGTTATCAGCTACCCAAGCGCAAAGCGGGCCGTTGGTGAGAAGATCCGCGTGACCGTGACCTATCAGGTTGAGCCCTTGACACCATTATTTACTTTCGCTAGCGCCTTTGGCTTTGCATCAGTAAATGATGAAGGTAAACCAGTGATGACGATTTCAAGCACGGCGCAACGCTCGATCGAGTCGTTAGGGCGGAATCCAAACTTTAAAAATGGCGAAGCTTGCCCTTAGTAAAGAGGAAGTCTTATGGAACCAATCCGACAGCGAACAAGGGCTCAGGCCATCGTAGAGTTTGCGCTGGCGGCTACATTGATCTTCTTCCTGCTTTCTGCGGCTGTTGACTTGGGACTGATCTTCTTCCGTCACCAAGGTCTCTATAACGCATCGCTGGAAGGGGCCCAATATGGAAGCCGGTTTACAAAAAACTACACTGGTGCTGAACTTGCCGCAATGAGCCTGATTGATCGTCAGCGCTTAGGTTGTCTTGTTCATGATCCTGTGCCTACCCAAACCTATATCTGTCTTGATGAGGTCGAGATCCGTAATCGTCTCATCAATGAATCAGGCGATGGTGGTGGCATCAATTTCGTAAATCTTAAAGACCTTAACTCTGATGGTCTGCCTGACACAGAAGAGATTTTACGCAATTACATTACTATTCGTGCTCAGGCTTTTGAAAATGACAATAAGCCGAATACTTACACACCTTGTCCGTCGATTACGAACCCGCCTCGTGGGACATCTAATTGTTATATTTACGTCGGTGTGAAGGCCGATCACGATTTGGTATTCCTGTTGGCGCCGGCCTTTGGAGAGACGGTACCGATCTCGGCTTATACCATCTTCCCGTTGCGCCTTTCGGTGACAACCTATGGTACACCGCCGGTTCCGGTAGCTATCGACACGCCTGTGCCGACGGCGACGCCTACCGCCTCAAATACTTCGACGGCTACCAGCACAGCTACGGCAACCGCTTCGTTGACGCCGTCGCGTACACCGAGCCGTACCAATACGCCGCAGGCGACGGCGACTTCTTCGCCGACGCGTACCGGTACTCGAACGCCGACAAGCTCGCCTACGCCTTCGCGCACGTATACGCCGTCGCGTACGTATACGCCGTCTAACACAGCGACACGCACTTTGACGCCGTCGCAGACGTTGACACCGTCGCGAACCAATACACGTACGAATACGCTGACGCCGTCGCGAACGTACACGCCATCGATGACCTTCACGCGTACAAATACGCTGACGCCATCGAGAACCTATACGCCGTCTAACACTCGTACACCGACGAGAACGGGTACACGTACCTACACGCCGTCACCGTCGAATACGAGGACACAAACCTTGACGCCATCTCGCACCTACACTGCGTCGATGACGAGCACACGAACGGCGACACGTTCACCGACGACAAGCCCGACACCGTCGAATACGCCAACGCGTACGAACACTCGGTCGCCGACCTCGCCGCCGACCAACACGCGATCGCCGACACCGTCGAATACGCCAACGCGTACCTTGACACCGTCGAATACGCCAACGCGTACGAACACTCGGTCGCCGACGGCTACGGCAACGAACGAAGGTACCTAGTTTATCAAATGAATAGTCATCGCCCATCAATGGGCGATGACTATTCCAAAACAACTCAGATAACCCTGTTGTGACTACTATAGTTGATGAACTATAAACAAGGGGAGATGTCGTTATGAAATTGAAACAACGAAGAAGAGGTGTAGCAGCACTCCAGCGGCGCTCTCCTGGTCAGAGCATTGTGCTGATTGCGCTCGTCCTCGCTATTCTAGTTGGTCTTGTTGCTTTATCTGTAGATGTAGGCAACGCTTATGCAGAACAGCGAGCTGCTCAGCGTGCTAGCAATGCGGCAGCCGTTGAAGGCATGCGCGTGATCACAAGTGGTGGCACGAACAGTGACGCCTACAATGCTATAAAAGCAACTTTAGAAGCTCACAAGATCAAAGTGGTTGATGGCGGCAATGGTGCTGTGGCTGCGCCCGGTGAGCGAGTGCTGAATGCTTACTATGTGTTCGGCGATGGCCGTACCGAGCGTATTCCCATGGCTTCTGACGCCATTCCATCGAATGTTCAATATATTAGGGTCGATCTGAGCGGCTCACAGGCAACGAACTTTGCCGGTGTTGTTGGCCAAGGCTCACTGCCTATCAAGGCCGATGCGTATGCCAGCTTTGATGTCTGTCCTCCTTATCCGATTGCAGTAGCGCAAGACGCTTTTAGTAACCCAACCTTCCCGAACGCACCTGGTGATGGTTACTACAGCGATGAGAACTACCAGCGCAAACCTATGCGCCGTATGTATCTTCGCGATGATGCCAATGCTACCTTGGCGAATCAGACCATTAAGACCGGTGCTGACCCGAAAGGACAGTTTGTTTGGCTGCGTTGGCGTGATACAAGCACTGTAGATAAGGCGCTTGAAGAGATCTATAAGGGCTTGATCGATCCTTCTCAGGCGACCAACGGTATCGAGGAAGTTTTGGAGCGCGTCCCTGTCGAGACCTTCGATAAGACGCCCGATGACGACGCTTACCCGACCAAGCGCGGTAACCCCAGCGAGTGGGACTTGATCCGTGGTGGCCCTTATGTTCGCTTCGGCACAGCCTACAGCATTCCTAACCTGCCCAACATGGGTGGTAAGAATGACCCGACTGGCGGCCAGAAAGCTATCGAAGCCAAGATCACCCAGCAACTGCAGTGGCTGATCGATAATCGTACTTTGATGAACTTGGTTGAATACGATCGTGCAACCCCGAACGCTATTCGCCAAGGTGCCAATATTCGTATCGCCGGCTTTGGCGGTTATATGATGGTCTCGTATGGCTATGAGGAAAGCGATTCTAGCTCGTCTGGCAACCGTGGTTCCGGTTGGTTCATCGATCTCGTCAAGGTTGGCCCGCCGCTGAAGTGTGTTACCAATGAGGGCGAAGTCTTCTTCGACGAGGGCGATAAAGTTACCCTGCAAGGCAATGTCTATATTCGCCCTGAGCTTTCGTCGAAGCTCGACGAGCACGCCCCGCTGGATATCGTGATCGTGCTGGACGCCTCCGGTTCGATGAACTGGACCTGGGAAGGCTATGGTATGTGGGGTTCGCCGATCAATACCCCCGACAACGAGGCTATTCTCCTTGCTAAGCATGGAAAAGTGCCGAAGGTGGGAGATCCTGTCGACTGTATCGCGTTGCTAAGTTCAACCCTGCCTTGTCAGTCGGCTAACGCTTATGAGGATGCTACACAGCGCCGTCTCTATATTGCAAAACAAGCCATTAAAGGCTTTATCGAGCAGTTCCCATGGCAAGAGACCGATCGACTGGCTCTGGTGACCTATCGCGGTGCCGGTAACCCTGATACACTGGCTACCGTCTATCCGTCGAGCGGTCTGACCAAGGATATCCCTGGTGTGGCCAATGCTTTGATGAATCAGGCAGCAACCTATAACGGTGATATCTACAAGACCATCGGTGCTTCGCCCGGTGCGCTGGGTTTACGCAAAGCACAGCAGGTTCTGGAAGCAGGTGGCGACCCGAGCCGTAACCGTTTCGTGATCTTCTTTAGTGATGGTCTCTTGAACGTGAACTTGGAAGGTGTCAATACGGGTATCGAGACGATCGATGCCAACTGGGACCCGCTACGTATCAAGAGCCACTATCCGATCAACCAGGCGGTAGAGGTCGCAGAGCAGATGCGATCGACCGAAAATAATAGTTTCCCAACTATTATCTATACGGTGGCTTTGGGTAACACCTACGATATCTCTGGTCTGCCTTTAACGGCGACCGAGGCCAACGCGCCTTACTTCAATATCGCTAGCGACCCTGGCGCACTAGCGACCCTGTTGGAAAATATTGGTAACCGTATTAAGCACGAGGGTTGTAACCCGACCACGCTTATTCCTCAAGCGCCAGAGTTGGGCACAATGTATCGCATGCGTCCTGATGGTACCTTTGTTGTAGCAACGGGCGAAGATGGTACACCATCTTTGGGTACAGTTACCATTCGTGATACTGCTGGTAACTTTGTTGCCAAGGCTGATATCGGAGCTAACGGCTTCTTCAGTGTCAAGGGCCTTGCACCGAACACGAACTACATTTTGAGCTTCAATAACGTCAGCGATGACCCCGTCTTCTATATGGGTTACGATGGTAAGTACCGTAACTATAGTCGTATTGCGGATCCTAACGGTGAGACCGAAATCATGATACGAACGCAAACGACGGGTATTAACAATATCATCACCCTCAACGACGGTGTCCCTCTGGTACTCTATTTGACAGGCAAGAACGTTTGTCAAGGTCTTGAAGGTAATACTGGCTCGAACCCGTAGGTTATGAGAGATCTAGGAAGGGCCTTTAAAGCTCTTCCTAGATCCTTTTTTGATTACCACTCGTTACTTCTACATTACTCGACTGCTACTAGGTATTCCCGTTCAGGCTTATTGGAGCTGTATTTCTAAAATCTTGCCTCCATACCTTTATTCCCGTTTGGTGTAGATAACTCTAGAAATCAAGGAGGCTTCACCGTGCGACATAGTATTATGTATCGCTGGATGCCCTACATAAGTTTGATATGTATTGCGGTTATAATCGGTTTCCTTATTCCTGTGAAACCTGTAGCCGCAAAACGTGTAGAGGTCCGTTCAGTCACGGATCTTATTCCTGAGTTCGATAAAGGTACAACCTATCGAACTTCGATTACTCCTGATGAGAGTGGCGGCCTAGAAAATGACGGAGCGGTTGAGCTTGCTCCAGTTGGCTATATTGAGGGCTGGAATCAGTCTTCATTCGGGCTTCCTGAGAACGTCACCGACCACGCAGCGGTTGAATTAAATGGCCGTATCTATGTCCTCGGTGGCAACGTCTACGATTCGAGTAGTAATACCAGCGGCAGAACTGCACATGTATGGATGGCACAGCCTGGTGATAATGGCTTGATCGGTAGCAACTGGTCAGCTCGAAGTGACCTGCCGCCTGTACCAGATACTCCTGCATGTTCGGGAACAGTGAATCCTAGCCCTGCACGTAGCTCGCTCGCTGCTGTATCGATTTCGACCGGCAATAGTGGTTGGATCTATGGGATCGGTGGCTTGGTGCAACGTGTTGGTGGAACAACGTCTTTCTCGATCGGCGCGGTGGCGGTTGGAAAAGTCGATGCTAGCGGTGCTGTAACCTGGACGAGCCCTGAAGAGTTCTGTTTGCCAAGGAATCTCGATAGTGCATCGGCGGCAGTTGTCGAGCTTAATGGCGAACACTACATCTATGTCGTGGGCGGTATGAGCCGCGCAAACACCACTATGCCCCTGACTAGCGTGTATGTCGCCAAGGTCAATACCTCGACTGGCGCTTTAAGCAAGCCCAGCGATGGCACTCCTGGTTGGCAGACCCTCGCTTCCACTGTTCCTGTACCGGATGTGAATCTCCAGGGCGATGAGGGCGTCTTCAATGGGGCAATGGTTGCCACAAAGGGAGAGGTAAACGGCAAGCTCTATCACGCTCTGTTCTATATGGGAGGGTATACCCATGGTAGTACGGCGAGCGCGCTTGTTTATCGCGGTGTGATCGACCCTGACACCAAGGAAGTTGCCTGGCAGTCATCATTGGAAGGTAATCCAACTTTCAGCGCATCTTTGGATACAGCTCGTTTCGGTTTACGAGCGGTTGTCTACGATAACACCAATATTATGGTGATCGGCGGCCAGAACGGCAACAATCCGCCCTTCAATAATGTATTATCGAACATTCTCGATGATAAGCTTGAGCTGAAGATCCCTGATAGCACTGCTAGCTTCTATGAGAACGATAAGGTGCTGCCAGCCAACAGAGGTCGCGCTAATCATGCAGCCGTGATTGTTCCTGTAGGAAGCGATCACTATGTATATGTCTTGGGCGGTGTTGGTAGTTCGGTCAACGATAACAATGGTCGCCCAAATAACACCGTCTTCTATGGCAAGATTTCTAAGGAGCCCAACGATGCGGCGGGATACGCCTTAAACGGTTGGTATTATTCGGAGAGCTATCAAATTGGTAGCGCCAGTAAAAGCGCACGTCTGTTGGCGATTCGCTGGAATGCGAATATTGACATGGCTTCCAATGTCGATATTCGTATGGAGTATCGCACGAATAATAATCCAGATAAACTCGATAGCGCTTGGTCTCCTTGGACCCTAGCAAAGGATTCGAGAACGCCAGATGAGCGCAACTCGATAGATGGTTCTAACGCTGATACCCTGCCAGAAAGCTTGAACTTTATCTTCTTTGAGTATCGAGCTTTCTTAAGCACTACCAAGCCGCTTACGGGTGGCTGGAAAACGCCAACCCTTTTGAAGGTTGGTATTGAGATCGAGGTTGATGGTTACCCGAATCTGATTGTGGTTGGCAATCAGACTAAGGCCGTACAAATTGACAATCAAGTACGTCGTCTTGATGTAACGATTGCCAATAGTAATCCATCTAACTGGCCTGGCAATGATCCATTACTCCCGGTTGATGATGGCTCAAACGGTACCTTCTTCGTCGATGTTTATGTTTATAAGCCTGGCGAGGCGGCTCCGAAGCCGACGGTTGGTGGCAGTGGGCATGCCTGCGCTCAGATGAAACAGCGCGATTTCCCTCCGGGAGCGCAATATACCATTAGAAACTGGTATAAGGCTACATCGGCGGATTGTGCTAATCCCGCGGACGCTTTTAATATCTCAACCCTGTTCCCAGTAGATGGCGAATATACGGTGTATGTAGTGGTAGACAGCGGTAATGGGCCTATGGGATTGGTGGCTGAGGCTGATGCGCCCAACACTCAGGGTGAAAGCGACAACATCTATGAGTTTAAGGTGACGGCAACTGCCTGTCCGGCAGAAGGATGTGAACCGATCGATCCTGGGGAAGGCCCAGGCTCGCCGATTATTCTATTGCCCATCGTTTCGAAGGGTCTAGACTAATCTCCTCTGTGGCAGCAAAAACCAGCATCGCTGAAAAGCGAACATAATTCAGTCTGAGCTGTGTCCTTCCCTGTTTCACATCGCTACGAAGCAGGGAAGGACATAAAAATTATATTTTGTAGTATTTCTAATGAAGATCGGTACGAAGAGCGCTATTCTGTTTCGTTTTATAGTTTGTTAACGATTTGGCCGCCGATAATGCCGCTGGGTCATTAAAGTATGCCCGGAATGACAAAATAGTACTCCCTACAGTTAGTACCACAAGATACTGTACATATCAACCCTGTTTAGTGTAAAATCTTTTCGGGGCACTTATAGTGCTGCGCAGACGATAAAGATACCCTCTAAATGAGAAAGTAACGAGGCTTCGAAAAATTATTGTTAGACACTCTTTGTGTGGGTTAGGCTCTTATTATTTTTATAAGGTTTTTGCAATTTCTTTTTTTGAATTGCAGAACGTTTGCATTGTTTTGTCCTGTCTGATCCATTTGCAGCGCCATGCTATAATACAGAACGCGCAAACGCGCTCCTTCTGTTTGTCTTGGAAAAGGAAGGAATTTAGACTATGAGGCGAAACAGGCTTCCGCTTGTTCTTGGATTGATTGTAGCCGCCGCCGCTGCTTTCGGGCTCTTCTTCATGTTAAGCAGCAACCCTCAAACACAAGCTCCTGTTGAGGAAGCCCAAATCGTTCCAACTCCTGATCCTGGGGTGGAAATCGTCGTTGCGCGAGCTGATATCCAGGCCAATAAGGTCATTACTGACCAACTCTTGCTAGAGTTAGAGAACATTACCACGAGTGATTATGAGGCAAACAAGTCCCAGTACATTACCGATTTCGGCGAAGTGCTGAACAAATTGGCAGTACGGGATTTGCCATTCGGAACTCGTATTCAGCGCCGCGACTTGACTGAGCCAGGTATCTCGCAACAACTCCAACCGTCAGATAGTGATCGTCCTAGCGATAAGGCGTATGCTATTCGTGTAGATGCGCTGACTGGCGTGGCCGACCTGATTAGACAGGGCGATAATGTTGATGTTGTTGCAACATTCCGAGTGGTGCGTCGCGTAGTTGTGCCGGGTGAGCTCCAGATAGATCAGGATTCTCAACGAGAAACCTTCAGCTACGAAAACGTTGAGCTTTACACTACAAAGACGATTGTTCAACAGGCTAAGGTTCTTAAGATACTCAAGCCTGCTTCGCCAGAGACAGAAGAAGGTCAAGGCAATAACCAACAGCAGCAGTCAAGCGCAACAGTGGAACTAGCTGAAGATGGTCAACCGGTTAATCAGCAACCGGCCAATCCTGAAGCGGCCAGCACCTTTGTTGATGGTCAATGGATTTTAGTGATCGCTATTAACGATCAAGAGGCGGAGCTGCTCGAGTATGCACGTGTCGCAGATGCGCGTATCTCCTTGGTGTTACGTGGTTCTGAAGATCAAGAATTTGAGCAGACGATCGGTGCAACGCTCGACCTTTTAATTGCAGAATTTGGTGTACCTCTGCCGCAGCCTGAATCGATGTTTGCTTATGGTAGAGAGCAGCTGATCCCGCAGCCGACCCGTACACCGGCTCCGACTCGGGTTCCCTAATCTCGTGTGAAAAAACTCTCCCACAGATGCTTAAGAAGCGGTACAATGCTCTTAGGCATCTGTGAGGTGTTATTTATCGCTATAGTGTTAAGAGTGTATTGAGGAGATCTTCACCATGGCTGACGGCAATACGATCCGTGTCATGATTGTCGATGATATTGTTGACACGCGCGACCAACTCGAAAAGCTACTATTCTTCGAGAAGGATATCGAAGTTGTAGCGAAAGCGAGCAGTGGCCGCGAGGCCGTGGCCTTCGCGAAGCAGCACCGACCTGATGTCATCTTGATGGACATTAACATGCCTGATATGGATGGCATCGCTGCGACTGAAGCTATTCTGACTCAAGATCCCACGATCCAAGTCATTATTATGAGTGTTCAGGGCGAGACCGACTATATGCGTCGGGCTATGCTCGCCGGAGCACGCGAGTTCCTCACCAAACCGATTAGCGCAGATGATCTCTATAAATCGATTCGCCATGTACATCGTTTGGCTGCTACACGACCACAAGTTGTGGCTCAGCAGGGTGTTGTAGGCGGCGATAGTGGGGCTGCTGCAGGTGGAGCTCAGGGTCAGGTTATCGCAGTCTTTAGCCCTAAGGGCGGTGTTGGTACTTCGGTGGTTGCGGCTAACCTTGCGATTGCGGTACGCCAGCTAACCAATAAAAAGGTTGCGTTGATCGATGGAAACTTTATGTTTGGGGATATGGGTGTGATGATGAACCTCCCCACCACAAAGACCATCATCGATCTGGCAGAGCGCATCGCCGACCTTGATGCGGAATTATTAAGTGATGTATTGGCTACCCATACCTCACAGGTACGCGTTTTGCTTGCTCCACCGAACCCTCAAGCGGGCGAGTTGGTAACAGCTGAACACTTACGCACGATTTTGGATCTCATGCGACGAGAGTTTGATTACATTGTTGTTGATACTGAATCTTCTATTCAGGATCGCGCAATTACCGTTCTGGATACGGCAGATCGCATCGTTGCTTTAATGACTCTTGAATTGTCGTGTATTAAGAACATCAAACTCTTCTTGGAAGTGGCAGAACTGTTAGAGTATCCAAAAGAGAAACTTGCATTGATCTTGAACAAAGCCGACAACCGCTTGGGCTTGAGTGTTGACGCAGTAGAGCGCAATATTCGCCATAAAGTCGCCTTACAGATCTCAAATGCAGGCTCGGATGTTACGAAATCTATTAACCAAGGTGTGCCCTTGGTGATCGATAAACGTTCTCATCAGATGTCGAAGGATATTTTCAACTTGGCAGCGATGTTAACGAACGTTTCGAAAGCAGCCTCCTCAGATAAGGCGGCTGAGGCACCTGCGAAGGCCGCAAAACCTTCAGAAAGTCGTGGTGGTCTCTTTGGGCGCTTATTTGGCAGCGGTAAATGAGTTCACTGATTACGGTTACGGTAATCGTTACGGGAGGCGTATATGTCGCTCTTGAAACGTATTGGTGGAACTACTCCTGGCAGCGAAAGTGGTGCGCTGCCATCCCAACGGGCGAGCGTCTTGCCTCGACGGGATGACATGGTAACGCGCCATGGGCGTGACCAAGAAGATAATACCTTTCTCGATTTAAAGATGCGTGTCCAGAATCGCTTGATTAGCGAGCTGGATCCGAAACTTGATCTCTCGAATTCCGTAAAAGTGCGACAGCAGGTTGAAGAGGTCTTCAACGCTGTGCTTGACAGCGAGAGCGTTGTATTGAGCCGCACTGAACGGGCGAGGATGTTTGAGAGTATTGCCGCTGATATTTTGGGCTTTGGCCCACTTGAGGAGTTACTTGCTCAAGACGATATCAGTGAAATCATGGTCAACGGTCCTAAGAAGATCTTCATCGAGCGAAAAGGCAAGCTTGAGAAGAGCGATGTCGTCTTTAATAACGATGAGCATGTCATGCGTATTATTGACCGTATCGTTGCTCCGCTTGGCCGTCGCTGCGATGAGTCATCGCCGATGGTCGACGCACGCTTGCCTAATGGTAGCCGTGTAAACGCGGTTATTCGCCCGATCGCCCTCGATGGCCCAACCCTGACGATTCGTAAGTTCCGCAAGGAGTCGTTGACTGTTGATGATCTGATTCGTTTCGGTTCGCTCACACCGGAAATGGCGGAGTTCTTGGCTGCCTGTGTACAGGCGCGCTTGAACATTGTAGTTTCTGGTGGTACGGGTTCAGGTAAAACAACAACCTTGAATATCCTTTCGTCTTTCATTCCCGAAGACGAGCGCGTGATCACCGTAGAGAATGCTGCTGAATTGCAGTTGCGCCAAGAGCACGTTGTGCGCCTTGAGTCGCGTCCACCCAACGTGGAAGGTAAAGGTGAGATCACGATTCGTGATCTGGTGATCAACTGTCTGCGTATGCGTCCTGAGCGCATTATCGTAGGTGAGTGTCGTGGCGGTGAGACGCTCGACATGTTGCAAGCCATGAACACCGGTCACGACGGATCGATGACCACTTGTCACGCGAACACTCCTCGCGACGCCCTATCGCGTATCGAGACGATGTGTTTGATGGCTGGTATGGACCTTCCGGTGCGCGCTATTCGCGAACAAATGGCCTCGGCTGTGGAAGTGATTATCCAGCAATCGCGTTTGAAGGATGGTAGCCGTAAGATCGTCAATATCGCAGAAGTACAGGGTATGGAAGGTGATGTAGTCGTTATGCAAGATATCTTCACCTTCGAACAAACAGGCCTGGACGAGCGAGGAAAGATTGTTGGTTCGTTGCGACCAACCGGTGTTCGACCGAAGTTTGTTGAGAAGTTCGAACGTTTGAATATTTATCTGCCGCCGAATATCTTCGGTTACTCTGGCGAGCGCTTCTTCTAGTCGGAAACAATGGGCCGCGTCACAGGACTCTTTCTTTTGCTGGGTTTATGTTCAGATAAGCTCAGCAAAAGAAAAGAGGGCCCATGCTGAGTAGAGTGATTGTTGCTGACGTTTCAAGTGTTGAGTTCGCACTGTCGTACAATGCAACCGTGCCAGATCGGTATTGAATGAGGCGACTCCTATGGATGGACTGCTTTCATCTCCAATGTTTCCCATTATTGCTGCGGCTCTTGTATTCATTGTCATTGCCGCTATTGTAGTGTTAATGTCACGCAAAGCAGGCGATGGTGAAGGCGATATATCGGATCGTCTATCGCAGTATGTTGGCGCTCCTACAGAGGAGTCAAAAGATAATGCGGCCGCGATTGCTCAGCGATTAGATGCGGTAGTTTCAAAAAGTAAGAGTGGAAGTAATATCGCCCGCGACTTGGCTCGTGCTGACCTCAAGCTCACCGTTTTCGAGTTTGTTATGATCAAGATAGGCTGTGCGGTGCTTGGCGGTCTCATCGGTGCTTTCATCGGGCGAGCAAGTATAGAAGCGCAAGTCATTTCAGCACTTGTTGGTTTTATTGTTTTATCGTTTGCGCCAAATATCTATCTGAGCATTCGTGCACGCCAACGTGTAACGGCTTTTAACAATCAGCTTGGTGATACCATCGGTCTGATGGCGAACTCGTTGCGTAGCGGTTATAGTTTCTTGCAGTCGCTCGACTTGGTAGCTCGCGAGGCTCCCGAACCAGCATCTTCTGAATTCCGACGTGTTGTGCAAGAGGTTGGTTTAGGTCGAACAACGGAAGAAGCTCTGGCTGGTCTTCTGCGACGTGTTCCTTCCGACGACCTTGACCTGTTGATTACGGCTGTGAATATTCAGCATGAGGTCGGTGGTAATCTGGCTCAAGTGCTCGACACGATCGGCCACACAATTCGCGAACGTGTTCGTATTAAAGGTGAGATCAAGACCTTAACAGCGCAAGGCCGCATCTCGGCTTACGTTATTACGGGTCTGCCGATCGGTTTGGCGATCTTCATTACCATGATCAACCCAAACTATATGGCGCCCATTTTCACCTTTGGTATGCCTCCACAGGCGTGGTGTTGTTTGCCAGTTACATCCCTGATTTTTATTGGCATTGGTTACTATGCTATCATGAAGATTATCGATATTGATGTCTAGGGGTGGAATATGAGTGGTCTTTTTATACCAGCCATATTCGCGGTTATGCTAATCGGTGGCATTGCGATGGTGGTTAGGTCGGTGATGCAGAACCGCGAACCCGACCTGATTGGCGACCGCCTTAGCCAGTATACGGAACGTCCGCTGTCTTTGGAGGAACTAGAGCTACAGCAGCCCTTCTTCCAGCGCGTGATTGTGCCGATGACCAAGTCCTTTCTTTCCTTTATCGGTAAGTATGGACCGAAACAGAGCGCAGAGCGTCTAAAGGTCAGCTTGCAGCAGGCAGGTAATCCGGGCAATATCACCCCCGTGATGTTTACGGGTATCCGTATGGCCCTGTGTATTATTTTGCTGATTTTTGTAGGCGCGGTGACCTTCCCCTCGATGGAATTCACCCAAGCCCTTATGTATACGGCGATCGGCTCGGTCATTGGCTTCCTGATGCCAGGTATTTGGCTAGGCCAAGAGATCAAAAAGCGTAAGACCAATATCGTTAAGGCTTTGCCCGACGCCTTGGACTTGCTGACGATCGCAGTAGAAGCTGGTTTGGCTTTTGACTCCGGCATTCAACGCGTGGCCGAAAAATGGGATAACGAGTTGAGTAAGGAGTTCCGGCGTGTTTTGCAAGACATGCGCTTGGGTCGAACTCGTCGCGATGCTCTCAAAGACTTGGCTGAACGCACGGGTGTCGAGGATGTGCAGACCTTTACTGCCGCGATTATTCAGGCCGACCAACTCGGTGTATCGATGGCGAAGATTCTGCGTGTTCAGTCCGACCAAATGCGTATCCGACGCCGTCAACGTGCTGAAGAGCTGGCCCAGAAGGCACCTGTTAAGATGCTCTTCCCGATGGTGTTCTTGATCTTCCCTGCATTGTTTGTAGTAATTCTTGGGCCTGCCGTTCCGCGCATTACGCAAGCGTTTGGTGGCCTCTAAGCGTACAGCTCTAGCGACAGGTTAGCAATGACAATTCGTGTGGTGAATACGACGCGTGCTCAGGTTATCGCCGAGCGTTGTGATCTGGCACGCAGTTTTTGGGAGCGCGGACGGGGCTTGTTGGGGCGCAGTTCGCTTGCGGAAGGAGAAGGCCTGATCATCTATCCTGAGTGGAGTGTACATAGCTTTTTTATGCGCTTTGCGATCGATGTGCTCTTTCTCGATGCGCACGATGTGGTGGTCGGTATGCAGCCCAATATGGTACCGAATCGCCCATTTGCAGGTAAATGGGGTGCGCGTTATGTGATCGAGCTGCCAACGGGGGTGATCGCTGCGACCCAAACCCAAATCGGTGACCAGTTGTCTTTGACCCCTTCGATACACTAGTGCGTCGCTAATGATGCGTTTTTCAGTTTCTTTTGCTCAAGACCGTCGTTCTAAGCTGGTCTATCTCCTCGCTGCGGGCTTCTGCCTTTTTTTTCTTTGTCGCTACCTCACATCGCTGACCGACGTTCATACCTTTGATGCACTTTCATACGTGCTCGATGTCGAGCGGAAGCCATGGGTAGAGATCTTCCACCCCCATCATGTCGCCTATGGCTTGCTCGGCAAAGCGACGCTCGGAACGGCCCGACTGTTAGGCTACACGGGCACGAGCGCTGAACCCTTACAGGTGGTGAATGCGATAGCTGGTGCACTTGGTGTAGCCAGTTTCTTTGTGTTGGTTGCGCGCGCGACTCGGCGTCTGCTTCCGGCGGCGATCGCGGCCCTGTTGTTGGGCGGAAGCTACGCCTTTTGGTATTACGCTGTAGAGATCGAAGTTTATACCGTCTCGGTTCTATTCCTGATCATCGCGCTCGGCTTGATGCTGCGCTTGTTGGAGGCGCCCAGCCGTCGGCTCTGGGTGCTATTGGGCATTGCCCAGAGCGGAGCGATCCTCTTTCATCAGACCAATGTCTTGCTCACGCTGCCAATCGCTGTGGTAGCGCTTGTGCTGGTGCGGCGTGCAGGTTCAGATATACGCCGAGCCTGGCGAGTATACGCTATCGATTTCGGCTTGTATCTGCTGATCGCTGCCGGTGTTTCGGTTCTTGCCTATGCAATCGTCGGTCTGTTAAGCGGCTTTCAGAGCTTAGAAGCCTTTTTGTGGTGGATGACCAACTACGCCCGCACCGGTTGGTGGGGCGGCCCGATCACCGATAAAAAGTGGGAGCTATTGGCCGAAGGCTTGAGCGAGACTCTGGCCCAGCCCGACGGCGGCTTTTTAGGCTTGCTGCTTTTGGGTTTGATTTGTCTGCATGGGCGCACGATCGTGCGGCGCTACGGAACACAGAGCTTGGTGCTGCTGAGCTGGCTGCTGGTCTACGGCGGCTTCTTTCTGTGGTGGGAACCCGATAACATCGAGTTTTGGATTGCGAGCTTACCGCCCTTTCTGCTTTTGCTGGCCTATGGCTTGTGCGAGGCGCGCGCTTGGCAGCCGAGCGTTTGGATCGCGGGAGCGTTGGCCTGCACGGTCTTTGCGGTCAACAACGACGCCATTCTGTTTCGCGGCGATGAGCGCTACGACCTTGAGCGCCGCGTGACCGACCTTTTGGCCGAGCGAACCGCGCCAGCCGATTTCTTGCTGGTGCCCGATGGCATGCAAGAGCTCTATCTGCCCTATTACGCCGGGCGCACCAACTACCTCTCGATCAACCAAGCTATTTACGATGCGCTGGTGGCCTTCAACGAGAGCGGCGCGCAGGCCACGCCCCAACCGAGCGAGCTGTGGGACGCGGCCTGTACAACGATACAGCAGCGCATCGAGGCCAGCTTGGCCAACGGCGCGCGCGTTGTGATCGCCGACGATGTTTTGAAGCCGCCCAAATTGCTGTTGGAACGCCATCAGCTCGATCTAGCCGCCGTCGAAGCCTGCTTTGGCAGCTATCGCGAGGCCCTGATCGATATGGAATTCCCCGCCCCGCTGAGCGATTACGCCTATCTGCCCAACGCCCAAGAGCAGAGTATGGCTGGCGGCTGGGATTTTCGCGAGACGCGCTGGGGCTGGCAGACGGTGCAGATCGAAGATCAGGGCTTTGATGAGGGTTGGCTGCTGCTGCCCGGTGAAGATGGGCGGATCGTCAGCCCGAGCTTCGAGCTCGATAGCAGCCGCATCGCCGCGATCGAACTGGAGCTGGCGCATACCACTCAGGTGCGCGACGCTCAGCTCTTTTTCGCCGACCGCGATGGTGCGATGAGCGACGAGGCTTCGGTGCGTTGGGAGCTGGCCGATACGGAAGAGGTTGTGCGCTATCGGCTGGAGCTTGCGGATGAGCCCGCTTGGAACGGGCTGATCACGCGCTTGCGCTTCGACCCGGTCGGGGTCGGCGACGGCGGGATCATTCGCCTGCTGGCTATTCGCCTGATCGAGCGCTAGCTGACTGCTGTATACACTTGTTTTGAAACAGGCTCGTCAAGAGCCTGTTTTTTGTGTCTTGCCATCGCTTCATCGTTTGGCGGAGAGGCGTCTAGCCCCCATTCGGCTGCTGGCGCGTCCGCCTCCGGCTATCAGATGGGAGCTTCTGCCCTCATCCCCGGCCCTTCTCCCGCCATTGCGGGAGAAGGGTGCCTAAGCGCGCTCGGCCCTCAAGCTGAGAGAGCTGGTTGGCTTGGGCAGGCTCAGCCAACGACTTATACCAAATTCGGTTGCTTCATTCTATTTGGCCTTCGGCAGAGTGGAACTTGTCT